>NZ_VEBK01000003.1 GCF_007676755.1 Bacillus sp. FJAT-22090 | reverse complement strand
CGGGGTGGAAGCGTGGCGACACGTGCAGCTGACGAATACTAATCGATCGAGGACTTAACCAAAATGTATGTATTGTGAATATGTCGTTTATCCAGTTTTGAGTGAACAAGCACTCTGTTTAATAAGTCTAGTGATGATGGCGAAGAGGTCACACCCGTTCCCATACCGAACACGGAAGTTAAGCTCTTCAGCGCCGATGGTAGTTGGGGGTCTCCCCCTGTGAGAGTAGGACGTCGCTGGGCACACAAGAAGAAGTCGTTACCGAGTAATCGGTAGCGACTTTTTTGTATTTGTAGAATAGTTTAGTTATGGGAAAAACAGATCTCGGTAGATTAAAAAAGGACCAATCGCAGACCAACCCCATTTGGTTGCTTTCGGAGGGGAATTGGTTGTTCTCGTGATCAAACTGGTTGCTCTCCCAGCACAATTAGTTGCGTTGAGCCATTTATCTCCAAATCATCTCTTCTTTACTTAGACAAATGTACCCAATAAGCAGTTGCCCGCTTAGAAAAATTCGTAGCTGTTTATTAACAACTAAAGTCTGTTTTTTGTCGACGTATACACAAGTAGTAAGCGTTACTCTACTATTGATAACGCTCCTTTTAATTGCCGCATAATTTCTTATAATTCCTCAACTTTAACATGCAGCAAGTGGAAATAAGATAAGCAACAACACATAATAGTAATTGTACAAAAGCAAATAGTTACCCTACAGGGATTCACCATAATATAAACCACTTGCAGAATTAGAAAGAAGCAGACACAATATGAGATAAGAAGGGGGCTTGAGTGTGGTTGTAATTTTAGCGGTAGATGATGATGTGCATACGTTAGAGTTGATATCTATTTTTTTATCGAACACGGGGTATCGTGTCGTAAAGGCTAAGAATGGGAAAGAAGGATTGGCATTGATCGAAAAAGAAATACCTGATCTTGCAATAGTGGACGTAATGATGCCAGAAATGGATGGTTTAATGCTAACAAAGATTATTCGCGAACAGTATGATTTCCCGATTCTATTACTAACAGCAAAAGGACGCCTAGAAGATAAAGAAAAGGGCTATTTAGCAGGATCAGATGATTATTTAGTAAAACCCTTTGAACCGAAAGAGTTATTGTTTCGTATCCGTGCAATTCTCAGAAGATACGACAAAACAAGTGATGCCAATATACAAGTAGGTAATATGTTGATTAATAGAAAAAGCTTTGAGGTGCAAATTGGGGAAGAGCTAATAGTGCTGCCTTTAAAGGAATTTGAATTGCTTTCTAAGCTTGCATCGAAACCAAACCAAGTCTTTACTCGTGACCAATTAATTGAGGCTGTGTGGGGAATTGATTTTGAAGGGGATGAACAAACATTAAGTGTACATATAAAACGAATAAGGGAGCGTATAGCAAAAACTCAAACAAATGTACAGATTAAGACAGTTCGTGGAATGGGTTATAAATTAGAGGGAATGCATGTATGAAAACCTTATATAGTAAATTTGTCTGGATGACACTACTTATAATGTTTGCCAGTGGGACAATCGGTTTTATGATTGTAAATACGTTTTATCATCAAAACTTGAAAGAGAAAAATGATGATAAAAATATAGATGTAGCCAACTCTATAGTGGAGCTTATTGAATCATCTAACCTAGATAGCTTAACGCCACTTCTAGAGACAATTGGAGATACCGGGTACCAAATCTATATCGTAAATGAAGATGGCAAAGAGAAGTTTTATGGTGGGGATTTCAGGATTCGTGAAATAAATAATTCAATTGTGAAAAGGGTTTTACAAGGTGGGGAATACCATGGGATGCGAGAGTTCCCTAAAGAGACGTTTATAACTGGTTATTTTTCAAATGAATTAACGAATACAGTAGGAGTACCATTTACTTTTAATCATGAGAGATATGCCCTTTTTCAAAGACCTAATATTAAATTTCTATTTAATGAAATTCATCTGCTTTTAGGCGGTCTTGCGGGTGCAATGATAATCATCAGTGTTATTGCTATGTTGATCGTTGCGAAAAGGATGATTGATCCGCTAACAAAGCTGACGATTGCAACGAATAAAATTGCAAACGAAGATTTTCAAGTACCTATACTAGTCAATCAACGAGATGAAATTGGCCAACTGGCGGATAGCTTCCGGAATATGGTGAAGCAATTGGAAGCCAGTGACCGTTATAAAAAGGAATTTATCGCCAGAGTGTCACATGATTTTCAAACACCTCTATTAAATATACAGGGATATGCTACATTACTTGAGAATGGGGAACTAAATTCAAATTACGCAGAAATAATTCAAAAAGAAGCAAAGCGTTTGTCGAGTGTAATGAAGCAATTATTATTACTAACTTCATTTGATCAAGCAAATAATCGTACGAAAAAAGAAGTGTTTCAACTGGACGACCAGTTAAAACAAGTTGTGTTGAAATTTAGATGGCTATTAGATGAAAAGGATATCTCCATCCAATTGCAATTAAAAAAAGTGGAGGTAATGGGAGATAGAGAGATGTTAGAGTACGTTTGGGAAAACCTCATTTCTAATGCGATTAAATACAATTACTCTCCAGGAGAAATACAATTAAAAGTGACAGAAACCACGGAATATGTACAAGTTATGATACAAGACACTGGTATTGGAAACAAGGATACGGATTATGGGCAATGGACAGAGCGATTTTATCGAGAGGATGAAGCAAGATCCACTCAAATTGAGGGCAGTGGGCTAGGTTTGGCAATTGTAAAGGAAGTTATACATTCGCATAGTGGCATGCTTTCATTTGAAAATGTAGAACCTCATGGAACTAAGGTATACGTTCAACTAAAGAAGATGTAATCCCCCGTTCATCTTCCGTTCACTTTCGGAATGTATAGTTACCCCTGTAAAGAAATTTAAAAGGGGGTAACGAAATGAAGAATAAGCGTACTTGGCTTATAACTTTAGTAAGTTGGTTAGTTATAGTAGGATTACTTTCTTTTCTTGCACCATCCAGTAAAGAGGTCGCAAGCACATCCAAAAATGCTGGGCTTCCAGAAACAGCTTTATCCATTCAAGCTGATAAAGTAATAAAAGAAAACTTCACTAGCAGTGAGGGGATACCTCTCCTAATAGTTTTTGAAAAAAATAAGGCAGCCACAGATGAGGAAATACAAAGCATTCTTACATTAATGGAGAAGAATTATCCGGGTATACCGAGGTTTTCAAAAATACCTATGGAACATCGTGCATCATTTGTTTCAAAGGATAAAAAAACATTTTTTATTCCACTGATGTTAGAAGGGCAATTAGAAAGTAAAGAGATTCATGCAAAGGTGAAAGACATTAAAAAGAATGTATCTCACATTATCCCGAAAGATTTTACTATTTATTATACGGGACCAGCTGGTATAGCTAGCGATACAATTGAGCTATTTTCACAGGCTGATGTAGTTTTACTTCTGGCAACAGTAGGGATTATTTTTATCCTACTAATCGTGATTTATCGTTCATTCATTCTTGCAATCATTCCACTTGTTGGAGCAGGAATTGTGTACGGGGTAGTAGATAGAATGATTGGTCTTACCGGTAAGTTCACATCTATTACAATTGAAAACCAGGCATTATCAATTATGATGATTTTGTTATTTGCTGTGATTACCGATTATTCGCTATTACTGTATTCAAGGTATAAAGAAGAACTGGATATGAAAATAGCACTTGTTAAAACTAGAGAAACTATCCTCTTTAGTGGTGGTACCATTTTAGCGGGAGTAGCAACACTTGCGTTTGCCGTATACGAGCCATATCGTAATTTTGCTCCCGTATTTGCAATTGCAGTAGTGATCATGCTAATCGCGGGACTAACGTTATTGCCAGCTTTGTTTGCTTTAGTAAAAATACCAAAAATGAAAGAAAATACAACGAAGCTTTGGGCAAAAGCAGGAAATGTCAGTACGAAAAAGCCATGGAAAGTTGCTATACCGATTTTGTTACTATTAGGGATTGGTACATGGCATGCAACAACAATCATCTATTCATATGATCTACTAGCGTCTTTCCCAAAAGAGTTATCTTCAAGGGAGGGTTTTACAAAGCTAGGGGAGGCATTTTCAGAAGGTGAAATAGCACCAACAACGATTGTAGTAAAATCAAAAGACGAAAAAGTGGTTGCAGATATTCAAGAAAAGTTGGAAGATAGACCACTTGTAAGTCAAGTTCGGCCTTCGACTTCAAAAAGTGATCAGTACACACAGTTTTCTATCATATTTAAAGCGAATCCTTATAGTAAGGAAGCTTTGAATGAAGTAGAAGCAATAAGAGATGAACTAGTAAACCAACAAGTTTTAGTAAGTGGAGAGACAGTGAAACAAGTGGATATTCGGGATACTAACAATAGAGACACATTACTCGTAATGGGGTTAATGACAGTACTGATCGGATTAATGCTTACTTTGCAAACTAGATCGATTCGGGCATCGTTATTGATGATGGTATCCATTTTACTTTCATTTGGAGCGGCTTTAGGCTTCTCTACATGGATGTTCGATGTTTTCTTAGGATATACATCGTTTAGCTATCGAATCCCCCTATACACATTTGTATTTTTAGTGGCACTAGGTGTGGACTACTCGATCATGTTAATGAGTAGGTTAAAAGAAGAACGAAAACAGAGTGACGAACATGAAGCAATTGCGAAAGCAGTTGAAAAAACCGGCAGTGTTATTTCTTCGGCAGGATTAATACTAGCAGCAACATTTGCTGTTTTAATATCGCAGCCAGTCATGGAACTTAAATTATTTGGTTTTGCCGTCGCAGTTGGTGTTCTGTTGGATACGTTTATCGTTCGACCATTATTATTACCAGCGTTATTAACAATTACAACTAAAAATAGGGGGAAATGAAGATGCAAGAAAGATGGAGTTTACGACTAATACGTGCAGGAGCATTATTTGGATTGTTGGGGGCTTATCTTGGTTCTCATATGGCAGGGGCAGGATCTTACGCGCTTCGCCCAATTCATGCTCATATTTTACTGGTCGGATGGTTGTCGTTATTTGTTTATGGACTGTTTTATAAGGTATATAAGATTAAATCGCCTAAGCTTGTGGCAATTCATGGTTGGGCAGCTATTATTGGAGCGGTAGGGCTGACGTTAGGTATGTACTTACAATTCATCCACCCATTCCAAATAAATGAGACGGTTGCTTTAATCATGTATATTGTAGGTGGTACAATATTATTGATCAGTTTTGCTATATTTGTTTTAGTAACTTTTGGAGTAGAAAAAGGAAGAAGCACAGTTTAATCTGCGCGTCTTCTTTTTGTTTTTAAATTAATAGCCTTCCAACTAAGATATACTATATTGTTATTGCTTTTCAATTAGTTTTTTGGATTTTTAAGAGCAATCAAATAGTGAAAGTGACTTTTTGTATAATGGTAATTATATTCAATTATTATTTTTATAGTGTTAAAAGATTCGCCTACCAATGGTTTACATTTAATTTCATGTTCTTTGGGATACTAATAGCCTTTTCAATGACGATGACTTTTGAGAAAATCAAAACAAACGTGAGAAGTTTCTTGTCGAGGTTTAATATGAATCTTTCATCATTCTTTACACACCAATTACCCTCTGTTATATTATTGGTATAACAAAGGTGGAGGGGATTGTATGAGGAGATCGCTAAATATTTTTTCTTTAATAGCGATGGTCTTTTTGTTACTTGCTGCATGTAGTAAAGAAAAAGAGGAGGCATCAGAAGTGGACTCGTTAGAAAAAATAGAGGGTGTATGGGAAGGGTCTATTAATATTCCTAATCAGCCACTGCCAATTGTCGTTGAATTCGGAACAGAAAAAGGGATGATTAGCATTCCAGTACAAGGACTAAGCGACTATCCGCTCTCAGATGTGAAATTAAACGCATCGGACGTATTTTTTAATATGAATATTCAAGGACAAAAACTATCGTTTGTTGGCAAAGTGGAACAAGAAAAAATTTCGGGAACGTTTACCCAGCAAGGGCAGTCTTTTCCTTTTGAATTGGTAAAGGGAAGTAAAGAAGAGGAAGTAGATAAAGGTAATATGGTTGAAGTGAAGGTACACGGTGGAACGATGTCTGGTCAACTAGAAATTCCCTCAGGTGAAGGACCTTTTCCTCTTATGGTTATCATCGCTGGTTCTGGTCCCACTGATAGAAACGGGAACTCGATTGCATTGCCCGGAAAAAACAATAGTTTGAAAATGCTCGCAGAGGATTTGGCGAGTAATGGTGTGGCAACAATCCGCTATGACAAGCGAGGAGTTGGCAATAATACGAGTCTGGCCAGCAAAGAAGAAGATTTGCGATTTGATCAATTCATTGACGACGCGGCTGCATGGGTAAAATTTGCAAAGGACGATACACGCTTTTCGAAGGTTGGCATAATAGGCCATAGTGAAGGTTCCCTCATTGGAATGGTGGCAAGCGAAAAAACTGATGCGGACGCATTCATATCCGTAGCTGGTGCAGGAAGACCTATCGATCAGGTTCTCCTTGAGCAACTCCAAACACAGCTACCAGCAAACCTAATGGAAGAATCCACCATTATTCTGGAAAAATTAAAACAAGGTGAGCAAGTGAAAACGGTAAGCCCGGAATTACAAAGTGTGTTCCGCACATCGGTTCAACCCTATATGATTTCCTGGTTGAAGTATGATCCTACTCAACACCTGCAAAAGTTAAATTGCCCCGTACTCCTAGTGAATGGGAATGTAGATATTCAAGTCCCTGTAAAAGATGCAGAGCTATTGCATCAAGCAAAAAAAGACTCTGAATTACTTATTGTTGATAAGATGAATCATATTTTGAAAGAAGCACCTGCCGATCGCGAAGGAAATATTGCTACGTATTCAAATCCCGATCTTCCCTTAGCAAATGGGTTAGTGGATGGAATAGTTGATTTTGTGAAAAACAGGTAAAATGAAATAATGGTTGAATAGAAAATGCTGAACTTGTTGGAGTTCGGCATTTTTGTTATAGGAGGGGTAAAAATGAAAAAGTTTTTAATATTTTTAACCATTTTTTTATGCTTATTTGGTTGTTCGAATAGCGATGAAGCAGTTCAGAAGAAAAATGATATGGAAACGAAAGAACTTAATTTGGAAGAGCAGATAAAAAAAATCTTGAAGGAAAATCAGATAGATGCTAAATCTATAATTTATTATGAGATTAAAGATGCTTATATTTACACAGTTTCCTTGCTATATAATGAAGGTGTGGAACTAGCGATCCTAAAAAGCAATAGCGGTGAATTGAAATGGGTGGGAGGTGGAGAAGGTGCTACAATAGTTAGTGGCGAAGATTCAAAAGTATTTTCGATTATTAGACCAAACAACCAAGTTCCTGATATGAATAGGGTTAAGGAAGTAAAAGTTTTTGGTCGTCCTGCTAAATTACAAGTATATTATGAAGAAATTACGAATGATTTTACAAGTGAACTTAAATATTGGATATCAATCGATGAAAAACAACCGTCTTATACAGATATTGAATTTGTTACTGAAGGATGATTTATTTGCAAGTTTAATATAATAATTTGTCTGTCTTATTTAAACGTCTGATGTTAAGTATTTCTTAAGTATATCCGCCAATTTAGTGTTGAACAATGCAAAAGGCTGAACTAAAAAGGTAATTATGATTACCTTTTAGATCAGCCTTTTTAAATGCTTAACAGTAGCTTTATCTCAACCTCTTTTATTTGTATTCCTAATAAATTATGAAGCAGTTTGTCGTTTTTTACCTCTTCGAATTCCAGCAAGCGTCGGTATACACATACCAACTAATATAACGATTATTCCTAAAACCTGGAGCCATGATAGGGCCTCGCTCAATACGAGCACCGACACAATTACGGCTACAGGTAACTCCATCGCACTTAATATAGAAGATACCGCGCCTCCCACTTTAGGTACTGCAATGACAAAGAAGTAAATTGGGATGATGATACCTAATAATCCAAGAGCCAGTCCGTAAAAGAAAAGCTGTTCTGTAAATAGTTTTCCGTTCCAGATGATTTCAGGGCTTTGGAAGAAGGCGATCATAAGTGCTGCGATAAAGGAAACAAATAATAGGCGGGTTGTTGTATTCATCCCTTCTACTTGTTTCGTGTTTACATTCATATTTAAAGAGAATGAAACTGCAGCAGCAAAACCGTAAACCCAACCTCTCCAATCAATTCCACTCAAATCGACATCAAGAACGCCAGCAGCTAAAATAGTTCCGACAAATAAAATAATGAGAGAGATGACTTCTGGTCTTGTCGGTAATCTTCTTCTCAAAATACAATCAATTAGCGTTCCTATCCATGTAAACTGGAATAGCATTACAACTGCAAGAGAAGCAGGCAAGTAGATAAGGGCCATCCCGTAAACAATTCCTGTAGTAGCCGTAAACACACCAGCTAATAAAATAATTTTAAAGCCTCCATATAAACGTGGAAGTTTTCGTTGTGTAATTAGATATAAAACAAATGCAAGTAAAAAACCTACAATATATTGACTTGAAACTGCTTCGGAGGCGGTATATCCGTCTCCTATGGCGAGTTTTACCATTGTAGATAAAGTCCCATAACAGCTGGCTGCAAAAACAACCATTAAGGGATAAATCCATGATTTCATATATATTTCTCCTTTAATTCGCTTCGACGGTTTTGACCATATGATAAAAAGGTTCTCCAATAATTGTCCAAGGACATACAGTATCAAAACTTAGTCGATTATATAAACTGATAGCTGCATACTTTTCTGTTTCTACATTTAAGGAAAGTTTTCCACCTCCAAAGCTTCTCACTAATTGTTCCGCATAATTTAAAAGCTCGGTTCCGATTCCTTTTCCTCGATAAGTGGGATCTACCACTACTGTGTCTATATACCATTCTCCAGGTAATGTTTCGGGATCTATTTTAACCTTAGTCCCTTTTTTATCAGACAAATATTGTTCCAAATTGGCATCAAGTGTAATTGCTTGTTCTGCAGAATAGAACACAAGAACGCCAGCAACTTTTTCTTCGATTTCCGCGATATATGTATACAGATAAGAATGACGGTTATCTGTACGTGTAAATAATCTCACGAATTCCTTCGTGACTTCTGTTTCCTCTGTTTCCCCAGTTATTTGCATGGCGATATCGCCTATAGCTTCCATAATAAGTGGGACTGCTGCATGTGCATCTTCTGCACGTGCATTTCTAATGTTTATGTCCATTTTGTTCACCTTCCAGCTTTTTATTATAACATAACAAAAGCGTAGGTTCCTATTTCCTACATCGTTCTGTTTGGCAAGAGAAAAAAGTTTATATTTTCTGTTAAACATTTTGAAACCTTTTTGTTCTATATATAGTAGAATAGAGGTAGACAAATAAAGGAGGAATTATTATGGATTTTGATTCTATACCATGGATGCTGATATTACCAATCGCGGTCATCCAATTTGTTCTGATGCTTGTTGCTATTATTGACTTAATCAGAGTAAAGAATACGAACGGTCCTAAATGGTTGTGGGCAATTATCATTATTTTAGGGAGTATTATTGGATCTATTATTTACTTCATTGTTGGGAGACGAAATGAATGAAAAAAATACTTCATATGCAAGGGCTAACAAAAGAATATGGAAAAGAAAAAGCGGTAGAAAATGTTACGTTTTCGTTGAATAAAAATACTTCCACCGCATTAATAGGGCCCAATGGCGCAGGAAAAACGACCACGCTTTCTATGCTAGCAGGACTTCTAAAACAAACGTCGGGGTCAATTATATTGGATGAAGAGATAACAGAGGATATCCGAAAAGTAATTGGATTCTTACCACAGTATCCTCAATTTTATACTTGGTTGACAGCATTAGAATTTACAGAAATGACAGCAAAGTTAAGTGGGGTGGATCCGAAAATTGCAAGAGTTGAAGCAGAAAAAACTCTTGAATTTGTAGGACTTGGAAATGCTAAAAAGAATAAGACGGGTACATTCTCAGGGGGGATGAAACAACGCTTGGGTTTAGCACAAGCAATCGTTCATAAACCTTCATTACTTCTCTTAGATGAACCCGTGTCGGCTTTAGATCCTATTGGGCGAAGAGAAATTATGAATTTGCTTAAAGAATTGCAAGAGACGACTACCATTTTATATTCAACTCATATTTTAAACGACGCAGAAGAAATGACTGATCAGTTATTATTTTTACGAAAAGGAAAATTAGTGGAACAAGGCTCTATGCGCGAGGTAAAGGAGAAATATGCCAATCCTATGTATAAGATGTTTTTTTCCTCTAGTGAAGAGGCAACATCGTTTGTAGAAATGTCTCCTTGGCAAGCAAGACAGGAAGGTCCGATTGCATTTATTCATATGGAGGATGTAAAACCAACGATGAATGAAGTATTACACTTACTAGCAAACAGTAATTTAAATTTATCGAAAGTTGAACGGGCAACTGCCAGCTTGGAAGAAATCTTTTTACAGGTGGTGAATAAAGGATGAGTAACTTTTCAGTTTTATTTCAAAAAGAATGGCGTGAAAATGTTCGGAATTTCAAAATACTTTGGATACCACTAGTGTTTTTATTGTTTGGCATTACGGAGCCCGTGATGAATTATTACTTACCACAAATCTTGGAAGCAGTAGGGAATATGCCAGAAGGAGCAGTTCTCTCTTTTCCAGAACTTACACCTGAACAAATTTTAATGTCCACTATCAGTCAATATCAATTTATAGGAATGTTGGTAGTAACGCTTGGATTTGCTGGAATTATATCAAGAGAACGAAAAAATGGAACAGCAACTCTTTTATATGTTCGACCGATTTCGTTTTCTAGCTATGTAAATAGTAAATTAGCGATAATGAGTATTATTGTGATTGGTAGTGTAATTATAGGAATTTTGGCAAGCCTATACTATACGTATATCCTATTTGGTGCAGTCGACACTGTAGCATTTTTGGGATTCTTAGGAACGTATATTGTTTGGTTATTATTTGTGATTAGCATTATTCTCTTTTTTAGTGCTGCATTATCAACAGGAGCTGCCTCAGTCATTTCACTTGTACTAGTCTTGTTTGTGCAGATTATTGATTCAATAATAGGAACGTATTGGACAATATCCCCTTGGAAGCTGCCAATGTATGCAGGAATTATACTAAATGATGGCGTGGATAGAACACCATATATCTGGAGTATGCTCATCACTTTATTCATAATAATTGTCCTGGTTATTGGCGCTGTCTATTTTGCAAAAAGAAACGTTGCAAAGACAAAAATTTAGAAAAATTCTTAACGAGGTGATAGAGATGCCTACTCGTAATTCCGATCGATTTGTAACTGCTTATAATAGAATCGACCAATTATTAAAAGATATTATAGGGACGCAAGAGCATATGGCGTTTTTTCGATTAATAGACTTTTCCAAGAAAAAGAACGCCACTGTTAGAAGGTACGAAGCAGATTTGCGTGAATACGGTGATCTTCGAAACGCAATCATTCATAATCGTACATCGCTGGAATATGCGATTGCAGAGCCTCATGATGATGTAGTAAAGAATATAGAAGAAATAGAGACAGCCCTCAAGATCCCGGTTACGGTAGGAAGCATGTTTCGAACAAACGTTACAATGTTTCAACAAACAGATTCATTGAGTTATGCACTAAAAGTAATAAAGGACAAAAAGTACAACCAGTTTCCTGTGTATGACGGAACAGAGTTTAAAGGACTAATTACACCCGTAGGAATTACGATGTGGATGGCCAGTACAGTAGAAGCGAAAGATTTTTCAAGAAAAAGATCTACATTGGGTGAAATTCTTGCACATGAAAATAGTAGAGAGAATCATCAATTTATAAACCAGCAAGCATCTGTATATGAAGCATTGGAAATCTTTAAAGAAGCTGTAACGAGAGGCCGTCGTTTAGAAGCACTTCTTATTACAGAAGATGGGAAGCCAAATAAAAAACTTATAGGAATAGTTACTCCAATGAGTTTAATGAAGATAAAGTGAAACTTTCCCTAGTATGGGTATTACAGCATGTTATATCGGAATAAAATAAAAACTTTCGAAAAAGACGACTTTTCTCATGACCTTTTAAGTAAGATAGAAATGGTTATATATTTTGGGAAAAGGAGTGTTTCCGATAGAATCTTTAGAAAAAGAGCAGCTACAAGACAATGCTAATGAGGTAGTAAACAAAACAGCGGGTGAGATGTCGGTAGGGGAATGGCTACTTACGATGCTTATAATGATCATACCTATAGCCAATATTGTCATGTTATTTGTTTGGAGTTTTGGAAGTCCAGACCCGCGTCGCAATTATGCTCGTGCATCACTTATTTGGATGGCTATTAGTATTGCATTCATTATTATTTTCTATGGTGTCATAATAGCATTTATTATTTCAATGAGTTCTTACCAATAAGTTATTTCCCGGGAAATAACAAAATTCGACATCGTAAAGTTTACCTGTAGTCAAATACAGGAGTGCTTTTATAAAAGAAAGCATAAGTTCTGAAGGCGCCACATCCCAATGGGGTGTGGTATTTTTAATATGGTTTTTAAATACGCAACGATTAGTTTACATAGTAGCTACTATACGGTTCTTTACGTTTATGTAGTAATACACATATATTGGAGTAAGGAGATGAAGAAATGTATTTTCCCCAAAAAATTAAAGAAGAACGTCTAAAACATGAAATGTCGCAACAACAGCTTGGTGAATTACTTAGGATTAGTAGACAATCAATCTCAAAATGGGAACGTGGAGAAGGTTATCCTGGAATTGAATCGCTTATTAAACTAAGTGAAGTTTTTGACATTACAATCGACGAATTATTGAAAGGAGATAATCATTTGAAGGAAAAAATCATTGAAGACGGAAAGCAATTAGCTTATCCAAAACTAAAACTATTCTTCGACATACTTCTGATCATCGGTTTACTTTTAGTAGTCGCCAAAATCTTTCTAGCAATCGGAAATAAATTTTGGGACTTCGATATTACATTCTTTCGAGGATCCATACTGTACATGGCAATTCCATTTACTACTTCAATTATCGGAGCAATAGGAAGTGAAACTTTTTCTAAAAAATATAAAGAAAAATAAATGGAAATAAGCTAAGAATTACCTTTTTTAAAAGATAAGAAAGTTTATGAATAATGGAGACTTGTTCAATCCTTTTAAAAGTGAGTAATACTACTGATTTTCGTTGCAGGTGGACACGTTCTACGGGGGAAGCCATAAATCTTGCGTTCAAGTATTTTTGTTATGTTCGTTATAATAGTGAGAGAGGAGTAGATTGGTATGAAAATTGCTTTATTTGGAGCTACTGGTCGGGTAGGAAACGCTATTCTGGCATTGCTTTTGGAAAGTAACCTAGATGTGGTAGTGCTTGTAAGAAATCCAGACAAGTTGCAACCTCATGCAAGGTTGACCGTCCTAGAAGGAGATGCAAGGAAAGCATCGGATATAGAGAATACACTGGACAATGTAGATGCAGTTATCAGTGCCCTTGGAACAGATCAAACTACCGTTTTAACGGAAGCTATTTCACATATCATTTTAACAATGAAGAAAAAGAATATCACTCGTATCATTACGATTGGTACAGCAGGTATATTAGAAAGTAGAGTGGATCCTGGTATTCTTCGTTATAAGTCATCTGAATCTAAACGGAGATCCACTGTCGCTGCAAAAGAGCACCATAAAGTGTTTAATATGTTATGTGAGTCTACACTAGATTGGACAATTATATGTCCTACCTACTTGCCTACCGGAGATGCCACAAATGCATATATAATTGAGCGAGATATGCTACCTATTGGAGCGAAAAAAACAACAACAGGTGATACTGCTTTATTTGCAGTTAAAGAACTAATGGAGAATAAACAAATAGGATACAGAGTTGGAACTATGAGTCCAGAATAATTTAGGAGTCAATATATGAAAAAATGGTTTGTATTAATAATTGTAGCAGCAATTGTGTTATACACTGGAAACAAGTGGGTTAAAACAACTGAAATCACAGTGGAATCGAATGACATTCCCGCTGCTTTTAATGGCTTAAAGATCGTGCAAATTTCTGATTTACATGATGCTACTTTTGGAGAAAAACAAGAGAAGCTTATAGAAAAAGTAAAAAAAGCAAAACCCGATCTAATTTTTATAACGGGGGATCTTATTGATAGCAATCGGTATGACTTAGAAAATAGTTTAGATGCAGTGAGGCAGATTGTATCACTTGCGCCTATTTACTATGTGACAGGAAATCATGAAATTGCTACAAATGACGTCGAGCATATTAAAGCATCATTGACTAATATAGGGGTAGTCGTATTATCCAATGAAGAAAGGATAGTAAAAAAAGATGGAGAACAGCTGCGGATTATAGGGATAGAAGATCCACTGAATGGTGTAACGGTTGCAGATGCATTAAATAGTTTGAAGAAAACAGAGGATTTTACTTTAGTGCTCTCTCATCGACCTGAGACCTTTCAGGATTATGTCGATCGGGATTTAGATGTCGTATTTTCTGGACATGCACATGGAGGTCAATTTCGGATTCCAGGTTTAGGAGGTTTGGTGGCACCAGGTCAAGGCTTGTTTCCAAAGTATACAGCCGGTGTATATGAAGAGGAAAATACGAAAATGATAGTTAGCAGAGGACTTGGGAACAGTGTTATACCAGTGAGAATCTTTAACACTCCAGAGATTATTGTGGTTACGTTAAAGGCTACATAAAAACCCCCTGCATTTTTACAGGGGGTAAATCACTAACTATTATCTTTTCTATCCAGGTTTTCTTTGAATTTACCGGCTTCCTCTTGAGCTTCGCCTTTTAACTTATTTAACTGCCCTTCAGCCTGTAATTCAGCATCGTGGGTTGCTTTTCCGATTTGGTCTTTTGCTTCCCCTTTTGCTTTGTTTACCGTACCTTTTGCTTTGTTTACCGTACCTTTTAATTTGTCTGCTAATCCACTCATGTGTATTCCTCCTCAAACTATGGGTCTATTACGTGTATACCCGAGTGCTAATGTTATGAAACTTTGTAACTTACTCAACGATTTCAAATTGCAGTAGCATTGCATAGAATCTTGCTCCATGACCCTCTGCCGCTTCTAAGAAGTATTTCTCGGTGATCACAAAACTTCCACCATTTCGGTTATCAACGACATATACGTTTGTTACCGGACTATCCCATTCAGAGCCACTAATACCATGTAATTTAAATCCTTCGATTGGTTCTGTCACTGTCTCTGTTTCGGTTACTTTTGTATATTCAGTCGCCAACTTTGTCTCCAAAGACGCCACCATTTCTTTTGGAGAGGTATCTTTAAATTGTTTAATTTCCATTGAAACTTCAGGATATTTATCGTCCAGTGGCTCTTTCGTCGTAATAATATCAGAGCTTTCTCCTTTTATGAGTTTGTATCGTTCTTCATCTATATAAATAATATATTTTGCATCTTTGCCTTCTTGTAAACTAACATCTGTTTTTTCATCTGTTCCTTCAATACTCTGTGTGATTTGTTTCTCGGGTACGAATATGTCTTTAAGTTGTTTTATAAAAGCCAATCCTGTGTCTGTTTGGGTAGTAAACAATAGGAGGATTGCGGCTGCTGCGGCAATCATAATTGGTATAAACTTAGACTTCTTTTTCATCTTTTTTCCCTTCCTGCTTTTTTCCTGAAAAAGCTCTTGGTCTATTTTGTTCCAAATATCTTCCTTTAGTTGATCATCCTTATCCAAGGTGTGCTCAAAAATTTCTTTTCTTACTCGTTCATCCATAGGCTCCATTCTCATTTTCCCTCCATTTCCATCATATTGAGATGCTCTTTTAACAAACTTCTCCCATTAAATAACCGTGATTTGACCGTGTTATGATTCAAGTTTAAAATTCCAGCTATTTCTTTTTCAGAAAACCCTTTTATATATTTCAACAGAAGGGGTATTCGGTATAAGTCCGCCATATTTTGTATGACTGCATATAAATCAGTGGCACTTTCCTTTGAATGCTCCATTAGCTGAGCATTGTTCTCCAGTAGAGAAGTGTCGATCGATATGTTTTTCTTCTCTTTATTTAAAAGTCGATTGCATTCATTGACTAAAATTCTGTAGAACCAAGCACCAAACGAAAGAGCGGAGTCATAAGAAGAAATATGGCGGTATACGCGAATAAAAGCTTCCTGGACCGCATCTTTGGCCAACTCATCATTTCGAGTAATCGCTTTTGCCGTTCGAATTGCGTATCCAGCATATTCTTCGTACAAATGTCGAAAAGCATCCCTATTCCCTTTTTTTATTTCGTTTATAATATCCTCATGCATGAGGTTTGCTCACTCCTTTCCCGGTTTAATACCTTTACTTATATATACCCTTCAAAGGAGGAAAAAGTTTAGTGGATATAAAAAAACTGCTTAAAGTGTTTACTTTAAGCAGTTTGAACGATTATTTAAACCAACCTTTCTCTTTAAAACGGGCAATTGCTTCTATACGATTACCGACATCCAATTTATCCAATATAACAGAAATATAGTTACGAACAGTACCCGTAGTAATGTACAGCTCACCCGCAATTTCTTTAGTATTTTTGCCGTTAGCGATTAGCTCCAGTACTTGGCTTTCGCGTTCTGTTAAAGGATTATCTTCTTCGAATGCCATATCCACTAGTTCAGGTGCATAAATACGGCGACCGTCCATAATTATACGAATAGAGTTAGCAAGCTCCTCACTAGGACTATCCTTCAGTAAATACCCACTGACTCCAGCTTTTCTTGCTCTTTCGAAATAGCCGGATCTTGCAAACGTAGTTAAAATAATGATTTTACACTTATCTTCTTTCAATTGCTCCGCTGCATCTAACCCACTTTTCACAGGCATTTCGATATCCATAATGCAAATATCAGGCTGCAGTTGCTTTATTTGCTTTATTGCTTCTTCCCCGTTGTTTGCTTTCCCGACAACTTCCATATCGTCTTCCAAATCTAAAAGAGAACCAAGAGCACCAAGTACCATTCGTTGATCTTCCGCAATGACAATTCGAATCATGTATTTTCCTCCTGACCTGTTTGTTGAATAACTATGGGAACACGTACATTAAGTGTTGTACCAGTTTTAGAATGAATGTCTAAACTACCATTCACAAAGTCTAGTCGCTCTTTTATACCACGAAGCCCATGCCCTTTAGACCAATCATGGTCCAGATTTAATCCGATGCCATTATCATGAACTTTAAGCAATGTTTCTTTCGTAGATTGTTTAATCGAGATAGAACAAGAGGTAGCACCACTATGTTTGACAATGTTTGTTACCGCTTCTTTTAAGCACATACTCAGTACATTTTCGACAAGTAGTGGGGTGTTTCTGAGCTCTAACGTTCCGCTTATTTTACAAGAAATATCAGCAGCATGTAGTATATGCTTCACGCGAAAGAGCTCATCTTCAAGTTTATTACCTCGCATATTCGCTACTAGTTCCCGTACTTCTTTTAAAACGGAGCGAGCCGTTTGGTTAATATCGTTTATTTCTTCCTTTGCAGCTTCGGGATTCTTTTCGATAAGCCTGCCTGCTAAATCACTTTTTAATCCGATAAGGGAAAGTTTTTGGCCAAGTGTATCGTGCAAATCACGTGCAATCCTTTCTCTTTCCTCAATAATAGTGAATTGGGAAATACGCTTTTGTGCATCTTCTAGTTGTCCTTCTAGTAGCTCCCGTTTATTTCGGTTATATGCGTTGAAGGGCAATAAAATAACGCCGATTAAGCAAATTATTAGAAAAGGTAGATGTGATAGAAAAAGCACTGTTTGTGAAAAGAAACCAATGATAACAGCGGCAATCGTAGCTGCTAAGTGAATACTATAAATGACAAAGAAACTAATCTTTTGCTTTATGTTCCCTATAAAAAAAGACAAAAAAATGGCAAAGTAAATATAGCCAAAAAGAAAAGTCATCGTGACACTTATCGCAATTTCAATGACCATAATCACATATAAAAGCCAGCCATGGGAGGTGAAAGTTAATCGGTAAGCGATAAAAAATAATAGAGTTAAACTTAATCCAACGACAATTTCGAGTGGAGCACTAGACTTAAAAATGAAAAAGAAAGGAAAAATGCAAAAAACTATCCACGCATAAATACTTAGCCAAGGATACTTTGGGAAAATCTGATACCATTTCTGCAACGACGCCACCTACTTTTCTTCATTATAAATCAAAAACCATTCCATTTTACACTGGAATGGTTTTTGCATGGTTTTATTTTCCTTCTAGTGTTGCGTTTTTAGAGTTTAACTTCACTCTTGAATTTGGTTGTTTAAGTAGGTGTTTAATTTCTTTAAAGCTTACAAAGTTTTTGTTCTCTTCATCGAATAAACGAAAGCGAATGGATTGTAAGCTTGTGCGAAGATTAATCGTTGTTGCTTTTTGTAGAGGTGGGGTCGATTCATGTGCTTTTTCCAAGTTATAGTTAGGAACTCTTGGACTTAAATGATGCACATGGTGAAAGCCGATATTGCCTGTTACCCACTGTAAAACCTTTGGCAACTTATAATAAGAACTTCCGTCGACGGCTGCTTTTACATAATCCCATTCTGACTCGTCTTCAAAATAGGAATCTTCGAACTGATGTTGAACGTAGAATAACCAAATTCCTAAAGAACCTGCTACAAATAATATGGTACCTTGAATAATAGCAAATGCTTGCCATCCGATTAGAAAGATCATAAGAGTATATATAACAACCACTAAAACATTGATCAAGTAAGTGTTATTGCGCTCTTTTGGTCGTGCATCTTTGCGATTCACTCGATTACTTACTAGGAATAATAAGGCTGGTCCAAGACCGAACATAACAATCGGATTTCTATATAAACGATAGGAGAGGCGTTTCCAAAAAGTTGCTTCCACATATTCCTCGACGGTCATCATCCAAATGTCACCGACACCACGTTTATCTAGATTTCCACTTGTCGCATGGTGGATATTATGTTCACGTTTCCATTTTTCATAAGCAAATAATGTAATAATTCCAGTGATAGTACCTGTAATATTATTTGCTTTTTTATTTTTAAAGAAAGAACCATGTGTACAATCGTGGAAAATAATGAAAATGCGTACTACAAATCCAGCTGCTATTATAGAAAAGGCGACTGTTAGCCAAACTGAAACATCTAAACTTAAATAGGCTAAGAACCAAAGGATAAAAAACGGTGGAATCGTATTAATCAGTTGAATTATACTTTTTTTCAACTCGGAATTTTCAAATGGCTTTACATTTTTACGTAATTCAAGCGTTTTTTCTCTACTCACTATTATTCCTCCTAAAGAGAATTATTAACCTTACTATAAATGGTCAGAATTATTAGGAATAGGCATAAACGTCAAGTTACAAGTATGACAAGTGTCATATAGGACATTTAGGACAAACAAAAAAAGCTGACCGAAGTAGTCGGTCAGCAATAACTATTTATGATCGATCACGTTTTAACAAACGCAATGTTTCATCGAACTCTTTGTCAATCTCAGGGTTTGGTTTATAAGTCATTAAGCTGACTACGACAGTAACTATTAAAGCTAGAACGAAACCAGGAACAATTTCGTATAATGCACTTGAAAGAGCATCTACCGATCCCCAGATAACTACTGTCACAGCCCCAACTACCATACCTGCTAATGCACCAGATGATGTGATTTTTCTCCAATATAGGGAAAGTAAAATAACTGGACCAAAGGATGCTCCGAACCCAGCCCAAGCAAATGATACAAGCTTCAAGATGGTATCATGATCTCCCCATGCAAGAATTGCTGCAATAATAGAAACTACGAATACAGCAAGACGTCCATAATTTACATATGTTTTGTCAGATGCATCTGTTTTAATAATTGCTTTGTATAAATCCTCGATCAGTGCGGAAGAAGTAACGATCAATTGAGAAGAAATTGTACTCATTACTGCTGCTAAAACTGCTGCAAGCACTAGACCTGCTATAAATGGATGGAAAACAATTTGTCCAAGAGCGATGAAAACAGCCTCTGGATCGGTTAAATTAGCATCTGGATTTTGTGCAAAATATGCTACACCAACTAAGGCAGTAGCTGTTGCCCCGACTAAACTTAAAATCATCCAACCAATACCGATTCGACGAGCTTGTTTTGTTTCTTTTACTGAACTGATTGCCATAAAGCGAACGATAATATGAGGTTGACCAAAGTATCCCAGACCCCATGCAACCGCAGAGACAACCCCTACAAAAGTAGTTCCCGCAAAAAGACTCAGATGTGTTGGATCTACTGATTTAATAGAGTCTACTGTTTCTCCAATACCACCTGTTAAAAACACGCCAAAAACAGGTACACAGATTAATGCAAGAAACATTAAAAGACCTTGTAGGAAGTCAGTATAACTAACTGCTAAAAATCCTCCAAATAGTGTATACGCTACTACAACAGCAGATACAACTAAAAGGCCTGTATGATAGTCAAGACCAAATGAGCTTTCAAAGAAAACTCCCCCTGCTACCATCCCTGAAGATACGTAAAACGTGAAAAATAATAAAATAATTAGACCAGATGCAATACGTAATAAACGTGACGATTGTTTCAGGCGGCTCTCCAAGTAACTAGGAATTGTAATCGAATCATTTGATACTTGTGTGTATACTCGTAGTCTTGGTGCAACGAATAACCAGTTTAAATACGCACCAACCGTTAATCCGATTGCAATCCAAACTTCACCCATTCCTGAAAGATAGATTGCGCCAGGTAACCCCATTAATAACCAACCAGACATATCCGCTGCACCTGCACTTAATGCAGTAACCGCCGGTCCTAATGAACGACCACCAAGCATGTAATCTGTTAAATTTGCAGTTTTTCGGTAAGAATACCAACCGATAACTAGCATTGCGACCATGTAAATAGCTATGGCTGTAATTTGATAAGCTTCTGATGACATATACATCCTCCTCCCACAGTCATCATACCATGTCAAGTAATCTGCTGTAACGATAATTTTAATATTACATAATTTACTAACAATTCTTCTGGTAAAATTGATTTATCATTTCCGTGTTGGGGGTAATACCCATTAATTGAGGATAGCTAAAGCTGGTCAATCATGATATATTTAGAACAAACGTTCTTTTGGTCGAATGAATTACGAAAGGAGATTTTCAATTGAAATTTTTTCATACCGCAGATTGGCATTTAGGTAAACTAGTGCAAGGCGTTTATATGACAGAAGAACAACGCTTTGTACTAAAACAGTTCATTGAAGCAATTGATATTGAGAAGCCAGATGCAGTTATTATTGCAGGTGATTTATATGACAGAGCAGTTCCGCCAATGGAGGCAGTCAATCTACTCGATGAACTTCTTGCTGAAATTGTATTGAAGAGGAAAACTCCTGTCTTAAGTATTGCTGGAAATCACGACAGTCCAAGTCGACTGAACTTCGGAAGTAAACTAATGCAAGAAACGGGATTACATATAGTAGGACGATTAAGTAAGGAGCCGAAAACGGTTATTTTAAATGATAAATACGGTGAAGTACATTTTCATTTGGTTCCGTATACAGATCCCTCTCAAGTACGCTATCTATTTGAAGATGAAACCGTTACAAGTCATCAAGAAGCGATGAGAAAAATTGTAGAAGAAATAAACAAAAATTTAGATACAACAAAAAGACATGTATTCATTGGACATGCGTTTGTAACCCCTTATGGGCAACAGGAGGAAAACACTAGTGACTCTGAACGTCCATTAGCTATTGGTGGAGCAGAATACGTGGAAGCTGCACTTTTCAAGGATTTTCACTATACAGCACTTGGACATTTGCACCAGGCACATTATGTGTTAAATGAGACAATTCAATATGCAGGTTCTCCATTAAAATATTCGATTTCTGAAGAGCATCATAAAAAAGGCTTTTATATAGTTGAATTAGATGGAAATGGGAAAGTGAACTTAGAAAAAAGAATGCTAACTCCTAACAGAGATATGCGTACAGTAGAAGGATTTTTAAATGATATATTACAGCAGCAGCTAAGTGAAGATTTTGTATTTGTAAAATTACTCGATGAAACACCCATTATATCTCCAATGGAACAAATTCGAACCGTGTATCCGAATGCAATGCATGTAGAAAGAAAAGTATTGCAGTCCAATATCCACAAAAACGGTAAAGAGCTGGAAAGCCGACGAAAAATGGATGACTTTACGTTGTTTCAAGCATTTTACGCGGAAGTAAGTGGGAGCTTGCCAACAGAGGAAACAGAGAAACTTTTTAAAGAAGTATTAGAGGACTCAATGGTAGAGGAACGAGAGGAGGGGAATAGAGCATGAAGCCACTTCAACTAAAGATGACTGCTTTCGGCCCTTATAAAATGACAGAAACCATTGATTTTACAAAGTTACAAGACAACCGTTTGTTTGTCATTTCAGGTGCCACAGGAGCCGGGAAAACTACTATATTTGATGGAATTTGTTTTGCATTATATGGATCAGGGAGTGGCGAAGATCGTCGTGACACGAAAATGATGCGAAGTGATTTCGCAACAGACGATGCGCACACATCTGTCGAGTTGTTATTTGAGATAAACGGCCGCCAATATCGTATTTTACGACAACTTCCTCATGTGAAAAAAGGAAACAAAGGCGCTACAGGTGAGCGCTATGAATTTTTTCAAGTAGTAGAAACAAAAGAGGTTCCTGTTGTAGAAAGACAAATTATTTCAGAAATCAATAAAAAAGTAGAAGAAATAATTGGCTTATCACAAGACCAATTTAGTCAGATTGTTATGCTTCCTCAAGGAGAATTTAGAAAACTGCTCACTTCCCACACGGAAAATAAAGAAGCGATTTTACGTAAAATATTCAAAACAGAGCCATACAAAATGATTAGCGAGAAGCTGAAAGACAAAAAAGTGGCTGCGGAAACAGACCTAAAAAAAGAGGAAATGATACGAAATAGTTATACGGAACAAATTCTAGCGTCTTTTCCCGTCCGAGAGTCCAGTGTATTTGAATTGATTGAGTCAAGCAGCTTTAATACGTATCAATTAGTCGAGGCACTAAGCGAAGAAACTAATTTTTACAAAGAAAAGATTCAAAGAGACGAACATACCTACAAAGAGGCATACAACACACACAAAACTAAACAAGCAGCTTTTTATGAAGCTAAGACTATAAATGAGCAGTTTTTAGAGTTAGAGGGCAAAGAACAGAAACTCGAAAATTTAAAAGGGCAATCGGAAGAGTTTGTGAATAAGCAAAACATGCTAGAAGCAGCCGAACGAGCAAGCACGATTGAAGCGGTTGAAAGCTATTATATGGAACTGCAGTTGGAAAAAAACAGTAAGAGAAATTTCCTTGAAGTTGCTAGAAAAGAATTGGCAATAGCAGAAATGGCTCTAAAGCAAGAGGAAGCAATGTATGCAACTGAGGAGAGTAAAAAAGAAACACGTGAAAAAAGTGTAGAAACAGTTATTCAACTGCATGGATTGTTGCCTTTGTTTGAAGAGCTAGAATCGAAAAAAAGTGAAATGAATGCGTTAGAGAAGAGTACAGGCTTGTTAAATAGTCAACTGGAGGAGAAAATAGCATTCTTCTTAAAAGTAAAAGAAGAAAGTGCTGTCCAAAAAGAAGAAATGGATAAGCTTGAAGAGTTAGTAGAGCCACTTGACATAAACGTACAGAAACTAACTGAATTAGAAGCTCAACTCACAGTACTCCAAGAATATAAAACATATGAAACAGAACTAAACTCCCTTATAGAAGAAGAAGCTTACCAGCAAAAAACATTTGTCGAAATGAAACATGCATATATTATAGAAGAACAAAAATGGATGGGTAACCAAGCTAGTATTCTTGCCTCTAAACTAGTATCAGGTGAACCCTGTCCTGTTTGTGGGAGCAAAGAGCATGAACCAATAAGCACTTCTGCTCATGAGCAAGCTGTGGATGAATCTGCCTTACAACAACTAAAAGAAAAATTGAATAAACAGGAAACGCGTTTCTTAACGATTCATGCTCAAAAAGAAACATCTGAAAAACAACTTCAAAAACTTACTGAACGGATCGAAGAGCTTCAGATAGGTATTTTGCAAACAGAGCAGTTGAATGAGCGTGTAAAAATTATGCAAGATGATGTTAAAGCACTCCGATCGGCGAAAAACAAGCTACTACTATTAAAGCAACCATATAAAGAGCATGTTGCTAAATTGGCAATACTGGAACAAGATAGAAAACAGCTCGAAATGACCTATCAACAACAACATAGTCTGTTCGAGCAAGCAAAAGCAGTGTATGAATCGAAAAATGAATCCATTCCTGCACATATACCAAACTTACAGGAGCTTCAAAGACAGCTAGCTACCGCAAGAAAATATAGAACTCAGCTGGAGCATGCTTGGGAAGAAGCACAAAAAAGGTTAAAGGCCGCTAATGATTCATTTATGAAAGCTAGCTTAACCGTTGAGCATGCAGTCACTGCCGAACAAGAAATCACGAAAAAAAGAGATAAGGCAGCGATCAACTTCCAAGAGGCATTAACAAAAGCTGCGTTTGAATCTACTGAAATATACTTAGCTGCAAAACTAACCGAAAAAGAACGGACATTGCTAAAAGAACAATGTACAGAGTATAGACAAACGATGCATACATTAGAAGAGCAAGTAAAAGAACGACGGGAACAATTAGCTTCGAAGGTGAAAGTAGAACTAGTCCCACTCGAGGCTGAGCTTGTACAGTTAAAAGAAACGTACGAACAAGCTTTAACGGCTTTAAACAGTACGAAAGAATATGAAAAGGCTGGCCGTATCTTAGAAGAGAAACTTGCATCCTCAAGTGAACGAATTGCTGCTTTAGAGCAATATGTGCATCGAATAATCGATTTATATGACATATTAAGAGGTCAAAACCCCTTGAAAGTTTCATTCGAGCGATATGTTCAAATTGAATATTTGGAACAAATCGTTGCTGCAGCAAATGAAAGGTTAAAGCATATGTCGAATGGACAGTTCCAACTAATCCGAAGTGAACGTCAAGAAACCCATGGTAAACAAAGTGGACTGGGTCTAGATGTGTATGATGCATATACAGGTCAAACAAGAGATGTTAAAACTTTATCTGGTGGAGAGAAATTTAATGCATCTCTTTGTTTAGCACTCGGAATGGCAGATATTATCCAAAGCTTCCAAGGAAGTATTCGGATTGACACTATGTTCATTGATGAAGGATTTGGATCACTTGATGAGGAATCATTGAACAAAGCGATCGATACACTAGTTGACTTACAAAAGTCAGGCCGCATGATTGGTGTTATTTCACATGTGGCAGAACTTAAAGCTGCTATGCCGGCCATTTTAGAAGTCGAGAAGCTTAAAGAGGGGTATAGTAAAACAAAGTTTTTCATAAAATAAAAAGGGAAGTCTATCTACTAGACTCCCTTTTTCTATACTCGTGTTTCTTCTTAATAACTATTAATAGTATTTAAAAATTCCTCTTCGCTATACACACTAAGCATGTTTAAAGCGGTATAGCCTTGCGGGTCTTCAATTGTTGGATTAGCTCCATATTCATAAAGGAGCGAAGCCATCTCAAAGTTTTCGCTTTCCAATGCAGCTGTTAACGCATTCGTGTAATCATCCACTGTATTTGGATTAGCTCCTGCCTCCAATAGTATTTCTACCATTGCTATATTGTCTCCGTATATTGCATAATGGAGGGCAGTTGTCTGCTCCGAATCCATTTCCTCTAAATCAGTACCATTAGCTAGGAGATATCTAACTTTTTCCTCATCTCCATCTGAAACAGCTTCCATTAAAGGGGTTAATGTTAATGAATAATCGGTACTTAAGTAATCCTCCTCGGAAGATTGTTCATCAAATACGCTTCCGGAAAATAAACTTGCATACGTGAAAGCCCCAGCCGTAATAAAAGCTATAACCGCAAAATAACAAACAAAGAAAATGCCGAAAAATGCACCAATACCAAGAGCAATTTTGCCTGAGTTGGAGTAGTAATTAGGTGTACCTTCTATTTGCATAAAGCTTCCAACAGATTGGATTCGTTTAGGTAAAAGTGGATGACTGGATAATATTTCGCTTAACCATACAGCAACATTCGATTCCGTATGAATTTGCTCCAAATATGCATCTTCGTTTACCTCTGTGTATAATTTTTTTCCAACTCCAAGAATCGTAAGAGCTTTTTTAGCAGCCACTCCATTTTGTATATAGTAGGCCGCTTCCCGATCACAAGTATATTCACAGGATCTACTATATGCTTGAGAAAGAAATGGAATAAACTGTGCAGGCATGATTAAAATGTTCTTCCACACATGTCTTCTTTTTACATGGGAAAGCTCATGCGCGATGATAAAATCAAGCTCTGCTTCTCCCTGTTCTCTAGCAAGCTCAAAAACTTCCGAATAAATAACTACCATATTTCTACCTAAAAATCTTGTTGCGAATGCGTTAAAGGCACCTTCCGAATGAATAACGAACACATCAGGAACTTTCTTTAAGTTCATTTTTTCGGCTAAAGACACAACACGTTCATAAACGTCAGGGAACTGCTTTTCACTAATACGTATCCCATTGCCACGAATGGATCCAAGCATAATAACATTTGCATACAGCAAAAGAGCGAACAGAACTAGTAAAATAGCAATCCCGAATAAAGATACGATAGCGAGTATGTATAATAGCAAACTAAAAATAATGCTAATAACGAAATATGGCATTTCCCTATTAGATTGTAACCCTATTGGCGTCAAATTTATAACCTCCCTAAAAATATTTATAAACTTACCAAATTATGTGTATTTTGTCAAATTGAAATATTGAATAAAAAGGATATTTTCAAGTGTTTAGAGCGTCTTTCACACATTCCCCACACCCGACATATTATTTTGAGAAGAGGTGGTGAAAAATGCGCGATGAAAAAGGGAATGTACTCTATGATCCCTATGAAACGGAACAACAAGAATGGAAGAAACAGCAAGTAAAAGAGCGGGCAAAACAGCTATTGACGATCATCTCTCCTATTTTTCTACTATTGCTTTGGGAAACTTGTTCACGAACGGGAATACTTGATATTCGATTTTTTCCACCACCGTCAGCAATTGTAACGACATTTTTCGACCTAGCAGCGAGTGGTCAGCTATGGACACATATATCGGTATCTTTATATAGAATCGCGGCAGGTTTCTTACTCGGTGTAATCCCAGGAATCATAATTGGTCTATTAATGGGATTATATGCACCGATCCGTCACTTCATTTCCCCTATAGTGATGGCTCTTATGCCAATACCTACACTTGCATTATTACCAATCATTATTATTTTCTTTGGGATCGGAGACTTTTCAAAAGTAGTAACAATAGCTGGAAGCGTATTTTTCCCAGTTGTCATAAATACAGTCGCCGGGGTTATGAATATAGAAAAAGTACATTTAGATGTAGCAAAAAATTATGGAGCAAGTCCAAAGGATTTTTTCTTCAAAATTGCATTTCCAGGGGCTCTTCCTGTGATGCTAGAAGGTATTCAAATGGGGCAGGCGATTGCATTACTAACAATAGTTGCGGCGGA
This sequence comes from Bacillus sp. FJAT-22090, assembly GCF_007676755.1. Classification (GTDB taxonomy): domain Bacteria; phylum Bacillota; class Bacilli; order Bacillales_A; family Planococcaceae; genus Psychrobacillus. Next base: position 408,575 of record NZ_VEBK01000003.1, on the reverse strand, counting down.
AATGATGGGAGCCACATCTGGAATAGGGTATTTAATATGGACTTCTTACAAAGCGTTTATGCTAAAAGAAATGTTTGTTGGTTTAATACTCATTTCCTTTTTTGGATTTCTATTCTCCCTTTTCTTACGTGGGCTGCAAAAGAAAATCGTCCCATGGAGGTGAGTGATTGAATAATAACGTGAAAATTTCCATTGATGACTTAACAAAAGTATTTTATAAGAAAAATAATAGTGTGACAGCGATTAAAAACGTATCTCTTGAAGTAGAAGAAGGGGAATTTGTCTGTATAGTTGGACCAAGTGGTTGCGGTAAGACGACCTTATTACGCATATTGGCAGGGTTAGAGCATCCAAGTTCTGGTGAATTTACAATTGCGACGGAGTCAGATTTTCGTCCCTTACAGTCGATGGTTTTTCAAGAAAAAGGGGTTATCCCTTGGTTAACAGTAGAAGAAAATGTGGCATTTGGTCTCCATATGCGACATCTTCCGAAAGAGTTTATTCATAAGCAAACAAATTACTATTTAAAAAAAGTGGGACTAAGCAACTTTTCCAAGCTATATCCGAAAGAGCTTTCAGGGGGGATGAAGCAGCGGATAAGTATTGCAAGAGCATTTGCAAATGACCCTGAAATTTTACTCATGGATGAACCGTTTGCAGCACTCGATGAACAAAATAAATTCATTTTGCAGGAAGAATTGCTATCTATTTGGTCGGAAACGAAAAAAACGGTGTTGTTTATTACACATAGCATTGATGAAGCATTGCTACTAAGTGACAGAATTATATTAATGAGCGCGCATCCTGGAGAAATTGTAAGAGAGATAAAGGTACCTATCCCAAGACCGCGAACGATGGAACAAGTGCGTGCAAACGCAGAGATGGCGGAGCAGTTCATCATTATATGGAATCATTTACAACAAGAAGTACAGCGATCTAGAGGATAAGGGAGGAAATTCGTGAAAAAGCGTTGGTTGATACTGCTTGCATCCGTAATGCTTCTATTAGGTGCGTGCAGTTCAAAGGAAAAGGAAAGTTCGAGTGGAGTAGATAACGAGGTAAATAAAGATAATCCGTCAGGAGATTTAGCGCCACTGGAAAAGAAGACTAAAGTTATTATTGCAGAAGATGGGGCTGCATCTGGAGCTGGCTTTTATATTGCAAAAGAAAAAGGGTATTTCGCAGACTATAATATCGAAGTAGAATTTGCACAGTTTGCAAATAGTGACGAAATGCTTCCAGCCCTTGCGTCTGGCGAAGTAGATATTGCAGGAGGGGTATCGACAGCATCTTTTTTTAACGCCATAGCGCAAGGGATCGACGTAAAAATCATCGCTGATAAAGGACATAATGTTCCAGGAAAATCGTATTTTACATTCGTAATCGGCAATCATATGAAAGATGAGATTAAAGAATACAAAGATTTTAAAGGTAAACGTATTGCCATATCTTCTAAAAACTCAATAGACGAATATATTTATTTAGAAATGTTAAAACACGCTGGCTTGACGCAGGACGATGTAGAATTTGTGTTACTTGGGGATTTCGGAAGTATGCTAGGTGCTATTGAAAATGGTTCAATTGATGCAGCACTACAAATTGAGCCGTTGATTGCACAAGGTATCGAAAATGGGTTTCATGTACGTTTTGGTGATGCAACCGACTATGCTCCGGAATCACAAATTGCGCTCGTCCTTGGATCTCCGAAGTTCATGAATGATGAGCAAGATGTTTCTCTCCGCTTTATGGCAGCTTACCTAAAAGGTGTTCGTGATTACAATGATGCTTTTATTAAAGGAGAAGGCAAAGAAGAAGTCATCGACATTATGACAAAGCATACATCGTTGAAAGATGCAGCATTATGGGAAAAAGTATTTGTAACAGGTTTAGATCCAGATGGTAAAATGTTTTTAGATGATATCGTAAAACAATACGATGCATATAAAGCTAATGGTGCAATTAGTGGTGATATTGACTTTGATAAGGCTGTTGATACGTCTATCACCGAAAAAGCAGTAGAGATTTTGGGAGCATACGAGCGATAAAGCGTCCGGTTATATTGGGCGCTTTTTTCTTACATTGTACTTTATTGGAAAGAGTATAATACAATGAGGTCAAATGACGTATGAATGAGGTGCGTGAAAATGGTGAGTGTTTTAGTAGATGCGGATGGGTGTCCAGTAGTAGACTTAACAATTGCGGTTGCGAAAAAGTTTAATCTAAAAGTTACTTTGCTATGTGATACAGCACATTATATGCAAAGAGAAGGTGCGGAAACGGTCATGGTCTCTAAAGGTGCCGATGCGGTCGACTTTGTTCTTGTGAATAAAGTAAAAAAAGGAGATATTGTCGTTACGCAAGATTACGGACTTGCCGCCATGGTGTTAGCGAAACGAGGATTTGCAATAGACCAAAACGGACGCTGGTATACAACGGAAAATATCGACCAGCTGTTAGATAGTCGCCATATCTCGAAGAAAATCAGACAAGCAGGAGGTCGGTTACGAGGACCGAAGAAGCGTCAAAAAGAAGACAATGAGAGATTTGAGAAAGGCTTTACAGAATTGTGTAAAGTTGTAATTGAAAACTGACTGTTTTGAAATCTATCGAAATAGTTAACATCCACCTGTAATTTTGTTACACTATAAAATGGACAAAATTTTGAAAAGGTGGAGTAAAAAATGGAAACAAATGCATACAGAGTATTACTTTACTATAAATATGTCCCAATTGATGATCCAGTAACATTTGCGCAAGAACATCTTGCTGCTTGTAAGGAAATTGGGTTAAAAGGGCGTATTTTAGTATCAGATGAAGGAATTAACGGCACATGCTCAGGAACGATTGAACAAACCGATGCATATATCGATATGATGAAAGCGGACGAACGTTTTGCTGACATGGTGTATAAAATAGATGAAGCGGAAGGACACGCATTCAAAAAAATGCATGTTCGTCCGAAAAGAGAAATCGTTCATTTAGGATTGGCGGAAGACATTAATCCAAATGAATTGACAGGGAAATACCTTTCTCCGAAAGAATTTTTTGAGCAAATGCAAGCAGAGGACACGGTTGTGATCGATGCACGTAATGACTATGAATTCGACCTAGGACATTTCCGCGGGGCTATTCGCCCTGATATTCGCAACTTCCGTGACTTACCAGAGTGGATGTTAGAGAATAGAGAAATGTTCGAAGGTAAAAAAGTCTTAACATATTGCACAGGTGGAATTCGCTGTGAAAAATTCTCAGGATGGCTTGTACGCGAAGGCTTTGAAGACGTTGCTCAACTGCATGGTGGTATTGCAACCTACGCAAAAGACCCAGAAGTTCGCGGACAATTATGGGATGGTCAAATGTACGTATTTGATGAGCGTATTGCTGTACCGATCAACCAAGTAGAACATGTAGTGGTAGGGAAAGATCATTTCAGCGGAGAGCCTTGTGAGCGTTATGTAAACTGTGCAAACCCAGACTGTAATGATAAAATTCTTTGTTCGGAAGAAAACGAACATAAATACCTTCGCAGCTGTTCACACGAATGCCGTGTACATCCACGTAACCGCTATATCGTAGAACACAATTTAACAGACGAAGAAGTAGAAGCAAGATTAGCTGTTATTCAAGAAACCGTATAAAAAGTAAAATCTCGCCTTGCCCAAAAGCAACGCGGGATTTTTTTATTACGGTACTGTTACTGGTGCCAAGTACCAGTAACAGTACCGTAATAATAGAGGGATACGAGGATAGAGGTGTGAATATAATTTTTATAAAGGGGAATTGCTTATACATATCGAATAGTAGTATAGAGTTCGTTTTTAACGATGATTGATAATTAGAATGGGGGAACGTATATGGCAATCGAAGTGAAGAAAATTTCAGATTTGAAAGAAGTCGACGTATCCAAACTAATTCAAGAAAGTGAAAAGGAAGGATATCGTTTTGTATCAAGGCTTGTATCAGAATATAAGGACGGTACGAATCGATTTAGTGAACAAGGAGAAGCACTTTACGGAGTGTGGGACGGGACAGATCTAATTGCGATTGGTGGATTAAATAGAAATACAACAGGTACAGATGACAACTCGGCAAGGCTGCACAGGTTTTATACGCTTCCAGACTATCGTAGAAAAGGAGTTGGAAGTGAATTGTTTAAAGTGATTTATGATAACGCAAAAGGACAGTTCAACGAAATCACGACTAAAACAGAGTCCTCAAAGGCTGATGCTTTTTACCGAGCAAATGGATTTGCATTTGATGAACGATCGCCTGACACTACACATGTGTTGAGCTTAGAATAGAAGGGATCTTACAAACTTGAATGTACAACAATTGAACAAAGAATATCCTTTAATTGAAAAACTACAAAAAAACGAAGAACTAATTTGGTTCAACCCAAATCTAGTTAAAACGGAGGATGCATTACGAAATGTGTCTTTGACAAGCGAAATGGTAAAGGAAGCAAGTGATCGTCTAGACAGATTTGCTTCGTATTTACAAATTGCTTTTCCCGAAACGACGAAAACAAGAGGAATAATTGAATCTCCACTAGTAGCTATACCAGCAATGGCAACTGCGATACAAGATTTCTTTCATATAAATTTCGACGGGGAGCTTTTATTAAAATGTGATAATGATCTGCCTATTTCCGGTTCTATTAAAGCTCGTGGTGGTATTTATGAGGTGCTTACAATTGCAGAGAAACTTGCAATTCGCGAAGGTCTATTAGTGGAGGCAGATGATTATGCTGTTCTTGCAAATGAACAAATGAAAAAGTTTTTCTCATGTTATTCAATCGCAGTCGGGTCTACGGGAAACTTAGGCTTGAGTATTGGAATAATAAGTGCAAAACTTGGTTTCCGAGTAACCGTTCATATGTCAAGCGATGCAAAGCAATGGAAAAAAGATATGCTTCGTGACAAAGGGGTAGAAGTCATCGAATATGCTTCAGACTACAGTGCTGCTGTAGAAGAAGGTAGAAAACAGGCGGAAAGAGATTCGACATGCTTTTTTATAGATGATGAGAACTCGATTGACTTATTTATGGGCTATGCAGTTGCAGCGAGTAGGTTAAAGAAGCAGTTGGATGAGCAAGGGAAAAAAGTAGACGCAGAAAATCCGCTATTTGTTTATCTACCCTGTGGAGTTGGCGGAGGTCCAGGTGGAGTTACATTTGGGTTGAAGCTGATATTCGGTGATAATGTACATTGTTATTTTGCTGAACCAACTAATTCCCCTTGTATGTTACTAGGGATGATGACAGGCTTACATGATAAAATAGCGGTAAGTGAGATTGGATTGAACAATAAAACAGACGCGGATGGTCTGGCAGTGGGACGCCCATCTGGTTTCGTCGGGAAAACAATCGAACAGCTTTTAAGTGGAAGCTATACGATTAGTGACGAGACAATGTATATATTGCTTTCTTTACTCACAGACACAGAGAAAATCCAGCTAGAACCATCTGCGCTTGCTGGAATGTTGGGGCCGATCCATCTAACAAAAAATGATATCGACTTGAAGAAGGCGACACATATCGTATGGGCGACTGGTGGGGGAATGGTGCCTGGGCACATAAAAGAAGCTTATTATGAAAAGGGTCGTCAGTTTTTAAATTATTAAGTATATTTTCTATGAAAGCCTACTTTCCTTGGAGAGTGGGCTTTTTTAGTGAAAAAATTTTGAGGAGATATTGTAATCGCAAGATCTACACCCAAAATCGTAACTTTCTGCATTCTAAACAATCTTTGCTCTACAAAATATAGAACAAATGTGTTACACTGTAGATAGAACAAAAGTGAATAGAGGAGGCAGCAATATGTTTATCGAAATACAAACCAATTCATCCGTGCCAATCTATTTACAATTAGCGCAGCAACTAATAGAAGGTATAGCAAGGGGAGAGTTAAAGCCGGGCGACTCCTTACCATCCGTCCGAGCATTCGCGGCAGATCTTGGGATGAATATGCATACGGTGAATAAAGCTTATCATTATTTAGAGGAAAAAGAATTTATACAAATCGTCGCAAAATCAGGCGTGATCATACAGCCAAATGGAATACCAAAAGCATCTGAAAAGCAGAAACAACAATTGGCAGATCAAATCCGACCACTAGTAGCAGAAGGATTAGTATTAAAACTCTCGGAAGAAGATATGGTTAAAATGGTGCGTGAGCTTGCTATAAATATTAGGGAGGGGAAATAATGATTGTTTTCTTATTTGGATTCATTCTTTTATTTATCACGATATTACAAGCTTTTATGCCAAGATTTTTGAAGCAAACAGAAGCATTCGGTGTTTACGTACCGGAGAAATATGCACATGAACAAACAGTTGGTCGGTTAAAAAAGAGATATACAAAGGTTGTTCTTTCCACGGGGCTACTGATACTCGCTGGATATCTATTGTGGACATTGACGAAAAAGCCAAACGAGGAAATGCTCGCTCTTATAAGTATCGGTGTTCAATTCACTACTATTTTTATATCCATTGGTTATTATTTCGTAATGCATATTCGAATGAAGAAGCTAAAAGGGGAACAAGGTTGGACAGTCGGTAAAAATGAAGTGCGGGTAGTAGACTTACAGTTCCAAGAAAAACTTCAATTGTTACCACGAATTGTGTTTATCATTCCCATGATTATAACGGTTGGTCTAATCATATACACCTTCATGAAATATAACCAAATGCCTGATATGATTCCAACACATTGGGGTCCTTCAGGACAGCCGGATGCATTTAGTGAAAAAACATATTTCAGTGTTATTTCGTTACCACTCATTTTACTAGTCATGCAAGGGATGTTCATGATAATGAGTGAAGGGATGAAGTTTTCTGGGGCAAAGATTAATCCTGCGAACAGGAAAACATCCGTATCCCAACAGCTTGCCTTTCGAAAATATAGTAGTTGGTTTGCGCTCTTCATCACAATCACGATAACACTTATGATGGGATATTTTCATCTGCAGACGATTCACCCAGAAATTACTTCGGCATGGATAATGTTTGCTCTTCCAATTATCTTTCTAGTCATTACCTTTGTCGGAGTAGGGATTTATGCAGTGAAGGTTGGGCAAAGTGGATCTCGTTTAAACACGGGTGATGAAAGTCCTCTTATGGAAGAACGTATTGCTGTGGATGACGATAAGTATTGGAAAGGTGGAATTTTTTATATTAACAAAGATGATCCAAGCATTCTAGTAGAAAAACGTTTTGGTGTTGGGTGGACCCTTAACTTCGGAAGACTAATTAGTTGGGTCATTTTTATACTACCCATTCTTATCATTATAGGAATAGCTTTTAGTCTGTGATGGATGAAGAACGGAGTACAATAAGTTGGAGGTGATGAGTATGTTAGTAGTGACAACTGAAAAAATCGAAGGATATAAAATTGTTGAAGTAAAAGGACCTACTTTTGGACTGATTGTAAGAAGTAGAGGCCTTGGCGGAGATATTATGGCTAGTTTAAAAGGGTTAGTTGGCGGAGAGATTAAACAATATACCGCTATGCTGGAGGATTCAAGAAAAGAAGCAATGGATCGAATGATTAAGAATGCCAACCAAATGGGTGCGAATGCTATTATTATGATGCGATATGATTCTGGTGAAATTGGTAAAAACATGAGCGAGATTGTGGCGTACGGAACAGCAGTCGTTGTGGAGAAAGCCTAATGGGGATACTAATAGTCATCGGTATATATGTCTTACAAATAATAGCTGTAATCGTATGTATTCTTCTTGGTTACTTTATATATGACAAGCGATTTAAACGTAATCATGGAAAGGAAGTTCCTACAGACTTTACAGCTACAGAAGAGGTTAATCTTGACCCTGTTACAGGTGAAAAAACAAGAGTGTATTATAATGCCAAAACAGGTGAGCGTTTTTATAAAAATGAAAAGTAGTAAAAAGCAGCTTCCATCTAATCGGAAGCTGCTTTTTAAATTATTCTGCGTCAAATACTTCTACTTTTTCCATTTTTGCACCGTTTGACATAGCTTTCGCTACTTCAAGGCCGCTTGTCACTTTACCGAAAACAGTGTGAACACCATTTAAATGCGGTTGTGGTTCGTGGACGATAAAGAACTGACTTGAGCCTGTATCTTTACCAGCATGTGCCATAGAAAGGCTGCCTGCTTCATGTTTGTGTGGGTTGCCAGCAGTTTCACATTTAATCGTTTTACCGCTTCCACCCATACCTGTACCAGTTGGGTCTCCACCTTGACTTACAAAACCAGGAATTACACGGTGAAAAATAACCCCGTTGTAAAAACCGCTGTTTGCTAACTCTTCAAAGTTTGCAACTGTGTTTGGTGCTTCATTCGGAAATAAATCAAATTCGATTTTCTCTCCAGAATCCATTAAAAAATAACCTTTTTTAGCCATTCTAAACACTCCTTTTTCAAATAAATCCTTCATCAGTATAGCATGTATTTTGAAATTATAGTAACGATGCAAGCGTTAGTAAGTAAAACATCTTTTCAATATATCCTTTTTCTGCTATACTATTATAGTTACCTTAGTTAACTATTACTCAAGATAACTAATTTTAATGAGGAGTGGTTATTATTTCTACTACATATCGAGATTTCTTTCATCAATTTTTGCTACTGTACCGACCTTTTGAACATCATTTAAATATCGAATTAGCAAAACACGATTTATATAGAGCTCAGTGGTCCATACTGTTTTACCTATTCAATAACGGATCTTCGACACTCGTCGAACTTTCTCATTATCAAAGCGTGGAAAAACCTACTGTAACAAGAACGATCAATCGTTTAGAGGAACTTGGCTATGTGGAGCAGTTGCCTAGCAAAGATAAGCGTGAAAAAAGAATGCGACTAACGCCACTTGGCACAGAAGTATATGAAAATGTTCGGGTTACGGTTGATGCATACGAAGAAAGTATTTTAAAAGGAATTTCTGAAGAAGAACAATTAAGAGCAATTCAACTCATGGGAGAAATTCGACACAATATTTTAGAGAGAGGAGACAAGTAAAATGGATTCAACTAAAAGTAAGCTATGGACAAAGGACTTTATTGTCGTATCATCCATTAACTTTTTATTAACATTAATTTTTTATTTGCTGATGGTGACGATTGCAGTATACGCGGTGAATGAATTTGATGCCTCTACTAGTCAAGCTGGATTAGTAACAGGGATTTTTATTATCGGTACTTTAATCGGGCGTCTTTTCATCGGACGTATTATTGACGTGATTGGTCGCAAAAAAACTTTATATATAGGACTAATTTTATTTACGATAACAACGTCGTTATATTTCGTGAACCTTGGACTATCTTTTCTTTTACTCAACCGATTTCTTCATGGGTTAACTTTAGGTATAGCTAGTACAGCGACTGGTACGATTGTCGCTCAAATAATACCAGTAACGAGAAAAGGAGAGGGCATTGGATATTATAGTATGAGCGCAACACTTGCTACAGCAATTGGGCCGTTCATTGGACTGTATATGAGTCAGCATACAAGTTTCCAAGTAATTTTTGGATTTTGTCTTGTGCTAGGAATCCTTAGCTTTATCACCACCTTCTTTGTATATGTGCCTGCAATAGAAAAAACAACGAAGGTACAGCAAACAAAAGGGTTCAAACTATCAAACTTTGTTGAACCAAAGGCATTGCCTATTGCTTTCATTACATTGGCGGTTGCATTTTGCTACTCGAGTGTTTTATCTTTTATCAACTTTTACGCGATTGAAATTGATTTAGTAGAAACAGCTAGTTTCTTCTTTATCGTATATGCATTGGCAGTATTAGTATCAAGACCATTTACCGGACGCCTGATGGATATAAAAGGGGCAAACTATATTATGTACCCTGCATTTATATTATTGGGTGCAGGAATGCTAATTCTAAGCTTCGCGCACACTAGTTTTACTTTACTATTGGCAGGCGTACTAATCGGTCTAGGATTCGGTAATATGCAATCTACCACTCAAGCTGTTGCGGTAAAACTAACGCCGCCGCATCGAATGGGTCTTGCAACATCCACATTTTTTATCTTTTTGGATGCGGGGCTTGGTTTTGGACCCTATATACTTGGATTTATCATTCCATTAACCGGCTACAGCAATCTTTACGTCATTTTAGGGATACTAGCAGTTATTACGATTATCCCTTACATCTTTTTACATGGACGAAAAGAAAAAGCAAGCTTAGTTACCGAATAACATACAGAGGGGCTATCCACTTAGGGTAGCCTTTTTGTGATTTTGCTAAGACATAAAACTATTAGTGTAAGAATAATGAGAAAGTGGTACGATACAAAAAGAGGTGAGTGGGATGAACGGACAAAATAGAAAAGATATAAAACCAGGGATAGAAGTTTATATCATTTTGAAAAAAGATCAACGCACAGGAGAAAAGACAAGAGGAATTGTAAAAGACTTGTTAACAAACTCTTCCTTCCATCCGCACGGCATAAAAGTACGGTTAAGCGATGGGCAAGTAGGAAGAGTATGTGAAATTATCAAGAACGAAGGAGTGTAAAAAAAATGGACGTAGAATCGCAAATATTACTATGGTTTGACCATTTTCACCAATATCCAGAGGTGAGCTGGAAGGAATATGAAACGACCAACAAACTTGCAGAAATACTAGATGAGCTACAAATACCTTATCGTCGTTTCGATGATGTAACCGGATTACTAGCTGAGATTGGAAAAGGCGACGAAGTCATTGCTGTTCGTGCAGATATAGACGCACTTTGGCAGGAAGTAGACGGCGTGTTTCGAGCCAATCATTCATGTGGACACGATGCCAATATTTCAATGGTTTTAGGTGCTTTATTGTTGCTGAAAGACGAAAAATTAAATAAACGTATTCGCTTTATATTCCAACCAGCAGAGGAAAAGGGAAATGGTGCAAATGCGATGATTGATAGGGGTGCATTAGAAGATGTAACTCATCTATTTGGCGTACATTTACGACCAATTGAAGAGCTTCCTTTTGGAAAGGTTTCACCAGCTATTCACCACGGGGCTGCAATGTTTTTAGAAGGAAAGATCACTGGAATTGATGCGCATGGAGCACGTCCACATCAAGGAAAAAACGCGATTGATGTTACTGTAGCCATTCATCAAGCGTTGAAAAACATATACTTTTCCCCATTCGAAGCTTACTCCGCCAAATTGACTAAAATTCAAGCGGGTGGTGAAAGTGCGAATATTATTCCAGGAACTGCAACATTTTCGATCGATGCTCGTGCTCAAAAGAATGACATTTTATTTAAAATGAAAGATCAAATTGAAAAGGATTTACAGTCCATTAAACAATTATTTGATATAGAAATGGAATGGACTTGGGAGGATATTACCCCAGGGGCAGAGGTTTCTAAGGAAGCAGCTGCTATTGCAAAGGATGGCATTATAGAAATTGTTGGAATGGAGAACTTGGCCGAAGAAGTGATTACTTCCGGAAGTGATGACTTTCATTTTTATACGATTAGGAATCCAGAAGTAAAAGCCGCAATGATTGGAATCGGAGCAGACCTTACACCGGGATTACACCACCCAAATATGACATTTAACCATGATTCACTTGCAATTGGGGCAAAAGTTATAGCGAAAACGCTTTCAAATAGTGCAAAAAACAATTGACGACTCACCTTTTAGTCTATATTATTTCCTTTAACGACTATTAAACGGCAATTAGGAATTATCGTAATAGTTCACAAAGGAGGAAATAAAATGGGAGAAAAAGATAAAGCGTCTACTAAAAAGGAAATGTCGCTAATTTGGGCGATTGTTCCTTTACTGGTTATGATAGTTTGCATGTACGTAGCGGTAGTGAAATTAGAACAAGGTCCACATATTCCATTAATAATAGGAACATCTGTCGCGGCGTTAGTTGCTTGGAAACATGGATTTAGATGGAACGATATTGAAGAAATGATGTATAAGGGGATTAAACTAGCTTTACCAGCCGTAGTTATAATCATGTTGGTAGGTTTGACAATCGGTTCTTGGATTGGTGGCGGAGTAGTAGCTACAATGATCTATTATGGACTTAAGATTATTACACCAGCACTATTTTTAGTGACAATCTGCGTAATTTGTATGATCGTATCATTAGCTATCGGTAGTTCTTGGTCCACTATGGGGACAATCGGTGTTGCTGGAATGGGAATTGGACTTAGTATGGGAATTCCTGCACCGATTATAGCGGGGGCGGTTATTTCAGGATCGTATTTTGGTGATAAAATGTCGCCGCTTTCGGATACAACAAATCTGGCAGCAGGACTGACAAACACAGATTTATTTGTACATATCAGACATATGTTTTATACGACGATACCAGGAATACTAATCGCTTTAGGTGTATATGGCTTTTTAGGCATGAAATATAAAAACAGCAATATTGATCAAGAGAGCATACAGCAAACAATCTCCATGTTAGAAAAAAGCTTTGTCATTTCTCCTTGGTTATTGTTAATACCAGTAGCTGTAATTGTCCTGGTTGCATTAAAGGTACCAGCAATACCAGCTTTAGTTATAGGAATTATATTGGGATCTTTATCGCAAGTAATTGTACAAGGGGGAAGTCTTTCAGAAGCGCTTGGGGCCCTTCAAAGTGGATTTGTTATTGAAACAGGAAATGTAATGGTTGATGATTTATTTAATCGTGGTGGTTTGGATTCCATGATGTATACAGTATCTATGACACTTGTGGCGATGACATTTGGTGGAATACTAGAATACTCTGGTATGTTGCAATCGATTATGAATCAAATTCTTAAGTTAGCAAAATCAGCCGGAACGTTAGTAGCATCTACCATCCTAGCTTGTTTTACAACAAATGCGACCTGTTCCGAACAATATATTTCGATTGTTGTTCCCGCTCGAATGTTTGCGAATGCTTACACGAAAATGGGATTACATTCGAAAAATCTATCCCGTTCGTTAGAGGACGGAGGGACACTTACTTCTGTCTTTATTCCATGGAATACTTGCGGAGTATTTATACTGGGAACTTTAGGGGTAGGGGCGTTTGAGTATGCACCTTATGCAGTATTAAATTATGTAGTGCCACTTCTTTCTATTGGTTACGCTATTACTGGCTTCACTATTCAGAAACTGACGAAAGCTGAAATGGCGGAAATACAAGAGAAAGGGGCCTTACAAGGATAAATAAAAAGGAAAGTTCACTAAGTATGAACTTTCCTTTTTATGAATAGGTCGGAAAATTAAGTTTGTATATTGCACGAGGGCGTCCTTGTTGATAGGTCATTTCTTCTCCGACAACTTGGGCATACCCTTGATCCACAAGCTTTTTCAGCAAACGTTCGGTTGTCCGTCTACTCACTTGTAAATGGGCTTCTAAATCTGGTGCAGTAAATTCAACAGAACTAAGGGAACGACTAAACTGAATTATTTTAGATAGATTAGCCGGACTTAGCGTCGTTTCTTTTGCTAATTGTACAAGCTTTGGATCATTCGTCTTAAGTTGTATATGCTGTTGGTTATTAGGATATGGTCCAACGAGTTCTTTATGATCCGTTATCAGAAAAGCAGTATTGTCAGTCGTATATGACAAGGCATCTTTGGCATTTTGAGTTGCTTCTATAACTGTTTTGCCATAGCCAAAAGCCACTCGGATCGGTGCAGAAAAAAACTTGAACCATTTTTGGACTGTATTATTTTCAAGTGCTACCTGAACATTACCTAAAGTTGAAAAAAACGTATACAGTTGGGGATTCGTTTGAACGAAACTTGCTTGAATGGTACCTGCTATTTTTTTTAATATTTCGTCGGTGACTAAGGTATTCGGAGATAATTGGATATATCCAACAGAAATTTTAGCAGATTCACTTTTTGCTAGAAGAGCAATGGACCTAGTATCTTCGAGTCCTTTTAAAATAGAATTTTTGGGATCTAACATACGAATGACTGGGATATTCATAGACCGTAACGCTTGGTAAACTGCATGGATACTTGTAACAGCTAAAGAAGTTTTTCCACCGTTATGTAATTCAGCGTGAAATTTGATGGTTTCTTCCAAATCATAAGTAGGTTCAATTTTAAACATAAATGGATAAGAACTATGTTGTCCAATATCATCCAAAACGTTTTGAATTAATGTAGGTTCGATTAGATCGATTGATATCTGGGCCATTGGTATATGATTAGAATAATAGATAGATAGCAATGTAGTTGTGATAACTGCCACGTCTTGTTTTAAATAATAGGACGGTATGGGCAATCGGTTTATTGCATCTTTTGCATATATGTACGGAAGCGAACCTGAGAAAAAAACGGCATCACAAGGATTTATATTTTTTACTATTTCGGTTGCATCGACTGGTGTTTGATAGATATAATAATCCAAACGAGTATAAGCTAACTCTTGTTCGAAGCTCTTTAAGCGCTCGATAAAAGTAGCAGAACCTAGCACAGCTATACGAATATCCATAAGAATCTCCTTTTTTTAAAATATTAACGTCTATTTAACGACAACTATAACTGTTCACAATAAATTTGTAAAGAAAGTAGGAATTAGAATGAAAATTAGAGAAATTGATATTTATGCTATAAGATTACCATTAGTAGATCCATTTATCATTAGCTATCATACATATGATGATATGCCTTCAATTATTGTAAAGCTGACAACTGAAGAGGGGATTGTCGGATATGGCGAGGCAGTTGCGGATGAGCATGTGACGGGGGAAACTTGGGAAAGTACTTATGCTATGTTGAAAAATACATTGGCACCTTTATTAATTGGGGAAAATCCAATGGAGTTTGAACGTTTACATGAAAAGATGGACAAAGCAGTGTATCAAGCCCCTGCTGCCAAAGCAGCGATTGATATCGCATGTTACGATATTGCCGGAAAAAAATTAGGTGTACCAGTCTATCAGTTACTTGGCGGACGTTACCACGAGAAATTTCCGATTACACATGTATTAAGTATCGGGTCACCCGAATCAATGGCAGAAGAAGCCGCTACTCGTATGAAACAAGGCTATTCGTCGTTTAAAATGAAAGTAGGAACTGAGGTACAAGCGGATGTACAACGTATTCAAGCGGTACGTGATAAAGTTGGGGAAGGCATTGCGATTCGCGTCGATGTGAACCAAGGTTGGAAAAACAGTGCAAATACAATTATGGCGATGCGTCAGCTAGAGCATGCAGGGTTAGACTGGTTGGAGCAGCCAGTAGTGGCAGACGATTTTAATGGCATGGTTGAGGTAAAGGCAAAAACAAGTACCCCACTTATGATGGACGAGGGATTAAGAGGACTACGTGATATGCGTGAGTTGATTGAAAAACAAGCTGCACATAAAGTAAATATTAAGCTTATGAAATGCGGTGGTATATATCCTGCGATGAAGCTTGCCCATATGGCTGAAATGGCTGGTATAGAATGTCAAATAGGCTCCATGGTGGAATCTTCAATTGGTTCCGCAGCCGGATTTCATGTAGCATTTTCGAAAAAAGCTTTTACAAGTGTTGAGTTAACGGGACCATTAAAATTCTCGAAAGATGTTGGAAACCTGCATTACGATGTGCCATTTATCCAATTAAACGAACGCCCGGGATTAGGAATCGATGTAGATGAAGCTGTTTTACAAGAACTAACGGAGTTTTCAACGAAAGTGACAAAGTAAGGAAGTGCTCGTATGAAGGAATGGAAAGGCTATCTCGGAGAGAAAGAATATGTCGTTCGTATGTTAACTAAAGATAGTGTAGGAGCTATTTTGAGTCTTCAAGAGGTTGTTTTGGGAACTCTTATAAACAATGACTTCTTATCTCCATTAACGAAAGAAGAATACGAAGACTCTATTGCGAAAAACTTAATGATTGGTGTATTCGTGGAGGATGAGTTAATCGCATTTCGTGCACTCGCACTACCTGAAATCGATGAACAGCATCTTGGTTATGATATCGGACTTCGGACTGAACAATTAGACAAAGTCGTCTATCAGGAGATTACAAATGTACATCCAGATTATCGTGGTTTTGGTTTACAAAAAAAGTTAGGAATTATCATAATGGAACTCCTAGATGCTTCTCCTTACACGCATGTGTGTGCGACCGTAGCGCCATTTAATATTGCTAGCTTAAAAGATAAACTAAGCCAAGGTATGGTGGTCGGAGCATTGAAAAAGAAATACGGGGAAATGTTGCGCTATGTGTTTTATAAAAAGCTTCATGAAGACCGAAAAGTCGGTGGAGAATTAATAGACATCGACATGGGCGATACGGAGAAACAACAACGACTTTTAGCAGAGGGCTGGATCGGCACCGGTATTTTCCAAAAAGATGATCTTTGGTATGTAACCTACGAGGAAAAAGGGACGTACATTTAAAATAGTTAATTTAACGGTAAAGGGAAATCAAATAGTACTTAATAATAGAAAAACACACCTAGTGCGATTAACGTCACTAGGTGTTTTTGAGTTTACCCTTAGCTAACTTTTTTCCCAATCAAAATCTCTAAATCCACGGTTATTTCTGCTGACTCTTGTTTCAGAAAATCCGCCAATTTTTCTTCTGATGCTCCCCATGTTAATGGAGTCATACGAACTAATGCTTGAATTAGTGGATTATCAAGTTTCATCGTGTAGTGTATTCGAGATGAGTGTACAAGTTGAAAGTTTTCTTTAAACAGATCGACTGTATCTGCATTGGAATACGATTGCTTTTCGGGTTCATTATAAACAATTTCTCTTAGTTCTTTTAAATAATCCGTTTGAGGTACTACTTTTATCACTATACCATCGTCTTTTAATAGGCGATTAAACTCTGCGTAATTGGAAGGTGATAGGATATTAAGAATGATGTCAAATTGTTCTTTCTGAAAAGGCGTATTGGCAAGATCTGCAACTAGCCAGACGTTATTCGGATAGTTTTTAGCTGCTGCTAGGACACCTTCTTTGGAAATATCAATGCCCACTCCATGTACAGGCATCTCCAAGGCAGCTTGAACATTATTACATATATGAGATAAATGCGAACCCTCTCCACAACCCGTATCTAGTATAAATGCAGCGCTCTTCATAGTAAGTTGCGTTTCGATGGTTTCCGTAATTGCTTGACTCAAGGGTTGGAAAAAAGCTCCTTCGGCAATCAGCTTTCTTCGCGCCTCAAAAAGATCATTTCCATACTTCGTTTTTATGGGGTGTGCGAGCAGGTTAATATATCCCTGTTTACTAAAATCATATGTATGATGATTAGAGCAAACTAAGCTTTGCATATTATAAACGCTCATAGATGCATCGCAAATTGGACATTTAAAGATGGACTCCAATTCACTTACATATTGCGCACTTCTAATTCTGTTGGTCATTTTAGACAAAATAACACCTCTTATTTTCTATAAAAAGTGAACAATACCTCTATGGATAATTGTCCATAAATAGTGTAGCAATGCTCATTTCTAATTGCAAATGAAGGTAAATAATATAAAAAACAAAACCTCTCATTCTCTAAAAGAATATTAGGAAAATTACAAAATTATTACTTTTATGCTAAATGGTTTAATTATTTATAGTTTTTATAGGGAATTGTGTTTATAATAGGTGTTGGTAATATGTACTATTAGATAAATAAATTCAAGGTAAAAATATACTACTAAGGGTGAGGAAATGAAAAATATACAACAGCTTTTCCAAAGTGAAGATGGTAATGGAAAACAGAGAAAACAGCTATTAGGTTACGTAGAAAAAATATTAACATCCATGGACGAGTTAAAAGATCCAAATAAAACGATGCTTGGACCAATACAAGAACGATCGGCAAACTTTTATAAAGAGTTGATGGAGGATTATGAAGTACCATTAGATAGTAGAGGAATGGACGAAGTAGTTGGTGAATTGACTGATTTGATGAAAGGTCATCCATATCATACACGAAACTTCGTAACAAATGTTTTACCAATGGCTAGTATCCCGGGCGTTCTTGGACAACTAACTAATTCCTTATTGAATGGTAATAACTTATGGGATGTTTATGGACCAGCGGCAGCTGAATGTGAAGTAAAAGTGGTGTCCATGATGTCGAAGCTAGTTGGCTATGACTTTACGGAAAGCTTTGGGTATACAACTTGGGGCGGGCAAGGGGCTGTGTTCAGCGGCTTGCGTATGGCAATAGCAAAACAGTTTCCAAATGCTAAAGAAGAAGGAATTCCCAATAATCTATACTGTTTCGCATCTGAGAATGCACATTATAGTTTATTAAAATCTGTGGAAGCTGTTGGGATTGGAAGCAATCACCTAGTGCGCGTAAAAGCAGGTGCAGATCATTCGATGGATATGGAAGATTTGAAATTACGCTTAACGGAAGTAATTGAAAAAGGTGGCATTCCTGTATATATTGTTGCTACTACAGGTGCAACAGATAACTTTGCTATTGATGATGTAAAAGCAATTAAAGAAATGGCAACAGCTTTTGAAGGAAAATATAATTTGAAACCTATACATATTCATGCGGATTCAGCACTTGGTGGATTTTATGCTTTCTTTAATGACTATGATTTTGAAAATAACCCATTACAATTTGAGCAAGAAGTTCTTGTTAGTCTTCAGCGTATTCGTGAACGTATGCAGTATATTTCTTTGGCGGATAGTTTATGTTTTGATTTCCAAAAGCTTGGACAAACTCCTTACTTAACGAGTCTGTTTTTAGTGAAGGAAGGTAAATACTTAGGCTTATTAGATCTTGAAGACTTTGATACGCCGTATGTTGGAAATCGTGGCTATGGTTCTTACCACACGGGTTATACATTAGAATGTTCACGTATGGGTAGTTCAATTGCTATTTATGCTGCATTGTTGGCTTTTGGTAAGACGGGATATCAACAACTACTAGCAAACTATGTTCGTGTGAATTTAGCGTTCCGTGAGCAATTGGCAATAAAGATTCCTTCTTTATATGTAGTGAACGAACCTAATATTGGACCAATCACGGCATTCCGTTATTACGAAAAAGGATTAAATTGGAGAGCCGAACAAGCAGGCCGATATTCACTGGCACAAGTAAAAGAAATCAATGCGTTAAATGCATCGTTATTTGAAGTGTTAGGAAAACACCGCGATGATGTATTTTTCGGTGATACAACTCGTGTATGCACGGTAGCTGTTTGTGATTCAGATGAGCTTGTTCCGGTTGCAGCAGCGAAATTCTTTTCTATTTCGCCATATACCGAAGTAGAGCATATACCAGCTATGATAGATGCCCTTTATCATTCAATCGAAACATTGGAGGGGTCACAAGTTGAATTTGTTCACTAAATTAAAGAGTTCTATGTTATATAAATACATTTTAAGTTTTATAGTTCCAATCGCAATATTTTCTCTTATCTTTAGTACGATACTATTTACTTACTCTAAAACAATTATAGACAATTACGTAATTGAACAATTTGAAACTACTCTGCAACTAGTGTCGAATGACGTGTTTGACGAGCTAAACACAGATCAAGTTGTACGGGCAGATAGTAATAATGATGAACAATACAGTACGCTATTAGAAAAACTTAATAAAGCAAAAGAAAAACACGGCGTGGAAAATGTTTATGTACTTTCACGTTCGAATGGTAAAGAACATATTGTTGCATTAAGTGGTACAGATGATCGTAATGCCGCGTATACATTTGATGAAAAAATGAATGAGGCAATTGACCAAGGGCAAGTGAAAATTAGCGATATTTATACAGATGAGTATGGAATTCACAAATCTATTTTTACCCCTTTTCAGAAAACGGATATCATTTTTGGATTAGATATGGATGCATCATTCATTACTAAATTACAAAGCCAAATTATTTGGGTATCTATAGCGATTACTTTAATCTTTGTCGCATTAGGTACGTTGATCGCTTATATAGTAAGTAAACGTATTATAAATCCAATTAAAGCTGTTACCGGCTTTGTGGACGAAGTAGCAAAAGGAAACCTAGCGGTAGAACCTTTACGTATTAAGGGAACGGATGAAGTCGCCCAGCTATCGCTTGGTATTCATAATATGACCGACGACTTACGTTCTTTAATTACACAAATTGGGGAGAATGCCGAACAAGTAGCGGCGACGTCGGAAGAATTATCAGCGGGATCTGAAGAAACAAGTGCTTCGATTCAGCAAATAACTTCTTCCATGCAAGAGGTCTCCTCTGGTTCAGAACAACAAACAATGGCTATAGAAGAAGTGGAGAAAAATGTCTCGGCCATTTCAGAAGCTATGAATAAAGTGGCGGTAGACGTTAATAGTGTGTCCGATAAAGCTTCAAATGCTTCCGAAATTGCTGCAAAAGGAAACGATACAATCCACGTGGCAGTACAAAAAATGGATACGACATCAGAGGCTATTCAAACAACTTCCGATGTAGTGAAACGTTTAAGTGAGTATACACAAGAAATCGGTGACATTGTTTCGTTAATCACTGAAATAACAGATCAAACGAACCTTCTAGCATTAAATGCTTCTATCGAAGCAGCTAGAGCAGGGGAACATGGCAAAGGATTTGCCGTAGTCGCGGAAGAAGTGCGGAAATTAGCTGATCAATCCCGTGAAGCGGCTAATAATATTAGTACACGTATAGATACGATCAAAGCAGAATCCTCCCATGCGGTACAATCGATGGCAATTAGCTACGATAATTTAAGAGATAGTGTTACAACATTTGATGAGGCAGGCGTAGCCTTCAATGAAATCTTTACAGCTGTGACAGAATTGACAGAACAGATGAACGATGTTAACCATGTTATTGAAAGAATGAATGATGGTGTTGGTAAAATAGCAGGCTCAATGGAACAGGTGAGTGTTATTTCGATACAAACATCAGGTAATATCCAAAGTGTAGCAGCAGCTTCTGAGGAGCAATCAGCCAGCATGGAGGAAATTACAGCTTCCTCTAATACTTTAGCTGGTATGGCAGAACGATTACGTGATGCAGTAAATAAATTTGACCTCTAGTATATTGGAAAAGGTTGTCACCCAAGTGTGGGGACAACCTTTTTCTTATAAACTATAGAGTTTGTTGGATAAAGTTGGTTAGAAAACACTTGGTGAAAGCAAAATTCACTGGGTGTTTTTTTGTCTTTGCACTTTAATTTCTTTCTAATAGTTCAGTAATTAGTAGGAGACTGACTCAAGACTTATGACTGAATTCAAAATAAGGAAATTGAAATATAGTGAGAGTATTAAGAAACTTGATGAAGGAAACTTTGGATCCGAGTTAACTTCAAAATTGAAGGAGTTCATTAAAATGAAAAGGTTATATAACGACTCACGATTCCGACTAATTATTTTTGCCAATATTGCTTCATCTATTGGATCTGGCATTACCATGATTGCAATACCTTGGTTACTCGTATCAAGTAATAATGGAAGTGAAGTATTTGGATATGTCACGTTAAGCATGACTATCATTAGCTTTCTGATTACTCCACTAATAGGTAGCCTGATTGATAAAACCTCTCGGAAAAAAATGCTTTTAACAAGTAAAATGATATGTCTGATTGTGTTGCTGTTGTTTGCACTCATCGGATTTGTCGGTCTATCTTATGAAGTGTGGCATTATATTATCATTTATATGATTGGAAGCTTATATTACACTATTTTTTTTCCTACGATGTTTGCTTTAAATCAGGAAATATTTCAAAAAGATCAATATAAAGTGCTAAATGGAACAATGGAAGTGCAAGGACAACTATCTAGTGTAATAGCAGGTGCTTTAGCAAGTATCTTATTATCCAAGTGGGATTTACAATACATATTACTGCTTAATGTATTGACTTATTCGGCGGCGATGTACTTTTACTTCAAAATTCCTTATGTAAGAGATAGCATAGGTAGAACGAAGGAAGCTTTCAAACCGAAAAGTACGGAAGGTTTATTGTACATGCTAAAAAGACCGGCCATGTTTTTATTTCTATTTTTCTCTATCATGCCATTTATCGGTGTTATGATTACTAACTACTTGTTTCCTGTATATTTAGCAGATGTTCTAAAAGTTTCGGGAAGTTTTTATGGTATACAAAGCATGGTTTATGGAGTGGGAGCAGTGGTTGCAGGTATTATTGTGCCAATCATAGCCCGTAAGCTAGGAGACGAAAGGACGATAATTTATAGCGTGATTACTTACACCATCGCTATTTCACTAATTATATTGGCCAATATCCCTTTCTACCTATCACTTATGTTTTTGATCGCACTAGGAAATAGCGGGTCTAGGGTAGCTAGAAACTCTTTCTTAATGGACCAAATTCCTAACGAAATAATAGGAAGAGTGGATAGCTTATTCCGTACAATTGGACTTTTACTTAGAACTGGACTACTGGCAATCTTTACGGGTATGGCATCCACGGGCTTAATTATATATTGCTTTATCATACTTAGTGGAATACTAGTCATCTCTTCTATATTCGTGACTGTTTCTTCGAGAAAAGGCTTTGAGACAAAAGGAAAGGCTACGAAACTTACGATGAAAATAAACTAATATAGAAAACTTGATTCAATCACCAAAATGTGTATAATATAAATCAATTGTATACGAAAAGTTTTCTAGGGTTCCGCAACGAGTTGGTTGGTCTGTGACCGAGAGAAAACGCGCAGTATTTACTGTGTCACGGAAGGATAAAAGCCTGGGAGAAACTGTTTTTTACAGTTCTCTTGGGCTTTTTTTATTTTAATAAATAGGGGGTTTGTATGGTGAATAAAGAATGGTTGAAAGTATTCATTGCGGCTTTTTTTGAAGTGTTTTGGGTTATCGGTTTAAAACACGCCGACGATTTTTGGACTTGGGGAGGAACAGTTATTTCTATTGTGATCAGTTTCTATTTAATGATCATAGCTGGCCGGAAACTGCCTGTTGGAACGGTATATGCCGTTTTTGTTGGTATGGGTACTGCAGGAACAGTTATTTCCGAAGTCTTATTCTTTGGAGAGGCATTTAAAATGAGTAAAATGCTTTTAATTGTTGTCTTATTGGCGGGTGTAATTGGATTGAAAGTAGTTACAAAAGACAAAGTTCAGGAAGGGGATGTGTCCTAATGGCATGGATTTCTTTAGTTGTTGCCGGAGTATTTGAAATGTTTGGTGTCACAATGATTAATAAATTGCATAAAGAGCGAACTTGGCAATCCTTCATGCTTTTGTTCTTCGGATTCGGGGGAAGTTTTCTCTTTCTTGCATACGCGATGAAGACACTTCCGATGGGTACTGCTTATGCAATTTGGACAGGGATTGGCGCATCTGGAGGAGCTATTTTAGGCATGTTGTTATATGGGGAGGAAAAAGATTGGAAGAGACTTATTTTTATCGCAATGGTCTTAGGTGCAGCGATCGGATTGAAGCTAGTCTCTTAACACTTTCTAGTGTTAAGAGAGGTACTTCTACGAACGATTTGCTTTACGATTCATTAAGAAAAATGTGGTACCAGCTATAAATAGACCGGTACTTAACCACATCGCTATTCCGTTCCATTCTCCATTAAATAATGTAATATTGGTGAGCGTGATAAATTGCATTAAAACAATGATAATATACAGTCCAGTTATTGCTTTCATAAAATCCTCTCCTTTTGTATATACTTATTTCTTCGTTCTAATAGTTGATAATCTTTTGTTTTAGATGTTGGAATTTCATGATTATATGCAAACGTAAGTAATTCACGGAAGATCTCAGAAGGTGAAAAAAGAACAAGTCGCATATTAAAACCTTTTTTTACACGAACGAGAGCCCCTGGAGTGCTCCATCCATAACGTTTGAACTCAATTTTGTTTAATTGATGAGGATAAATTACTCTTTTGTAAACACGAGTAGTCAAAACGGAGACTTCGTAAGTCAAACGATCACTCTGAATAGTGAAAGTATAATTGATAAAAAATGCTGTAATGAGGAATAGCGCAAGCAAAATATAGTAATAGAATAAGCCACCAAAAGAATTCGTGATAACACTATATACAATATTTGTTATTGGAATTAAAAATAATATGGCTAAAAACGACCTTTGAGTTTTAGCATGGAAAGCCATTTGATTTCACCTCATTAAAGTAAATAATCTTTAATCAGCGTAAGTAAAGTCATATATATGATGAAAAGACCTAAAGAAAGACTAATAGAAAAGTTTAAAGGATCATGTTTCCTTTGTTCGTAGAAATTAGTTATCGATTGAGTGCATATCAAAAGTAAAATTAGACTAATAGAAGATGGTGCCATGATAATAGGTATGAATAATAAGGAGACTATTGTTACTTTTGAGATGGGATGTTCGTATAAATAACTCAAGAAGTCAACAGCTCCCTATCTGATGGTTATATATGTTAATAACATAACATTTGTGGAAGATAATAACCAACTATTTCGGAAAGTTCTGTATATTATTTGTGGGATATATTCCTGAAACCATTTTTTCTTAAATCCGTATACTAGTTAAGTAGAAAAAGGAAGAAGGATGATCGTATGACGTTTGTTTTTATTATTTCGGCAGTTGCAGCAATTGTTACTGCATTACTAGTCGTACCATTGACAGCTAAAAGAAAAGACATGGTCTCTTCTTTAATCAGCCTAGCGGTTTTAACATTTATCGTATTAGCGATTGTATATTATATGACGAATTTAGATCGGAATTGGCTGGCTTTATGGCCAATCGTTGTACTTGCCACATTAGCGGGTACTGTTTTGTCAAAAGGGGTAGAGCAAAAAGCAAAAGGTATACTGTTCTTAGCAAGTTTAGTCATGGCCATCTATATGCTATCCGCCTCTGTTTGGAATGCTGATGAAAAATTTGAAGTAGCTAAAATGGATGAGCAGGTAGAAATCGAAGCGTTTGATGAAACAAAAACGCCTGCAAGTGTACCACCAAAGTTTGCAAGAAACAAAATGAAAAAAGCATTTGGGCAAGTTCCAAATACAAGCTATTATGAATTAGGTAATCTACAAATTCAAAAAGTGAAAGATGAATACGTTTATATTGCGCCTGTAGAGTTTTCTGGATTTTTCAAATGGTGGAATGGAGATGTGACTCCTGGTTATTTTACAATGAGTGCAACAGATTCCTCGGATAATCCTGAGTTCATAGAGGCGGATATGAGTTACACGCCGTCTTCTTACTTTCATAAAAATTTAGAAAGACATATGCGTATGAAGCATCCAACGAAAATTTTCTATGGGGATGTTCAGCTAGAAATAGATGAGGATGGTAAACCCTATTATATCCGTTCATACGGGAAATTCATCTCTGCGCGTAACGGTTTCGATGTAGAAGGGATTGTTGTAGTAGACCCTGCTACAGGTCAAACAGATGCTTATGCCCTGGCAGATGTTCCTGCTTTCATAGATGGAGCAGTGTCGCCGGAAACGGTTAGCCTGCAAAATAGCTATTACGGGAAATATATACATGGTTTTATGAATAGTTTATTTGGTAAGAAAGATGTGAAGCTACCATCTGATGAAGGAACAGAAGCAAATGTGAGTCCGATTTTCGGTGAAGATGGAAAAATGTATTACTTCACAGACTTTACGAGTCCAAAAGAGGGTGTCGATTCGATGCTTGGGTATTCTTTGACAGATGGTCGGACTGGTAAAGCCACTTACTATACTGGAAATCTAGAAGATTCTTATATGGATTCACAAGGGGCACTACAAATTATTGAAAAGAAATTTATCGAGAAAAAGTGGCAAGGTGAAATGCCTGTACTGTACAACTTCTACGGGGAAGCTAGCTGGTTAACGCCTGTACTTGATTCGAATGGGTTTTTACAAAACTATTTCATCGTATCAGCTGCAAATCCAGAAATCTCCGTGTACGGAAATACGCCGAACGAAGCACTGAAATTGTATAAAACAGCGATTCAACGCGGAGGAAGCTCAGTAGACGGAAGTTCCAATGCAGAAGAAAAATCAGTAGCTGGCACAGTTGTCAGAGTGTTTAAAGAGCGTATCGGAGACTTCACACAAATTTCGTTCTTGCTAGACAACAAACAAAACTATATTGTTTCTTCGGAAGTAGCTCCACTTGCTGTTTATATGGCAGAAGGAGATAACGTGCAAATTAAATTCCTGAATACAGGAGAATTATTCTTACCAGTTAAGGAACTGACAATACAAGGTATTGAGCAGGAATAAATAAGAATGTCGACAAGTCCTAAATTATTGGACTCGTCGACATTTTTTTGTATATCAATTTAAAACTTTATTTGTCTTCTATTAGAAAATATAATTCCTCGTCGTCATTCATGACAGTTATATTAGGCTTTATATCTGGGGCTGTGTCATAATAGTGGCTTTCTACCTGATTTAAAGCAAATTGAAGGTAATAGAATAATTGTACCATCTATTTTGATAAATGCTTGTATCTGTTCCTTTTATTTAGTTGAGAAACTATCACCAGTATTCCCATCTAATATTTCTATTTTCGTTACTTTTGTAAGAATTCCTTTATATTTATCTTCTATTAATGTAGTTTCCATTCCACAACCTGTATAGGTAAGCTTAGAAATAACAACGCCAACAGAGTGTGTTTCTCATGCTCCCTCTTATCAGTTAAACTTTTAGACGTTTTGAGATATAAAGTGTTACAACTGCTCGGAAAAGAATAAAAAACCTTATAGGGTTTGTATTATAATAATAACCAAGCAAAGCAGAAGGAGGGATTCCTTGAAAGTTCATTATTTAACAATAGGTGAAGTGGCAAAACTCAGTAATATATCCATTCAGACGTTACGTTTTTATGATCGAATAGATTTGTTTAAGCCAATAAAGATTGATCCGAAAAATCAGTATCGATATTATCAAAATACCCAATTATACTATTTGGATATTATTAAATCATTAAAATATCTTGGGCTATCCTTAGAAGAGGTTAAATCTGTATTAACATTAACTCCAGATGAATTAGTTAGTTATCTAGCGGAACAGGAAAATAGGATTGACGAGGAATTTCGAAGACTGATTGAAACAAAAGAAGTATTGAAACGAAAAAAAGAACAAATACAATCATTTGCAGTTGAGTCTACTAGGATGAATATAAGTGAAAAAAAAATGCCTGCACAAAAAATAGTGAAAATAAAAACTTCCAACATAAGCATTAATGATATTCCAAATAAGGAATATGGTCTTATGAGCAAAGTACTTGAAGACATGGGCAGTGTGTTTGATACGTTATACGGGGGGGCATACTCCTTGAATAGGTATGAGTCACTAGACGATATTCATTACGACTATCTATTTACGCACATAGTGACGGATAAAGATATAGACGTGGACTTGGAAGATGTAGAAATAAGCTCGATACCTGAAGGGACGTATCTCAGTATCACCTTTGCTTTAAAAGAGGATGCATACGAAATTTGTTATCGAAAATTGATGGATTATATTGATCAGCACCAGACGAAAATAGAACCGATTGTATATGACGTTTGGATGCCCATAAATTTCACCGCTTCCAACGAGGATGAATTCTTAATCGAATTAAAAATACGCATTCAAGCTGCTTGACCCTATAGTTACTATAGGGTTTATTTTTATAAACGGAAAGAATTTTTGACTAGATAGTAAGGAGCATGAAAATGGTTATGCAAAAAAGTAGTTTAAATAAGACAATATATTTAGTACTTGTAAATTTATTTGTAGTGTTTTTAGGAATAGGACTAGTAATTCCGGTAATGCCCTCATTGATGAGAGAAATGGATCTGGAAGGTGCTACAATGGGGTACTTAGTGGCAGCCTTTGCATTTATACAATTATTAGTATCCCCTATTGCAGGTAAATGGGTTGATATGTTTGGACGCAAAAAAATGATTGTGATTGGTATGCTTCTTTTTGCGTTATCCGAGATGCTTTTCGGATTTGGGAAAGATGTAACGGTGCTATATATTTCTCGGATGTTAGGTGGAGTTAGTGCTGCATTCATTATGCCAGCAGTAACGGCATTTGTAGCAGATGTCACCTCTTTAAAAGAAAGACCAAAAGCAATGGGCTACTTAGCAGCAGCTATTAGTACAGGTTTTATTATAGGTCCTGGAATTGGTGGATTTTTAGCTGAATATGGAACAAGACTTCCTTTCTTTTTTGCAGCAGCATTAGGGTTCTTGGGTTCTGTTTTTTCCCTTATTATATTAAAGGAACCTAAACGACCAGAAATAGAAGAAAAGAAAACAGATAAACAAGCAGCAAAATCAGGGTTCCGTAAATTATTGGAACCAATTTACTTGATTCCTATGTTGATCATTCTAGTTTCCAGTTTTGGCTTGGCAGCTTTTGAAACAGTCTATTCTTTGTTTGTTGATCATAAGTTTGCATTTACACCAAAAGATATCGCGTTAATCATTTCAGTTAGCGGAGTACTCGGTGTTATTGCACAAGTGTTGTCTTTTGACCGTATCGTCGGAAGAATTGGAGAGATTAGGCTAATACAAGTTTGTATGGGTGTATCGGCGGTATTCATATTTGCTATGATTAAAGTATCGGCGTATTGGTCAATATTGCTTGTGACTTTTGTCATTTTCTTGATGTTTGATCTAATACGTCCTGCATTGACAACGTATTTGTCCAAAATGGCTGGGGATGAGCAAGGCTTTGTAGGGGGATTGAATTCTACTTTTACGAGTGTAGGAAATATAATAGGCCCTGGGATAGCGGGAATTTTATTTGATGTGAATGTCAATTATCCATATGTACTAGCCATGTTCGTCCTTGCACTTAGCTTTGGGATAACGTTGTTTTGGAAAGAACGAGCTAATTAAAGCTTCATAAATTGAAAGGAGCAAAGAAATGCATATTTATATAATTACCGGTACTACGAGCGGGATAGGTTTAGAGCTTACCAATCAATTATTAAAATTGGGCAAGACGGTTTACGGGATTGCAAGAAGAGAAAATGGGATTGAGCATGAGAATTATCACCATGTTCTATTTGATTTAGCGGTAACTTCGAAACTCGGGGACACAATGGAAAAGATCGTTTATGAGACAGTCGAGAAAGCAACTTCCTTCACCCTCATCAATAATGCGGGAACAATTGAACCAATAG
Organism: Bacillus sp. FJAT-22090; assembly: GCF_007676755.1. GTDB lineage: Bacteria > Bacillota > Bacilli > Bacillales_A > Planococcaceae > Psychrobacillus. The sequence goes on along the minus strand of NZ_VEBK01000003.1, from coordinate 379,575 downwards.
GAATGGCTGGAGAGCTGGACAGTGATCTTGTTGCTAAAAGTATTGCCGTTAATTTAGCAGCACCAATGATTTTAACGAATGCATTTATTAAAATGTTAGCGGAAAAGGCTATTCCGAAAAAGGTTATTCAAATTTCATCTGGAGCCGGTCGCAATGCTTATGAAGGCTGGAGCAGTTATTGTGCTGGAAAAGCTGGACTAGATCGATTTACAGAAGCAGTGCACTTGGAAGAATTGAAAAAGGAAAATGGAGTAAGGTTAATTTCTATTGCTCCAGGAATAATTGACACGAATATGCAGGGAACAATACGTCAATCTAAAGAATCAGCGTTTCCTCTAGTTGACCGATTTAAAGATTATAAAACGACTGGAAAGTTAAGTAGTCCAGAAGACGTCGCTGCGACACTTATTCAACTAATCGAAAGTGATCAATTCTATCAAATAGATGTGCTAAGTGATTTACGTAATCTATAAAGGAAGTCATTTTGTCTTTTCATGAAAATCCGATACAATAGTACGTAGAGTATTTGATTGTGAAATGGAGGACTAGTAGTGCGTGAAGGAACAGCCTTACAAAAAGAAGCAATGGACATGCTAAAAAAAACAAGCAGAACATTTTATATCCCAATCACTTTTTTGGAACCGAAACTAAAGAAGGCCGTAGCTTCAGCTTATTTATGCATGCGAGCGATTGATGAGATAGAGGATCACGAAGCACTAGGATCGAAGGAAAAACAAGCATTATTGCGTGAAACGAGTAAAATGTTGAAAACAGAATTTGATGCCGAAGAATACAGACAGCTAGTGGAGCCTTATAAGGATATACTTCCAGAGGTATCTTTGAGACTAGGAGATTGGCTAACTATTTGTCCAACCGACTTAGTAGATAAGGTAAAAGAATCTACAAGTGAAATGGCCGAAGGGATGGCCAAATGGGTAGAAAAGAATTGGCAAGTGAAAACGAAAGAAGATCTTGATGAGTATACATATTATGTCGCAGGTCTTGTAGGCGTGATGCTTTCTGACTTATGGAAGTGGAATGCAGATATAGATACGGACCGAGAACTGGCAATTGCATACGGTCGAGGACTTCAAGCAGTAAATATTCTGCGAAACAAAGACGAAGATAGCGAAAGAGGAGTACAGTTTTTCCCAGAGGGCTGGACCCGTGAAGACATGTTTCACTATGCGGAAGGCAATTTAGCAAGGGCAGACGAATACATTAAAAGTATTAACCGAAAAAGCATTGTCCTGTTTTGCAAGCTACCACTAGCACTTGCACATAAAACTTTAAAAGCTTTGAAGAGTGGAAAAGAAAAAATGACTCGCGCGGAAGTAGAAGCAACTGTGGAAGAAGTGCAGGCCGAGGTTTAATGATAAAAGTCCCTAGGAGGTTATATTTTCTTCTAAGGACTTTTCCTTTTTATATACAATCTCCTTGCCTTTCAAATACCAATACTTATAAGGTTTGCTGTTATTCTCCCGTATTAAAATTTATAATGTCCATTGTTCGATTTCTTCTAAAAAGGCATATGTAAAAAACAACCACATATAAAACTAAAGCAACTATTCCAATTAGATGATTAATAATAAATTGGATGGAGCGAATATTCTCTCTTTTTTCAATCAATATGCGACTTGGCAAGCAACCATATAGGTAATGACTTACTTAATGCAACATAGGTAGCTGGAAGTCTAACATAGGTTAAAAAGCTTCTTTTCTAAAAAAACCTACAATCAAAAGAACTATACCAATGATAAAAAATGCAGGGAACAACAACATCATCATTCCAACCGCTGCAAATCCGTCTCCTTCTATAATTCCAATAGTAATGCTAATGATCCAACCGAAAAATGGAGTAAAAATAAAAATGGTAATAAGTCCCCAAATGATTAACTTTCTTTTAATGCTCTTTTTCAAAGTCAAAATAAATCCAAGAAATACACCACCAAAGATTATTAAACTAGCAAGAACAATTGCATTGCTCATTTTAAAACTCCATTCTGTTTTGGTTTAACTTAAAAAGTAAGGATAATACATAATAATAGTTATAAAAAAACTGATTCCTGCAAATATTAAAAGACCCAAAGTGATGGGGGACATTTTGAAATGAAATTGCTTTATACCACCGCTGTTTTGCCCAGTCCATCCCTTTGTATAGCCATTAAATTGATTATTGTTTTGGTTAAAATACAACTGAGACAACCAAACACAACCGAATATAGCAATTCCCCCTAAAAATATTGTATCAATGAAACCCCATTCGAAAAAAAGCGAAACTCCCCAAAGTACCACTGTTTCGATAGCTATTGTTGTTAACACAATATAACTTTTTTTCATAAGAACTACCCCTCCGAAAATTTATTTGTGTATCTGAAATCTTTTGTTTAAGTTTGGACAATTCTAAATACATAGTAATTTTACGTAGGTTAATGATAATAGTTTCATTTATTTTACAAATGTAAAAAGCGCCAGAAGATATCTTCAGGCGCTGCGTAAAGGATTTATATTATATTGCTCTCACAAACAATACTTTCAAATAATTTCCTTCTTTGAAAAGAGGGGAGGTTCTAAAATCACTAGGAAGTGAAAATTCTTCTTCAATTGAATATTTACGATTAATGTCTTTAAAAGCTTTTTCTACAAAAGTTTTAAACTTTTTCATTCCAAATGTTGCATTGTTTGTAGATGCTACGATGATCCCGTTCTTCTCTGTAATAGCGATTGCGTCTTTTAAAAGATTAGTGTAATCCTTCGCAGAGCTAAATGTATATTTCTTTGAACGTGCAAAGCTTGGAGGATCAAGAATTACCATATCAAAGGCTAATTCTTTTCGTTTAGCATATTTGAAGTAATCGAATACGTCCATAACAATAATGTCTTGGTTTGCTGCATCGATACCGTTCACTTCAAATTGCTCGGTCGTTTTGCTTAAGCTTCGTTTTGCAAGGTCCACACTTGTTGTTTTTTTTGCACCACCTGCTGCAGCAAAAACAGAAAAAGCCCCAGTGTAAGAAAAGGTATTAAGGACATTTTTTCCTTTCGCATAAGAGTCTCGAATTGTTTTACGAACATCACGTTGGTCTAAAAACACGCCAACCATTGCCCCGTCGTTCAGATAAATAGCAAAATTTTGTCCATATTCTTTTACGATCAGTGGAAACTCACCACGTTCTCCTTTAACAAAATCATCATCCTCTAAATATTGCCCTTTCGTATCAAAACGTTTCTTCTCATAAATTCCTTTAAAGGAGACAGCTGTCTCCAAAGCCTCCAAAATCGTATCTTTAAAGGAATAGATCCCTTCGCTATACCAGCTAATTAAGTAAAACCCGTCGAAATAATCAATCGTTAAGCCACCAATACCATCACCTTCTCCGTTAAATACACGGAAGGCAGTTGTATCCTTATTATCAAAGTAATCTGTACGCTGTTTAATCGCTGTAGTTATTTTCTTATGAAAGAAAGCAGTATCTATTGGCTCATTTTCATTTTTAGTCAAAAGCCAGCCTATCCCTTTATTTTGCTTTCCGACATATCCTTTTCCAACAAACTTGTCGGAAGGGTTACGTAGTTTTATAATTGCTCCATCGTTTAAGGAATCTATGTCGGTAAAACCGTCTTTCAGTAGGATCGGAACTCCTTTCTGTAAATCTTGTGCTAGGGAGTCTTTTACTTTTATATCTAGTTCTTTTCGCATCATAGGTATCCTCGAATTTCATTTTTCTTTCATTATCACATATCAAACCATTTAAAAAAAGAAAAGCGCTAAATTGAATAAATAATTCTCAACGCAATAAAAGTGCTATTGTGTCCTTTTATAATTCTTTTCCCAAGACATCAGTAGAAACTTCTATGTTGGTCTAAATATCCATGCTAATTTAGGAGGTATTTTTAAATTTCTTAACTATAGCAGCATGCCTTCGATAATATTATTATATATAGTGTATGCTGCAACGTACATGTCATCACTCTGTAAATGATAAATTAGAAGGGTGTCCCAGTAGTTTTTCTTTTTATATCATATTTGTTGTTGGCGTATGGATATCTACATTTTCAAATGTAAAACTGTCAATTCACACCTTCCCCCTTCCTCTGAGGAGTACACCAAAATGGATAAAAGAACTTTCTTTTGGCACATCTAATACAATCGAATATTGGTTCCATTCCGTTGAACCTTTAATGCTGCGTTGATTCATATTATCGAATTGAATAATATCGCCATCTTGATTGTCAATCTGCATCCAAACAATACATTTTGTAGCATTTTCAGTTTTTAAATACCCAGACAATTTAATTCGCTTTCTTTTGTATTTCTTTGCTTGAAAGCTCTGCATCATTGTTGCAAATTCCTTTTCTGTGACATTTGCTATTGCCTTTAATAAACCAGATTTTCCTCCTGAGCGAAAAGTTTTTGTGTCAACTTTCATTTCATAATACTCAGGGTGGTTCCCGCTCAATACCTATCCTATTTTTTGTTTACGAAAATCATCTATTAAAACAATTTCTACATAAAAGCTCCTTTATAATTGTGTAATTTCCAATAAACAATTAGATGAATTTGATTAATCAGGGGGCGTGTTTGTATTATTTTTGTTTCTTTATACTTTTTTTATATTTGATGGTTACTCTGTAAAAAAAGGAGGAGATTATTCTGGTGAAGAAAATGTTAGAAATTAATAAAGTTAGCAAGAAAGTTCGAAACCGCATACTGCTTAATAACATATCTTTCAGTATTGATACGGGTGATATCTGTGGTTTTGTGGGTCCAAATGGTTCTGGAAAAACAACATTAATAAGAGCGTTGACAGGTCTTATTAATCCTACAAAAGGTGAAATCTTTGTAAATGGAGTTAATGTTCAAACCAACAAAAGGAAAGCACTGCAACAAGTTGGTGCTATTGTGGAGTCCCCTGTATTCTTTCCATACATGTCTGGACGTAGAAATCTAATGAATCTCGCCCGATTAACGGAAGGAATCACTTCAGAAAACATAAAGGAAAAAGTAAACGATGTGCTTAAAGCGGTAGGTCTAGAAGGGAGAGCGGATGATAAAGTAAAAAACTATTCACTTGGTATGAAACAACGGTTGGGTATAGCACAAGCACTTTTAGGTGATCCGCTCTTCATTATCCTTGATGAGCCTTCAAACGGATTAGATCCTATGGGGATGAAGCAACTAAGAGAAATCATCCTAGAGTTGAGGAACAACCAAGGTATAACTTTTTTAATATCAAGTCATTTTATAAAAGAATTAGAAATGATCTGTAATTCCTGGGTGATGATTAAAGATGGGTCAATTATTTGGAATGGACAGACGCAGGAGCTTAAAAAAGGAGATAATAAAAATCTAGAAGATATGTTTTTAGAGATGATGAGCGGATGAAAAAGCTTATTTTTGTCGAATTAGAAAGGTTATTTCTTAAAAAAAGCACATGGTTATTTTTGGTTAGTATTCCTTTAATTCTCGTATTTTCCGCTAAATATTACAGAGAAAATAACCATTTTGTTTCGGAAAGTGTCCCTGAATTTACCACTGCAAACTCATTTCCCATTATGGGTTTATCAGAGCAGTTAATGTTGACATTTAATGTTGTAGCCTTAGTAGTTGTAGTTTTACTTTTTGCACAGGAATACCATACAGGCCAACTAAGACTCGTTCTTCAAAAATCTTATACTTATCGGAGCATTGTATTGGCGAAAGTATTAACGACCGCCATTTTCCTTTTTATTTTTATGTCCATATATTTTTTGCTTAGTTATGTTATTGGTTTTATTGTTTTTGATTATAAGGAAGAAATACTATTATTTTTTCACTCAAAAACTACATCTGGGATTGGTGTGATATTTTACAATATAAAATACTACATTCTTGCTTATATTAGTTTATTAACTATGACTAGTGTATATATAATGCTCTCCTCTTTAAGTAAGTCTATTACGGGAGCGATAGGTCTTGGTATGGGTTTCCTAATAATTTCATTACTTTATCCTACAGTTTTACAAAGCTTTAATATGGCTATCCCTTATGTAATGTTTTCTTCTATAACGATGATCCAACACCAAGGACTGGTTCTGATGTTAGCTGGAAACAATCACATATTAATTTGGAACATAGCCGTTTTATTACTTTACTCGTTTATAAGTATGTTCGTTTCAATTGTCTTATCAAATAAAAAGGATAATTTTATATGAGGTGATTATTATGCTAAAAGCATTGACAATAAGTGAATTAGAAAGAGCATTATTTAGGAAAAAGACACTGGTTTTATTTATAGCTTATCTAATTATAATAATTGGAAGTAGTGCTTTTTTATCATTTTTTGATATGGGCTTCTACAATCGGGAAACGCAAGCACCGTTAAATAATTTAAATTTACCGGTACTTGTAGCCAAAGAAGTCTATATTATCCTCAGTTTATTGATATTCCCCCTATTATTCATCGATAGTTTTAGCGGTGAAGTAAGTTCAGGTTCTTATCGAATGGTCATGATAAAGCCGGGTAAGAGAATAGAATTTGTAATTTCCAAAATAATATCTCAACTCATTATTGTTTTGTTGTTTTTAATTTCTGGGTTCGTTGTTAGTTTTATCTATGGAAGTTTTAGTGCCGAGCAAGTAAAGTCTGTATCAATACTTAATCATGAAAATTTAAATCAAATTGGAGCGCTTTTATATACGGCTAAGTATTACGGTGTATTATTCGTAATTTTCATGTCAATTATGATCATTGCACATGTTGTATGTTCCATTTTTTCAAATACAGTTCTAAATTTTATAATCATATTAGCTTTAATTGTTGGTTCACTTTATATAAGTGATAACTTTTCTTTTTTTCTAATAGCTGGTGAATACACATTCAATCTAATAAATAATGGGAATATAACGTTTTTTGTTATTAATGGTATTATAATAACTATAGGGTTCTTTATAACTATTTTAATTTGGAGTAAAAAAGATGTATATGATTAAGGGGTGATTCAAATTAGTGGTGGAAAAACGATACTAATCGTAGATGATGAACTAGAAATAATTAACTTTTTGAAAAATGCATTAATGCTCGAGGGGTATGATGTAATAGTTTCTTTTAATGGAACTGATGCACTTAAGCAGCTTAAGGAAGAAATAGACCTAATTCTATTAGATGTCATGCTACCTGACATAAACGGTTTTGATTTGTGCCTGCAAATTAGGGAGTATTTCAATTGTCCAATTATTTTTATTAGTGCTGATAGTAGTGAAAACTCTAAAATTGAAGGACTAATGATTGGTGGAGATGATTTCATAAACAAACCTTTCAGCATTAAGGAGCTCAAAGCACGAATTATAGCCAACTTAAGAAGAGCAAAAGAAGATAGTGTAATTGAAGAAGTCTTAATATTTGGTAACCTGAAGATTGATATGAAAAAGTATGAAGTGACAATTAAGAATGAAGTAGTTCCCTTTACAAAAACTGAATTTCAATTATTAAAGACACTTGCTTTGCATCCAAAACAGGTCCTCACAAAAGAGCAATTGTTTAATCAAGTATGGGGCTATATGAATGATTCTGATCTAACAACAGTAGTAGAACATATAAAAAAGATAAGATTCAAATTAGGTACCGCAGATTCAAATTATAAATACATTGAAACCTCTTGGGGAATAGGATATAAGTGGGTATTAGTGAAGTGTTGAAAAATAAATCTATAAAGACTCAATTAATTACGGGATTTTTAACTATTATTATAGCCAGTGTTTTTTTTACCATATTAACTCTCATTTTAAGTATCACATGGTGGGTCAAATATGGACAGGACATAATATTACCTGCTAATTACTACGAAAAGAAAATTCCTATTATTGAAAGTTATATTGACGATACCGGGGCAACACTTTTAACCCTAGTTGGACAAAAAGAATTAGAGGAAATCATACCAGAGGAAGGTATAAAATATCAGGTACTTGATGCTAGTGGGAAGTTTAAATATGGAACTTTAAAAGAAACCTACATCAACGAACAAAATCCACTTAAAAAAAATCTGAACTTAAAAGTTCAGAAAGGCAATGACCCTAATGAATTTATTTATTATATTCCTATATTTAATGAAGCAGAGGAATTACGAGGTGCTGTGGGCCTAAACTATAAGATTAAGCTATCGTATAATTCATTAACTCCCTTCATATTAGCTCTTTTAGTAATCTTTAGTCCTTTTATTTATATTGTATTATTGACTATCCTCTTTGCATCTATAATAGGTAAAAGAATATCAATACCAATTAAAGAATTGATAGCAGCGTCAAACCATATTAAAAATAAAAACTTAAATTTTAAACTAAATTATAAGAGTAATAATGAGATCGGAGATTTAATATTTGCTTTTGAACAGATGAGATATGAATTGGAAGAGAGTTTATTTCAAACATGGAATTTAGAACAAGAAAAAAGAAACTATATTACGACGATATCTCATGATTTAAAGACGCCCCTAACCATAATAAAAGGACATTCTGAAGGATTGATGGAGGGCTTATGGAAAGACCAAGAGTTATTGTTCGAATACTTACAGATAATAGACTCAACTGCAGATAGAATGTCTGCATTAATTAATAGAATAAACGTTATTAATGAATTGGGTAACTTATCACTGAGTTCTTCTTTCAGTCAAATAAGAATCGAAGAGTATTTTACTGAGAAGTTGGAAAGTTTTAAATACATTATTCAAGAGAAAGATATTGCATTTAAATATTCTATTAAAAATTCCAAAAACATAAGAGACTTTTTTATGGACTCAGAACAAATTCACCAAGTAATCGACAATATTTTGATAAATAGTCTTCGTTTTACTCCAAAAGAAGGTAGAATTGAAGTAATTGTAATTTTGGAAGAAAATGGTTTGATGTTTCATGCTTACGATTCGGGTGTAGGTTTTAATGAAACGTCTATCGAGAATATATTTTTCAAATTCTTTCAGGAATCAAAGAACAAGGAACTTAACAAAAATAACTCAGGGTTGGGTTTGTACAGCGCTAAAATGATTATTGAGAAACATAAGGGGACTATTCATGCAGAAAATAGTAGTAGACTTGGAGGCGCACACGTTTACTTCATGATACCTAATGATTTAAAAAATAATAAATAAAGGGGATATTATCTTGATAGCTCCAGAAAAAAAAATACTAATAATAGATGATGAACCTAGCATCACTTCTCTTCTATGTAAAAGTTTTGCAACAGATGGGTACTCGGTGGAATACTCCAATACAGGTGTAGAAGGAATCATTCAAGCTAGAAGATTTCATCCTAACCTCATACTTATTGATATTATGTTACCTGATTTAAGTGGTTATGAAGTCATTAAAATTCTGCGTGAAGAGATTGATATTCCTTTAATACTATTTAGTTCAAAAAATAAAGAAGAAGAAAAAATTCACGGATTTAAAGTAGGTGCCGATGATTATATAGTTAAACCTTTTAGCTTAAAAGAGTTAAAAGTTAGAGTTGATGCGCATATGAGAAGAATCAATAGAGTATCAAATAAATATGAAACTAGCACTGAGAATGTCATAAGTTATGAAAAAATAAATATCAACTTACTTGAACATAAAATTTTTTACGAGAACGAAGAAATCAAGCTTACAAATAGGGAATTTGAAATAATTAAATTATTATGTCGGAACCCTGGCAGAGTGTTTACACGTGAGGAAATTTATAGTGGTATTTTGGGAAGTAACTCCCCTTACTTTGAAAATCATATGGTAACGGAGCATATTAAAAAAATTAGAAAAAAGTTAAAGTATTTTAATTGTTCCAGTTATATTCAAACGGTTTGGGGGGTAGGTTATAGATGGGGTGGAAATTAATCTTATAGACAATGAGAGCGGTACGTATTTGAACCAGAGCGAGGCACAACACTCTTTATTTCCTTCATTTTAAAAATGGATTTCTACCTAGTGAAATACATAAGCAAAGCAAATTTTCATATGAAGAAAGCCGATAATTTCCAAAGAATATCGGCTATTTTTTTTGAATAAGAGTGTGCAGCCTGTTTGTTAATTTAGTAAGAACAAAGAATCCCAATCTGTGTAGCTTTTTTTATTTTTATAAAATAAAAGCGATAATAATATTCCAGTTGTCCCGTCTAACATCCCAGCCTTATTCATATACTTTGCCTTTGATCCAATATACTCAATATCTTGAAAACCAAATGGCGAAGACTCATTGTACCCATTAATTATTGTTTCTTTCAGTTTTTCACATTCTAGGAAAAGATCCTTGTCTTGAAACTCATTATTCATTATTTCGGTTATATGTAATAACCCACTTAGACCATGGCAAAAGGTTTGAGAAGTCAAATCTCTTTCTGATTCACTTCTTTTAAATATTGAACTAATTCCTTGTTGCGATATGTTAATATATGCTTTATTATTTAAGGCTTTTCCAGCAAGATAAAGAGCTCTTGCTACACCAGGTGTTCCGTAACACCAAGCATCTCTATTTGGGGATTTTATTTTTTCTCCTGTAATTTCTGCTTCCCAGCTAACATGCGTTGGAAAGTAAATTATGCTGTTATCATCGATTACTTTTTCAATTAGCCAATCTCCTATTTTATTTATTGCTTCTTTTTGACCATCTATTTCTAATCCGGCGATCATAGATAGAGATAGAAAAGCCATAGGACCAGGAATTCCATGTGAAAGTCCACAATTAAAATTACCTATAGGGTTTTCTTCTTTATCTGCATCCAAAAACTGATTAGAATTTGAAATAAACCAACCTGGAACTTGGTGACCATCAATAAAAATCTCTTTTGTAAGACCAATTAAATATTTTTGTATTTCATGAACGATGTCCCTAATATTGGGTTCATCGCTATAAAATAACAGGTATCTTCCAATTCCGGATAATCCTTCAATAGCATCATAATCATTCATTACAGCGCCAGTGGAGGAAAGTTCATTTTGTTGTGTTATATAGTCCAGTTTCATCTTAACTTGCTCAACAATTATTTGATTAACTTCTTTAATAAACTTTTGATATCTAGTTCCGTTCCTTGATAGAGCTCGTGCAGCAAAGCCGATTCCTGCCCATCCACTAAAAGTAGAGGAAGAAATAATAGGTTGCTCTTCGATTCTTTTCTGAATTTCAACCATCAAAGAGTGTCCCACTACATCCCATTCATCATTAGGAAACATATTATCTAGTTCTCCAAATAAAATACAAAGCCCTGGTAACCCATGGGAAAGACAAGTATCGTTCCACGGTAATAATTTTCTACCTTCGATTTCTATAATATTCTCTTCTGCGTTAGAATATTGCCTGACTATATTTGAATCAGACATCTTTGTAGCTGTATCTAAAACTAACGTCATTAATTGACTATGCTGCTTATGACTTTTTTCAGTAATTACATTATTCAATTATTAAAACCTACCCTTCTATAAGATGGAAAGAATTTTCATATAGATATGGAGATGCTTGTAAATTATATAGTTCTGCATATACCCCATTTTGTTTCATAAGGTTTGTATGAGTATCATTTTCAATAATTTTTCCTTCGTCAAATACAAGAATCCTTGTAGCGTTTTTAACAGTAGAAAAGCGATGTGAAATATAAATCCCAATCTTTCCACTTATTAATTTGTGAAAGCTTTCGAATAAGTATTTTTCTGCATTAGGATCTAAAGCTGAACTTGGTTCATCTAAAATATATAAACTAGCATCTCTAACAATAGCTCGAGAAATACCTATTTTTTGCCATTCACCACCGGACAATTGTTGACCTTCAGCAAACCATCTTCCCAATTGAGTATCTAGCTTTTGTGGTAAATCATTTACTTTATCATAGATACCCGATTTTCGTATTGCTTCAAATAATCTTTCATTATTTTGAAGGCTTTCTAATTTGCCAAATCCAATATTTTCTCTTGCCGTAAGTTCATATTTTATAAAGTCTTGAAATAAGACGCCAATATTATCCTGAAGACTCTTAGTAGAATATTGGTTTATTGGAATGTCGTTAATTAGAATTTCTCCTGAATAGTCCATGTAGAGTTTGGTTAGTAATTTAACTAAGGTTGTTTTCCCCGAACCATTTTTCCCGACAATAGCTATTACCTCATCTTTTTTGATAAGAAAAGATACGTTTTCGAGTGAATACTTTTCTTGGTAAGGGTACTTAAAAGATACATTCTTAAATTCAATTGAATTTATATTATTAAGTTCAATCTTACTAATATTATCATCTTGATCATGGGCTTCTTCTTCAATATCTAAAAATGAAAATAATTGTTCCATATATAAATTATTTTCATACATTGAAAAGATTTGATTTAACAAGGTGCCAGTTGTACTCTGGGTTGAAGATAATGCTTGAATGTAACTAACCATAGTTCCAATCATAATTTGATTGCTCAGAGCAGCTATTAAAATGTATAGAGTTAAGAGTGTAACTACAATTTGATTTAAAATATTAATAGCAGAAGTCAAAATAGTACGTCGAAAAAGTAATTTTTTATCGACATTTACGAAATCGGTATTAATTTTTTTGTATTGTTTTAAAAGATGCTCTCCTAGGTTAAAAAGCTTTATTTCCTTAATGTTTACATCTTTAGTCAATAAGAAACTCATGTACCATGATTTCCTTCGAGTTGGTGCTCTTTCCCATTCTACATTAAATTCTTTTTTTCCTAATCTTAATAACGATAATGACGACAACAAAGGAATGATTAATAGTAATAGAACTAGCCACCATTTCCAAAGTATTAAAATCATAGCAGTAGAAACTAACGTAACAAAACTGCTTAGGATAAAGAGAATTTGATTAAATATTGCAAAGGGTCTGCTGGATGCTTCCATTTGTGCTCTTTGGAGTTGATCATATATACTAGCATCTTCAAAATCTTTTAGAGTAAGTTTTAAAGATTTTTCCATAATAATAATATTAACATGATTAGCCAGTTTTAATGCAAAAACACCTTTTACATATTCATTTATTTGTAAAATTATTAACTGCAATATATAAATACTTGCTAGTAATACCAACCCTTTGATGACTAAGTGAAAACCTTTTTCCCATCCAATCGAAACACTATTAATTAAGAACTGATTTCCTATCAAAATTAGGGAAGGACTAAGCCCTCCCAGGACACTTAACATAAGAATTATAATTAGGGATTTTTTTTCGGTTTTCCACAAAAGCTTGAAAACTCTAGGCCAGTTTTTAAAAGATGCTATGACTTCTTTAAAATTTACATCTGAATTTACCATGTTATAGCTTTTCTTTCTCTTAGATACTTGGAATTATACAAAGTATGCCTAGCAAGAGTCATTACTTTTTTCTCTCTTTCTCTATCTACTCCGAGTAGACGATTTAGATGCATGTGAATAACACTTCCAAAAATGTCGAACAGTGAATTTAGTAAGGTATTTTCTTTATCATGTATATATACATCATCTATATATATTTCGAGAGCGTCTTTTCTAAGGTTTATTGCTTTCAATATTTCTCTTAAGCCTTCAATATTCAGGTTTGGTTCCTCATATAAATCTAGACTCAGGGGAATGAGTGTATCCTTTATTTCTCTAAATTCCTTTAGGTATTCCTTTCGGGTTTCTGTATTGTCTAACCACTCCAATTGTTCACTAAAAGATAAACGGAAACTCTTTAAATAATGAAGAACACTAACAGTAGCTATTATGTCCAAATCTAAATTTGTATGGCTAAACCTATGGAGATAAAGTAACCCCTCTACAGATCTACTATCATGATAAAATAGTGTTTCAGCTTTATCTATTAACGATATTCCACCGTATCTTTCTACTTCTCGGTCATAAGTTGCAATAGATACATTGGTTAGTAGACCCTCATTTGTTAGAGATTTGAAAAAGTCATGTAATAAAGGAAGTAATTTCTGATATAACATATCGCTATCACCATTCAATCTTAGCCTTATATGTTTATCAGGATCAGCATATCTCATAAAAAAATACTTCTCCACAAGATTTTGTTCAAGGATTTCATCACAAAAATTCTTCAAATAATAACAAATTAGGTCATTTTCTCTAGAGCTACTTCCATATAGTTTTACATACAACCAGTCTCCTCCTGGATACTTTCTTACTACATTGTTAGCACTACTTATCGGCTTTATTATGTTATTATGTTTATCCAAGTTTAATGAAGGTAGATCATAAGTTCGTACTAAAGGGAATACATATTCAACATTATAACTATTACCATCCGTATCTTTTATCCAGCTTATAATGCTATTATCTTCCTTTTCAAACAAGGTAACGTTTTCATCCATTTTTAGAGTTCCCATTTGCGTATATAAATCTTCTAGATGAAGTGTATTCTCTAAATCAAGTAATATTCTATTATCACCAATAGTTTGATAAACCCATCGGGGCATATTCCATTTATCGGACCACTTTTTAAAGGATTGCATCCACTCAGTAAATTTCATTCCCTTATACATCGATATATGTTGTTGATTAATGTTCCATGTAGCAGGAGAAATTATCGATTTCCCCACTTTTATTCTTGGCAAGAAGGTCGAGTATTCTAATGAATACCAATAAAAAGGTGACCATTGTTTTATTCCATCATTCGATATTTCAGAAAGAAATCTATAAATATTTGGCGCTGATCTATTATTAAGCATATGATTGACTGTAATTACAATTTCCTTCCCTAAGCTTTTTGATTTCAAATACATTCTTTTAAGAGTTGAGCCAACTATTATATCAGAAACTGGAATTGTGTATTTAGATTCCTTAGAAGAATTTGTACCAATAACTACTTCATAATTACATAGATTTTTTGTTAAAATTACATTTGCTGATCTACCTACAGTAGGTAAATAAACTAACTCCGCATAAACTTTATCATCATCATGATTATTAGTTGAAAATGATTCTTCAATTATTGGATTATCTATAATATCTAAAAACCTTCCAAATGTTTTGCCAGCACTATCTGAACCTGAATTAGTGCCCATAACAAAATTAAATTCTCCATTATCGATATCTTCCTGATTTTTAGCAATTATATTCCCATACAGTTCCATAGAGTTAGGAGCTACTTTTTTCTCAGCATCTTCATATTCAAGTTCTTTTAAATCTTTTTCATTTAAGCATATTTCTATTTCGTTTAAATTTATCGCTTCTATTAATTTATTTAGCAAATAGTTTTGCTTTCTTTCAAATATTGAATTATTACCGCCGCTTAATTCTTTACTACTCATTGGGTTTGTATAAGTGGCTGGAGCCCCAAGTCCTTGATCCTCATCAAGTAATTCAAGAACAGGGACCTCTCTGTATATCCCATATTTTTCGATAAATTCATTTCTATATTGTTGTATATGTTTTAAACCTATACTGTTCGGTGAAATTTTCCAAAGCGTTTCAGCAAGTTTAGAAATCTCCTCGCTAACTTTATAATTTAGTTTTACTGTTGAAGTATTTATTCTTGTGTCAACTTGTAACAAATTCTTAGTTTTTTCTATTTCATTCATTTCATTATTTATTTCTTTTAATATATTTAAGCCATCACCTATTTTAGTATTATCATAGTCTGTTATTAGCTGTAATATCTTAATAATTTTTTCTGTTAATTCTTCTTTTCCTTTAATTTTTTTCAATTGGTCAATTAAATATAAGAAAGGCGCTTTATCTGTAAGAGGTGGTCGTAAGTTGGTTAGTAAATATTCCTTTTCAATTAACTGTGAAATTAATTTTAGAATCTTGTCTTTTGAAGCTATCGGATATTTTTCAATAGCTAAACTAATTATTTCACGTGTATCAATGGACTCTTCAGTTAAGTTAAAAATGAATTCAATTAATTCATTCTTATTAATAGAGATACTTTCAATCGAGTTTACAGTTGTTTGTCGCCCCCCTTGAGAATTATATGGATTCTTATATCTAGAACCACTAGAATAAGTGATTGAATTTTTATGTATCCGTAATTGTTCTATAACAGTGGGTTCAGTTTCTAATTTACTTATAATTGATAGGAGCCATGCCATATCGGGTCTAGTTCTTTTTTGATGTTCCTTAATGTTACCTATATTGAAACTTGTTGAATTATCGAAAGATCCATAACTTATACCGGAAAACAGCCCAAAAGGTGTTGGTCTTGTAGACATTCTAATAAGGTATCTATTTAGGGAATGTATTATTTTTTTGTCTCTTTTGGGATCGGTTATTGACTCCCAATTAGCAATTGAATTGTACAGGGAACCACTCGAAACTAGAATTGCCTCTTGAATAAACGATGTTGTAGAGAAATTCTTAATATTTGAAACTACCTTTGAATAGTCTAAGGGGTTATCAGAGGAATCGGAAAATAAGTTATGATAAAAATTTAAGGATAGTAATGGTGAGCGAACCATAAAAAAGTTTAGTGGTTGAAATGTATTTTTACTGATTAGTTGTTGAGTCATTTTATCCTCCTATATTCATAAATATAAATATCAGATTCTACTGGAAACGATAAATACAGAAGAAGTTTATTTGCTTCTTCTGTATTTATCTTTTGAACTATTTTTTTGTGTGTTTATGCACAAGTAACGCTTGTCTTACCGATACAGCAATTTGAGTTTAGTGTTGCATCGCCTTTACAAGTTTTCCAACATGTACCTGGAGTACATAACATATAACTTGTAATTTGTGGTGTTACAGTACCATCCGTTTTAGAAACTTGTAAATCTAAATCAAATAAGTCTTTGTTTGCCATTCTCATTTCCTCCTTTTTTCTATTTTGACGGGCCATCACAGTTATTATAGTTTACTAAAAATACACTAGTATAGAAAATTTAGAATATTATATTTTTCTTTATATTTCTTTACAAAATTACACTTCTGTTAAATTATAGAAATTACTAAAAAGGACCCTACAACTACTAATAGAATTATAGACTTAACATTTTCTATTTTCGTTTAGAACATTTAACTGACAAATAAATAGCCAGTATCTTTAGAAACGTTGAATAGGTCCCTTTCGTTATTAAAGGTCCCTTCAAATATTTTTCAGACTGAGTAGAACCAACACTCAACTTAATGCCTCAGCTATGACTGGTGCTACCTGTTTAAACTATTTCGGTAGTCTCCAAGGATAAACAATATAAAACGTGACAAAAAGTTGCGATTTTTACGCAGTTCAACTCCCTTTCTAACTCTATTCTTGTGGTACAATATACTATACATGTGTAAGGAAGGAAGTTCGTCGTGAAAAAATCGAAAGTTGTTATTCCGATTATGGTTGTAGTGGCTGTGCTTGCTACTTGGATTCTCCAAAAAGATCATAGTGAAGTACCATTTTTACATAAATTACTGATCACGGTAGGAGCTTGTATTGTATCGGGAGGATTGGGATATGTACTTTTAGGGTCTGATGTACAAAAAGTAGACCCGAAACCAAATCAGCAGGACGTAAACAAAAAGGGAAGCAGAAAGTAAAATCTGTTTTCCTTTTTTTCTTAACAAGATAGGAGGTACTAGAATGCTGGAAAATGCACGTAAATTACTACAAGATTACTTTGGGTACGATTCGTTTCGAGAAGGACAAGAAACGATTATTAACTTTGTGTTAGATAATAAGTCAAGTCTTTGTGTCATGCCTACAGGTGGTGGGAAATCACTCTGCTACCAAATTCCATCGCTCCTATTAGATGGGACGACAATTGTTATTTCTCCTCTAATTTCTCTTATGAAGGATCAAGTAGATACATTAATACAAGCAGGCATTTCAGCGACTTTTATCAATAGTACATTAACAGTAGAAGAAGTAAGAGAAACGATGGAAGAAGTACAAAATGGGCAATATCGTTTACTTTATATAGCACCTGAAAGATTAGAGTCTCCAAGCTTTTTGAACCAATTAAAACATGTAAAAGTACCATTAATCGCAGTTGATGAAGCGCACTGTATTTCCCAATGGGGTCACGACTTTAGACCAAGCTATCGTGCCATTCATCGATTAAAGGATGTATTTGAAACGGAGCCGGTTGTTCTAGCGTTAACAGCTACTGCGACTCCAGACGTTCGTGCAGATATATGTCGTTTGCTTCAAATAGAAGAGGATAATACAGTGATTACAGGTTTTGCGCGTTCCAATCTATCCTTTTCGGTCGTGCTTGGACAAGATAAAAATAAATTTCTAAAAGAATTTATTAAAAAGAATGCTCAAGAGGTAGGTATTATTTACGCTGCAACACGGAAAACGGTGGATCAGCTATATGAATTATTAAACAAGGCTGGGGTACGAACAGCGAAATACCATGCGGGATTACCAGAAGCTTTTCGTAACAAGGAGCAGGAGCGGTTTCTGACGGATGAAGCACAAGTAATGGTTGCTACAAATGCATTTGGAATGGGGATCGATAAATCGAATGTGCGATACGTCATTCATTATCAGCTTCCTAAAAACATGGAAAGCTATTACCAGGAAGCGGGTAGGGCAGGTCGTGACGGTCTTCCGAGTGAATGTGTCGTGTTATATGCATCACAGGACGTGCAAACACAACGATTCCTAATTGATCAAGCTTTAGATCGGGAGAGAATTCCAGGGGAGCTAGAAAAGCTACAAGGGATGGTCGATTACTGCCATACAGAAAATTGTCTACAGCAGTTTATCGTCACCTATTTCGGAGAACCAGATGCGGAGTCATGTGGGCGTTGTGGAAATTGTACAGATGCAAGAGAAGTGCAGGACGTTACAAAAGAAGTACAGATGGTATTATCTTGTGTCGTTCGGATGGGACAAAAATTTGGGAAAACAATTACGGCCCAAGTTTTAACAGGTTCTCAAAACAAAAAAGTAATGGATTTTGGTTTTACGAAACTATCGACTTACGGAATATTAAAGAATCAGTCATTAAAAGAAGTTTCTGGATTAATGGAGTTTATGATTTCGGAAGGTATACTATTAGTTAACCATGGAAGTTTGCCTACAATATACGTTTCGGATAAAGGAAAAGATGTATTGCTTGGAAAGAGGCAGGTAATGCGTAAGGGAGTCGCAGTAACGAAACAAATTGCGAAAAGTGATCCGTTATTTGAGGCATTAAGGATACTTCGGAAAAAAATTGCGGACGAGGCAAGTGTACCACCGTTTGTTATTTTTTCTGATAAGACACTACAAGATATGTGTGTAAAGCGTCCGCAAACCGAAGAAGAATTATTAGAGGTGCACGGTGTAGGTGCAAATAAAAGAGATAAATACGGAAAAGCCTTTCTGGAAGAGATTAATCGTTATATCACCGTATAATTTTTATGTGATACTACTGTTAAATTAGAAGGAACATTAATCTTCTTCGCATCTTCCGTAGATATTTCGACAATAACTGAGTGTTCTAGAATTTTGAAAATAGTACCTTGTACTTCGTGATCGTTGCGAGAAAAAGAGATCTTCTCATCAATTTTCCGTGCTGCTACGAAGTCTGAAACTTCTTTTGGTTGACGTTGGAAACTCATGTATTTGCCTCTTTTCTAGTTTTATTACGCAAATAGCGATATTTCTATTATACCATAGATATCTTGCTATTATATGAAAAAGGGGTTATTAAAAGAAGAATACGAAGTAGATGGGGGTAGAATTCGAATGCAATTAGTCGAAACGCCATATTTGTTGGAAGAAAAAGAGAAACTTGTGTCGAAAGTTATTCAATTCGATCAACATCATGTGATGAATATTCAATTGCGAACAGGAGAAGAAATAAAAGAGCATGATGCAAAAGAATATGTCCTGATTGTTGTGAGAAAAGGAAAAGTGCTATTTACAGTTGAAGGTGTAGAACAGCTAGTAACAACTGGAAACATTCTTCATATGAATCCGTTTGAAAAACACGCACTAAAAGCGGTAGAAGACTCAGATATAATAGTAATTAAAATTAGTTAGTAAGAGGAGATTATGCATAGTGCATTTTAAAGAGTTAAAGTTAGATGAAAAGATTTTACATGCCATAGAACAACTAGGCTACACAGAGCCAACTGAAGTACAACAGAAGGTTATTCCTATTGCCTTAGAAAAGCAAGATATACTTGTGAAATCTAAAACGGGTAGCGGAAAAACGGCTGCATTTGCAACCCCATTATGTGAACTTGTCGATTGGGAAGAAAACAAACCACAGGCACTAGTCCTCACACCTACACGGGAGTTAGCTGTTCAAGTACAAGAAGATATAACGAATATCGGACGATATAAACGGATAAAAGGACTAGCCCTATACGGGAAATCGCCATTCGCTAAACAAAAACTAGCACTAAAGCAAAAAACACATATTGTCGTTGGAACGCCAGGTCGCGTCCTAGATCATATCGAAAAAGGAACACTAGATGTATCCAAAATAGAATATTTAGTGATCGATGAAGCAGATGAAATGTTGAATATGGGCTTTTTAGAGCAAGTTACATCAATCATTAAATTGCTTCCTACAAAACGCACAACGATGTTATTTTCAGCTACTTTGTCTGATGAGATTAAAAAGTTGAGTAGTAAGTATATGAAGCAACCCATTTCAATTGAAATCAATGCTGCCGAAGATAATGCTCCTAATATTGAGCATGTGAAGTATGTAGTGCAGGAGGAACTTAAGGTTTCATTCCTCGAAAAACTAACGATTATTGAAAACCCAGACAGTTGTATCATCTTTTGTCGAACAAAAGAACGAGTGGAACAACTTGTAGATATATTAGACGAAAAAGGGTACACGGCAGATAAAATTCATGGTGGAATGATGCAGGAAGATCGTTTTGAAGTGATGGATGATTTCAAAAGAGGAGATTTCCGTTACTTGATCGCTACAGATGTTGCAGCTCGAGGTATCGATATTGAAGACATCACACATGTTGTTCACTATGACGTTCCACTTGAACAAGAAAGTTATGTCCACCGAACTGGAAGAACTGGTCGTGCGGGGCGTAGTGGGAAATCGATTATGCTAGCAACGCCATATGAAGATAAATTTGTAAAAGAAATTGAAACATTCATAGGCTTTGAAATCCCGAACGGTCCCGAGTTATCCGCGGAAACAGTATCGAGAAACCGTGCTGCATTTGACTTGAAGATGCAAGAGCAACCAGAATTAAAAAAATCTAAAAGTGAACAGCTTAATGCCAATATTACAAAACTATACTTCAATGGCGGTAAAAAGAAGAAGCTTCGAGCAGTGGACTTTGTAGGGACCATTGCCAAAATAAATGGAATGACTGCAGATGACATTGGCATCATTACAATCCAAGATAATGTGACATATGTCGAAATTTTGAATGGCAAAGGTCCGCTTGTTTTAAAGACGATGAGAAACACTACGATTAAAGGTAAACAGCTCAAAGTGCATATAGCACATAAATAGAATAGTGCGTCGTAAGGAAGTGTCCGCTTGGATTTCCACTGAAGGTCCGACGCTTTCCGTGGGGTGAGCGATGAGTCTTCACCGTCCGCATACGCGGCCGCCTGTGAAGTCTCATCTTACTCACTTAATCCCACTGGAGCCGCCGCCCTTTTCGCTTCAATCCATCAAAATAGAGGCTTTTATCTGTATTTATTAGCCATTAAAAGTAAGGAAATGGCTTAGCGAGACCAATTGTCACTTGAAAGCAACCAATTCAGTAGGCAACGCAACCAGTTTGCGCTTGGAAGCAACCAAATCGACAACGAGCGCAACCAATTCTCTATGTAAAGGCTAGTGGACACTGATTACCATGCACTTCCTCTATAGTATCCGCTTAATCAACATGAATAAGATGGTCCATTCAATATTGCGCAACATTTTGAATAGATGGAACTTTTATGCTGGGATAGCAACCAATATGCGACACATTGTCCCTATCATGTCGGGAAATCATAATCTGCTTTCTCTACTTTAAACAACCGATTGGTTACCCAAGTTTATTTATCGGATTCTCCCGTACGAGAAAAAGGTATATTTTTTAGCAAGTCGATACTGGAAGATAAGCAATTTTCTTTGATTTTCTCTGCTGGAGGCGACTCCTGCCGAGGCCAACAAGATGTTGGTCGAAGGTGTTGCCACACGATGTGACGATCTTAGCCTTTGTTCCGCTGTGGGCAAATGAGACACACCAACGACGCTTAAGCGGCGAGGGGGGGCTCATCGCTCACTCGGCGGAAAGCGTCCACAAGCAGAGAAAATCATAGCGGTTGCCTGTTAAGTCGCATTTTCCCTATAAAGCGCAATATTCCTATGTCAACGCATTACGTGTAGGGTTGCAACAGAGAAACGATTAGTTCACTAAAACGAGCTTGGAGCTAACTAAACTCCGAGCTCGTTTTCGATAAATGTTCGATCAGACGGTAATATACCATTTGGCAATCTGGTTGTTACATACAGCTTACAGTTAAAAATGGTAAGATACATAATAAAGTGAAACCTCCATAGTGGAGAAACGTAATAACTATTAAGTAAGGAAAAGGAAAGGATGTGAGCATGGATGGCAAACAAGCGTTGGTTTCAAGTAGGCGTGGCAATACTATTGACATTATTAATCATTTTTATGTTTATGAAAGTGAAAAGCATTTTTTCACCACTAGTTATTATTGGACAAACAATCTTTATGCCTTTACTGATAGGTGGCGTATTATTTTATTTAACAAGACCGCTTTTAAAGTGGTTAGAGTCTAAAAAAACTCCGAGATGGGCGAGTATTCTATCTGTGTTTATTGTGATTGGTTTATTAGGTTGGGGATTCTATGCATTAGTTGGCCCACCTCTTACAAAGCAAGTGAATACACTTGTTAAAAATACACCAGAAATTGTGAAAGATGTAGAACAACTAACGCAATATGTATTTGCTCAACAAGATAGATTTCCAGAGTCATTGCAAAAGACAATTGATGAAGTGTCGGGCAGAGTGGATACGATCGCCGTGGCAACAGGCTCTTTATTGATCAAGTTTATACAAAACGTATTCCAAGGAGTATTCTTGCTTGTCTTAGTACCGTTTTTCCTAGTGTATATGTTAAAAGATCATGAAAAATTTGCTCCTTTTGTTGCCAACTTTTTTAAAGGAGACAAAAGAACTTGGATCCGCAAGACTTTAGCTGATATAGACGATACATTACGTTCTTATATTCAAGGTCAGTTGTTTGTCAGCTTTTTAGTTGGTGTTATGCTCTTCATCGGTTATTTTGCAATTGGTCTTCAGTACTCATTATTGCTCGGTTTATTTGGCATGATGATGAACGTTATTCCTTTTTTAGGGCCGTATATTGCACTTGTACCGGCCATTATTATTGCGTTAA
Source organism: Bacillus sp. FJAT-22090 (assembly GCF_007676755.1). Classification (GTDB taxonomy): domain Bacteria; phylum Bacillota; class Bacilli; order Bacillales_A; family Planococcaceae; genus Psychrobacillus. The sequence goes on along the minus strand of NZ_VEBK01000003.1, from coordinate 356,328 downwards.
TCCAAGAGCCAAAAATGGCGATATATGTAGCGATTATTATGCTTGTTTCGCAACAGATTGAAAGTAATTTCATCACACCGAATGTAATGGGGAAATCTTTAGATATTCATCCATTAACCGTTATTACGATTATTTTAGCAGCAGGTAATATTGCAGGGCTATGGGGAATTATTTTAGGGGTACCAACTTACGCAGTAGTGAAGTCGGTATTAAAAAATATTTATGTCCATCGGGAAAGTATTAAGGATGCGGCAACGGAATCCGTCTAGCGAGGTGGAACGATGACGTTTAGGTCAAAACGAGATAATACTTTTATAACCTTTATATCGGTAGCAATTGCAATAATTGGATTGGCAACACTCTTGCCAGCAGTATTTGAATTATTTTTTACAAAATCGCCTGATATGACTGCGGTTTGGATAACGGTTGGATTGTTTCTTTTATGTGCAGGTTTTATAGTATGGATTTCCTTTGACATTGAGTATACATTTACAGATGAATACCTATTTGTTCGAGGTGGTCCATTCCGTAGTAAAATTCCATATGAGGATATAACAAAAGTGAATCCAACAACGAATATTATTGCAGGATATCGTATTCTTTCATCAAAGGATGCACTTGAAATTCATTATAAAAAGGCTTTAATGGGAAGTGTGATAATATCACCTAAAGAGCAAGTAACATTTTTACAGGTTTTAACTGAAAAAGCACCGCATATTCATTGAAAGAAATGAGGTTTCGGCAAATGGATAAAGACAGCTTCAATAAACCAAGTAATGATTTAATCGGGGATATCTTAAGAGAATATGAAAAAACAGGCGGCATGGATAATTTAAAAGGGCAAGGAAAGCCATTATCAGAAGAATACTTGTCCGGAGACGTGTTTCAACATTTTCAGAAAATCGCAAAAGATGCTGGGTATAAACCACATTGGTTAAAACTTCAGCACTCGATACGCGATGAGTTACAAGACATTGCTGAAAAATATACAAACGGTAGTAAGGAAGGCTTGCAATTTCGCGTAACAAAAGTAAATGAAAAAATAATTGAATACAATAAATCTTGTCCACCTCCTATGCAAAAAGGTGTCGTTCGATTGGAAACAATCGAAGCAGCAAGTAAGTGGTGGTAAAAAATAGAGTTCTCAGTTCGATGAGAGCTCTATTTTTTTTGTATTGACGAAAAGAAATATATTTATTATGATGAATTTGAGTTAACTTTATATATTAAATTGGTTAACTCATTATACATAGGGGGAAATAAGATGAGAAATGATCGTTTAAAAATGATGATTGTCGCAGCTTTGTTTGCAGCGATTATAGCTGTAGCCGCACAAATAATGATTAATATCCCGCCTGTCCCATTTACGTTAATGACGATTGCAGTTATGCTAACAGCAACTATACTTGGGGCAAAATATGGAACACTTGCAGTTGCGGTTTATGTATTAATGGGCGTAATCGGGATTCCAGTGTTTGCAGGGATGAAAGGCGGGTTTGGAATTGTTATAGGGCCAACCGGAGGCTACTTGTTAGCCATTATTCCTGCCGCTTTATTTGTTGGTTGGTATTTAGAAAACTTTGGTCATACAAAAGTACAAGCAATTATAGCAAATATGATTGCCGTGTTTATTATTTTAGTTTTTGGAACGATTTGGTTAAAGTTGGTTGCGGATCTTCCATGGGATGGAGCATTTAAAGGTGGAATGCTTCCATTTGTTTTACCTGACTTAGCAAAGGCAGTTGTTGCCGCTATTATAGGAGTGCTCATAAGAAATCGTCTGGTAGCCGCGAAATTAATATAAAAAGCTTGCTTCCACTTCCTTTCGTTCAGCTCCGCACAAAAAAAGCTTGCTCCTGCGCAAAGCTCGTCGCACAAAAAAAGCTTGCTCCGAAGGGGATTCGGGCAAGCTTTATTGTATTAGGGGTATCGTTCCTCACTAAAGGAGCGATCTTTTGTGTGGTGGTGGTATTGCTCATCCTGTACTTGCATATTGAGATCCTCTACTGAAATTGCATCTACAGTTTGCATGTCTTCATGCATATCGAACAGGCTTTCCTTGGTTGTTCGCACTCCGTCGGGATTATCGAGGAAGCGACCTTTTGCATCTTTTCGGATTTTATCCTTCATTTTTTACAAGGTTCAGAAGCATGTGACTAAGAGCATGCTGTTGCTCCTTGTCTCCACTTTTCCAAAGTTGTTGTAAAAGATGTTCCTCGCGGTTACGTGGTTCCTCATGTTTTGCTAGGTAACCAGCGACTTTTTCAGTAGCTTTAGCTAGAACTTCCTCGCTTAACCCCATTTTCTCTCCCGCAGTAACTTTACTTGCTAAATACGATTTAAAGTTAGTGAAGTTTTTTAGAATTTCTTCTTTTTCTTCTGTACCGATACTGTTTAACTTTGCCTCTACGCGTTCATCTATGTTACTTGCCAATTTTCCTCACTCCTTTTTTTATGGAACTGTTATTAGCTATATCCAAGAAGTGTGCAATCATGCGTATTATTTATTAGGAATAATGTGGTTAGATGAGAGCAGACTAGTTAAGAGGGCAAAAACCACACTTTTGCAAGCCAGGAATATCTTTTGAAAAGCAGCAAGTTGTTCGTACTGGGGTATTTATGAGCTCTGATGGACTTTTTCCTTTCAAATAGTTGGCTAGATGAGATTTAGTTGTAAAAGCAGTCCAAATCGTTTCATTTTGCATTAAAGCCCAATCCTGTTTTGCCTGATCTACGATGGTGGGATTTTGGAAAAAAACATGATAGTGCCAAAGCAAATAGCCAAATACATTCTCCCAAAGTGTAAGAGGGGAGACATTGCATTGTGATCGGAGTTGCTGGATGATGGAATAACATTGGTGCTCCCAAATCAACTGCACATCTTCTTCACGATTTTCACTCACATCTCGAAAATGTTCTTGTTTTATATATGTGCTGATTGTCTTATTACCATACTCCGTCGTTGCAAAAAAATTTAGCTCTTCTAATGGGCCATCCCAAATTTCATCGTACATTGTCATCATATAAAATTGCATAGAAATGAACATACCCACTCTCCGCATGAAAAAAGATGCTGCAATAGGATCATTTGGAGCTCCTGAGATTAATTTAATTAAAGAAAGTGAACTATCTACATTTTTTGCGTTAAAAAGCGGAGTTCCTATTGGATTTACATACACACTATAATTATTCAGTTGTCTGATTTGATCATTTGATAAAGTTGTCATACAACTAGTATACATTTTTTTATCGAAATTGTTGACATCTTAAATGAAAATGATTATCATTTTCATATAGAGAATTACTCTTTATGTGAGAAGATTCTTAACAGCGACTTTTCTCCCAATTGTGGCTGATTATTTTGCACACTTAACCCCCCTCAAACGTTAAGTTAGTGCATTCATGTGTATCGGTAACCTACTTGGTTGCCGATTTTTTTTTATACATAAGGTGCCGATGGAAAGCATAGTGAAAACGATAGATACTTTTCTAAACAGATTTGTGACACAGGTTTGCCACTTGTATATAGTTGACTTTAACTAGTTTACCCCCTAAACTAAAGACAATTGTTTAGGGGGTAAACTAGTTTGGAAAAGCAAATACAAGAAGCGGTTGAGTTATTTGAAGAGGTGCTTATCTATGGAACAGAACGTGTATTACGAAGCGTGGATGAACAACTTTGGAAAGAATATTCACCAGAACAAATACAAGTGTTGAAGCTGATCGGAAAAGAGGAAATGGCAACTGCCGGAAGATTAGCTGTACTTCAAGGGGTTCATAAGAGTGCTATTTCTAGCAGGTTAAAAAAGTTATTGGAGAAAAACTTAGTGAAGCAAATTCCTTCTGAGGATAAACGTGAAAAGTTGCTTGCGTTAACTGATGATGGAAAAGAAGTGATTAAGAAATCTGATTATGTAATACATTCTTATATTGAAAAGTTATTGTCTGACAAAGTAGATGCATACGAGGTTGAACAATTTTTACAAATGTTTCGCAAGTTAAAAGAAATATTGAAAATGGATGGAGTGAAATGATGAAAACTGTATTAAAACTTAAATGGCCGATTACGATTGGTCTGCTAGTCTTAGCAGTCGTGTTGTTTTTAATAGCACCAGATTTAGCAAATCAGGCGGAGGATGCAGGTTCGTTCCAGTTAGCAGAAGATGCTTCTTCACAAGTGGCATCAAAGGTTTTAGAGGATGCAGGTGCTAGTGACCAGACAATCTCTGTTGTAGTTGAGTTAAAAAGTAGTTTAACAGAGGACATTCGTGATCAGCTAAATCAGATTGCAGAGGGCGTCGAATCGCTAGGAAAACCTGTTACAAGCGTATTGAATCCCGTGGCCAATAAAGAGTTAGAGAAACAACTCATATCTAAGGATCGAAAAACAATTCTTATTCCTATAACGGTAGATGGAACGGATGAGACAGTCAATGAGTTGGCATCGACTATTCGCAAAAACATAATCCCGTCAGACTTGACGGCTTATATAACAGGAGAAGCGATTATTAATAATGATGTGAATGTAAGTGCACAAGAAGGATTGAAACGTACGGAAGTAATTACAGTTGTCCTCATATTCGGATTGTTACTGGCAGTTTTCCGTTCTATTGTGACTCCATTTATTCCTTTAGTAGCTGTTGGAATAACTTATTTACTGAGCCAATCTGTTGTAGCCTATTTTATCGATTGGTTTGGCTTTCCAGTTTCCAACTATACGCAAATTTTCTTAGTAGCCATTTTATTTGGTATCGGTACGGATTACTGTATTTTATTGTTAAGCCGATACAAAGAAGAACTTGCAGCTGGAAGACAGGTAGAGGAAGCTATTGTCAATACGTATAAAACGGCAGGGCGCACATTGCTTATTAGTGGCGTAGCTGTATTTATCGGATTTTTTGCTATTGGTTTTGCAGATTTCCCTATCTTTAAAAGTGCAGTTGCTGTGGCAGTCGGAATAGCAGTATTACTGGTCGTGCTATTTACGGTTGTGCCTTTCTTTATGGCTGTATTAAAAGAAAAACTATTTTGGCCAACCAAAAAGTCGGTTTCTCATAATGACAGTAAATTATGGATTTGGATGAGTAAGTTATCTGTGAAACGACCACTAGTTTCTATATTAGTAGTCGCTATTCTAACGGTCCCTTTGCTTTTGACTTATGATAATTCTCTATCATTTAACACAGTGGATGAAATAGGATCGGAATATGAATCGGTAAAAGGGCTTAAAGCAATCGAAAAAGGATTTGGTAAAGGCGATTCCCTGCCTGTTCAAATCGTTATAAAATCTAGTGAAATATTAGCAGATGAAGAGACCATCCCATACGTGGAAATGTTAAGCAAAAAGCTTGAAAAAGTAGAAGGGGTCGAGAAAATTCGTACGGTAACACGTCCGACTGGGGATATTATAGAAGATTTATATGTTGATAAACAAATAGGTTTATTATCGGATGGTTTAGTAGAGGCTCGTGATGGGTTGGATGAAATAAGTGCAGGACTTGAGCAAATAACAACAAGTCTCGGTGGAGCCAGTGCCAATGAAGGAATGACTAATCTAGGTGCAGGTATTGGGCAAATAAATGGTCAATTACAGCAAGTAGCACAAGGCTTACAACAATCAGGAAATATAAAACAATCGGTTGGAGCATTAAATGCGATTAGCGATCAACTTGGCCAAATAGAAAAGGGTTTGACTTCTACATCCGGAAATATGGAAGGCTTGTCTCAGTTAGCAGGAGGAATAGCTGCTTCTAAAGAAGGAATAGTACAGATATCCGACGGTTTATCCAAAGCAATCGATATGATGGATGAAATGAGCTCCCTAAAAAGTGTTCGGGATACTGGCCTATTCATCCCCACTGGAACGCTTGAAAATGAAGAGTTTACACAAGTATTAGATCGATATACCTTTGCAGATGGTAAAGGGCTGATGATGGAAGTCATGCTAAAGGACGATCCGTATTCTCCTGATGCCATTCAAACTGTGCATCGTCTGAAAGCTGCAGCAACTGCTGAAGTGAAGGGAACTCCATTAGAAGATGCGACAATTGCTTTTGGAGGGATATCGAGCTTGAACAGTGATTTAGCGGATATTTCATCTAGTGATTTTACAAGTACTGTCGTTATTATGCTCGTTAGCTTGTTTATTGTATTAGCAATTTTGTTCCGTTCCTTTATCATGCCTTTGTTCATGATTGGTTCGTTACTGCTGACATACTACACATCTATTGCTGTGTCAGAGCTAATTTTTGAAAATATACTTGGATACGATGGAATTAGCTGGGCTGTCCCATTCTTCGGATTTGTGATGCTCGTAGCACTGGGTGTAGACTATTCAATTTTCTTACTCGATCGTTTCCGTGAAGAGGCGCAAAAAGGTATATCAGTAAAAGATGCGATTGCTTTATCGATGGCGAAGATGGGAACGGTAATTATTACTGCAGCGATCATATTAGCAGGAACATTCGGTGCTATGATGCCATCCGGTGTGCTTAGTTTAGTACAGATTGCTTCCATCGTTATTATTGGATTACTGTTATATGGACTCATCGTATTGCCATTATTAATCCCGGCAATCACAGTGTCATTTGACCGTGGAGTATGGTGGCCGTTTGGTATAAAGAAGAAATAACAAATAGATTTGCTAAAACCCTTCGGAGAGTACTTCGAAGGGTTTTCCCATTGAATTAACAGTTTCTATAGGTAGAAATGTAATTTTCAAAGGAATATGGTTACTAGATGGAGAATAGAGAGTATTAGTTGTAATTCTGGAAAAGCTTATCTTAAATAATAGTTTCTGAGCTAGTTTAGAAGTATTTTAAACGTTTTAAAGTAACATAGCAGGTTATGAAAGAAGAATAAACAATAGGGTGTTTTGGGAGAATGGTTACTAAATGAATAAATTAAATATCATTACTAGTGTTTTATCTATTCTTTTTTATCTTGTACTTCTACTATTATATCTTCAAGATGTTATTAATGAATGGATGTTTCTATGTATATTATTTATCGGCATAATAATTTTGCTATGTATATTAATCGTATTTAGAAAAAAACGAGCGAGCAAACGGAAAATCTCAATGGCTATAATTATTTTATCCCTTCTATTTAGCTATGAATTTTTACTTTTAGGTTATACAACACCATCACATTTTATGCACTTATATATTGAACCTACACAAGCGTTAAAAGATTCGGGAATATATTTGTTAGGGGTTAAAAAGATAACTTTACATAATAAGCAAGATGAGGATATTTTAACAAACCAAAATGATGATATATTAACTATTACTAAAATCAATAATCGTATGATCTATGGAGTTAAAAACGACCAATTATTATTGTGGCTTCATCTTCAAAAAGAGCCAATAGAAGAGACTGAAGATAATGTGAAAAAATATTTGGGTCTGGAAGAGGAATGGCTCAGTGAATTTTTTAAACATGAACAAATTAGTGGAGATAGTGCAGGGCTAGGCTTGGTTCTATCTGGCTTATATAAAAGAGGAACGTTAAAAAATCGATTGCCAATCGCTGTTACAGGAGCAATTAACGTAAGAGGGGATGTTCTACCTGTCGGCTATATTAAAGAAAAGATACAGATCACAGAAAAATCTGGCATACCATTTATGATTATCCCTAGCGAAAATGCCGAAGAAGTAACAAAAGTTCAAAACGAACTAAAGACAAAAGTGGAGATTTTTGATGTTTCAAATGTAAGTGAAGCTATTCAATTAATTAACGACTTAAATGAAAAACATTAAAATAAGTAGCATCTATGGCAGAAAAGAAACAGCCTTTTTTGTTCTTCGTCTAAAGGGGCAATTAATATAAATACTTTTCTACTTATAAAATTGAGAGCGATAAGGGAGTTAGGAAAATATGAAACCATTACAAGGGAAAATTGCTGTTGTTACAGGAGCATCTCGTGGAGCGGGTAGAGGAATTGCTTTTCAACTAGGTAGTGCAGGAGCGACAGTGTATGTGACAGGTAGGAGTGTAAAGGGAGCTACAACTGATAATCGACCAGAAACCATTGAGGATACTGCCCATGGTGTTACTTCGCGAGGAGGTAAAGGCATCGCAATACAATGTGACCATACAAGCGACAAGGACGTAAGGAAACTATTTGAGCAAATTGAAAAGGAACACGGACGGATTGACATTTTAGTTAATTGTGTATTTGGTGGCTCTGAAAGTTCTCTACCATCAGGAAATGGGAAGCGTTTTTGGGAACGGCCACTGGAGCATTGGAATGCTATGATGGTTGCTGGACCGCAAGCTTATTTGCTGGCTACTCGTTACGCTATGCCCCTGATGGTACAACATCATAAAGGCTTAATTGTAAATATCACATTTTTTATCAAAGACAAAGTCTCAAGTAATTTATATTACGATTTAGCTATGAATGCTATCAATCGAATGACAATAGGAATGGCTAAGGAATTAGAGACCCACAACGTTTCAGTAGTTGCAGTTTGTCCAGGTTGGATGAGAACAGAAAGAGTTATAGATTCAGGTTATGGTCCTGAGGATGGAACAACCGAAACAACAGTGTATGTTGGTCGTGCGGTTGTGGCATTGGCATCGGACACTACGGTATCTAAGTTTTCCGGAGAAACAATGATGGTAGCAGAACTTGCGAGAAAATATGGCTTTACCGATGTCGATGGAACTCAACCATTGCCGTTTAAATAAGGGTCTGCTTCCTAGGTCTATAAAAGAATGATTGTATGTTTCACACGGCAGCTAAGTTGAAGAAGGGGAAGCAAAAAGGAGAGAAATTATGAAATTTTATATTGCATCTAGCTTAAAAAATATAGATCAAGTTAGATATGTTAGTAAAAGGTTGAAAAATAAAGGATTTATCCATACATATGACTGGACTGTAAATGAGAACGTAAAAACTTTGGAAGAACTAAAGGAAATAGGTCAAAAGGAGAAAAATGCTGTAATAGAAGCGGATTTTATTGTTGTTTTATTACCAGCAGGAAAAGGAAGCCATATTGAATTAGGTATTGCTCTTGGAAATAACAAAAAAATTTATCTTTACTCACCGAACAAAGAAATCGATAATATGGAAACGACCAGCACATTTTATCATTTACCTGAAATCAAAAAGTGCTTTGGAACAATAGATGAGTTAGTAGATAGTATAGAATTAAAATCAAAAATTTCTTTAAGCTAACGAGAAGTTTCTTTCGTAAAAAACTTAGAAGGTAGGTTTGTTGAACAAAATCAATTCAATTTGATATTGAAAAATACATAAAAGTTGGGGATTGTGGCGAATACAAAATAAAATAAACTAAAAAAGGAAGTTTATATGAGAATACTTATATTAGGAGCAACTGGCTTTTTGGGATCAAATTTATTCCAATTGGCTTCAGATAACAAAAACCTAACAGTATTTGGTACCTCACGTTATCAACATGAAAACTCTAATATTATTCAAGTAGATGTCACAGACAAACAATCCATTGGAAGGGCCATTCAAAAAATAAGGCCAGAAGTAGTTATATGGTCACTCATGAGTTTTGAAGATGAAACCCAATTAATCAATTTAGGGCTCCAAAATTTATTATCAGAAATAGAGAGTACAACAAAGCTTATATTTCTATCAACGGATGCAGTTTTTGTTGAAGGAATTGGTGGTTACAAAGAAACTGACCCAATTGGGACGTTGCCTAAAGAAGCACGTTTAGCTGATTATGTGAACGGTAAACATATTGGAGAAAATTTAATTCTCAATAAACATCCAAATCACGTGATACTTCGAACTGGACCATTGTATGGTAGTAATGGTGATCAAGGTATTGAAAAACGAACCATACAAATAATCGATGACATTAAAGAGAATCAGTCATTTGATGCATGGACAAATGTGTATAGAACTTTTGTGAATGTTAATGATTTATCAAATATGATTATTGAATTGACTAATATAAATTTTAATGGAATTTTGCATGCTGGACCCATACATAAAGAAAGCTATTATACGTTTTATAAAAAGAGATTAGTACAACTTGGATGGAATAATAGCATTCTCCGTCCAACTATAAGATCAAAAGAAGATGCTCCTTATCTATCTTTTGATACGTCTTTAAATACCCAAAAAGCTCACCAATTACTTAAAACAAATTTTCGCTCAGTTTGACTAATTTTTGTTTTTTTCTGTGTGTTTGAAAAGACACGGTAGTTGGTATTCAACTAATATAGCAGTTTAGTTGAAGAAGTGAACCTTTGATAATTCCGATGGAAAAGCATGGTTAGATAGCCACGCTTTTAGCAAATGATCTTATATTAATTTTCTAAAAAGAATTTGGTTAGATATTGGTAGGCGGGTTGCTATAAGAAAATGAAAATAGTAGACGGAATGTCGGGGTGAAAGAATGATTAAAAACAAAATACCAAGCTATTTTTTCTGTTTAATTTTTAGTATAACCTTGGGCTTAATTGCCAAATATTAAGATACTATCCCAGTTATCGATGAAGGTTCTAAGATATTTTGAAGATTTATTTACTAGGTTAGGTAGTTGGGTTTTAATCGCATCATTTATAGCTGCATATAGTAAAACACTAACTAGAGCTACGATTAATACATTCATATTTTTTTTTAGGGATGCTAGTAAGCTATTATATATACAGCTTATTTATTTGGCGTTTTTCCAAGTAGATATTTTATATTATGGGGCAGTATAGCGCTAGCTTCTCCTTTGTTAGCGATTATAGTGTGGAATGCTAAAAACAATGTAAGACTGTCTTTTATCTTACCATCGTTACCTATGGGGTTAATGTTAAGTCTCTCTTTAGGAATTGGTTTATTTTATATGTATTAAATTATATTGAAGAATTAATTATGTATGTAGTTTTATGCATAGTCTTTTACAAAGGCCCAAAGCAATTGGCAATGATAGTTGTTTTTTCTTTTATTATAGCGTTATTTGCTAAACAAATAAGTCCATTCCATTTTTAATACTCCATTTAAATAAAGTATTTAGTGAGCTCTCTAATTACGAAATGATTTCTTCTTTTTGTATCGAGCTAACAGGTGTTTGTTAAACAAGATCATCATATATCGATGGTCTATTTTTTTATCCAAAATATCAAATTGATCTCAGTAATTTGAGTTATTTTAGAAGTTGCAGAAATATAAAAGGAGAGAATAGGCTATTTATAGCACTTCTTCTCTCCTTTTGTCCTGTAACAGTACCTTTTGTGAACATTATCATTTTAGAATTGTCTTAATTAGCTCTAAGTCTTTTTAAGAAAAGTACAGATTCCTCAATAGAGGAAGAATATGAGTTCCTGGAAGTATACAAACTTATTGGACCTTATTGTACTGATTGTGCAAGTAAGTGTTTTAGGTTGTCATCAATAAATTGATTGTCGACACTATTTATTCCACGACCGGAAAAATGGCCCCAGATCGACTCAATAGGATTAAAAGCAGCATTGGATATAAGGCTAGCCTCGTATTGGTTATCTTCAGCAGTGCAGAATAGATCAGTACTTCCAGGCATGATACAAGCAAGTGCTTTAATATTATTAAGTGCCTCATCGAACTTTCCGTTATATGTTGGGTTTTTACTGATATCTGCATGTTTGCCTGTCCACAACATAGCAAGGACATTGTGCGGATCCATCTTCATAAAGCTTTCTTCCCAGACACCAGCCACAAAATCTTCCAATGAGTCAAATCCCATTTCGCGATAAAGTTCCTTTCTGTAATACGCCTGTGATAGACCCCATCCCGCATACACTCGGCCAACCGTACGCATATCATCAGAAGTCAGCTTGTTTAATTTACTTGAATCGAAAGAGACTGCAGCCATTAACGCAGCTTTCATGCTATCCAAGACTACAAACGTATGTGGCCAAGTCTTTGCGCTTCCGCAGAAAGGTGCAATCCGTTCCACCATGTCCGGATAACTTGCTCCCCATTGGTAGGATTGAATCCCTCCCATTGACCATCCGACTACAAGTGTTATTTTCTGGATGTCAAATTTTTCAGTCACTAGACGATGCTGGAATTGAACGTTGTCATAAATGGTGACCTCCGGAAAATTAGCTTTATCAAATGGGGGTGGAGTGTTACTAGGAGACGAAGATAGCCCGTTCCCCAATAAGTTTGGGATGATAATAAAATATTTCTGAGGATCTAATGCCATAGCGTCTCCTATTAGCCATTCATTCTGCACATGTTGGTCCCCAAAAGCAGTTGGATAAATGATAACATTATCCCTCTTTTCATTTAATTTCCCATAAGTTTTATAAGCAAGAAAAGCTTTCGGCAAAATTACACCTGATTGTAAGGTAACGTCTCCTAAGTCAAAAATTTCGTAATCCATTGTATAATTACTCCCTTCAAATTGAATTTCAAAAACTTACTTCTTGTTGTTAGTATAGAACTGTAGTAATTTCAAATAAAGTGAATAAAAATCAAAATAGTCTTCAATGATATTGAAAAGAAAGGAAGAATAGCATGGAATTGCGTCAATTGCATATGTTTCGCACAGTTGCTTCTACATTAAATTTTAGTCGGGCTGCAGAAGTTTTAAATTACGTTCCCTCAAACGTCACTATGCAAATAAAAGCATTAGAGAGTGAACTTGGCGTTCGCCTTTTTGATCGGTTAGGCAAGCAGCTTGCACTTACGACTGAAGGGAAGCGCTTTTTAGTGCATGTACAAAGCGTTTTCACTAAATTGGACGAAGCACGCAGTGCCATACATAATGATGAAGATTTAAGAGGCACCATCACGGTAAGTGCCAACGAGGTACTTTGCGCATATAGGCTCCCAGCTGTCTTTCAGCTATTTCGATCGCGTTACCCAGGAGTTCGCCTTATCTTCCGTTCTGTTCCAAATCAAGAGCTCAAACAAACTCTTTTTGATGGAGCTTCAGACGTCGTTTTTCTGCTGGATGAAAGTGTTCTTTCAACACAACTTGCAGTGGAGCCGTTGCAAAAAGAAAATTTCCGTTTTTTTGTAGCGCCAGACCATCCACTGACGAAATTACCTGAATTGCAGTTGGAAGATTTTCGTGGAGAAGTGTTTTTGGTCAATGAAAAAGGATGTCCCTATCGAACCATGTTTGATCGGTCCTTTGAGAAAAAGGGAATTGACGACATTACGTATTTAGAGTTCCAAAATGCTGAAGCCATTAAACAATGTGCCATTTCAGCAATCGGTATTGCCTTTCTCCCAGAAGTAACGTCAAAAGCTGAAATTGAGCGGGGAGATCTTGTTGCACTTCCTTGGGAAATCCCTGACTTGCACGTGTACACACATATGGCATGGCATAAAAATAAGTGGCTTTCACCTATCGTATTAGCCTTTATTGAAGTAGCGAGAGAAGTTATAGAAATAGAGGAAGGTTAGACGAAGAATATAAGAACATTATTATGTATTAAATTTATCAAATTCATTAGCTTACATAAGAGAAGAGACTATTAAAAGCATATCTTCTCTCCCTTCTAGTATGTAAAATTGTACTTTTGCGAAAAAGTTCACTAAAAATAATGGGTGCTTTACTTCAAATAAGAAGTAAAGCATTTTTCTTATTGAACAAACGAAGCAAGTTAGTTATCAAATTAAGTTTGAAAAGTTTTTCATTCATTACCAAAGTACCAGAGGAAGTTTATGAATATTTAATTTCAAGAGAAATGTAATTATCGCAATGGGGCATAATTGTTGGATTAGCTTCACTTTTCTTTTCAACTAGCACGGCAGTTTAGTTCAATAAGAGGAATACACAAAAAGATGTAGAATATATATTAGGTGAAGAAATATGAGTTTATCATTTAGCGGTCCAGAAGAGATTATGGGGTGTTATGGTTGCTAAACTTAACTCTTCCAATATCGTTAATAATTCCATCGATGTGAATCGAACTGCAAAGGATCATATGACATCGCTCAAAATAAAGGAGAACTGAAAATGAGAAAACTCGTTCTATTTCTGCACGCATCGCTTGACGGTTTTGTAGAAGGGCCAAACGGTGAAATGGACATTGGTTGGGTTTCCTACGATTCTGATTTGGAGAAACACGCAAAAGAAATTCTAAGTACTGCTGATACTGTCATTTGGGGACGTGGAACTTATCAGATGATGCACAGTTACTGGCCATCTGTGCCTTCGAACCCATCAGCTTCGCAGCATGAACGGGATCATGCCGAGTGGATCGAAAAGACTGCCAAAATCGTTTTTTCTACGACGTTGGAGAAAGTTGAATGGAACACTTCCAGACTTGTGACTGAAAATGTCGAGGAAGAGATCAAGAACCTCAAACAGAAACCAGGCAAGGATATGGTCATCCTCGGCAGCCCTAGATTGGCGCACCAATTATTGAAAACAAGACATTTGATTCAGGTGCCATAGGTCTCGTTTACCAAACGGTTAGATGACCTTGTCACCTTAAAGTAGATTACGCTAACTGGATTTCGTTAGCAAAATAAAAGCAGCGGCAGTCTAGGACTTTCGAGTTCCTATTCCGTCACTGCTTTTTTTATGATTCATTCATTTTGTCGGGTGATCGACAAACCTTTTTTAAAGCAACAGAAATAATCTCTTGGAAAAATAGTGATAGTCTTGAAATAGAGGGAGTTTTAACAACTCCAGTAGAATTTGATGCCGACAAAAATATCCCTTGTTATTGGTGATTCATGGTGGTTAGCTTGGGCATCGTTTCCAATATTTTTGAATTGCTTTAATGAGAAATATTCTATTGAACAGTTTATCGAAAAAGACTTTATAGTTTTAGAACCGAACTACAGAGGAAGTTCGAGTCATGGAACTTCCTAATTCAAACAACTAGTACTCTAGTTAAACAAGGCCATCATTTATGATGACCTATTTTTATGTCCAAGACATGATATGACTTAAAATAAATATTTTAGAATGATTGATATAACAACATTAAAGAGCCTTACTACACAAATTGTAGTAAGGCTGTAAATTGTGGTTTACAAATATTGTTATCAAATTCTCGGATGAAAGAACCTTATTTTATCTTTCCTATTGAAAGGTTAACACGATAATTACCGTACTTTAATAGTTGTTCTAGAAAGTTATCCAATTCTTTATTGGAAGCAAAATGAGTTTTTAATAAGTAACATCCATCACCACTTGTACGATGTACTTCAGAAATAGCTTCTACTTCTTGACAGAAACTTTTAAACTCTTGATGATTAACTGTTTTGACGAACACAGTAACAAATGCAGTCACTATTTGTCCTAATTTTATTCGGTTTATTGCGATTGTATATTGTTCTATAATTCCTAAATCCTCTAATCTTCGAATTCGATTTCCTACAGCTTGCCCCGTCATGTGTATTTTTTGACCAAGTTCTTTCCATTGTATTCTTGAGTTTTCATCTAATAATTTCAGTATCTCAAAATCTGTTTGATCAATGATATATATCAATCCTTTCATCGTGAAAGTAGAACGTCAGAAAGTGTTTCGTCAACTTATTCTGCTTATCGATACAATTCACTATACTTAGTCTATCCTCTTACACCACATTATTTATCAGTTATATCTACTTATAACACAGAGGACGAAACAAAAAAACATCTAGAATTGAAGGAGGTTTCAAATATGTTATTACAAGAAATTTTATCGTTCAATGAACAATTTGTGGAAAATAAAGAATACGCTCCTAGTGAAGCGACTAAAATGCCCAAGAAACGTATGGTTGTTGTTTCTTGCATGGATGCCCGTTTAATCGAGCTACTTCCAAAAGCTTTAGATATTCATGATGGTGATGCAAAAGTTATCAGAAATGCAGGTGGTAAGATTGCTGCTCCTTTCGATAGTGTAATGCAAAGTGTTGTAGCATCAGTATATGACCTAAATGCAGATGAAATATTTCTTATCGGACACCATAGATGTGGTGCGAGTCAAACTAACCCAAAAGGAACACTTCAAAAAATATTAGACCGCGGAGTAGCTTCACCAGAAATTTTATCAGCGATTGAATATGCTGGTGTCGATCTTGAAAAATGGCTATTTGGATTCGATGATGTCTGCGATTCAACACAATCTAATGTTGATTTAGTAAGAAATCATCCACTTATTCCAAAAGATGTTCCTGTACACGGTTTAGTTATTGATCCTCATACAGGTAAATTAGATTTAGTAGTGGATGGATATAAAGCATTAAATAGTGAAACAAAATAATTATTAAATGAAGGGAAGTTATTAGATATGAATAGACTAGAAGCTACACAAAAAATTATAGAAGCAAAAATTGCAAAAGGTTTAACATGGGAAGAAATTTCAAAAGTAAGTGAAAACTCTGAGACGTGGGTTGTAACAGCGCTATTAGGACAGGCTACAATGACACTTTCAGAAGCAGAAAAAATCGGTAAACTATTAGAGTTAGATGAAGAAGTGGTAAAAGCTTTAGCAGTAGTTCCACTTCGAGGTCAAGTAATGCAAATGCCTCCTACTGACCCAATCTTATATCGTTTATATGAAATGATGTTGCAATATGCACCAACTATTAGAGAATTAATCTTAGAAAAAGTTGGCGAAGGTGTTATGAGTGCAATTAATTTCCAACTAGACGTGGACACACAAGAAGATCCAAAAGGCGGAGACCCTCGTATCGTTATCACACTTAACGGGAAATTCTTACCATTCCGCGCGTGGTAATTTAAAAATAATAAAAAAACCTCATCATATATAATTTTAAACAAGAAATCCATCCTTTTATCGAACTGGATGGATTTTTTTCCATAGTTCTTTTCTAGAAGGGTGAATAATATGAACAAAAAATACTTAGATACCAGTTTTAGTATTCTTCAATGGTTTGTATTTCTATTAGCAAACGCAATCGCATTGCCTATCATTATCGGAGGTATATTCCATTTACCAATTGAAGAGATCTCAACATTAATGCAGCGAACTTTTTTAATTGTGGGAGTAAGTTCTTTTATACAAGCACGATTTGGACATCGCTATCCCATTGCGGATGGACCAGCAGGTTCATGGGTAAGTATATTTGTCATATTAGGACAAGTAGCTATACAACAGGGACAAAGTGCAGAAGATGCATTACAACTTTTAGAAGGTGGATTAATTATTGCAGGTATATTGCTCTTCGTTCTTGGTACAACAGGTTTCATGCATCGAGTTCTACGGTTATTTACACCTATAGTTACAGGAACCTTTCTTTTAATCTTAGCTCTACAACTAAGTGGTGTATTACTAAATGGAATGATGGGATTACAAGGAGCTGTAGCTCGTCCTGATTATATAACAGCTACTATTGCACTCTTCGTTTTTGCAATCATTACTTACTTATCAATTAAAGGGAAGGGATGGATGAAAAGGTACGCTGTGTTACTTGGAATCTCATCTGGTTGGCTTTTGTATGCTGTATTAGGAAAATCTACTCCTACGCCTTCCCATGCATCGTTAATTAAAATACCAGAAATCTTTGCTTGGGGCACACCTAAATTGGATATTGGAATGACACTAACTGCAGCATTATTTACATTTCTCTTAGTTGGAAACACGATTGCGGCTATTTCAGCTGTAAAACAAGTGGTTCCTTTATCTAAAGAAAATGAAAAACAAACACTGAACCGTGGTGTATCGGTCGGTGGTATATCACATGTTCTCTCGTCGTTGTTCTCTACAATTGGAATTGTGCCATTGCCTGCATCAGCAGGATTTATTCAACTAACAGGACAAAAGAAAGTGAAGCCATTCCTTATAGCATGCCTCATACTAGCTGGTATTTCTTTTATTCCCTCAATTGTAGGGTTTTTATCCTTGCTGCCAGGTCCTATTGCAAATGCCGCACTTTTAGCAACGTTTGTCCAAATGATAGGAATTTCATTTCAATCAATTTTACGTGAAGAATTAAATCAACGCCGATTAACTATATTAGGAATTGCATTATTGATCAGTTTGGGAATAATGTTTCTTCCAGAAACCGCATTTAGCGGAATTCCTTCTTCCTTACAATATGTTTTAAGTAACGGATTACTCGTAGGTACTATGATTGTTATTCTACTGGAACAATTTTGGAAAGAGTGACTAATGGTTATTTGGCGGAATGAGGGTATATAAAAATCAAATTTTATTCAGAAGCAAAATGAAAGGCATTCAACGATGAAGGCATAAAAGTGAAATCCACTAAAAAGAACTCGATCCATTAGCCATAGGCTGAATTTCCATTAAAGAAATCTTTATTTATTTTTATATATGCTGAATCAGTGTTTTCCTTTAGCTCTTCTAAGGCTTTTCAACCAACTTGGATTTTACCATTTTTAATATATCTCCATTTGCATTCCATATTTCGACTGTTGCTGAAATGTTTAGAAGTTATAATAGACTCAGATAGCTCAGTATAATATGTAGGGAGATAAAAAATGAAAACTTTCAAATTTACATTGTTAATACTCTTAACGACATTTCTAATGGGTTCTTCTTTTGCTGTAGGTAAAATAGGTTTGTCTTATTCATCTCCGTTGTTATTAGCAGGATTACGCTTTACAATTGCAGGATTCATAATGGCGGTAATCGTCACCGTTTTAAGAAAACCGCACCCAGTATCTAAAGGAAACTGGATAAAGATGCTTATTATTGGTACTTTCCAAACAGCCGGTGTTATGGGGTGTATTTTCTTGAGTTTAAGAACCATTACAGCTAGTGAATCCTCAATTCTTACATTCACTAACCCTTTATTCGTTGTTGTATTCGGTACCATATCTTTAAAAATACGCTATAAATTTTATCAATGGATTGGTGTTTTTTTAGGGTTAGTAGGGGTAAGTATTGCAGTAGGTGCACAAATTGAATTAAAGATTGGCGTTCTTTTTGGCATTCTTTCTGCTATTTTTTGGGCAATTTCAACATTACTAGTTAAAAAATGGGGATCGCATTTTAATACGTGGGTTCTATCCGCTTACCAGATGCTTTTTGGTGGATTACTACTTTTACTTGGCAGCCTTTTTCTTGAAAAACCAGTCTTTATTTTGAACGGTTATTCATTGTTCATTTTATTATGGTTAAGTATTATGTCTTCTATTGTTCAATTTGCCGTCTGGTATTATCTTTTACAAAAGGGGGACCCAGGAAAAACGAGTGCCTACTTATTTTTGGCACCTTTCTTCGGTGTATTATCTGGTTGGTTACTATTAGGGGAGGCGTTATACCCTTCTATCATAGTTGGTGGCTTGTTTATTATAATTGGTATCTATCTTGTAAATAGAACTTTTCAGGAGAAAAAATAAACTAATTCCAAAGAACTTTATAAATAAATAGTTTGTTCGAAGCGTTCAAGCGCTTATATTGCCCCTCATAGTGTACAGGTAAGAGAAAGTAATCGTAATATCTGTCTTCTTAGGAGGGGTTTTTCTCTGCGCTATATTATATATTAATATTAAAGTCTTGTTTAAACCCTACTTTTCCTTTGTCTGTGACTTTCACAGCGCGAATAGATGGAACTCGAACTATCCAACCTAAATCAAAAAGGTGTGTAATAAGTCCGTGCCCTAAAGCGCCGCCAAGATGATGGTGACGTTCACTCCAGTCTAAACATACGTGAGAAAATGAGCGTCTTTTTCTTTTTAATTCACCTAAATCAATGCCGAAATCAGTAAAAAACTGTTCTCCTTTAGGTGTAACTACAAATTCTCTCTCTTCTTTTTCCAAATGACCAGCGTTCAACAACGATACTGTTAAATCGACTCCTAATTTTCCTGCTAAATGGTCATAGCAAGTTCTGGCTTCCCGAAGTAATTTTACTTGGCTAGATTGCTTTAACGAATGCACTTCAGGAGGTGGAGAAATTGAAAGAAACGACTCTAAAATGCGTGCGATTTCTCCATTAGCTAGCTGATAATAGCGATGACGTCCGTTTTTTTCAGCGTTAACAAGGTTACCTTCTACCAGTTTAGAGAGGTGAAAGCTGGCTGTTTGAGGTGTTATCGCAGCCATAAAAGCTAATTCACTGGCTGTATGAAAACGCCCGTCCATTAAACTCATTAGAATTGTTGCCCGCGACTTTTCACCAAGGAGAGAGGCAACTTCCGCCACATTTGGATTTATACTCATTTTTACCAACCTTTCTGCATTCCATACTTCGATTATAGTTGAAGTGTGAATTGTTTACAATGACTTATAACAATTCAATGAGGCGACATGATGAACTACTATTATGTAACGATTCTTGTCCACTATGCCTCTAACAATCGCCGATTGAGTGGACCAATTAATGGGATTCTTATCTAACGTAACTATTTCTTTAATTGACAATTTTACCAAGAAAGCAATCTTTGATGAGACCAACGAGGAAATCATTTTTTAAGGCGGATATGTAAAACTCGCTTATTTAAATGCTTACTCACTATTCACTTATACGACTTAAACATCCCACAATTTTTTACAGTAATTAATCCTTGCCACTTAAAACAGTAATATTAGAGGGATTATTGCCAACTTAATAGAATAATAGACATAAGGAGTTTTAACAAGCATTGAATAAAAAATTGGAGGATAAAGATTGAAAAAGAAGTCATTTAAGTATATCACAATGGGGATTGCTTCTTTTTTTCTCATTTTATTTGGATTTTACTACTTAATAATAAGAATCGGCCAAGGAGAGTTTTATAAGTACGATAGTGGTGTCACAATTTTAGTTAATAATTCAAGCAAACAAGAACTGACAAATTTAAACTTCTTTTTTTCATTTTATAGCACTTATGATGTGCATCAGGATTTAGGAAACATCGATAGACTAGAGCCGGGAAAATCCACTAGTTTATATAGTCGTCACATAAATGGTGTTGGTAATGATCGTAGTTTATATTTACAATATCCAATTAATAATAACGAGAGACAAGTTGATAGTCTTGCTTATTTAGCGTCCTATAAACCAGGTAAAGTAATAATTATTTTAGAAATAACTGGTGTTGATAATAATGGTAAGCTATTGGCCAAAGTAAGAGGGTATGAAGATGTTTTTGGTCCATTTGAATTTGAAATGATTTCCGGTAGGGATTAATTTCCTATTTCCCACCGATGGAAAGACTCTGTGAGAAAATAGCGCTTCAGAAGGGATGTTGAGCATGGGGAAAACGAAAAAGAAAAGTGAATTACTGGAATGGGTGAAGGTGATCGGAATCGCCGTCTTGTTTGCATGGGGAATCCGGTTTTATATTCTAACTCCTATTGTGGTTGATGGTGCTTCTATGATGCCTACATTTGAAGACGGTGACAAAGTAGTAGTGAATAAAATTGGTCCCAGATTGACGGAGTATAAGCGCTTCGATGTAATTGTATTTGAAGCAAAAGAAGATACAAATTATATTAAGCGTGTTATAGGTATTCCTGGAGATCGAATCGTTTATGAAAACGATGAACTTTTTATTAATGGTAAAAAATACGATGAACCCTACTTAGAGGAATATAAAAAAGCTCTCATAGACAATGGTACACTTACTGGAGACTTTACATTAGACGAAAATTTAGGAGAATCAACTGTGCCAGATGGATACTTTTTTGTACTAGGAGATAATCGTCGCTACAGCACAGATAGTAGAGATCCTAGGGTTGGATTTGTTTCGAAAGATAAAATATTGGGCACTGCAAAAATGGTAGTCTTTCCTCTTGATAACCTCAAAATAATAAAATGATCTTTTAAGTTTCCACTTTTATCCTAGCGATAGATACTGTCAATTGGGGCACCGTCTTGTAAGGCGTTGCCCCTTTCTGTATAGCCCAAGCAGTCGGCATAGGAAAGAACCCTGCTTTACTTAGAAACTATTCCCTTATACATCCGTAGAATAGATATAAGAGGAAATGGGGGATACTAATGGATATAAGAGAGTTTTATGTATCGTTATCACCTAAAGCTGCGCTGGATATACTGCAACATCATATCGTACAAGGGAGTATTTCGGGAACAATTGTAGATGTATATGAGCGTGTTGTAGGGGAGCGACAAGTAGTTGTGTGCGTGTTGGAGAAATATTATATGCGTACGAGTAATCGGGCTTCATTGACAATTACACTTGATAATTTGGAAAACAACACGAAAGTACATGCCGCTGCATCTGGAGGAGGATCGGGAGCATTTCTCCGCTTCGATTGGGGAGCTGGGGAAAGCTTCGTAAGTAGCGTGGAAAATGCGCTTGGTGGATTCATCGTATAAATAAAACGTGCAAGGTTATGAAGAAAAGTCATTCATACCTTGCACGTTTTATGTTTTTTTAAAAGCCAATTTTGTATTTACTATTTTCGTATAGTAGCTATGCAAAAACATACCTAAAATAATAATGGAAAGACCGATTAAAGCAATCGGTTCTGGTAAAGGAATATGTAAGATAAGCATTTCACCGAGAATAACAAAAAGTATTTCGGTCGATTGTGTTGCTTCTACAGCAGCAAGCTTTCCTTGGTGATTGCGTACACGATCGGTTGCCATAAAAAATAGAGTAGTAGCTATAACCCCAGAGCTAACTGCAACGATTAAAGATTGTATGACTTGGCTCATAGAAGGATGGCCAACCGTGAAAATCGCGACTACTGCAAGTATTATCCAAGTTGGAAGCGAAGCAATCGTCATACCAAGCACGCGCTGAAATGTATCAAGCTTGCCATCCAAATGATCCATCATTTTACGATTACCTAATGGATATGCGAATGCAGCCACAATTACTGGTAATATTCCAAGAAAAACGGTACTTAAATTAAGTGTTTTAGTGTTCGGGATCTGAATAAGAATAATACCGATTAAAATGACGAGAGAGATGAAAAGGGAAACAATAGGTATCTTTTGCTTGATGAGTCGACCTTTCATCTTCACTGAAAATAATGGAGCGAGTAACACACCTGCAACTATAGTGAATTGCCACATCCCAGAGATCAACCAACCAGGACCATATGCTGCTGCAAATGTAAGAGGTCCGTAAAATAATACAAAACCGACAAAGCTCCAGACAAACCAAGGCATTGGAGCAGACTTTAGCTCGCGAAATGTATTGGTTAACCCTTTTCGATAGGAAACAATAATAACTAAAAAAGGAAGCATGAAGAAGAAACGGAGGGAAGAGCTCCAAAGCCAGCTTCCTCCCGATACCTCCATCGAACGATTAAGAATGAATGTTACGGCAAAAAATAATGAGGCAAGAACCCCAAGTAATATTTCTCGCACAAAACCACCTACTTATACTTGTTTTTCAAAAGCTTGAATAATGCCTTTTACTACTTCCGTAGATTTTTCCATTACGTCTACTGAGATGTATTCGTATTTACCATGATAGTTTTCTCCACCTGTAAATACGTTAGGTGTAGGCATGCCCATATAAGAAAGTTGAGAACCATCTGTACCGCCGCGAACAGGGATGATAAGTGGATCAATACCCAATGAAACCATTACATCTTGCGCTGCATCTACAATTTCCATAACAGGCGTAATTTTTTCGCCCATATTATAGTATTGATCATTTAATTCAACTGAAATAGCGCCTTCTCCGTATTCTGCCTGAATCTTCTCCGCAGTATCTAAGAATAATTGTTTCTTCGCTTCGAACTTCTCTCGATCATGATCACGAATGATATAGCTAAGCTCTGTTTTTTCCACGTCTCCGTTGATATTCATCAAGTGGATGAATCCTTCGTAATCTTCTGTTTTCTCAGGAACAGCATCCACTGGCATATGAGATTGAAATTTTGTCGCGATAGTAATAGAGTTCACCATTTTTCCTTTTGCAGAACCAGGATGCACGCTTGTCCCATTAGTTACAACTTTTGCGCCGGCAGCATTAAAGCTCTCGTATTGCAATTCTCCAAGTGGACCTCCGTCCATTGTATATGCAAATTTCGCACCGAATTTTTCCACGTCGAATTTATGTGGCCCACGTCCAATTTCTTCATCAGGATTAAATGCCACACGAATTTTTCCGTGTTTCACTTCTGGGTTTTGAACGAAGTATTCCATTGCTGTCATAATGATAGCGATTCCCGCTTTGTCATCTGCACCTAACAGGGTTGTGCCATCTGTCGTAAGAAGTGTATGCCCAATATAGTTTTTTAGCTCCGGAAAGTCTTTTACAGTCATCACGGTAGTTGCATTTAACGTGATATCTTGCCCATCATAATTGTCGATGCGCTGAGGTTTGACGTTCTTACCTGTGTAATCTGTAGCAGTATCAACATGTGCTAGAAAACCGATTGTCGGAAGATCTTTATCTGTATTGGAAGGTAATGTGGCAAATAAATATCCATTTTCATCTAATGTAATTTCCTCCAACCCGATTTCGGACAACTCTTTTTCTAAAACATGAAGCAAATCCCACTGCCCCTCTGTCGAAGGACAAGTATTACTTGCTGCATCCGATTGTGTGTCTATTTTTGCATAGCGAGTTAAACGCTCGATTAATGTTTCTTTCATGAGATTAAATCCCCTTTCAAATTAAAAAGCATACACTTATTTTAACAGATTCTTTCGAGTCGCGGAATAATGAGCATAAATACTAAAAGCAAATAAAAACTGTGCTCCGTAATAAGTAATCATGATAAGAGCATCAGAGTAGGGGATATCAACGATAAATCGATTAATTGCCAAGATAGAGTCCGAAAAAATAAATAAAATAGCACCAATAATAGCGAATTTGTTGGCTGTTTGAAAAGCACTCCAACCCATTAACAAAATCACAACAATATAAATGACAACAGCAATAGCTAGTATAAATTCCTCTTGAGTCCAAAGCGTTCCGGCTATCCAAATAACCATTGATATTCCATAAGCAATAAGAAGAAATGCTCCCCATTTGGGAATAGCAGCTGCTTTCGTATGGCGGAAGGCAAAAATATACCAGACGTGTCCAATTAAAAATGTGATCAGTCCAATAATAAACCAATAGATTAACCCATCCGCAAGCATACAAATAAACAATCCAGTCATGATGAGTATTTTGTATTTTCTTAGCCCTACTGAAGGCTGTATAAATGCAAAAACTAGTATCAACAGCATCGGGATAAGTTTAAAGCTTATCTTTGTTAATACTGGATCTGCAGGGATGAAAAAGATATAAATAATACTCATAATCGCTATAAAAACTGCAATAATTTTACTCCACATATAAATGTCAGCACCTTTCTATCATTACATTCGTTACTTACAAAAATTATCCTGCAATATAGTATGCAAAAGGAAAATAAAAAAAGAACAAGTGCCTGTCCAAAATGAAAAAGTTGATTTTTCATAAAGTGATGTGACGACATCTGCTCCCTATCGGTTAATTCAATTCGGAAATGGTAAATTAGAATAGGACATCAGTAGATTAATCGGTTAAAAGGATGTGGGTGGGAGTAAATAAGGCTCTTTACTTGTGGGGACTCAAGTAAAGAGCAAACGGAAGGAGACACTACTTAAATTATAGTATCCCCTCTTAAAGTTCTTTAAAAAGTTTAAGTTCAGGTTTACCTCTGAAACTATAATCTTTTATTTTCTTGTGGATTTAAAAATACCATAGAGTTGAACAAGATAGAATGTGTTATTCATTAATTGGTTTTATCATTGGCTTTCCATCTCTATCCAATAACGGGGTAATCCCCCCTGAATATCCACTCCAACTAAATAAATAATGAATTCCTGTTTCGTTATCTACTATTATTTTGTTTCCAGTAGCCACGCCATTTTCTGTAAAGAGTTCTTCAAATCTCTTCTTTGAACCTATATTCTTCTCTGAGTCTTTATTAAACATTTTTTACGCCTCCTTATTCATTTAAATATTTACAGTATTACTAATACTTCAAATTACACTTTTTATATTACGACCTTTGAGGGAAATTATTTAAAGAGCTTCATATATTCGTCAGCATATTGAAGTCAAAGTCAATCAATAACTTTAACAATGCCTCCTTTAAAAAAGAACAAGCAAATTAATGCTTGTTCTTACAAACGAAGAAGACTTAAGCACCTTATACAGATACTCCACATACCTCTTGCAAATTTATTTATACTCTGGTGGATCATATGTTACATAAGTTCCGGCTATGAAATCATGAATTGCGCGCTTATCTTGGCGGATGCCTACCATAAAGGCACTGACTATAACGCCAATTCCCAATGTGAGAGCATATACAAGCCCTGCTACAAGTACGCGTAAAAGCATCGTTCCAAAACCGACTTTAGATCCATCCATTTTTGCGATTCGAATACCTAATATTTTCTTTCCTACAGTAAACCCATACCATAAAACAGGAACAATCAACGAATATAACAAGTTGCCGATGCTTGTAATCGGGGTTTCCTCCCAATCTCCGAAAAGAAGGTAGCTAATAATAGATAATGGAACACCAATGATTAAGCTGTCTAGTATATTTGCAGCGAGACGTGCCCAAAAACCACCTGGATTCAATATTTACAACTCCCTTATTTAAACATTATAGAGCGGAATCATCCACACTATTTAAATACTCTTCAATTGTACCAACGACAGACTCAACACAACCATCTTCAAATGGCGAGATTAAATTTGCTTCGGCTACTAATTTCGTGAAAGACTTAGAACCTCCTAATTGGCATAAGTGTAAATAGTCTTTCCAAGCAGCTTCATGATCTTCTCTTGAACGCTTCCAAAATTGGAATGCACAAATTTGTGCCAAAGTGTAGTCTATATAGTAAAACGGACTAGCATAAATATGACCTTGACGTTGCCAGAAAGCGCCTGCTTCTAAATAGCTATTGCCATCATAATTACGATGCGGCAAATAAATTTCCTCGATTTTTTTCCAAGCCGCTTTTCTTTCTGCTGGCGTCATTTCTGGATTTTCATACACAACATGTTGGAATTCATCTACGGCAACTCCATAAGGCAAGAACAGAAGCCCACTGCTCAAATGCGCGAATTTATATTTGTCAGTTTGCTCCTTAAAGAACAACTCCATCCAAGGCCAAGTAAAGAATTCCATACTCATTGAGTGAATTTCACATGATTCAAATGTAGGCCAAATGTATTCAGGGATTCCAATATTCCGGCTCGTGTATACTTGGAAAGCGTGACCTGCTTCATGGGTTAATACATCGATGTCACCAGATGTTCCATTAAAATTAGAAAAGATAAACGGAGACTCATAATCATCGATAAAAGTACAGTATCCACCAGATTCTTTCCCTTTCTTCGCTACTAAATCCATCAAATCACGATCAATCATAAACTGGAAGAATTCTGCGGTTTCAGGTGAAAGCTCTTCATACATTTTCTTGCCACCATCAACAATCCACTCAGGTGAACCTTGTGGTGTTGCATTTCCTGTTAAAAAGTTTAGGGATTCATCATAAAACTTTAGTTGATCTACCCCAATTCGTCCTGCTTGGCGCTCATATAGTTTAGTAGCAAGAGGAACGATATAATCACGTACTTGGTCGCGGAATTTTTTCACCATTTCCGCGTTATAGTCGATACGATTCATACGAACATAACCAAGTTCAACAAAGTTTTTATAGCCAAGCGTTGTTGCAATTTCATGACGTACCTTCACCAGTTGATCGTATATATCATCAAACTTTGCTTCGTGCTCTTGGAAAAAACCGAACCGTGCTTCTGTAGCTTTCTTACGTACTTCTCGGTCCGTCGATTCTGAATATGGTCCAAGTTGTGCAAGTGTTAATATTTCACCATTAAACTCTACTTGCGCGGAGGCAACTAATTTAGAGTAGTCGGATGCCAATTTATTTTCCTTTTGCATAAGTGCAATCACTTCAGAAGAAAATGCTTTTATTTGAAAATCGGCAAGATCAAATAACTGGCTTCCCCATTTTTCTTCTAGTTCTTTGCGGTAGGGAGAGGCTACAAGTGCCTTATAGTATTCCGTAACCAGTTCCTCTACTTCTGGACCAATTTCATCAAAATAATCACGCTCTTTTTGATAATACTCATCGTTTGTATCAATTGAAGCACGGATATACACTAGATTTGATTGGGTAGAAAAGTCGCTACGCAATTTGTTCAGTTCTTCAATTACCGCACTTTGTTCTTCCACAGAAGAAGCTTGCTTAAAATTGGTTAATGCAGCATGAAATTTTGCCTTATCTTTTTCTAAATTTGGGCGTTTGTACTCGTAATCTTTAAATGTAACCAAATAAATTCTCCTCCTGGTCGTCTCTCCGATTTCCGAAACGTTTTCCTTCTTATTGTTCATTATTTTCAGATATATTGCAATAGGATATTTATAATTTGAAGTTTTATAGATAATATTGTACTATGTTTATAAAATAACAAACATAAAAAGGTTGTGTTTATGCGATGGGGATTTCAGAATTATTTTGGAACGCTGATTTAGAACAATTGAAAGCGGGATACGTAGAGGAAGCAGAAATTTTTACTTGTTTAGTTTGTGGTGAAAAAGTGGAGAAAGGTATTATTTATCCACAAGAAGGGGTTTTATGGGAAGCCGAGCGATTTATGAAGCGGCATATTGAACAGGAACATGGATCCATGTTTTATTACTTAATCGGTTTAAATAAAAAGTTAACTGGTCTAACAGATCACCAAAACAGTTTGCTTCGATTATTTTATGAAGGGAAAAGTGATGCAGAAATTCAAGCAGCGTTAAATATCGGAAGCAGCTCGACGATTAGAAACCACCGCTTTGTGTTAAAAGAAAAAGAACGTCAGGCAAAAATCTTCTTAACGATGATGGAATTATTAAAGGAAAAAGACAATCATGCTCCATCATTTTTGCCTCTTCATAAACATGCAACAATGGTAGATGACCGATACAATATAACAAAAGAAGAACAAGATGATGTAGAAAAGAAGTTTTTTCCAAATGGAATTGATGGTCCACTCCTAAAGTTTCCGAAAAAGGAAAAGCAAAAATTAGCAACACTTCGAGTTATTATTAAACGTTTCGATATAGAAAAAGTGTACAGCGAAAAAGGGATAAATGAGGTACTAAAAAATGTATATGCAGACTTCGTTACTTTAAGACGTTATTTAATCGAGTATGGATTTTTAGATCGTAAAGACGATGGTAGTGAATACTGGGTAAAAAAATAAAACAAAGGATTTGGTAAAATGGAACGCAAAAAAGAATTAAAACAAGAATATAAAGAGGTAAAAATTGAGGGGGGCATCTATGTTATTACGAATAGTCAAAATGGTAAAAAGTTCGTTGCATCTACGCGTAACTTCAAAACATTAAATGGAGCAAAGTTTACACTAGAAAATGGCATGCATACAAATCACCAACTCCAGGAAGAATGGAAAAGATTTGGTAAAGATGCATTTGAAATCGAAAAGGTCGAAGTATTAAAATTACCTGAAAATCAGTATATGAATGAAAAGAAAGAACTTGAAAAGCTGTTAGACAAATGGATGGACCAATTGCAACCATATGGGGCGAAAGGCTTCCATACGAAAAAAGAATAATATTTCACTCCAAAAACCTTCCGGAAGTTCGGAAGGTTTTTATTATTACCTGGTGTCTTATTGGATACTTTTCAATTGATTTTAGCAAAAGAAAAGAATATACTATCGAAGTAGTTTAATTAGAGTACTCTAATTAAAGTAGTTTAATTGGATTAAATAGATGTAATTTAAAAGGAGAACAACAGAAAATGAAATTTACACAGTTTTTAAAAACAAAAGGTGCGATTGCCTCTATATTCATGGGTATATTTTATGCGGTTGCCATGCTTGGAATTTTTCTTCCGGGCTATACAGCCATTCCGGGAAATATTGACGAACTACCAATTGCTATCGTAAACGATGATGCTGGGGAATACGGTTCAATGATTGCGGACCAGTTAAAAGAAAACTTGCCGTTTAAAGAGATTGAAACGGATTTATCGAATAATAAAGCTTTAAAACAACTAGAAAAAAATGAATTAACATTAGTCATACACATACCGAACACATTCTCTGAAAACATGCAAAATGGAGAAGTATCTTCCAGTATTGACTTTACTGTGAATGAAGCAACAGCAACGGTTGTTTCTTCGTCAATGACATCTATTGTTACGCAGATAAATGATCAATTAAGTGCTCAGTTTGCTCAACAAACCGCACAGGGTGTATTAATGAACTTTAATGTTCCTGAAGAACAAGCTTCAGAGCTAGCGAAAAAGATTGAAACCTCTTATGTTGGTAATCTAGTGACTATAAATGAAGTTCCAGATGGTATGCATAATAATATGTTGCCAATGTTCCTAACGATGGCGGGTTATGTAGGGGCGATGATTGCCGCAATGCAATTAGTAGGCGCATTTAAAGCGAGCCGGGGGAAAGCGAGTAAAACACGGTTATTCGTTTATGTACAATTAGCTGCATTATTAATAGCTGTCTTGTCTTCTTTAGCAGCAATGGGAATTACTTATTTAGTTAATGAGCCAAGCGGAAACTTATTCTTAAGTCTATTTGGACAGCAAATCCTAAATTATATGGTTGCATTCAACTTCACCGCAATGTTTATTTTCTTAGTTGGCGAAGGTGGCATGATTTTAAATATACCTGTGCTATTGGTACAAACAATTGCAAATGGGGCAACAATTCCACGTCATATGATGTATACACCATATGAATGGATAAGCTACATTTCCCCAATGTATTACTCGGTACAGTCATACTTTGCTAATTTATATGGAAGCGTTGGACAAGCACCTTTTGTTTGGGGAATGGTTGCAGTAGGCTTAGGAGCAATGTTAATAAACATTTTAATCGTTGCTATTTTGCATAAACCTCTACCAGTAGATAAACCAGTAACGGAGGTTGAAAAAAGGGGGACAAACAATACTGCTGAATTAACTGTATAGTTTTGCTACAATGAAAGAAAAGTAATATGTTTGCCAAAGGGGTGGAAATCATGGCAATTCAAATATATATACTGGGCAAGCTAATGGAAGATAATAATTATCCATATAAGTTAAAAAAACAGCTTTCAGAACCAATTCCTTTGGATCAACTTGGTGGATTAACTGAGAGTAAACTGTACTATCATTTTGAATCTTTAGCTAAACAAGGATTGATCGAGCCTGTAGAAATCATAAAAGAAGAACACCGACCTGATAAGCAAGTATTTGCTATTACATCAAAAGGTCGTGAAGAACTTCCGAAAAAAATATATAAGTTATTTGAACGTGCAGATTCGATTAGTGAAATGATAATAGCGTTAGCAAACATAGACTATGTCGAACGCAACGTGGTAGTAAGTATTTTGCAGAAAAAATTAAAAGAGTATGAGGATCGCTGGGAGCATATTAAGAATCTCGAGAAGCCGAACCAGTTGGAAGAAGAAAAACGTAATCTTACTGACTTTGTTGGTGACTATTTTTCAAGCAAGACAGAGCATACCACTTATTGGTTTGGTAAGTTAATTGAACGCATTCAACAAAGAGAGATATAAATACAACAAGCTAATAGAAAAGCCTTCCTACATTTTCGAATGTAGGAGGGCTTTTGTCTTTAACAGTTGTATTGTTATTTCCCAACTATATAAGTTTTCACTAATGCCAATCTTTCGCGCAACCTCAATTTCATCTCTACGACTTCGGGTGTTTTTGCTGCCACCACATCGGACTCCCATCCCAGTTTGCGTGCAAGCTTTTTAGCTCGATGTAAGTGGTAATCACTAGTTATAATTGTCACAGAATTCACTTCATCAGGTAATAGTTCCTTTGAAAACAGCAAGTTCTCATAAGTGGATGTGGAGCGTTCCTCCACAATTATCCTATCTTCTGCTATCCCGTTTTCTATAAGAAAGTTCTTCATGAAGACGGCCTCTTCTATCTCCTCATCAGGACCTTTTCCACCGGACAGTACAAATTGTACTTCAGGATTGTCAGAAGCGTAAGCGAGTGCTGCTTCTAACCGATAACGCAGTGCGAGCGAAGGGACATTTCCCTTTTTCACTTTTGCCCCTAGCACGATGGCATATTCATTGGAACCATCCGCTTTCGGCTCCAGCCCGTCATCTAACCATTTAGATGTAAGTATCCATGTGCCGCAAGCAAATACTACGAGAGAAATAAGCACAATCCACCTCATTTTTTTCTTCAATACAATCACTCACTTCGTTTAAACAGATGGTTTCTTTTTCTTTAAAAATGCAGAAATTCTTGGTTCTTCCTTGCGGGCCAATCGACGAAAGTTTTCGATATGCAAAACAAGCGCCATTACAAATAAACACAATGAAACGGCAATAGGTCCAACTCCTTCTGCAAACCAAATAGAGGCACCTAAAAATACAAAATAAAATACAAATACACCGATCAATAAAAAGTCCGTTAAAAAAGTCGTGCCGATTAATAGTAAAAGTCCAATAAGCCCAATAGGCCAATAAAATGCAAAAAGAATTCCGATAATAGAAGCAGTCCCTTTTCCGCCTTTAAAGCCAGTATAAACCGGAAAATTATGACCCAAAATAACAGCGGCACCAGCTAAATAAATGAATAAATCCTGTTGTCCATTAGAAAACATACCATACTGCTGAACAAAAAAGCGAACCCCGATAATAACAATTACTCCTTTTAAGATATCGATTAATGCTACTAATATTCCATACTTCATCCCAAGGACAATTGCAGCATTAGAGGCACCAGAGTTTTTAAGACCTTCCTTTTTAATGTTAACGCCACTAAAAAATTGGGCAACTTTTGAACCATGTATCGCCCCGATTAAATAGCTAATTATTAATATACTCATAATCCAAATGACCACCACAACACCTCCTACATAATACATTAAACGTTCGTTGTCGAAAGAAGTTTCAGAATCTTTATAAAAAGTACTTGACGAACAGATTAAGAGAATCTTATACTGTGTAACAAGATGGAAAACTAAATCTAATACTCTTATCAAGAGTGGCGGAGGGACTAGGCCCTACGATGCCCGGCAACCACCAAGTTCTAACTTGGAAAGGTGCTAATTCCTACAAATTCAGTTTGTGAATTTGGAAGATAAGAGGAGGAACATGCGAAACTGCACCCCTCTTCTTAATTGAAGCGGGGTTTTTGTTTGTCCATAAGTTCTCTCCCGTCCCCACTGCGTCCATCTAAACTACTTTTTTAGGAGGAATTCAACATGTCAAATCTTCAAAAAGAAACAGTTCTTTTACACGGTGGTCAACAGCCAGACCCAGTAACAGGTTCACGAGCGGTGCCTATTCATAAAACGACTTCCTACGTTTTCCGCGATACGGAGCATGCACAAAATCTTTTTGCTTTAAAGGAATCTGGTAATATCTATTCTCGTATTATGAATCCGACTGTTGATGTATTTGAACAACGAGTGGCCCTTCTTGAAGGTGGAACGGCAGCTGTTGCATTATCTTCGGGTATGGCGGCAATCGCTTTTTCCATTTTGAACATTGCGGGGGCAGGAGATGAAATTATTGCGGCAGAAAATTTATACGGAGGAACGTTTAATTTATTTGCCCATACATTGCCTCGC
This sequence comes from Bacillus sp. FJAT-22090, assembly GCF_007676755.1. GTDB lineage: Bacteria > Bacillota > Bacilli > Bacillales_A > Planococcaceae > Psychrobacillus. The sequence goes on along the minus strand of NZ_VEBK01000003.1, from coordinate 322,921 downwards.
TATGGAATCACAGTAAAATTTGTGGATTCGACTGATCCGGAAAACTTCCGTGCAGCAGTGACGGAAAAAACAAAAGGCTTTTTTGCAGAGATTATTGGAAACCCAAGCTTAAATATATTGGACGTAGAAAAAGTAGCGGCGATCGCTAATGAGGAAGGCGTTCCGCTTTTAGTAGATAATACGTTTGCTACTCCATACGGTGTAAATCCTATTAAACATGGTGCTCATATCGTCATCCATTCCGCGACTAAATGGATAGGGGGACATGGAACCACTATCGGGGGAATCGTAGTAGATGGAGGAAACTTCAACTGGAACTCAGATAAATTTCCAGGATTTACAGAACCAGATATCACATACCACGGTTTGCGCTATGGAATTGATGTACCGAATGTAGCGTTTGCGATTAAATTACGTGTTCAATTGCTACGTGATTTCGGGCCTTCCTTGAGTCCAGAGGCCGCTTTTTCGTTCTTACAAGGATTAGAAACATTGCATCTCCGAGTTCCTAAACATAATGAAAATGCACAAATACTTGCGGAATATTTGGCAAACCATGAGGGAGTAGAGTGGGTAAATTACTTAGGGTTAGAAGATCATCCATCTCATGAGCTGGCGAAAAAGTATTTGCAAAACGGCTTCGGCTCTATATTGAACTTTGGAGTAAAAGGTGGTAAAGAAGCAGGCCAACACATTATTGATAATATAGAAATTTGGTCACATGTAGCAAATGTGGGAGATGCAAAATCTCTTATTATTCACCCTGCCTCTACAACACATCAACAATTGACTCCAGAGGACCTAGTAAAATCGGGTGTAACAGAGGATCTGATTCGCTTGTCTGTTGGGTTAGAGGCAGTAGAGGATTTACAAAATGCGTTAGATAAAGTGCTTCTGGGAAAAACAAATGTCCTCCCTGTATAGAATTTTGTTGTTAATTGGGCGAAATTAGTCTACAATATGTAAAATAGTTAATGTTAGATTTGAAAAAAGCTCAATTGTGCGGAATTAGTTGGAGGAGACAGCATGGCAAAAATAAAAGCAGCAATCTTAGGTTTCGGAACAGTCGGCCAAGGGATTTATCATATCGTCAATGAAAAAAAAGAAGACTTAAAAAAATCGCTAGGTTTAGATATCGAAGTTAGTGCTATTCTAGTCAATAATTTGGCAAAAGAAAGGATAGAAACACCTGGTGTACTAGTGACAGATGACTTTGAAGATATTATCAACATTCCTGGTCTTCAAGTAGTTTTTGAAGCAATTGTCAATGAAGAGCCTGCGTATGGTTATTTATGTAGAGCAATTGATAAGGGATGCCACGTCATTACGGCTAACAAGGTTATGTTTTCTAAATATAGCATCTCACTTCATGAACGCGCGAAATCACGTGGAGTATTTATCGGTTTTGAAGCTACTACAGCTGGCGGAGTCCCGGTTATTAAAACATTAAAAAATTTACTTCAAGTAAATTCAGTGAAGAAAATACAAGGGATTTTAAATGGAACTTCGAATTATATTTTAACGCAAATGCGTTTAGACGAATGCCAATTTGACGATGCATTAAAAGAAGCACAGACACTCGGCTACGCTGAAGCAGATCCATATAACGATATCTCAGGTCAAGATGCATTCCGTAAACTAATGATTTTAAGTGCGCTTGCTTTTGGAAAACAGCCAAACTGGAATGACGTGAAAATCGTGGGAATTAATGAAATTTCCCTAGAAGATGTTAGAAAAGCAAAACAAGAAGGACTTCGCTATCGCCATGTAGCAGAAATTGAACAAGATGAAAATGGAGAGCTTTTTGCATCGGTCGGACCGCAACTAGTAGGACCAGATCATCCTTTATATGCGATAGAAGGAGTAAATAACGCTGTATCACTAGATACAAATTACATCGGAACTCTAACATTAGTTGGACCTGGAGCAGGAATGTATCCGACCGCTAGTGTGATGGTTGAGGACTACGCAGAGATTATTGGGAAACGCGCAGGATTCATGATTACGATCTAGGATAGAAAAAAGGGCTTTCCCTCATTGGGAGAAAGCCCTTTTAATTGTTTAAATATTAGTCTTCGTCTTTCACATCAATATCATCAGGAATCGGTGTATTGCGCCATTCATCAATTTGGCGTTTTAACTCTTCCACTTGTTCCAAATGTGTTTGAAACTGAGCACTATTTACGTAGTAATCCTCTCCATCGAAGATTGCACGAATCTTTTTTTCTACAATATAACGTTTTACTTGTTCAATAGGCATTGATAAATAATTCGCAGTTTCTTCTACTGTCATATACATGGCGAATGCCTCCTATCCTTATAGTATAAGATACGATGGTGACTATCTCAATATGTGCTATATTGAAAGTGAAGCAAGAATTTCGAAAGGAGTGAACAGCTTGTCTATAATTCCATACATATTCGTATTGCTTGGCGCTATTTTATGGGGAACTACTGGTACAGCCCAAACATTTTTGCCAGATAATGCCCATCCGTTTATTATTAGTGCTGGTCGTTCTGCAGTAGGGGGTTTCTCTTTACTAATCGCCATGATTCTATTAAAAAAAATTAAGTTTAAAAGTTGGCCTTGGAAAGAAACGATATATGCTGCAGCTTGTATATCTCTTTTCCAACTCTTGTTTTTTTCTTCTGTTAAATTAACAGGAGTGGCGATAGCGAGTGTTGTAGCGATTGGAAGTGCTCCTGTATTTTCAGGACTGATCGAATGGGTGTTTATGAAATTAAGGCCATCAAAAATCTGGGGCATCTCGACAGCTTTCGCGTTGTTAGGATGTATTTTCTTATTTATGAACAAAGGGGAAATAACCATTAATCCAGTTGGGGTCATGTACTCGCTTATTGCAGGTCTTGGATTTGCAATATATACGATTTCTAGTAAATCCCTTTTACAAAAAGAGGAGGCGATTCCCGTTGTGGCAATGACTTTCTCCGTTAGTGCTGTGTTATTATCCCCGTTTTGGTTTATGTATGATGTCAGCTGGCTACAAAACGCAGGAAACGTAGGAATCATTTTTTACCTAGGACTGGCAACGACGAGTATCGCATACGTGTTATATGGAAGAGGACTTCACAAAATTCCATCTTCATCCGCTTTAACATTATCTCTTGCAGAGCCGACTACCGCAGCTTTGTTAGGGGTGTTTATCGTAGGAGAAATACTAAGCGTAACTTCGTGGATCGGTATTTTGTTATTGCTTGGAAGTATTGTTGTATTAACAGTTGGAAGTAGATTATCTAAGCAAGAACTAGTTGTTTAATTACCAGTAAGTGGGCAAGGGCAACCAATTGGCTTATGAGAGCAACTAAAAGAGACTCGAAAGTAATCAAAATCCATCTTAGAGCAACCAAGTTACTCGTGAAAGCAACAAGTTCTAAAAATAGAGCGCTATTTTGCCCTAAGATAGCGCTCTTCCCGTTAAAACCCTAAAGCATTTCGAACGTCGGCCATATATGTCTGGCTGACAGGAAGCTCGGTCCCATCATGAAGCAATACTAAAAGGCTGGATGAAAAATCTCGGATGATTCGATCAATAAAAGAAATATTTACTATATAGGAGCGATGAATGCGTAAAAAAGATTCTGGAAGTCGCTGTTGTAGTTCCTTCAGCGGAATATTTGTTTTAAAAGGTTCTTTATCGGCATAAAACCATGTTTTTTTCTGAAGGCTTTCCATGTATGCAATTTTCTCGATTGGTATCGGTCGCCATTCCTCTTCTTGCTTTCCAGTTAAAAAACGATATGGAATAGGACTTACGCTTGAATGCGTAGGAGGAAGTATAACAATAAGCGCTCCTGCCTCTCCTAAAATATTTATAGGGTAACCAATTCCATAATAAGATAGGCCGAGAATCGAATCTTCTATTATTCCCTCTGTTCTACAACAACATCGCATAACCATTTCTGCAATACTTCCTTCCTGCACATCTTGCCCTTTTTGTAGCTGCAAATCCTGCTTACCTGCTGCGTAATAAATGTATTCATCTCTTAGCGCGATAGCTATAGAAGCCTCTTTTGGAATCCAATCCTCTAATAATGCGGTGTACTGCCTCAATTGCTCTTTTGATATTTCCATCCATTTCCCTCCAGTATGAATAATTCTTCGTTCATCCATCTTATTTACATTTCATCCTCTTAAAACGGTTATTTGTCTAAAAGTCTATGCAAAATTCTGAAAGTTGTTATATATTAGATTACAAGAAAGATAGCTGTTATGGAACAGTATGAAAGTAATATTTTTATAGCAGTTTCATTAAATTTAAAAATGAGAGGAAGTTGAACATGTTAACAAGACAACAACAAGTTGAACAACTACGTATGGAGTGGGACAACGAAAATAGATGGAAGGGAATTCAGCGACCATACTCTCCTGAAGAAGTGACTAAGCTTCGGGGTACATTACAAATTGAACACACATTGGCTCGAAAAGGTGCCGAGCGTTTGTGGAACTCACTTCATAAAGAAGATTTTATTAATGCACTTGGAGCACTAACAGGCAATCAAGCAGTACAGCAAGTAAAAGCGGGGCTTCAAGCAATTTACTTAAGTGGTTGGCAAGTTGCAGCAGATGCGAACCTTTCTGGACAAATGTATCCAGACCAAAGTCTTTACCCGGCAAACAGCGTACCAGCAGTTGTAAAGCGTATAAACCAGGCCTTACAACGCGCCGATCAGATTGACCAAGCAGAAGGAAGAGAAGATCATTTTGACTGGTTTGCACCAATTATTGCTGATGCAGAAGCTGGATTTGGAGGTCCATTAAACGTATTCGAGCTAATGAAAGGCATGATTGAAGCGGGTGCAGCAGGAGTTCACTTAGAAGATCAACTTGCTTCTGAAAAGAAATGTGGTCATTTAGGAGGAAAAGTACTGCTTCCCACACAAAATGCAATCCGCAATTTAATAGCAGCACGTCTAGCGGCAGATGTTTCGGGAGTACCGACTGTGTTAATCGCACGCACAGATGCAGATGCAGCAGATATGGTAACGAGTGATATCGATCCGCGAGATGCTGCATTTATTACAGGGGAAAGAACACCAGAAGGGTTTTTCCGAACAAAGCCAGGCATTGAACAGGCCATTGCTCGCGGTTTAGCGTATGCTCCTTATGCGGATCTGATTTGGTGTGAAACATCCAATCCGAGTTTGGAAGAAGCAAAACAATTTGCAGATGCTATCCATGCACAATTTCCTGGGAAATTACTTGCATACAATTGTTCACCATCCTTTAACTGGCAAGCAAATTTAGATAACGAAACAATCGCAAAATACCAAGTAGAGTTAGGCAAAATGGGATACAAGTTCCAATTTGTTACACTTGCGGGCTTCCACTCATTAAATCACAGCATGTTTGAACTGGCACATGACTATAAGACGAACGGAATGGCTGCTTATTCGAAGCTTCAGCAAGCAGAATTTGCAAACGAGCCAAAAGGTTATACTGCTACGAAGCACCAACGTGAAGTGGGCACTGGATATTTTGATGAGGTTTCACAAGTAATTTCGGGAGGAACGTCATCTACAACTGCTATGAAAGGTTCTACCGAAGTTGCACAATTTGCTTAAATGGGGGGCTATGATAAATGGAACAGACAACTGTTAAAAAGATAGAAATTGTGGGGAACGAAACAGAAGCAAGCAAAGAGATACTTACACCAGCTGCATTAGACTTTCTGGCATCGATTCATCACTTGTTTAATGAAAGAAGAAATGAGTTACTAGCAACACGACAAGAACGACAAAAGCAATTAGACAATGGTGCAAAACTAGATTTTTTATTAGAAACAAAAGATATTCGAGAAGGGGATTGGACGATTTCACCTCTTCCACAAGATCTTCAAAATAGACGTGTAGAGATCACAGGACCTGTTAATCGCAAAATGGTTATTAATGCGTTGAACTCGGGTGCGAAAACTTTCATGGCATGTTTTGAGGATGCAACTTCTCCGACTTGGGAAAACATGATAGAAGGCCAAGTAAATATGCGAGATGCTGTCAGGAAAACGATTTCTTTCAAACAAGATAATGGAAAAGAGTATAGTTTAAAGGAAGAAACAGCTGTATTAATGATTCGCCCAAGAGGCTTACATTTAAATGAAAAAAATATGTTAATAGACGGGGAACAAATAGCAGGAGCATTCTTCGATTTTGGATTATATATGTTCCATAACGCAAAGGAACTGGTGTCTCAAGGTAGTGGACCTTATTTCTATTTGCCGAAGCTAGAGAGTTATTTAGAGGCAAGACTTTGGAACGATGTGTTTATTTTTGCAGAGCAGCAGCTTGGAATTCCAAGTGGGACGATTAAAGCCACTGTTTTAATAGAAACTATTATGGCTGCCTTTGAAATGGATGAAATTTTATATGAGCTACGCGAACATTCGGCAGGACTGAATTGTGGTCGCTGGGATTATATATTTAGCTATATTAAAAGGCTACGCAATCAGCCTGAAGTGATTTTACCTGATCGTAGTCAAGTGACGATGACCTCACCATTTATGCGAGCTTACACACAGCTATGTATTCAAACATGTCATCGTAGAAATGCACCCGCTATTGGCGGTATGGCAGCCCAGATTCCGATTAAAGGGGACGAAGCAGCAAATGAAGCAGCATTTGCAAAAGTACGAGAAGACAAAAGGAGAGAAGCCATGGATGGTCATGACGGAACATGGGTCGCACATCCAGATCTTGTAGCAGTGGCATTGGGCGAATTTAATGAGCATATGCCAATTCCCAATCAGATTCATCGTAAAAGAGAAGATGTCCAAGTATTTGCCGAGCATTTATTGGAAGTCCCGCAAGGTTCGATTACAGAAGAAGGGCTTCGCCTAAACTGTAACGTGGGAGTCCAATACATTGCTTCTTGGCTGCGTGGAAATGGAGCAGTACCCATCAATCATTTGATGGAAGATGCCGCAACTGCTGAGATTTCCCGAACTCAAGTATGGCAGTGGATACGTCATCCCGAAGGCAAGCTGGAAAGTGGTCTTAATATTACAGAGGAGTTAGTCCGGGATATACTGCAAGAAGAACTTGATAAATTAAAAATTGCATTTGGAAGCGAATACTATACAAATGGTCGTTTCGATGAAGCAGCCGAATTATTTCTTTCATTGATAAGTGAACAAGATTTTGTTGAATTTCTAACATTACCTGGCTACGAAAACTTATAGGAGGTGATTTACATGAAAACAACTACTCAAGAAACAAATACGAAATATTGTCGTGAATGTGGATGTGTGATTCATGAGCAAGTAGAATCATCCCTTTATGAATGCGAACGCTGTATTGGCGCCAATGAGGATTAAGTACACAAGAAATCCCCGTCTTTTTTAAGGAAAGATGGGGATTTCTAATAATGTAACGAGCTATTTTATTTGAGCAAACTGTACAACTTTATGTTCTTTTTCTATTACATAATCGACAAGGATTTTTGTGCCTGGCTCTATATCTTTAAAGATAGATTGGGCGACTTCAGATAAATACATTACTTCAGAAATGCCATCTTCGTTTTCCACTTTAATAGAATGGGAATCCAGTTGGTCGTTATAAATTACTTCCTCTGTTTTGACAACAAGCTTTCCAGTTGATTCCTTTGCCGTATTTCCATTCCAATCGTAAGCAGTCTCTACCTTAAGGTCATCTAGTCCTTCTGCTGTCGACCATACTATTAGTGTATAGGAACCAGCTGGAACTTCCGCAAGCTCAGATTGGAGATTTAGCGGAATTTTCCACTCCTCCCCAGCTTGAAGTTTTTTCTCCACTATCCCTTGCATGAACATCTTGTTTGCAGAATAGGTGTACATAATTTCCTTGTCTTCATTTATTAGCTGAAATTCAATTTGTTGTCCGCTAGAAGTAGTCAGTACCATTTCTTCTTTTGCTTCGTTTTTGATATTAAAAGTAGCTTCCCCGTCTGCAGAAATGACTAAGTTAGTAGAAATCTTTTCCTTCGTTTTTTCCTCCCCGCAGCCTGTTAAGATAAATATGGGAATCGCAAGTAGTAAAACCCAAAAACCTCTTTTTACTTTTTTCATATAAACACCTCCTATTAACACATTAGACCAGTATTTGGATGAAAAGTTACACGACATATCATCTTTTCTTAAGAATTTCTTCATAATTCTCCTGCTGGAATGTTAAGAAATGAAGGGTACAATAAGAAACAGAAGAACGATAGGATGGAGGTAAGCGCGTGACTCATTTTACAGTATTAGTGACAGATGACGATCAAGACATTCGGGATGGCATCGAAATTTATTTGAAAAATGAAGGATACAACGTATTAAAGGCTGCTGATGGATTAGAAGCGCTTCAATTAATAGAGGAAAACGAAGTACATGTGATTGTGTTAGATATAATGATGCCAAAGATGGACGGAATTGCTGCGACATTTAAAATAAGAGAGCAAAAAAATATCCCAATCATTATGCTAAGTGCGAAGGCAGAGGACTCTGATAAAATTCACGGTCTATCTGTAGGAGCGGATGATTATGTAACAAAACCATTTCATCCGATGGAGCTTGTAGCACGAGTGAAATCACAGCTGAGACGCTACACAAAACTAGGGACGTATCAAGGTCAGCAAACGGTTATTGAAATTGATGGACTTACATTGAATCAGGAAGCAAAAGAGCTCACGGTAGAAGGAGAAATAGTAAAACTCACTCCAATTGAGTACAAAATAACGGAACTCCTTATGTTGAACGCCGGGCGAGTTTTTTCTATCAATGAAATATACGAGCGGGTTTGGCATGAACCAGCATACAACGCTGAAAACATCGTAGCCGTCCATATTCGGAAAATACGCGAAAAAATAGAAGCAGATCCGAAAAACCCGAGATATTTGAAGGTGGTGTGGGGCGTTGGCTATAAAATCGACAAGTAAACTGAATTTATTTCTGTCCATTATTGCTATTTTATGTGGGGTATCTTGTTTATTTTATTGTGTGACCAATGTAGTTTTATTAATCGAAAATAACGAAAGCTTTATGCAAATTATACGGATTATGAAAGGGGGAGCCATAGATTGAAGCATTCCATAGGAAAAAACATATTAATTAGTGTTCTTGCTGTAATCACGATGTTCTCACTATTTACGCTAATAGATGAAGGGCGAAATTTTATCGGGGCAAATTATTTTGATAGTGAAAGTTTTAATGCGGAACTAAGCAGTTTTGAATCATCCATCGTGCCATTAGTCCTCGCTGTTCCAGATAAAGAAAAGGTAAAGAAAAATATTACCGTGACACCCGATGAAATCGAAGAGTATCGCTTCCGGTATGGAAACCTGGAAAGTCAACTAGAATCTATAAAAAATCAATACGCGGGAAATGAAGAAACAACAACTACCGTGGAATCAGCAGACGATGGTACTACTACGGAAAAGACAGAGACAGAGACAGATAAGGCATTCGAAGAAGCATCAAAGTTAGAAAGAGATAAAAAGATAGCAGACATCACGAAAAATTTTACGGATGATAGCTATGTGGAAAACAAAATTCGATTGGAAAAAGAAGCACAAGTCGATGCTTATTTTAAATCAATCGAACAGGCTAAAAATGATTTCATTAATGAGAACGAAGACTTCTCCTACAGCTTGAAAAATACGGAGACGGGTGAACGTTTTACTAATGGAGAAGTTACAGCTAAGAATGCTTATAAAAAAGAGTATTCCGGTAAATATGGTTATTTAAAGAAAAGTACCATTTACGATGGGGTAGATGACTATAGTAATATGAGAGAACTAATAGATAATGGATATGCTCGATTTGAAGGGGTAGTCACTATACCTGAAGCAAGTATCTTAAGCGGATACAGAGCTTCCGAGTATAAGCATTTTTTATCAAACCAACGTAAGTTTTATGGTGTGCTTCTAGTAGGGATATTAGCAGCGATCGCATTTACAATATTGTGGAGAAAAAATAGCGAGTCGTTCCGTTATGAAACTAACGAGCAAAAGTATCGTAAGCTACCAATCGATGTAAAGCTAGCGTTGATTTTTATTAGCGGTTTTATCGCAATAATATCGTCCAAAGAAATCATTTGGTCATTCTTTTATTATGGTGGATACGATATACCTATTATTTCGTTTCTTTTTGCAGTTCTTTTTACAGCATTAACATTGTACCAATGGAAGTGGATGCGAGCAGGCTTTGGTTCAATTGACTGGAAGCGTAGCTTAATTTATAGCTGGGGAAGATCATTAGAAGGATTTTTCTTGAAGCAATCTATTGGAGTCCAAACGCTTATAATGCTAATAGTTGTGTTCTTCTGGGGATTCGGGACAATGCTGTTATTTGTACAACCAGTAGTAATAGTTGTTTGGATTCCAGCAACCTTATTGATAGGCATTCCGGTATTACTTGTTTTATTGTCTAGAATGGCCTATTTAAACCATCTTTTTGTAAAAAGCGAACAAATGGCAAAAGGCGTTATTGGAAATGAAATAGAAGTAAAAGGGAAATCACCAGTTGCAGAACATGCGGCAAGTTTGAATGGCCTTCGTGATCGTATAAAGTCTTCTCACTCCGAACAAGCAAAAAGTGAACGACTAAAAACGGAGTTAATCACCAATGTGAGTCATGACTTGCGCACGCCACTAACTTCTATCATTACGTATACCGATTTGTTGAAAAATCCAAGCATAACAGATGAAGAGCGAGCATCTTATATTGCGATTTTGGATAAAAAATCAATGCGTTTGAAAACATTAATTGAAGATCTGTTTGAAGTATCAAAAATGGCTTCTGGTAACATGGAATTAGATAAACGCAAAGTTGATTTAACTCAACTATTGCAGCAAGCAGTCGCGGAACACCAAGAAGACATCGATAAATCAGGTTTAGAATATCGAGTAGCAATTGGTACAAAACCGATTATGGCATATGTCGATGGACAAAAGTGGTGGCGAGTGCTAGATAATCTGATCATCAACACGTTGAAATATGCGTTGCCGAATACTCGTGTATATATCAATTTAGATCAAGTCAACGGAGAAGCCGTTTTCGTTATTAAAAATATAGCGAAATATGAATTAGGCGACGACGTGAATGAATTAACCGAGCGATTCAAACGAGCCGACACATCCCGTCATACGGAAGGTTCCGGTCTCGGGCTTGCAATCGCCCAATCTATCGTGGATTTACACGACGGAAGCTTACGAATGGAAGTAGACGGAGATTTGTTTAAAGTAACTGTAAAAATAGCAGTGATCTAATAGAAGCGAGAAACCCTTGCCGGGTTTCTCGCTTTTTTGCTTGGGGGAATGATTGGTAGTTGTAATTTTGGGGCGTTTAGTTGTAAAAATGGAGGGTTTAGTTGTAATTTCGGAGCATTTAGTTGTAAAAACGATGCTCTTAGTTGTAAAAGGGAATTTCATCCAGTGAATTTACGTGGTTTTTCACTGTTTCCGGTTCTCAAGAGGGTTTAGTTGTAAAAATGGAGGGTTTAGTTGTAATTTCGGAGCATTTAGTTGTAAAAACGACGCTCTTAGTTGTAAAAGGGGATTTCATCCAGTGAATTCGAGTTATTTCTTCTCTTTTTCCAGTTCCTAAGAGGGTTAGTTGTAAAAATGATGGCTTTAGTTGTAATTTCGGAGCATTTAGTTGTAAAAACGACGCTCTTAGGTGTAAAAGGGAATTTCATCCAGTGAATTCACGTGGTTTTTCACTGTTTCCGGTTCTCAAGAGCATTTAGTTGTAAAAACGACGCCCTTAGTTGTAAAAGGGAATTACATCCAGTTAAAATAACTGGAGGGGTCGCTCGTCAAAAGAAATCAAAAAAAAACGACCATTTTTATAAATGGTCGTATGTACTGGAGACGCTTGATTTTTGTAAAATATAGTATCTGGATTTGAAGTGGTTCATGGGTAGGAGATTCAGGGTTTTAAATAGGTAGCTAGCGGCATACTTGTCCTTGAGTTCGAGAAAGTAGACACATTCATGATTCGAAATATTACCTTTGACAAGGTAAAACCAGTCTTCAAGTGCTTGTTTTTGCATGAGTGATTTAGAGGTTTTGCAATTAGGACATTTATTTCGATTCTTTACTTTTATTGCACAGTTTGGACAAAAAAGACCTGTTTTAATAAGAGAGAATGCTATTGAATAGGTTTGGGCTAATGGTTTTGGAATAAAATCCTGAGAGTGGGATATTAGGTAATTCAATAATTGTTGAAACTTGATGGTAGAAATGGAGTCGGGAAGTTGATTATAATCGTTTAATTTGTTGGAAATATCGCAACCCATCACGACTTTAGTATACTGAGGGGGGAGTACAACTTGAGTTTTAGAGTATGCTAGTACAATGAGACTCCTAATAGGGATATTTATTTTGGCTACTTGTAGAAGGACTTGCAAATTTCTAACATGTCGCTTCAGTTGTTGTTCGGGACATTTAAAAGGAGTAGTGACGCCATCCACTTCACGAATCAGTTGGTCGGGATTTTTTTGGAAATATATTTTGCCACGAATATTTTTGACTTCTAAAATGGTGATATACTTTTTGGTGAGAATAAGTGTGTCGATTTGGAGATAATTATTTTCAGCAATTTGGATGTGGATATCTTTCAAAATAGCGTAATGCTTTGGGAAGCTTACTTGTCTAATAAAGTTGTCCACATAACATTCGCCATTATACCCTGCTTCGGCGGATCTAATTTTGTTTTCAATTTCGAAATAGATACTTTGGTCTTTAGGTATTCGGTGAAGCAAACGTTTGTAGACTTGAACAGTTTTAGGCAATATTCGTTGATTATCGATGTAAATTCCTCCTTTTTGATATAATACTAGGTTATATAGTATTGAAAGTATCATTTTCTTACACAAGTAGCAAGACTAGAACGGTTTAGTTGGAGAAAGGGATATCAAGATGAAAATATATATAATTGGTTCCGTTGGTAGTGGGAAAACGACGCTTGCACGGAAGGTCTCCTCCAAACTTCAAATTCCACACTTTGAAACAGACAATTTTGTATGGACAAGGCATCCAACAGGCGATAAGCGAAATGAAATAGAAGTCCGCGACCGATTGTTGCATGAAGCAATTGGACAAGACAATTGGGTTATAGAAGGGGTTCATATAGAGTGGACAGATGCGGGGTTACGGGAAGCAAATCAGGTTATCTTTCTAGACATTCCTATGCAGCAAAGAACATGGCGCATTTTAAAACGATACAGCCGCCAGCTATTGAAAATAGAGCAAGCCAATTACAAACCAACGTTTTCAATATTTCGCCAAATGTTTAAGTGGAATAAATACTTCGAGGAGCAGATGAAACCGGTGTTTCTTAGAAAGTTTACTGCTTATGAGGAAAAAGTACATTGTTTGCAATCGAATAAGCAAATAGAAGATTGGCTTCTGCAAACAAAAAGAGGATACCTTCCTTAATAGGTCATCCTCTTTTCTTGAGTTCTTCAATTTCGTCTACTAAATAATTCAACTTACTCAGTATATCGGAGAGTTGTTGGTTCTGTTCGAGCGCGTCTTGTTTTGCAATTTCAAGCGCACGGTTTGCTTCGTATAGTGTAACACCTTCTCCAATTGTATCAATAATATACCCAATTGAAAGAATAACAGAACTTATGAAACCAATAGTCAAGCCCAAGTTAGGTGGTAGCTCATCATTTGGATCTTCAGGTCTCATGTATGCTAACATCCTTTACTACGTACTTTTCATTAGCATATGACAGAACTCTTCTATAGGTTATTTTTTGGGTTTCACTAAATGATGCTCAAATGCATAAATAACTGCTTGCGTCCGATCGCTTACTTCCAGCTTCGATAATATATTACTAACATGTGTTTTAGCGGTTTTTAAAGCAATAAAAAGAGTGTCCGCTATGTCCTGATTCGCCTTACCTTCTGCCATTAATAACAACACTTCTAACTCTCGATCAGTTAAGTCATCGTGAAGAGCAATGTCGGAACCTTGACGCATGCGTTTCATCATTTTATTTGTTACTTCTGGCTCTAAAACAGCATCTCCGCTTAATGTTTTACGAATAGATTCCGCGATATGGGAGGCCTTAGATGTTTTCAATAAATAACTGATTGCCCCTGCTTCAAGAGCGGGATATACTTTATCATCGTCTATAAAGCTCGTCACAATCATGACTTTTGCTTCTGGCCATTTTTGAACAATCTCACGGGTTGCCTCTGCACCGTTCATGATGGGCATTACCATATCCATTAAAATAACGTCTGGTTTATGCTTCAATGCTAATTCAACCGCTTCTTGACCATTCGCCGCTTCTGCAACTACATCCATATCGGGTTGGGCCTGTAAGTAAGCAGAAACTCCAATTCGCACCATTTCATGATCATCCGCTAATAATATTCGAATCATTTTCTAGCTCCCTTCCTTGTAATGTACCTAGAGGTATTTCACTTTTCTCAATTGGTAACTTCACTTCTACAATAGTACCTTGAGATGGAACCGAAACTACCTTGCAGGTCGCACCGATTTCGACTGCTCGTTCTTTTACATTATCCAAGCCGTAAGAGCCGGTTTTGGCATCTTTTACTTCAAAGCCAACCCCATTATCCTGCACTCGGAAAATAGCAAGATCATCACGTTCTACGAATAATATATCTACCTCTGTAGCTTTTGCATGTCTCAATGTATTGGACAAAGTTTCCTGTGCAATTCGGAATAAGTGATCTTCCGCACCTTTTGGCAAGGGTACTTCTTCTAATCGATAACGTATTGTAAAAAATACTTTTTGTTGCAACTCCATTAATAATTCTTCCATCCCTTGCTTGAGCGTTTTGTCATGTAAAGCAGCGGGACGAAGGTGAAGTAGTAACGCACGCATCTCAAGCTGAGCTTGCTGTACTATTTTTTCGGTTTGCATTAATGTTTTTGGGGCCTCGCCGTTTTGCGCTTCCTCTATTTCGACCATCGTAGAAAGAAGCATAGATGCTGCAAAAAGTTGCTGAGAAACCGAGTCGTGGAGTTCTCTTGCCAGACGTTGCCTTTCTTGTACGATTCGTTCTTGAATAAGCTTATCTTGTGCTTCCGCTTTTTCGTTGGTGATGCGCTGAAGCGTTTTTCGTTGTGTCATAATGAGTTGCTCTAATTGATTGGTTGTAACATGTAATCGTTTGGAATAAGACTGTTTTTTCTTACTCGGTACAAACGATTCTGCTTCTAATAATGGTCGTAGGTTTTTTTCTATTTTCTTTTCTTGATCACGTACTTTATGGAGTGTATTTAAAGAAAAACTAAAGCTCATGAATGCTAATATAATAATGATCCAGGCGCCAAAAGGAACTTGTGCATAAGTATTTTCTAGCAACGACCACCATGCGGGATCATTTGGCCAACCCCAGATTGTATATAAAAGGAGGGTAGCCAGTGCCAATAAAATGATAAAAATAGAGAATCCTTGCCCCAATAATATCTTCATTTACGAATCACCTCGATATCCCCAATCCATGTGGATACAGTGATCACTAACTCTGACGCATACGTCACTTCATCCAAGTAGCCATCCTTTAATATGACCGATTGATTCCATAAACGTTGACATCCACGCCCAAGAATATTTGCTTCTCCTATAATTGTCGCGTAATGAAGTCTTACTGGAATTTCATACGGCACATAAATTACTACTTTTCCGAGAGATTGACGAATGGAAATAAAGGAAGTGCCCTTTGGCAGCACGGTTTCCGTCACATCAATGACATGCTCCCCGTAAAAGCCTTGTACATGAACGTCTTGCCATTCATATGCTTGAAAAGGTGTCGTTTGTGATGAAAACAGTTTATTTTGAATAACACTATTGGGTGTTTCTTTATACACCGTATCGAAAGGACGAATAACCTGTCGGATGGGCTCGTTTTTCCAAAGTTTAAAAAGGATATAAATCATGATTCCAATTAATAGGAGACGCAAGCTCCACATAGAAAAAACGGCTATGAGTAGGAATATTAAACCCGACCAAAATAAAATGCGGGATTGCTTTCGTAAGCTAAAATACATCATCCCGATGCCAAGAAGGACTAATACAATGCTGCCATTTCCAAAAACTGTAGCCTCGATAAACATAAGAAAAACAAAACATATAAGTATAAAGGCAAGCTTGTTCGTTTGGTTTTCCTTCATAAAGTATCCCTCCTTCTTCGTATCAAGATGTAAAGAGGGAGAAGACAGGCGTCTTCTCCTCTTCTATCTATAGTTTACACAATTTCAGCTTTAGGTTGTGCATTTTTTTCTAACATTTCTAAACGTTGCTCCATAGATGTGATTTCATGTTCTTTTTCAATTTTTTGTCCTAGACGCTCAATGTAGTGTTCCATTTCCTGAAAGGTGCCAAAGTTTTTTTCTTTTTGTTCAGGTTGAAGGACACGATCCATTTGATAATGAGCACGCGTTACATTCTCTTTGCCCATTAATTGCAATTGACGAACTTTCATGTCTTTAATTTTATGTTTCATTTCTTCGTATTTACGTTCTAAACCGAATAATTCTTCTGTAGTTTGAAGAATACTTTTTTGTAAAACAGCAGTTCTTTCGTTGTATGCATTCACTTCAGCTTGTGCGAAAGCCATTAAATCTTCTTCTCCGCTAGCAGTTGCAAGTTCTACTTGATGCTGGCGTTTTTCAACCATTTTAGTCGTTTCTTCCAATTCTTTCTCTAGTTCTTGCTTCAATTGCCCTTGACGTTCTAACCATTTACCGGTTTGCTCCGTTTGCTTCTCAGCCTCACGAATGTATTGGTTTAACATTGCGATTGGATTTTTTTCTTCTTTTTTATCAAATACCTTGTGTAAATCCGCCTCTATTGAATATTTAAATCGTTTCCATAATGATGTCATATTGTTTTCCTCCTTATTTTGAAAGTTCATTCCATTGTTTTTCGAAATTAACAAAAGGGTCATCTGACTTTACTACTGGTGCTGAAAAGCTGATCGATTCGTTATTCCATTTTTTAACTACATACCAGACACCTACGATTGCTAAGATTCCGAAGAAACCAGGTACGTTAACAACTCCGGATATTAATCCTAGAATACCTACGCTTGCCCAAAAGATTTTCAAAAATGTAGATTCGCTTTTTAGGTAGAAGTGCATTCCAGCAAATACGATTAACGCGGAAACTCCTAATCCTATTAGGGAACCTAAGTTTGCAAGTGCAACGATTCCTGCAATAATACCAAGTACTAATAAACCAAATTTTTTCATGTGAGTGTTCCTCCTCTCGTTTGTAGTTATAGCTTATCAATTCCATTAGCTTATACAAACGGGCTTGAACACGATTTCTGTCTCGGTCTTGAGGCTTAGGAGCGCTAAGTTAAATCTGCTATACTAATGAAAAATACATAAATTGGAGAGAGAGAAATGAAGAAAATCTTAGCCATTACTCTAGCGATTATTGCTTATACTGCTATTGTATTTTATTTTGGATGGTGTGTAGTCACATGGTTGGATGCTTTTGTTCCAGTAAATAGGTGGGTTTTCGTCGTCGTTTGGGGGTTAATTGGATATGCATTGGTCATTGCAAGAATCGATCATCGATTTCGGCTATTTCATATTGTAGGCTCCTACTGGATGATTATTATGCAGTATGGAATTATTCTTTTCCCGATAGCAACGATTATGACGTGGTTTTTCCCGTCTCAGCTAAAGTGGATTGGGTTGATTGTTTTGTTTTTATTTATAGTAAGTATTGTCATTGGATCATACAATGCCTTTACGCCTGTCGTTCGAGAGCTATCCATTAGAATGCCGAAAAAGGAGTCAAAACTTGAGTCGTTAAAAGTAGTAGTTGCTTCCGATTTCCATCTTGGTTTACTATCCAATAAGGCACATTTACAACGATTTGTGAAAAAATCAAATGCACTGCAACCAGACATCGTATTATTAGTAGGTGATTTAGTCGATGATGATCCGATTTGGTTTGTGAAAAAAGGGATGTCCGAGGTGATGAAACAGCTCACTTCTACGTATGGTAAATATGGAGTGCTTGGCAACCATGAATACTATGGAAAGAAAATTCCTTTATTAGTAGAAGAAATGGAGGCATCTAATGTACACATGTTATTAGATGAAACTATTTTAGTGGCAGATTCGTTTTATTTAACTGGTAGAGAAGACTTGACGAATAAGGATAGGAAACAGCTTTCGGAGTTGGCTCCACCAAAACAGAACTTTCCTTGGTTTGTGATGGATCATACTCCTTCGAATTTAGTGATTCCAGAAAAGGAAGGGGTCGATTTTCATGTGTCTGGTCATACACACCGCGGGCAAATGTGGCCGAACCACCTTTTTACTCGCAAACTATTTGAACTGGATTATGGCTATAAGAAAAAGGGAAGCTTGCACGCAATAGTATCATCTGGTTTTGGTTTTTGGGGTCCACCGATTCGTTTAGGAAGTCAATCGGAACTTTGGTCAGTAAACATTAAGCTAGAGAATGGGGAAGTATAATGGAGGCATGGATTACAGACTGGATGAACCAGTTTGGATATCTTGGTGTATTTTTGTTGATATTGGTTGAAAATATTTTCCCGCCTATTCCATCAGAAGTTATATTAACGTTGGGTGGTTTTATGACGACCACAACTTTGATGACCAAGTTTGGTATAATTGTTGCATCGACTTTAGGGTCGGTTATTGGTGCTGCAATTTTATATTGGATCGGTTCATTATTAGATGTGAAACGTTTAGAGAAAATTGTCCAAAAGTATGGAAAGTTTTTACGATTGTCGATCAAAGATATCCACAAAGCTAATGCTTGGTTTGAAAAGTATGGTGTCTGGGCAGTGTTTTTCGGGAGATTAGTACCGCTCGTAAGAAGCTTAATATCCATTCCAGCTGGGATGTCGAAGATGAAGTTTTGGCTATTCCTTTGGTTCACTTTTCTAGGAACATTAATATGGAATACAGTATTGGTTTCAGTAGGAGCAGCTGTCGGAGAGAATTGGGATGAAATTGTCGGTTATATGGATATTTACTCGAATATCGTGTATGTTATTTTAGCAATAATCGGCGTTGCATTTATTGTTTGGTATTTAAAAAAACGTGACTAAGGAGATCTTATGGAATTTCTAGAATTAGTAAGAGCATTAATATTAGGTTTTGTTGAAGGGATGACAGAGTTTGCGCCTGTATCATCTACGGGACATATGATCATTGTGGATGATATGTGGTTAAAAACGGAGGAATTTTTGGGGATGTATTCCGCCAATACATTTAAAATTGTTGTTCAATTAGGCTCTATTTTAGCCGTAGTAGTTGTCATGTGGAAACGATTATTTAGTTTAGTCGGTTTATACAAACTAGATAATGAGCAATCAAGCAAACAGTTCAACCTGTTACATGTTATTGTTGGGATGCTTCCTGCTGTGATTTTAGGATTCGCTCTTAAAGACTTTATTGATGATAACTTATTTGGTGTAAAAACAGTTATATATAGCCTTGTAGCGGGTTCTATTCTAATGATTATTGCAGATAGATTTGGACCGAAAAAACCTTCAGTTGTTTCACTCGACCAAATTACATATGCAAAAGCTTTTAAAGTAGGTTTAGTTCAATGTTTATCATTATGGCCAGGTTTCTCTCGCTCAGGTGCAACGATTTCTGGTGGAGTATTATTCGGGATGAGTCATAAAACGGCCGCAGATTTCACGTTCATCATGGCGGTACCTATTATGGCTGGAGCAAGTCTAGTATCTGTTTTGAAAAATTGGGAACATATTAATATGGATGATATGGGCTTTTATGCTGTAGGTTTTATAAGTGCATTCATATTTGCACTAGTATCTATTAAATTCTTCTTAAAACTAGTTTCTCGTATTAAATTAGTCCCATTTGCAATATATAGACTCGTTTTAGCAGCAGTATTAGCGATCATTGTATTTACATGATAAATGTAGACAGACATGAAGACATGTCTGTCTAATTTTTTTGAAAAGTACAGTTAGTAGAGATATACTTTTTTCCTATGTACAGGTTTAAACACAATATGTTAGGCTATATAAGTAAAGAAAGCACAATATATAGTATGTGAACGATGATTTGGTACCTTTATGGTTTAAAAGGGAATTCGGTGAAATGCCGAAGCTGTCCCCGCAACTGTAAGTGTGGACGACTGTTGAAAAGACCACTGCGAGCAATCGCGGGAAGGACAACAGAAGAGTGAAGCACGAGCCAGTAGACCTGCCTCTTTGTCGTACGAAGCAACACTTTCTTCGGGGGTTGAGAGGTGGAGGCGAAGGACTCTCTTAATCATTTCGATGGATTTGTCCTATTGTTTCCTACTTTTACATTTTGAGCGATGACTCAGCCGAAGAGGCTTGAATCATCGCTTTTTTGTTTGTCTAAAATATAAGGAGGAATTTACATGACAACTATTTCAAATACGACAAAGCAGGAAATATTACATAGCCTAATAAGCGAATTTGGGGAAGAAAGTTTAGCTCCACTTTTGAAAGCACACGAACGTTGGACAGTGAAATTTCCGGAAGGAGAACTTTCCGACTGGTCTCAATCAATGTCTTTAGAAGCACTGAGTTACCTAAATGAGCAAGAAACATTTTGGACATTTGTCGCAGCGCGTATTCATTTAGCGAATGTGTATGAAAGAGTGGCAACACGTAGGGGAACCACTTCTGATACGGTATACGAGAAATTTGCAAGCAATGTACAATCACTGGTTGCTAAAGGCCTTTATGATAAACATATTACGGAAGCTTATTCAACAGAAGAGCTCCAAAAATTAGGCGAGCTAATAGTTCCAGAGCGTGATAATTTATTCACTTATATAGGTTTGAAAACATTGCTCGATCGATATGTTGCAAAGGATTATGACAAATCTACCGTTGAATTACCACAAGAACGTTGGCTTATCATTGCAATGACCTTAATGAAAGATGAAAAAGAAAATCGTCTCGAAAAAATTAGAGAATCCTATTGGGCAATGAGCAACTTATATATGACGGTTGCTACGCCAACTCTTTCGAACGCAGGGAAACCACATGGCCAACTTTCTAGCTGCTTCATCGATACAGTGGACGACAGCTTGCAAGGAATTTACGACAGCAATACAGATGTTGCGACATTATCCAAATTCGGTGGCGGAATTGGCGTATATATGGGGAAAGTACGGAGTCGTGGCTCGTCCATTCGAGGTTTTATCGGTGCATCCAGCGGTGTCCTTCCTTGGATTAAACAATTAAACAATACAGCAGTAAGTGTAGATCAGCTCGGCCAGCGTCAGGGAGCAGTTGCTGTTTACTTAGATGTTTGGCATAAAGATATTTTTACATTTTTAGATTTGCGCCTGAACAATGGAGATGATCGTCTTCGTGCACATGATATTTTTACGGGAGTTTGCTTACCGGATCTATTTATGGAGAAAGTAGATGCACGAGAGGAATGGCATTTGTTTGATCCGCATGAAGTTCGACAAATAAAGGGTTATTCGCTTGAAGATTTTTATGATGAAAAACGTGGAGAAGGTTCGTTCCGTGAAAAATACGAAGAATGTATAAACGACATCCGAATATCACGTGAAACGGTTTCTGCAATTGATTTAATGAAACGCATTATGCGTAGTCAGCTCGAAACAGGTGTACCGTTCATGTTTTACCGCGATGAGGTGAATCGAAGTAATCCGAACAAGCACGCAGGGATGGTGTACAGCAGCAATCTATGTACAGAAATTTTCCAAAACCAAAGTGCGACTTCGTTTGAATCAATTCAATTAGAAGACGATGTAATTGTAACTCGTCGAAAACCAGGAGATTTTGTCGTATGTAATTTATCTTCCATTAATCTAGGAAGAGCAGTTCCGGCTAATGTATTAGAACGACTCATTACAATCCAAGTGCGCATGCTCGATAATGTGATTGATATGAATATGATTCCAGTCCCACAAGCCGAGCGTACAAATGCGAGGTACCGAGGTATTGGCCTTGGGACGTTTGGGTGGCATCATTTACTAGCTTTAAATAGTATTCGTTGGGAATCGGATGAAGCAGTAGAATTGGCCGATAAGCTATATGAAAGAGTTGCATTCTTAACAATTCAGGCTTCAGCAGAGCTTGCGAAGGAAAAAGGGGCATATCCTTTATTTAAAGGATCGGATTGGCAAACGGGAGCTTACTTCGAAAAACGTCAGTACAAAAGCGAAGAGTGGAATGCTTTACGTCAGAAAGTTGCTGAACATGGTATTCGAAATGGATATTTAATGGCAGTCGCACCAAATTCATCGACATCGATTTTAGCTGGAAGCACGGCAAGTATTGATCCGATATTCCAAAAATCGTACTCTGAGGAGAAAAAGGACTATAAAATTCCAGTTACCGTACCGGATTTGAATTCGGAAACGACATGGTTTTACAAATCTGCCTATTTCATTGACCAGCATTGGACAGTAAAGCAAAATGCAGCACGCGGGCGACATATCGACCAAGGTGTTTCGTTGAATTTATATGTGCAAAACACAATTAAAGCAAAAGAATTGCTCGATTTACATTTGGATGCATGGAATAGTGGACTGAAAACAACGTATTATGTGCGCTCCACTTCAGTTGAATTAGTAGATTGTGACTCTTGTTCAAGCTAATGAAAGCAATCATATGCTATTTAAGCTATAGCGGGAATACAGAGGAAGTAGCGGAATTATTAAAGAGACAGCTTGAGGAGAATGACTATCAAGTGGATATGTATACGATAGGGTTTGGGACAATACCAGACCTATCGATATACGATAAACTATTTTTCGGTACATTCACATGGGATAGAGGAAGTACACCCGATGAGATGAAAGACTTTGTTCGAGAAATTGGCTATAAACCGAATAATGTGTATGTGTTTGGCTCAGGTGACACCCAATTTGGTGGGGACGAGCTTTTTTGCGGAGCGGTGGATAAATTAGTGAAATTTTATAGCTGCAGTTATAAAGGCTTGAAAGTAGAACAATCTCCAAGAGGGAGTCAAGAGAAAATCGTAACTAAATGGTTAGAAGGAGTTATAGAAAATGAAGAAAGCAAAAACATTAGAACCCAGAAATCCTAATAAATCTACCGGTATTTTTAACGGTAAATCAAGTGGTATATTAAATTGGAATGATATTGCGTATCCACATTGGTATAAAATATATAAACGATTATTAGGTAACTACTGGCAAGCAGACGAGATAAATATGTCGAGTGATGTAAAACACTTTCCGAATCTAACGAAATCAGAGCAGGATGCTTACTTGAAAGTGATTGGATTACTTGCAACACTTGATGCACCGCAGACAAGAACGGCATTATTACTGTCTTTGTATGCAACAGATCCATCTGTCCAATCCATTATGGCGGTAATAGCCCAACAAGAAGCAGTTCATAACGAAAGCTACTCCTATGTTTTATCATCTGTTGTATCGCTAGACCAGCAAAATAAAGCATTCGATTTTGGCAGAACAGATGCTATTTTGTTGAAAAGAAACGAAAATATTATAAAATACTACAATGAATTTGTGGAAAATCCTTCAACTGAAAATATAATCAAAACTTTAACGTATACTACATTATTAGAGGGATTATTTTTCTATTCCGGCTTTGCTTTTTTCTATAATTTAGCGCGTTACAACAAGATGGTAGGTACATCGACAATGATCAGCTATATTAATCGCGATGAACTAGAGCATGGTCGCTTTATCTCCGAGTTATTTAGAGCCACCTTGTCTGAAAACCCAGAGCTGAACAATGACGAATTAATAGGCTGGGTATACGAACAGTTCAAAGAATCGGTAGAGCATGAAATCGAATGGTCTAACTACGTTTTAGCGGATATTGAAGGAATAGAATTAGACGATATGCAAGGCTATATTAAATATCGTGCAAACAAAATGTTACGTCTTCTCGGGCTTACTGAAATCTACCCAGACTACGTAGAAAACCCGATGAAATGGATTCGTGCTTACGCGGACAATATAGACGGGACAAAAACCGACTTTTTTGAACAAAAGTCACGTCAATATGTAAAAGTAAACGCGATAGATAATGGATTTGATGATTTATAAACTATAAGAGTTAAAAGTAGGTAGAGAAGGCTAGTCTTCGTTCTGTTTTTTATAAGCATCTTCTCTACTTTATTTCCCACAAAAAAATCCCCTGTGAAAATGGGGACCTAATCCTATGCGTGCGATTTATGGCGAAATGGACATTTCCCTTGAATCGGTTCAATATCATCTCCGATAAAGGATTGCTTCCATTCATTATGAGTAGGATCACCGAAGTGGCCGATATCTGGATGCTTAGGCAGCTGATCCCAAGCTTCTACACGTTTACGAACTTTTTCACGAGACATAATACCGCCTTTTTCAGTACCTTCTAATCCCTCAAATATTTTTCGAGGCTGGAATCCAAGAACCATTGAATTTCCTAGATGGCGTGTCTTTCGCTTCTTATATGCAGGGGCATTACCGAAAACGAAGATTGGCTCTCCATTAAACCGGAAGTCCCATAAATAGTGCTCGGGGTCGCGAGGACTGTCTTCCGGCCATTCCACTTCATCGACCTCATGTAAATATTGAAGGATATCCCAAAATTGCTTTCGGTAATCTTCAATGGAACCTTCTTGCTCAAACGGCTCTACAAATACAAAAAGACCGTGCCTCTTGTATTTTGGTAATTTAAATAGTTCTAAAAAGCCTTCTACAGCAGACGGTAAATTACTCCAGTCATCCTGATTGATGTAAGCATAGCGGAGCTCACCTTTCAATTCGCCACTCATTCCAAAAAAACATGGGAACGTTTTATCCGTAACCGTGTTATGAAAAGTTTCATATTCTTTATATAGCCAACTCGGCAAATCTTTTCTAATATGAAAATCTTCTTTTGTTAATAACGCTTGTTCCTTTGTAAACATCTATTCCGCCTCCCATTCACACTATCATTCTATTCTTTACCCCAACCTAAATTTACTGAAACAGCACAGTCTAAAATGAAAATTAATTTTACAAAGAGGTTATAAATTGAAAATCAAGGGAATAGAGAAGGGACGAATAAAGTAACTGGAGGATGACTTATCGTGAAAATAATGCAAGATCAATCTCAAGTATATTGTCCAAGTGAATATGGAAAACTACAAAAAGTCGTCCTATGCGACCCTCAATATATGGAAATTAAAGAAGCGATTAATGATGTTCAAAAAAACTATATAAATGATAATATTGACCGTTCACTGGCCATGAAGCAGCATCAGCTATTTCAAGAAACGCTACGCGGTGCAGGAGTGGAAGTGATTAAACTACGACCAAATAAAGAATACCCTGAGCAAGTTTTCACCCGAGATATTGGCTTTACTATAGGGAAGCATTTATTTATTTCCGAAATGGCGAATCCGATTCGTCAAGGCGAAGAGAAGGTATTAGCCAATTGGATGGACGAACATGATCTTTCCTATAAGAAGCTCACAACACATTCAATTGAAGGTGGAGATGTAATCGTAGATGGCAACCGAGTGTTTATAGGGATTAGCGATCGTACATGTATGAATGCTATTCAAGCTTTGCAAAGCGAATTACCGGATTTCAAAATTCTACCTATTCCTTTTAACCCAAAATATTTGCATCTGGACTGTGTGTTCAATATTCTTTCTTCAAAAGATGCATTAATATTTCCAGACGCGCTCGACCCGAAAATTGTGGAACAGTTATCGAGCATGTATAACTTAATCGAAGTGAGCGAAAGGGAGCAGTTTTCAATGGGCACAAATGTACTGTCTATTGGTGATAATCGAGTGTTTAGTTTGCCAGTAAACGAAAAGGTCAATCATCAGATGAGACAACATGGATATCACGTATTGGAGGTCGATTTCTCAGAAATCATTAAATCAGGTGGATCTTTCCGGTGTTGTTCCATGCCAATTGTGCGCCAATAAAAAAAGAGAGATTGGTCGTAGTGTTAATCACGACTAATCTTTCTTTTATAATAATCAAGCAATCCACTCTAATATTTCGATACGGTTACCAAAGGGATCATGTACGTATATTCTATTGGCACCCGGTAAGTCGGTATCTACAGTATAGCTGACTTCATTTTGGGTTAAATGTATTTTCAGTGCCTCTAAGCTTTCTACTTGAAACGCGGGGTGAGCTTTTTTAGCAGGGGCAAATGGTTCTTCTATGCCGATATGAATCTGATATTTGCCGAATTCAAACCAAACACCGCCTTTTCTTTTCAGAAGTTCTGGTTTTTCTACTTCTTGAAAACCTAAAATTTCTCCAAAGAAACGTTTTGCTATTGCTTCTGAACCTTTCGGAGCGGCCAATTGAACATGATCGATTGATTTAAAAACAAATGTCATTATAAATCCCCCTTGTTTTGTTCTACCTTCATGATATCGAAAGAAAAGTCATTTGAAAAATTTATAATATTTATACATAAACATAAGATATGCTTATGGGAAGTGATTTATTTGTAGTATGTGAAAAGGACAATCAGATTTAATTCAAGAGCACTTAAAAAAGTTCCCACCTCTCAACAAGGGGGGAACTTTTCTACATTTTCAGTAATATTTTATTCACTGTATTCAGGTTACGAGCAGTAGAAGGCATACTAAGCTTCTTTTCAAAAAAAGTATTTGTAAATTTAGTTTGATGATAGTTTTTCGATAGACTGATAATGATATTGCGACGATTCCAAACGACAAATTCGTCATCCACTAGACTATTCAACATAGCAAGCTGATCATCCAAAACTTCCTTTGCTAAAAACATGACATACACCTGTTCTTTCGAGAAAATGGGATGCTGCTGAATTTCTTCCAGTTCTTCTTTTGAACGGATAATAACTGGTATATCAAATCCATATGTTTCTTGAAGAGCGCCCTCCAACTGCGACACATTATATGTTGCATTATCAAATATAACATTCCCAGTTTGTATATACGTCCTTACATTTTCATAGTTCATCTCTTCAAAAAGTGCCTTCAACGACTTCATATCCACTTTATTTTTCGCACCAAGATTAATACCACGTAGTAAAGCAACAAATGACAACTTCACCCACTCCTCCATGTTCACATATTATTATTTTATCGTAAAAGGAGGAGTGAAACAAAAAACTATTAATGAAGCCACCAAATATTTGTACAGCTCACAATTAACACTACTAAAAACAAGCTAACTAGCGCAAAGTCTGTTTTCCCAATGGTAATCACATGAAAATAACTACTTCTCCGTTCACCAGTAAAGCCTCGTGCCTCCATCGCAAAAGCAGCTCGTTCTGCTTTTCGCACGGCACCTGCAAGCATAGGAATCAAAACCCTTCGAATACCAAACAAGCGTTGTAACGCATTTTTTTCCTGACTGACGCCTCTTAATCGGTGGGCTTGCCCGATTTGAACAAATTCATCCTTCAAAACAGGCAAAAATTGATATCCCACCATCACACCATACGCAATTTTGGGTGATAGCTTTAATTGTTGCATAAGGCTTAAAATGAACTTTACTGGATTTGTCGTTAAAGCGAATAATAAAGATAAGCTAGAAAATGCCAGTACTCGAAAACTTAATGATAAGGCATGATTCAGCTGTGTTTCGGTAACGTTCACATTCCAGATAGACCATACAACTGGCCCAGTCTGATCTTCTGCAAACACAAGGGTCGTCCAAAAGTAACCGAAAGCAGTAATAAAAAAAGGAATCATAAATAGCATCCATTTCTTCCAGTTAATTTGGCTAAAGAGAACTTGTAGCACAAGTACACCGACCCAAAACACGAGTGGTGTCCAAGGGTCGAAGTAGAAAGCCATTGTGAACATACAAATTGTAATCACCAAAAACTTCACTGAAGGATTCATATTATGTAAAGCATTCTTCACGAAGTATCATTCCTTTCGGAGGAAGTAAGTGATGATCCTGTAACAACTGCTCATTTTGCCATACAGCTTCCGCATTAAACTTTCCTGTCAAATAACCATCTTTCATCAATATTATTGAGTCAGCTAAACAATGAGCGAACTCCATATCATGCGTGACGATCAAAAACGTAGTACCTTCACAGGCACGTTCATTGATTAATTGGAATAACTCAGACAAAGCAGCTGCATCCTGACCAGAAGTTGGCTCGTCCATGAGAATAATCTCTCGACCATCACAAAGCATGGCAGCAATAGCCACTCGCCTTTTTTGTCCGTGACTTACTGCAAAAGGGTGGGCATCCGCAATAGGTAGCAACTGTAATCTAGTCAACATTTCCTCCAAATTGTTCCCACCACCAAAACCAATCTCATCTCGCACATTTTTGGTAAGAAATAAAAACTCCGGAGATTGAGGAACATATCCTAAATAGTTTGGTTGTACATTCCCACTAGATGGAATGAGCTGACATAATGCTTTCAATAAAGTTGATTTTCCGCTGCCATTCGGTCCAGCTAGTACGGTTATTTCTCCACATCTTAAATGAAAAGTAGTCTCCCGCAAAAAGGTCGTTGTTTTCAATTTGTTAACGACTAATGACGTAGCTTCTTGCTTACTGCTTATACGTTTTTGTATGGAAGGGGCAGCTTCGTTTTTATTCAAGGAAATAGTTCTGTTAAAAAAGTCTCCCCATAAATCCAATCGATGCTCAATGGCGACGATTGTCATTTCCTGTTTTTGTTGTAAATCACTTAACCACTCTACATACTTTTTCGCGGTATAAGGGTCTAAATGCGAAAGTGGTTCGTCTAGGAGTAGTATTTCTGGCTCCATTATAAGTGCACAGGCAGTGGCGATACGTTGCTTTTGACCACCTGATAGTTTCTGGATGACTGCACGGCGAAATTCAGTTAGTTCGGTTAAAGAAAGCACATCGGAGATTCTTTTCTCCATATCGTCACGCTTGGTATGCAAATTTTCAAGCGTAAAAGCAAGTTCCTCTTCGACCGTTTGCATGCAAAACTGAGCATCTGGGTCTTGAAAGACGGTCGCAATTCGGTGATTTATTTCCCCGGGAATAAAGGAATGGCTCTCTTTCTCAAAAAGTATTACGGAACCAGACAAAATACCATCGCAATTATCCGGATACAATCGATTGCATAAATAAAGTAATGTCGTCTTCCCGCATCCACTTGGACCAGTGATAACTACACGCTCGCCTCGCTGTACAGCGAAAGAAAGGTCCTTCAGTATCCATTTTTCTTCATCTGGATAACGGAAACTTACTTTCTCAAATTGGATAACCTCATGCACGAACCTCACCCTTTTTCGAACGAGAAACAGCATAGCCTCTTAGAGAACCGGTAGCTAGCAAACCATCAGCTACTGCTTTCCCACCGACACCAGCAAGTAGAGCCCCGCTTAATATACGAATGCCGAGCATCAGTGCAACATAGCCGGTACTATATACTGTAAATCCACCAAGAAAGTATCCATAAGTAAAACTAAATAAAGAGGATCCGATACCGGCAAGCATTAGCACCCAAAGATCAAATCGTTTATATCGTGTAGCTGCAAAAACTGCCTCCGCACCTAAACCTTGAATAACCCCTGAAAGAATTAAGCGGGGACCAACCGCATTTCCCAATAATACCTCGATTGCAGCAGCAATTGTTTCCGAAACAACGGCAGCTCCAGGCTTCCGAATTATATACATACAAATAATCGATACGATAAACCAAATACCAAAAATCCACTCATATGCAATCGGACCTATAAATCCAGACCAAATATTGCCCACATGCAGGAACAATAAATAGACAATCCCGAATACGACTGCAAATAAGGACATAAGCACAATTTCTTTTAGCTTCCAAGACTTCAGCATATTAAAGACCTCCGTGCGAAGGACTATTAATACTCATCGAAACGGTCATCACTAGATGTTTATATTCCTCTGAGCGGGCATGTGTAAATGCCTCCTCGTAAAAAGCAAATACATCATGGATATCCCCGTGAATGCCACTTGCATAATGCATGGAATCATTGAAAACACCGCGTTCTTTTGCACGGTCAACCTCTCGATAAATAACATCCATATAATTGGGGTTATTCATTGGATAAAGGGCAAATTGGGAAGATACGTATTGCTTCGTTGTGTCATGATTTGCGATTTCATCTCCTTTATCTAAATACACGTCCCCTGCAGAGTCTCCAGGACAGCCGGCAGAAAAAGTACCCGATAAAGCAACATGCACACCGGTTTTAGCAGCGTGCAAAGTGAGTGCCTTTGCCACATTAAACACATGCACCTGCTTGCCGCGAATTACTGTCGATACGTCATCCGTATGCATCCATACATTCGATGTATCTGTTTCTTCAAGTGCTCCTTTAATCACCGAAATAAAATCATTGGTCATCGGATGTAACGAAAAACGAAATCCGACGATAGGGCTTAAACCGCATTGCATAATAAAAAACCTCCCGAAAAATTTTCATAAAAAAAGACTACATCCGTGAAGATGCAGCCACTTATCCATTACAAAAATTCGGAAAGTCACCGCACTTCCTCACGCAGGTATTATCCTGATCGAGTAATAAGGGATCGGAGCTAAAAAGCTCTCATCACAGCCAAAGTGGGCACCCCTAGTGCAGAAAACGGTATGTAGTTTTTTAAATGTGCCCCAAGTATAACCTAGCAATCTTAAGTTGTAAATGCAGTTGCAAAATTTCGTTCTTTCGT
Organism: Bacillus sp. FJAT-22090; assembly: GCF_007676755.1. Taxonomy (GTDB): domain Bacteria; phylum Bacillota; class Bacilli; order Bacillales_A; family Planococcaceae; genus Psychrobacillus. Next base: position 292,293 of record NZ_VEBK01000003.1, on the reverse strand, counting down.
CCATGCTTAATCTATCAGAATATTTGGAGGTTATAGATTTGCAAACAGTTTTTATAACACGAAAGCTACCAGACGAAGTAGTAAAGCAACTTAAAGAGAAGTTCAATGTTAAAATGTGGCATAGTGAAGAAATTCCAATGACCTATGAAGAGTTAAAAAAAGAAGCAAAAGATGCACATGCACTTTGGACGGTTCTTTCCGACAAAATAGATAGAGAACTAATTGAAAGTTTACCAAACTTAAAAGTAATTAGTAATTTGGCGGTAGGCTACAATAACATAGATACTGGAGCGGCAAAAGAGCGAGGAATAATTGTAACAAATACACCTGGTGTGCTAACGGAAACAACTGCAGACCTTACATTTGCGTTATTATTAGCCACTGCCCGTCGTGTCACAGAATCAGAACGTGACCTCCGTGCAGGAAAGTGGAAATCATGGACACCGATGGGGCTGACTGGCATGGATGTTTTCGGTGCAACTCTTGGAATCATTGGCATGGGGCGAATCGGTGAAGCTGTAGCAAGAAGAGCAAAAGGTTTTAATATGAATGTTTTATATCATAATCGTACTCGTAAAAAAGAAGCGGAAGAGGAATTTGGATTTAGCTATGCAGAGCTAGACACCCTTCTCCAAGAATCGGACTTCATCGTGTTACTGACTCCTCTAACCGCAGAAACGAAGGGATTAATCGGTGAACGCGAGCTAGGTTTGATGAAAGAAACGGCTTCAATTATTAACGTTGCACGTGGTGGGATTATAGATGAACAGGCACTATACGAAGCGTTAACGACAAATAAAATATGGGCTGCCGGACTAGACGTATTTGAAGTTGAACCTGTCCCGATGGATCACCCACTTCTTACATTGCCAAATGTGACAGTGCTTCCTCATATAGGTAGTGCAAGTATTCGCACGCGCATGGCAATGATGCAAATGAATGCAGAGGCTATTGAAGCGGTTTTAGAAGAAAAGGAGCCCAAAAATAGAATAGTTTAATTTCTAATTAACAGATTCAAAGCTAATTTTTATTGCTTTGAGTCTGTTTTTCAATTTAAGAGATTAATTATTAATCTCTGGTATTCGACAGTCCGTTGGTTGATAATTTCGTAGGTTTGAAATTATCAAAATAGGGTATAAAAAGGAAGAATAGGACTATACGTCTAATTTAGAAAAAGAGAGAATGGGGTAGAAATTTATGAGGAAATTGATGTTGTTTATTTCACTATGCACCATTTTAGTATTAGCGGCATGTAGTGAGCCAGCAAGTACAGACAGTATTGAGACGATTAAATTTGCGGATGCGGGATGGGATAGTATTCGTGTCCATAATAGCATTGCTCAGTTGATCGTGGAAGAAGGATATGGCTATAAAACGGAGGTTACTACCGGAACTACCGCCACAACAATGCAAGCCCTTGAAAAGGGAGACATCAATGTCTATATGGAGGTATGGTCGGATAATATTAAAGAAGTCTATGAAAAAGCAATTGAAAGCGGGAATATTATTAAGGTGGCTACAAACTTCGATGATAACTCACAAGGATTATACGTTCCCACTTACGTGATAAAAGGAGACGCAGAACGAGGTATTGAAGCAGTTGCTCCTGATTTGAAAACTGTCCAAGACTTAGAGAAGTATCCAGAGGTTTTCCAAGATCCAGAAGACAAAAGCAAAGGACGAATTGTCGGTGCTCCGTCTAGTTGGATCATTAGTGAACACTTGGACACGAAACTTAAAACATATGGCCTTGATGAACAATATAACTATTTGGCACCAGGTTCCGATTCAGCTATTGTTGCAGATTTAGCCGGAGCATACAAAAAAGGGACGCCATGGGTAGGATATTATTGGTCACCGACATGGGTTACAGCTAGCTATGATTTAACTTTACTTGAGGATAATCCATACGATGAAGCTACTTGGAAAGAGTCGAAAGGAACCGAATTTCCTCCAAACGATGTAGTAATCGCAGTACATAAAGACTTACCCACTCAAGCAAAAGACGTGGTTGATTTTTTAAGTAAATACTCAACTAGTAATGCATTAACAGAGGAAGCACTCAATTATATGAATGAAAATGAAGCAGATGCAGAAGAAGCCGCACATTGGTGGATGAAAGAACATGAAGATATTTGGACATCATGGGTATCCGATGAAGTTGCAGAAAAAGTGAAAGCAGCTTTGAAATAATGGTTCGTGTTCGAAATAATCTAACCAAGAAAAGTGAGGTGAATGCGACTGTTCAACTGATACAGTCCACTATTTATGAAAGAATTTCCTAATGTCCGAATACCAATTGGAGATGGCGTAGAAAAGTTTATCGATTTCTTAGCATTACACTTTGATGCATTTTTTGATTTTATTTTTGTAATTTCATCCACCCTGATTAAGGGGCTGGAGGCAGGACTTCTAGCGATTCCTTGGTGGTTACTCATTATTATCCTATTTTTATTGGGATGGTATTTTACTAATCTGTACGGTGGACTTCTATTTTCCTTTTTCATTTTCCTTATAGGGACTTTCGATTTGTGGCCGGAAACGATGACTACTATTTCGATTGTATTAATCTCCGTGATATTATCGCTTGTAATCGGTATCCCATTAGGTATTGGAATGGCATTTAGCAAAGTGATGTCGACAATTATGCGCCCAATACTTGATGCTATGCAAACAATGCCAAGTTTTGTTTATCTAATTCCGGTAATTTTCTTCTTTCCATTGGGGAATGTACCAGCTGTGATTGCGACGATTATCTATGCATTGCCTCCTGTCATACGTTTGACAGAGTTAGGGATTCGTAATGTGGATGATGAAGTGGTAGAGTCTGCCCAGTCATTTGGTTCATCGACAGGACAGATGCTTATGAAAGTCCAGTTGCCTCAAGCTTTACCAACGATTATGGCGGGCATAAATCAAACAACGATGATGGCACTTGCTATGGCAGTTGTTGGATCGATGGTAGGAGCACAAGGACTAGGGGAACGAGTGCTTTATGCGATTAATCGAATTGATATTTCTTTAGGTTTTGAAGCGGGTATCAGTATCGTTTTCTTAGCTATTATTATTGATCGAATTACCGGAGGAATTGCGAAGCGCCTTCAGAAACATAGGAGGGATGCCGCATGACAGTGAAACTAAAAATTGAAAATGTATCGAAAATTTTTGGACCGAGACCTAAAAAAGTGATTCCAATGATTGAAAATGGTGTCGAAAAGGAAGAAATTTTAGCTAAAACAGGACATACTGTTGGTGTATATAATGCTTCGATGGAAATTATGGAAGGCGAAACATTTGTTATTATGGGACTCTCCGGTAGCGGGAAGTCTACGTTGATTCGTTGTTTAAATCTATTGAACCGCCCTACTTCTGGAGCCATTTACGTAGATGGGGAAAACGTTGTAGATTACAATAATACACAGCTTAAATTTTATCGTCAGAAAAAGATTGCGATGGTGTTTCAACATTTTGGTTTATTTAGTCATCGGACCGTTCTTGAAAACATTGAATATGGTCTTGAAGTACGTGGCATGTCCAAAGCCGAACGCCAAGCAATCGCTCAAAAGCATTTGGAGACGGTAGGACTTAAAGGATACGAAAACCAATATCCGGATGAATTGTCTGGAGGAATGAGACAGCGAGTAGGCATTGCTAGAGCTTTAGCAAACGATCCAGACATTCTCCTTATGGATGAACCTTTTAGTGCCCTTGATCCATTAATCCGACGCGAAATGCAGCTGGAGTTACTCGATATACAAAACCGTCTTCAAAAAACGATTATTTTTATTACTCACGATGTCAATGAGGCATTTAAAATTGGGGATCGTGTAGCCGTCATGAAAAATGGGAAGGTAGAGCAAATCGGCACACCAGAAGAAATATTAGACAAGCCAGCAAGCAATTATATTTCAGAGTTTATTCGAGATATTGATCGTTCTAAAATTTTGCAGGCTGAACATATTATGACGAAGCCCTATGGGTTAGTGTCGCTAAAAGATGGTCTAAATGTTGCAACTCAAGTAATGAGAGAAAATGGTATTTCAAGTGCTTTTGTAACGGATCGTAAACGCCAGTTACAAGGAATTGTCACAATTGACCAAGCAATCGATGGTATTAAACAAAAGAAGACATTACAAGAAGTGATGTCTACAGAAGTGAAAACAGTTCGACCAGATGAGTATGTGCAAGATATTATTCCATTTGTTCTTGACTCCAAATATCCGATTGTCGTCACGGACGAAGACTTAACGATAAAAGGAATAATCCTAAGAGTACATGTATTAGCCAGTTTGATAAGTGATAATATAGAAGAATAAAAGAAACTCCCGAATTGATCTATGTTATAGCATCTGATTCGGGAGTTTTTCTATGTAATTCTATTTGCGTTTTTAGAATGGATGGAATGGAGAATAGCTAATAATTGTTCGGCCATATAAGCTGAAGAGTATGTAAAGCCACTTTGAATCCATTCACTTATCATTCCCCATATGGCATGGGCTTGGTAGCTTGCAAGTAGATCTGCATTTATATTACTGTGCAATGGGTTATTAGCTAAATCCTGTAATACGAGCTTTTTTAATTCATTACATATTCTGTTTTGTAGTCCAAATAGCACATTCGATTTAACTAATAGGGAATAAAAATTTGTATACTTTGCAACATGATCAAATATTTTTATAGTAGATGAGGTTAATTTGCTGACAGAAAAAGCCTCTACTCCTTGATACGGTTCCCGATAAGAATCTATTAGATCCTTAATCACATCGTCAATAACTTCTTCTAGTAGCTCTTCTTTATATTGAAAATGTTTATAAAATGTTCCACGATTTAAATCAGCGGTTTGCACAATATCCGTAATGGAAACATCTTTGAAGTCTTTTTCTTTCATTAAGGAAATAAGAGATTCTTTCAAAGCTGCTTTCGATTTTCTAATTCTTCTATCCGGATGAAAAGACTTAGTAGACATATTGAACCCCCATTGTATATTAGGGAACAATAATTGATCCCTTTGCTGATTGAATGGCATTATGTAGATTGATTATACTATACATAGATAAAACTTATTGTACTTCTGTTTAATAAAACTGATAAGTATTTGTACAAAAATGAGAGGGTGGAGATGAACATGAAACTTCAAGACAAAGTAGCGGTCGTCACAGGTGCAGGATCAGGAATGGGGAAAGCAATTGCTGCCCTATATGGAAAAGAAGGAGCAAAAGTTGTAGTTTCCGATTTAAACGAAGCTTCTGCCAACTTAACTGTAGAAGAAATTATTGCAAATGGCGGAGAAGCAATTGCTGTTGTAGCAAATGTTGCAAAAGAAGAAGATATTCAAAATCTTATAGATACAACGGTTAGTACTTATGGTACTGTTGATATTCTTGTAAATAATGCTGGTATTATGGACAATTTTGAAGCTGCTGGAGATATAGAGGACGATAAATGGGAACTGGTCTTTGCGGTAAATACAACGAGTGTTATGCGTGCCACACGTAAAGTAATGCCGATTTTCTTAGAAAAACAACAGGGTGTTATTGTGAATGTCGCATCAGCTGGTGGATTATATGGTGCACGTGCAGGTGCAACGTACACTGCTTCTAAACATGCAGTAGTTGGATTTACGAAAAATACAGGATTTATGTATGCACCACAAGGCATCAGATGCAATGCGATTGCACCTGGTGGTGTAGAAACAAATATCGGTTCTTCGATGACAAATATCAATGCGTTTGGTATTGGACGTACACAAGCAGGACTTGCCCTTAATCCGCGCACAGGGAAAGCTGAAGAAATTGCAAAGGTTGCATTGTTCCTTGCTTCAGATGAATCTAGTTTTGTAAATGGAACGGTAATAACAGCTGACGCTGGCTGGACTGCCTATTAATAAAAAAACGATCTTTCTTCAAATCGGAGAAAGATCGTTTTTACTTTTAGCTTCATCGTTTAGTTGGAAATCGTTTTCTCTGTAAGGATTACTACATAGGGAAGTAGCTCGATTTTCGCCTTCTATATAATAGGATAGTACTTTTCATATCGAGGATGATAGTAAAAGGGTGGACGAACTCCAATTTTAGGAAGCAGAAATGGAGATGCATTCGAGTCGTACAATACTTTTACTTTTTCTTGGGAATGATTGATCAGTAATATTTCAGCTTGGTAATTTACTATTACATTTTGCAAATTGCAGATCCTCCTATTTAAGTTATTATTTAATTTAACCTATTCAACACCCACCGCAGGAGGAACGGTATTTAATGATAAGTTAAAATGAATCACCTTACTAGTAATCGTTACATAGAATAACCCGATAATTGATTTTTAGGAGGATAGCCGTGACGAACAAAAATAATCACAATCAAAACTATCCGATGTATCCGAATTACGGGAAGATCACAAGATATGAAGACGTTCCGATTACCGTGCCGGAACAACGCCAATTGCGACAGCCAGGTGTGGAAAGCTTGATGGATCCGCGTCCAATTATTGAAAATCCGCATTATCAAGGAAGTGGAAAGTTAAAAGGAAAAGTAGCGCTTATCACTGGTGGTGACAGCGGAATGGGAGCGGCAGCGGCAATTGCCTTTGCAAAAGAAGGGGCAGATATTGCTATATCCTATTTAGACGAACACGAGGATGCAAACCGCACGAAAAAGAGGATAGAAGAATTGGGTAAACGTTGCTTATTATTACCGGGTGACTTACGAGAAAAAAAGCAATGTATCGACATAGTGGAGGGGACCATCCGCATATTTGGACAGCTAGATGTTCTATGTAATCATGTGGAAATCCAATTTCAACAACTAAGCTTGCTTGATATCTCCGATGAGCAATTCGATGATACATTTAAAGTAAATATCTATTCTCACTTTTATACAACTCGAGCTGCATTACCATATTTAAAAGCAGGAAGTTCTATTATTAATACATCCTCCGTCGTAACGTTTGATGGCAATGAACAATTAATCGATTATACTGCAACAAAAGGTGCAATTATTGGGTTTACACGAGCACTAGCAAATAGTTTGGTTAGAAAAGGTATTAGAGTCAACGCTATTGCCCCGGGACGAATATGGACGCCTCTTATCCCTTCTAGCTTCTCAGCAGATGAAGTGACGCAAGCAGGTAACCCAATGGAACGCCAAGGTCAGCCGTTTGAAGTTGCTCCAACCTTTGTGTATCTTGCCTCGGATGACTCGCGTTTTGTAACAGGACAGACGCTTCATGTGAACGGTGGACAATTTACGGCTTCATAGGATCTTCTTATTGTAAAAGATCAATGTTTAAATAAACTACTAAAAGAGGATATTCTTTTAGTAGTTTGCTTTTTTTGTCACATACTATCACTATAAAAAGTGAATTACATGTTATAGTTTTACAGACAAAAATATATGGGGAGAAGAGTGTGAACGTGTTTAATAAACCTTCAAGTACCAATTTTACTGAGTTAGATGGAGAGTATTCCATTCCTATAGTATTACTGTCTATTATTATTGCAGTTGTTGCATCGTACACAGCTTTATCTATGAATGAGCGAGCAAATAAAAATAGTTTTTTCAACCGTAATTTTTGGCTTATGTTAGCCTCTTTAGCGATGGGCTTTGGAATATGGTCCATGCATTTTGTTGGAATGAGCGCATTTTCCTTACCGCTGGAAATGAGTTATAACAAGTTGTTAACTATATTTTCTATACTTCCGGCAATGCTTGCATCATTTCTTGCATTTTATTTAGCTAATCTTCCAAAGAGAACGTTCTGGTCATACTCAATTGCTGGTTTTGCAATGGGAATTGGCATTTCATCTATGCATTATATAGGTATGTACGCCATGAAAATGGATATAATTTACACTTACGATAAATTACTTTTTGCAACATCCATTGTTATTGCAGTTGTTGTCTCTTTAATAGCTATTTATATTTTTTCTGCCTTACAACGCTATATGGTAAATCGCTTTATTCAACTATTGACCTCCATGGTAATGGGACTAGCTATTTCTAGCATGCATTACACAGGGATGGCGGCATTAACATTTTACGTTCCGTTAGATTTCATCCCCGTTTCCCGACATATGCATATGACGGAGATGTATGGATTGGGGATTAGTGTGGCAATTGGCATGGCGATACTGCTAGGGTTCTTACTATTATCGAGTCTAGTAGATCGCTATGTAGAGTATCAGGTCAATTACTACGATGCTTTAACTAAATTACCAAATCGTCGGTTGTTTGAACAAAAGTTAAAACAACCGATTTTCCCTGAGTATTTAGCTATTTGGCATTTACATGATTTGGAGCATCTAAACAGAGAATATGATTATCAATTTGGCGATGAGGTTATTCAACAAATTGCTACTTTATTGAAATCGGTGACATCTCCCATGACAGAACTTTACCGAATTGAAGGAAATAGATTTGCATTTTTGACAAGAGACATGGGGGAAGCGAACCAATTTCATGAAGCAATGATGAGGGTAGAGGAAATACTGCGAAAGCCAATTGTTATTCGTGGTAAAGAAGTAACTATTTCGGCAGTGTGCGCAGTGTCTAATGCACTTAATCTAGATGAATCATCCAAGATTTATGCAAATGCACTAGCTGTTTTAAATTACCCATCCATTCATTTTAACTATGAGATAGTGTATTATGATCCATCGATCCATACGTATACTTTTGAACGAGAGATTGCAGATGATGTTTTACGAGCAATGAAGGAGGATGAACTCTTCCTTGTCTATCAACCTAAAGTTGATATGCGCACCAATGAAGTAATAGGATTTGAATCATTGCTAAGATGGAACCATCCTACATATGGCATGTTGTCACCTGGAGTATTTATTCCAATTTTAGAAGAGAACGAACGCATGATAGAGGTTACAGATTGGATTATTGAAAGAGTATGTCGACAAATTTCTGTTTGGAATCTAGAAGGAGTTCCGTTTCAACAAGTAGCAATCAATATTCCTGGTCAATATGTTACTTCAACTCGCTTAATGAAAGTATTAAAACGAACATTAAACAATCATAAACTAGAGCCTAAACATTTAGAACTTGAAATAACGGAGACTACTTTTGTAAAAAATATAGAGGAAGCAATGAGGGCGGTAAATAACTTCCGCCTAGAAGGTTTTTCTGTGGCACTAGACGACTTTGGGACAGGCGTTTCCTCCCTTTCCTATTTAAAACAAATGCCTATATCCACTTTAAAAATAGATAAGTCCTTTATTGATGGTATTCCAAAATCAGATAAAGACTCATCCATCGTTCAAGCAATTATTGCATTAGGACAATCTTTAGATTTGGCTATTGTTTTTGAAGGGGTTGAAACAAAGGAACAAGTAGACTTTTTAGCGACTGCTTGTGTGAATCCGATTATACAGGGTTATTATTTTGCAAAACCATTGAATGTGTTAGAGATTTCACTTTGGTTTAATGCTTTTAATAGTTCATTTAAAATAATCAACTAGCTTAAACTGTGGCTTGTAGCTAAGACAATTAGATTATTCTAAGTTAATGTAGGGATAATAATGTCCTGTATTAGTTGTTTAATGTTGGAAGCTATTATTAGTGGTAGAATTTCAAAGAAATAGTTAGCATTTTTTCAAATGAAGTAGCGAAATAGCGAACAAAATTGTATTTTCGAGAGCCCACTTTATGAATTAGTAAGTATCTTTTCATTCGTTTTACAAATATGTACTAAAGCAGGTTTTAAAGTTGTACAAGAAGCGACGGACAGCCGCCATAGGATTACCGAGAAAAGAGATGCTGCTCATGACGTTCATCATGAGCAGCATCTCTTTAAAAAAATCGGTTATAATATAGCAAAAGTCTATCCAAAGCTCTTTAAAAACGATAGATACAGGTTTTGATTTTAAAGGGTACTTCTTGCGCTTTTCTAGAGTTATCAAATATAATTCTTATTACTTAAAACTCTGCTCATGCTTTAACAGCCATTCTTTTCTCCATAATCCACCTGCATAACCGGTCAATTTTCCGTTTGAGCCGATGATGCGGTGACAAGGTATGACAATGCTGAGCTTATTTTTGCCATTTGCACTTCCGACAGCGCGAATGGCTTTTTCATTTCCAATCGTACTAGCGATATCTTTGTAAGATCCGGTTTTTGCATAAGAGATAGTGGTCAATGCATTCCATACACTTTTTTGAAACTCTGTACCTGTACTAGTGTAAGCAAAAGAAAACGTTTGACGCTCCCCTTTAAAATACTCATCCATTTGGAAATAACAATTTCTAAGTAGGGCAGGGGTTTCCTCGTTCAACTGATATGAAACAACATCCTGTTCGGCAAACATTATGGAAGTAATTGCCTCATTTGTACCGATAATCTCTAAAACCCCAATTGGAGTGGGATAATCTACTTGAAATAGTTTACTCATTTTTCAGCCTCCAGCTTTCGATAATTACTCGGTGTACAATTTTGCAAACGGGAAAATGCTTGATAAAAATTGGAGGTACTTTGAAAGCCAACTTCGTAACATATTTCCAGATTGGTTTTATTCGTATGCTTCAACAAATGAGCAGCTTTATCAATCCTGATCTTTTCTAAAAATTCACGGGGGGTTTGGGTAGTTTCTTGTTTAAAGAGCCTTTCTAAATAAAATGGGCTAATACCGATATGTTCAGCGATATTTTGCAATGCGAGTTTTTCACCAGAATGATTAACTAAAAAAGCAATGACATTTTGAACAAGCTCGGTATTTGGAGAATGCTTCTCTTCGGGTTTGCATCTTTTACATGCACGAAACCCAGCTCTTTCCACACTTTCTTTGTCGGGAAAGAACATGACATTTTGTTTTTTAGGTTTTCTAGAACGACAGGAAGGGCGACAATATATTTTCGTCGTTTTTACCGCAGTAAAAAATAATCCATCATACGTTTGATCACAAGCAATTATTTTTTGCCACATTTCTTCAAAAGAAAGACTGATTGTCATTGTAACACCCCTTCCTGTTTTTTAATTTATCACGTATACAAGTGAGCTGTATCTTTTAATAAAAACAATTGTTTCGCATCTTTTTCCATAAAATCAATGACTTTGTCTGATAAAGCATTTCCAAAACTAAATCTTTGTACGCCTAATGCTTTAAGCTTATTACAATTCGTCAAGCCAGGTAAAGATAAAACATTTAGCGGAGCTTTTACTTCATATGTAATTTCTCTAATATCATTATCCAAAGTTACACCAGGAACGAAAATTCCGCTTGCTCCACTTTCTACATAAGCTTTCCCTCGTTCTATTGTTTCCGAAAGAGGGTTGTCCTTTTGAAGAAAAGTATCGATTCGTGCATTAATGAAGAATTCCTTATAGCCAGCGTTGTCTAAAGCAATTCTTATTTCATATAAAAGTTTAGACTGAAATGAAAGCTCCCTCAAGCCAGCTTTCTGTTTGAATGAGTCTTCGATATTAATTCCCGCCACTCCAACGTCTGCAGTCCGTAAAACATTTTGCACAATCGTTTGGATGTTTTCTCCATAACCGGCTTCGATATCGGCGGATACGGGAATAGACAGGTGTCTAGCAATTGTTTCAATAATTTGCAAATGCCGTTCAAAATCGACAAGTTCTCCATCCTTTAAGCCGAGTGAATTGGCAATTCCCCAACTAGTTGTGCCTATTGCTTGAAAACCAGCTTTTTCTAACGTTAAAGCCGAAAGTAAATCCCAAGCATTTCCCAAAAATAATGGCTCAGATGAAAAGTGTAGTTCATGGAATCTTTTTAAGTTATTCATATTAATATCAACCTCCTTGAAATCATCTTAACAAGTTTCCCCAACTCATTTCGTCCTTTTTCTTGCGCTTATAGTCTGAAAATCACATCAATATGTTCGGTATCGCATGAAATGGTATGCTAAGTAAAAAGGTGATAAAAGGTGGCGGAAGTATGGTAAAGCCAATTCATATTTTAGTAGTGGAAGATGATAATGATATAAATGAATTATTATGTAATATTATTAGGAAAAGTGGCTATATTGCACAGCCGGCATATTCGGGAACGGAAGCAATGTTATATATCCAAGATAGAGTCTGGGATATGATGCTATTGGATTTAATGCTTCCAGGGATGACAGGAGAAGAAATTTTAGAAAAAATAAGTGAGCAAACATCCTGTCCAATCATCATTATTTCTGCAAAGTTAGAACAACAAACAAAAATTGATGCATTGCGAACAGGAGCGGATGATTATATAACAAAGCCTTTTGACATTGGAGAGGTGTCTGCAAGGATAGATTCGCATTTGAGGAGATATCAAAAGATGAAAACATTCGAGCGTAGAGAACTTCGTTATAAGGATTTAACAATCGATACAGAAGCGAAATTGGTCCAAGTGAACGGCCAAATACTGTCCTTGACAGCTCGGGAATATTCTATTTTAGAACTATTATTATCTTCTCCAAAAAAGGTTTTCACAAAAGCCAATGTATTTGAAAGTGTATGGAAAGAGGAGTTTCGAGGAGATGATAATACGATCAATGTACATATGAGCAATGTTCGAAACAAGTTGGCGAAGGCCAATTCGAACGAAGAATATATCGAAACGATTTGGGGTATGGGATACCGATTAAAAACTTAAGGTTTTCTTAAGAAACGTCTTAAGCCTTTCTTATGTTTTCCTTCCTATACTAAAAAGTATCAGATGAAGGAGGCGGAAATATGAGCGACTATGTTTTGCAAACAAATCAATTATCGAAACAATATAAGCATCAACTTGCTTTAAATAAAGTCAATTTATCTATTAAAAAAGGATCCATCTATGGATTTATCGGACAAAACGGAGCCGGTAAGTCAACACTTATTCGAATAGTCACTGGTTTAGCTATCCCAACAACAGGCACAACTGAATTATTTGGGGAAAGCAATGAACAGCAGTTAATAGAAGCTAGAAAACGAATTGGAACTATTATCGAAGGTCCTGCACTATACCCACAAATGACGGCAGCAGAAAATTTAGAAGCTCACAGATTGTTAAAGGGAATTCCGGGTAAAGAATGTATCCAAAAAACACTTGCTTTAGTTGGTCTAAAAGATACCGGAAAAAAGAAAGCAAAGAACTTTTCATTAGGCATGAAACAACGGCTTGGACTTGGTATAGCATTACTAGGAGACCCCGAGTTTTTAATTTTGGATGAACCAATTAACGGGTTAGACCCAATGGGTGTAATAGAAATACGAGAGCTATTAAAAAAGTTAAACCAAGAGTACGGCATTACTATTTTGATTTCAAGCCATATCTTAAGTGAACTTCACTTATTGGCGACCCATTATGGAATTATTCATCAAGGTGAGTTACTGGAGCAACTAACGGTAGAAGAACTCAATAAAAAATGTCAGCAATATTTGCATATTAAAGTGGATAACATAGAAAAAGCTGCTGCTCTGCTAGAAAACAAACTAGCGACGACTAAATTTGAAGTGATGCCAGATGAAACGATTAAACTCTTTGATTATTTAGATACTCCTGGAAAAGTTTCCACCTGCCTTGCAAGTGAAGGATTGATAATTGAGCAATTCATGCCGATGGGGGAGGATTTGGAAACATATTTTATGAACCGAATCGGGGGTAACCAATATGAATAATCTAGTGAAATCCGAGTTATTTAAGTTAAGTAAAGATCGTTCTTTTTGGACATTGGTCATTGGCCTAGCTGTGGTAGCGGCTTTATATCCACTGCTTATCTTTTATAATGACAGTGCAGCTATTACAGAATTAGTTTCAGTGAAAGAACTATTCGCCTACACAGGTCTTGGAGGAAATAATTACATTGTAAAGCTTGTTCCCTGTATTCTAGCGGGTTTCTTCATTTCCAGTGAGTATTCAATGGGTACGATGAAAATAATGGGCTCCTCTGGTAATAGCAGAATCCGTATTTATTTTGCGAAGTTACTTATATTCACACTTGGAGCTGTAATTATTTCATTAATATTCCCTATTGTTTTAACCGGAGTTGGAGCAGTCTTTGCTGGATTTTATGATATGCCTGGATTAAGTTATCTTCTTCGAGCAATTGGTTTAACTGTTCTGTATACAGCTGCGTTTGCTTCAATTATGGCTTTCATTTCCATTATTTTCACGGATAGTGGTAAGACAATTGGATTTCTTATCTTATTTTTCATCCTGTTTGACAGTGTTTTATATGCATTAAGTCAAAAATTTTCTTTCATTGAACTGATCTTTAACCATTCGGTATTCAAGCTTTTTATAGACATCGGCGCGTTTAACCTGTCAAATGGAGAACTATTCAAATTAACGATAGTTCCAATCATAACCTATTTGGTACTTGCGATATTGGGTAGTCTTGTGTTTCATAGGAAAGAAATAAAATAATTTAGAAAAGCGGGTGGGTAGCTTGTTATATATAACGATTCTTTCTATAGTAATTGTGCTACTTTTATTTACCCGTCTTTTTTTCGTAAAAAAAGAAATTAAGAAAATGACGAATCAGCTAAAGCAAAAAAATAGGAAAATTAATCTTTCATTTTTCGATAAAGATATAGAAAAGTTAGCAAAGGAGATTAATGAACAAATCGATTTAACAAATACGGCAAATGCAGAAAAAAAGCGAACTGAAAACGAGTTAAAACAAGCAGTTTCTAATATTTCACATGATATACGTACACCGATGACATCCATTTTAGGGTATGTTCAATTTTTGGAATTGGAAGATATCACATCTAAGGAGAGAGCAAGCTATACAGCAATCGTGAAAAATGGAGCATTAAGGCTTAAAGTGCTACTCGAGGATTTTTTTGAGCTCTCTATTGTGGAATCTACAGAATATCCATTAAAAATAGAACGGGTAACATTAAACAACTTAGTTTTAGAAGTATTAGTCGGGTTTTACGAAGAATTTCGTCAAAAAGGGATAGAACCAATTATTGAGCTGCCTCAACAGGATATTAAAATAAAAGCGGATGTTTCAGCTGTAAAACGAGTCATTGAAAATTTACTCATCAATACGATTCATCATTCAGAAGGAAATGTAGTGTTGCGTATAGAACAACTAGCTAATTTTGTTCAGCTAACTATCAGTAACCCTGCACCACAGTTATTAGAAATCGACGTCGCCCACCTGTTTGATCGGTTTTACAAGGCTGATCAAACGAGAACGGGAAAAGGTACAGGGTTAGGACTTTCTATTGCTAAAAGCTTGATGTTAAAAATGAATGGCAGTCTATCAGGAGAACTTAAAGAGCACCAATTGGTCATGATATGTAAATGGAAATCTGAATGAAATAACAAAGATAGATACTTGGATAAACTAAAGTATCTATCTTTGTTGTTTAGTCTATAATTGTATACACACGGGATTACGTGAATTAACCCTCCAAAGTCACGCGTGTAAACACATAATCCCCTTTTTCCACTGGCTTTTCCAATGTAATCGGAAGACGTGAAGAAAAAAGCGGTCCATCCACTACAATTGTATGAAACTCCCCATTCTCTCCACAGGCATCAATACCTGCGAGATCAAGCTCCTCGACAATTTCTTTCGACAATTTTTTGCCAACATACGATGCTGGCATCATCTTTGTATTAACAACCACAATCCACGCTTCAAATTCTTCCTCTAGAAGCTGGTCCACTACTTGTTTTCTAGGCATTTGCCAAAGCGGATGAACAGCGGTAATATCTGACTTTGCACATGTCTTTAGAACCCACTCCAAATGGCCTTCCAAATCTATATCGCCAAATACTCCATGGGTAATTCCTTCCGCTCTACAGGCATCCATTGCATAGGTAAACTGTTCTTCATATGTACCCCAGCTAGCTGCCATTGTTATTAACGGTACTCCAAGGCGCTCTACTTGAGCTTGTACAACCTCTAATGGAAGCGCATGTGACTTAGAGATCTCTCCCTCTTCTTCAAACATCGTTAGTACTTTTTTCGGTATCATTCCTAATTTCAATGCTCTGTAATAAGCTAAAGCCGAATCCTTACCACCACTCCAGGAAGCAACAAAATCTGTATTTTTCATGTAGGAATCCCCCTCTTACTTATAAGGTACCTTAGTAGGTGTAAACATTCTAGCTAAAAATGCATTATTTAGACCTCGCACATGAAGTTATTTTGTAACAATCAAACGGCAAATTTAATAAGCTACAACTAAAGAAGTAGGTAGACATTGGTACCATATGGGAGTGTGTATATGTCAGCAATAACTGGAAAACAATATATTGATCGAATAGATCGATTAAAAACAGCTGTATGGATAGATGGTAAACCTGTAATCGAAGAAATATCCAAACATCCTGCATTCAAGGGTATTATGAAAAGTCAAGCCGCGTTGTATGATCTGCAGCATAGTGCAACTTTGAAGGAATTTATGACTTATCAATCCCCATCTAGTGGGGAGCCAGTAGGTATGTCATTTTTACAACCGAAAACGAGAGATGATCTAGCTAAAAGACGTACGATGGTTCAACATTGGGCTCGATCCAATCATGGGTTGATGGGAAGAAGTCCTGATTATATGAATACAACACTCATGGCATTAGCATCATCTGCCCAATTTTTAGAAGGAAAAGAGAATTGCTTCCCAAACAATCTACTTTCGTACTATGGATATGCGCGAGAAAATGATTTATCGATGACGCATACATTTATCGATCCTCAAGTAAATAGAGAACAAATCTATTTTGAGGATACAGAGGAACCTATTGCTGCAAAGATAATTGAAAGGAATGATAAGGGAATCATTGTGAAAGGGGCAAGATTACTTGCTACTCAAGGTGGCATAACTGATGAGATATTAGTTATATCAGCAGGAGGGATTATGGAGGAAGAAAAGGCATTTGCTTTTTCAATCCCAAGCAATGCTAAAGGACTGAAATTTATATGCAGGGAGTCTTTTGTAGGTGGAGATTCTACGTTTAATTATCCTTTAAGTTCAAGGTATGAGGAAATGGATAGTATTGTTGTATTTGATCATGTATTGGTTCCATGGGAACGAGTATTTTATTATGACAATATAGAGGTCTCTAATAGTTTCATGGTGAACAGTTCCTTTCAAGCATTCACCCTGCATCAGGTTCTTTCCAGACAAATTGTGAAAATAGAATTTGTCTTAGGCATTGTCGAATCCATCATTGAAACGATTAATATTGGACAGTACCAGCATGTTCAGGAAAAGGCGACGGAAGTCATTATCGCGTTAGAAACAATGAAAGCATTACTCTTAAAATCAGAAGCAGAAGCAGAAACTGATAGATGGGGAGCTATGCGACCCGACTGTCAGACACTGCAAGTTGCCATTAATATATTTCCTCGTGTGTACCCAAGATTCGCAGAAATCATTCAACTATTAGGTGCAAGTGGATTAATGTCCATTCCAACTGAAAATGCCTTCCATTCACCAATTAGAAAAGACTTAGACCAATATTTACAGTCTAAAGCAGACAATGCAGAAGATCGCGTTAAACTATTTCGCTTAGCATGGGATTTAACGATGAGTTCTTTCGGCACACGACAAACATTATATGAACGATTTTTCTTCGGGGATCCAGTGAGGATTGCAAGCCAATTGTATCGTGCCTATGATAAGAAGCCTTTTGTTGAGCGGGTGAAGCGGATATTGGAATGAGAGTAGACGCTTCTCTAGTAGAAACGTCTACTTTTCCATTGTTATGTGAAATATTATTAATCTAGAATCTCTCCTATGCAATAACTTTGTTTAATAGCAATACCAATAACTCTTCATATGTTTCTGGCAACTGTTCTGGTAAACTTACTGAATTTTTCATCTCTCTTCCTCCCTCATTCTCTTATTCTATTAACAATATAAGCAATCTATTTATCTTTTATACCTAAAAAGAGAAGAAAATTTTTAAAAAGTGAGATTAACAAGTTTTAAGAGATTCAGAATTCTATTCATGCAAAAATCCCAACCATTGAAAATGGTTGGGACAATTATCATCGGTTTATCTATGGATATTCCTTAAAATTTATTGCGTTTATCTAATCGGTCCTGGCCTAATGTATTTTCCTCTAAAGGGTCATTATCCAAAGCGCTATTCTCTAGAGTCGCATCAGAAACATTTGAAATTCCATCTGTACGGTGAATATCTGCTTGTTCACGACGAACAGTCTCACTAACCGTTTCCGTATCTTTCACTTTTTTCTTGCCTACAACGATTTCCTCGCTTACGACAGGTCGTTTTGTTACCTCTACACGTTCTTCCATAACGGGAATATGAATATTCTCTCCATCATCAAACACTTCTCCAGCTGCGGTCTCTGCATCGACAGCACGTCTTTCGATATATACTTCTTCCCGTTCAACAGGGACTTCCACAATTTCTTCCTCTTCTACAACATATTTATCGACGTTCACTTCCCCTGCTTGTTGGCGTTCTTTATCAATGGATAATCGCTCCTCATGAAGACGTAAACTTTCTTCCTGTGTTTTATCCCCAACGAAAGCGGTATCGGATGTCTCAATATTTGCACCCGTGTAACCAGTACCTAAATCAATCTGTTTGTTATCGTAAATAGTTCCATAATCTTTATCTACATAAAGGAGGATGGAGCCGTCTTTTACCTCATTGTAGTAGCGCTGGGATTCTACGTCATTGAAACCCATGTCGTGAAATGCCGCACGTACAGGTTCATCCCCACTCATAAAAGCAATGAACTTGTCTAACCAATTTCCATCAGCTGCAACAAGATCCACATCTGTCTGACCTCGAACAATCGATAAGGAATCCTTGTCATTAGTAACTACGTAAATATCATTTTCAACATAACCTTCACTTTTCAACTCTTTAATCTTGTTCAATACTTCCTGTTCCGTTCTGAATGATCCAACATATTTTTTATCTGCCATTATGTTCTTCCTCCTATTATTTTAGATTTACTATCTTGCTTGATTAATAAAATACCCAATCACTTTTAGGATGAAACAAAAAATGAAAGAGGGATGGCAAGACTTTAGGTGAAGAATAGAGAATGGCTAATTGGTGAAAACGTTTGAGAATGGGGGGTTAAGGGGGAAATCTAACTTGATTGAATATAGATATGTAATAAGATAAATAAGTAGATACTCCTACTACTAGAAGTATCTACTTTTCTATGTTCCAAAGTAATGTTTATAATCTAAAATCTCTCCTATGCGGTAACTGTTTGTAATAGTAACATTAACATTTCTTCTAATGTTTCTGGTAATTGCTCAGGTAACTCAAATGGACTCATCATTTTCGTTCCTCCTTTTGTGGCTAGTAATCTATTAACAATATAGTCAATCTATTTAACTTTTATACTTCAATTTTGAAAAAAATTATAAAAAGTTTCTAATCTCATTAAAAAGAGTCTTTTTGTAATCTGTA
This sequence comes from Bacillus sp. FJAT-22090, assembly GCF_007676755.1. GTDB lineage: Bacteria > Bacillota > Bacilli > Bacillales_A > Planococcaceae > Psychrobacillus. Next base: position 272,954 of record NZ_VEBK01000003.1, on the reverse strand, counting down.
GCAAAAAATACCGATGAAGTTTAAAAGACAAGCTAGTACTAACTGTTTCAGTACTAGCTCGTCTTCATGTATCTGCAAATATTTTTAAATCATTTCCAGATGGGCTTTGGAATAATTGTATGCCAAACTTAGGAGCCACAGCGAAAAGATGGTCAAAGATATCGGATTGAACTGATTCGTATATGTCCCATGTTATATCATTTGTAAATGCATATATTTCCATTGGTAACCCATGTTCACTAGGTGCTAACTGTCTAACCATTAGAGCCATTTTTTGATTGACCCCCGGATGATTCTGAAGGTAATTGCTGATGTAAGCCCTAAATACACCGATATTCGTAAGAGCCCTTCCATTCACTGGATTGCTACTATTAATGTTGTTTTTGGTATTGTACGCTGCAATTTCCCGTTCTTTTGAGATAATATAGTCCGATAGATAATGGATATTTTTAAAATCTCTAATCATCTCTTCCGTACAAAATGAAATACTATTTGTATCAATAAATAACGACCGCTTTATCCGTCGCCCTCCAGAAGCTTGCATTCCTCGCCAATTAATAAAAGAATCGGATATTAGAGCATAGCTTGGAATCATCGTAATCGTTTTATCGAAGTTTTGGACCTTTACCGTATTTAGTGAGATATCAATAATGTCTCCGTTTGCACCATATTTAGGCATTTCAATCCAGTCGCCAACTTTCACCATATCATTTGTCGACAACTGAATCCCTGCAACAAGGCCTAATAAAGAATCCCTAAAAACCAACATGAATACGGCGGATAGAGCACCAATTCCGCTTAGAAGAATCAGGGGGCTTTTCCCTATTAGATTCGCGATGGTCATGATGACTCCAAATGTTATCACCATAATTTTAACTACTTGAATATATCCTTTTACAGGTTTAGTCTTAGATATTTCATAGGTTTGATAAATATCGTTCATTGCATTTAGGGAGCCATTAATAATGATTAACCCCATAATTATTAAATAGGCGCCAGCCCCTTTTTCAATCAAATATTGAAAGGATGGAAAAGTAGGAGCAAAGTAGTAAATTATAATTGGTGGAACTATATGTGAGAGTTTATGAAAAACTTTCCGTTCCAACAGCATATTATCCCATTGGAATTTGGAGTTATTCACAATTTTAGTGATTATCCTGATTACTACCTTTTTCGTGATAAAATTAGCTACAATACAGATAATCACTATTAAAAGAACCATTAAAAGAATGGACAGATATCGGGCTAAGGTAGAATCTACGCCAAATTTTAAAAGCAGGCTACTAATATAACCCATATTTTTCACCTCATTGTATGCATTATTTTTGGGTTTATCGTATGCAACTCATATATGGAGCATGTGTAATGAGATAATTGCTATTATATCAGAAAAAATGGACCTTCACTTTCTACAATACTTCCCGACGAAGCATGCTAAGATATAACTAATTAGAACGATAAAAAAAGATACCTTGCAGTAATCGAGAAAGGACTAAAAGATGAACTTTTCGATGAATGAAAAAGAAATCAAAAAAATATGTGGCGTTACCGCTTTTAAAAAGGGCAAAGCCTATCATCAAGCAGGAAAAGTAAATCTTCACTCCTTTCAACCAGGTAATTCGGTTATCGAAGCCAATGTGAAAGCTGGCGATGATTTTCATGTCATAATAAAAACTAATATGGACGGAAAAATCGATGCAAGCTGCACCTGTCCACCGATAGAATTTATAAAAACATACTGCCAGCATATCGCTGCAGTGCTTCTAGCCATCGAAGAGAAACAGCGTATAGATGAACATTTGGCAGATAGAATGCTCGATTTATTTGAAAATAGATCTTTACATCCTACTGGCAAGCAACTACATTTTGACGAAAGACAGACACTTTATGTCGAATTTATATGCCGTCCTATTTTCCAAGGAGATGGGGAATATGCATTTGGAATTCAGATGGAAATAGGTCTTCATTCGCTTAAGCCAATCTTACATATTGCAAAGTTTCTAAGTGCGATAGAAAGAAGGGAAAACTTTGAATATGCTCGCAGTATGTGGTATTCGCCAGAGCTTTTTAGTTTTTCAAGAGAAACAGATGAGGTGCTTCAGTTTCTTATAAAGAGTCAGCAAGTAAAAAGTAAAGTAGCCTTACAAGAAGGTTTATTGCTCATTTCTGCTTCTGATTGGGAACAGCTCTTACCTTTGCTAACAAAAGCACCGGCAGTAAAGTTTATGCAAAATGGATTGCTTTACGATGGAATCAGTTTTGGTCAAGCATTGCCTATAAGCTTTGAATTTGAGGAAGGAAACACTGCAAACTATCTCTTGAATGTGAATGGATTAGAGCAAGTGATTGTCTTAACAGCTTATAACTATGCACTACTGGAAGGGAAACTGTTTAAACTACCCCCTAAGGATTGCAAACGTTTAGCGGATTTGAAAGAAATGTTGGATCAGTCGGGATCACATCGGTTAGTTATTTCAGAAAACCAAATCGACCACTTTATGGAGAAGGTCATACCTGGCTTGATGAAGCTAGGACATGTAAATATGGCAGACTCGGTTTTGAAGAGAATGGGAGAAACTCCACTTCGGGTCAAGTTGTTTCTTGACCGAGTGAAACATCGGCTACTTGCTGGTGTAGAGTTCCACTATGGACATCTCATTATTAATCCTTGTGAAGAAACGGAACAAACCTTTTCTCATTTCCCAGGGGTGCGACGTCAGCGCAATAAGGAGCTTCAAATTCTAAGTACCCTAAAGGAAAATGGATTTACACAAACGGATGGTGGATTTTTCTTATACGATGAGGAAGCGGAGTATCATTTTTTGTACCATGTTCTGGCAGGGTTAGATAAATGGATTCAAGTTTATGCTTCCACGGCTGTGAAGATACGGGTACATAAAGGATATACTGGTCCTAAGATAAGGGTAGAAGTGAAAGAAAGGATGGAGTGGTTAGAATTCCGTTTCGATCTTAAAGGAATTCCAGAAAAAGAAATCCAAAATCTAATGACCTCCATAGAGGAAAAAAGAAAATTTTACCGAATTCCAAATGGCAATTTAGTGTCACTAGAGACACCGGAATTTTTAGCACTATCCGATTTCATCCAGGACATGGGACTCTCAAGCGATAATATAGGAGAAGAAATACGAGTTCCTTTAATTCGTGGAATGCAATTAATCGATTCTCTGGATCAAGGTGATTTAGTAGAACCAGGTGAAAATTTTGCGAAGCTCATGAAAAACTTAAACAATCCTAAAAGCATGGATTTAGATGCTCCTATCCCACTAGCGTCTGTACTTCGTGATTATCAAAAGGTAGGTTTCAGATGGTTCAAGCTACTGGCCAAATATAAATTCGGTGGAATTCTGGCGGATGATATGGGTCTAGGTAAAACGTTGCAGAGTATCGCTTTTATCGATTCGGTACTCCCAGATGTTCGAGAACGAAATTTGCCAGTATTGATCGTATCTCCAGCCTCTCTTATCTACAATTGGAAGAATGAGATGGAGAAATTCACTCCGCATATAAACGCTCAAATCATTGATGGGAACAAAGCGGATAGAAGTCTTCTATGGAAGACAAACTCGGGGGCGGATGTACTCATCACTTCTTATCCGTCACTCCGAATGGATACGGACCTATATCGTAATCAATCTTTTCATACACTGTTCTTGGATGAAGCGCAAGCATTTAAAAACCCCATGACGAAGACCGCAAAATCAGTGAAAATGATCCAAGCGGAATACCGATTTGCTCTTACTGGGACTCCGATAGAGAACTCATTGGACGAACTTTGGTCTATTTTCTACGTTGTTTTTCCTGGGCTCTTGCCAGATAGGAGGGCATTTAGTGAGTTAAGGCGGGAAAACATTGCAAAACGTGTACGCCCATTTATTTTACGGCGCATGAAAAAAGATGTTTTGAAAGAGTTGCCAAATAAAGTTGAAACGATTCAATTCTCAGAGTTACAAGTGGAGCAGAAAAAATTATATGCCGCTTATTTAGCAGAACTAAAGCATGATACATTAAAACATTTAACGAAAAACACCTTTCAAAAAAATCGTATTAGAATTTTATCTGGTCTAACTCGACTCCGACAACTATGCTGCCATCCCGGTCTATTCGTGGATGGATATAAAGGGAGCTCCGCTAAGTACGAGCAATTGATGGAAATTCTAGAAGAATGTCGAATATCGGGAAGACGAGTACTTGTTTTTTCGCAATTCACCCAAATGCTTGGCATCATTAGAAGGCAACTTACTCGTCAAGGTACACCATATTTCTACTTAGATGGGCAAACCCCACCTGCTGATCGTGTCACTTTATGTAATCGTTTTAATGATGGGGAAGGTGATCTATTTCTCATATCGTTAAAAGCTGGTGGTACCGGTTTGAATCTAACGGGAGCGGACACAGTCATACTATATGATCTTTGGTGGAATCCAGCTGTCGAGCAGCAAGCAGCAGACCGTGCCCACCGAATGGGCCAGCAAAACGAAGTACACGTCATTCGTTTGGTGGCAAAAGGAACAATTGAAGAAAAGATCAATGAACTTCAGCAGAAGAAGCAGAGTTTGATAGATGAGGTCATTCATGCTGGGCAGGATGTGCTGACAGGTATGAGTGAGGAAGATATTCTAGAGATATTGATGATTGAGTGAGTGGAGATAACCCCTGGTCCTTAATATAAAGGTGCGAGTAGCAAATCATACATTATAAACGCATAAAAGCAGATGGAGAATTTTTATTCGCAATCTGCTTTTAAGCAATTCCAAAAAGAATTCTAATTTTGTAGTTAAAGGGCTATATAACCACCTTTTAATTTTGGGTTAGTATAAGAGTCATGAACCATTTGTTGAATATTATTTCCTAACTATCATTTTAGTGAATATTACATCTTCTTTCTTTACTTCTATATATAAGAATGGAATATTATAACTATTGATAGGTTACTAGAGGGAGAGAAGCATGTTCACCTATGGAGTATTATTGTTTAATCAAACAAAAGTAGCTATTACTAAAATTTCATTGAGGCAGTGCTAATGAAAGTGTTGGATATAGATTTATTTCAACATGGGCTACAGCGCAACATCGCTATGCTGTACAGGTTGCGAAAAACAAAGTACCCAAATATTTTTGATAGGCAATAAGGAGGCGGGGAAAGTTGGACATTTTGGTCGAACTTACCAAATTAAAAAATAATCGTTTATTAAGAGATGAGAGTGAAGTAGAAAAATTTGAAAAATCTATAGAAAATATTTTAGACATGGAGGATGTCAATAATATAGAATTATTGTGTCAAGGCTTTGATGATTTAACCGAAAATGATGAAGTAATGTTTGGATTAATTCATGCTATAGAGTCTTATGATAAGATTGTTAGTTCTGAAATCTCTTTGAAAGTGTTAGCTAATTCTATTCCTAAAATGCTTCCTCATGCTAAGGAATGGTTAAAAATACTTCACAAAAGGATATTAAATCATGAACCCTTAAGGAATATTTATAAAGAAATCATTCCCACATTAAACAATGATATTCAGAAATATATTGTGTCTCAATTAAATAGTATTAAAGAAAGGAACCCAAGTCGTTTTGAAGAAAGTGTAAATTCAATATTAGATTTTATAAAGTAATGTAAAACCTTGATTGGCAAAGTGCCTTTCAAGGTTTCTTTTTTGAGGGGGTACCTAGTACATTGGTTGGGGTTATCATGATGCATTATATGAGGTATATGATTCAATTGAGTGGATATGGGAAGAAAAGTTAATTTAAATTACTTTTCTAACAAGCAAGTTTAATATAGGGTTATCATAGAAGTAATCTATTTATTAGAGAAAAGGTGATTAAAATTAAAAAAAAAGTACACGTTGTTGGAGCAATTATTAATAATGCGCATGATGAAATTTTATGTGCTTTACGTGGCCCAGAGATGACGCTACCGAATTATTGGGAGTTTCCTGGTGGTAAAATTGAAGCTGGGGAGTCAAGGCAAGAAGCTCTAAAAAGAGAAATACTTGAAGAGCTAAAGTGCACTATTGAGGTTTCCAGTCATGTAGAAGACACTTTGTATGAATATGAAGAAGTTATTGTTCGACTTGAAACATTTATGTGCAAAATCGTATCTGGAACTCCTGCAGTGACAGAACATGCTGAACTAAAATGGGTGCCTAGAAAAGAGTTAAACACTCTTAATTGGGCACCCGCAGATATACCAGCAATACAAAAGTTATTATCTAATTAAATCATGATATAAGTCTTCGGGTACAGGTTGATGTAATTTCCAAATAATATTCATTGGCTTGTCCCCATGACTGTTCACATAATCAATTTCTCCTAAATACATAAATGGAAGGGTCATACCATACATCTTTGAAAACTTTCTTATAAATAAATGAATATGAATATTCTTTTCTTGGTGATAAATATATTCCTGACCTTGGGAAGAATGATGGGCAGTTTTATTTTGACTCTGCCAGTGAAAAGTCGAAGGATCTTGAAAGAAGTCTTTATATAGCAAATGATCTTCAACATCCTCGGATTTATTAAGATTGATGAATAGTAAATAATGATTATCTACTTTGCTTACGCCCTCGCGCCAGGTACCCTCAGGGACTTTTGCTTCAAAAATAAACATTAATTCATTCCTCGTATAGTTTCGATAGAGTGCAAGTTTTTTCTCTGAGCCTAATACGAGTTCTGTACGGAAAGTTCTTCTAAAGTCGATCAATCCATATTCTAATCGTTCCTTGATATAGTTAAAGTAGATATCGTTATTAAACAATTCTGTGATTTGGGTATTCATATAAAATGATTCTTCTATTATTTCTCCAAAAATCCAAGTTTGTTTTTTATATCTATTGGACAAACGATCCATGGCTCTCAAAATAAGTGTTTTATGTTCATTGGGTTTTATTTCAAAATCAAATCTTTTTGCTAACCAAATCACAATATCATCTACAGATATTTCAGTTTTAAACTTGGATAAATAAATTATCGCATATTCATATGGCCACTTAATTGGTAACATACTCTCGATTCGTTCCACAACTTCATATCTAAAATGGTTTGATAAAATCCACTCATCGAAAAGGTTTAGATCTTTCATATATTTTTTAGTGCTAACCCATGACTTATGATTGTATAAAAAGAACGTCAAACTTGGTGCTTCTTCAGTATATAAAAAGTCGGATAATTCAGGAGACCTGCCGAGTTCGTGTTTAAACTGTAAATACATTTCTTTAAGTACTTCTTTTGGGTTTAGTCGAATATTCTCAAGTCTTTCTAAAATTTCTCGTTGTGCAATAGGATCTAACTGTACTACTGACCCTCCAGGAACATCGGCGAACTCGTGAGAGACGGCTACACGTAATGAGTCTGCATCAAAAGCTTTTGCATTATATTGACCGGAAAGAGCTAATGGGATAATAAAAGACTTTTTATAGTTACCAATAAAATCAAGTATCGTGACATATTCTTTAGTTTTCACCTTTCGTAAGCCACGCCCTAATTGTTGAATAAAAACTGTTGATGATTCTGTTGGTCTTAAAAATAGCATAAGATTTATTTTTGGAATGTCTATTCCTTCATTGAAAATATTTACAGTGAATATTATAGATAATCTGTCCTTTGGATCTTCTAATCTTTTTATAATATCAGTTCGGTATTCTACTGAATCGTCACCAGTTAAGCATTCTGTAACATATCCTCGTCTGTTAAATTCTTCATGCATAAATTTGGCGTGTTCGATGTTCACACAAAAACCTAATCCGTGCAGTGAGGGACCATCAAACCCATACGTCTCGATTTTATTAATAATCAAATCAACTCTAGTAAAAGTAGATAGAGCTTTAACAAGAGACTGTTCTTCATATTGTCCATTTATAACACTAACTTGATTATAATCAAGTGTATGGTCAGAGACTCCAAAGTAATGAAATGGAGCCAGCAGATTTGCCTCAAGAGCATCACGTAATCGTATTTCATAGATAACATTGTTTTCGCATAAATCCAATATATTTCTCCCGTCCATTCTCTCTGGTGTTGCGGTTAGACCCAAAAGAAACTTTGGATTAAAATAGTCTATTATTTTTTTATATGACGGTGACTCTGCATGATGAAACTCATCAATAATAATGTAGTCGAATTCATCTTCTGAGAATTTCGTTAGAGTCTTATCTTTTGTTAAAGACTGTATTGTGCTGAAAATAAAACGTTTATCGAATTCTTTTGATGTTCCGGTAATTTTTCCGCAAAGAAATTCATCTTGAAACAGATTGCTAAATGTTTTTATTGCACTATCTAAAAGCTCTTCTCGATGTGCAATAAAAAGTAGTCTTCTCGGCAGGAATTGTTGGACATCAAATGCTGATAAATAAGTTTTTCCTGTACCAGTAGCTGCTATTATAATACCCTTTGTATGTCCATTTTTCCTTGTAAATACCAAGTTTTTCAATGCTTCCTTTTGCATTTCGTTAGGTTGTACACCATTATCTGTTAGATAAGGTGCGTTAGTTTCATATGTAAAAGAAGGTGTTAAAGCTGTTTCTGCTTTTTGATGTTGTTCATATTTAGTTAGAAATTCTTCGGTTGGAGATACAGCTTTTTCATGAACCCACATTTTGTCGAAAAAATCCATCGTTTGCTCATATGCAGGCATATGCTGTGTATGTGGGATTTTTACATTAAGTTCATGACCATTAATAAGAGCAGAATGAGATATATTTGAAGATCCAATAATTACTGTATTTTGTTTTGAATTTCTTTTAAACAAATATGCTTTTGTATGAAACGATTCATTTTTTAGAGGTAGAATTTTTACTTCTACATTCTTAAATTTTAATAAATGACGAATAGCTTTTGTTTCGGTAATGTTTAGATATGTAGTAGTTAAAACTTTAATTGGTACATTTCTTTTTTCTAACTCTACTAATTCTCGTGTTAATAACTGAGCACCAGACATTCGCACAAAACTTACAAGAAAGAAAATTTCGTCTGCAGTCTTCATTTCATAAGAGAGCGTTTTAAAGAAGTTTTTAATTTTATGTGAGTCGTTATATAATACATCGACTCTTGTCAAAAATAAATCTTCTTTTATAGGAATGCTGCTGCTATGCCCTTCACTATAAGTAATCATTGATAATGGTTGACTAAACTCCTTTACTTCTTGTCCTGCAATATCATGAACTTGATCAATCAGATTAAAAATTTCGTTAAATTTATCTTCATCAGCTAAATTCCTTAATCGATTACCAATAATATTTGCTGCGTGCATCGTTAAAGTTTCTACGTATTCATCTATAGACAATTTTTGCACTAATTTAGCGTCCGGATATTTCTTTTCTGTTTGATAAATTTCTTCAATAATTCCTTTTGAATTAGTATCCACATTCCCCTACCCCTTGCTGTCAATTAAATACTAACGATATATTAATTAGTTGTAATTAAATTTGGAAAATCCTATAAAGTGATTATAACAAACTTCATAATTGTTGATAGAATAGTTGGTAAAATGCATATTATATGGTTTAGGCAAAAAATATAACTAATTCTATAATTGAATGAAAAAGTATACACCAGATATGCAGAGATTGCGGATAGATGGATTTAAATTAATCAAATGAATTAGAGGAGACTTTAAAATGACGTATATTGCTTAAAAAAGAAAACAATTCAATTGTTAGATATGAAAGAGATGTTGTTTTTTAAAATGGAACTTTAGTGGAAGGCAATGGTTTTTGTGCAATTTATGATACGACCGAAGAGTACTTTAAGTTTGTTTGTACAAGGAGATTAGAGCTCGAGACTATACTCGCTACCCGTTTTCTTCAGATGAAAGTATTAGAGGAAAACGAGCGTCGCTTTTGTTCACAATTTGGAAATGCAATGCAGGAAGGGTACTATTTTGAATCTATTTTATTTTTTGTTAAGTGGTTTTTAAAAACAGGTATCTATTTCTAGGTTAAATGCAAAATTATATACCAATTAAAACTCAGTATTAACAAGTATTGGATACCGGAAAAGAATGTCGTATAATTAAATAGATTATTGAAAATATTGAAACCTTTAGTTTCTGGAATATATTTAAGTAGAAAGGGCTGACAATTTGATCTTACATACAAACGTTACAGGTAATGGAGAGCCGATAGTTTTTTTACATACTGGTTTACAAACAGGATTAACAGACTTTATATTTCAAAGAGAGTATTTCGGCAATACTTATCAAGTAATCTCTCCCGATTTAAGAGGGCATGGGCAATCGAAAACAAATAATATACAAAACTTCTTTGAGGATTCTGCCAAAGATTTATCCGAAACCTTAGCTCATTTAAATATAAAAAATGTACATTTAGTAGGATGTTCATTAGGGGCTCTTGTTGCGATTAAATTTGCTCTGATGTTCCCTGAGATAATCAGTACCTTATCTATTTCAGGAATTACACCATTGAAACCCGAAAATTGGTTAGAACTTCATGAGCAAGATGTGAAAGGACAAGCGGAGGTGTTGAATAGTAAAGAGATAGCGGGCTATTTCGACCAATTACATACCTCTGATTGGAGACAATTCATTTATTCTGGGAAAGATGAAAACTGGTACCCATTCGAAGATGTTGCAAAAATATCAGGCTTTACTTTTCCTACACTTTTTATGGTAGGGGAGGATAAGGCTCATGAAACAATTGGTGCGACTATTCTCTCTAATAGGAATAAAAATATCCATATTGCAATTGTTCCATTTGCCGGGCACTTAGTGCATACTGATCAACCACAGGTTTATACCAATATTTTGGAGACGTTCATTAATAAAGGACATTGAGTGTCATATCGATATAGCATGTACAGTTATAGTAGCATCTGATAAAACATTCTATTAAACTAGGGGGAAGCTTAATGATTAAAGAGGTTTTATATGCATTTCATACTGATTCAGCTCAAATAGAAAATCATCGTTTTCGCTCTTGGGAGCATTGCATTACCTTTTTCAGGAATAATAAAAATCAATTGCAAAATGCTACAGTAGCCGACCATGCATGTTTACATTTGGCTTTTTATTTGGCAAGTTGGGGTATGCTGCGGAACTCTTTTTTACTTCAAAGAGATTATAAAGTTCATCAGAAGTTCTTGCAAGATGTAGTTGTAAAACCAGAGTATACTGATTTATTGGCTGGACGGGTTCTTCTTCCTACAAATGTTAACGATATGGAATTGTTAGAATCGTTAATAGAAGATACTTGTACAGTATATTTACCAATTTTAAGGGAAGTAAATAGAAATGATCAGTTACAAGTTAGTGACACCTTAATATCTAAAATACTACTTGGTGTATTTGGGGTGGTTCCCGCCTATGATCGGTTTTTTAAAGAGGCAGCGGGATTTCATGGTATTAATAAGCAATTCAACATAACTTCTTTTAAGCAATTGCATCTTTTTTATAATAGATTCAGTGAAGAGTTTAATTCATTTATAGAAGAAACGGCAAAAGATTCAATACGATATACTCCAATGAAAGTGTTAGATATGTATTTTTGGAAGATTGGAGACATATTTTCAAATGGAAAAGATGTCGAACAAAAAGAGCGTTTAGTTGCTTTTATTTCGCACGTAAAAGAAAAACCTATGCAAACACCTGCCGATTCATATCTGAAAACGGGAAATAGAACGGAAGATATAAGACGCCACATAGCGATGATCTTACAATCAGAAAAAACGTTGGGACAGAATTCAGCTATCATTTGTGCTCGTGACATACACAATGATTTGAACTTGAGTCATAGTTACCCTTCTGTTTGTAATGCTATGGGAAGTGTGCCGGGATATAAAGAGTACGATATTGTATATGCCCCTCCCAGTGGGAAGAGTAGTACGGTAACCTACCGCTATAAGTTTGAAGGAGAAAATGACGATGCTGACGCGTGATCAAAAAAAGAAAGTATTTAGATCTTATCAATTGGAAGAATACAATATTAAAGGTGATAGAGTAAACTACAAATATAAAAACAAAGTCGTTATAACCCAACTCACACATACTGGTAATGGGTATGTATGGGGCAGGGATATCGCCGAATATAGTGAGAAGTATGATGTGGACGAAAGAGGATGGATTAAAATTAAAGCTTTTAGTGAAGATGAAATAAGACTGCTTTTAGACGAGGTTTTAAAATATCGAGATAAGTTGTGCAGATAATCTTACATATTGTAGGGTTGATCGATCAGTGTGCAAACAATATTTGTCGCTATAGTGAAAGGTGTGAGGTTCTTTATATTGGAATCTGACGCCTTTTTTGCTCTACTGTTTGTATTCTTTACATAGAATGGATATGTCGATATTTTACTAGTATAATTGAATCAATACATAAGGTTTATATTAATAGTGATTAGTGGGTATAAAGATACGTGGAGGTGGAATTGTGTATTGTTCCAAATGTGGAGTGAAAAATGAAGGAAAAGCAAACTTTTGTGCGGGGTGTGGTGAAAGCTTAAAGGCGAACAAAAACGGTGTTAAAGGTATATTGATTGCCGGAATTGTCTTCTTTTTGCTAGTGCTTGCTGGTGTAGGTTATGGATTCAAGGAGTTAGTTTTTACACAGGAAGAAAAAGCAGTGGAAGTTGAAAAAGTTAGCACTAAAAACGAAACTGCAACAGCACCAGCTAAGGCAAAAATAAAGGTGAAAGAAAAAGACAAAACACAAGTTATACAAGAAACAATGCCCAAAGTATTTACGATTCTTACGGAGGAAGGTTTAGGTTCTGGTTTTCTTTATGGGCAAGGTGGATATATTGTCACTAATGCGCATGTTGTTGCAGGTTATACAGATGTAATTGTACGGAACTCGGCTGGGAAGGAATCCAATGCAAAAGTAATCGGTATATCTGATCACTCGGATGTTGCACTTCTCTTGTCAAAAGATTATGCACAAGTAAAGCCCCTTCCTATTGAAACTGAGGACTCAATTATAGGTACCGAAGTCATTGCGCTTGGAAGCCCACAAGGATTTGAAAATTCCGCGTCCATTGGCTATTTGACAGGTATCAATCGGGATATGGAACTAGGTTTTATCTATGAACATTTGTACCAAATTGATGCTCAAATTGACAAAGGAAGTAGTGGTGGTCCATTATTGGATGCCAAGACCGGCAAAGTAATAGGGATTAACTCGCTTATTTATACAAAAAATAATCTGTTCGGTTTTTCTATTCCTATGAATAGCATGGCGGGTCTCGTGGATAGTTGGATTTCTAATCCTATGAGTGATCATCAGGTCGCTTCTTTATTTGGTATTTATGATGAGTACACATATAGTGATGAGAGTGTTTCGGAAGATACAACATATGAGGAAGATTACTCGGAAGATGAATGGAATTATTATTCTTTTGATGAGGAGTCAGTGGCAAGTTTCATTATTACGTTTAGGGAGTATTACGAGATGGCGCTCGATGCCGAAGATTTTTATTGGATTGAAGATATGCTAGAACCGAATAGTATTGCCTACGATGACTTAGATGTTTATATTCAGGACATTGCTGGGCAAGGTATGACATTTGATTTCACTAATAATACGGTTACTAACGTGGAGATATACGATGATTATGCACTTGTTTCAACTAATGAGGAATTCGATTTCATCAATGCAGCCGGTGAATACACGTATTATAACCGGGATAAAGTGTACACTGTCGTAATCAACGAATCTGGATATTACCAAATCACCGATATAGAGATATATGAATGAAAAGACCAAATGGAGGAGATAAACTAATGAGTATTATTGAAAAGGCAATTAATTTTGCTGCTAAAGCACATGATGGACAGAATCGAAAATCAACAAATATTCCGTACATCTCCCATCCCTTTGCAGTAGGAATGATTTTGCAACAATCGAAATGCTCGGATGAAGTTATTGCTGCTGGTATTTTGCATGACACCTTAGAGGATACTTATGTCACAGCCGATGAATTATCGAAACAGTTTGGAGATAAAATTGCTAAATTAGTAGAAGCTGCATCAGAACCTGATAAAAGTCTGCCATGGAAAGAGAGAAAGCGGCATACTATAAATGTACTATCAGATGCGACGACGGAAGAAATACAAGTCATAATTGCAGACAAATTACATAACTTGAGATCGATCCGAGCGGACATTGAGTTGCAGGGAGAAATAGTTTGGAGCAGATTTAATCGCGGAAAACGTGACCAACATTGGTACTATAGTAGTGTAGTTAAAGCATTATCATCTCGAAAGAAAGAATTTAAACTTATTGGGAAACTAGAAAAAGAGGTAAAAGCGGTATTTGGATCAATCGAATTTATTTCTAGTAAAGAAATTTCGATACTATTTTCCTGTGCATATGGAATCCATGATTCAATGTGGACAACCTTAGAGAATAATAGTCTGGCAGAGCTGGGACGGGAAATTTCCGAAGAAGCGGAAAGGCTGTATAGGAATGATTATGATGCTACAAGATTGAAACTTGAAGATTTATCTTTACGAGGTATTGAATTTCAAAGTAACTCAGATGGTCCCTTTATACTTGCGGGGTTTTGTATTGCATTACAAAGAAATATGGGATGGACGGATGATGAGCTATTCCAATATTTTAAAAGGAATCAAAGGAAGCTTTGAAAAGTGAAAAATAAGTGCCAGGATCAAATTGTATGAGAACCTGGCACCATATTGATCATATTAAATAGCTTCCAAAACACCTTTAACCAATTCCACAAATTTAACTCGTACTTTACCTGCAATGTCAATTACCTCATCATGGTTAAGTGGTTGATCTAATATCCCACATGCCATATTTGTTAAGCAAGAAATACCAAGTACTTTCATCCCACCATGAGTGGCCACAATTGCTTCTGGAACAGTTGACATGCCTACAGCGTCAGCTCCTAACGTGCGGATCATACGAATTTCTGCAGGAGTTTCATAAGTAGGTCCACTCCACCAAGCATATACACCTTGCTGTAATGGTATATTTTGTTCGTTCGCTACTTTGCTAGCAATAGCTCGAAGATCTTTGTTATACACTTGGGATAAATCTGGGAAACGGGTCCCTAATTCATCATTATTTGGACCAATTAATGGATTCGTCCCTACTAAATTAATATGATCCGTAATTAGCATTAAATCTCCAGGGCTAAAGCTTGTATTTACTGCGCCACATGCGTTTGTAATAATCACATTATCGATACCTAATGCTTTCATCACGCGTACTGGAAAAGTGACTTCATCCAATGTATACCCCTCATAATAATGAAAACGGCCTTTCATCGCTGCTACAATCTTGCCATTTAATTCTCCTATAACTAATTCGTTTGCATGTCCAATTGCTTCGGACTTCGCAAAGTGAGGAATTTCGCTGTAAGGAATTTTGATAGCGTCCTTAATGTCATCGGCTAAGCTACCTAAGCCCGAGCCTAAAATCATCCAAATGACAGGGCGGTGATCCGTTTTACTCATAATGAAATCTCTAGTTTCTTTAATATCTTGCATGTTATGCATCTATAATTCCTCCTTAAAACATTACTTTAAGTATACACCCTTAGTAAAAAAAATAGCATCGATAAAAGTTATATAAAAATCAAAGGTGTTGACATTATACCTACAGGGGTATAATATGAACCTTGTAAATGAAAGCTGAATATTTGCAAGTACACATAAAAGAAGAGAAGAAAGGAGCGTTTAAATGAAGTATGATGACCAAGTCAAAAATAGAATCAAAAGAATGGAAGGCCAACTTAGAGGGATTCTGAAGATGATGGAAGAACAGAAAGACTGTAAAGAAGTTATTACGCAATTGTCAGCTGTTCGCTCCGCTGTGGATCGGACTGTAGGAGTGGTTGTAAGCACCAATTTAGTGGATTGTGTACTAGAGGCAGAGAAAAATGGCGAACAAACTGATGCACTTATAAAGGAAGCTGTCAACTTGCTAGTTAAAAGTAGATAAAAGTCTGATGGCTTTTCTTTTTTTAATTAATTAGATACCTATAGGGGTATGGGTAAATATGTGATAGGAGAGATAATTAAATGGATGCAGATAAAGTATTAGATGCTAAAGGATTGGCTTGTCCAATGCCGATTGTAAAAACAAGGAAAGCGATGGATGAACTGGAGTCAGGTAATGTATTAGAGATTCACGCAACAGATAAAGGAGCAAAGAAAGACCTCGCCGCTTGGGCAAAATCGGGTGGTCATGAAATGCTACAGCAAGAAGACGAACAAGATGTATTAAAGTTTTGGATAAGAAAGGGGTGATATGATGGAATATCTCAATTATCTACTGCTTTTGCTGATTATTTTCTTTTTTGTCCAACGCCTTATGCCAACAAAAGGAGTAAGACAAATCTCTGTAACGAATCTAAAAATGGAATTAAATGATCCAAATAAGCAATATATCGACGTACGAACAACGGGAGAGTTTAAGGCAAATAGCATAAGAGGGTTTAAAAATATCCCACTTCATCAATTAGCACAAAAAATCGGAGAGCTTTCGAAGGAAAGAGAAGTAATCATCATTTGCCAAAGTGGCATGAGAAGTAACAAAGCAACTAAATTATTAAAAAAGCAGGGTTTTAACAAAGTGACAAATGTAAAAGGTGGCATGAGTGCCTGGACCTAATAGAAGATAGGAGGAATTTATGATGAAGGAAACGACTGCAAAGGAAATAGAATTGTTGTTAATAGAAGGAAATGCATTAAACATAATAGATGTACGGGAAGTAGAGGAAGTAGCTGCAGGGAAAATCCCCGGTGCTATAAACATACCGCTAGGATTAGTAGAGTTCCGTATGCATGAATTAGATAAAACACAAGAGTACATCATTGTTTGCCGTTCTGGTGCCAGAAGTGGTCGTGCCACGGAGTTCCTTACGGGACAAGGATTTAATGCTATTAATATGACTGGTGGCATGCTTGCATGGGAAGGGGAAGTAGAATAATTTTTTAAGTTTAAAAGTACCCATATGGGTATAGGGGGATATAAGATGGAAGAGTTGAAAGCGAATGAGGTATTAGACGCTAAGGGGCTTGCGTGCCCGATGCCGATTGTAAAAACCAAGAAGGCGATGAATGGATTAGCTGCTGGGTTTGTATTGGAAGTTCAGGCAACAGATAAAGGTTCTAAAGCTGACATGAAAGCTTGGGCAGCAAGTACCGGAAATCAGTACTTGGGTATGGTGGAAGATGGAGATGTCCTCAAACATTTTATTAGAAAAGCAACTGCCGATAACATAATCGAAAACAAGCATCCGTTCATTGTGGACAATGAGGAGTTAGAAAAAAGATTAAAGGAAGAAAAGAGACTGATTGTTCTAGATGTAAGAGAAGCTGCGGAGTATGCATTTAATCATATTCCAACTGCTATTTCTATTCCATTGGGGGAATTAGATGAGCGATTCGATGAATTAAACAGTACGGTCGATATTTTTGTTATTTGTCGAACAGGCAGTCGTAGTGATCTAGCTGCACAAAAGTTAGCAGAAATAGGCTTTACTAAAGTATTCAATGTTGTTCCAGGGATGAGTCAGTGGACCGGTGCAACATCAGGTGTAAATTCAAACTAATATTAAAACATGGAGGAATAAAAAATGAATAGAAAAGTAGCAATTATAGCAAGTAATGGTGGATTATTTGATGCATACAAAGTATTTAATATCGCAACGGCGGCAGCAGCAACAGACCAGGAGGTAAGCATTTTCTTTACATTCGAAGGACTAAATTTAATTCATAAAGAGGCGAGTCATATGCTTCCTCTACCAGAAGGAAAAGAGCATTTTGCTGAAGGTTTTGCAAATGCCAATGTTCCAGCTATTCCAGAATTAATTGCAATGGCTCAAGAGATGGGCGTTCAATTTATTGGCTGTCAAATGACGATGGATGTAATGGGCCTTGAAAAGGAATCCTTCATTGACGGAATTGAAGTTGGAGGAGCGGTGACATTTTTAGATTTTGCAAAAGATGCAGATGTTACATTGACATTCTAATTAATTTAAATACTTGGGGAGGTAAAAAATGAGTATTCATATGATGACTTCAAAAGAAGTAACGAAAAAAGTAATAGACAAAGAAGCGTTATTTATTTTAGATGTCCGTAATAAAGATGACTTTAACGATTGGAAAATTGAAGGAGAAAACATTACACAGTTAAATGTACCGTACTTTGACTTACTGGATGGTGTAGAGGGAATTTTAGATGAGATTCCTGCACACCGAGACATACTAGTTGTATGTGCGAAAGAGGGTTCTTCTATCATGGTCGCCGAAATGCTTTCAGAAGCTGGCTTAGACGTTTCTTATTTAAAAGGTGGAATGAAAGCTTGGAGCGAGTACTTGGAACCTGTAAAGGTAGGTGATTTAAAAGCGGGAGGAGAGATCTTTCAATTTGTTCGGATTGGCAAAGGTTGCTTATCTTATATGATTGCTTCGGGTGGAGAAGCCGTAATTATTGATGCTACTAGAATGACAGATATCTATGTAGAGTTTGCGGAACGTATGGGTGTAAAAATTATGCATGTATTCGATACCCACCTCCATGCTGATCATATATCCGGCGGGTGCGCTCTAGCCGCAAAAACGAACGCCAAATACTGGCTTCCATCAAAGGATGCTCAGGAAGTTACATTTGACTTTAATCCTTTAGATGATGGAAATGAAGTAACAGTAGGGAATACTGCTATCCGTATTCAAGCACTATACTCTCCTGGTCATACAATTGGATCTACTTCTTTTGTTGTTGACTCAGCGTACTTACTAACTGGTGATATTTTATTTATCGATTCGATTGGAAGACCAGATCTCGCTGGTATGGCAGAGGACTGGGTGAAAGATTTAAGAGACAGTCTTTATACTCGATATAGAGAATTATCAAATGAACTAATTGTACTTCCAGCCCACTTTATGCGAATCGAAGAATTAAATGAGGACGGTAGCGTATGGAAGAAGTTAGGGGAGTTATTTGAAAAAAATCATGGTTTGCAGATAGAGGAAGAAGGCGTATTTAGAAAATTAGTGACAGAAGATCTGCCTCCACAACCAAATGCCTATCAGGAAATCCGCCAGACAAATATGGGGCAAATAAATCCTGATGAAGAAGAACAGCGTGAAATGGAAATTGGTCCAAACCGTTGTGCTGTTAGGTAGTATGACTCCTCAAGGAAAGGAGAAGATAGCGTGGATATAGGATTTGTGATTACTCTTTTCCTTATAGGATTTTTAGGATCATATATATCCGGATTATTGGGTATTGGTGGAGCAATTATCAACTTTCCCATGTTGTTATATATACCAGCTGCTCTAGGAGTAGCACATTTTAGCTCTCATGAAGTTGCCGGAATAACTGCAATACAAGTGTTCTTTGCGACTATTGGGGGCGTCTGGGTTTACCGAAAAGGTGGATATTTAAATAAGAGGTTAATTGCTTATATGGGGAGTAGCGTTTTAGTCGGTAGTTTTATAGGAGGATTTGCATCCAGCTATTTACAAGAAGATGCCATTAATTTTGTATATGGCATGCTTGCTGTTATCGCAGCGATTATGATGTTTGTTCCGAGAAAGGGAATTGATGATAAAAACTTAGGCGAAATTACGTTCAATAAGTGGCTTTCATCTATTCTTGCCCTAATTGTAGGACTTGGAGCAGGAATAGTAGGTGCTGGGGGAGCATTTTTATTAGTACCAATTATGCTCGTAGTTTTAAAAATCCCAACAAGAATGACGATTGCCTCGTCACTTGCAATAACGTTTATCTCCTCTATTGGTTCCATTGGAGGCAAGATATTCACAGGACAAGTGGATATAATTCCTTCGCTTATTATAGTGATATCAAGTTTAATAGCAGCCCCTCTAGGAGCTACTACTAGTAAAAAAGTAAATCCTAAAATCTTACAAATGATTATGGCTGTTTTGATTGTTGTGACGGCAGTAAAGATTTGGATTGATATATTATAAAAGTTTAGGGCAATTTCTCCGGTGTTACATGTAAATGTAAAGTCGAGAGAGATTGCCCTATTATTTATTTAATTAATTAGGTCGGTTTGAAAATAATGAAATCATACTTACAATCAAAATTAAAGCAATAATCCAATCGTTTTAGCTTCTTAGTTAATGTCAGAATTCATGACGAATTATGATAAAATATCAAATAAGTAATAGAATGGAGGAAATTATATGTATAGCTTCAAAAATGATTACGCAGAAGGGGCACACCCGAGAATAATTCAGGCTTTAGTGGAGTCTAATAATGTACAAGAAGAAGGATATGGCGTTGATCAATTTACGAAAAAAGCTATAAGTGTTTTAAAAGAGCAAATGGGACATCATGAGGTGGACATCCATTTGTTATCAGGAGGAACTCAAACGAATTTAATAGCCATTTCTGCGTTTTTGAGACTGCATGAAGCAGTTATCGCTACCAATATAGGTCATATTTCTACGCATGAGACTGGAGCAATCGAGGCAACGGGACACAAGGTAATTTCGGTAGAATCGGAAGATGGAAAATTGAATCCTGCTCATATTGCAAAAGTGTTGGAATTACACACAGATGAGCATATGGTGAAACCGAAGCTAGTGTATATATCAAATACTACAGAAGTAGGCTCTATCTACAACAAGTGTGAGCTAATAGATTTAAAAAACTTTTGTAAGGAACATAATCTACTATTGTATATGGATGGAGCGCGACTTGGGTCAGCGCTTTGTTCCGATGACAACGATTTGAAGCTAAGTGATATCCCTACATTGGTAGACGCATTTTATATAGGTGGGACTAAAAATGGGGCATTTTTAGGAGAAGCGTTAGTTATTTCAAGAAATTCTTTAAAAGAAGAGTTTCGATTTCATCTGAAGCAAAAAGGGGCACTCTTGGCAAAAGGAAGATTATTGGGAATCCAGTTTTATGAGCTTTTCCGAGATGGCCTGTATTTTGAATTGGCTCAGCATGCAAATGATATGGCAGCCATTCTTAGAGAAGGGTGTAACACTGCTCAGTTTACATTTTTGAGTCATTCCCCGTCCAATCAGATTTTTCCTGTACTGCCTGACTTACTTATCGCAGAACTACAAAAGGATTATTCATTTCTAATTTGGGAAAGAGTTGATCCGGCCCATTCAGCAATTCGATTAGTTACCTCATGGGCAACGAAGGAAGAAGAGGTTAAAGCTTTCGTTGAGGCTGTGTTAAATATAGGGAAAATAGAAAGCTCTAGATGAAATAGAATCTTTAAATTGCCTTGCCATTAAAAATCCGAGAAAAGAATATATCAAAAACACATTAAATGGAACGAACAATTGGTTGATAGAATAAAAACTGGGTAAATACTTAGTAAGTCGAAATGCTTACGTATGTTATTGAAAAGTATACCCTTGGTTGTTATACTCATTTTACGAATGCACAACAATAGACTTATTCTTGAGATAGTTTGACTTGTTAATGTTGAAAAGTGAGGTGAGTATGATGGAAATTTATTTTAATGATAGTCCAACATTACATTCAAAGTTTAATAAAAGTGACTTCATCCGTTTTATTGAAAATTTCCCCGAACCTATATGTATATTGACCTTGAAAGAGGGACAATATCCAGATCGTTTTATATATGCTAACGGGGCAGCTGTGAAATTGACCGGTATGAATATGGAAGATATATGTTCATATAGTTGGGAGGACATGTTCGAGGTTCCTAGTGATTCAGACTTTGAAGCTTTGGAAAAAGAACAATTGTCCAAGACTCACAAGGCGGATTCCACACCATTGAAGAGAAACTTAGAAGGTAAAGTGTTAAAGGTGACAGGGCATGCAATTGAGCTTGAAAATGAGGAACGATATTTAATATTAACAATTATCGACATAACTGAGCATCAGGATACACGAAATAAGTTAAAAAAATCGAAAAAAGAGTATGAATCATTGTTCTATTATAATCCTAATCTAGTTTTTGCGATTAATCCTGAGGGTAATCTTACAAACTTCAATGCAGCAGGATTAAAGATATTAAAATATTCGTTTGAAGAAATTATTGGAATGAGCTTTCAAAAGTTGATTGTTCCCAAAGATCTACAGCTTGCAAAGGATAACTTTTATGAGGTATTAAAAGGAAATACAGCAGAATTCCAAATTTCCGTTTTAAATAGTGAAGGTACCGTTTTAAACATTGATATTACAGCAGTCCCTACTATATTAGATGGTGAAGTGATGGAGGTTATAGGTATCGCTCGCGATATCACTGAACAGATACGAATGGAACACCTCTTGAAGGAAAGTGAACAAAGGTATAGGGCATTATTTGATCATAACATCGATCCTGTTATTACTTTTGATTTGAAAGGGAGATTTTTAGTAGTAAATGAAGCAACGGAGAAAATTCTAGGTGTTCCTGCAGAAGAATTAATCGGTAACCCCTTTCTTCCTTTCATAGATAAACACAAACAGGAAGAGACAATAGCTAATTTTCAAAAGGTACATAGTGGACATCCACATCAATATGAGACCTCTTTGCATAACCAAAATGGTGAACAGGTATTGCTGCACATTACAGTAATTCCTATATTCACCGACAGAAAACTCTCTGCAGTTCATTGTATCGGAAAAGATATCACGAATATGAAGCGTAATGAAGAAAAGGCGAACTTTATGGCATATCATGATATGCTGACTGGATTAGGGAATCAGCGCTTATTCCAAGAGGATCTTCGTAGAATAATTGAAACCCAAACTTCAGAAAAACTTAACTCTGCAATCTTATTGGTCGACCTTGATCGCTTTAAGTTTATCAATGATTATCTTGGACATGAAATGGGCGATGCATTATTAAAACAAGTCTCAGAGCGTTTAGTGAAAATAACGGGGCTTGATGGTAAGGTTTACAGATATGCTGGAGACGAATTTACTATTATTATGCAAAACATTGATGAAAGTAAAGTCCTATTGAAAGTTAAAACGTTGGTTTCGGAAATAGGAGAACCGTTCGATGTAGACGGTTTTGAAACTATTCTGACCGCGAGCATTGGGATAAGTCTGTTTCCAAAACATGCAACAGATATCAAAGGTTTGATGAGAGCATCTGATCATGCCATGTACTTCGCTAAACGACAGGGGCGCAACAATTATCAAATTTATAATACCCAAATTGAAGGTCTTTCAAAAAATGATCTTCGCATGGAGACACTGCTTCATAAAGCGTTAAATAAACAAGAATTTGTACTTCATTACCAGCCACAATACGATGCAATCACACAAAAAGTCTCAGGCATTGAAGCATTGTTACGTTGGAACAGCAAAGATTTAGGGATGGTTTCACCTGTTGACTTTATACCACTTGCTGAGGAAACGGGTATGATTGTACCAATTGGTGAATGGGTCATACGTGAGGCATGCAGTCAAAACAAAGAATGGCAGAGACAAGGTTTGCCGCCAGTACCTATATCGGTTAACCTTTCTTTAAGACAGTTTTATCAAACGGATTTAGTAGAAAAGATTGAATTGATTTTAAAGGAAACCAAACTTAACCCGAAGTACTTGGAACTAGAAATCACAGAAACAATTGCGATGCAGCCGGACATTGCGATACGAGTGCTAAATGAACTCAAATCAATCGGAGTCCTCATTGCAATGGATGATTTTGGTACAGGATATAGCTCATTGAACTACCTTCGTCGCTTTCCAATCGATCACCTCAAAATTGATAAAGCGTTCGTGCAAGGTATCCAACAGGACGAAGAAGACCGTAGTATTATCGCAACGATTATCGCACTTGGTCATAACTTAGGGATGCCAGTTATTGCCGAGGGAGTAGAAACAGAAGAGCAAGCAAATCTATTAAAGAATTATAACTGCGATATGTTTCAAGGCTATTTATTTAGTCGCCCACTGCCTGCAGAAATGATTCCAGGTAAATTCAAATAACCTGTTAACCCATCATGACTTCATGAAATGAGCTAACAGGTGTACAACATAATGAATGGTATTTGAAACTTAATTTTTTTATTTGTATATCCCTATGTCGAAAACTGCTGTATAGCGTTTTTAACATGGGGATACCTCTTTTTAAGCCCCAAATCGCTGGCGATATCCACATTTCCTGCACATTTCTTCTACCGCTTCTCTTCTAGAAAATCCATCATAAAGATTATTTGCTCTTTCTCCTTCGATAATTTCTGAGAAAGGTTTGTCATTAATATTTCCGAGATCAATCACACCTTCCCCATCAAGACAGCAAGGTACAACCGTGCCATCGACGAGAATGGCTGCTTGACTGCGAAGGGCATGGCAAAAACCTTTGCCGTCATCTTCTGGGGCAAGTAAGCTAGGCCATTGGAATTCATGGTCTTGGTTTATATAGATACGATCTGCAATTTTTACTCCACTGCCAGGCACTACTTTTTCCTCGATTTTGTAATCTAAGTTGAATTCCTTTTCTAAAATTTCTAATGTTTCTTGGTTTTTTCTTTTTTGTTCGCTTGTCGCATGAACGGGATCTAAATTCCATAAACGGAAGGAGATGAGGACTCCTTGTGACGCTGCTTCTTTTGCAAACGATAGAATTTCTGCTAAGTATCCCTCACGGTCGGTAGAGCCTTCATGTCCATCGAAACTATGAAGAGAAAAGTTCATTTGGCGCAGTGCCGATTTTCCTAAAAGTTTATGTCTATTCTTTTTAAGAAGCGTGCCGTTTGTTGTAATATTCACTTTGAATCCCTTCGCATGTGCAGCATCTAGCAATTGGTCAACTCTAGGGTGCAGTAGGGGTTCCCCTTTGACATGTAGGTAAATATATTTCGTATGTGGTTTAATCTGATCAAGTATTTCATTAAATTTATCCACTTTAAGAATATTTGCCTTTCTTTCAGTAGGGGGACAGAAGCTACAAGCAAGATTACACACACTTGTAATTTCGATATACATTTTTTTAAAAGTTTTCAATGTTTACTCACCATTCCAGTTCTTATTTAATAACATGACTAACCTCATTTTAGCAGAAATATATGCTTCTTAAAGCTATTTTAAAAAGTTTGGAAAAACCTATATCTGTATTAAAAAAGACCTGATTTCCTAAGAAGTCAGGTCCGTCTTCATACTAATTAAAATTCAATTTTATCTGGATCTGGACCAATGCGCTCGTTAGTCGCAATTGAATCGATTTTTGCCATGTCTTCAGAAGAAAGCTCAAAGTCGAAAACGTTTAAATTTTCTTGAATTCGGCTTGGTGTAACCGATTTTGGTAACGCAACATGTCCAGTATGCAAATGCCAGCGAAGTACGATTTGAGATGGCGTTTTGTCATATGTCTTCGCCAAGTCATGGAACAAATCAATTTCCATAAATTTACCTTGCATTAGAGGGCTCCACGCTTCTACATGAATACCTTCTTCTTTTAAATAAGCTACAAATTCTTTCTGAGGATTCTGTGGATGTAATTCAATTTGGTTTACCATTGGCTTCATCAAACCAGCTGCATTCAATTGTTCAAGGTGATGTTGTTTAAAATTAGACACACCAATTGCCTTTACTTTACCTTCTTCATATAATTCCACAAGTGCACGCCAAGCTTCAACAATACCGTCAACTGGCCAGTGGATTAAACAAAGGTCCAAGTAATCCGTTTTCAATCTTTCGAGTGATTCTTGAAATGCCTCCTTCGTACGACCGGCACGAATGTCGTCATTCCAAATTTTAGACGTTAAGAAAATGTCCTCACGAGCTACACCAGAAGCAGTGATACCTCTTGCAACACCTTCCTCATTTTTGTAAACAGCAGCAGTATCGATGTGACGATAGCCGACGCGAAGAGCCTCTTCAACTGCATCAGGTGCTTCCGTATCATTATCTACTCTCCACACACCAAATCCAATCTGTGGAATCTTCGTACCATTGCTTAGTGTTATAAAATCCATTTATATCTCTCCCTTCAATGAACTTATTTTATCATTAGGAGGTGAGATTCACCAAAAAAACGGCTGCACACTTTTTATGATTGATTCCACACTACTAATTTCGTGTCTGTCATCTCATGAATTGCGTATTTTAACCCTTCTTTTCCAGTACCACTTTCCTTTACTCCACCATAAGGCATTTGGTCAACACGGTAAGTCGGAATGTCATTAATCATGACACCACCAACCTCTAATTGTTTAGAAGCATGGAAGGCAGTTTGAATGTCGTTCGTAAAGATTCCAGCTTGAAGACCGTAATTTGAATCATTTATTGCGGTAATTCCTTCTTCAACTGAAGAAATGCGATTTACTACTACAATAGGTGCGAAAACTTCCTGGCAAGAGACTTTTAAATTGTGAGATACATCGGTTAAAATAGTTGGCAAGAAGACCCCGTTTTCTATTGTTCCTCCTGTTACAATTTTAGCCCCGTTTTGGACCGCTTCTTTTACCCAGTCTACTGCACGATCTTGCTCGTTTGGATGAATCATGGCAGCAATATCTGTTGTGTCTTCGAGTGGGTTCCCGACGACCAGTTGTTTTGTTGCAATCGTAAATTGTTCCAAGAAGTCCTCGAATAATTCCTCCATAACATATGTGCGCTGAAGGGAAATGCATACTTGGCCTTGATTGGAGAAGGCGCCCATTACACATTTAGGTACGATTTGTGACAAATCAACCCCTTTATCGATAATTAGTCCAGCGTTCGATCCTAACTCAAGCGCAACTTTCTTCAAACCAGCCTTATTGCGAATGCCGATTCCAACAGCTGGGCTACCGGTAAACGTGATCATTTTCACTTTATCGCTTTCTACTAAAGCATCGCCAACTGTTTTGCCACTACCGGTGATAACATTGAAAGCCCCTTTAGGTAAAGAAGTTTGGTCGATCAGTTCGGCTAAAAATAGTGCTGAAAGGGGAGTCTGTGATGCTGGTTTAAGAACAATTGTGTTTCCAGCAGCGATTGCAGGGCCTACTTTATGGGCAACCAGGTTTTGTGGAAAATTGAAAGGTGTAATAGCACCAATTACTCCAAGTGGTTGTTCAATTGTATAGCCAAATCGATTCGCTCCATTTTTTGCTGCATCCATTGGAATCATTTCGCCGGTTATACGCTTTGCTTCCTCAGCAGCAAATTTATACGTTTCAATTGTACGGTCGATTTCTCCTAATGCGTACTTTATAGGTTTTGCAGCCTCTAATGAGATAATTTCAGCAGCTTGTTGACGATTTTCTATAAATAATTGGGCGATATGCTCTAAAATAGCGGCGCGCTCATACGCTGTAAGCTTGGACATTTGTTTTCTTGCATCATCTGCAATCGCTATTGCTTGCTCCACTTCTTCACGAGTAGCCTGTGGAATATGTGCAATAACTTCTTTTGTATGGGGAGAGTGGAGGCTTGCAAACTCTTCAGAAGACTTCCATTCACCATTTACGTAATATTGCTTGTTCATCGAATCATCCTTTCCAATTAAATAATCTTTACTCCTACAAATCATGATAGTGCATAGATACAAGAAAAAGAAGAATTTGCTACCATAAATAAACACGTTTTTATAGAAAAAAATAAAAACCATTGCTTATTAGCTATAAAAGCTGCAAACAATGGTTCAAGATTTGTTCTTTTTCATAAAAAGATTTGCACATAGAAACAGATAGAACTGTATGATTAACAAAAATAGTACAAGCCATCCCAAAACTTGAAGAAAGTGATTTTGAAAAGACAAAGCTTCAGTTGAATAAGTATGAAGTAAATTTGTAGTAAAAAAATAAAACATGCCAAATGTGAAATTTCGTGCCCACTGGGTAATATTATAAGTAAAAATACCTTTTCTCCATCCAAATTCCTTAACTCGCTTAATCCCTCTGATTACTTCAATGATCTCAACCAATGTAAATAACACGAAAACTATATACCATACAAAAATAATTGTATGGTAAGTAAAAATTCCTGACTGAACCATGGCCAAACCAGTGATAGAAATGGCCCCATGGATAATGCAATCGGTGTTTTTCCATTCGTGAATATTATCCAATTTAGATGAAAATCGTATAAATAATAAAGTAAAGGAAAAAAGATAAAATAAAGCTCCTATTGAAATTAATATAAACATTAGAGTTGGTGCAAAATTGTTTCCGTAGACATTTATGAGTAAGCTGACAATTGACTGCGTACTAACCGTAGAAAGTAGGATAACCCCAT
The DNA here is from genome assembly GCF_007676755.1 of Bacillus sp. FJAT-22090. Classification (GTDB taxonomy): domain Bacteria; phylum Bacillota; class Bacilli; order Bacillales_A; family Planococcaceae; genus Psychrobacillus. The sequence continues at coordinate 244,831 of NZ_VEBK01000003.1, read as the reverse complement.
GAGTGTTTTCTATCTCCTGTTTATTAATAATCATTTTAAGCTGTCTTACACAAAAAATAATGAAAAACACCCACATAATAATATTTACGCTAGCTAAAACTTTAACAAGTGGTAGAAAATTAGGGGCTCTTTGTATGATTAAATCACCAATAACAGAAGATGCTGCAATCCATGTCCCAGCCCCGAAACTTTTTATTGGAAATGTAACTAAATTATTTCTATAGTCCCTGTTAATTAAAGAACGAAAAAAAGAAAAAAGCATAAGTAGCCAAGTAACTCCTAGAAGTCCTGACAATGGTAGGCCAAAACGGTTATTTAAGATGGGAAACTGATGAATAGCACCAAGTAGAAAAATACCTAATGCCATAATAAGAGAACCTGCCGAAACATCGATTTCTTTGCAAGTACTTTCTCCTTTATTTATCTTATTAAGAATTCTCATATAGAATTTTACACCTCTTAGCAAAGGTAACTTGAATCTTTTAAAAGCAAAAAAAATAATCCATTCTTGAGTTATACCTCAGAAGGATTAATTCCATCAAATAGCCAATTCGTTTAAAGAAAAGTACTATAGTATTTAAATTAATGGAGCGGGTGAAGAGAATCGAACTCTCATCATCAGCTTGGAAGGCTGAGGTTTTACCACTAAACTACACCCGCATTACTATGGTGGCTCAGGACGGAATCGAACCGCCGACACAAGGATTTTCAGTCCTTTGCTCTACCGACTGAGCTACTGAGCCATGTCAGTTTGCACTAAGCTGTGCATCTCTTCGTAAACTTCACTCGTTCGGTCAGTCATGTACTTAAGTACACTCCTTCTTCACTCGATTGTTTCCTTGATCCGCTTACTTATTTCAAACTTTTCTTCGATTTATGCTAAGTGGTGCATCGCTTTTAGCTGCAAGCTTATCCTAAATCTTAAATAAAAAAATGGCGGTCCCGACCGGGATCGAACCGGCGATCTCCTGCGTGACAGGCAGGCATGTTAACCGCTACACCACGGGACCATTTGGTTGCGGGGACAGGATTTGAACCTGTGACCTTCGGGTTATGAGCCCGACGAGCTACCGAGCTGCTCCACCCCGCGACAATAATATAGTTACAAACAAAATACTTCTACACCCTAGAAAAATAGGACACCTGCGATACTAATATAAGTAAAAATGGAGGAGGAAGAGGGATTCGAACCCCCGCGCGGTATGACCCGCCTGTCGGTTTTCAAGACCGATCCCTTCAGCCAGACTTGGGTATTCCTCCGATGTATTACTGACGACAAAATATAGTATACACCACTTTTCATAAAAAAGGAAACACTTTTTTGAAAAAAATTTAGTAAAAAATAATACGTTTAATCTTCCCGGAAAATCTACTGGGTTACTTCCATGTTTAAAATAGTTACTCTCCAAGAAAAAATGCTTGCTTTACGATAGATTCGTTTCACTCAAGGTAAAAATTGATGTCCTTATCATATCATTTCCAAATTTCTTTATTTTCACCGTAATATTAACGCTTTTATTAATTGCATTTCGTATAAATAAACATATGTGTCTCTTTTTTGGACAATCTAAGAAGATAAAAAGTTGTATGAGGTGATATTCATGATAATTGAAAGGTCAACCGAGTGGAAAGAAGGCTTTTTAAAAAGAATAGAAAATCTGGAACCATGGGATAATTGGACATTATACAATATGAATTTCGAAGTAGTGAAAGCAAATCTAATTCCGGAATTCTCAGGTCTTCAATCCCCTAAGTACTTGCCTAATTTAACACCTCTGGCTCACCAGTTAGAGGTGGCTGAAACGGTCATAGAAAGAATGAATGGAAAAGCAATTCTTGCGGATGAGGTGGGTCTCGGTAAAACAATTGAGGCAGGTTTAATATTAAAAGAATATCTTATTCGTGGGCTTGTGAAAAAAGCGTTAATTTTAGCTCCAGCTTCTCTTATCAATCAGTGGGTCGAAGAATTGAACTATAAGTTTTATATTCCAGCTATTCCCTATAAGAAAAATACCCCGATTGAATACTACGATGTAATTGTAATGAGTATGGATACCGCCAAAAAAAGCCCCCATCGAGAACTCATTTATGCCCAAAATTTTGACATGATTATCATTGACGAGGCACATAAACTAAAAAATCATAAAACCAAAATCTACGAGTTCGTACAAAGCTTAAAGAAAAAGTTTTGTCTATTGTTAACCGCCACTCCCATTCAAAATGATGTATTTGAATTATTCTACCTTGTTTCCTTATTAAAACCAGGACATCTAGGCAATTACGAAAACTTTCAATCCTCCTTTTCGGCAAGTAAGCACAGCGTAGAACACGATGATTATTTAAAAGAATTGGTTAACCAAGTAATGGTACGAAATAGGAGAGATGACACCGGCATTGAATGGACCAATCGTCGTGTTCAAATAATTCCAATCGAATTTACGAAGGAAGAAAGAGAAGTCTACGATTTTATTTTGGAACTTAAAAATGTATCGTCTATTTTTTCGGGAGCCTTTTCTATGATTACTCTTCAAAAAGAAATGTGTAGCAGCAAGGAAGCAACATATTTAACGTTAAATAAAATGAGACAAAATTGTACTGAACAAGAAGAGATTGATTTTGTAGAAGGGATTATTCAAAAACTAATGATGTTGGAGATAAATTCAAAAGCAGAAAAGGTATATGAGATTATTTCCCAAGCAAACGATAAAGTCATTGTGTTTACAGAATATAAAGCTAGTCAAGTTTACTTGCAGTGGTATTTAAATACAAAAGGAATCACTAGTGTTCCTTTTAATGGGCAATTTAATAAGAGTAAAAGGGAATACATGAAGCATTTATTTAAAGAAAAGTGCCAAGTCCTGATTGCGACGGAATCAGGGGGAGAAGGTATTAACCTTCAATTTTGTCATCACGTCATCAACTATGATTTACCGTGGAACCCCATGAAGTTAGAACAAAGAATTGGACGTGTTCACAGGTTGGGACAAGAACATGATGTTCACATTTATAATCTTGCAATCGATGGCACAATTGAAAAAGACATATTGGACTTACTCTACGTTAAGCTAGATGTCTTTGAAAAGGTTGTAGGGGAGTTGGACGATATTTTATCTGAATACAAAAAAACTATTTAAAAATGGATGGGGAATTTAAAGGAGGATGTACATGTACCCAAAACAGGTTCACGAGTATTTACTGAAGTTTTTTCAAGAAAATAATTGCCGCATTTTGAATAGGAATGATCATTATATGACTGTTCAATTAACGGTGGATATAGATAAAAAAATTATGAACCGTCCTTTTCATTGGCAATACTTAGAAAGTATTAATGGTGTGCCCGACCCTGCTCAATTAACGCTAATCACGGATCAAAATAATTTAAATGAAGGCATTAAAGGGGAGGTTGTGCACTTTGGTTCTCCCCGTCTTAGTCAGATGTTTCAAGTTACCAAAGAGCTAGGAGCATTTGTTCAAATGTACGAGAAGGTCGAAAGTGTTGGACCGAGACCCATTTTAACTCCTTGGTTAGGTGTAAATTATAAGGTGTCGTATTACAGTGATCAAACGAAAGAAATGCTTCATTCCTTAGGCATTAATTTGATGAAGGGGAGTATTGTTAATAATTTTCATGATTTATTAGGCAAAGTGAATTTGGTTTCAGTCTCATCTGGTGATGCTTTTCATTTGCCTTATATTATAAAACCCCTTCGCGGACTCGAGAGATTAGATTTGGCTATTGAAAATATCATACAAAAAGATGATCATACATGGGCTGAAGAAGCTAAACAGAGGTGCCTAAAGGCTCAAAAAGTGTTAGAACACTTTTATGAAGAGGTAGAAGATAAGCCGGAATGCTATGAGATGGAGAAAACAGCAATAGATGAACAATATAAGACGAGGATTAAAATTGAAATTATAAATGGTGGATTATTTTATTTAAAGGGTTAAGAGGTGCATGACCGATTAGCAAGCAGCAAAAGGGAGCCGACTCATTGTGAGTAGGCTTCTCTACTTCCAAAGAGCAGTACTAAATCAGTGCTTGAAGTTTGAGAAGGGCGACGGATAGATAAATGCCATAGGATTACCGAGAAAAGAGCTATTGATCATGATGTCAGTCATGATCAATAGCTCTTAAAAAATCGGCTATCATATAGCATAGGCCTTCCCAAAGGACTTCAAGAACGATAAATACAGTTTTGTTCTTAAAGAAAAAGCTTTTTGTAAAACTATTCTGAAATATAAAAAGTAGTTTAATAAACAGATGGGTTTCCGATTAAAATACTGTGTTTGGTTGTTTTTCCTAAAAATACATTTGTATTAATTCTGAAATATTATTATTATAATAAAAGTAATATCATAAGGGTTTTAGATTTAATAATCTACATTATAAATTTTAGAATAATAGATTGTTGATGAGGAGGGTTTAATATGTCAGATAAAAACTTAAAAAGAGGACTAGAGTCGCGCCATATTCAGATGATTGCTTTAGGCGGTACCATTGGGGTAGGTTTGTTTATGGGTTCTGCAAGTACGATAAAATGGACCGGTCCCTCTGTCATGTTGGCATACGCGATTGCAGGGATTTTTATATTTTTTATCATGCGTTCTATGGGAGAAATGCTTTACTTAGAGCCAACTACCGGTTCGTTTGCGACATTTGCCCATAAATACATGCATCCTTTGGCTGGATATATGACGGCATGGAGCAACTGGTTTCAATGGGTTATTGTAGGGATGTCCGAAATTATTGCAGTCGGAGTATATATGCAATATTGGTTTCCTAACCTCCCCGCTTGGGTACCGGGGATTGTAGCGATGGCGGTTCTTGGAGCGGCAAATTTAGTTTCTGTTAAATCTTTCGGAGAGTTTGAGTTTTGGTTCGCATTGATCAAAATTGTTACGATTGTGCTAATGATTATTGCAGGGTTAGGTCTTATTCTATTTGGAATAGGAAATGGAGGACATGCAATTGGATTGTCGAATCTTTGGACACATGGCGGTTTCTTCACGGGTGGCTGGAAAGGGTTTTTCTTTGCATTATCCCTAGTAGTTGCCTCTTATCAAGGGGTTGAACTTATTGGTATTACAGCGGGTGAAGCCAAGGATCCCACTAGGACATTAACAAAGGCCATTCAAACGATTATTTGGCGTATTTTAATATTTTATATTGGCGCTATTTTCATTATTGTTACTGTATATCCTTGGGATCAACTTGATACGATAGGTAGTCCTTTTGTATCTACTTTTGCAAAAGTAGGTATTACTGCAGCGGCTGGACTAATTAATTTTGTCGTTATCACAGCAGCTATGTCTGGTTGTAATAGTGGTATCTTCAGTGCAGGACGTATGCTTTATACACTGGCTTTGAATGGACAAGCACCGAAAGTCTTCACGAAAGTATCAAGAAATGGTGTTCCTTTATACTGTACAATTGCCGTACTTATTGGATTGGCAATTGGTGTGGTTTTAAATTTTCTCGCTCCACCAAAGTTATTTTTATACGTTTATAGTGCCAGCGTTTTACCTGGAATGATTCCATGGTTTGCTTTGCTTATTAGTGAGTTGAAATTCAGAAAGGTAAGGGCAGTAGAAATGGATAAGCATCCTTTTAAAATGCCATTAGCACCTTTTAGTAACTATGCCACCATGCTATTTCTCCTGTTGGTGCTAGTAGGCATGTGGTTTAATTCAGATACACGTATATCACTTGTTGTAGGAATAGTTTTCTTATGTATTGTTGCAGCAAGTTATTATATTTTAAATATAAATAAACGTGTTCCTTTAGATAATGATGAGAACATATCTAGATAAACAAATAAATATAGTAATATGAACGCTTGGTGAAAGATATCAGGCGTTCTTTTTTCTTATGAAAACATTTTCATTGATAGTAAGGGGAAACATCAGGTCTTTATGCTATTTAATAAAATTCATTTTCTATTCGTCAGAATAATAATTGAAAAGGTACATAATATATAGAATAACGAAGGGACTACTACTAAGTTAGTAGCAACGGACAAGAGCAATATTTATGTCGTATTTTTGTTCAAAAATCAGAACATTGTAAATTAATTCTTTTCTTTTTAATATAAACGCTCTATAATTGGTATAGACAACTATACCAAAATTGATAAATTACTTTGTCTATATCCGCCTCTTGACCAAAAAAATTCTTAGGAGGTATTAATGGTGGAAAAAACAATACTCATTTCAAACGTGACGATTGTTAATCCGGATCATCAATTTGTAGGTGACCTGTTCCTAAGAAATGGGAAAATCGAGAGGGTAGGTAAAAACTTACGATATGATGCTGATGAAAAAATAAATGGACTATCTAGTGAATGGATTGTTTTCCCTGGATATATCGATATGCATATTCATGGATCAGCGGGGTTTGATGTAATGGATGCAGACGAGAAATCGCTTAGAGGGTTGGCTCGTTCTTTAGTCAAAGAAGGAACAACTAGTTTTTTAGCTACTACAATAACGCAAACTGTCGAAGCTATAGAGAATGCCTTAGAAAATATAAGTAGTTTTGAAACTGCAATAGATGAAGCAGAGATATTGGGCATACATTTGGAAGGTCCGTTTCTCTCAACTAGACAGGCCGGTGCACAGCCGATCGAGCATATTATTGATCCATCGATTGAACTTTTCAATCATTGGCAAGATATAAGTGGTAACCGTATTAAACAAATAACTATTGCACCAGAAGTTACAAATGGATTGGAACTTGTTAAATCGTTAAGTGAACGAGGAGTTATTGTTTCAATTGGCCATTCAGATGCAACGTCAGAAGAACTAGGGCAAGCAGTGAAGCTAGGTGCAACACAAGCTACCCATCTATTCAATCAAATGCGTTCTTTTCATCACCGAGAACCGGGCGTTGTTGGAAGCGTGCTCGTTGAAGAACAGATAAAAACGGAGATTATTGCTGATTTTATACATAGTCATCCTATGGCGGTAAAAATAGCATATCTGTTGAAAAAGGCAAGCGGCGTTATTTTAATTACAGATGCTATGCGTGCAAAAGGGCTACCATACGGAGATTATGATTTAGGCGGACAAACGGTGCACGTCACAAGAGAAGGGGCACATCTTCCCACTGGTGCTTTAGCAGGAAGTGTACTAACAATGGATGAGGCTGTACGGAATATTCGTAAATGCACTAATTCTTCCTTGCAAGAGCTTGTTGCGATGTCTTCTACCAATGCCGCAAAGCAACTAAAGTTATCTACTAAAGGTTATATTGCGGAAGGCTTGGATGCAGATTTAGTCATCTTGAATAAAGATTTACACATAGAAAAAACAATATGTCGCGGAAACATAGTATTCGAAAAAAGATAGTTTACTTTAATTGAGTAAATGGCGGATTTCTGCAATAGAAGGAGTTGAGAAGCTTGATAGATAAAAGCTCCCATGTACCAATATACGTGCAAATAGAGGAGTTGTTAAAGCAACGTATTTATATGGAAGAATATAAAATTGGAGAGAATATACCTTCTGAACGGGAATTATCCGAACAATTAGGTGTTAGTCGCATGACAGTAAGACAGTCTATTACAAATTTAGTGAATAGTGGTTTGCTCTATAGAGAAAAAGGGAGAGGTACATATGTGGCCAATCCAAAACTAGAGCAGCCTTTAAATGGACTAACTAGTTTTACGGAAGATATGAGAGCAAGAGGTATGCAGCCAAGCAGTAAGCTTATACATTTTGAAAAAATCGTTCCTTCTGTAGATATTGCAAGAGATTTACAATTAGACCTACAAGAAATGGTTTTTTATGTTGTGCGTATTCGATTTGCTGATAGGAAACCTATGGCAATTGAAAGAACGTATATACCTGTGAAAGTCTTTCCCGAGCTTGATGAAAAGAAAATTATGGGTTCGCTATATGCTTTAATTGAAGCGAAACACCATCAGAAAATTGGTAATGCGATTCAACAAATGGAGGCTGCGATTACCACAAAAGAAGATAGTAAATATCTTCAAATAAACACTACCTCAGCAGTACTCATTATAAAAAGAACTAGCTTCTTGTCAGATGGTGTTCCATTCGAATTAGTTCGAAGTACATATCGTGCGGATCGATACAAATTCATTAGTGAAATTCAGAGGTGACGATATGCAATCTTATTTTCAAAATATACAACAGCTTTTAAACACTGTAATTGAGAAAGAACAAGCGCATATTGAAAAGGCAGCATCCATCATTATGGAAAAGCTTCGGGAAGGTGGAATCGTTCAATTATTTGGGTGCGGTCATTCACATTTATTGGCTCAGGATGCACATTATCGGGCTGGCGGTCTTGTACCTGTGAAGCCAATAACAATTGAACCATTGATGCTTCATAAAGGAGCTTTAACTTCTTCGAGAAATGAAAAAGATCCAAATTTTATAAAAAGATATACTGCAAGTTTCGAATTTAAGAAGAATGATGTACTAATCGTAATTTCTACTTCTGGACGTAATGCAGCGCCAATCGACGTTGCACTGCTAGCAAAGGAGGCTGGTATTGTTGTGCTGTCTCTCCAGTCTTTAGAATACAGCGAACAATTATCACGACATAGCAGCGGAAAGCGTTTGGAGGAAGTGGTTGATTTTGTATTGAATACACATATCCCTGTGGGCGACGGGCTATTAAGTCACCAAGGTATGCAATATGGGCCGGCATCTACAGTAGTTGGTTCTACGATACTTAATACTCTGTTTTGTTCAGTTATTGAAACATTAAGTGGTGAACTTGATATATTACCCGTTTTTGAAAGCGCAAACGTGTCGAGTGATCAATCTCATAACGATGAGATGATAGCTATATATAAAAGCCGCATTGAATTTGGATAACTATACTGGAGGTTTTATTGATGGAAAAAACTTTTAAAATTACTACCCCTGAAGGATTGCATGCTAGACCTTCTACATTACTAGTTACAACAGCCACTTCATTCACTTCTGATGTACAACTTTCTTATAATGATAAATCGGTCAATTTAAAATCGATAATGGGTGTAATGGCGCAAGGGATTGCACCCGGAGCGATTGTAAAGATTTCTGCCGAAGGGGCGGATGCCAATGAAGCAATTAGTAGAATAACAGAAGTAATAATTGCTAAAGGTATTGGCGAAGAATGTTAGAGCTTAGTGGAATTCCAGTTTCCGATGGTGTCGCTATAGCAAAGGCCTATTGTCTAGTAGAGCCTGATTTATCTGTAGAAAAACTAGAAATTAGGGATGTAGAAAAGGAGAAAGAGAGATTAAAAGATGCTATCCAAAAGGCAAAGCTTGAGCTAGAAGAAATTCGTGAGACAGCGAAAGCTAAATTTGGTGAAGAAAAAGCAACTATCTTTTCCGCACAAATTTTAGTGCTGCAAGATCCCGATATGCTTTTCGCAATTGAAAATAATATTAATGATGGAGTGAACGCAGAGTTTGCGGTACATGAAGTTGTTTCTGAATATGTCAGCATGTTTAAGGCAATGGAAAGTGAATATATGCAGGAACGAGCTATTGATATTCAAGACGTTGCAAAAAGACTATTAGCTCATTTATTAGGAAGAGAGATTCTAGACTATAGTCGATTATCAACAGAAGTTATTATCGTTGCAGAGGATTTGACTCCTTCGATGACAACCCAATTGGATAAGAAGTATGTGAAGGGCTTTATAACAAATATCGGTGGAAGAACCTCCCACTCGGCTATTTTAGCCCGTACAATGGGGATTCCTGCTATTGTAGGTGCAAAGACAGCTACGAAGGATATTACGCATGGGTCATCCGTTATTATGGACGGTACGAGCGGAAAGATAATCTTAGATGCTAGTGAAGAGTTGAAAAAGTATTATGTCTCTTCTCAAAGAGCTTTAGAAAAAGAAAATGAATTACTTGCACAGTATATTTCACTTCCAAGTGTAAGTTTCGACGGTCATCCTGTTGAAATAGCTGGTAATATCGGTAAACCAGGGGATGTTGCTGCAATTATTGCAAATGGGGGAGATGGTATCGGTCTATTCCGTACAGAGTTTCTGTATATGGACCGAAAAGAGTTACCGGATGAAGAAGAGCAATTTCTAGCCTATAAAACAGTTCTAGAGAAAATGGAAAACAAACCAACTATCGTTCGCACCTTAGATATTGGGGGAGACAAAGAACTACCTTATTTAAACTTAGAAAAAGAAATGAACCCATTTTTGGGCTATCGTGCAATTCGATTATGTCTAGATCAACAACATCTTTTTCGAACTCAATTACGCGCTTTGTTAAGAGCAAGTGTGCACGGTAACTTGAAAATTATGTTCCCGATGATTGCAACGCTAGATGAATTTAGGGCAGCAAAGGAATTGCTAGGGGAGGAAAAAGAGTGGCTTATTAATAATGGCTTCCCGGTTTCTGAGCAAATTGAAGTAGGAATGATGGTTGAAATTCCTTCTGCAGCAGTTATTGCGGATTTGTTTGCGAAAGAGGCAGATTTCTTATCTATTGGTACAAATGATTTAATCCAGTATACATTTGCTGCTGATCGTATGAATGAAAAGGTTTCATACTTATATCAACCATATCATCCTGCTATTTTAAGACTCGTTAAAATGGTGATAGATGCTGCTCATAGTAACGGCAAATGGGTAGGTATGTGCGGAGAAATGGCTGGAGACGAAATAGCTATCCCAATACTTTTAGCTCTTGGACTAGATGAGTTTTCTATGAATGCATCTTCTATTTTAAAAACTCGTGCACTTATTGCCAGATTGCCAAAAGAGCAATTGGCTGTTCATGTAGAGAACTTATTAATATTCACAGAGGGATCAGAAGTAAAGCAATATGTAGAACAGAATCTTCTACTATAAAACAAACAGTTCGTAAGGAGTGAAAACTCATATGAAAATTCAATTGATACCTGCAACGGATCATGAACAAGTACATCGGTTAAGAGATTATAGCTTTCCGAATAAATATGAGGGAGCACGACGCGATGATTTTCAATATTGGATAGAAACTAGTACGACGATAGGTGCTTATGATCAACAAAAATTAGTAGGACAATTACTCGTCCTTCCCTTAAATATGACCGTGCACGGGGTAAATTATAAAATGGGTGGAATCGGGTTTGTAGCCACATACCCTGAATACAGAAATCAAGGAATTATGAAGGAACTGATGACTAGATCACTAGAGGAGATGCGTAAAAATCAACAATATATATCTGTGTTAGCACCATTCTCTGTATCATTCTATCGTCACTTCGGTTGGGAGTTGTTTTTTGATAAGCTACATTATTCTATTCCGACAGAATCATTCCCACAGTTCGGTAATAGAATAGATCAAATGAAACGTTTTAGCTTCGAGTGGATGGATGAAAAAACCTTCCAAGAAGTTCAACAATTTCATAATGAACAAGCTCGCAAAAAAAATGGAGGTATGATAAGAGACGTCGCTTGGTGGAAACGAATTGCTAGTAGAGCACCGAACTGTCATATTGCAGCTTATTGTAGGGACGATACGGTAGCGGGATATATACGCTATGAAATAAAAGATTTACTATTTGTGATACAAGACTTTGTGGCAAAGGATGCGCTTGCTGAACAGGCAATTTGGCGTTTTATAACATCCCATAAGGCTAGTGTGCAGGCAATTGTGGGAGACACCTCCACTTTTAGCCATTTTGGTTTTCATTTTGATCAACCACAATTTAAAAAAGAAGTTTTACAGGATGTCATGATAAGGATTGTTGATGTATTTGCTTTTCTAAAAGAATATTCATGGAAAAATTTACAACAATCTTTGTATCTATCCATTCAAGATACCTTTGCACCGTGGAATGAAAACCTATATCGTATAAATAAATTTGGAGAAATCGACGTAATAGAGGAAAGTTTAGTAGATAAGAATCATATCTTATCAATACCAATCACTATTTTTTCATCCATGATAGTAGGATATTTATCGATAAGAGAAACGTTATATTATGCAAAATATGTAGTAGATAAAGAAACGGAAGAGAATTGGAAAAACGCTATTGCAAGTGACCCACCGACATTTTATGAGTATTTCTAACAAAAAAGAAGGATAAATGAATTTTTTTTGATTTTTTTTGTGGACTATACCAGTCTAATAATAATCAGAAATTTCAAGTATTTGCGGGTTAGTCCAATTATTTTTTATGAATTATATGGAATTAAAACGCATAAAAAGTAGTTGTGGTATATACCAATCAATGATATTCTCGGTTTAAGAAAGCGATTACATTCACAGGGGAGAGCGAAAGATGAAAAATATTATGTTAGTTTGTGTAGCAGGTATGAGTACTAGTTTATTAGTTTCAAAAATGCAAAAAGCGGCGAATGAACAAAGCTTGGAAGCAGACATTTTTGCTATAGCGGAAAGTGAAGTGGATAAAGTTTTAGCGAATAAAAGTGTAGATGTAATGCTGCTTGGTCCCCAGGTACGGTATTTAAAAGGAACTTACGAAGAAAAGTATAAAGAAAAAAATATTCCAATTGAAGTTATTAACATGATGGACTACGGAATGATGAATGGTGCAAATGTTTTAAAGCAGGCACTAGAGTTGATTGGATAAGGGGTGTGGAATATGGAAGAAGTTTTAATGCAATCTATTATGGGGTTAATACTGCATAGCGGAAATACAAAAAGTGATTGTATGGAAGCTATACAGCTAGCGAAAAAAGGGGAAATAAAAGCAGCAAGAGAAAAAATCGAAATCGCCAATCAGTCGCTAGTAGAAGCGCATCATTCACAAACAGCCATGCTCACTCAAGAAGCTAGAGGAGAGAAAGTGGAAGTAACGATGATGCTTATCCATGCGCAAGATCATTTGATGAATTCGATTACTTTTCGTGACTTGGCAATAGAAGTAATTGATTTATATGAAAGAGTATCGGGGAAATAACGTCAGAAATGATGTTAAGTATAAAAAACAAAGGGGAGTGTGTTAAATGTTCAGTTTTTTAGAGAAACATTTTGTACCAGTAGCATCACGAATTGGTAGTCAGCGTCATTTAGTTGCCATTCGCGATGGCTTCATTGCAATTATGCCACTTACTATTATTGGTTCTTTTGCGGTATTGATCAATAACTTGCCTGTTAAATTGTATCAAAATGCGCTAGATTCGATTTGGGATCATGGTACATGGACGCAATGGGGAGGCAATATGTGGGGAGCGACATTTGGTATAATCTCTCTGTTATTGGCCTTCTGTGTTGCTTATCAATTGGCAAAAAGCTATGGCAAAGACGGCCTGTCAGCAGGAGTTATTGGTTTGTCGAGTTACATGACTTTCGGTACTTTTGGAGAAGGTGGTTTATCAGGATTATCAACTGGAACTGGCGGTTTGTTTGTAGCCATCATAATAGCCTTGTTATCGTCTGAATTATTTTCTCGCTTATCAGGTAATAGCAAACTATTGATCAAAATGCCGGACACTGTGCCGCCAGCGGTATCCCGTTCATTTGCGGCGTTACTTCCAGCTATTATCACTGTATCTTTATTTGCTTTAATCCGTACGATTATTTCTGCAGGATTTGATATTCCAGACATTATTGGTTCATTCTATACAGCAATCCAAGAGCCATTTATGGGCTTGACCAATACATGGGCTGCAGCATTAATCTTAGCGTTTATTCCCGTATTTTTATGGACATTGGGTGTTCATGGTGCAAATATCATTGAACCATTTATGCAGTCTATTAATTTACCAGCAATTGAAGCAAACGTAGCAGCAATTACAGCAGGAGAAACAGCGCCGTATATTATCAACAAGCCGTTTTTCGATGCGTTTGTTAATATGGGAGGATCAGGTACGACTATAGCGCTAGTTATCGCAATTTTCATCATTGCCAGAAAGAATAAGCAATATAATACGGTAGGAAAAATCTCAGCAGGACCAGGTCTCTTCAATATCAATGAGCCATTATTATTCGGGTTACCGATTGTATTAAACCCTGTATTGTTTATCCCATTTATATTAACACCAATGATAAACGCATCTATTGCCTACTTTGCAACCAAGTGGGGAATGGTTCCAGCAGCGACAATTGCAGCACCTTGGACAACACCACCTGTCATTAATGGATTTTTAGTTACACAATCTTGGGCAGGAGCAGTACTAAGTTTACTTCTAATCGTTATTTCGGTTTGTATCTATTTACCTTTTGTTGCGATGGCAAATCGTACTGCAAAAGCGCAGCAAGAAAAAGCAGCAGCATCAAAATAAGTATATGTAAGAGCGGTAAACGGAGGTAATTATAATGAGAAGGCTAGGAATTTCAATTTATCCTCAACATAGCACATTGGAAGAAATGCAGAAATACATTCAACTAGCACATGAAAATGGTTTTAATCGCATTTTTACTTGTCTAATGTCCATAACAAACCATGAGGAAAGAGAAAAACTACAACAAATCAATCAATTTGCACAAAAACTTGGCTTTGAGATTTCGGCGGACATCGCACCGCAAGTGTTTGAAGAATTAGGTTTGACGTATCGGGATATTGCATCTCTAAAAGAACATTATTATTTAGATGCCTTACGTTTAGATATGGGGTTCTCAGGACAAGAGGAGGCGTTCATGTCATTGGACGCTTCCAATTTAAAAGTAGAGTTAAATATTAGTAATGGCACGAAATATGTAGAAAATATTTTATCCTATAAACCGAATAGAGAAAATATTATCGGGTGTCATAATTTCTATCCAAGGCAGTATACAGGTCTTTCGCGAAAGCATTTTTTAGATTCTTCTAAGCTATTTAAAGATAATCATATTCGGACAGCTGCTATGATTTCTTCTGGATATGCAAAGTTTGGCCCTTGGGAAGAGACTTTATATGGATTGCCAACATTGGAGGAACATCGTCATCTACCCATCACTGTTCAAGCAAAAGACTTATGGCATACAGGCTTAATTGATGATTTAATCATAGGCAATATGTATGCTTCGGGGGAAGAGCTAAAAGCGTTAGGGAGATTGAATCGCAGTAAGCTAGAGTTGACGGTGGTAACATCTCCAGAGACAACTAGTTTGGAGGAAAAAGTGATCTTCGATGAATCCCATTTTAATCGTGGTGATGTCTCTGAATATGTAATTCGTAGTACGCAATCTCGTGTAAAATATAAAAATGAATCCTTTCCAGCACATGATACAGACGATATTATGCAAGGGGATATAACGATTGATAACGAGTTGGATGTTCGTTATAAGGGAGAGTTACAAGTAGCCTTAAAAGCTATGCCGAATTCGGGTTATTCAAATATTGTCGGCAAAGTAGTTTCGGAGGAACGTTTTCTACTAGAGCGAATTGAACCTTGGGAGTCATTTGGTTTTATCAAATCACTTAATTGATCATAGTGAAGGATTGAGCCAACGGTCATTCGCCCAATCTTTAAAAAAACGAAGAAAGTATATAACTTTTCGTTTCATAAATCTAGTGTTTCTGCGGTTAAAAAAACGATTCTATCATACGGTTGATTTCCGTTACAGGCGAACGCTTTCCGCGGGGTGAGCGATGAACCATCACTGCCCCTGCGGGTACGCTGTGATGGTTCATCTGTCTCATTCAGCCCGAAGGAGTCGTCGCCTTTCACTTCAATCATTTATATATGTGTTGATTAGTACTATCTGTTGTATTTGGTGGAATGATAGCGAATAGTAAGTGTTCCCTAATAGAGAAGGTGGGGTGCGACCGAAATTGTATCTTCGGTCGCTTCTTCAAAGAGTAGGGAAGTGTCGCTTCTCTTCTTCCAAAAAGCAGTACGAAACCTGTTCCTAAAGTTGTAGAAGGGCGACGGACAGACAAACGCCATAGGATTACCGAAAAAAGAGCTGTTGATCATGACTTCAGTCATGATCAACAGCTCTTAAAAAAATTGGTTATCTTTATAGCATGAGTCTTCCCAAAACACTTCGAAAACGCTAAATACAGGTTTTGATTTTAAAGGGAGCTTACGTTTTTCTTATACAAAAAGTAGCAATAGGAAGGGGAGAGATGATGAATGTTTTAGCAATTGATGGCGGTGGTACGTCAACTGTAGCAGTTATTAGTGATGAATTTGGTAATGTGTATGCGAAAGTAGTAGCTCCTCGTAGTAATCCTACAGCTATTGAAAGACACGAGTTTGAAAAAACAATGTATGGGTTATTGCAAAACTTACGATCACAAAATGAAGAAGCTTTAGCTTCAGTTCAAATTTGCTTTGCTGGCATGGCGGGGGTAAAAGAAAAAAACTATGAATCAATTGTAGAAGCTATCGTTCAAGATTATATAAAAAAAGGAATTCCGATTGTCATTGAGAATGATGCTTTAATCGCATTGTATGCGGGGACATTAGGGCAAGAAGGTATCGTACAAATAGCCGGGACTGGTGCCATAACAATGGGCTATGACCAACATCATTCATATGTTCGAGTAGGTGGTTGGGGATATTTATTCGATGATGAAGGAAGCGGTTATGATTTAGGTGTTCGAGCACTGCAAGCGGTATTCCAGGCATATGATGGCAGGGCAGCCAACACATTGCTTACAAACTACTTGTTACAACATTTTAAAGTAGAAAATGTGCCGCAAATCATTGACAATATATATTCCAATGAACATCCGAGAGTAATTATATCGCCTTTAAGTGTTTACGTTATTCGTGCCGTTGAAAAAGGTGACAAAGTGGCAAAGGATATTTTAAATGATGTATGTCATAAATTTTTTTATTCCATCAAAGCGTGTTATAGAAGGATGTTCTGGGAACGAGGGACTATACCAGTTGTGTTAGCTGGAGGTGTATTGTCAAATGTGTCCCTATTTACTCAAGAGCTTAAGCAATTAGTAAAAGATGAGGGGCTACCATTTGAAGTGAAATCAGTAAGATTGGAGCCTATTGGTGGAGCTGTAATAGGTGGGTTAAACGCATTAGGCGTTTTGTTGCACGAAGATTTTGTAGATTCATTTGTTCAAAACTATCTAATAGAGGTGTAGAATGGCTATAAAATTGGAAGTAATTAAAAATCTAGACACATTATACAATCACGCAGTTGATATTATGGCTGATCATTTAAAAAAAGGCTCTAATACGTTTGGGCTTGCGACGGGTGGGACCATGATCCCGCTCTATAAAAAGCTAAGGGAAAGCGAGTTAGATTTTACTAATTGTCGAAGCTTTAATTTAGATGAATATGTTGGTATACCTCAAGATCATCAGGAAAGTTATCAGTCATTTATGAAAAAACACCTTTTCGACTCTAAGCCTTTCCGAAAAACAAGTTTACCAAATGGGGAAGCGGAAGATATTCAAAAAGAGGCGTATCGTTATGAAGAGTTATTAAACTCATGCATAGTAGACTTCCAGCTATTGGGGGTTGGAGAGAACGGCCATATTGGCTTTAATGAACCAGGAACTGCATTTTCTAGTAAAACTCATGTAGTAGAGTTAACTTCCTCCACTAGGGAAGCTAATGCACGTTTTTTTAATACTCTAGATGAAGTGCCCAAAAAAGCAATAACAATGGGTATTTCCTCTATATTGCGTGCCAATTGTATTTTATTAATAGCGGTTGGTGAGAAAAAGAGAGCTCCGATTGAAGCAATACTAAAAGGGGAGATAACAGAGGAAATTCCAGTAACAAGCCTTTGTGACCATCCAAATGTAATCGTACTGACGGACTTGAGTTTCTGATAAATACAATCCTCTTTTTCAAAATGATGTTAACTTATTGCAGTAATTAGGTGTAGATGTAATATATTTGATACCTCCTTTTCATCGTTTTGAAACGCTACTGACATCTTGAGATGTTAAACTAGGTGTCGTTAGTGAAAGGGAGGAACACATCTTATGAAGAAACATATTATTGCATTAACAGCAATTGCTACATTTTCAGTAGGAGCAACAAGCCACGCATTTGCTTCCACTATACATACGGTAGAAAAAGGAGATTCACTTTGGTCCATTGCAAATGAGATGAAAGTGAGTGTGCAAGATTTGCAAGAATGGAATAACTTGGACTCGACTGTCATATACCCATCACAACAGTTAAAGATAGAGGAATTACTTGAAACATATAAAGTTGTTACAGGAGACACGCTTTTTGAGATCGCCCAAGAAAATAACTTATCTGTAGATGAATTAATGAAAAATAATCAACTTACTAGTGACCTAATTTTTCCTGGAGATGAATTAGTACTTAAAGGGAAGAAGACTGTGCAACCTAAAGTGAGCGCAGCTACAACAACTTCTGTGCAACAATCGAAATCGCCTGTTACACAGCCCACCTCAGTAGCTAATAAGGAATTTACTGTTTCTTCAACTGCGTATACCGCAAGCTGCGAAGGATGCTCTGGAATAACATCGACAGGAATCGATTTACGTGCAAACCCAACTAAAAAAGTCATTTCAGTAGATCCATCTATCATTCCACTTGGCTCACGTGTTTGGGTAGAAGGTTATGGGGAAGCGATTGCAGGAGATACTGGCGGATCAATTAAAGGAAAAAAAATTGATATCTTCATGGCTACAAAGCAAGAAGCAGTCAACTGGGGACAAAAAAACGTTCATATAAAAATTTTAGATTAAGAGTTTGGAAAGATGAGTCAGCCTTGGGACTCATCTTTTTTAGATTCCCCTAGTTTGTATTCCCTTTAACAAGTACGTTTGCATATTCATCTTTGTCAGCATATCATGTAGAGAGAATAATATATTTTAAATAGAATATGGTTACTGTTATGGTCAATCGTTTTAGGGGGTTTCAAGGATGGATGCAATTGAAGTACTAACAAATTTAGAGCGACTAAAGGTGTACTTTCAACCAATTTTTAGTGCAGACGAGCATGTGGTCGTTGCGTATGAAGTCTCTGGTAAGCTTGTCTATAATGAAGAACTTGTAAACTTATGTTCATTTGTTTATGATGAGGAGATTCCTGAAGAGTATCGAGTAGATATAGAACATAAAATTTGGCGCGCAGCACTCTCTCAGCTAGTGATGGAAAAGGGAAAATTTGATATTTATTTACCATGCAATGCCGAGTTATTAGTAATCGATCGTGGTGAAAGCTATTTTGATATATTAAAAGAATATATTGCTGAAAAAGAGCTGACAAGAATCGTCCTTATGATTTCTGAGCATGATTTTAAAGGAGGATTTGATCAGCTGAGTAAAACTATTCGTTATTTCCAAACATATGGTATGAAAATAGCCATCAATCAAGTAGGTTCCGAAAGTCATTTTGATCATATTAAAATGCTTGAACCCAATATTTTGAAATTAAATATTGAGCAACTAAGCTATGAATCTTGGGGTGTGCAAAACGATCTATTTACATCACTTAGTACATTAGCAAGGAAAATCGGTGCCAATATGCTATTTGAAGGAATTAATAGTGTCCATCAACTTCAATTTGCTTGGAAAAATGGTGGTCGTTTTTATCAAGGTAAATATTTGGCCGATGCTCACACTGAAACTATTGCATATGATCTGTTGAAAAAAAGTTTCAAGGAAAGATGTCAGCAATTTATTACTGCGGAAATACGATTACTTGAAGAAAACTACAATGCATTAAAAGTGTTGCGGAATATATTGGAAAAGTCTGTGCAGAGTGTAAAGCCTGCGAGTGATAATATAGTGCAGTTACTTGCACTTGCGAATGAACTTGATGGCTATACTTTCCGTCTTTATATTTGTGATGAGGAAGGCTTTCAAAAATCTCCTAATATTATGCGTATCAATGGGAAATGGCAAGTTCAGGAAGATGCAATTAATAAAAATTGGAGCTGGCGTCCATACTTTTTAAAAACAATCATTACAATGCGTAATGATCAAAATGGCGTTTTTTCGGACGTATATAGCGATATTGATACCGGAGAAATGACACGTACATTTTCTATACCAGTAAATGTGAATGAATATTTATTTATTGATATTTCGTATGATTATTTATACAAACATAATATATTCAAATGAAAAGGTACTGCTTAGGAGAACCCTCCGAACGCAGTACCTTTTATTATTTGACCTAATCAATCAGTAGGATCACTGTTTTCTGATTCGTTTACAATTGGAACAAGTTCAAAAATCTTTTGGTCTTCAAATGCATCAACTAAACGATCAAGCCATTCGTAATAGTTTTTAATATACTTCAATTTCTCGATGTCTACCTGAACTTCTTCTAATAATTCTCCACTTACTGCTGGATCTTTTGATAGTTCTTCTAGCTCAGCTAGTGACTTTTTTATCGCAACTTGATGAAGTGTTACAGATCTTCGCCATTTGATTGAAAACAGATCAATGAAACTTTGATACCAATCATCCGTAACTTTATATAAATCTTTTCGAACTCCTCTTTTCCAGGCACGTTCGACTAATTTTAAATCGGACAAAGCTCGGACAGATGTGCTCATACTTGTCTTACTCATGCCAAGCTTTTCTGTCATATCGTCCAATGTTAGTGGTTCATTTTGAAAAAACATCATTCCATACTGTCTACCTGCAGAAGGTACCAAACCGTATAGGTGTATATTTTGTGCAATTGTCTCGATGACTCGCTCTCGAGCTTTTTCGAGTTTTTCGTTACCTTCCATTACGTCTTCCCTCCACTGAAACCAGCTTCTATCAGATAATTTAAATCAGAGGGAGTGTACTTCCTCTGATTTAAATTAAATGTATTATATCCTTCGACAAAAAGCAATTTTTTTATACAATTTTTGTACAGTTTTTACTGTACAAACTATAGAAAAAGTTTTTACGGTTGTATTACAAAATGATTACATATATAATGATTAGGTGTTCATTTATTTGGACGGTTAGGAGTGAGTGTATGAGCGAACAAAATATCAAGAAAAAAATCGTGGTAAAAGATACTACGAAAGTATTTGGAAAAAATATGAAGCGAGCAGTACAGCTTCTAAAAGAAGGAAAATCGAAAAATGATATTTTGAAAGCAACTGGAGCAACTGTAGGTGTTAAAAATGTAACTTTCGATGTAAACGATGGTGAAATCTTTGTCATTATGGGCCTTTCAGGAAGCGGTAAATCTACTTTGGTTAGGATGTTAAACAGATTGATCGATCCGACAGTAGGGCAAATCTTACTGGACGGGGAAGACATTGTGCAGATGAACAAAGAGCAGTTACGAAATGTGAGAAGAAAAAAAATAGGAATGGTTTTTCAAAATTTTGCTCTTTTTCCACATAAGACTATTGTTGAAAATACCGAGTATGGTTTGGAAATTCAAGGTGTATCAAAAGACCAGCGCCGAATGAAAGCTATAGAATCATTAAAGCTTGTTGGTCTTGGAGGATATGAAGATCAATACCCAAACCAACTGAGCGGCGGAATGCAACAACGCGTGGGACTTGCAAGAGCATTAGCTAATGATCCAGATATACTGTTGATGGATGAAGCT
Organism: Bacillus sp. FJAT-22090; assembly: GCF_007676755.1. GTDB lineage: Bacteria > Bacillota > Bacilli > Bacillales_A > Planococcaceae > Psychrobacillus. The sequence continues at coordinate 223,438 of NZ_VEBK01000003.1, read as the reverse complement.
TTTAGTGCACTCGATCCCCTTATTCGGAAAGATATGCAAAATGAACTCCTCCAGCTTCATAGTGATATGGGGAAAACATTTATTTTTATCACCCATGATTTAGATGAGGCCCTTCGAATAGGGGACCGCATCGCATTGATGAAGGACGGAGAAATCGTTCAAATTGGAACACCTGAAGAAATATTAATGAGTCCTTCCAATGAGTACGTAGAACGCTTTGTTGAGGATGTGGACTTAGCCAAAGTATTGACAGCAGGACATATTATGAAACAAGCGGATACGGTACAAATTGACAGAGGACCTCGAGTCGCACTTCGATTAATGAAACAACTAGGGATTTCTTCTATATACGTGGTAGATAAAAGTAACCGTTTAATGGGAGCGGTAACTGCACAAGATGCTGCAACAGCGTCGGAAACAGAAAAGACATTGAAAGATGTACTAATCAAAGACCTCCCAATGATTTCCCCAGATACTCTACTGAATGAATTATTTGATATAGTCTCAACTGCATCTATTCCAGTTGCAGTCATAAATGACGATAAAAAGCTATTAGGAATAATTATTCGAGGCGCACTAATTGGTGCACTATCTGGTGACAACGAGTTTATCAATAGTGATGGAACAATCGAAGATACTGACAAAACGAATATGGAGGTGGTCTAAGATGGATGAATTTTTACCAAGACTTCCTTTTGCAGATTGGATTGATAGTGGTGTCGATTGGCTCGTCTCTACTTTTGGTTCCTTGTTGGATGGAATTGCAAGTGTATTAGGAGGAGTGGTAGAAGGAGCAGTAAACGTTCTTGATATGGTTCCCTCTATCTTACTTGCAATCATTTTTGCAGCGATTGCTTACTTTATTTCTACTAGAAAAATTGCTTTCTTTACGTTAATTGGACTATTATTCATCGATTATCTAGGTTACTGGTATCCGATGCTTCAAATGTTAGCCCTCGTATTGACTTCCGTCTTTTTTGCCGTCGTAATCGGTATTCCAATAGGCATTTGGGGATCGCAAAAAGCGAGTGTTCGTAAGGTGGTAAATCCTATATTGGATTTAATGCAAACGATGCCTGCGTTTGTTTACTTAATACCTGCGATTTTCTTCTTTAATATTGGGGTTGTGCCGGGAGTAGTGGCATCTGTAATCTTTGCGATGCCTCCCACCATTCGATTAACTATGTTAGGAATCGAACAGGTTCCAAAGGACTTAATAGAAGCGACCGAAGCATTCGGCTCTACAACTGGGCAACGGTTGATGAAGATACAAATTCCGCTTGCCAAACCAACTATTATGGCAGGTGTCAATCAAAGTATTATGCTTGCCTTATCAATGGTTGTAATCGCATCAATGGTTGGTGCACCAGGACTCGGTGAAGAAGTTTATCGATCTGTCACACAGTTGAAGACTGGTGTAGGTGTTGAAACTGGTGTTTCGATCGTTATTGTAGCGATTATTTTAGATAGAATTACACAACAAGCAGGAACTAGAAAGAAAAAACTAGGGGGAAAATTATTATGAATTTAGCTAAAAAGATTACCGGTCTAGGTGCAATTGCACTACTTTCAATAGGACTCGCTGCATGTGGGTCAGATGAGGATAAAGGATCTACTTCAGACAATAAAACAGTTGGAGAATCAGTCAACTATAAAATAACTGGAATCGATCCAGGTGCCGGAATTATGGAAGCAACAGAACGTGCAATCTCAGATTATGAATTAGATAAATGGGATTTAGTTTCTGGCTCTGGAGCTGCAATGACGGCTGCTTTGAAAAAAGCGTATGATGCAGAGAAGCCGATCATCATAACAGGTTGGACGCCACACTGGAAATTTGCTAAGTATGATTTGAAATATCTTGAAGATCCAAAAGGTTCATATGGTGGGGAAGAGGAAATCCATACGATTGGTCGTACGGGGTTACAAGAAGACTTACCTGAAGCTTATCAAATCCTTTCAAGTTTCAATTGGACTGAAGAGGACATGGGTGAAATTATGATTGCGATCCAAGAAGGTGAAAAACCAGAAGTTGCTGCACAAAACTGGGTGGATGCAAATGCAGACAAAATTGCTGAATGGACAAATGGTGTCCAAAATGTAGACGGTGATAAAATTAAGCTTGCATATGTTGCTTGGGATAGTGAAATTGCTAGTACGAATGTGATGAAAATTGTCCTAGAAGACATTGGTTATGATGTGACAACTGTACAAGTAGAGGCTGGCCCAATGTGGACTGCTGTTGCAGATGGTAGTGCAGATGCGTCTCTTGCAGCTTGGTTACCTTTAACTCACGCAACATACTCAGAGAAATTCGATGGTAAATTTGAAGATCTTGGTACAAGTATGACTGGTGTGAAAATTGGTTTAGTTGTACCTGCTTATATGGATATTACCTCAATTGAAGATTTACAAGAATAAAAGACTTATAGAAAAACTCATCATTCAATTGAATGATGAGTTTTTTTAGAGGAAGTATTTATAGAATTAAAGTGTTTCTAATTTCGCGCCTGGTAATAACTTATTCAATAAGATTGCTACTATGGCAGCGGTTGCGACCGGTGAATTGAATAAATATTGTAATGTAGTAGGTAAAGAATACAAGAAATCCTCGGGAATGAATGTTAAAGCTAATGTTAAGATCATAGGCACTGCAATCACATACATTTCCTTTTCGCCGATGCTCACATTTTTCATTACTTTCATCCCGCTAATAGCAATTACTCCACAAACGATTACAAAAACACCACCGATAACTGCAGATGGTATAGAAGAAATCAAGGCAGATAATTTACTAGAAAAGCCAAATAACACAAACCATGCACCCGCCACAATAAAAACAATTCGGCTGGCAACACCAGTAATGGAAATAATTCCAGCATTAGTAGAGTAACCAGTAACAGGAGTTGTCCCTAATAATGAGGCAACTAAGCAACCAAAACCCTCGCCTATCACGCCACGGTTAATATTTTTATCCGTTAATGGTTTGTCTATTACATTACTAACGGCAAACCAAGTACCAGTTGTTTCAGCCATTAGCACAATATAAATAATAACCATCGTAATGATCGCCGAAGAGTTAAAAGAAAAACTAAAATCGACAAAAGGGATCTGCGGCAGACTAAACCATTTTGCTTCTGCAACTGATGACAAACTCAGTACACCCATAAAGCTAGCTGCAATGGAACCTGCAATCAAAGCGATAATAACAGAAGCGACACGAAACACACGCCCTTTCTTTTGGAACAGGGAACCTAACATGACGCATAAGATCAACGTTGCCCCTGAGATAAGCGCTAAATATACATTTTGGGAAACAGTGGCACCAGCAGCATTATAAATATTATCGTTAATAGCTACAGGCATTAAAGAAAGACCCACTACGAAAATAATCGTTCCCCCAACAATCGGTGGAACAAATGATTTAACTAATTTATTGAAAATCCCCGTAAATCCTAAAACAATTACTAAAATAGCAGCTATTAAACTCGCACCTAAAACAGTGCTCCATCCATTAACACCGCCACCACTAGCCGCATATATACCGACAATAGCACCAATCGGTATAAAAGAAGGACCTTGAGCAACAGGGAGTTTCATACAAAAGTAAGTCTGTACAATCGTTGCGATACCAGCAGCGATAAAAGTAGATTGTATTAGAGCCGTTGATTGGTCAGCCTGTAGAGAAATTAACATGGCAATAATGAAAGGGACAACATAGACGTCCATTGCCAACACATGTTGTAGACCTAGTAAAATGGCCTTGCCTGGTGAAACTTTATCATCCGGTCCAACCATTAAACTTTGCCCGTTATTCTTTGCTTCTGCATCTTTATCTATTGGTATTTCCATTATAAATGAACACCTCAACCTTTTTTAATTTACTTAATAACGTTCATGAACCTTTTCACCTTGTATCCAGACTTCGCGAATATTTTCTGGTCGGACAAGGTACATTATTTTTTGAAATGTATCATTTAAATCTTCGTTGGTATTAAAGATTGGCAATTTCGCAGTCGCCAACTGAGTATCAATAATTTGTATATCCCAAGAATAATTTTCGGCTAAACGACCAATTGGAAGGCTTAAACTTTCTCCACCACCTGCAGTTGCAAAATAAAATGCTTCATTAATCGTAATTCTAGAATTTGAAACTCCCCGTGTTTCTGCTGGAATTGCCGCATTCACACCATCTTCAAGCATTCGGGAGGATATAACGGCTTGTCTAACGTTGTCGAATAGACTAGGAGAGAAGCCTCCGGAAATATCGGAGCCTAGTCCAATTTCCACACCTTTTGAATGCAAATGTGCGATTGGGATGACACTGTTAGCGAAATAGGCATTGGAAATTGGGCAATGGCTAACAGCAGTTCCCGTTTCCGCAAATAATTCTGCATCATTGTCATCTAAGAAATTACAATGTGCCATCACCGATTTATCGCTTAATAGTCCGAATTCGTGCAAGGCAAATGCATCGTTTTTTTGAAAACGATCTTGTACATAACCATGCTCCCAATCACTTTCACTGCAATGCGACTGAATATGCGTATTGTACTTAGCTGCCAGCTCTCCTAAACCTTTTAAAGCTTCATCTGTACAACTTGGGATAAAACGGGGAGTTACGACAGGATACACTCCTTGTTTAGTGGATTTGGCTAATTCTTTGACAGCTAGGATAAATTCCTCTGTATCAGCTAATGCAGTATTCGTATCATTGTCACGATAGAATGTAGGATTTTGATCGGGATTATCCATCACAACTTTCCCGACTAAACCACGTTGTCCTTTGTTTGCACATATTTCTGCCAGCAATAAACTAGCTTCTTTATGAACCGTTGCAAAATAAAGTGCTGTCGTTGTGCCATTCGCAATTAATGTTTTGACGACATCCTCGTATACATCTTTTGCAAAATCTAGATCAGAGAATTTAGATTCAATTGGGAAAGTGTATGTATTGAGCCAATCATAGAGGGGGATATCTAAAGCGGTTCCAGCTTGTGCCCATTGTGGGGCATGTACATGCAAATCGATAAATCCAGGTAAGAAATATTGACCTTCAGCTAAACGATGAAAATTTTCTTTCTCTTGATAATCATTGAGTAAAGTTTGATAATCGGCATCTTTCGGAGCAACGACTTTTTCAATCATTCCGCTATCGTTTATGCAGAAAAGATGGTTTTTTAGAATTTCTACATCTTTTGCTGACTTACTAGTAAAAGCTGTCCCCTGGAAAACTTGAGCAAAGTTATTCATGTAATACACCTCAATGTTCGTATTTTAAAAATATATCCGTTATTATAGAGTAAAAAATATGTATAGTCTACATAAAAAACGAATATATATATGAAAATTAGTGACAATGTTAGTGTTTTGGGGGTTGTGGAGAAATTCATTTTGTTAGACGAAAAAACTCAACACCTCTTATTTGATAAAAGAGGTGTTGAGTTTTTTAGTTAACTGCAGTTGAGTTTCTTTAACATAGGTGTGACTTACTATTTGTATAATGTATCTTCAAGATCTCCATTTTCCTGATAGATAGCGAGTATGCCATTATGCTCGTTCACATATGGTTTTGCTTTTTTGAGAAGACTTTCTTTTGTATCTTCTGAAAAAATCGCGCGTTCCCCATCAGATTTTTTCAACGCCCAGTCTTTTTCTCTTGCGATAACCTTATACATTTGACGATTATCTTCATCATTCTCGTGAACTGTTCTACGTGCCTGTGCAGTAGCTATTGAAATAGCACGGCCTTCATCATAATCATCCCGCAATAAGGCATTGGCAATTTCTATCGCTTTTTCCCTTACATGTGGCTCTAAGTTTTTCATTGAGTCAGGGTAATCATTTTTACTCCATGGCATGCTTATCGCCTCCTTCGTCTTAGTTTTCCCGTTTCCATTAAGTTGAAACATCAGTTTGGGACATATGTCCTTCCCAAAAGAGATGGAACTATCTTTTAATAGAGAGAACAATTTAAATGGGGGATGGAAATGAAGGGAATCTTATTTGCAATATTGGGCGGGGCTTTTATAACGTTACAGGGAGTTGCTAATGCACGAATTAGTCAAGATATTGGCACTTGGCAGGCTACAAGTATTACACAATTCACTGGATTTGTATTAGCATTGATAATAGTTATATGTGTTAGGGATGGCAATTGGAAAGCGTTTAAGAAAGTGAAGCCATTGTATTTGACAGGTGGAGCATTTGCGGCAGTAATTATTTTTGGTAATATTACAGCTATTCACCAAATCGGTGTCACACTGACGATATCAGCTATTTTGATTGCTCAACTTGGTCTTACATTTATTATCGATACGAAGGGATGGTTTGGAGTAGCCAAGCAGCAAATGAAACTTCCGCAATTTATCGGAATGGGAATGATGGTAGCTGGAGTTGTGATTTTAGGAATTTGATAACTCAAAGGTAAGGAGGTAAAGATGCATGAAGCAAATAGAGGATCAGGCACAACTTAATAATTACTTGCGTGTTCATGAAATTGAATCTGTATTCAATGAGGCATTGCTTCCCCATTTATCGCTTTGCAAATTTGAGGAAGGGGAAACTATTTGTGAACAAGGAGATCCTCGGAGTCATCTTTACATACTTGTAGAGGGGAAAATAAAAATCTTTACGACTTCTTCAGAAGGGAATAAGCTTATCCTTTCTTTTAAATCCCCACTTGAAATAGTAGGGGATATTGAATTTATACAAGATATTGATATGATCAACACGGTGGAAGCTGTCACTCCTGTTACGACCATCCGTATTCACTATGATTGGTTAAATAAATATGGAAGTGACTATCCCCCGCTTTTGCAATTTTTACTCAACATTATTACAAGAAAATTTCGCATAAAGAATAACTACTTTATATTTAATTTAATGTATCCGGTTGAAGTTCGTCTTGCAAGTTATTTATTGTCCATTTCTTTTGACGAATCGAATGCTGATTTCAAAGGGCGTCTTAGTATTAACAACTTAAAAGATGCAGCCGATCTGATTGGAACAAGTTATAGGCATTTAAATCGTGTTATTAATCAGTTATGTGAAGAGGGCGTTATTGAGAGGACAAAAGAATTTATCGTAGTAAAGGATTCTAAGCGTTTAAGCATTCTTGCTAATCACAATATTTATGAATAGATATGAGGAAAAAACTCGAAAAAGGAGTGAGAATTATGTTATTAGGTTTATCGATGGGACTTATTGCAGGTTCTTTTTTAAGCTTACAAAACATATTTAATACGAAAGTAAACGAACATACCGGCTCTTGGGCCACTACAACCCTTGTGTTAGGAATGGGATTTTTTGCTTCTTTCATCATTGGTCTCATCATTGAAGGAGGACAGATGTTTAATCTGGAAAATATGAAGTTATGGTACTGGTTCAGCGGTATTATTGGAGTAGGTGTCGTTACCTGTTTAATGAAGAGTATTAGGCTACTTGGTCCAACCTACGCTATTTCCATCGTGTTGACTTCACAGCTTTGCTTTGCATTATTATGGGATTCCTTAGGGTGGCTCGGCTTAGTACAAGTGCCTTTTACGCTTAAACAGTTAGTAGGCGTCCTAATTATTATAAGTGGAATTATCGTTTTTAAGATTGGTGGCAAAGGAACTGTAGCAATGACTGGCAAGTTTTCCAGACAAAGAGCATAGAATAATTAGATATATACTTACATTATTGTTGATTGTCAGATATTTTCTAAAAGTAAAAGATATTTAGATTAATGGATGACGCTTTACTATAAGGAAAGTGTGTCGTAAATTAGTTGATCCCTGCTCCGAGCAAAGGGTGCTGTTATGCGAGCATAAATAGGAGCTATCCGAGCATAACGAGTCAGCATCCAAGCATAAAGTTCAGTCCATTCATAATGTTGCGCATATGGTCTATAAAGTTGCGAGTAACGACTGATATGTTGCACAAATTTAATGGAAGATCTAATCCATGTAGATTAAGCGGAGACTTCAAGTAAAATACATGGCAATCAGTGTCCGCAAGCCTTTGCATAGAGAATTGGTTGCGCTCGTTGCCAATTTGGTTGCTCTAAAGCTCTAACTGGTTGCGTGGCCTATTGAACTGGTTGCTTTCAAGTGTCAATTGGTCTCGCTAAGCCATTTCCTAACTTTTAATGGCTAATATATACAGATAAAAGAGTCTATTTGGAGGGATTGGAGCTGAAGGACAGCAACTCCAGTGGGATCAAGTGAGTAAGATGAGACTTCACACCGACCGCCAAAGCGGACGGTGAAGGCTCATCACTCACCCCACGGAAAGCGTCCGTCCTGCAGCGTAAATCCAAGCGGACACTTCCTTAAGTCACATTATGCCTATTAAATGAAACAAAATATAAAATGCACTTCTCAATTCTACTTAATGGAATATGATGGATAGTCAAACAATGTCATGTACTATAGGAAGGGGCCATTCGATGTATTTTCCAAATTTTAATCAATTGTCTTCGCCGCGGGTTATAACAGTGACGGGAAACGGAGAGATAGCTGCTCAACCGAGCTATGTACAATTTCAAGTGGAAGTGAGTACCGAAGGAAAAGACTTGAGTGAAGTTCAGCAGGAAAATGCGAATATCATGAACCAGGTTATTCAGTCCATCTTAGCTCAAGGTATACCAAGAGAAGATATACAAACTGCGGCTTATAATATAGTTCCGAACTATGACTATGTGGAAGGAAAACAACTTTTTAGAGGTTATGAGGTTACAAATGCTATAACCGTAAAAGTAAGGGAAATTGATAAAGTAGGAACTATAATTGATCATGCGGTTCAAAACGGTGCAAATCGTATTTCCTCCGTTCAATTTAAATTGGAAGATGCCGATCCGTATTATCAGCAAGCTCTTCGCATCGCCCTCCAAAATGCCCAGACAAAAGCAAAGACAATTGCAGATAAAATGAAGCTACCACTGCAACCTCAACCGATTGAAATTGTAGAAGAGAGTAATGCAGCACCTATACTGTTTAAATCAGTTACTATGGCAGAACAAAGCTATTCAACTCCCATCGAACAAGGGCAAATTACGATTAGTGCTGCTGTTAGGGTTAAGTTTCAATACTAATAATATGAACGGTTAGTGATAGGCATTTTAATAAATTCTAACTACGTAAAAACTCAGACTATGTAAAGTCTGAGTTTTTTGCAGGTAACTTATTCAATCATTCTCTATAATTCATCAAAATGGATTTGATACACTTTTTTAGGGCGACCTCTTAATTTTTTTTGTATTTGAGTGGATACAGTAGCTGCGCCGTGCTCTTCTAACTTTTTTAGTATCCGGTTTGCAGCTCTTGGTGTGATGCCTAAATGTACACTTAAATCTTCCGATGCTATCATATTAGATTGCAGCCTATCCATTACGGCAATAATCTTTTGTATTTGTAAGGGAGAGGTGTTAAGTTTTACACTTAATTTTTCAATACCCAAATCATATTGGGTGTTAACTTTTATCCAATCTTTGTCACCTAACGGACCGATTAATGTTTCTTCTTCGGATAAAATGTAAGACTCTGTTTCTAGAGCTGCACACATTTGAGAAGCTTTTTCAGCATTGAGCTGTGCTTCTTGGATAGAGTTTCCGACACCCCAACCAATGTGTACAGGAAATTGTAATTCTTCTGTTAGGAATGATGCTAATTGGCAGCTTTTCATCTCGTTCGTGATTATTTTAAAATCACTATAATTAGTAATAACTTCATAATAAAAAACATTTCGATGAATAATAAAAGACATGTGATTGTTCTTACCAAAATCGAGAATAGCCTTATTAATAGACAACTGTCTATATTCTAAGTCTGCGACGTTATCTCTATTAATGGACATCTTTAAATGGGCAATTACAACCTGATTTTCAATCAGTTGAATAAGCTGTATTTCCTTTAATAGGGTCTCAATGATCATTATCATACTTCGTTCGGAAGGAACAACTAATAATGGTTTAATACCGTAGGGCTCTAACAGTTCATGAAGGTTGCCTAATCGGGTCATACTAACGTCCACTTTGTTTTGTTCCCACATTTTCACATGAAAATCGCGCATTTTCTCATATACGTTAATATCCGCATATGCTTGAATACTAGCATCGAAAAAGTAGGGAATATCATCCTTTGTCGTCCATTCATGGATATCTAAATAATTATTTTCCTCGTATAAAAAGTCAACTAAGCACCGCTTCATTTGAAAGTCTTTATGCTTATAAATGTACTCAGAAAGTGTCCTATAAAAATCCTCTTGAGTAACATCGAAATGTAACATTGGGATATTTATATCCTTAAAATGATGCTGAATGTAAAAGTAAGGAATCTGTCCGCTGAATAGTATTCCATCCACCTGCTGAATTTTTTCAGAGAATATTTCATGTAAATGTGATAAGGAATCATAAATAGTAAACTCAAAATTACACTTTTCTATATTCAGTATTTCTACGTTTTTAACCCATTTTAATGAGTTTTTCGTAGTAAAAATTCGAATTCTCGGCATTTTTTTAATTTTTCTCCTTTTTCTAAAAATATATTGATAATCTTTTTGAATTAGTTTACCCTGTTATTTAAAGACATATGAAAAAGGGGTCTTTTAATATTGAAAAGGGGTGGTTTTAATGCAACAGGTATTTACAAAAGCTGATAAGAACGATGAAAATAGATTTTCAAAATTCTTATCTATTATTGAGAAAGTGGGAAACAAGCTACCACATCCATTTATCTTGTTTTTCTATTTAACAGTTCTTCTCGTCATTCTATCATGGATTTTAAGTTTATTTAAAGCAGCCGTTGTTCATCCAAATACACAAGAAATGGTTGCTGTAAAAAGTATTTTATCAAGTGAAGGTATTCAATTTATATTATCGGATACATTAAAAAACTTTACTGGTTTTGCTCCATTAGGATTAGTGCTCACTGTTATGTTAGGAATAGGTTTAGCTGAAAAAGTCGGACTTTTAGAAATGCTTATGAAAAGAGCCATTCTAAGTACACCTAAGAAAATAATTACATTCGCAGTATTTTTCATCGGGATTTTAGGAAATATTGCATCTGATGCAGCTTTTGTGGTAATCCCACCTTTAGCAGCTCTAGTATTCTTATCTGTCGGTCGCCATCCTATAGCTGGTTTAGCGGTTGGTTTAGCAAGTACTGGAATTGGATTTACTGCGAATGTATTAATCGCAGGTACAGATGCTCTTTTATCTGGTATTTCTACTGAAATCTCTCAAGCTATCAACCCTGATGTTATCGTGACTCCACTTGATAACTGGTTCTTCATGAGTGTATCAACCTTTGTATTGGCTGCTCTCGGTACGCTAATTACCGAAAAGTATGTAGAACCTCGATTAGGAGTCTATAAGGGAGAACAACAATCAATCTCCAATGAAATAAGTTCGTTAGAAAAAAGAGGCTTACGTAATTCTCTTATTTCGGCTTTAATTTTCATCGCTATAGTTGTGGGTGCAATGTTAGTTCCTAACTCACCATTGTTAAATGAAGATGGTACTCTATTACGATCCCCATTTCTATCTGGTATAGTTCCCGTTCTATTTTTGTTCTTTTTAGTTGTTGGAATTACCTATGGTGTGAGCACGAAAAAAATTCAATCCTCAGCGGATATTCCAAAATTGATGACCGAAGCGATTGGAAGTTTGTCGGGATACATTGTATTGATTTTTATGATTGCTCAGTTTGTAGCATATTTTAATTGGAGTAATATTGCAATTTGGTTGGCGGTTCATAGTGCTGAGTTATTGACAACTTTGAATATGACAAATGTGTTTGTTATTGTGTTGTTTGTCTTATTAACTGCATTTCTAAGCTTATTTATTATTAGTGGTTCTGCATTATGGTCACTAGTTGGACCGGTATTTATTCCACTGTTTATGGTGTTAGGTTATCATCCGGCATTTATCCAGTTGGCTTATCGTATAGGGGAGTCTTCTACTAATATGGTGACACCTTTAAATCCTTACTTTGCTATTATTCTATCATTCATGCATGTGTATGATAAAAAAGCAGGTATAGGTACGCTTATGTCACTTATGATTCCTTATACAATTGGTTTTCTGATTATTTGGATAATATTAATGCTAGTGTTTGCGTTATTTGGAATTCCGATTGGGCCAGGAGTTTCATTACATCTTTAATTTAGTAACCAAATTATTATGTGGTCCGAAGAATAAGTACTGAAGGAGTGAACAGAGTGGACTCGTTTACGATTAATCCGAATTTACGTGATCAAATGGTTGCCTGGAGAAGGGACTTTCATCAGTTTCCGGAAACAGGATGGACTGAATTTCGAACAGCTTCACTAATTGCTAGTGAATTGGAGAAATTAGGATTTCAAGTACAAGTAGGGAAAGAGGTTGTATCCAAAGAAGGGAGGATGGGTGTTCCTTCCGATGAACAATTAGAGTTTTACTATGACCAAGCCCAAAAGAATGGGGGCAAGCTCTTATACATGGAAAAGATGGTCGGAGGATATACGGGGGTTGTAGGTACATTAAAAGGAAATAAACCTGGGCCAACCATAGCATTTCGCTTTGACATGGATGCGTTAGAAATAAGAGAATCCTTTGAGTCTTCCCACATTCCAAAGCAATTTGGTTTTCGTTCACAATATGAAGGTAATATGCATGCCTGTGGTCATGATGCTCATTGTGCAATTGGTTTAGGTTTAGCAACGGTGCTTACGAATAACTTGGATCAAATTGAGGGAACTATAAAAATTATTTTTCAGCCTGCAGAAGAAGGGGTGCGGGGAGCAAAGTCTATGGTAGAAGCAGGTGTAGTAGATGATGTGGATTATTTCTTAGGTATGCATGTTGGCGCAGGCTCACCCCTCGGAACACTGATTGCAGGTACAAATGGATTTTTGGCCACCACTAAAATAAATGCAAAATTTACTGGAAAAGCTGCACATGCAGGAGCAGAGCCTGAACAAGGGAGAAATGCTTTGCTTGCTGCATCCTCAGCAATCCTAGGACTACATTCAATTCCACGTCATAGTATGGGGGCATCTCGTGTAAACGTCGGAACTTGTATAGCGGGGGATGGACGTAATATTGTGCCTGCGCATGCTACGCTACAATTGGAAACACGTGGTGAAAATAGTGAGGTTCATACATATGTCCATAAACAAGCGTTATCTGTATTAGAAGGAGCGTCAAATATGTATGGAATCGAACTATCCTATGAAATAGTTGGAGCGGCCAAAACTTGTTCTTCTTCTGAAAAATTAGTGGAAGTAGTTGCTCAAGCAGCTAGAAACGTCCAGGGAGTAGAAGAAATTATACCAAATTCTAAATTTGCAGCCGGATCAGAGGATGCAACTTATATGATGGACCAAGTGCAACAGCAGGGGGGGCAAGCTACATATGCAATCTTCGGAACTACATTGGCGGCTGGTCATCATCATGAAAAATTTGATATCGACGAAGCAGTACTCCCAATCGCTTTGAACACTTGGCTACAGACAATTGAACAAGTTTATAAAAATGAAAGTAGGTAATGCACAATGAATGCAACAGATTTAATTGGTTCGTTGATAGATGAGCAAAGTCAAGAGATCATAGATTTGAGTAATCGTATTTGGGAAACACCTGAGACACGTTTTCAAGAATATCAATCTAGTAGATTACTATGTGATTATTTAGAGGAAAAAGGTTTTTCTGTAGAACGAGGTGTTGGGGGAATCGAAACAGCCTTTACTGCATCATTCGGACAGGACCAACCGATTATAGGAATCCTTGGTGAATTTGATGCGCTTTCGGGCCTTAGTCAAAAAGAAGGTTCTGATATACGGGAACCTTTGGTGGAAAACGGAAATGGACATGGCTGTGGTCATAATTTATTAGGAACTGCAGGAGTTGCAGCAGTTGTTGCTTTAAAAAAACTTATAGAGGATAAGAAAATTACTGGCTCTATCAAATATTTCGGATGTCCTGGGGAGGAAGGTGGCTCAGGAAAAACGTATATGGTTAGGGAGGATGTCTTTAAAGATATTGACGTGGCACTTACCTGGCATCCGAATTCGTATACTGGTGTTTTCTCATTTTCATCACTTGCAAATTATCAAGTATATTTTTCTTTTGAGGGAAAGGCATCGCATGCTGCCAATTCCCCTCATTTAGGAAGAAGTGCATTAGATGCAGTAGAGTTAATGAATGTTGGCGTCAATTATTTACGTGAACATATGATTTCTGAAGCAAAAGTCCATTATGCCGTTACAAATACAGGAGGGACTTCCCCAAACGTCGTACAATCAGACGCGGAGGTGCTCTATCTAATACGGGCTCCGCATATCACTGAAGTAGAAGATATCTATCAGCGTGTTATTAATATTGCAAAAGGAGCAGCTTTGATGACGGAGACAAAGGTTACAGTACGCTTTGATAAGGCATGCTCTAATTACATTCCAAATGATACGTTAAATAGAGTACTACAGGATAAACTTGAAGAGTTTGGATTGCCGCATTACGATGATACAGAACTAAATTATGCACAAAAAATGGCTAAAACTATTACGCCTGAAGAATTGAATGCCGCTATTATCGATGCGGAAAAACTATCAAATTATCAAATAAACAACCATTTCTACACATCAGATTTTCCGTTTTTCAAAGAGATCATTCCTTATGCTAAAACCCGAGAAGTAATGCAAGGCTCAACAGATGTAGGGGACGTTAGTTGGACTGTACCTACAGCTCAATTTTTTACCACTTGCTTTGTAGCGGGGACACCTCTTCACACATGGCAACTTGTTTCACAAGGTAAAACATCCATAGCACATAAGGGTCTGTTATATGCAGGCAAAGTTCTTGCAGCTGGTGCAATAGAGCTTTTTGGAAATCCAAAGATAATTGAAAAAGCAAAGCAAGAACTAGCCGAACAAACTAAAAATACTTATCGAAATCCTTTGCCGAAAGATTTACAACCAAGCATCCAGTAAACTTCCTAGTTTATGGAGATGAATCAAATAAAAAGGTGCTAGGATCTTATTTTCTAATAGCCTAGTACCTTTTTGGGCGTTATTAACTTTCTACCATTTTTAGTTGCAACAAGCATGAAATCAAGCACTTTACCGGTAGTTGCAACAATCGTTATGTCAGCTTCCTTTTTTTGTTCGAGACTTTATTCCGTATACCTATTTTCCATCCTCATAGTTTTCTTTAACATTACCACTTTTGTTGTGTAAGCATCTACTTTTACTTCAATTTCTTTCGAACTATCTACTCTCTTTATCCCACATGACTTATATGATTATTAGAAAGTGGACTTGTATTTAATACTTTCCCATATCTTCAAATAAGAAATCTAGATCAAAATGGATAATTGAAGGAAAAGGAAGATTCATGTCGAATAACACTTATATACCAATCAATTACAGCTCCACTCAATTTAAGAATCCAACTTGTCATTTAATAGCGGAAAAATTCAAAAACATATCTAAAATCGGCTTCTTCTACATACTTTAGTAAGGTCATTGTAGTTTAGAATAAACAAGGAGGGATTAGGTGACAGAGGAAATAGAATATAAAGAAATGGAAAAGTTAAATCCTTTTTTTTCGATTTGGCTTTCAACGAGAAGAACGATTCGATATGTACTGGAAAACAAAGATTTAAAGTATTCGCTTATGATTGCTGCGATCGCGGGAGCGGCAAGCGGGATAAGTGCGTTCGGAGAGTTAAATAAGTCATTAGAAATCCAATGGTGGTTAATGTTAGTCCTAATTGTTTTGATAGGTCCGGTTTTTTCTCTAGTTGGTTTATACATCTGCGCCGCTATTTATACCTGGGTTGGAAAATGGTTTGGGGGAACTGGAAGATATAAAGAAATGCTTCAAGCTATTGGTGCTGCTATGATCACTAATATTTGGATGATTCCTTTTTGGATATTATCTGTTATTTTCGTTCGAAATGGTCTCTTTACTATGGATATAATTGCAGGGATATCGATAGGTACCGTGGTTTGGTTTCTAGTTTCAAGTTTGATTACCATAACATTTTCGATTTGGATGATTGTTATCCAAAGTAAAGCGATTGGGGAAGTTCACCAGTTTTCAAGTGGGAAAGGTTTTGCAACTCTCATTATTCCTTCGATCATTATTGGAATTATAGTATTTGTTATTACACTTATTGTGATATTTTCTATTATTGGAATGAACTCATATTAGAAAAATCTATATTCGCCGCCTTAAAACTAGCACCATGGTTTAGGGCGTTTTTTTATAGCTTAATTAAAGAAAACCTACAAGTTCGTTAAATGGTCATCCTCATAACATTTGTGTTTTAGGATCTTTGAAAGACACTTCAATCTTTTACAGTGTTAATATAGAGAAAACTGCATAATGTATGTTTATTTAGGAGAAAAGGTGGGAGAAGAATGAGACAAATTATTGCAATGGGAGGCGGGGGCTTTTCTATGGAGCCAGAAAACCCATTATTAGATCGATATATTTTGGGACAGTCTTCGAAAAAACAGCCGAAAATTTGTTTTATAGGAACTGCAAGCGGCGATGCCGATAGTTATATTGAACGTTTCTACAACTTTTTTAAAAAAGAAGAGTGTGAGCCTGCGCATCTGTCTTTGTTCAAACCACATACACGTGACATTCAGGATTTTGTCATGGAACAAGATATTTTATATGTAGGTGGAGGAAACACGAAAAATTTGATGGCTCTTTGGAAAGAATGGGAGCTAGATATAGCTATACGACAAGCTTATAATAACGGAACCATCTTGTCAGGTCTTAGTGCGGGATCGCTTTGTTGGTTTGAAGAAGGAGTGACCGATTCATATGGAAGTGAGTTGGAGCCGATTTCATGTCTTGGATTGATCCAAGGAAGCCATTGCCCACATTATGATGGAGAAGAGGAGAGGAGACCTGCGTATCAGAAGCTGATCCAAGATAAAATCATTGGCCCAGGTTATGCGGCTGATGATGGAGTAGCGTTGCATTTTATAGAGGAAAAATTGCAAAGCATAGTTAGTTCTCGTCCACAAGCCAGTGGATATTATGTGGACAAAGAACAAGAAACTAAGTTATCCACAAAATATTTAGGAGATAGTTAAAGAGGCGATTGTAAAGATGAATTATATACAAAAAGGCACGCCTGTTTTTAGAAAAACAAATTTAGCATTGTTTGCAGCAGGTTTTATAACATTTGCAAATTTATATATTACTCAACCAATACTTCCCGAGTTTTCGAGGGAATATCAAGTTCTTCCAGCTGTAGCGAGTTTATCGCTATCTCTAACTACACTTTCTTTAGCCATTTGTCTTGTTATATTTGGGTCTTTATCGGAAGCTTGGGGTCGTAAACGATTGATGACAATTTCTATTTTTTCAGCATCTATTTTAACGTTAGCAATTGCTTTTTCTCCGAGTTTTGAAGTATTGCTTGTGTTAAGAGTGGTTCAAGGTATCACTTTTGCTGGTCTTCCGGCTATTGCTATGGCATATTTAGGGGAAGAAGTGGAAGCTGCCAGTCTTGGGGTTGCTATGGGGCTTTATATTAGTGGGAATTCAGTTGGAGGACTAGCTGGACGGATCATTATGGGAACGATGACAGATTTGTTTAGCTGGAAAGTTGGAATGATCTTTCTAGGTCTGTTAAGTATTGCGATCAGTATTTATTTTGTTGCTGCTTTACCTAATTCCAAACACTTTGAGCCTCGTAAACTTCAGTTGAAAGAGCTAACCGGCTCACTTATTGCCCATTTAAAAGAACCTAGTATGGTTATACTTTTTGGGGTTGGTTTCACATTAATGGCGAGTTTCGTTTCGTTGTACAACTATATAAGCTTTAAGCTGCTTGGTCCTCCATATTCAATGAGTACGACTATTGTTGGTTGGATTTTTATAATATATTTGGTGGGTACATTTAGCTCAACTTGGTTTGGAAGTCTTGCGGATCAATATGGAAGGCCAAGAGTCTTGTTTGCTGGTATTGGTCTTATGTTTGCAAGTAGCCTTCTAACACTTAATGTTGTTTTGATAGTAAAAATTATTGGAATTACAGTTTTTACTTTTGGCTTTTTTGGAGCACATTCTATTGCAAGTGGATGGGTGAGCCAGCGAGCAAAACACGACAAAGCACAAGCCTCTTCGCTCTATTTATTTTTTTATTATTTTGGTTCGAGTATAGGAGGGACTGTGGGCGGTATTTTTTGGTCTAAGTTTGGTTGGGGAGGCGTTGTTGGCTTAATCTCAATTTTCCTTATGGGTGCAATTATACTTTCTTATTGTCTGCATAGCCTCTTAAAGAAAGAAACCAGATGAATTCCGGTTAGAAATGAGGAAACAAGTATGGAGATAGTAGAGCTTCAATATTAGTTTATCCCAATATAGATCTTATAATAATCTTTTACATCCATTTTGTGGCCTGAATGAAAATGGTTTGACCAAACCATATTAAGGAGGAATAAATTTGGAGAAAAGGTGGTATTAGTTATGCCAAGTGATAATTTTAAAAAAGCTAGTAAATACACGAATTCGTTACATCCAGATTCTAAAAATAAAAACTTGAAAGAAGAAATTTCTGTTGACCTAGCTGAATTTGATACGTTATTACCAAAGCATGAGCCAATGACTCCAAATCAGCGCAAAGAGGGTATGGCTGATAGGATGTACAAAGATAAAGGATAAATACAGCCAATTCCTTTTTAGGAAAAATTAAAGAGGGACGAGAGAGGGATTTGCTATTTCTCGTCCCTCTTTACATTTGGAAGATCAACGCAAAATAAAAATCCCGAGTAAGTGAGGTTACCCGGGACGAAACTGTGTAATTTATACAGCGTTGTTACCTTTTCGTGAAAAATGGATCACGAAAGTTGCTACGAACGTAATGACCAAGATTGCAAAAAAGACATAATGACTAATGTGGATGCCAAATACTCCGAGCAGCATCTTAGTTGCAATAATTAAGATCAAGATATAAGCACTTGTTTCTAATTCTGGAATGCGATCGATGAGTTTAATAAACACACCTGCAATTCCGCGCATCATAAGTACCCCTAGCATCCCACCAAGTAATAATATCCATACTTGATCGCTAATACCAAAAGCTGCAAGAACGCTGTCTACTGAAAAAGCAATGTCCATCATCTCTACTGCTACAACCGTACCCCAAAAAGTTCCGAATAGACGAATAAGTAAACCAGATTTATTCATTCCTTCTACTGATTCTTCCTCGTTTCCAGCACGTTTATCTATAAAGTACTTGATTGCTAACCATGCAAGATAAAGGGCACCAATTACTTTTACCCACCAAAGTTTAATTAAGAATACACCGATACCAATTGCTATAAATCTAAAAGCATATGCTCCTAGTAATCCATAAAACAAAGCTTTTCTACGCTGTTTTTCTGGTAAATGTTTAACCATAACAGCTAACACTAACGCATTGTCAGCGGATAAGAGACCTTCTAACACGACAAGCGTACCAATTAGGCCCCAGCTGACAGGATCAGTTAATACCTCGCCCCACATTTCCCAATCAAAAAACATAGCATATGTTTTGATAAAGCCATTAATTAATTCCATAAGTATTATTTTTCCCCTTATTTAAGAACCGATTAGTTTAAGCCAAATTCAGTGATTAGCGAAGCTAAACCGCCTTGAAAACCGCTACCGATTGCATTAAACTTCCATTCATTATTATGTCTATAAATTTCTCCAACGACTAAAGCTGTTTCTATTGAAAAATCTTCCCCTAAATCATATCGAACTATTTCTTCGTTTGTGTCTTCATTGACGATCCTAATAAAAGCATTTGAAACTTGACCGAAGTTTTGCTTACGCTGATCTGCCTCGTGAATAGTTACAGTAAATACAATTTTTTGAACAATGCTAGGAACTAGTGGCAATTTAACTTGTAGTTGTTCGTCATCTCCGTCCCCATCACCTGTACGGTTATCCCCAGTGTGGATAACAGATCCTTCTTCACTTTGTAGATTATTATAAAAAATAAAGCTTTTTTCATTAAATGCTTTACCATTTCCATCAACTATGAAGGCAGATGCATCTAAGTCAAAATCATCTCCGCCACTATATCTATTAGTATCCCAGCCTAATCCGACTAAGACGTTTTTTAAACCCGGATTCGTTTTCGTTAGATCAATTTTTTGTCCTTTTGAAAGGTTAATAACTGACATATTGTTTCCTCCTCAACGGTTATTGAATTTATTTATTTTCTTTGACCATCCTCATATTTCTTTTGTAATTCTTCTAATCGAAGTCGACCTTGTTCTCTCATTTTGCGGTTTTCTTCTTCTATAGCTTTTGTTTCATTCATCCCACGCATAATAGTATCCCATGTTTGTTCAATCGTTTCGATCTTTATGCTAGGTTGGCCAGACATTTTAGCTATATCTACACTTTGTTTTGAAATATCATTTGCGTTTCGTAGCAGCATTTCGTTCGTTCTACGATCTAACTCACTCATCGATTGTGCAACAAGATTTTGTCGTTTAGCTGAAATAGCATTGATTAGACCCGTTTTAAAAATAGGAATAGTTGTTACAAATGCTGAATTTATTTTTCCGATTAACTTCGTGTTCCCTCTTTGCAACATTCGAATTTGGGGAGCAGATTGGTAAGAAACCTGTTTTGCCATTTCTAAATCATAAATTCGCTGATCAAGTAGTTCTATCGCATTCTGTAAGCTATTCAATTCCATCAATACAAGCTGATCGCCAGTTTCTGCTTTTTGTTGCAAATTAGGGACAAGTTGTCTTAACTGATTTACTTTTAGCTCACCAGCTACAATATATTTTTCTAACTCCATAAAGTAGTTAAAGTTTTTATCGTAAAGTTCTTCTAATGTTGCTGTTGAATTTTTCATTTCTTTTTCATACTTTGTTATTTCAACATATACTTTATCGATTTCACTACCCATAGTTTGATATTTGTTAAAAAGCTTTTCAATTAGTTTCTCACCTTGTTTAAATATCTTGCCAAAGAGAGAGGGCTTTTCAACAAAATCCTTTTTATCGAATTTATCCATAATTTTACCAAGCTGTTTTAAAAGTTCGCTGGATTCTTCCATGCTACTTGATTTGATCGTATTTAAAATTTTACCAGTAAATGTAGAGATTTCATTCGCTGGTTCACGCCCGAATTCTAGAAGCTCTATTTGGTTTTTAGGATCAATTTTTGCAACAATTTGTAATACTTGCGGATCTCTTTTCAATTGTGCTTTTAAATCAGTACTTTCCTCTAGAAGCTTTTCTTGTTGATCAATTTCTAATTTTTGCAGTTCCAATTCTTTTCCCCCTTATACTAACGAAATTTTTTAAAGATTTTTTGTACGACACTCGGTTCTTTAAAAGGTTCATTAAAGCTTCGGTCATCCATCCAGTGCAAGTCAAATGTGCCTTCTTGTATCCATTTTTCTATATCCAAATGTCCTTTGGGATTGATAATGATAATGTCTAGACCTAGTAGATGCATCATGCATAATGCATTTGCATCGGATCTACTCAATTCTGGTCCCTTTTCTTCATTGTAAAGAAATATAGTAGGAACAAACTGTGGATAATCAAAAGTTTGTAATAGACGAACAACAAAATCTGGCAAAATCATCGATTGTGCAAAAGCGTATAATTGTAAATCTTCCATTGTTTCACTACCTTGACGGAGTAAGATTGGATTTTCAACATGTTTTGCAATAGCTTCTCCAATTACCATTTGGGTTCCTACTGGAAGTTTGTCGTAGGTCCACCAATTTGCAGTTCTCATTTTTTCGGGATCTAGTATTCCATCTGCTC
Source organism: Bacillus sp. FJAT-22090 (assembly GCF_007676755.1). Classification (GTDB taxonomy): domain Bacteria; phylum Bacillota; class Bacilli; order Bacillales_A; family Planococcaceae; genus Psychrobacillus. The sequence continues at coordinate 201,667 of NZ_VEBK01000003.1, read as the reverse complement.
CCAATGCATCTCGGTAATGAAATAGCTGATTAGTTTTTTGCTCTTTCGTAAATGGATATTGTCGAATTAACTGGGTATCCTCGCGCTCAGTTAAAGAGTGGACATTATTCCAAAAGCGTTTTCTATTTTTGTCAATACCCATCAGCTTGGCAAACACTACAGGGATTGTGACTTCCTTATTGCTAACCTCGAAATGAGGACGAATCATTGCTCTTTCTTTCGCGATTAAAAATGCTTCATCTTCTGTAGTTTTTAGTCTAATCGAATTAGTAGAATACGATTTAAACTGAAAGGGTTTATATAATCCTGAGTTTTCATGATGTAATAGTTCATTAATTTCTTGAGTTGCTTTAAACGCAACAGTTCCGGCAATTTTAGGCATTTCCTCTGGTAAAGGCTTTGGTTCGCTCTCGGTTTTTGGGAAACGATAGCTATGATCTTCATCAACCGCTAGCATCTGTTTAGGCCAAGACTCTCCACTAGGATTAAAAAGAACTATATGGAAACCGAAGTTAGCTAGATATGTAAGGAACCATTTTTCACTTGGAGTAGCAGGACCGTACCATAGATAACCTGGAAGACCAGTTTTTAAATTTAAGTTATTTAATGCCGGTTCTACATGATTGAAGATCCATTTCACAAGGTCTGTCGTGATACGTCGATACTCATGATGAAGCGTTCCTTCAACATAGGTGGCCTGTAGTTCTTTTAATAGGTCTATCAATGTAGTTCTTATTCTTCTATTCAGACTTGTATCTTCTAGTTTAGGTAGTAACGAATAACCATCGAGAAAAGCTACCATGCGATTAGGGGATAATCCCTTTTCTTTTCGATGCATATCAAAAAGTTGATTGATAGCACGTAACTTATCAGCTGAAATTTCCTTATTTAGTGCATCCGATAGAATAATTAACTTGCCTGAGGAATCATTTACTTGTGTATGCAGGAATGAGAAATATTCATCTTCATCTAAAGACACTCCAACGTATTGGCAGACTAATTGAGGATATGTTAGTCGCTCCTCATCAATAGAAACCAGCGTTGGATCTCCTAAAGAGTCTTTTAACCAATTCCCAATATTGGATGAATCCCACGAGTTCATCCGGATTGGATTTAAATTCACCATGGGTTCTCCTCCTATCCATACATATTATAACAAAAAATCATTCACTTTTTTTAAAATCTCTTCTCCAGCAAGTACACCTGTACTATTGGTAATATTGATGTGAGAAGGGAGCAGATCTCTCTTCAGAACTGCCTCTCCATGACAAGGAATAAAACCATGATCGGCATTCATCACCATGTCAAAGTCTAACAGTGAATCCCCCGCAGCGATTACAGTCTTAGCTCCAATGCGTTCTTTCACAAATTGCAGAGCAGTTGACTTATTGATGCAATTTGGCATGATGTATAGCTTTCTGCCTTGATGGGAAATTGTGAAACCTTGCTGATAAAAGATTTGGGAAAGATTTTCAAATTCCTCCACTGAAAAGGTTTCTTCATCAATAATCATATAGACGAACCAGGACTCAGCTTCCAGAACTTTGAGAACAAATTCTTTTGTTGCATATGCCTCTAGTTGCGGCATTACATGTTCAACCGAAGTACATTCTTGTTGTAGTTGCTTTTTCACTTTATCCGACCACTCATGAAGAGGCTTTCCATCCTCTAAAATAACCGCTCCGTTGGAAACGATCGCATAATTTGGTTTTTCACGTTTATGAAATAAGCCAGTTAATCGGTTATATTGAGTTGCGGTTCTTGTTGTAACAGGTACAAAGTTTATATCAGAAGGAAGCCGATTAAAATAATCAATTCCTGTATTGGTCATAAAGGCAACAGGCTTTTCATCGATCCATTCAACAGTAGAAAGCTCCTGCTCGTTGACTTCCTGTCCTCTAGATTTTTTACTGTAAATAAGTGTTCTATCTAAGTCGCTTGCAAATAGAATAGTCATAGTAAATCCTCGGTTTCTATAAGTCCGATTGCTTGATAAAAAAGTTCTGGAACAACTTCTATAGGAATACTTTTTTCTTTGCATAAATGCACGATATGCCTTGTCGACTCATGATGGGCGTCACGGAGCAAGATTTTAAAAGGCTTCCTTCTTAATAATACTCTTGTGGTTTCCCCAACGCTTGGTTTTACTTTGCTTATATCACCCGATTTATAGAACTGTTTCGCAATAATTTCAACTTCGTGCATGCCTCTCCAAGTTCTCTCATGGACGATGGGTAAGTCTGCAGCTAGTTTGTTAATAATTATTTCTTGGTTTTGAAAACGTGAGGCTATATGGTCAATGAAGTCATTGGAAACATCTTCTTTTTCAAGTTCCGCATAATATTTGGCACCGTGAAAGTCACCAGGTTCTTGGAATTGTTCATTTAAAATAGTGCGACTTACTAGTCCCGAAACGGTGGAATTTAAACAAGCATTTGGAATGAGAAAATCTTCTCTAGTTCCAAAAAGCGTTGCACACTCTCCAGGATCAGATAAAACAGCCAAATCGTCGTTCAACTGGAGTTCATACAGTTCATTTAACTGTTGAACCGATTTTGTCAGTTCCTTTTGAATGGCACCTTTTCCTGTCCATCCATCGACAAATTGTAGATGACTATTCGGATACAGTGCTCTTATAGTCTTTACAGCTTCTTCATCAATACCCTTCCCTCTTAATATAGATATACTAAAATGGGGCCAATTAAGTTTCAAAAAGTTTTGAGCGTATCTTCTCATTAATACACCAATTGGACTTCCTGCACGCGCTAGAGAAATGAGTACTACATCATTCGTATTAGCATACTTTTTAACGCGTCTAGTTAAAACGCCAACAAGCCGTGCCACATAGTCGGAAGAATCCCTGAGTGCCTGATGATAGAGGTGAGTATACTCAGTGGAAGGGCGATATTCAATAGGTAGAGACTCGGCATAGTGATTGCCCTGCTGAAATGACTTTTCCCTATTTTCGACAGACGATTCGATTTTTACATCCGATAAATCCTTCAGTAAAAAAGTAATATCCTCAGGTGGGTAACTTGTTTTTACCAAATCAGTTGTATTAAGCTTCAACAGTTTCACCTCTTTCATATGGCATCGCAAGAGATACCCATATTACAGGTGCGACTGTTTCAAGATGTGTAAGAAGTGGAAACCAAGTTGTATGATCTTTTACGGATTCAGCGATTACAACTATTTGCTCAGTCTCCATATCGGATAGATTATAAAGGTATTGGTCAATTCCAAGTGAATCTGGTAAAGCGAATTTACATTTTTGTTTGATAGGATATGCTTCTTCATCTTTAGCGAAAATGGGACTTCTAGTCGTTGTTTGTACTTTTGTATGTTCGCCTAAAGCTAAAGCAAATCTTTGTGGAAGATAAATATTTTCTCCCATACCAATAACGAGAGTAGGTTTGTTTCTATCAATGTGAGAGAGCTTGTTTATAAGCTTTTGAATCCACTCTTCCATTTCGTCGTGATGATCACTTGTTAAACCAAATCTCCCGGTGAAAGTGCAATAGGTAGCGTACTCGCTATAATGTTTAGAAGTAATATCCTTGGATGCTTCTTCATCTATAAATAAGTCAAATTCATTATTCCCAACTAAGTAATTTATCTCATTTTCTTCTATCATAGCATCGTTTACCAATGAAAATTGTCCAGAAAGAATTGCAATAACCTCAGCAGCAATGTCATGGGCTTTCATCAATTGATCAAAATCATTTTGTTGTTCATCATTTCGCCAATCTAATATAGATAAGATTTTATATCGTTTACCAGGAAATGATTTATTTAATGCCATGATTAGATTGGATGCAGTGAGTCCCGAGGTAATTTCATCATCCACCAAGACAATCGTATCTGCCTCAGTTAGTACCTTTTCAGAAGCATAGACTCGATGGGAAGTAGCGTGTGAATGCTCCTCCTCAAAATAAAAAGAAGGCTTCATATCTATTATTTCTTCTCTTGTTGTATGGATATAAGTTGTGTCATGAAAATGGTTGAACACCGCATGACCTAAACCAGTTGCTGTTTCTGCGAAGCCGATAAATACTGTTTTTGTTGGTAATTTAGCCTTATGTGTTAAGGTTTTCTTACTTAAGCTCCTATTTGGAACACCTGAATTTACCATATGCACAATCTCGTTTAAATGAGGATGCGGCTGTTGTCCTTCGCTTTCTGAGAGCATAGATGCCAAAATAGAACCAGTTCCAAGCGAAATAGCAGGATCTACAGCTAAATGCTTTCCAAGTAAGCGGCTTACGAATAAAAACGTTCTTTTTTTATTAATTCTAACACCCATTCCAAAAAGGACGTCTAGTGAAAAACCATGAGGATTATCTTTTACTTCAATAGTTAGGTTCAAATCTCCATGTAAGTTATATTTCTTTAAGGTATTGAAGGAAGTCGAGTGATGTAACATTTTCTTTTAGCACCCCATATATTTCTGCTTGAGTAAGTATTTTTAAAGCCCAACTATAATGAGGCTTTACTTCATTCATTTTGTTCCGAGCGGGACTTCTTAGAACTCCGTTAGTCTCTGCTCTTTTTCCGGCGATTAAGAGTGCGTCGTCGTATAATTCTTTTGGTACAATATATGCAGCATTTACAATATCAATTTGTGAAGGATGAATGCAGGTTTTTCCATGAAAACCGTTTATCATATCTAGTTGCACTTCATCCCACAGTACCCCTTCAAAGCTACTGATAATTTGGGAGTTTTTGATTTTACTCTGAATTTCAAAATATTCATAGACAGGGCCAGAAATTACAAAGTTATCTTCCTGACGGGTAAACTTATTTAAAATCGAGGTTAAACAATCGGTAACAACCTTTAAATCATATACTGTTCGATTGCCAGGACGTCTTAAACTGAATAGGCTCGTAAAATCAGTCGCACCTACGCGAATTGTTAAAATGAGGTCTTCAAATTGTTTAAAGAGCTTGTACAAGCGAGTAAGTTCTTGCTCTCGGGATTCCATATATATTATTTCTTTTGTTTCTATAATAGGAAGGGCATACAAATCTATTAAATGTTGACGATTAATATCCTGTACAGTAAGTAAAAAACTTTCTGCATTAGAAGATGTACACTTTGGAAAAACGATTCCAGTAAGGAGTTGCAGCGTGTTTCCTAATAGTTTCGCCAATCTTTGAAGATGCTCTACATTTCGAATTCGAAGGAATAAAAGGGGAAGCTCATCTTCCAATATTCTTCCTCTTTCATAATTTTGTTCTATCTGTCGAAGTTCATCTATAACGTTGTTTTCAGCCTCCGTGAGTTCTGAATCCGAAATGGAATCTTCTAAGCAAATAATTGCGTTTGTTAAGTTTTTGAAATTGTTATTAGCTAATTTCGATGAAAAGTTACGCATAGAACCAGGTATGTACAAGGTTGCTCCTAGCGCAATGCCTAATTTTTTTCTTTCTATATCTCTTGAAAATTCTTTAGGTGGTGTATGAAAAAAATGGGACATTTCTTCCTCACGCACTCCTCTAAAATGCTTCATGACTTTCACTCCCAAAAATGAAGAATGCGCTGTTAGGCTAACCTAGATCCACCTACCAACTTTCTGATAGTAAAACAAAAAGCAAGGAAGAATACCCTTGCTTTTTGTTAGAGCCGTTTCTAGTTCAAGCCATAGTCTGAAACTAAAGCACCTAGGCCGCCTTGGTATCCACTACCGATTGCATTGAATTTCCATTCGTTGTTATGGCGGTAAAGTTCACCGACAACGACAGCAGTTTCAATAGAGAAATCTTCTCCTAAATCGTAGCGAATTAACTCTTCACCAGAATCAGCATTTAAAATGCGCACATACGAATTATTTACTTGACCAAAGTTTTGTCCTCTTTGCTCAGCTTCGTGAATAGTAATACTAAATGCAATCTTTTCGATAGAAGCTGGTACTGTCGATAAGTTAATATTTACTTGCTCATCATCACCATCACCGTCTCCAGTTCGATTGTCTCCGGTATGGACGACAGCGCCATTCCCGCCTGTTGTATTATTGTAAAATACGAAGTCACTTTCAGATGAACATTTTCCATTGCTCCCAAGTAGGAATACAGAAGAGTCTAAATCGAAATCATTACCGCCATCATACTTGTTTGTGTCCCATCCTAACCCAACTGTTACATTCACTAAGCCAGGATTTGTTTTAGTTAAATCTACCTTTTGTCCTTTTGATAAGTTAATGCCCATTCATAAACAGCTCCCTATAAGTATTTGTTTGCAATTGAACCAATGTCTAAATCTAGCGTTCCTTCACCGACTGCAGAGAACTTCCACTCGGAACCGTGACGATATAATTCGCCTGGGAAAAGAGAAGTCTTCCCTGCATAATTTTCAGTTAAGTTATAATGAACCAACTCTTCTTTCGTTCCATTATCTACAAGACGGATGAAGGCATTTTGAATTAGACCAAAATCTTGCTTTCTTTGTTTTGCTTGATAAATATTTACGACGAATACCAACCTATGTACGGAAGGTGAAATAGCATTTAGGTTAACATTTATTACCTCATCATCGCCGTCGCCATCACCAGTTAAGTTATCACCTGAATGAACGACACTACCATCTTGACTTGTCTTGTTCCCAAAATACACTAAGTTTTTCTTTGCTTGTAATTTGCCGTTCCCATCTAGTAGTAGTACAGAAGCGTCGCAATCTATTTCAGCTCCACTACCGCTACCACCAAGTAAGCCGCCTAAAAATCCGCCGCTTTTTTTCTTTTCTACGGGATCCCATCCTAAACCGACCATTACGCTAGTTAATGAAGATCTACCTTTAGTCAAATCGATTTTTTGACCTTTTACTAAATTAATTCCCATGCATATCCCTCCATTTATACTGTCTTCTAATTCATACGTTTATATGCGCAAAAAGTTTCAAAAAATAGAAGTAATGATACATCATGTTATCTAACTAAAAGCTTATCAGAATTTTTCACCTATTACTATTATTATTGCGTACGAAAAGTTATTTCAGCTCATATATACTGCATAATTAATTTGAATATTTAGTATTCATTATATACAATTGATAGAGTATGAAAATCATGATAAAAAAAGAACGATGAAAAGGGGGATAAACAATGGGCTTTTTAGATGGATTAATGGGAAATGCATCAGAAATAGAGTTAGATAAGGTAGAGAATGAACTTAAGGATTTGCTTGCTTCCACTGAGAAGGTTGAGCATGCATACAAGCTTATTCGTGATCTTATTGTCTTTACAGACAAACGGTTGTTACTAATAGACAAACAAGGAGTGACAGGTAAAAAGGTCGAGTATCACTCCATCCCGTATAAAAGTGTTGTACACTTCTCTATCGAAACAGCTGGAACATTCGATTTAGATGCAGAGCTTAAAATTTGGCTTTCAGGTAGTGCAGCACCACTTCAAAAAAAGTTCAATAAATCTTTGAATATATACAAAGTGCAGAGTGTGTTGGCTGACTATGTACTGAAATAAATGGAAGTGAGACGTCTCACGAAAGTAATCGAGGAGAATTTGCCTATTATGCAGAAGGATATTCTGTAGGGTTAGTAGTAGGCAACAATAAAAAATAGTATCAGAAAAAACCGATTCCCTATAATGATGGGGAATCGGTTTTTTGAGGAATAGAACGGGAAGAGGCAAGCCATTCCGAAACAAATTCATTCATTTACCTTCAAAAACTGTATTAAATCTTGTAGATTTTCCGGTGTTACCCCATGTCCCTCATTATAAGTTTTAAAAGTCACATGTGATCCAAGCGATTCGAAATAATTTTTGCTTTCCGCTCCCCACTGGGATGGGATAACATAATCATAGTCACCATGTGAAATAAAAATATTCAAATGATCAACAGGTAATTTCGCATATTCTACTTTTACAAAATCAGGTATATATCCACTTAAGGCAACAACGCCACTAATGATATTACCCATTGTTAGTGCTAACGTTTGTGCAATTACTGCCCCTTGGCTAAAGCCGACTACAAAAACTTTATCTCTAACTAAATCGTATTCCTCAATTGCTTCACGAATAAATGCTTGAATAAACGTTATTACTTTGTCAAATACTTCTCGGTCTGGTTGACCTTCCTCTTCATTTGTAAAAAAAGCATATCCTGGTTTGAAAACAATCGGTCCTCGCAGACTAAAAATATGGTGGGTTTCCTCAAAGTCTTTCACCAGCTGTAGTAAATCCTCTTCGTTGCTTCCCATCCCATGTATTAAAAAAATGGCTGGTTGTTTTCCGGATAAGGATGGAGCAGTATGTTTATACGTAAAAGGTGAGTTCATTTCATTTCTTCCTTTCTATCTACAAGTATTCTCATTTTATCATAGTTGAAATTATTCACGCTCTCTTGCTTTGTAAGTTTTAACGGAAACAAAAAGGGAACAATAATGATAGAAGAAAGACAAAAGGAGTCGGATTTTATGACAAGCCAAATACCACGTGAAGATGGAATGGATAATAGTTTACGTTTTTTAAGGGAAGGATATATGTACATTCCGAATAGGAGAACTAGTTTTGCATCTAATATTTTTGAAACACGTTTGTTAGGGCAAAAGACAATCTGCATGGGCGGGATAGAAGCAGCAGAGGTTTTTTATGATGATGAAAAGTTTATAAGGAATGGAGCAGCACCAAAAAGGATGCAGAAAACTTTATTTGGAGAAAAGGGAGTTCAAACTTTAGATGGTGCTGAACATACGCATCGTAAGAAAATGTTTATGTCTTTAATGACGAGGGAAAAGCTGGAATCATTAAGAGCTATAACTGAAAAGCAATGGGATGAAGCAGTCCAAAAGTGGGAGCTTCTAGACGAGGTAGTACTTTATGAGGAAAGCAAACAGCTATTATGCCGTACTGCTTGCCATTGGGCAGGAGTTCCGTTGGATGAGAAAGATGTGGTTGAGCGAACGGAACAGCTAGGGGATTTATTTGAATCTCCTGCTGCTATCGGTCCCGAGCATTGGAAGGGACGACATTCACGTAAAAAGGTAGAGAAATGGGTAGAGGAGATGGTAACACAAGTTAGAGAAGGAAAGTTAACAGCTCCAGAAGGTTCCGCTTTACATACCATTTCTTTACATCGTGACTTAGAAGGAAATTTGTTGGACGTAGAAATAGCTGCTGTGGAAATTATCAACATATTAAGACCGATTGTGGCAATCGCTATATACATTAATTTCACAGCACTCGCTATTCATCATTATCCACAGGAAGCGGAAAAATTAAAATTAGAAAACGGTGAATATGCCCAAATGTTTGTTCAAGAGATCCGACGTTTCTATCCATTTTTTCCATTAGCAGCAGCGAGAGTAAAGAAAGAATTTGTCTGGAAAGATTACACATTTGAAGAAGGGACATTAACGTTACTTGATCTATACGGAACTAATCATGATGCCATGCTTTGGGAAAACCCTGATATATTCTCTCCGGAAAGGTTTGCTGATTGGTCAGGAAGCCCATTTAGTTTTATTCCCCAAGGTGGAGGTGATTATTTGATGGGTCATCGTTGTGCAGGAGAATTTGTTACGATTGAAGTAATGAAGGTCAGTCTAGACTGCTTGGCAAACCGACTTTCTTATCAAATTCCAGCGCAGGATTTGAGCTATAGTATGGTGAATATGCCAAGTATCCCGCATAGCAAACTAATTCTTACGGATGTATCACGATCATATTAAGGACAGGAGATTCAAGTAGTGAAAGAATTTAAAGTAACTTACTTTTTTGATGAAGAGCATTATATTAGAAGGTTCATCCATATAGAGTCACAACAAAAAGCAGAAGAGCTAATTCAAAAAGAGCGCGATCAATACATTTCGTTTACAGATAGCCGAGGGATTTATCATGAATTGAATACGAGAGACGTTCGGGTGATTCAAATATCGGAATATCATCGAATCGATAAAACCAAAAAAGTATCAGGGTATAATGAAACCTGATACTTTTTTTATTCCTTGGCAATTGAAGGGAATTGCCGGTAACTTGTGTTACAAAACATCGACGAAATATTGCTTCGTTTTATTGATAAATGTATGAATGGCTGGTGATACATAGCGGTTCTTTAAAAAAGTTAAATAGACAGTTCTAACAAGTGCTGATGAATCTATTGATCTTTTCACAAGCATTTTATCTGGGAGTGCTAATAAATAATTTTCTGGAATTAGTGTAATACCGATACCTTCACGTACTAAACTTAAAGCTGTTTCAAAACGCTCAATCTCATACTTTATTGTCGGCATCACATTTTCTATTTCAAAAGCATTCAATACATCATCTCTTGTCTGAAATCCCTCCCTGCTTATAATGAACGGCTCTCCTGCTAAATCTGTTAAGGTTACGGTTGAATAATCAGCCAATGGGTTACTTTCGTGGAATACTAGAACGAGTTTTTCATTGTATAAGGGAATTGCTTCGATGTCTTCCTCCTGTATAAATTGGTTAGTAATGATTGCATGTGTGTGATAATTTCGTAACGAATTTTTTACGTCATTTCCGCTGAGCACTTCAGTTAGTTTGATCCGCATATTTGGAAACTCCTCATTGTATTGAACAATCACCTTAGGAATCCAATGCTTTACTGATTCAATCATGCCAAGCTGTATTTCTCCATTGCCGGTGTTCTTTACTTCCTCCATTTCCTTTTTCATACTATCCATCTCTAGTAAAAGGCGAAATGCTTTTTTATATAAAATAGTACCAGCTTCCGTTAATTCTATATTTCTTGTATTACGGTCAAGAATTTGGAAACCTAATTCACTTTCTAAGCTTTTTACGGCATTACTTAAAGAGGGCTGAGAAATATGTAACTTTTGTGCGGCTTTTGAAAAGCTCTTATGGTCAACAATTGCTACGAAATACGTAAGTTGTTTTAAATCCATCTATATTACTCCTATCATTTATAGTTTCAAGTTATATATTTATAGTAATTATATATTAGAATTAATAAATAAGTTAATTTATAATTGATAAAAATGTAAAATCTTCAGTTTACGAAAGGATGAAAGACTTGCTAAAAAAAGTAATGGAAAATATTTGGTCGGGTCGTACTGATCATCTTGAAAATAGAACAAGTTTCCGATATCACCAAATTGTTGAGTTAGAACAAATGGAAGCGCTTAAATCTGAAGAGGAGAGTTGTGTAATTATCGGCTTTGCAAGTGAGGAAGGTGTACGTAGAAATAAAGGTCAGCTTGGAGCTGCAAATGCACCTGATGCACTACGATCCGAATTGGCAAAGCTACCATGGAAATTGGCTGATGATAAACACCTTGCAGATATAGGAACAATTGAGTGTGCTGGAAATGACCTAGAAACAGCTCAACAACAGTTAGGTGAAGCAGTAAACACCGTACTAAGTAAAAAAATGTTCCCAATTATTCTTGGCGGCGGACATGAAACCGCTTACGGTCATTATCTCGGAGTTCGAAATCATATTGGGGAAGAAGCGAAGCTAGGGATTATCAATATTGATGCGCACTTTGACTTGCGCCCTTATGATGAACAGCCATCTTCAGGGACGATGTTTAGGCAAATATTAGAACAAGATAAAAACAGTAGCTATTTTGTTCTTGGCATTCAGCGGTATGGGAATACACAAGAGTTATTCGACAAGGCGGATGAACTAAACGTTACTTATATTTACGAAGAGGATATGCATGATGGACAATCTACTTCAGTAAATAAAGCAATCGAGGAATTTATCCAAAAACATGACTGTATTATGCTGACGTTATGTACAGACGTACTCAATGCTGCATTTGCACCAGGTGTAAGTGCTCCCTCCCCATTTGGCTTAAATCCAATGGTTGTTCGTTCCATTATTAAAACTGTAACTTCTCATAAAAAAACATTATCTTTTGATATTTCGGAAGTTAATCCAATATTGGACGAAAATAATCGCACGGTGAAATTGGGAGCATATTTAACGAACGAAGCAATTACATCATTTTTAGGAGGAAGAAAGAATGACACTATCACTTGATCAAATTACAACAATCTTTCTTTCCGTTGCACTATTGGTATTAGGAACATTCTTAGTAAAGAAGGTTGGATTCTTAAATAAGTTTTGTATTCCGGCTCCAGTAGTCGGAGGATTACTATTTGCCGTACTCGCGACGATAGCAAAATCATTTGGATGGTTTGAAATTACATTAGATACCTCGTTACAAGGTTTGTTCATGCTTACCTTTTTTACGACAGTCGGATTGGGAGCAAGTTTTAAACTTGTAAAATTAGGTGGCAAGTTACTCGTTATTTATTGGCTGGCTTGTGGATTTTTAGCGCTTGCACAAAACACAATAGGCGTGTCTATGGCTTATTTATTTGACCTTCATCCGTTAATCGGAATGATGGCAGGTGCCGTTTCAATGGAAGGTGGGCATGGTGCAGCGACTGCGTTCGGACAAACTGTAGAAGACCTCGGTATTAACTCGGCGCTTTCTATTGGGGTAGCAGCTGCAACGTTTGGTCTTGTTGCCGGTGGTCTCATTGGTGGTCCAGTTGTTAAATATCTTGTTACAAAGTATGATTTGAAATCAACTGAGACAGAAGAAGAGACAGAGATAACTCTTGAAGAAAGTGATAAAGCAATCAAATCAAATACATTTTTTACGCAACTACTCCTAATCACTTTTTGTATGGCACTTGGAACCTACTTAGGTAGTTTGTTCTCTTCCGCAACAGGATTTGTTCTTCCTGGATACGTTGGTGCTATGTTTGTTGCAGTTATCGTGAGAAATATAGTAGACAAATTCAATCCGAAGATTGTGGATATGCAAAGTATTGGCTTAGTCAGTGACATTTCTCTAGGTATCTTCTTATCTATGGCATTGATGAGTATAAAACTTTGGGAAATAGCAGATTTGGCGCTTCCGTTAATCGCTATCGTCATTGTCCAAGTTATTTTCATTATCCTTTTTGGTATCTTTGTTCTGTTCCGTCTTTTGGGAAAAGATTACGATGCTGCTGTAATGGTTGCCGGATTTACTGGTCATGGGTTAGGTGCAACACCTAACGCAATGGCGAATATGGCTGCTGTAACAGAGAGGTTCGGACCATCTAAAAAAGCATACCTTGTAGTGCCGATTGTTGGGGCATTCCTCATTGATGTGTTTGCAATGCCGATTATCATTACAACAATTAACTTATTCCAATAATTGATAAACAAATCCCCTGGTTCATGCGAGGGGATTTGTTTATTATACCTCCGTACGTAGAAGCGTCACCTCTTCATTTACCTGCATATGATGTGGAGGAAGGGGTGTATGATGAACGATTACGTAAATATATTCAAAAGTTTCTTGCCGCAAAGAGCAACGGTTTTGGAATTGCAACAACCTGAAAAGAAAGAAGCGGTAGTAGTAGCGGATATTGATGGAGATCAAGTGGATGAAATAATCGGAGCATTTAAATATGAAGGAAAAAATTATATTTTGATACTCAAAAACGTAGGCGGTCATTGGCAACCGTTAATAATGATAAGAGGAAGTGGGTACGGTATAAATGATCTATTGGTCGTTCCACTCACTGATACTGGTGTAAATACGATAGTGATTGGTTGGCAACAAGGTAGTATATGGTCCCAATTAAATCTCTTGCAATGGACGCCTCACGGGTTTGTGTGGCTACCTACGAATGATATCGTGTACAGCAAGCTAGAAGCGGAAGATATGCCAGGATCTCAGGGAAAAGACGGTTTGTATGAACTAGCTATTTGGACTCATGACACGGGAGAAGCTTATAAAGTGAATATTTACCGTCTAGACAAAATGGGTCTTGTAGAGGCAAAGGATGTCTATCCATATTATTTTAGAAAAGTGGCTTCTTATTATGAAAAGTTATTGAAGACAAATGACTATGCTTACTACTGGTACTATTTGGCCGATGCTCAAATGAAAGCACAGGAATTAGAGCAAGCATTACTTTCTATAGATAAGGCATTGTCTTTTTCTTCTCCTTATCCATCGGAAAAAGAGTTATTAGAAAAGAAACAAGAAATTTTAGATCAAATAGAGGGAGGAAAACAAAACAATCAAGTTGTAATAGATTGGAAAAAGGGAGACGTTACTGGAGATGGCTACGAGGATACAGTCTATTTAACGGGAGAAAAGACAGAGGGAAGCCCTTATTGGAAAAATATCACCCTAGTTATTTTGGATGGAAAAACGAACACATATGAAAGAATTCCTTTAAAAGAAAATGCGGGTTATAACCCAACGATATTTCTAGGCGACTTCACAGGAAATCATATTAAGGATATACAAATCGTTATAGATACAGGTGGGAGCGGTGGAATAATCTATGCATATATATTTGCATATGTAGAAAAGAAAATACAACAAATCTTTGATGCGGACGCATACAATGAGCGATCCAAATATGAAGTCAATTATCAAAATCAGTATAAAGCAACCGTGCTAAGCTCAAGCCCGAAGATAAAGTACACATTGGATTTAATGTATAAAGGTGAAGAATATCTGTCGGAAATTTATAACAAAGATGGCATGTTAAAAGAGCCAATTGAAGGATGGGTAGATCCGGTAAGTGGCTTATATCCGGTTGATTATGCAAGAGATGGCACATTTGAGCTGCTCGCTTATCAAGAAATTGCAGGTAGGTATCATGCTGATGGCTTAGGATATGTGCAAAACATTTTAAAATGGAATGGTCACGAATTTGTTAATGATCGACAAAATGTAGCGATTTTCGGTGAAGATTTAAGTAATAGCTGAATAAGTGTAAGAAGGAAGCTCCTTTTCTCATGAAAAGGGGCTTATTGTGTTTAGTTACTCTTATACGGGAATTGATTTCCAATATAACGGATTCCGTTTAAATTGTGACATATTTAGTAAAACTCCCATTTACTTCAAGGCAAATTAGGAAAGAAGTAAATAATTTCTTAGTTTGATGACAAACCTATTAGGAAACAATAAACGTACATTCTTAAAGTGAAAGGAGCAACTATATGTGGAAAAGACCATGGATTATGACCCAAGAATGGCATCATGTATTATTTCTCCATTGGCCTGTTTCTCCTGAAGAAGTTCGTGAACTTATACCTTCTGAGTTGGAATTAGACTTATACGATAACAGGGCATGGATTGGTTTAGTATTTTTTCAAGTAAAGAGGAACAGGGGAAGGCTTATGCCTCCTGTACCTGGACTACAATCTTATTTAGAGCTAAATGTTCGTACGTATGTTACCTATAAAGGAAAATCGGGTGTCCATTTCTTTAGTTTAGATGCGAGTCATCCTATTATTGTAAAATTAACGACTCTTGGTAACTTCTTACCGTATCGTTATGCCGATATTAGCTTTTCACATTATAAAATATTCTCTATTAAGAGTATTTATATGCACAAACATGCGCTTGCTGAAAACTTAATCACCACATTTAAGCCAATCGCTCGGCCCGTTAAAAGCACCTTCTTTAATCACTGGCTTACGGAGCGTTATTGTTTATGGACGAAAACAAAAGGAAAGTTATACCGTATAGACATTAGTCATTCACCTTGGGTTTTGCAAGATGTCATCGGCCAAACTTATGAAAATACAATGGCATCTTATATAAAAAACGACTTTCAATTGAAATCTCCTGTAGCTCACTATTCCAAAATGAAAAAAGCACGTTTTTTTCCACCCATTTTAGAAAAATAATATGAATAAATCTTTATATGCAACACATCCTATCATCAGCGTCAGATTTAAAGGAGGAATAGAAAGATGAATAAGTTACTAAAAATATCCATGACAATGCTTCTGGTGGGATCATTAGCAGCCTGCGGTACAAATAAGAAAGACAACGATGTGGCAGATAATAATACCACAACGACCACAGACAACACAGCAGATACAAACACAGGAACAGGCACGGATACAACGACTAACGGGACTACTGGTAACGGAACAACTGATAATGGAACGACTGCAGGTGATACACATGCTCAGAAAGTCGAGTTGGCTGATGATGTTGCAGATAAAATCAAAGGAATGGAAGAAGTAAAGGGTGCAAATGTATTCGTAACAGACAACAATGCATATGTTGCTGTCGATTTAAAAGATGGAGTAAATGCATCTGAAGAATTGGAAAATAAAATTGGTGATGAGGCTAGATCAACAAACGCAAACTTCAACAATGTATATGTCACGACGAACCCGGACTTCACAAAACAATTTAACGATTACGGTGAAAAAATCAGAGCAAATGAGCCAGTTGAAGGATTTTTTGATGAGTTTTCGGATACTGTAAAAAGAGTATTCCCAGATGCACACTAATTAAGTGTGTCTAAAGGTGGCAAACATTTCCGTTGATTTATAAGCAAAAAAGGATTATTATATGAATACAAGCTGCATTGTACGTATGGATATTAAGTTTTAACCTTTATGCTGTAACAGGGAGTTTTATATAGAAGCTGGAATGACAAGCCTTATTCTCTTTTGACAATAAGGACATGCAAGATAGCTTTTGCGAACACCCACTTTGAGGAGTGGTGGTTTAAAACTTTCTTATAAAATACGGCAAAGGCGGCTTACTTAAAAAGCTTATTATAGCAACATTTATAGAGCACTCCTTCCAGAAATGGTTGGGGTGTTTTTTTATGTCTTTTTATCATTGGTGCAAAATTGGTGCAAAAATTCACACTGAAATATTTTGAAGTATGATAATTCATGTTAACTTTGACTGCTTTTCGTTTGAAAAAGACTTTCTAATTTATCCGCTGCTGATTGGTCTGCAGATCGTAGAGCATGTCCATAAGTGTCCATTGTGATACGTATATCGGAATGCCCTAATAGCTCAGCAATAATTTTAGCGTGAACTCCCTGAGCTATTAAAAGGCTTGCAGAGGTGTGTCGTAAATCATGTAAACGGATGTATCTAATTTCTGCTCTCTCACAAACTTGCTCCACCAATTGGAAGGAGATGATGGATATAGATGCGTGCCGTCTTTTTGGCAGAATAACCACTCTCTTTCTTCCTCCTTCTATGTTTTCAGCTTCATATACATTCACTTCCATGACAATTGAGGATTATATCGAATTGTTAGATATATTAGAAGCCCATCCAGGACCTGTTCTTTTATCTGGGTATGCACATCAAGTATATGACTATAGGTTAAAGCATTGGCGAAGAGAAACTTTAAATGTTGCTGCGGAAGCTGGGGCAAAAAGGCAAGAGGTATTTTGGATTAATCCTGTAGCCGCAGAGTTTGGTACTAAGTAGCAGGCGTTGTTTTGAAGGGAACGAGATACCTTAGGTCACCAGAGCAACCGTTACTAAAGCTGAGCCGCATATAGCGGCAAAATGACTAACAACATCTGCTAAAGACTCATACAAGAAATTATTTTTCATATTAACCACCACCCGATTCATTTTTGCTTTAAGAAGTATTTGTAATGTTATCAACAAAACAAGTAACGTTGCTAAGGCTCCTAACCCAACTGGGCACCTAAGGTATCTCAAAAGAATTATATATCACTTACGGGTGAATTCATAGTACGAAAGGAGAATGAACATGTTTAAAAAGGGCGACGTAGTCGTAATGCACACTTGTGGTGAAGCTAAACATTATCATGGTCAGTTATGGACTGGTAGAAGTGATGAATTTACTTCTACCAGTTTATCGCAAGTAGTTTTTTTGAAGGTTTTAGCGGTTATTTTTCTACAGAATATTTGCAAAAAGTTAATTTGGCTAGCGAAGCACTGATAAGTGAAGTCAAGGCAGAAAAATTATTTGTACATTGCATGAACTGCGATTATGAAACAGAGTCGATGAGTGAAAAAGACTTGATTTATAAAATTAGCAGGATGGCGGCTACATTAAAAGTGATAAAGACGGTGGATACTATAGCGAATGCCCGAATTGCGAAAGCGAAAGTTTGTCACTCCAAACTACTTAAGTCGCTTTCCGTCCCTTCTGTGCAGCAACTAGAGATCATCCTTTCTTGCGGTAATCCTTTATGAAAATAAAATAAATGAAAGTGAAATTTTAGATTTCATACCCAGTCAAAATAAAAAAGGACCACTTAATCGAAGTCCTTAGTACAGTTTATTATTGGGTTTCATCAATATGTTCAGAATCTGAAATTCCGGGTTTATAACCAACAGAAAGCAAGATATCATTAAACATAGCTATTACGTCTTTATCTTTATCGATTAAGTAGAGATTGTAATTCTCTAGATTTTTAGTTATATTTTCTATGTCTTTTTTGCTAAAATCAACAATTATTTTTTGTCTAAAATCAACGGCATAAATCAATTCATTATTAGAGGGCTGAATTGATTCAACAACTGGAGAAGAGTGAGTTTCAAAATATTTTTGTATGCTTTCTGGATATATTAATGAAAAGTATAATTTTTGGTTTCCTATTGTTAAACTTTCATAAATATCTGAATCCATTTGGTACTCAATTTGATAAATTATCTCTTTTGTTGTTTCATCAAAGCTAGCATTAAAATTTTTAATAAAGAACTTAGGAGGCATTAACTTTTTTTCTAAACTATACTTGCCATTGTTTATTTGTTCTTGCGGAATTGAGTCAGTTTTGGTTTCTTCAACCGCATTCTCAGATTTGGTTTCTGTAGATTCTTTCGGTAATTTTTCTGTACACCCAAATAAAAGAATTATAAAAATAAGTATTAAAGTGTAGACTATTTTTTTTTGGTGCATTTTTATTCCTCCATATCGATAAATAGAATCTGGAAATCCCTGAATTATACCAAACAAATACATTTCGCCAGTCATGGAAAACTAAAGCAAATCTCAATGAAACTCATTGAGATTTGCGTAAAATCAAAGTTAATTTAGTGGAATCTTGTCACTCCAAGTCTGATGAGTATAAGTTGCTGAAATTGCTCTTGGTTCAGTTAAGCTACAATTTGTTGCAGCTATTTTGTAACGAGTACCTGTCGCTTTTACATATTGATTTCCAGCTACTAAATTCCACCGTCCTTTTCCAAAGTTCCATGTTGTTGTAACCGATTTTGTACTATTAAATCCATATCCGACGTTTGCTGTAATTTTTGCTCCAACCATTAATGTTTTAAATTCATATTCTCCACCAACATCCACAGTGGCTTGATGACTAATTGAAACACTCCTAGAAACTGAATCGACATCGGGACCAGGATTATTTGCTTCATGTGTAAAGTCTGTAGACTTCCATTGAGTTTTATTACTATAAACTGTAGTATATGTCCCGGCTTCTGGACAAGCTAATGGTGTAATTTCAAAGTCTACAGGCTCTAAATTACTTTCTGCAAGCACTGAGCTCTGAGATAAAGATAAAAATAGCGAAGAACTTAATGCCAATGTTAATAAAGTTTTAGATGCTTTTGATAAAGTCATAATATCACAACTCCTTAATGTTTCATCTTACAAGCGACTACTTAAAAAATATACAAACTCTCTAGAAAAGTTAATACTTTTTGAGCGAACCACAAAATGGAAGATGTTAAAGTTTATGTTATCAAGATATCCAAATATAAACAATTACATATGCATAAATGGATATTTTATTAATATAATTTTATTTTATATTTAGCTGGCTTTTAAAGACTTTAAGTTTAATATATCTTTATTTTTTTGAATTATTAGCATGACAAAGGATGATACGAATGTATAAAAATGTTTGAGAAATGTAAAATTTAGTAACTCATAAGAAAAAAACTACTACTATAAGAATAAGCTAAGGGGTGATTCGTGTGGAAATTATAAAAAACTACGTTGTTGTTCTTTGCAGAAAAATCGATATTATTGAAACCCAGCTGTTGCAAGTGGATATAGACTTAAAGTATTGGTTTGGCAAAGGAGAATTACCGTTCACTGGCACCGGTACAGACGATTTCGGGGTAATTGCGACTATGGATAACATTCAAGTTTATCATGATAAAAAACATTGATTGCAAAAGATGTTGGATTTTTATTTGGATATTAAGAAAGAGACAGAAGATAAGATCAATCAGTTGGAGGGATTGGATTATCAAATTGCCCGTATGAAGTATATGGAGAATAAGTCTTATAAGGTAATTGCGAGTGATTTGGGTAAGTCTTATGGCTATATTAGGAATATAAGTTCGAAAAATAATAAAATGATAAATTTCAAAAGAATTTAATTAAAATGTTTAAAGAAGGTTTTTTTATTATTTTATAGAATATTAGTATTAATAGTAAATATATTCCAGTATACTAAGGCGGTGGGAAAATGGAAACAAAAAGTTTAGGTAAAATAAGTTTTTCTATAGCTCCTATTGAAAATGATGATTTTCCTGTGGATGATTTTACTAAAGCTACGGGGATTACTCCTTCTGAATCCTACAAAGTGGGCGAAGAGTATATTCGAGGGAACAGGCTACAAAGAAGAATTGAAAGTGCTTGGATTTTAGATTCGGGCTATCAAAAAGAAGATGCTTGGTACGAATACAGTCACTTATTTGATTTAGTGATTGAACCTTTAAGGAAATGTGAGGAAATCATTAATGATTTCAAAAAGCGATATTCATTAGATATAAAGATTAGGATTTATTTTCATTATGTTAATGCACAATCACCAGGGGTTCATTTGGATAAAAAAATAATTCAGTTTGCAAATAGTATTGGGGCGGAAATTGAAATTTTTATAGACAATGATATTGATAATAAAACTAATTTTACCAGGTTATTAGAGTGAAAAATAATCAACTTCTAATAAGAAGTTAACTATATTTAATTTAAAAGTAAATAGTTACTTATTTACTTAATAAGGAACTTCAAGATAAGCCCCGAAAGAAGTTCCTTTTTTCAAAAGATAAACACCATTAGTTACTTTTGAACATCCCATTGCTTTGATTGTAAGTTGTATTAAAGAACATCTAGCAGGGATAGAACGACTATTCGAGTGCCTGTATTATAAGTATTTAGGGATTTTCCCAACCACTTTGAGGAGTGGTGGTTTAAAACTTTCTTATAAAATACGGCAAAGGCGGCTTACTTACTTTAAAATGTTAAACCGGTTTCCAGTGGAAACCGGTTTTTTTTTATAGAAAAACCACTAACAATTGACTCATCGATTGTTAGTGGCGATTTTATTTATTTCAATCCAATATTTGCTTTGACATCCACTTCCGCATATTTTTTCTGATCTGCACGTGCTCCAACTAATGTACCTATCCATCCTGCCACAAAACCTGCTGGAACTGAAATTATCGCTGGGTTTGTTAATGGGAAGATTGCTTCTCCAGTGAAGAAAAGGGATCCGTCTGCAGCCCATACGTTTGGACTTAATAATACGAGAACTAAGGCTGTCACTAAGCCCGTGACTATTGCCGATAATGCGCCTGTTGTATTAAAGTTTTTCCAATAAATCGTATAAATGATTACCGGTAAATTGGCACTTGCTGCAATACAGAAGGCAAGTGAAACTAAGAATGCGACGTTCATCGTTTGTGCACCTAATGCAAGAAGGATAGAAATCACGGAGACTCCCACTGATGCTAGACGAGCGGCATTCATTTGTTCTTTTTCTGTAACTTTTCCTTTTTTGAAAATTTGTCCATAAAGGTCATGCGCGAAAGCCGATGCTCCCGATAATACTAGTCCCGCAACTACTGCTAGAATTGTTGCAAATGCAACTGCTGAGACGAACGACATAAGAATATCGCCACCTAGTGCTTGTGCAAGAAGGGGAGCTGCCATGTTTCCGGCAGGATTCGCTGCTATAATTGTTTCTGACTTTACAAATGCAGCTGCACCAAAGCCCAAGAAAATTGTCAAGACATAGAAAATCCCTACAATCCATGTGGCATAAACTACGGAGCTACGTGCTGTTTTTGCATCTTTTACCGTAAAGAAACGCATTAAAATATGTGGTAGACCAGCAGTACCTAATACTAGGGCGATCATTATCGATAGAGTATCTAAACCATTCGTATATTTAACTCCCGGATGTAGATAAGCTTCACCGTGTGCTGTTGCACCCTTCATTTCTGTAAACATCCCTAATATATTAAAATTGAATTTCCATAAAACTAAGAAAGAGATAATGACAGTACCGACCATGAGTAATACTGCTTTAATAATTTGCACCCAACTTGTTGCAGCCATACCACCCCATAAAACATAGATGGTCATCATTACACCTACGATTAATACAGCGATCCAATAATCAATGCCTAATAATAATTGAATAAGTGCACCTGCACCGACAAGCTGTGCAATCATATAGAATAAGACGATAGTTAATGTACTGACAGCCGCCGCAGCACGAATTTTCTTTTGGTTGAAACGAGCTGTAATCATATCTGCTAACGTATAACGACCTAAGTTTCTTAATGGTTCCGCGACAATATACAATACAACCAAGTAAGCTACTAAATAACCAATACTATAGAAGAAACCATCGAAACCAAAGAGCGCAATGGCACCCGCAATCCCTAAGAAAGAAGCGGCGGATAGATAATCTCCTGCAATAGCAATCCCATTTTGCCAACCGGATAGGCCGCCTCCAGCCGTATAGAACTCACTTGCCGAGTTTGTACGTTTTGAAGCGATATATGTTACAAATAGTGTTAGTGCTACAATTCCTACAAAAAAAGATATACCTATTGGACTCATTCATAGCCACCAGCCTTTTCCTTTTCAAAAATCTCGTCTGCATCACGATCATACCCATTAGCTTTACTAACATAAATCATACATAACACCCATGTCATAATAAATAAGGCGATTGCATATATCCACACCCATGCCACATCACCAAAAGCATTCGTATTTAACACGGTTGTATAAGAAGTTAGGGCTGGCAACGTAATATAGCATAATAAGAAAAAGATAGAGACAGGTAAAATAAACTTTCTCTTTTTAGATTTTAAAGATTGAAATTCTTGACTTGCTGAAATTCTCTCGTAATTTGGCGTTCCAGATACTTTTGGGTGATCTTGTACAGTTTCATCCTTCGAAAGAGTCTTTTTTTCTCGGGGGTTTTCCGGAGTAAAAACACTTTCTATTTTTTTTGCCATTTAACATTCCTCCTAGTAAAATATTTTCTTATTTTTGGAATATTCTGTTCTTAGATGTAAATTAATAATATTAAAAGATTTATAAGATAGCAACAAAAAATTCACGAAATGTTTAAAATTATGAGTATTGAATTAATGGTATTTATTGTATATAATTTCTCTCCACCTTAGTTTTCATGATTTTGTAAGTTCTTTATTTGTTAATTTAGAGGTATAATAAAGTTAATGCAGAGTACCCGATTTGTTGAAAATCGAGATGGGTGCTCTTTTGTTTTTGAACCGTTTATACAATTAGAAAGGAGGCATGTGCATGAGACATGCTTCAATCCCAGTCGATATGATGCGGTGTAACCTAATGATAACGAATAAAGCACGCGGAGGAATTCAGGAATGGGCAACTGATGAACATGCCTTTTTTAATATGCAAGCATTTTTTGAGGTTCATATTGAAAAACGTCCGGTAAATGCCCATGGGAATACTCCACTTTCACTTTATTTTGACAATGTAAAGAACGAAACTTTAGTAGAGAAACTAGAGGGACGAGTTGGAGTGATGGAATGTATACTTCAAAACGATGGGCTTCTTGCCACAGCATTTCATGTACGAAGCTCCAAAGTTCCTGTAAAGACCAATCGACGACTTCCAGTCAGTTTAAACTTTGTTACTGCTCGTAATAATGGAGCAGGGATGCCTATTCAATTACATACACAAATTCGGGAGTTGCCTGTCGCGGAAGAAAGGTCAGAGTACGTAAAAAAAAGAATTTCCAGTTGGGAAGGATACTTGAAGATACAAGAACGTAATGCAGATATTGCGGATATTACGACCGTTTATTCAAACCTTATTTTCAATGAAGACTTCAGCAGAATGACACTTGTTGGGAGTAATGTAAACGGAAATGAGTGGAACAAGTTAAAAGGTCTGAGTGTTTCTTTAAAAGGATTTCAACATGATATCGGGGATGTATTAAAGGTAGATCGTTCCAAAAAAAACATTGAGATTGAGATGAAACCGAGATTTCGTGAGATGGCTAGAAAAAATCAGTGGCACCCCAAATTGAAAGAAGCAACGTTTAGCAACTTTGCCACACTAAGTCAGATTCGAAGATTTCGTAAAGGATTTGAAGATTTACAAAATGGTCTAGCCGCAAATGCAAATTTAGAAAATATTTTATTTGAAAATCGTCCAACTATCCGTATATCGAATAAGAAAAAGGAATTAGAATTTCATAACCAGTTAAATGAGTTTCAACAAGAAGCGGTTGTTGGAGCGATGTCTGCGGAAGATTTATACGTCATTCAAGGACCTCCAGGAACGGGAAAAACTACTGTTATATCTGAAATTTGTCAGCAAAATGCAAAGGCGGGACTTCGAACTTTAGTTGCTTCTCAGTCAAATTTGGCCGTTGATAATGCGCTTAGTAGACTGCTTTCTAATAAGGACATTCGAATTTTACGTTTTGGCAGAACAGAGAGCATTGAAGAAGAAGGTAAAAGATTTATAGAAGAAAATGTTGGTCAGTATTGGAAAGATCAAACGTTAAGCGCTTTGTTATATGAAATAGATACCCACCCCACAAAAGAAGGACAACTGAATGGAAATTTGTCTGATTACAAAAAGCAAGTAGAATTGCTCCAACAGGAAGTCGTCGTATTAGAACAAAAAATAAAGCGAAAACAAGAGGCACAAGTCGAATTTTTTGAACGTGGCCAGCAAATTAAGGAGCTTAAAAAACGATTAGTACTCTTGAAAAAAGAACGAGAAAAGCTTGAAGAAGAGTGTGCACATTTAAAAAGCACGGTGGAAGAGCTTCTAAAAGAAATAAAAAAGATGGAACATTTCATTGAGTCTCATGCGAAATATGAAGAATTGGGACTAAGTAGAGAACGCTTGCAGATGGAAATTGAGCAAACCAAAAAACAGATTCTCTATAGACAGTCGGTAGTAGAAAGCAGAAATGTCGAAGCATTATTAATAGGGACAAGACATGAATATCAAACTGTACAAGTGAAAATAGACCACTTAGAGGGGTTTTTGACCGAAATACAGATCATTAATAAATTTGAATTATTAAAAGAGCAGATGCGTCAATTTGAAATCATCCCTGCTTCCACTTTAGAAAAACAGATAGCAGAGTTGGACAGTCTTATAGAAATGATTATGTCTTTTGCCGATTGGGAGGAACTAAATAAACGATTGCTTCCAGCTATCGATTACATAGAGGGTTTATTGACAAAGAATAATATTTCGTTAGAATCTGTAAAAAACCACGTAACGAGTAGCGGAGTTGTATTTGATACTTCTTATTCGGTAAAAGAAATACATCAATTTATCGACAGCATGAAGCGTTTGTTGACATCAGGAACAGTTACTGTTGAGAAGTTGGAAGTGTATTTGGAAGGCTTGAATGTACGTAAGAAGTTTGTATGGGAACAAGGGAAAACCTTGCAAAGAGCAAAGGCTGATTCAGCGAATAGGTTTCAAACGATAAAAGTAGAATTGGCTGAACAAGTAAGAAGAAATATTTTTACGATCAAACAGACCACTGATGAATTAAAAAGCAAAGGGACTGTGCAAAGCGAAGAGCTACGACAATTGCAAGAAAAAGTCACTCTGTTACACGGTCAAATAGGATCTACGGAAAATACCCCTGAACTACCATCGTTGCAAGAACAATTACGAGAAAAAGAAAATACTTATAGCAACATGGAAAAAACAATAGAAACACTTACGCGATACACTAATCAGCTTCAACAAAAAAACGACGAGCTTGCTATTTTTACTAAACAATTAGATATAAACTCAGCTTCACTTCAAGAAAAAGAACAGGAAAGTAAGCAAGTGAATTCGGAAGGTTTAGAGCAAGAACGGCAATGGAAAGCGCTAGAAGAGTTACTAAAACAAAAACCAGAAGATGAGCGGGAAAAAGTCTTGATAGATATAGCGGTTCTGGAAAAAAATATCTTAGAAACTCAGCTGGAGATAGACCGGCTACCAATCACGCAGGCTTTACAAAATGAATGGAGTGGCATGCTAAAAGAAGCTAATAATCATGACTTGGATGAAATTCGGAAATTATATGTACGACATGCCAATGTAATTGGGACAACATGTGTAGCATCTGCACGCAAAGAGTTTATGGACAATTATCCAACGTTTGACGTTGTTATTATCGATGAAGTTTCAAAAGCAACTCCCCCCGAACTATTACTTCCTATGTTAAAGGGGAAAAAAATCATTTTAGTTGGAGATCATCATCAGTTGCCTCCACTTGTAGGAGAAGACACACTGGATGAAACACTTAAAGCGATATTGGAGGAAAGCGAAAATCTAGAGGAAAAAGATGAGTTGAAGAAGCTTTTAAAAGAGTCTCTTTTCGAACGCTTATTTAAAAATTTGCCGAAAACGAACAAAACGATGCTTGCTATCCAATATCGTATGCACGAGAATATTATGGAAACAATTACCCCTTTTTATGAGGAAGAAAATTATCGCTTACAGTGTGGGTTAACAAATTCAGATGTTATGCGAGATCATTTGTTGGAATCACGTTTTGTCAATCGAAAAGACCATCTACTGTGGCTAGATATGCCGAATGAGAAGCCATATTTTGAGGAACGAATGAAAGATGGAAAAAGTCGATTTAATCAAGCGGAATTAGACACCATTCGAGAAGTATTAAAGGATTTAGACAAGGCTGCCGCAACTGCTAAAAGCGAAGGAAGAATGCAGGGAGATGAAAGAAAAAGTATTGGAGTCATAAGTTTTTATGGAGAACAAGTGAAGCGAATAGATCGTTTAATACAACAGGAAACCAATCTAAAGCATTTGAGTTTTCGAACAGGAACTGTCGATAAATTTCAAGGGATGGAAATGGATGTCATCATTTTAAGTATGGTTCGTAACACTCAGGACAAGAACGGTGATATAGGATTTGCGAATGATTATAGACGTTTAAACGTAGCATTATCCCGTGCGAGAGAATTACTCGTTTTAGTTGGCAGCACCGAGATGTTCACTAAACGAGCTAAACAGAGGAATTCAAGAGAAATGTACAGCCGTTTGCTTAGCACCGTAAAAAAACAAAATGGATATCGAAATCATACAAAAAGCAAGTTAGAGGTCTAATGAAATGCATAATGTAGAAAAACGTTTAAGAAACCAGCTGCAACAAAATAGCAAAGTGAAAATTATTGATTCTACTAGATGGAGTATCCCTATCCATTCTGTGGAAGTCGAATACAAGCCGGTGAAGCGCTCAAAAATGGATATTCTCATGAAAATGATGCTCATTTCTTTTCAAAAAGCTGAAATTGAAAGAGCGGAGCAGCTTAGTGAGCTTTTACTCGTTGAGCAACTTTTTGTTGAAGACCTAATCAATATTATGAAGAGAACAGGATTAATAGAAAAAAAAGGGAAGCTGTTTGTTTTAACTGATAAAGGATTCCAGCAGTTAGAAAATGGAGTTTTTGAGGAAGAACAAGAACAGGAAAAACAAGTCGTCCTATATAGTATATGTCATCATGCATTTTTAAACGGGGAAATAAAACCTGCCATGGATGGAGAGGCAGAGCTTGCAACCTACCGTTTTGTAGAGGAAGGTTATTTGGATAAAGAACTTTCTTTTGAAGAAGGGAAGATCATCGATGCTTTACATAACGATGCCCCGGACACTACTGAAGGGGATGTTCAAATTGTTATTTCAGAAATTCAATCTACTACTGATTTGTATATAGATGATATTCCTTGCTTCGAATTTATTGTCTATAACAAAGAAGAAGATGTTCTATATGCGCGTGTTTGGAATACATTAATAGAAAAATGGGATGAAAAACTGGAACATGAACTAGAAGAAAAAGAGCGTATGGCTTGGCGTGAAAAATATTTATCATAGTAAATAGAACGCGAGAAGAAAAAGATTTACTTTTCTTCTCGCGTTTTTTAGCTCGTTGCTCATGAGGTCACAGTTTCTTATAATATTCTTCAATTGGCACAAACAGGCCAACCTTGCCATATTCCTTGAGATCTAATGTAGCAAAGACTACTCCAATTACTTGACCGTCTTTATTCAATACAGGGCTACCACTATTGCCGCGATAAACCGGAGCTTTCATCATCACTACAGGTACATCCCAATCACTTAATAGATATTCGTCTAGAATTGTTCCCTCGTTTGCGATGCCGGTAAAGTTTAGGGGATTTCCGATAAAGGTAACGGGATCATCTTTTATAAAAGATTTTTTTGAGGCAAGATCTAGGTGAGGTAAATCTTCCCCTTCCACTTCTAAAACAGCTAGGTCTACATCTGGATATGTATGTATTACGTTTGCTTTAAAACGACCGTCTTCTGGAAAACCAACAATCACTGTATCATTTCCTTCGATGACGTGATAGTTTGTTAAAATTGTTCCGCTACTAGAAATAGAAAAACCGGTTCCTTTGCTATCTTCGGATAAAACCACGACAACGGACTCTTTATAGAGGGCAATATCTTCTTGCACGGATAATCTAGCGGACGTTTTTAAAAATTCAATTGCAGGAATTGAATATATTTGAAAGATAACTGCAAATGTATTGATGAATAAAACAGTAGCCATTATCCAGAATATCCATCTAGGAAATGGACGCTTCGTTTTAGGATTTGTCCTTTCTTGTGCCTCCTCAAGGAGTGCCTCTCTTTGAGCTTCTAACACAAACTCTAGGAATTCTTCATCTGCAACTGTTTCATCCATATCTTCCTCATCCCATTTATACTTATCCTTTTTATCTTTTTGGTCCATGCTTTCACCCCTAGCTTTAATGCATATTGTTAGATGTATTATACACAATTGTATGAGCATTTCCCGATAACCTCTTTTTCTAAAACGTAGCTCTTAGTTTATTTTAAAAAAGTTTTGTCTTATCCTGTAGGATTTTAACAATGTTTTCTTCATCACATTAGCAACAGAATGATGATTTGTATGAAGCTCAACATGTGATAGTAGTCAATTATTCATATAATTAATTCGAATATTAGTAATTATGACTAATTAAAAGTATTTAAATTGCAAAATGTTATTTAGAAAGGTATGTTCCATGAAAATAAAATTGATAGTCAAATTACCCTTTTCTAGTTTATGGGCTTAATTAATTATTTTTCAAAAAAGGGACAAAATTGAAATCTCTTAATATAACTATGTATTTTTAATAAACCCTTCAAAATAGTGATTTTAAACCTTTCATACTTATTCCGTTATTCTTTTAGAAAGTGCTTTATACCTATTGAAATACTGAAACAAACTAGTAATTAACTATTAACTTTAAAGAAATGGATAAAACGTGACAAAAATCGACAAAGTTTTCAATTCATTTGCTTTATAGTGGTAATTACAACTAGAGACTCACGATTGACACCATTGATTCTGTATACCTAAATTACGGTTTGGGAAAGGAGGCGAAGGTGTTTTTGTTTGGTCTTTTTTAAAGGCCATCAGCTTCTCGCTAGGTATTAATATCGATGTAAAATTCAAAGGAGGAATGAAGTTGAGGAAGAAAAGTAGTCAAATCAAAGCACTGAGTGTTGCTGCATCCCTACTAATGACATTTTCGCTAATCGCACCAAATGTAGTTAGTGCCGAAACGACGAGTAAGCTTCATCAATCTTTCAGAGATTCGAGCACAAATTCAATTTCTGTACAAGATAAGGTGAGCAGTCGTTTACTAGAAAACTTTAAAGCGGATGAAAAAGTAACATTTCTAGTCAAATTCAAAGAAAAAACGGATTCAGAAGCAGTAGCTGCAGAAGCGCGAAAAAATGCAAATGCCTCAAACCTATCAGCACATAATACGAAGCTGATCCAACGCTCTGCTGTTGTATCTGAATTGAAGGCAACTTCTCTCGAGTCGCAACAAACAGTAAAGGAATTTCTTGAACAGGAAGCAGCCAAGGGGAATGCTGAAAATATTACATCGTATTACATTGTAAATGGTATGGCTGTAACGGCGACGAAAGAAGTTGCTCAAAAAATTGCGATGTTCCCAGAAGTTGAAAAGGTACTACCAAATGAAACCCGTCAATTATTTACGACAAAAACAGAAAAAGCTATTGCACCTAAAGCGGAGGTTGCAAACGTTGAGTGGAACATCGAGCGTGTGAAAGCTCCAAATGTTTGGGCAATGGGTATAGATGGTGCAGGAACAGTTGTAGCGAGTATCGATACCGGTGTTCAATGGGACCATCCAGCTTTAAAGGAAAAATACCGTGGCTATAATAAAGCAACTGGACAAGTTTCCCATGATTTCAACTGGTTTGATGCGACTGCGGGACGTGCTACACCCTATGATGATATTGAACATGGTACGCATGTAACAGGAACAATGGTAGGAAGTGAACCAAATGGTGCTAACCAAATTGGTGTTGCCCCAGGAGCGAAATATATTGCTGTTAAAGCTTTTACATCAGCCGGTGGTACAGATGCTGACTTACTAGAAGCGGCACAGTGGATTTTAGCGCCGACCGATGCGAATGGAAATGCGCGTGTGGACATGGCTCCAGACATTGTCAATAACTCTTGGGGTGGTGGTCCTGGTTTAGACGAGTGGTACCGAGAGGTCGTTGTCAACTGGCGTGCTGCAGAAATTTTCCCTGAATTCTCTGCAGGAAACACTACGCTTACAAATCCAGGGGGAGCGGGGTCGGTCGCAGCACCAGCAAATTACCCTGAGTCATTTGCAACGGGTGCAACAGACATCAATAACAAAGTGGGAAGCTTCTCTCTTCGTGGACCTTCTCCATACGCTGAGATTAAACCAGATATCTCGGCACCGGGTGTAAACATTCGTTCTTCTATACCAGGTGGTGGTTATGAAGGAGGCTGGAATGGAACTTCGATGGCAGGACCAGCAGTATCTGGTGTAGCTGCGCTTCTTCGCCAAGTGAACGCTAACTTGACGGTTGATGAAATGGAAGAAATTCTTCTTGAAACAGCGAATCCATTGACGGATTCCCAATACCCGGCAACACCTAACCATGGATATGGTTATGGTTTAGTCGACGCTTATGAAGCTGTATCTTCCGTTGTAACCGGTCTTGGAACACTAAAAGGTCAAGTAACACAGCAAGGAGACGATAATGAGGCCCCAGTATTTGAACATTCGTCTCCTCGTGAAACGTATGCTGGTATGGATTTAGATTTAACGATTGCAGTTAGCGATAACATTAGTGTTGCTTCTGTCTTATTGAACTACAAAGATGCAAATGGGACTTGGAAAGCAATCGAAGCTGGTCATAAGTCCGGTGATTACAAATCAGGTGAGTTCAATGTAGTAATCCCTGGAACCCTTATAACAGGTAATTCATTCACATACAAATGGACAATCAATGATTTCGGCAACAACGAAGTGAGCAGTGAAGAATACGTTGTACAGGTGAAGCCAGGAATTACGGTTGGGTATTCAGAAGACTTTGAAGCGCAACCGATTGGCTGGAATTCGTTTGGTGAAGCAAATAGCTGGGAATGGGGCAAACCAACATCAGGCCCAGGAAATGCTGCATCTGGTGAAAAGGTATACGCAACAAACTTAGCTGGTAATTATGATAGTAGAATGAACGCTACTCTAGTAATGCCTCCAATTGATTTGCCAGAAGGGAACTCCTATTTACAGTTCAAACAATGGCATAACTTTGAGGAATCTTCGACTGGAAGAGCTTGGGATTATGGTCATGTATTTGTTTCTACAGATCAAGTAGAGTGGACACAATTGCTAATGGTCCAAGGCGCATCAAATGGTTGGATAGATGCTGAAGTGGATCTATCAGCTTATGCGGGACAACGTATCTATATCGGATTTAACGCTTTTTCTGACGGAAGCGTTGTAAGAGAAGGATGGTATATTGATGATGTAGGACTTGCGGAAGTCTCACAGACTGGCAAAGTAGCAAAAGGAAAAGATGCCAATGTAAATAAAGTAACTAGCGGGAATAATAATAACGAAAATAGCAAAGTGAATATTGGAAATGGACAAGACAAATTTGCTAAAAAAGAATTTATTGATCCAACAACAATCCGTCCTGTATTACCTGTTAAAGAGGCACCACCGATTGTTGATAAAATTTCAAACCCTACACTTTTGCCATTAGGTGCTCAAGTAAGTGTGCTTGAATCAGGACGTTCGGTTTATACAAACCCAGCTGACGGTTCTTATTCAATGACTCATGGCGCTGGAACGTTCACCGTAAAAGCGGAAGCGTATGGATTTACTTCTGAAAAACAATCAGTTTCTATTGAAGCGGATGGTACTGCAACTGCGAATTTCACATTAGAAGAAGTTGCACAAAACACGGTAAATGGTACAATTACTGATCAATCGACAGGGGAAGGAATACCTGGGGCAACTCTGTTACTAGTGGAAGATGCGAATATCACACCTGTTGAAACGGATACAGCGGGTAATTATTCACTTACAGCATATGAAGGTGATTACACATTAAAAGTAGTTGCTCGCGGCTATCACAGCCAAGAAGTAAGTATTACAATTGGTTCGGAAACAATCACACAGAACATCGCACTTGAGCCGTTTTACACTTATCCAGGTGGAGAAATCGGTTACGACGATGGTACTGCGGAAAATGCACGTGCTTTCAATGCAGCGGGCAATGCTTGGGCTGTCAAAATGTCACTTCCAGAAGGTAAAGAAAGCGGTATTGTAACAGACGGTGTATTCCGATTCTGGGATACAGAATGGCCGGTACCTGGTGGAACTGCATTCGCAGTCGAAGTATGGGATGCGACCGGTTCTGACGGTACGCCTGGTAAAAAACTTGCTGGTCCTATCGATGCAACAGCGTTGCGTAACGGTGAATGGACTGTCGTAGATTTAAATGAACACAATATTGTTGTTAATGGCGACTTCTTCATGGTATATCGCCAAACGTTTGCAAATCCAAATACTCCAGGACTTGCAACAGATGAGAATGGAACAAATGCAGGTAGAAGTTACCAAGGAGTTTCCGGTGCTTGGTCACCATCACCAGCTGAGGAAGGAAACTATATGATTCGTGCACGTGTGAGCTATGAAGTGCATGGTCCGGTTATTACTTCACCAGTAGCTGATTCAGTTACAAATGAAGCTTCAATTTCAATAGAAGGAACTGCATCACCAACAACTACAATAGAGTTGAAACAAAACGGTGAAGACGCGGGCTCTGTTATCGTAGCTGAAGATGGTAAATTTACAATTCCTACCGAGCTAACAGAAGGTACAAATGAATTTAAAGCAGTTTCTGTTCTTGATGGAAGAGTAACAGGTGAATCAGCACCTATCACAGTCATTTTGGACACGTTGAAACCTGAACTCACAATTGACAGCCCGAAAGATGGCGATAAAACAAATCGTGAATCAGTAACGATAGAGGGAACTGTTAAAGATGCTAACCTTGACTCAGTAAAGATTAATGGTCAAAATGCAACGGTCGTAGAGGGTAAGTACTCTAAACGAATCCTACTAGAGAATGGTGAAAACGAGATTAAAGTTGTCGCTAAAGATAAAGCGAATAATAGTGTATCGAAAAAAGTAACAGTTACAGCACAGTACGATGCACCTGTCATCGAAAACGTAACACCAACTGAAGATTTATATTTGACTACAGGTAAAAGCGTTAAAATTGAATTTGACAGTACTCCTGGATTGAAAGCAACATTTGTTATCCATATGCCACTAACTAATGTGGGTAATGTTCAAAATGCGACCGAATTACCAATGATGGAACAAGCAAACGGTCATTACGTTGGATATTGGACAGTTCCTGCTGAAACTGTAGCAAATGGAGCAGTTTTGGAAGTTAAAGTTGTAGACAGCTTTAATAATGAGACACGCCAAAAAGCTGCAGGTAAACTGTACATCAACGTACCAGTACCATCTGCACAACCCACAGAAGAATTGGTAGAAATACCAGCAGAATTGTCTGCAGAATAACTATAAAAATAGTATTAGAGACTGTCTCAAAGGATTTAACTTTGAGACAGTCTTTTTTTGCTTTATTGGAGTTTTTAATACATATTTTATTTTAATCTTTAGAACTAAATTAGTTTGAAAGTAAAGCTTTTGAATGACTGTGATTTAATCTTTGTAAAAGATGATTAAAACCCCTGTTAACGCGCATATGATAGATAATAATGAAGACAAATGAGGTGTACAATGGACGTTTATGAAGATATAATGATGAGTTTTTTACCACATGGTGCAACTGTCTTGGAATTGGAAAATCCTCAAAAAAAGAAAGCGATTATGTTCGCGGATATCGATGGTGACCATGGGGATGAAATGATTGGGGCGTATAGGTATGAAGAACAGAATTATGTCTTAATACTA
Organism: Bacillus sp. FJAT-22090; assembly: GCF_007676755.1. GTDB lineage: Bacteria > Bacillota > Bacilli > Bacillales_A > Planococcaceae > Psychrobacillus. The sequence goes on along the minus strand of NZ_VEBK01000003.1, from coordinate 167,321 downwards.
AAAAACAATGATGGTCATTGGTTACCTTTGATTCATATAAAAGGAGCTGGATATGACATCTCAAATTTAATGGCGCTACCGGTTACAAGTAATTGGATTAATACATTGATCGTTGGATGGAAAATAGATAAAATGCGCTCACAATTAGATTTACTACAATGGACAAATGGTGGTTTTGTAAGATTGCCTACTAATAACACAACTTACAGTAAATTAGAAGTAGAAGATATGCCAGATCAGTTTGGACAGGATGGTCAATATGAACTTGCTATATGGATACATGATACGGGGGACGCTTATAAAATAGAAGTCTATCGCTTTAGTGAAGGAGAATTAGTCCAAGCGAAAGATGTTTATCCGTATTATTTTAAAAAAGTAGAAGCGTATTATGAAAGATTGCTTCAAACAAATGACTATTCTTACTATTGGTATTACTTAGCGGATGCACAGAAGAAAGCGGGAAACTTAGAGCAGAATCTAACTTCCATCGATAAGGCACTATCATTTCGTTCGCCATACCCATCAAAAGAAAAACTATTAGATAAAAAACAACAGGTTTTGAGTCGTTTAACACATGTAAAGTCTAACGGACAGGTAGTAATAGATAAAAAAAGAGGATATGTAAGTGGAGATAGTTTCAAAGATACAGTCTATTTAACTGGTAATATAACAGAAGAAAGCTCTTTTTGGGACAATATTACGTTAAACGTTTTAAATAAAAAATTGGATTTATACGAAGGAGTTTCTTTGAAAGAAAACGTTGGTTATAATCCGAGGATATTCCTTGGAGATTTTACTGGAAATCACCTTGATGACATATTAATCGTTTTAGACAATGTAGCAAAAAGGGGTCCGATTAATGCATATTTGTACACTTTTTTAGCGGGAGAAATGGTGCAAGTTTTTGATTCTGAAAAATATAATGGTAACACGGAATATAACGTAATTTATCAAAACGAACATAAAGTAACCGTAATTAGCACTGTTCCAAAAAAGAAGTATACATTAGACATACCAATTCAAGGACAGCAAGTATTATCAGAACTTTATAATGAGGATGGAACGTTGAAAGAACCAATCGAAGGCTGGGTAAATCCAATTAGTGGTCTTTATCCTGTTGATTTTATAAGAAATGGTACCTATGAAATTGTTGCTTCACAAGAAATTGTAGGTCCACACTTGTTAGAACCACTAGGTTATATACACACTATATTGAAGTGGGATGGCAAAGAATTTAAAGTGGATCGTCAAAGTATATCCTTCTTGGGAGAGGATTTAGTTTCGGAACAAGATTGATAGTTTTCATAATTAAAGAAAGATACTTAGATCAATATGCAACGCCTTACTATAGGGAAAGTGTGTCTTAAGGAAAGGTCCGCTTGGATTTCCGCTGCAGGACGGACGCTTTCCGTAGGGTGAGTGATGAGCCTTCACCGTCCGCTTGCGCGTTCGTTGTGAAGACTCATCTTACTCAATTGATTCTAATGGAGTCGCCGTCTGAAGCTCCAATCCATCAAAATATACGCTTTTAACTGTATTTATTAGCCATTAAAAGTTAGGAAATAGCTTAGCGAGACCAATTGTCACTTGAAAGCAACCAATTCAATGGGAAACGCAACCAGTTTGAGCTTGAAAGCAACCAGATCGACAACGAGCGCAACCAATTCTTCACGCAAAGGCTTGTGGACATGCACTTACCCTATAGTATCCTCTAAATCAATATGGATAACATGTTCCAATCAATATTGCGCAACATCTCAGTCGTTACTCGCACCATTTGAGGCAGATCAAACTTTTATGCTCATATGCTACCTCGTTATGCTCGCATAGCAACATTCTTTGCTCAAAGCGGAAGTAATTTTCTTTGATTTTCTCTGCTGGAGGCGACTCCTGCCGAGGCCAACAAGACGTTGGTCACGAAGGCGTTGCCACACGATGTGGCGATCTTAGCCTTTGTTCCGCTGTGGGCAAATGAGACAGCCCAACGACGCCTAAGCGGCGGGGGTGGCTCATCGCTCACCCGGCGGAAAGCGTCCGCAAGCTGAGAAAATCATAGCGGTCACTCTAAGTCACATTATGCCTAAAAAACGAACCAGAAATTATATTAGTAAACCTTACTCAATAGAGTAAGAATAATAATAAACAGAATTGGTCTCTGAATAATTATTATATTGAAAAGTTGCTAGAGGACTGAGGTTTAATAGCGATTCCTTTGGTTGTCAATATTTAAGCTGGAAAATAATAAATAACATTTGACAATTTTGTGAACGGGGTGAATAATATATAGAAAGGGAGGATGGTCGAAATGGAATCATATTCAAAAATGTTACACGTGACAAGATATGTAGGCGCGATAGTACTCACTATCGGAATTTCCCTATTTTTATATGGAGTTTTTGTGAGTGAGTTAAGTACAATGACGGGAATAGGAATTGGAACGGTTATGGGAGCTGTGTTTATCTTTTTAATTGGTTTGTTTTTAGTTGCTTCTGAGGAAATGCTAGCAAACACTAGACAATACAAAAAAGAGAGCGCCTAAAAAGACGCTCTCCAGTAATTTTACATATCCCAAACCATAGCTAACAATGTACCAAAAATAGTAACTAATGCGATAAGTAATGCGTAATAGATATTCGCATAAATTGACTTTTTGTCGTTCGTTTCACCAGCGTGCATAAATACAACCAGCTGAAGACCGGCCTGTATAAATGCGGTTAGGAGTAGAACGGTCATACCTACTGAGAAAGTCATATCTGTAAAATATACTAAAAGGGCAACAGCCGTAAGGATTAACGAGAACATAAAGCCCATCACTTGTTTGCGGGGGAATAATTCTTTCATATTACATCATTCCTTTCAAGTAGATGAAGCTGAAGATGAAAATCCACACGACGTCTAAGAAATGCCAATAAAGTGAGAATATGAATGATTTATTGGCTGTTTCAGGAGTCAGCCCACGTTTTCTAATTTGCAGGAGGATAAATAACCCCCAGAAAAAACCAAACGTAACATGCAATCCATGTGTGCCTAACGTTGTTAACAAGATTGCTGTGAATGCACTAGTCTGTAATGTTGCCCCTACATGAACATAGTGAATAAACTCAAATACTTCAAAGCTTAAAAACCCAGCACCCAATAAGAGAGTGATTAAAAAGAATCCCATAGTTGCTTTTTTGTTACCTATACGCATTGCATGTATCGCAAGACCAATTGTAAAACTACTAGTTAATAGTAAAATCGTTTCAACTAATACCGGTGTAATTTCAAAGATTTCAGCTCCGGAAGGTCCGTTGCCAGTACGATTAGCTAATGTGAAATAGGATGCAAACAGGGTTGCGAAAAGCATGATTTCGGCACCTAGGAAAATCCAAAAACCTACTATTTTCAAACTGTTTTCTTCCGTACTATATTCCAGTGGAAGCGAGTTATCTACCTTCATTTTTTAACACCTCGCAGTTTATTCTCTGTTTCTTCAATTTCCTCAACAGTAATATATCTTCCATGATCTTTTTCAAATGAACGATAAGCCAAGCATCCTAAAATTCCGATCAAAGAAATTATGACAACTGGCCATATACTGAATACCAAACTAAATCCAAACCCAAAGAAGAGACAACCCATAATAAATGGTAGACCGCTATTATTTGGCATATGAATTTTTTCAACTTTTTCATTGAATAATTTATGCCCGTTTTTCTTCGAATCCCAGAATGCTTGTGTCGAATTAACCTGTGGTGTAATTGCGAAATTGTATTCTGGCACTGGAGTATGCGTAGCCCATTCAAGAGAGCGTGCATCCCATGGATCGCTGCTAATATCTCTTGAAGCATAACGAGTACTATAGTAAATATTGTATACAAGTAGTATAAAACTAATCGCCATAATACCTGCGCCTACAAATGACACCATATTCAATGGTCCAAATCCAGTAGATTCAGAGTAAGTGTACATGCGGCGGGCTTGACCGTCTAAGCCAGTGATATACATTGGGATAAAGGCCAATACGAAGCCGATTGAAAGCAACCATGCTGTCCATTTACCAAGTTTCTCATTTAACATAAAACCAAATAGTTTTGGCCAATAATAAGTGAGACCGGCAAGCATTGCGTAAACGACACCAGGGATAATGACGTTATGGAAGTGAGCGACTAAGAACATCGTATTGTGATATTGATAGTCAGCAGCTGACATTGCCAGCATAACTCCTGTAACACCACCTAATGTAAACAGTGGTATAAACAGCATCGAATATAACATCGGTGTCGTAAATTCGATTTTTCCTTTCCATAAGGTGAATAGCCAGTTAAACATTTTCACACCGGTTGGTACAGCGATAGCCATCGTTGTAATAGAGAAAATACTATTCGTTAATGCTCCTTGACCCATTGTAAAGAAATGGTGGGCCCACACGAAGAACGAAAGTAGGGAGATGACTACCATAGAAGCAACCATTGATTTATAACCGTAAAGATTGCGTCTCGCAAAGGTAGAGATTATTTCACTATATAAGCCGAACGCCGGTAGTATTAAGATGTATACTTCAGGATGTCCCCAAACCCAGAACAAGTTAGCCCAAAGCATATCCATACCGCCACTATCAGTTGAAAAGAAGTTTGTTCCAAACAGTCTGTCCATAGTCCCCATTGCAAGTGCTACTGTTAATACAGGGAAAGCAAAAACAATAATAACGTTTGCGATAAACGCTGACCATGTGAACATTGGCATTTTCATTAAAGTCATACCTGGAGCTCTCATTTTCAGAATGGTTGTTATAAAGTTAATACCAGTCATCAATGTTCCAAGACCCGCAATTTGAATGGCAATCATATAATAATTCGTACCTACAGAGGAACTGAATTCATTGCCTGCAAGAGGGAAGTAAGAAGTCCATCCTGCATCGGGTGATCCCCCTATTATGAAGGACAGGTTAAATAAACCCATACCCATAAAGAATAACCAAAAGCTTAATGCATTTAATCGTGGAAATGCAACATCACGAGCCCCAATTTGTAATGGTACAACGAAATTAAAGAAGAACATGATGAATGGCATAGCCATAAAGAGGATCATGACGACCCCGTGTGTTGTAAAAACCTCATTATAATGTTGAGATTCTAAGAATGTATTATCTGGCATGGAAAGTTGATAACGCATCATAATGGCATCTACGCCACCACGGAATAGCATTAGTAAAGCTGAAAGTAAATACATAATGCCGATTCGTTTGTGGTCTACAGTAGTTAGCCACTCTCTCCAAAGGTATCCCCATTTCTTGAAATAAGTAATACCTACAAATACTGCTACCATCGATAGACTTATGCTAACCATTGCTACATATATTAAAAAGCTAGGATGTGGCACGGCAAATCTTTCAAAGAAATCCATACTATTGTAACTCCTTTCGGGAATATATTGCTTTTTCATTGTAAGTCTTCTTGTATTTAAGGCTTACAAACTATTCATCAATGATGCATATGCTCTGTTTCATTTTCAGAGTGGCTAGCCTCATGATGTTGGTGCTCGGATTCTTCTGATTCCGAATCGGAAGAACCATGGTTATGTTCAGGAGCCGGAGAGAATTCTAAATGTGTTCCATTATACGTGGAACGACCAAGATGTCCAGGCTCCAATAATTCGTTAAATTTCTTCTCTGTTAAAGGTGCTGCTGTTTCGTGTACTTCCTTTACCCAATCATCGAAGTCGGCTTGAGACATCGATGTAACTTCAAATGTATTTTCTGCAAAGCCTTCTCCACTAAAGTTTGCATTTCTTCCAAGGAACTCACCTCTTACATCTGCAGCTAGATGTAAAGTGGTAACCATATCTGACATTGCATACTTTTGTCCTCCAAGTTGAGGAATCCAAAAACTTGTAATTGGTCCATAAGAATATAGTTTAAATTCAATAGGACGATTAGCTGGAATGTACAAATAGTTAACTGTCTCAATATTTTCCTCTGGATAGCTAAAGTGCCATTTCCAGTTGGAAGATGAAGCATAAATAACTATAGGTTCTTGGTCTTCGTAACCTGCAGGTGTTGATTCTACTTCATAGTTACTTTTAACAGAAACTATGGAAAGAAAAATAACTATTATAATTGGCACTCCCACACAAATTGCTTCTATAATCGGATTACCTTCAATATGTGGTGGCTCATAATCTTTACTTTGTTTGGAAGCACGATATTTTAATAATACAAAGATTAAAATGCCGAAAACAACAATGACTATAAAGGACATAAGCCAAATGGATAGCATAATATCATCCGCTTGAGATTTAGCCTGTGGTCCTTTTGGATCCAAGACCAATAATCGATCACAACCGGTTAGCACCGTGGTAATAGTGATAATCATTGTGAGTAAAGCCCATTTCGTTTTCAGTTTCATAGTTGTACCCCTTTCAAATGTTTATTTTTTTGTTGTATTAACGAGTACAAGGATTTTTTACATTCCATTGCCTCTATCATATTCCTATCTTCTCTAAAAACAATGGCAGAAAGATGGCTTCACAAAATGTTCAATTAGATTTCTATATAATTTCAACATTTGTTAACTAAATTGTAACCAATGTCAATAATATGACACCTTTATGGATGGATATGGATATATACTGTGTTTTAATTCGTTTATATAAAGAAGAAATAAAAAAATCCAGAACAATAGAAAATTGTTCTGGAATCTATAGTTTTATTGAGCCTAGAATGCTCGGGATGTGACCGGGCAAGGTGCTAGAACATACTGGGAAATTGCATAACAATTGCTTTAGAAATCATATCGGCCATCTCCAAAGCCTCGGCTTCTATCTGGTCAAACACTTTAATATCTTCTTTATAATTCTTCTTAATCATACATATGGCTTCATATTTCGTTAAAGACAAATGCATATAGAACATTTGTTGTACTCCCGCTTTCGTTAAATATGGATTAATGCTACTTAAAAAGGTAGCTATATCATCTGCATTGCGGTACCATTCTTTTTCTTTCAAATCGGCTTCTTTTGTGTCTCCTTTAACGGCAGCAGTTACCAGTTCGGCCGCTAATACAAGATGTTCTTTGATAAGTTGTGCATATCTACTTGCAATTTGATACCCATAAAAAGGTAGAATACAGTTTCCTAAATCGGTTGCATTTTGTAAAAGTCGTTCTTGAACAGATTGTATATCTGGTAGGTGAAATACGATACTAGTTATTGTCATTCTAGTCCAATTAACATGCTCTAACCAAAGCAGTCGATTCATACTTTCGAAATCGACGGTCGCTTTACTTATATATATTTGCTGTGAAAAATTAGTGATTTTATTTAAAAAATATCTAACCGGTGCAGTGTATTGTGAATAGGGAACCTCATAAGAAGAGGAAAACTCATTTGTAGGTTGCATGCTAAATCGCTCCTTTTATCTCTAATTTACGTTTAGCAGATCCTTAATATGATAAATTGATTTCAATGAAATAATCCTGATTCCCGAGACTTTTTCAACATCCGTTTTGTCTGTCGATTTATTTTTTCTTTTAAGAAGGTGCCGAATAGTAAAAATGCCAGACTGAAGAGGAGAAGGAAGGAAGCATCTCTTATTACTCGTTGCCAGACGATACCTCCTACTGCTTCTCGCATAATATCTACTGCATACGTAAAAGGAAGCGCAGGGTTTATTGTTTGAAAAAACTCTGGCAATAATACAACTGGATACGTTCCTCCAGCTCCTGCAATTTGTAAGACGAGCATAATAATCGCAAGCGCTTTTCCTATATCACCGAATACAGAAACAAGCGTATAGACAATGCTCATGAAAACGAAACTAATAAGAAATCCAAATAATATAAACCAAATGGAATCTTTTACATCTACTCCTAATAGAAGAATGTCACCAACAGTTACAATCAATGCTTGGAGAAGCCCGATCGCAGAAAATGTAAATAGCCTACCGAAATATACTGCGCGTTCACTTATATTATTTTCTTGGTTAGTGGTATCTGTAGCTAGCAATGAGATAAGAAGCAAACAACCTACCCATATGGCAAGAACCGTATAAAAAGGGGTCATCCCAGTTCCATAGTTTGCAATTGGGAAAAGTTTATTTTCATTTAAGGTAATAGGCTCTTCGAAAAAGCTTCGCTCCGCTTGAGGATCATTGCGCAGTAATTGAATTATTTCATTGATATCCGTTTCACCTTGAATTTTTCGTATTCTTTCTGCTAACTGGATCACTTTGTCGTTTATATATGGATATTGGGCCAATGCTTGATCCAATGTTGTTTTTCCTTCTTTGATATGAGTATCTGTGCTATTAAGAGTACGAGACACTTCTGGTAAAGTGGATTGTATACTGGTCAGCATTTCTTTGGCATTTCCTAGAGTTTTTTTGGCTTTTGCTACTTCAGAAAGAACAGTTGGTTCAATCGTGTTTTTGTATTCGTTAATAAAAGTATCCAATCTGACGGATGTATTCTGCGCTATTTTTTGCAAATCACTCAAGGTTTTTTGCATTTGTTGTTCTTTATCTTTTACTAATGTATCGATTGTTCTTGCATTTGTTTGAGCTTCTTGTAAAAAGGATTTCAGTTTATTTGTTTTATCAATTGCATCTGCTAGTTTTGTTTGTTGTTCCGCATTGTTTTCTTCCGTATTGGAGTTATTTGTGCTACTGGTCACGTCTTTTAACCAATTCAGATCCTTCTCAATCGAGTCAACAGTTTGGATATTAGAGGTTATCTTATTGTCTAGATCCTCTTTTACTCTATCCAGCTCTGTAAAATCCAACTGGATGCTTTGCACGTTTTGAAGAAATTCATTTGTACTTTTTGAAATTTTGGAGACTGTTTCTAAATCATTTTCAACTATAGGGGCCAGTTCATTCAAACGATTTTGTGCTTTCGTTAAGAAATCGATTGTTTTCTCAATGGAGCCCAAACCTTCAGTCGTTATTTGTTCCGCACGTGGCATTATGGATTGGGCCTGCGTGATAATTTTCTGAGCGGAGGAAGCATCTTTTTGAGCGCCAGTCATTAATTTATATATTGCCGGCAAATCTTGTTCCAATTTGAACACATAGTTTTCGAAGTTTTGTATATCCGGTAGATCACTTTCTATTTCAATTCCTAAATCATTGAAAAGATCAAAAATGACTCCATTCACACTGGAGATGAATTGACTGCTAACTTTTTGCACGACAACCGTTGCACCTTTCTCTGTTATTTTAGGTGCAATCGAGTTAATTTTTTCATTTACATAGTATTCAATATCTGCTTTTTCGGGATGATCCGAAACGACGGAGGCTAACTTCTCGGAAAAGTTCGGAGGAATAATAATAACTGCAAAATAATCACCATATCTCACTTTTTCCATAGCGGTCTTGCGTGAAGTAAAAGACCATTTCATGTCATGGTTGGTTTTTAAAGTATCGATCAATTCATTGCCTACATTTAGTTGCTCTCCGCGAACTTCCGCTCCTATATCCTCATTTACAACGGCCACCGGAAGCTGATCGGTTTTTGCGTAAGGGTCCCAAGAGGCATAAATATTAAGCCATGCATATAAAGAGGGTAAAAAAACTAAACCAGCTATAAGAATAGCGGCTACCCAATTCTTGCTTATATTTTGAATGTCTGTCTTGAAAATGTTCCAACTATTTTTCATAACTAGTCCACCCTGCTAAATTGAAGTTGATAGTCCTTGATAGCTTTAGTATACCCCGTGTAAATAGGGGTTAACCTAAACAAACTGAAAAAGCCAGCCTAGTATTATCTACTGGGCTGGCTACTGTTAAATGTATTTGTTCACGCGGGATTTAGCTTCTGCAAGTATTTCAGCTCTCAAACCGCCAAGGCTATCTTCACGACGAGTATTTTTTTCTTTATTTGAAGCTAGTTCATCTTCTGCCGTGAACTCTATTGCTGCTTCATTATTACAGATTTCTTTCTTTAATCTTTCTTCATTATCAGCTGAATCTATTGGTAGTGGGGACATATCATTTCCTCCTTCATTGTTCCATTCAAGAGGTAGTATTCCCTCATTTATAAAAACTATTTAATATAGTTCTTACTTTGAATAAAAAGGCCATGGTTTTGCCATAGTAAAGCTAAGTAACGTGAAAGGAGGTCTTTTTATGGAAGATCATACACAAATGAGCTGGAAAGAAGATAATGTAATTGCTCGATTGTATAATTCTGTGGATGATGTCACGTTAGCCGTAGGGCAAGCTTTAACACATCCAACAGATGAAGCAATTCAAAATGCACATAATGCCATTGAACAGGCTGATAGATCAGTGGCTATGGCGCTTCAAAGTAGAGGGAACTTAGAGCCGATTAGTTCACTGCAGGAGCAGTTGAACCAGAACAAAGAGCAACTGAACAGAATTCACTAGCTAAAAACGTATATTCCATTATTTTTTCGACGGAAGATCGGATAAGTTCATATAAGCCTATAGCAGCCAGAGTTGCTTGTAAACGATTAAATTACTTCCATTTCTTTGAGGACCGTATTTAAATCTGTCTCTTGTATTTTTTCAGTTGCTTCATCGATTAAATGTTGAATAAAAGCCTCTTCATCAAAGTCGCCAGGGTCAATCTCAAATTTATCTAATTCAATATAAACAGTAGCGCTAACATTTTCTTCGATTTCCACTAACTCGGTGAAAAAAAGCCACCATCTATTTTCATCAAACCGTTTTCCGTTAATATGGACAATGGCGGAGGTGACCATGGAAGATGGGACAGAATAATAACTTTTTATACGAATGAACGTTTCATCATTATTTGCGGCAAATATCATTTCTTCATATCCAATATCAAAGAATTGTTTAAATTCTACTTTGTTCAAAATAATCCCCCCAAAACAAAATCTATGTGATAAGTATATAGATAGAGAAGAAAGATTATGACTAAATGTAAGTAAGAAGAAAAAAGAGAGTCAGGTGAATGACTCTCTTTCATAATTTATATCGCTTTTTTAGTTGCAAATTGGCTGTTATAAAGATCTGCATAGAAGCCATTTTTTTCTATGAGTTCTGAGTGAGTTCCTTGTTCGATTACTTTGCCTTGGTTCATTACTAATATCAAATCGGCATCTCTAATGGTAGAAAGTCTATGAGCGATAACGAAACTAGTTCGGTTTTTCATTAAACGGTTCATCGCTTGTTGTATTAGCAATTCTGTCCGCGTATCTACACTAGAAGTAGCCTCATCTAAAATCATGATTGGTGGATTTGCAAGAACCGCACGAGCAATTGTTAACAATTGCTTTTGACCTTGCGAAATATTGGATGCTTCTTCATTTAAAATTGTCTCGTAACCATCTGGTAAAGTACGGATGAAATGATCGGCACGTGCTGTTTTAGCAGCTGCAACTATTTCTTCGTCTGTTGCTCCATCTTTCCCAAAGGCAATATTGTCTTTAATTGTGCCATTAAAGAGCCAAGTATCTTGAAGAACCATTCCAAAAGTTGTGCGTAAGTCTGATCGTGACATCATTCGAGTATTATGCCCATCGATTGTTATTTTACCGCCATTTAACTCATAAAACCTCATTAATAAATTGATCAAGGTTGTTTTTCCGGCACCAGTTGGACCTACAATTGCAACTGTCTGACCGGGAAGCACATTAATATTCATGTTTTCTATTAATAATTCTTCTCCATAGCCAAAGTCTACTTGATCAAACGTTACAGATCCTTCCGCCCTTGACAGCGTTTCAGAAGTTACTTCTTTTTCTTCCTCTTCTTCATCCAGTAATTCAAATACACGTTCAGCCGCAGCAACGGTAGATTGAACGATATTTGCAATATTAGCTGTTTGCATAACTGGTTGTGTAAATTGCTTAGAATACGTGATAAACGCTTGTATATCACCAATTGAAATGGCACGTTGGGTCACTAATATTCCTCCGACAACACTTATCACGACATAGCTTAAGTTCCCGATTAAAGACATCATCGGCATAATAATCCCGGAAATAAATTGAGCCTTGCGACCAGCGTCATACAATTGCTCATTCACTTCGTCAAACTCGGCGATTGCTTTCTTCTCATGACCAAATACTTTAACGACTTGGTGCCCCGTATACATTTCTTCAATATGTCCATTCAGCTGACCCAATGTACGTTGTTGGTCAGCAAAATGCTTTTGTGATCTTTTCAAAATCGGTTGAATGACAAACATTGATAACGGTAAGCTGATAACAGTGATCAAAGTTAATATTGGACTAATTGTAAGCATCATCACGATGATACCGACTATTGTAACAATAGAAGTAATAAACTGTGTCAAACTTTGTTGGAGTGTACTTCCAATTGTATCAATATCATTCGTCACACGGCTTAGTGTCTCGCCATTTGGTCGTCCATCATAATATTTAAGTGGAAGTTTTTCAAGTTTATGATTTACATCTTCACGTAAATCATAAACTGTTTTTTGCGCAACGCTCGACATAATGTATTGCTGAATATACGTGAACAGACTGCTTATGACATACAGACCCGCAAGCAGCAAAAGAAGCTTACCAATTGCATCAAAATCGATTCCCGCTCCAGGTACTCCTGAAAGTTTTCCATATGCGCCTTCAAATAATGTTGTAATTGCGTTCCCCATAATTTTAGGGCCGACAATTGCAAAGACAGTACTTAAAATAGCAGCGACAAACACTGCAATTAGTTGATTGCGGCGAGGTTTTAAGTATTTTAGAAGGCGTCGTAATGTTCCTTTAAAATTCTTTGCCTTCTGCCCGCCCATCATCATTGCGTTTCCGCCGCCAGGTCCCATTGGACGCCCGCCTTGAGATTGCGATTTTTTTTGCTTGCTCATGCGATTTCCTCCTCTGAGAGCTGTGATTCGACTATTTCCCGATATACACTATTATTTTCAAGAAGATCCTGATGTGTACCAATTCCTACAATTTCACCTTTATCTAATACGATAATTTGGTCCGCATCAGCCACAGTGCTAACTCTTTGTGCAACAATAACGACGGTAGAATTTGCTGTTTCATCTTTGAGTGCTTCTCTAAGTTTTGCGTCTGTTTTGAAATCGAGCGCTGAGAAACTATCATCGAAAACGTAAATGTCAGGTTTACGAACGAGGGCCCTTGCAATCGATAGTCGTTGTTTTTGTCCTCCAGATACATTTGATCCGCCTTGTGTAATAACGGCATCGTATCCGTCCTCCATTTTACTAATAAAATCTTCGGCTTGTGCAATATGGGCTGCATGCTCAATTTCCTGCTGTGTGGCATCTTGTTTTCCGAACTGAATATTTTCCTTAATAGTACCGGAGAAGAGAAGTGCCTTTTGAGGGACGAACCCAATTTTCGAACGTACCTCATCTTGGGAAGCTTCGCGAATATCGACGCCGTTTACACGGATGGTTCCACTTGTTACATCATAAAAACGTGGGATCAGGTTAACAAGCGTCGATTTGCCAGCACCTGTACCTCCGATAATTGCGGTAATTTCTCCTGACCTTGCTTGAAAAGTAATATTCGATAATGCAGATTCTTCTGCTCCTGGATAACTAAAAGATACATGATCAAATTCAAGTGTTCCACGTTCTTTATCCACAGGTTTTGTACCTTCAACTAAAGATAATGGTTTTTTATTAAGTACTTCGTTGATCCGATTTGCTGAAACTGCAGCCCTAGGTACCATGATGAACATCATAGATGCCATAACAAGGGCGAACATAATTTGCATTACATACTGTATGAAAGCCATTAAATCACCAATTAACATGGAGCCCCCATCAATACGAATTCCACCAAACCAAATGATTAGTACAACAGTGATGTTCATCACGAGCATCATGACTGGCATCAGGAATGCCATTACTTTATTCACTTTTATAGAAACATCCGTCAAATCTTTATTTGCTTTTTGAAGACGCACTTTTTCCTGCTTTTCATGGTTAAAGGCACGAATAACACGAATTCCAGTTAAATTTTCGCGTAATACAAGGTTTAACCGGTCTAGCCTCTTTTGAACCGTTTTGAAAAGCGGTACACCTCTATACAATATTAGTAATACAGATCCTACTAACACAGGCATTGTAAGAACAATTACAAGGGATAATTTTGCATCTTTAGATACAGCCATTATGATTCCCCCAACAAACATAATTGGAGCGCTAACAACCATGCGAAGCATCATAATTACCACTTGCTGAACTTGAGTAATATCATTTGTCGTTCTTGTAATAAGGGATGCTGTGCCAAACCCGTCAAATTCCTGAAGCGAAAATTGCTCTACATGTTTAAACACTTTCCGACGGATATCTCTTCCTAGTCCTATCGCTGCTTTGGAGGAGTAGTAGCTTGCGGCGATTGAAGCAATGGCTCCAAAGGCAGCTACCAAAAGCATTAGCCCACCAATCTTCCAAATATAAGTTGTATTACCAATCACCACACCTTTATCAATAATATCTGCCATAAGCGTTGGTAAATATAGGTCGGACATAGATTGGATAAAAACAAAGCCGAGCACAGAAAGAACAATCCACTTATACACAGATAAATTTTTTAAAAGTTTAATCATTCTGGATGCTCTCCTCTATAATAGAATCACTTTCTAATAAATTTGCGATATGATGAAGCGTGTTTTGAAGCTCTTCAAATTGATTACTATCGATGGTGCTTATAACAGATTCGATTGCTTGATGGATGCTTCCTTTTTGAATGCTTATTTTTTCAAACAATGTTTCTCCTTTTTCACTAAGTATTAATTGCATTTCTCTTCTATTATCCTGAACGGGCTGTCTATGAATCCATTCTGTTTGAACAAGCCCATCAACGGCTTGACTTAAAGTGCTTTTCGGAATTTGTAGTATTTCACCTAATTGTTTTTGAGTCATTTCTTTGCGTGGCGCAATAATCATTAATACAGAATACTGTGGAATCGATAGATCATTTTCTTGCGCAGTATTATGTACGAAACGCATCAGGTTTCTATTCACACGCCAAAATGAATGTAAAAAATCCGATGATTTATTGCCAGATACATTAAAGTCCATTGCTTATCTCTCCGTTCTAATTAGAATAGTTCATTTGCGAACAGTCCTTAAATAGCTACTCTAATTTACTCTTACTTTATAAGAGAGTCAACTATAAAGGCTAACACTTTTATAAAAAGTTTTAAACAAAAAAAGCTAGCCGAAAATGGCTAGCTCTTCAATATGCTCATATCATTTTTAAAAGTGCTTCTCTTCCTATAGTGCCTTTTGTGATACCCAGTTCTTCAGCTTCATAAGTGACAGATTCTAGTGGTGCATCAAGAAGTTGATCAATTGTTTTCACACCTACTGCTCTTCCTGCAATTACTTTTCGATCCTTTAATTTCTCATTCAGCAGTGCAACATCAAGTGCCCCACACATGATATATCCTTTATCGCTCGTTACGACAAGTAAGTTTGTTTTGGGCAGTTCAACAGAAATAGTCAAAAATGTATGACCTTCAATAATAACTGGTTGTAAGTTAATTATAATGCCTCACTCCTTTCTATTCACTACCCATGATATGAAAGATGTAGAGAAAGCGTGTTTAATTTTTTCGGGAGGAGTAATTGGGATAGGGTTTCTAATTATTAGAAAAGGGAAAGATAGAGTAGAACTCATTTAATGGAGAGGTGTTATTAGTGGATAAGTTTTTTGCCGTTCTTGTTTTTGGAGGAGTACCATTAGTCATGATAGGGGCATTTTTTAATTGGTCGGATATGGTTATGTTCATTCTTTGCTGTGCAAGTATTATTGGGCTTTCCGGATACATAGGCCGTGCTACGGAAAGTCTGGCAATTGTGAGCGGTCCAAGGATTGGAGGATTATTAAATGCTACCTTTGGAAATGCGGTTGAACTTATTATTTCTATTTTTACATTGAAGGCAGGTATGGTTG
This sequence comes from Bacillus sp. FJAT-22090, assembly GCF_007676755.1. Classification (GTDB taxonomy): domain Bacteria; phylum Bacillota; class Bacilli; order Bacillales_A; family Planococcaceae; genus Psychrobacillus. The sequence goes on along the minus strand of NZ_VEBK01000003.1, from coordinate 151,451 downwards.
GAATTGTTTTGGCTTCACTGACTGGATCTGTTCTTGGAAATTTGCTACTTGTACTAGGTCTTTCATTTTTTGCTGGCGGCATTAAGTTTAAACGTCAAAAATTCAGTGTTCATGATTCTAGATATAATGCAGGATTGCTTATTTTTGCTGTTATTATCGCGTTTGTAATTCCCGAAGTATTTTCGATGGGGATGGATTCGCAAAAAACGTTGAACTTGAGCATTGGAATTGCCATTATTCTAATTGCGCTCTATCTTGCGGGATTATTTTTCAAACTTGTCACGCATCGAGGTGTATTTGCTTCCTCAGACCAACCGGAAAAGGAGGAGGAAGTACCAGAATGGACGAAAGGTAAGTCTATTTTAATACTTCTATTGGCAACGGTAGTAGTGGCTTTTGTGTCGGAACAACTAGTCCACACTTTTGAAATGCTAGGGGAGAAGTTTGGTTGGACAGAGTTGTTTATTGGTGTCATTATTGTAGCGATTGTTGGAAATGCGGCGGAGCATGTTTCGGCCATTACAATGGCTGTGAAAAACAAAATGGATGTATCGGTGGAAATTGCAGTTGGTTCCACACTACAAGTGGCAATGTTCGTAGCACCGATACTAGTTATTGTTTCTTTGTTTATGCCAGAACCTATGTCACTCGTTTTCACATGGCCCGAACTTGTTGCGATGGTTACTGCTGCACTTCTAGTTATTAACCTTTCAAATGATGGAGAATCGAACTGGTTTGAAGGATTGACCCTTTTTGCAGCATACTTAATTATGGGAATTGGTTTTTATCTATTGTAGATATGAAAAATTAAAAAGTCAGTGTCCGAGGTATGGTCACTGACTTTATTATGTATGTTAAGATAGTTATTAGAATCTTCCATAAAATAAAAGGGGGAATATGGAATGAAGCAAACAAAACCTATTCAAATAAATGAAAGAATTTATTTGATTGATGGTCATGATCTTGGTGTGGAGGAACGGACAGGGATATATGTCATTCAAGAAGAAGAATTGACGATTGTAGAAACAAGTGCAAGCCCGTCCATAAAATATGTAATCGAAGGATTAAAGTCATTAGGCTTTTCACTGGAGGAAGTGAAATACATAATCGTAACGCATATCCACTTAGATCACGCGGGAGGGGCTGGGCTTTTAATAAAGGAATGCCCGAATGCCAAATTGGTAGTCCATCCAAAAGGAGCAAGACATTTAGCAAATCCAGAAAGATTAATTGCTGGTGCCAAGGCTGTGTATGGAGAAAAGTTTTCACAGTTATTTGAGCCAATTATTCCTATAGACGAGGAGCGCTTGCTTATCAAAGGTGAAGGGGATACGTTGAAGATTGGATCAAATTGTGTGTTGGAATTTTTAGATACACCGGGGCATGCGAAACATCACTTTAGTATTTATGATCCGATCACGAACGGAATGTTTACGGGAGATACGGTTGGAGTACGCTATGAACAATTGATACCAGACGGTGTTCATCTATTTCTACCTTCTACATCTCCAAATCAATTTGATCCTATTGAGATGCAAAGGGCGATAGATCGTATGCAAGAGATGAAACTTGATTTTATTTACTTTGGACATTATGGCATGACCAATCTTCCTAACGAGGCATTTCTACAAGTATCTAGCTGGTTAGAGATCTTTTTAAATGAAGCAAAATCTATTTATGCAGAACAACAGGGATATGAAAAGCTTGCAGAGTGTTTAGTGAGTTTAGTCAGAGAACATTTAAGAAAATATAGTATTCCAGATAACCATGAAGTATATAAATTAATCCAACTAGATATGGAAGTTAGCGCTATGGGATTAATAGACTATTTGTCTAAATAAAACAATAAAACTATTCAATTTAAGATATACCTATAAATAATCGTGAATGATGGATCAGTCATGATTATTTAAAAGGCATATCTCTTTTTGTGCTGTTTGTTTATTGATTGTTACAGAATGATTACTGGTGCCTGGTGCCTGGTGCATCGTACAAGAAAATTAGAGCATCTGCATCCCCGTCATTTGTAATTTGTTAAAAACCCATTTACACTTATAAAATACAACTGAACGTTCGAAGGGAGATGCGCAATTGGAGTTTTTTCTGATTATACTTTTATTGTTAGCTATTATTGGGCTGTCTAATTTTATAAATCATTTTATGCCATACATACCAGTTCCACTTATTCAAATTGCGCTTGGCGTATTACTTGCCGCTTTACCACTAGGAATACATGTACCAATGGAGCCGGAATTGTTTTTCATCTTGTTTATCGCTCCTTTATTGTTTTATGATGGAAAGAATGTTTCCAGGCAGGATCTTTGGAAATTACGAAAGCCTATTTTATTGTTAGCACTAGGTCTTGTATTTTTAACAGTTCTAGTTATTGGATACTTAATCCATTGGTTAATTCCTTCGATTCCACTACCAGCCTCATTTGCATTAGCAGCGATTTTATCCCCTACAGATGTTGTTGCGGTAGGTGCTATTTCTAGCAGGGTAAAGATGCCAAAAACAATTATGCATGTACTTGAAGGCGAGGGGCTTATGAATGATGCCTCTGGTTTAGTTGCATTTAAGTTTGCAGTAGCTGCAACTGTAACAGGTGTATTTTCACTTGCCGAAGCAAGTTGGAGTTTTGTATATATAGCAATTGGAGGATTTCTTGGTGGAGCAGTACTTGCTTTCCTCATTATTCGATTAAAGGTATTCATCCGCAGATTGGGCATGGAAGATGTAACGCTTCATATGCTCATCCAGTTACTTACACCATTTATCATTTTTTATGTAGTTGAACATTTTCATCTATCGGGAATTTTATCTGTTGTAGCAGCTGGTATTGTCCATGCGGTTTATCGGGATCGTGAGCAATCTCCAGCCGTACAACTTCAAGTCGTCTCAAAAAGTACATGGACCATTGTTATTTATATTTTAAATGGACTTGTTTTCGTATTGTTAGGATTACAAATCCCTAGTGTTTCACGAGAAATTTTCAATAGTCCATTGTTTAATAACTTTGAAGTGATTACCTATATTTTGATTATCACTGCGTCTCTTTTAGTATTACGTTTCTTATGGATTTTTGTAGGATGGTGGGGAGGATGGCTGACAAAGGCGGAGCAGCTTCCAAAACCATCGATGAGATATATTAGCATTACGACCATTTCAGGAGTACGAGGTGCCGTAACACTCGCGGGTGCTTTTACAATTCCTTACTTTTTGGCAAATGGGGATGTGTTTCCTGAGCGATCTTTAATTATTTTCATTGCAGCAGGTGTTATTTTAGTGACGCTTGTTTTAGCGAGTATTTTCTTACCTATTTTGGCGAAAACGGAAAAAGGTGAGTCGGAAGGGTTGAAAGAAGAACTAGAGAGAAAGGCGATTCTTCGTTCAATAGATGCAGCAATTCATACGATGCGTGATCTAACTACCGATGAAAATCGAGGGGCAGCCGTTTCGATTATTTCTCATTATAACCAAATTCGAAATAATTTAATTTATGTGAGCGAGGAAGACACAGCCCGCATGAAGATAATGGAAAACGAAGCCCGGATGAAAGCTTTAGACGCAGAGATTAAATATATCGAGAAACTAAAGGAAAATGAACAAATTGACCGTGAGTCCCTTTATTTAATCGAAGAACATATCCATCGGATGCGCATTGCTGTAACAAATCGTCTTCAATATAGAGGTTTGTTTATTTGGATAATTGTGAAGCGGGGAATTTATAACATATTAAAGGTTTTCAAATCCAAAAAACACAATACGTTTAAGGAGCGAATTGAAAAAAATAAAAAAGTAGTGCGTCTTAAAATTGAAATGGCCAGAGCTGCAATCGATTATTTAAAGGAAAATATGACACCTGAAAATGAAGGAGTCAATGTACTTATTATAGGGGAATACAATGAAATGCTTATGAAGTTTAAGTTAGCTCGTAAGGGGGCGGATTCTAAAGTCTACATACGTCAGCAACGTGAACTGAGAGACAAAGCATTTCAATCGGAGCGAGATGAAGTCCAGAACCTATATGAAACAGGTGAAGTATCGATGGATGTCATGAGGAAAATACGACGCCAGATTAATATTCGTGAAGCTTACTGGATGGAAGAAAGTAGTGTGCAAACACATTGAATAACACACCGCCTTACCTAAATGGTTTGGTGGTGTGTTTTTTGTGTTGTAAGGAATATCATACATTGAGCATCTATTGTCTTGGTTCAAAGAATGTAGATTCCAAGTTATTATCTGCTCCACAGGTTTGTAGAACCAAGACAAACACACATATTTCGAAGCGTACATAAAGTATAAAAAGAATAAGGAGGTTGTTCGAGTGGAGAAAAACCAAACATCTAGCTTTAAGACTAAGGCTTCACGATCAAGATGGCATCCTTTTGAAGTCATAGGTATCGTTTTAGTAATTGTTTCGTTATTAATTCTATTATTTAGCCCTCATTCACTGTCTAATTTTTTTAATACTATAATTGCAGAAGTAAAACCGATCGTAGTAGATGTTTTTTTGACGAGTGAAATTGGGATTGCAATTATTATTAGTGTTATTTTCGGTCGTTTGATTGAACGATTAGGATTCACAGACGGTTTAATACGAATTTTCGTTCCGATTATGAAATGGCTAAAAATAAATCCGTCCGTTATCATACCGAGTGTTTATAATATTCTTGGGGATATTAACGCTGCCGGAAAAATAGCGGGACCTGTTTTAGTAAAAGCAAAAGCAACAAAAGCAGAGCAAAAAATAGCAGTGACGACAATGATTCAATCACCGCAATCTTTTGCGACATTAGTGTTAGGACTCATTGCACTGTCAGCTTTTAATATTAATGCATTTCCACTCATCATTCTCTCCATTTTTCTCCCAATTATCGTCGTTCCCTGGATATTGTCAGTAACCATTTATCGGGATACAAAGAAGGTCGATTTAGAAAATTTACCTCGGTTTACGCCGAAAACAAGGTTTCTTGAAACCATCTTTTCCTCCGCAAGAGAAGGTGCAGAGCTCCTATTTCTAATCATTATCCCTGCGGTCGCGGCTGTATTTTTCTTTATCGGTGCTTTGAGATTCTTTGGAATTTGGGAAGTAATTGAATCTAGCCTATCTTCTATTTTGACAGTTTTGAGCATTGAACCAGCTACAGGTATTGTATCCATTCTTGCCGCTCCTACACTTGCAGTTGCACAACTTGCTGAACTATCTAGCTCTGTTGACCCCCGATTAATAGTTGGCTCCTTTGTATTAGCTAATTCTGGTTTACCTCTATCTGTTATTTTTGGACAAATTCCAGCCACTTGGAAAGAAGTATCTGGTCTAAATGAACGTGAAGCTTTAGTGGCATCGATTATTGGAATGATTATTAGAATTGCGACAGCTTGTATACTTGCATATTTTTTAACGCCTTTTTTGGTAGGATAATCAATGAGTAGATACATGATTCATGCTAAAAAAATTGTTACAGTGAGTAACAAAGGAACGCTAGAAGATGGCGCGATGGTAATCGAAAATGAAAAAATAATAGAAGTAGATACATGGAAAAAGATAAGTAAAGCGTATATCTCGGTCCTTGTTATAGACTATTCTCAATATGTCATCACACCTTCTTTAGTAGACTGCCATACCCACTTACTCGAATTTGCACCTACTTCTCTTTATCCTGTGACCCCTGCAACTCATTTTGTAGTCGGTAACGCGATTCTATTTGATGCACTTTCGTCTGGAATAACAGCATTAGGAGAACAAATTTGTGGTCATCCACTATGTGATTTTTCAATAGAAGATTATCGTGAAGCTGCAAGGAATATGCCAATGGATATTTCCTTTGCCACAACAAGTATTTCCATCGGTTTTGAGGAACTGGCACATTTTAGTGCTATCACGCAATCTAATGGGATTAAGAAGGAAGACTTAATCGACTTATCTTTAGTTAAAAAAATTGCCTTTGAAAGTAACTATCCTGGGGAAAATATCTTTATAAATGCTACACCTGCAAACTTCAAACCTAATGAAGTACCAAAAGCGGGAACAATAATTTATTCCTATGAGGAACTGGAACAAGTGGTGAACGTGTACCACCAATTAGGGAAGCAAATCGGAGCTCATGTGGCTGGTGAAGAAGGAATAGAGATGGCATTGGAAGCAGGAATAGACGTTTTGCATCATGCACATGGAATCACGGATGAGTTAATAGAAAAAGCTTCTAAACGTGGAGTAAGAATTGTTGCTACCCCAATGGGAGGAACTCATTTGAAGCCAAATTCACCAGAAGAAATACTTAAACTTGTACGTAATAATATACCTGTTTCCATTTCTACGGATGCTTATTTACCTCCGTATTTGGGGGTTTCTTGGCTTCCCTATCAGGAGCAATCATTAAAAGGACCTGACCAATTGATGTTAATTGCTCAACCATCCATGCAGCTATTAAAAAAACATCATTACGATGAAAATGAAGTTTTAGCATTGATTACTAATAATCCAGCAGCTATATTGGGCAAAGAAAATCAATTTGGACGTTTAGAAAAAGGATTGGACGCAAATTTTTTAGTTACAGATGGTATTCCGGGGTTGGAAATTACAAATAATGAACAAATAAAAAACGTTTTTTATCGGGGTGAAAAGGTAATAGACAGAAATTAAAAAGTTAAAATCAGCCAACTAACGTTTGGTTGATTTTTTTTGTTTCTAAAATTAATAAGAACTATCCAAAACATAACACTTCAATTTCGGAGTATCTACTCGCTTAAGGGAAATGCTAAGCATGTACGAAAAAAAGGAGGTTTTAGGATAGATGACGATAAATAAAGAACTTCAGGCCTTAAAAGCGTATAGCTGTACTGATCGTTGTGTGTTAAGTGTTTATTTAAACACCAATCCTGCAGACCCAGATACACTAAAAGGTGCTTGGAAAATTCATTTGAAAAGCGGTTTAAAACGAATAGGTGAATATTTAGAAGCATCGGATGATAAACAAGAAATAAAGGCATTCGATGAAGTAAAGAAAAAAATAATCAATGAAATAGAAGAAAATGCGCATGATTTGCGCAAAGGAATTGTTATTTTTGCTACTGCAAACGAAGACTTATGGTCCGTTTATTATGTGCAAGTCCCGGTCAAAACAAACTTTTACTGGGAGAATCATGCGATGACTGAGCAATTAGAGTATATGTATAAAGCATATCCAGAAGCGGGGATTATCATGCCAAGCTTTGGAGAAGTCCGTATATTGGATACTGCTATGGGATTAGTTAGAGATGATTTGACGTTTAAATATGACCCGGTTTCCGAAGTGTGGGGAGAAAAGAAAAAACTCGACGCAAAAGGTCGACGAGCCGTTGCGGAAAGTAAAAGTGCAGTATTGGATCCAAAGTATAAAGTAAATGCTTCCAGTTTTTTTAAGGGAATGAGCACAACTATTGAACAATTAAAGAAAAAACGTGGCTGGAAAGAATTCCATGTAGCTGGGGAAGCAGAAATGGCAAATGCATTTGCGGAAAGTATGAGAGACCTACCAGCTAGTCGCATATATAAGAACTTAAATAACAGTAAAACCAACGAAGTAATTCATCAAGTTTTTGAAAAGTAAAAAAAGTGGTGCTAAGTATATCTTATACTTAGCACCAACACTGTAAATAATCTTTTAGCATAATTATCCTGTTACTTTTTTTGCATAAATGATTCATATCGGCACAATCTAATCTCACAAGGAGGTGAACAACATGTCAAATCGTAATTCAAATCAACTTCTAGTACCTGGCGTACAACAAGCCCTTGATCAAATGAAATATGAAATTGCACAAGAATTCGGTGTGAACCTTGGTGGAGATTCTACAGCGCGTGCGAACGGTTCCGTTGGCGGAGAAATTACTAAGCGTTTAGTAGCTCAAGCCCAAGCACAAATGAGCGGTCAACCAAATAACCAACAATAATAAAAGAAACCGGTGGCATATTGCCACCGGTTTTTCAATCTACACAGGTTTAATGAACTGCTGCAATTATGCCTTCTTCGTCATCTAGAATCAATTCGATACCTGTAGAATTAGGGTCAAGATTCAAGAACTCTTTAATTGTTTGACGGAGTGCTTCTATTAAATTTAACGTACTAAGAACCTCTTGTTGCCCATTTACATAAGCTTCTGCAGTGAAACCAGAATCATCATCGTATAAAAGCTCAACTTCCACTTCCTCTGGTATCGTATTCTTTTGGCGTGCAACATATACACAAACAGCGTTTATAATGTTTTGTTCTGGAATTATTAACTTCTCCATGAGGTAGCATCCTCTTTTTTCTTTTCTTTAAACAGGTTAAAGATTTTACGAATGATTACGACTATAAAAATGATCGCTGCAGCGTTAATTGCAAAACCTAAAAGGGACCCTAGAATCCCCATATTTGCAAACAGGCTACCGAAAAGCATTCCGGCTAGACCTCCTATAAATAAGCCTTTCATAAGACCTCCAGATGTAAATCCACCTTTTTTATGCGTATTCGATTTGCTTGTAGCTTTCGTTGTATCTTCTTTTTTCTTTTGGATATTCGAGTTATTGTTTGTTGTATTATTATTTGTATTGAAACTTTTCTTGCCTGATTTATATTTTTTGGCTTCGGCTGTAATTGTATTATCATTAAATACAAAATTTCCTACCGATGAAAATACGAGTGTTGCAGTAAGTAAAAATACTACTAATTTTTTCAATTTCATTACCCTCCAATAAATTTATGCTAGCTACCGAGATGTATTTTGTTTTACTCTATACTATTTACGAGGCAAAGAAAAGAAAGTTTCACTTTCCTTAAAACGTTACGATACCGATTACAGGAAATAAATATAAAGTTATGCACATTTTTGTGGATAATCTGTTATTAACTTTATTAGTATTAATGATAATGTCTTTTAGTACTGATAATCGTCTGTGTATAACTTTATCCACAGATAATTAATAGAAGAAAAATGTCGAAATATTTTTAAAGGGTATCGATGGATATTATTGTTGTTCCGTAAAAGCCTATATAAAAAAAGACACCTTCAATGAGCCTGTAGCTGAGTGGGTGTCTTGTGGAAAAGTTTATAGAGTTATTCTTCTCAATAGATTCGTCAAAACTATTTGAAGAGATTAGGAATAAACAATCAGTGAGCGTCGGCGAATTTCACTTTCCAAGAGGGATATAAAATCAATAGAGAGTTTCAACTCTTTTGCTCGTATATAGGACTCTAATAACAATTCATCTGACATTTTACCCATTCCAAAAACACCTCCTGATTATTTTGCGTTCACTTAAATCTTTTGAGAAAAATAAAAAAAGAATAGTTTCTTTCTATACTCTAAATCTAACAAAAAGCTGCGCTAAGAACAATCGTTCCCTTATCCACAGGGTTAAGTGGATAAACTGTTATTAACTATTACTTAGGACATCTAAATGGTTATACGGCACTCTAGATGTTGTTAATAACTTTATCCACAGAAACAGAAATGTCGAAATTTGTCGAAAAATTTTTATAGAAATGTCTTAAAATTAGATGCTAATTTTCTTTTCGCGTACATAAATTATATTTGAGTATAAGTAATTTACTATTTTATATAAGTCTATCTTATATTAGTAAACTAGCTCTTAATGTTTTGAATCTTATCCACAAGTAAAATTATAAAGTTTGATTTTTATTCTCGGTTTTTATTCATTATTTCTTTTCTGTGTCTTCCACTTCTTCTTTATCGATGTCATTACCTTTTACTCCATCATCGTTATCGTCCTGATTATTTCCGCAAGTTGCTAGTATATCTACTGAAAGGAATGCTGCAGCTCCAATGTTCCACCATTTATGTCTTGCTATTGGATTCGTTATCATATTAAAAACCTTCTATTATGTAAGGTCATTGAGTATCTAGTACCCCAATTGCTAATGTATTAAACCTTTTTTATGTTTGTGAAAACAACAAATAAGTGGACGGATGGAAATGGTATTCTCCACTTTCATCCATCCAAAACTTCTAATTAATATGACTAGCAACTATACAATTCATAGTTTTCATAAAATGGTGGAGATAATATACATTGTGATTGATATATCATCATTTAATCTGCATTTGTATCTTCATCCTGAAGGTCATGGTCCATATCTTCGTGTATATTGTCATCTACATCTGAATCGTCATTATCATCACCACATGCTGCCAATAAGCCAACAGAAAGAAATGTAGCTGCTCCGATTTTCCACCATTTTTGTTCTGCGAATGAATTCGTTTTCATATTAATTTCCTCCTTTAAGTAGTGTTTTGCAATTCGTTATATTAATTACCCTTTCTTTATATAACATCAAACCTACTTCCCTTTGCAGAACAAAATAGCAAAATAAAAAAACCATCAATTGATGGTTTTTTAAATAATACTAATTAGTTTTGAGCTGTTTCATCCTTCAAGTAATTATTCAACTTTTCCACATCCACACTAAAGATGCGATCTTCCGTGATAGAAGGAGTGAATGCGCGCATATTATGCCATTTCTCTGAAAGGGAAGGGGACATCAAATCCACTCCACGATATTCGACCCCTTGCATTGCACAAAATACTTCAATTGCAAGTACTCGGCGTGCGTTTTGAATAATTTGAGAGGCGTGTCGTGCGCCGATTGTTCCCATGCTTACATGATCCTCTTGATTTGCAGAGGAAGGAATCGAGTCGACAGATGCTGGATGTGCTAGTGTTTTATTCTCAGATACTAAGCTTGCTGCTGCATATTGTAAAATCATTGCACCAGATTGAAGTCCAGGCTGCGGGCTTAAAAAGGCAGGCAAGCCCTCGTTTAGTTGTGGGTTCACAAGTCGTTCGATTCTTCGCTCGGAAACGTTGGCAAGTTCTGCAATGCCGATTTTCAAAAAGTCCATTGCAAAGGCAATTGGTTGGCCGTGAAAGTTTCCTCCTGATATAACAGTTTCCCCATCTTCTACGATTAAAGGATTATCGGTTGCAGCATTCATCTCAATTTCTAGTTTTTCTTTTACATAAGAAAGTACTTGCCAGCTTGCTCCATGTATTTGGGGAATACAACGTAAGGAATATGCATCTTGGACACGTTTCTCTCCTTGTTTAGTAACTAGTTGACTTCCTTTTAACCATTCAAGTATGCGTTTAGCCACCGCGGTTTGCTCCGGATAGCCCCTTGCTTCATGAATAGCTGGGTGAAAAGCATCTGTGATTCCGTGTAATGCTTCCATTGTCATAGCGGCAATCCATTCACTTTGATAGGCAAGTGTTTCTGATTCCAACCAGTTCACAACACCTTGAGCCGTCATAGCTTGAGTTCCGTTTATAAGAGCGAGACCTTCTTTTGCTTCTAGTACAATTGGTTGTAAGTTATGTTTTGCCCATATTTCATTGGCAGGAATATGTTTGTCATTTTCCCACACAAATCCTTCCCCTATAAGCACTAATGCAAGATGGGAAAGGGGAGCCAAGTCACCTGAGGCACCTAATGATCCCTGTTGCGGGATTACTGGATAAATACGATTGTTCACCATATATGCAAGTCGATCCAATACTTCTAGACGTATACCTGAAAACCCTTTTAATAACGCATTCAATCGTAATACAACCATTGCGCGTGAAACTATCTCATCAAAAGGTTGACCGATACCACAAGCGTGGGAGCGAATGAGGTGAAGCTGGAGTGCATGAACATCTTCTTGTTCAATGTTTACGTCACTAAACTTCCCAAAACCAGTGTTGATCCCGTAAACGGTGCGATGTTCTTCAACTATTTTTTCGACCGCTTTTCTACTTTTTACAACGGCTTCAATGGCCTCGTTCTCAAGTTGTACTTTCTCGTTTTGATATAAAATAGCACGCATCTCTTCAAGCGTTAGTCCATGTCCTTTTAAACTAATCATTTCTATTCACGTTCTTTCTATATTAAATTAACCAACAACTTTCACGCCATTTTTCCAAACGGCTTTTACATGGTTTACTCCGAACAAATATTGCAGCTCTTGATAATTCTTTACATTCCAAAGAACTATATCGGCTTGCTTTCCAATCTCTAATGAACCGACTTTATCCTCCATCTGAATAGCACAAGCAGCATTGTATGTTGCAGCGCATAAGCTTTCTGCGGGAGTGAGGCGCATAGAAATACATGCTAAATTCATCACAAGCGGCATAGAGGTAGTAGGGGAGGAGCCAGGATTGCAATCGGTAGAAATTGCAACGGGCACTCCTGCATCGATCATAGCCCTTCCTTGAGCAGCATTTTCCCGTAAGTACAAAGCGGTGGCCGGTAACAAGCAGGCGATAACTCCTTGTTCTGCCATTGCTCGAATTCCTTCGTCCGAGGCTTTCAATAAATGCTCTGCAGAAATCGCACCAACTTTTGCAGCAAGCTCTGCTCCTTGGTAAGGTTCAATTTCATCGGCATGAATTTTTGGGATAAGTCCATACGATTTACCAGCTTCTAAAATGCGTTCAGACTGCTCTGGCGTGAAAACACCTACTTCACAAAAAACATCGTTAAACTTCGCAAGCTTTTCTTTCGCGACGACCGGCAGCATTTCGTCAATAATAAGATCTACGTATTCATCCTCTTTACCTTTATATGTTGTGGGAACAGCATGCGCACCCATAAATGTCGGAACGATATCAATCGGGTGTTCCTCTTGCAATCGTTTCATAGCACGAAGTTGTTTTATCTCCGTTTCTAAATCCAAGCCGTAACCACTTTTTCCTTCAATCGTAGTAACGCCATGTGCTAAAAAAGAATCCAGTCTTTTAGTAGTTTGTCGAACAAGCTCATCCTCTGAAATTGTACGGGTCATTTTAGTTGTCGCATGAATCCCGCCACCGGCATTCATGATATCCATATATGTGGCACCTTCTAGACGCATTTCAAATTCCCGTTCTCGACTGCCGCCAAATGCTACATGTGTATGTGGGTCTACAAGGCCGGGAGTCACAAGATGACCAATTGCATCAACCACTTCTACTTCTAATGTATGACTTGAATACTTCGTTTCTAATTCTTCTGTAGTTCCTATTGCTTGAATTATCCCATCTTCGACCCAGACACTTCCATCTTCTATAATGGATAATTCGCTCATTTGTTCTTTTACACGAGGGCCTTCTGATTTATTTGCTAAAGTGACTAGTTGCGAGGCATGTTTGATCCAAACTACTTTTGCCATTGTTTCTCAGTCCTCCTGATCCATCATTGGAATGTTAACTCCCTTTTCATGAGCAGTTTTTTCTGCCAATTCGTATCCAGCATCAACATGGCGTACAATTCCCATGCCAGGGTCTGTCGTAAGTACTCTTTCTAGTCTTGCTTCTGCTTCTTTTGTTCCATCTGCGACGATGACCATTCCAGCATGTATAGAGTATCCCATTCCAACTCCACCACCATGGTGAACGGAAACCCAAGTTGCACCCCCAACAGCATTTATCATTGCGTTTAATATTGGCCAATCGGCTACTGCATCAGAACCGTCTTTCATTGCTTCCGTTTCTCTGTTAGGGGACGCTACTGATCCTGAGTCAAGATGATCTCGACCAATTACAATTGGAGCTTTTAATTCACCAGAAGCTACCATATCATTTATAATTTTTCCGAAACGTGCACGTTCACCATAGCCAAGCCAACAAATACGAGAAGGAAGTCCTTGGAATTGAATTTTTTCGCGTGCCATCTTAATCCAATTGCATAAATGGGTGTTATAGCTAAACTCACGTAAAATTACTTCATCTGTTTTATAAATATCCTCGGGATCACCGGACAAAGCCACCCAACGGAAAGGTCCTTTTCCTTCACAAAACTGAGGTCGGATATATGCTGGAACAAAACCAGGGAAGTCAAATGCTCGTTCAAAGCCAGCATCTTTTGCTACCTGACGAATATTATTTCCATAGTCAAATGTCACGGCACCCTTATCCATCATGTCAACCATAGCTCGAACATGTTTTTCCATAGAAGCTTTCGCTAGTTTGACGTATTCCTCTGGTTTTTCTACTCGCCATTTCATCGCGTCTTCTAAACTCATTTGCGAAGGGATATACCCATTTAAAGGATCATGAGCGGATGTTTGGTCTGTTAATACATCAGGGATAAAACCACGAGCAATCATTTCTGGTAACATATCAGAAGCATTCCCTACGAGGCCGATGGACAGAGCTTTCCCGTCTTGTTTCGCTTCCGTTGCCAATCGAATCGCTTCGTCTAATGAATGCGTTTTCACATCTGTATAGCGTGTTTCAATTCTACGGTCAATACGTGTCTCGTCGACATCAATACCGATACAAACGCCTCCATTCATCGTCACTGCAAGTGGCTGTGCTCCTCCCATTCCACCTAGACCAGCTGTGAGCGTGATTGTATTTTTTAAGGTTCCACCAAAATGCTGTTTTGCAAGCTCTGCAAATGTTTCATACGTGCCTTGAACAATTCCTTGAGAACCAATGTAAATCCAACTTCCAGCAGTCATTTGTCCATACATCATGAGTCCTTTTTTATCAAGCTCATGAAAATGCTCCCATGTAGCATAAGCGGGGACTAAGTTGGAATTTGCTATTAGCACGCGAGGTGCATCCGTATGTGATTTAAATATTGCAACTGGCTTTCCTGATTGCACTAACAATGTCTCGTCATTTTCTAATTCTTTTAATGAGCGTACAATAGCATCAAACGATTTCCAACTACGCGCTGCTTTACCGATTCCCCCGTATACGACTAAGTCATCAGGATGTTCCGCAACTTCTGCATCTAAATTGTTCATCAGCATACGAAGTGCTGCTTCTTGAAGCCAACCTTTCGTATTTAACTCTGTTCCACGATAACGAATCACTTTTTCACTTGCCTTACCCATTGTAAAAACCCTCCTTTATTCTTATATTCATTCTATCGAAATTTTTCAATAATTTAAGTGTTTTTGAGAAAAAAGTAAAAATTTCTCATATGCTAATTAGGTATTTCATTAGCATAGTAGAGTACTGAAAACGAAATTTTCTGATAAAATGTAACTATTTTTTCGGCAAATCGTCTATTTACATATAGACAGGGGGCAATTGGATATGAAAAAAATGTTGTTCTATTTACTGCTAGCTACTATCGGGGGATTGCTTATAGCTTGTAGTGCTGTTGAAGAAAAGTCGAGTAGTTTTGAAATGGATAGCGCAAGTGATTCTGCTGGCTATGTGGAAGAAGAAAAAAGTAGTAAGGACAAAACAGAGAAAGAAAGTAGTACAGAGTCTTCTACTGAGGAGACTGCTGAACGCATGATTATTCATAATGCCGTAATTAGGACACAAGTAAAAGAACTTGCTAAAGCACAAAGTAATATTGAACTTAAAGTGAAAAAATATGGCGGCTATATTGTGGAGTCGAATGTGTACCAAGAAGACAATCAGACAACTAGTGGCAATATGATTGTGCGTATACCAGAGAAACATTTTGAGACATTTTTATTCGATGCGGAAGAGGAAGCATCGAAAGTGTTAGAGCGGAATGTAACTGGTCAAGATGTGACGGAGCAATATGTGGATTTGAACTCTCGCCTTACATCCAAACGGGCAGTGGAAGAACGTTTGCTGGTCTTTATGAAAGGGGCAGAAAAAACGGAGGATTTACTGAAAATATCTTCAGATTTAGCAAGTGTCCAAGAAGAAATTGAAGTTATAGTAGGCAAGATGAAGTATCTTGAAAATCAGAGTTCCTATTCCACAATAGAACTCACAATGCAGGAAAACCGAGTAATTGTTCCTGAAATTGATGGTAAAGAGTTAAATACATGGGAAAAGACGAAAAAACAGTTTATATCAAGTACGAATGGGTTACTTTCTGCGGCTTCTGCTATTATCGTGTTTTTCATCGGTAACTTACCGATTTTGCTTATTTTCGGCATAGTTGCGTATGTAGTATTTTGGATAATTAAACGAAAGAGAAAAAATAACTAGAAGGATTTCGAAAAAATATGGAGAGAAGTGACTAAGCACTTCTCTCCATATTGGTTTTTCATAATGATTAATTACTTCCGGAAATAACATATTCAGTTTGTACTTTTGTAATAGTTATTACGCTATTTGTATTAAGCAGGTCGTCAAGCTCACTCGATTGCACAGTTACGAATTGAACACTACTAAAAAGATCTCCTTCCGAAATTGTGAAGATTATTATCCCGTTTAAAAAGATATTTATATCATCCCCGTAAGGAACTACTAAAGTTTGCCCAGGATTTAGGCTAAATGATACCGTCCCATCTTGGTTAAATGGAAGTTCTCCCTCTCGAACAAAGATAGTGATTTGTAAAGTAGCTTCGGTGTTGTTGATAAAAGTTTTTTCTGCCATGTTTCTTCTCCTTTTTCTCTGGTAGATGTGGTACCAGACATAGTAGAAAGAGGTTGTCTCTTTCTCTATTGCATACTATGAAGAAAAATAGATTAGGAATAGGTCACCTAATCTATCTTGGGAGAAATAAAAAAAGACCCTAAGCTAAATCTGTAGGAAATCATCCATAACTGTTTCACGTTAAGGTAGCTGTGGCAAATTAAAATATGTTTCAAAGAAAACTAAGCTTCTAACTATTAAGATGTGGATTCCCTACAATTAGCCAAAGACTCTAGTGAAAGTGGAAGACATTAGAAAAATAAAAAGATACCTTTTTTGAATGTGTGGTTTTAATTACAGTTCACTAAAGGTATCTCTATTATAGTAGAGGCTAAATAATTTATAGGCATTCTCTAAAATTTATTAAAGAAACAAGGATCACTCTCTATCTTTGATCCGAAATAGTTGCATTGTTATTTTCTGCACTGAGGAGAGCCAGATTATCATATGGAGGTCCCATTGTTGTACCGGCAAATAGCGCAATATCTACCTCGTTTGCAGGAGTGCCCCAAGAGTTTCCAAAGAAGGTAGTGAACGCTTGGTCAACCAAGAAAGCACCTTTTGTGTTGTATACCACATTATTATTAATTTCTCCTGTTACATTTGGATTGATATAAATACCTGTTCGTAGGGAATAGAACGTATTTCCGTTTACAGTAAAGTTAATGCCACCTTGCGGAACGACTGCTCGATTCACTATCCAGTTTGCCATTGGGAGAGCTTGTGGGGGTCCATATATAGTGTTATTTAATATACTAGTATTTGTCGCTCCAACTTGTATGAATTCTTTTGCGTATGGAATATCACTAGTGATTGTTAAACCTTCGATAGTTGTATCCGGTGCTGTTATTAACATTGCAATAATATCTGCTTGAAGTATTAGTAGTGTTCCAGGTTCTCCTAGTAATTTTATACCCGTTTTATTAACTAAAATTTGAGAGGTGATTGGGTATGTTCCGCTTAGTATATGCACAGTTCCTCCTGGGTTCACAGCTGCAATACCCTCTGCTATCGTGCTTAAAGGACTTGCTAAACTTCCATCTCCTCCCACAGCACCTGCTTTGACATAAATATTATTAGGGTCGACAATTTGGTTAATTGCAGCATTTAAAGCCATTTGAATACTGATTGTGGTAGGGTAGCCACCTACTGGTCTGTTAGTTAACAACTCAGAAGCGACCTGATCTTTTTGTAATTCTGTGAGAGCATTATAAGCAGTTAAGTCTAAACCTAAACCTGGATTTTCAATTGCTGTGCGCATTTCTGGTACAGTTTGGGCTGCATTTACTGCATCTAGGAATTCATCGCTTCCGGAAATAACATAATCCGTTTGTACCTTTGTGATAGTTATTGTGTCATTTGTATTAAGCAGGTCGTCCAGCTCACTCGATTGCATAGTTATAAATTGAACACTACTAAATAGGTCACCTTCGAAAATTGTGAAGATTATTATCCCATTTAAAAAGATATTCATCTCATTTCCATAAGGAACGATTAGAGTTTGTCCTGGATCTAGACTAAATGAAACGGTCCCGTCCTGATTAAATGGAAGTTCTCCTTCACGAACAAAGATAGTGATTTGTAAAGTAGCTTCGGTGTTGTTGATAAAAGTTTTTTCTGCCATGTTTCTTCTCCTTTTTCCCTAGTAGACGTCAAACTAGAAATAGTAGAAAGAGGTTGTCTCTTTCTCTATTTGCATACTATGTAGAAAAATAGATTAGGAATAGGTCACCTAATCTATTTTGGGAGAATTAAATTATTTAATAGAATGAGTTAATAGACAAAACAGAATATGATTCCTCGACTTCCTTTTACCAATCTTCTTATTTGTGAATGTATACATTTGTACTAGTAGGTACCATGGAAGATAACTCTAATACGTCTTCATTATGCATCCTAATACAGCCATGCGAAACTTCTTTACCGATGGAGGATGGATCATTTGTACCATGTATGCCGTAATGGGCTTTAGATAAACCCATCCATAATGCTCCAAAAGGTCCGCCTGGGTTCACCTCTTTGTTGATAATAATATAATTTCCTGTAGGAGTAGGGGTCAATATTTTCCCAACTGCAATAGGATAAGTCTTTAATAATACACTAGCATCGTATAATTTTAATTGCCGCTTACGAACTGATACATCAATCCAAAGGGTCACTGAATCATCTCCCAAGAAGTATTACCCTATTATATATGGAATGCCAGATGCACGTGACAGATATTCGAGGTAGATGACACGGGATGCCTTCTTTCCAGATATAATTTTTTCCGATGTTTATGCATTGGACATGCATCTCCACACATATCCTGTATTAATCAGCTAAAGGGGTGATTTTAATAGCGGCGAAGAAATGCAAGAAGTGCGATAAAAAAACATGCAAATGCGGTAAGTAAAAACCCCAGCACCTGTATGCTTACAGGTGTTATTTGTTTTGCAAATAGGATTTATATTGGTTTTCTAGTTGAAAATAACTTCTTATTTTAGGAAAATGAACGGTAACCTTTGTATATTTACCTTCCTCTGAATCGATAGATATGTCATGACCAAGTTTTAGGGCTAACTGTTTTGCTAGGTATAGACCTATTCCGGTTGATTTGGCATCACTTCTGCCAGTAGTCCCCGTAAAACCTTTTTCAAATAAGCGATGTATATCCTCAGATTTAATACCAATGCCATCATCTAATATAACTATCCTTTTTTCTTTGCTATTCTCTTCGAACAAAACGGACAAGTTACCACCATTATTTGTATATTTTAAAGCGTTTGCTATAATCTGATCAAAGACAAAGTCAAGCCATTTACTATCACTTTGGACTAATTGATCTTTATCTTCCATATGAAATTTTATTTCCTTATTTATAAAGAGCTTAGAGTACTTTTTTATGCTATTTTTAATTACTTGATTTACATTAATTTCATTAATGAAATAGTCCTTTGAAAACGTATCAATGCGGGAATAATAAAGTGCTTGCTCTACATAATTGTCAATTTTGTTGAGTTCATCTTCAAATTTATCGATAAGAAAATCTGTTGTTTTGTTTTCGCTATTTTCCATTAATAGGCGACTTGCGGCAATTGGAAGCTTTACTTCATGAATCCAGGAAAGGATAAATTCCTGCTGATCTCGTTTATCATCGTGCAATACTTGTAACTGTTTTCTGTTATCATGATGAATTTTTTTCAATAGCTGGAGGAAAATACGATGCTGATGATTCTGTGATAATGGCATCAAAACTGCGAAATCTTCTTGACCACTCTCAATTGTATCAATTAGTTCGCGGTAAAATTTTCTTCTGTAGAAATAACCAATTGTAATGTATAAGCTAGCGAAAACAAAACAAGTGATATTTAAATATAAAATATTATTCAACATATTTTGCCCGTTCACACCTACCATTATGATAGTGGATACAAAAAGCATAATTGCTATATAAATGAAAATGAAAAAACGTTTATCTGATACATACTTTAAAAAGTTCATTGAATCATATAACCTTCCCCTTTTTTTGTAGTAATAAAGTTCTCTTTTCCGAGCTCCGTAAGTTTTTTACGTAGACGATTGACATTAACGGTTAACGTATTGTCATCTACAAAACTTTCATCTTTCCAAAGACTACGCATTATTTTGTTTCTACTAACAATTGTCCCTTTTTGCTGCATGAGAATTTTTAGAATCGTAAATTCTGTCTTTGTTAGATTTATTTTATCTTTTTCATAAAAAACATCCCAATCATCTAAGTCTAATACTACTCCACTATGCTCCAATATATTTTGTTGGATATCGACATAGGAATAAGTTCGACGTAAAAGGGCATTGATCTTCGCTAAAAGTACATCTGTATCAAACGGTTTTTGTATAAAGTCGTCTCCACCCATATTCATCGCCATCACCATATCCATCGGTGTATTTCGGGAAGATATAAAAATAATCGGCACTTTTGAAACTTCTCTAATTTTACTGCACCAGTAAAATCCATCAAAAGAGGGTAAATTAATATCTAATAAGATCAAGTGAGGATTTTCTGCCACGAAAACATGCAATATGTCATGGAAGTTTTCGACTTTCACAACAGAATGCCCCCATTTTTCAATTGTTTCTCCAAGCAGTTCCCGTATAATTGCTTCGTCTTCAATAATCATTAGCTTCATAGTGGATCCCTCCAATTGATATAGATATGCTTTGTTATTATATTAACGAAAATATGGTTTGGTTTGTATTGTAGTGACGATATTGTAAGATTGACTCCCTATACTGTTAGTTTGCACTATTAATACTTATTATAAAATGAAACCAGCGAGAAGAGAAAATGCTTGTAATGGAGGAAACACTTACATGAAAAATATCGTGGAAGCAAAAAGGATTAAAAAAGTATTTGGAGCAAGGGGCAATGTATTTACAGCATTGGAAGAAATAGATTTAATCGTTAAAGAAGGTGAATTTGTAGGTATTATGGGTCCGTCAGGAGCTGGTAAATCAACGCTATTAAATGTGTTGGCAACAATTGACGAGCCGACTTCAGGTGATATCTTTATTGATGGAACGAGCATTATCAATATGAATGAGGAACAATTGTCCAACTTCCGTAGAGATAAATTAGGATTTGTTTTTCAAGATTATAACCTATTAGATACATTAACAGTGAAAGAAAATATATTGCTGCCTTTAGCTTTAGCAAAAATGAATGTGACAGAACTAGAACGTAAGGTGGAAGAGGTAGCTGAAAAATTTGGAATAAGTCCCATCTTAGATAAATACCCTTACCAAATTTCTGGAGGACAAAAACAACGTACTGCTGCATCACGTGCAATTGTTACGAATCCGAGCCTACTTTTGGCGGATGAACCGACTGGTGCACTAGATTCTAAATCTGCAACTGATTTGTTGGAAAGTTTAACTAATCTAAGTGAACAAGATAAAGTGACTATTTTAATGGTTACGCATGATGCATTTGCTGCAAGTTACTGTAGGCGTGTGATATTTATTAAGGATGGCAAGTTATTTACAGAACTCGTGAAAGGTAAGACACCACGGAAAGAATTTTTTCAAAAGGTGTTAGATGTGCTTTCCGCACTCGGAGGTGGTGCAAATGACATTATTTGATTTGGCAAAGAAAAATATTCAGGGCAATTTTGGTAAATACTTCGTCTATTTTGTCTCAATGGTTTTCAGTATTATTATCTATTTTACATTTGTGTCACTGCAGTACTCCACAGATATTCAAGAAAGTATCATGCTTTCTGACATGATGGGTTTCTTATTTTTGGCTTCCTCGGTACTTTTATTGTTATTCGTTGCAACCTTTATTTTATATTCGAATGCTTTCTTTACGAGAAATCGAAAAAAAGAAGTTGGATTATATTCAATCCTTGGGTTACGAAAGAAAACAATCGGAAAAATGCTGTTTTATGAGAACCTTATAATGGGTGTTGCTGCACTCATAGTGGGAATCAGTTTAGGGACTTTATTTTCTAAACTATTTGCCATGGTACTAGTGAACCTAATGGGCTCTACCATAGAGATAAACTTCGGTTTATCCATTGGTGCAACTTTCCAGACAATTATTGTATTTTTACTTATTATTTTGTTCACATCTATTCAAGGATATCGTTTGATCTACCGTTTTAAACTAATTGAATTATTTCAAGCAGAGAAAAAAGGAGAGAAGCAACCAAAGATTTCACCCCTTTCAACTAGCATAGGAGTGGTTTTACTAATCTTGAGTTATTCACTTATATTGAAACCTTTTCCAGATGAGTTGACGAATCATTATATACTAGCGAATTATGGTATTGCTTTCACTGCACTTGTTATTGGAACACATTTATTTTTCCGTTCTGTTGTTGTGTTTTTATTGACACTATTAAAAAAGAATCGATCGCGCTATTACAAAGGTACAAACCTAATTGGTACGTCCCAATTACTGTATCGTATAAGAGGAAATGCAAGGACGTTTTCGATGATTGCCTTATTAAGTGCAGTAACAATCAGTCTTTTCGGTACCACCTATAGTGGCTATTATGGGAATGAAAAGGCTTCACTTGAAATGGTTCCTTTTAGTTATTCACATCTGTCCAAATCCGAAGAATTTGATGAAAAAATAGAAAGCATACTGAAGAATGATAAAGAACATCCAATTACAGCGCAACTTGAAATTCCCGTGATAGAAGTAGGAGGGGAGCTTTCTTTCACATTTAGTTATGAAGCTAACCCGATGAAACTAATCCCGGTAAATGCCTACAACGAAGCAGCAAAAGCTTTAGGAATAGAAGAACTAAGGGCTCTGACTGATGTGGAAGCAGCGGTTATTAAACCAAGATTAACAGAATACAAGGAGTCACTTTTTCAAAGAGAAAAATTACATCTATCGTCAGTTGACCGGAATGTAACATTCGTTAAAATGTTGAATGGAAGTGTTTTACCATTCGACTATCCAGATTTCTATATTGTTGTAAGTGACGAACTATTTGCCGATATTTCTAAACAAATAAAACCAAAAACGTATAAAGTGTATGAAGTGGAAAAAGAGAAAACAACGGATATTTCTTCGGAAAAGGTTAGTCAATTGATTGATGGGAATTTTCAAGTACATTCCTCATTTTATATGGAATACAAGGAAGGTAAGGAAGGAAATGCTTTGTATCTGTTTATATTTGGATTTTTAGGACTAGTATTTTTGGCTGCAACAGGAAGTATTATTTACTTTAAACAATTAACAGAAGCAAATGAAACGAAAATAAATTATGAAATATTGCATAAAATTGGTGTAAATAAAAAGGACATCCGTCAAACCATTAATAAGCAGACGTTATTTGTGTTTGGATTACCATTAATAGTTGGAATTGTGCATAGTAGCGTTATATTGAAATTTGTTAGTAATTTCATATCCGACTTAATAGGAACTAACATGATGATTCCAATAATTACTGCCATGGGAGCATTTATTATGATCTATGTAGGTTATTATGTGCTGACAGTTAATACGTATAATAAGATTGTGAATAAATAAAAAAGAGCAAGCATTCTTTAAGGCAAAACCTATTCTTAAAAATTTCCGGGGGGACTGATCATGACTAACGTCATAACCAGCCTCTTTTTTTCAGTGTAAGAATAGGGTAACAATCTTTTGATCAAGGCATATTGCCCAGCCAGAGTAATATTGCAAGATGAATTGGATTCTTAAAAGTATTATGTATCAGAAACTCTATTCTTTCATACTATGTATAAAACAATGCCCTGAATGGAGGGAATAGATGGATATTTTGAATAAGGTGAAGAGCTACCGTGAAGAAGAAAATCAGTTGAAGTGGGAAGGCACGTTCGAGGAATACTTAGAGTTAGTGAAGGAAAGACCAGAAGTTGCACAAACTGCTCATTCACGAGTTTATAGCATGATTAAGAGCTCTGGTTTGACAGAAAGAGACGGGCAAAGAATGTACCACTTCTTTGGAAAAGAAATATTTGGATTGGAAACGGCTATTGAAAGGCTTGTGGAAGAATATTTTCATCCTGCTGCCAAAAGACTAGATGTACGGAAACGAATTCTTTTACTTATGGGACCAGTAAGTGGAGGGAAGTCCTCTATTGTGACTTTGTTAAAGCGAGGACTTGAACAGTTTTCCAGAACAGATGAGGGTGCTGTATATGCTATAAAAGGTTGTCCGATGCATGAAGATCCCCTACACCTAATACCCCAACATTTACGTGCAGATTTTTCAGAAGAGTATGGGATTCGAATTGAAGGAAGTTTATCGCCACTTAATACCATGCGACTTGAAAAGGAATATAACGGACATATTGAAAACGTGATGATTGAGCGAATTTTTTTCTCAGAAGACAAGCGAGTAGGAATCGGTACGTTTACGCCATCGGACCCGAAATCACAGGATATTGCGGATTTAACTGGAAGCATCGATTTTTCAACAATTGCCGAATTTGGTTCGGAATCAGACCCTCGTGCTTATCGTTTTGATGGAGAATTGAATAAAGCAAACCGTGGAATAATGGAATTTCAGGAAATGCTAAAGTTAGATGAAAAGTTCTTGTGGCATTTACTGTCCCTAACACAGGAAGGTAATTTTAAAGCAGGAAGATTTGCTTTGATCAGTGCAGATGAATTGATTGTGGCACATACAAACGAAACGGAATACCGATCATTCATTTCTAACAAAAAAAATGAGGCGCTTCACTCTAGAATTATTGTCATGCCGATTCCATATAATTTGAAGGTAAGCCAAGAAGAACGGATCTATGAAAAAATGATTAAAGAAAGTGATATGACTCACGTTCATATCGCTCCGCATGCACTAAGAGCAGCTGCTATTTTCTCTATATTAACGAGACTGGAAGTGCCTAAAAAACAAGGTATCGATATTGTAAAGAAAATGCGCCTTTACGATGGTGAAAACGTCGAAGGATTTAACGAAATTGATCTGGAAGAATTAAAGAAAGAGTCGTTGAACGAAGGAATGAATGGAATTGATCCGCGTTATGTGATCAATAGAATTTCTTCCGCAATCATTCGAAAAGAAATCCCATCGATAAACGCCTTAGACGTATTACGCGCACTAAAAGAAGGTTTGGATCAGCATGCCTCTATTTCACAAGAAGATCGGGAAAAATACATGAATTATATTGCGATTGCTAGAAAAGAATACGACGAAATTGCGAAAAAAGAAGTGCAAAAGGCTTTCGTATACTCGTACGAAGAGTCTGCAATTACATTGATGAATAATTATTTGGATAACGTAGAGGCGTTTTGCAATAAGAACAAAATGAGAGATCCATTAACTGGAGAAGAAATGAATCCAGATGAAAAATTAATGCGCTCTATAGAGGAACAAATCGGTATTTCGGAGAATGCTAAAAAAGCCTTTAGAGAAGAAATTTTGATCCGCTTATCGGCATACGCTCGAAAAGGAAAACGATTTGAGTATAATTCCCATGAGCGTTTACGAGAAGCGATTCAAAAGAAACTGTTTGCAGACTTAAAAGATGTTGTGAAAATCACAACTTCTTCTCAAACACCTGATGAAACGCATCTCAAGAAAGTAAATGAAGTGATTGCAAGACTAGTAGATGAACATGGGTACAATTCTACTTCAGCAAATGAATTACTTCGTTACGTAGGCAGTCTCCTTAATAGATAAATAAAAAAACAAGACTGATTGCTTCTATTAGTCTTGTTTTTTTTATACACATTGGCAATAACTTTGTCATCCCGGCATAAGATAAAACATAGGTAGGTGTTGATGAGAGTGAGTGAAAAAGAGGAAAAACAATTTGTTATCTCCCAGGAAAATTGGTCTCTCCACCGAAAAGGGTACCAAGATCAGCAACGTCATATGGAGAAAGTAAAAGAAGCGATTAAGGATAATTTACCCGATTTAATAAGTGAAGAAAGTATTATTATGTCAAATGGACGAGATGTGATTAAAATACCCATACGCTCCTTGGATGAATATAAAATTCGTTACAACTATGACAAAACCAAACATGTAGGTCAAGGAGATGGCGATAGTCAAGTAGGCGATGTAATTGCTAAAGGCTCAGATGAAGGGGAAAGTGGGCAAGGACAAGGAAAACAGGCAGGGGATCAAGCGGGAAAAGATTATTATGAAGCCGAAGTTACGATAGGTGAATTAGAAAATGTTTTATTTAAAGAAATGGAACTACCCAATTTGCAACGAAAAGAACAGATGGATATTACAACAGATAAAGTGGAGTTTAACGATATTCGCAAAAAAGGGCTTATGGGAAATATTGATAAGAAACGGACAATTATAACTGCTATTAAACGAAACGCTATGAAAGGAAAGGCCGTCATTTCACCAATCCATAACGATGATTTGCGTTTTAAAACATGGGATGAAGTAACGAAACCAGAGTCCAAGGCGGTAGTTCTTGCGATGATGGATACGAGTGGGTCAATGGGAGCGTTCGAAAAATATTGTGCAAGAAGTTTCTTTTTCTGGATGGCAAGATTTTTACGCTCCAAATATGAAACCGTGGAAATTGAATTTATCGCCCATCATACGGAAGCAAAAGTGGTAACAGAAGAGGCTTTCTTTTCAAAGGGTGAAAGCGGTGGAACGATTTGTTCATCCGCATATCAAAAGGCATTAGATCTTATACAACTAAAATATAATCCAGCTCGTTATAACATTTACCCTGTTCACTTTTCAGATGGAGAAAATATGACAAGTGATAATGAAAAGTGTATAAAGCTTGTAAATGAGCTAATGGACGTTTCAAGTATGTTTGGATATGGAGAAGTAAATGCCCATAGTCGGTATTCCACGCTAATGAATACGTACAAAAAAATTGATAATCCGAAGTTTCGTCATTATGTATTGAAAGAAAACCGGGATGTATATAAAGCACTGAAGAGTTTATTTCGTAAATACGAAGCTTTAAATTGAACGAGAAAGGAGTTATGGAATGGAGAGGAAGCTTCACCATGCAATCGCTGAAATAACTGAAATAGCCTCTAGATTTGGACTAGATTATTTTCCAATGCGTTATGAAATTTGCCCTGCTGATATAATTTATACATTTGGTGCATATGGAATGCCGACACGTTTCACCCATTGGAGTTTTGGGAAACAATTCCACAAAATGAAGTTGCAGTATGACTTTGGGCTGAGTCAAATATATGAACTCGTTATTAACTCGAATCCATGTTATGCCTTTTTACTGGATACGAACAGCCTGATACAAAATAAACTCATCATTGCCCATGTCCTTGCCCATTGTGATTTCTTTAAAAATAATGTACGTTTTTCCAATACGAGACGAGATATGGTAGAGAGTATGACTGCCACGGCCGAACGGATTGCAGACTATGAAATGTTATACGGCAAAGAAGAGGTAGAGAGCTTTTTAGATGCTATTCTTGCTATACAGGAACATATTGATCCTTCCATTATTAGACCTAAATTACCTGACTATAATTTAGATGTGGAGGAAGAAGTAGAGGCTTTAAGAAAAACACCTTATGATGACTTATGGAATATGGATCAACCAAAGAACGACAAGCTAGTAGTCGTTCCAAAAAGAAAAAAGTTCCCTCCGCATCCCGAAAAAGATCTGTTACTCTTCATCCAAGAATATAGTCGTGAATTGGAAGATTGGCAACGTGATATTTTAACGATGATGAGAGAGGAAATGCTATACTTTTGGCCACAACTAGAGACAAAAATTATGAACGAAGGTTGGGCATCCTACTGGCATCAACGAATTCTTAGAGAAATGGATTTAACTACAGATGAGACAATCGAATTTGCAAAGTTGAACGCAAATGTCGTCCAGCCATCTCCTACAAGTATTAACCCATACTATTTAGGATTAAAAATCTTTGAGGATATCGAAAACAGATACGATCACCCAACTGAAGAAATGAAAAGATTAGGGGTAAAACCCAACTCTGGTAGGGAAAAAATATTTGAAGTAAGAGAAATTGAATCGGACATTTCCTTTATTCGAAACTATTTAACAAAAGAGCTAGTAAAGCAAGAAGATCTATATTTATTTGAAAAAAAGAGAGGGAATTATGAAATAACCGATAAGGACTATGAACATGTACGCGACCAACTTGTTTCCATGAGAACTAATGGAAGCTTTCCGTATATCGTCGTAGAAGATGGCGATTACTCACGAAATGGAGAATTGTATTTAAAACACGGGTATGAAGGAACAGAACTCGATCCCCACTATTTAGAAAATGTGCTTCCCTATATTTATCGACTGTGGGGTAAAAATGTCTATATGGAAACTTACGTGGACAATAAACCAACTCTATATTCTTATGATGGAAAAAAAGTATCACGTAAAGCTATTTAGAATAGAAATCTTCAAAAACGAGACCCCAATTTTATTGGGATCTCGTTTTTAATTTTGTTTGGTTGCTCTCATGGTAGAATTGGTTGCTTTGAACGCGAATTTAGTTGCTCTCTCCGAAGAACTAGTTGCTCTCATGGCTCAATTGGTTGCTCTCGCCCAACAATTGGTTGCGTTGAGCCATTTAATTCCAAATAGGTAATCCAAAGTCGCGCTGACTAAGAGATTAATTAGGTTGGTTGCTCTCAAGGCAGAATTGGTTGCTTGCAACGCGGATTTAGTTGCTCTCTCCGAAGAACTGGTTGCTCTCGCCCAACAATTGGTTGCGTTAAGCCATTTAATTCCAAACAGGCAACCCCAAAAGCGCGCTGACTAAGAGATTATTTATGTTGGTTGCTCTCATGGCAGAATTGGTTGCTTGCAACGCGGGTTTAGTTGCTCTCTCCGAAGAACTAGTTGCTCAGGAAGTAGAATTGGTTGCTTTCACCCAACAATTGGTTGCGTTAAGCCATTTAATTCCAAATAGGTAACCCCAAAAGCGCGCTGACTAAGAGATTATTTAGGTTGGTTGCTCTCATGGTAGAATTGGTTGCTTTGAATGCGAATTTAGTTGCTCTCCCCGAAGAACTAGTTGCTCTCATGGCTCAATTGGTTGCTTTCACCCAACAATTGGTTGCGTTAAGCCATTTAATTCCAAACAGGCAACCCCAAAAGCGCGCTGACTAAGAGATTATTTATGTTGGTTGCTCTCAAGGCAGAATTGGTTGCTTGCAACGCGGGTTTAGTTGCTCTCTCCGAAGAACTAGTTGCTCAGAAAGCAAAATTGGTTGCTCTCGCCCCACAATTGGTTGCGTTAAGCCATTTAGTTCCAAATAGGTAACCCCAAAAAGCGTGCTGATGAATAGATGTTTGTGTTTGTTGCTTCACTCGACACTTGACCGCTCTAAACAACTTCATTCTATTTATTAGCTTTTTAGCTTGTCATTTAATATGCTGTCCTCTAACACGGAAAACTTATCTCCATAAACTTTTGTAATATGTACCTCTCCCCAGGCACATAGTGCATCTAATATGCTTCCCAAACTTAACCCGTATTCACTGAGCTCGTATTCTACTTTTGGGGGGACTTGATTGTACGCAATACGGTTAATAACTCCATCTGCTTCTAGTTCTCTTAACTGCTGCGTTAGCATTTTTTGTGTAATATCGGGCATAAGACGCTTTAATTCACTCGTTCTTTTTTTGCCATGTGTTAAATGACACAAAATGACACACTTCCATTTGCCTCCGATTACTTCTAAGGTTGCTTCAACAGATATGTTATATTTCTTTTTTTTCATTTTATATTCTCCTTTTTATAGGTACTTATTAGTGCCTATATAACCTTTTAGTACCTATATTACTTTGAAGTGCGTACTTTTCTTTTGTAACTCTAAGGATCATAATAACATTTGTCGAAGGACTTACACAAACAGAAAGGGTGAGAATAAATGTCTTTAGACAAAAAGCGAAGTACGTTTGCGCTACTTGCATTAGCGGTAAGTGCATTCGCGATTGGTACGACTGAATTTATCAGCGTGGGACTTTTGCCATTAATTTCTCACGATTTAGATATATCGCTTACAACAGCAGGGCTCACTGTTTCTCTATATGCATTGGGTGTGATGTTTGGAGCTCCCGTTTTAACATCGCTTACCGCGAGGATGCCACGTAAGACGTTGCTTCTATGGATAATGGTAGTCTTTATAGTTGGGAACGGTATTGCTGCAAGTGCAACGAACGTGGGGATTTTATTAGTTGCGCGTGTTATTTCTGCATTTTCCCATGGGGTATTTATGTCGATTGGCTCGACTATTGCTGCTGATTTAGTTCCCGAAAATCGGAGAGCAAGTGCGATTTCCATTATGTTTACAGGCTTAACTGTCGCTACCATCACTGGTGTGCCAATTGGAACATTTATTGGGCAACAATTTGGTTGGCGTTTTGCTTTTGTGGCAATTGTAATAATAGGGATAGTTGGATTTATCGCTAATAGTATTCTTGTTCCATCAGATTTGAGAAAAGGTACTCCAACAACCATTCGGGATCAAGTGAAGCTTGTTACAAATAGTAGGATATTATTAGTCTTAGCTATTACAGCATTTGGTTATGGGGGTACATTTGTCGTATTCACCTATTTATCTCCTTTGCTACAGAAGATAACAGGATTTGGGCAAGGATCAATTGCTATTATTTTATTAATTTACGGCATTGCAATTGCAATTGGCAATATGATAGGCGGAAAACTTTCAAACAAAAATCCGATTGGATCGTTATTCTACATGTTCATTGCTCAAGCAATTGTGTTATCTATTTTGGTGTTTACAGCACCATTTAAAATTGCTGGGTTAATAACTATAATTTTTATGGGTTTGTTTGCTTTTATGAATGTACCGGGACTTCAAGTGTATGTCGTAATGCTGGCGGAACGTTTTGTTCCAAGTGCAGTGGATGTCGCTTCCGCTATGAACATTGCTGCTTTTAACGCAGGAATTGCAATTGGCTCCTATTTAGGTGGAGTTGTAGCAGAATCCCTCGGCCTTATTCATACAACATGGATAGGGGCATTGATGGTCGTACTTGCAATAATTCTAACGGGTATTAGTAGAACTTTAGAAAAAAAGGATAAACAAAAATTGGAGGAATTACGATAATGAAAAACTTACAATCTACAACAACATTACAAAATGGTGTGAAAATGCCTTGGTTAGGTCTAGGAGTGTTTCAAGTAGAAGAAGGACAAGAACTAGTAGATGCAGTGAAAACTGCTATTAAACATGGCTATCGCAGCATTGATACAGCTGCAATATACGGAAATGAAAGTGGAGTTGGACAGGGAATCCGTGAAGCAATAGAAGAAACGGGAATTACAAGAGAGGAATTATTTATCACATCCAAAGTATGGAACTCTGACTTGGGGTATGAACAGACGATTGCTGCTTACGAAGAAAGTCTATCTAAACTCGGCTTAGATTACTTGGATATGTATTTAATCCATTGGCCGGTAGAAGGTAAATACAAAGATGCATGGAGAGCACTAGAAACACTTTATAAAGAAGGTCGTGTTAAAGCGATTGGTGTTAGTAACTTTCATATTAGCCATCTAGAGGAACTGATGAAGGATGCTGAGATCAAACCGATGATAAATCAAGTGGAAACACATCCACGTCTGACGCAAAAAGAATTATTGGCATTTTGCAAGCAACATCATATTCAAATGGAAGCTTGGTCTCCACTTATGCAGGGACAATTGCTCGACAACGCGGATCTTCAACAAATTGCAAATAAACATGGAAAGTCTGTGGCCCAAATTATTTTGAGATGGGATTTACAAAATGGCATCATTACTATTCCTAAATCGACGAAAGCGCATCGAATTGCAGAAAATGCAAATGTATTCGACTTCGAATTATCTATAGAAGAGATGGAACAGATTGATAATTTAAATCAGCATCACCGAGTGGGTCCAGATCCGGATAACTTTGATTTTTAACTTAAGAATTCAATAACAAAAGAACAAAACAGCACCCGAGATTTAATTCGGGTGCTGCTTTTGTTAAGAATTTACAAAGTCTCCCCCATCTACATGGATCGTTTGACCGGTCATGTAACTTGAATCGGTAGAGGCTAAAAATACATAAGCGGGTGCTAGTTCAGCGGGTTGCCCACGTCTTCCTATCGGTGTATCAGCACCATGTTCTTCTACCTTTTTTTCATCGAAAGTTGCAGGAATGAGTGGAGTCCAAATTGGTCCGGGTGCCACAGCATTTACACGTATTCCTTTTTCTATTAGATTAAGTGCAAGGGATCGAGTAAACGCAGTAATAGCACCTTTTGTAGAAGAATAGTCGATCAGCTCTGGAGATCCATTATAAGCGGTAATAGAGGAGGTATTCACAATACAATCTCCTTTCGACATGTTCGCCAATGCAGCCTGGGTCAAATAAAACATGGAATAAATATTAGTGGAAAAGGTTTCTTGTAGCTGATCGGGTGTAATTTGTAAAAAGTCTTTTTGAGGGAACTGTTTCCCAGCATTATTAACAAGTATATTTATTTGTCCAAATTCTTTTATTACTTGGTCAACAACCTTTTGGCAGTTTTCATCATCGCTTAAATCAGTTTCAATCTTTAATGCTTTAACTCCGTGTTGCTCTATAGCTTGTATAGTTTTTTCTGCATCTTCCTGTTCATTTGGATCTAAATAGACGATGGCGACATTCGCACCTTCTTTTGCAAAAGCCACGGAAACTGCTCGTCCGATTCCACTGTCGCCTCCTGTAATAAGCGCTACTTTATCTTTCAACTTTCCAGATCCTTTATAGTTTGTGTCCTCATAAATCGGTTTTGGGGTCATTTCTTCCTCAACACCAGGTTGTTGGTTTTGTGTTTGTCCAGTAACTTCCTTATCTACTTTTGTATATTTATCTGTTGTCATGTAAATCCTCCTTTTAATAATGGTTAGTTTTAATATTCCCTTGTATGAAAAAAACAAACTTATGAAAGTAATTTATCGGAATTGTCGGTTTCGTTTCTGCTATAGCAAAAAAGGGTATATAAAAACGAATATACATACATAAAGAACGGAGATTTTTATATGAAACCAATCGTTGGAATTACGGCAGAAGTAAAAGAGGATGGCAGTTATTTTATGGCTTCCGTATATACTAAGGCAATTCTACAAGCGGGAGGGGTTCCTCTTATCATCCCGCTTGTGCCAAAGGGAGATATAGCTGAATTATGCGAGGGAATAGATGCTCTTTTTGTAACTGGAGGAGAAGATATTGATCCTTCTTATTATAATGAGGATCCGCATGTACATTTAGGCAGGATTACACCCAAACTGGATGAAATGGAGTTTGCGCTTGTACAAAAAATGCTTGAGTTAGATAAGCCTTATATAGGTGTTTGTCGAGGGTTGCATATGTTAAACGTCGTATGCGGAGGGTCTCTTTATCAATCCATTCATTCCCAGCGAAAAGAGCCGGTTATGCAACATTTGCAAAAAGCAGATCGTACACATAGATCACATTCTGTAAAAGTAGATAAAGACAGCTTATTATATAAATTACTTAAAGAAGATGAGTTCAAGGTCAACTCCTATCATCATCAGGCAGTAAATGAAGTGGGAGATAATCTGAAGGTAGCAGCTAAAGCTAAGGATGGAATTATCGAATGTGTAGAAAGTACAAAGCATTCTTTTGTCTTTGGTTTTCAATGGCATCCAGAGGAGTTTGCATTAGACGGTGATGAAGCTTCAAAACGATTATTTAAAGCTTACGTACAAGCCGCCGTAAAGAGGAAAAACAATTAAACATTTTGGATTGTATTGATTTAAAAATTGATGTAGATTGTATATATTATGATTATTCGAAAAACGAATAGGGGACAAAAAATGAGTGAAACAAAATCACTGCTAGAAGCATTTAAGAAAACTAAATACCAAGTATCAGGACATGGAAAGAGAAATATACAAGTGTTAAAAAATGCTTTTGACAAAGTGAATGGCCAACAGGAAAGTGATATTTATGGGAATGGTAATATTATCGATGATTTTCAAACAAAAATGGCGGCATATCTAGGAAAAGAAAAAGCGGTTTTCTTTCCAAGTGGAACCATGGCTCAGCAAATTGCATTACGTATATGGTGTGATGATAAAGGATTGAAAAAGGTTGCATATCATCCTTTATGCCATTTAGAAATACATGAGGAAGATGGGTTGAAAGAATTACATCATATCGAACCTATTTTGCTTGCAAACAAAGATAGATTAATTGAGTTGGCAGATGTGTTGGAGATGGATGAGGAAGTTGCATGTATATTACTTGAATTACCTCAACGGGAAATCGGGGGGCAACTGCCAGATTATCAAACATTAGAAAGTATTTCGACTTATTGCCGTGAGAAAGGGATTAAACTCCATTTAGATGGAGCAAGATTATTTGAAATTTTACCTTACTATGAAAAAACAGCGGCTGAACTTTGTAGCCTTTTTGATAGTGTATATGTCTCGTTTTACAAAGGGATTGGTGGAATCGCAGGTGCCATCCTAGCAGGTGATAAAACATTCACGGAAAAATCAAAAATATGGAAAAGACGTCATGGTGGAGATTTGATCAGCCTATATCCTTATATTGTCTGTGCAAACTACTATTTTGATGAAAACGAAAAGAAAATGAATCAGTACTATGAGGATGCTAAAGAACTAGCTGGCTTTTTCAATTCATGTAATGCTGTTTCCACTATCCCATTAATACCTGTCTCCAATATGTTTCATGTCCATTTTCAAGCACCAAAAGAACAAGTAGAACCGTTATTAGAAGAAATATATGAGGAGACTGAAATTGGGTTATCAAGCTATTTAAAAGAAGTAACGGAGAAATCCTGTGCTTTTGAGGTGAATATGGGAAATCAGTATGCCATTATATCAAAAGAAAAAGTGAAGCAGGTATTTCAATTGCTTGAAGAAAAATTAAAATCCTAATTCATTTTAGAAATTTCATACTTTTAAAGTGAATGCAAACTTATGAATAAAAGTCGACCATTTGCACAAATTACTTGTCATGGAGGTGAAAATTCATGACAAAAGGTAAAAATCCAAGGAAATCTTTAGATCGTGAAGAATATGGGTACGGTTATGATGTAAGTCCAGATGATTTAGATGTAAGAGGACAAAATAAAGAAGCAAAGACAAACAATGATAACGAGAACAAAGGAAAGCCTGCCAATAAAAATAGCCCTTCTAGATTAAATATTTAAGATACAGCTTCCAAACTAAGATATGAAAAAAACGACTCCATTTCAAAAGAAATAGAGTCGTTTTTTTTGGTTGATTAAAAATATCCTTTACTTTCCTCAATATTTAAATTGAGAAATTATATCCTTGAGTTCTTGGGCCATAGAAGAAAGGGATTGCGCAGAAGCTGAAATCTCTTCCATGGAAGCAAGTTGCTCTTCTGCAGAGGCAGCTACTTCTTCTGAAGTTGCAGCATTTCCTTGAGCAAGGATAGCTATATCATTGGCGATATGAGAAGTTTCCTGTACAGAGGCAGATACCTGTTGTGCCGTTGCAGAAACGTCTTCCATCTGTGGTGTTATTTCTTTCATGCTTTGAACGATCAGTTGGAACTTTTTAATAGCATCATTAGAAACTTCCACTCCTGCTAACACATCTTCCGTGACACGTGCCATAATTTGAACGGAGTTTTCCGTATCCTCTTGAATACCTAAAATAATTTGGTGTATATCTTTTGCTGATTGTTGTGACTGCTCAGCAAGCTTTCTAACTTCATCTGCAACCACAGCAAATCCTTTACCAGATTCTCCAGCTCTGGCAGCCTCTATTGCCGCGTTTAGTGCTAGAAGATTTGTTTGATCAGCAATTCCGGTTATCACATTTAATATAGAACGGACTTCTTGTGATCGAATGGATAATGAATTGATCTTTGTATTCGATTCAATGACGGAAGTATGAATGGAACTCATTTGATTGACCGTATTAGTAATTGCCTGACCACCCAGCTCTGCTTGTGTTGTTGCTTCATAAGATAGCTCGGAAACTTTTGTGGCATAATCCGAAATTCTAGTCACTCCTACTGAAATCTCAGCTAGCGATTGAGCGTTTGAATCCACACTGTTTGTTTGCATTTCTGCATTTTGAGAAACTTCTTGAATTGAAGTGGCTACCATTTCTGTCGTGTCACTAGTTTGCTGTGCATTTGCTGACAATTCTTCTGAAGAAGAAGCTACAATTTCAGCAGTTTGCTCCACTTTATTAATAAGTGATCGAAGGCTTTCCTGCATAGTGTTGAATGCTTCACCCAAATGTCCGATCTCATCAGTGGATTTTACAGTAATGTTTTGTGTTAAGTCACCTTGACTGATTGTTAAAGCTTTTTCTTTTAGCTTTACAATCGGTTTTATAACGGATTTTATAATAAAGTAAACAGCTATAGCTCCTATAGCAATGGACAGCAGGATTATTAACACTGTCTTTTGTAATATTGGTAATGCGGCTTTATGGATTTCTGAGTAAACTAAATTTCCTCCTATTTTCCATCCAGTCAGTTCATTGGTGACAAAACTCATTACTTTCTTATCATCGTTTAATACATATTCAAAATTTCCTTTGTCTTGTTTATACATATTATCGTAAAAGCTTTCTGCATCACTGCCAACTTCAGATGAGGGATGCGCGATGAATTTTTTATTGGCATCTAAGAGTAGCGCATATCCTTTATCACCGATCTGCACTTGATTTATAAGCTCTTGTAAATACGTTAGTCTAATATCGATTGCCACAACTCCTGATCCATCTTGAACAGTCTGTGAAACCGTCACTACCATATTATTTGTAGTAGAAGAAATATAAGGGTCTGATATAACTACTTTTCCTTTTTGGGTCATTGCATCTTTATACCAATCTCTACTTCGAGGGTCATAATCTGATGCCATCTCGGTATTTGGTTCTTGGATAAATAATCCTTCGTCTGTACCTATATAAATTAGTTCGGTTTCAGGATGTAGCCCCATATATTGACTAAACTTTGTTCGTATTTCAGGATTTCCAGCAGTTCCGTATTGAGAGGCAGAAATATTTTTAGAAAAGATATCTACATCATGCAACTTAGATTGGATGGTATTGTCGATTGAAGCATTTAATAAGTTCAAGTTTTGCTCTATTCCATATAAAATCTCGCTTGTAACTGATTCCTTTGCAGTTGAATAAGACAGATACCCGATAAAAATTCCTGGAATTATTAATATTAATAAAAAAGAAACAAATAATTTTACTTTTAAATTTCTAAAGGGCTTAAAGAATTTTTTCATGTACTAACCTCTCAATTCATTTTTATAAGCATAAGGTTCTATTGTTGAAAAGAAAACTATGCAGCAAGTAATACTTTACTACTTAATAGAGAGGAAAAGGTTGACGATTTTGTGTACATGTTGTGAAAGTTTAATAAAATTATTGTAATTGTAAAAAAGTTTTTTGTCGTTTTTTGTTCTATTTCCCCATTTTTTTTCTTACATTGTTATAACGACATGAAAAGGGAGAAGGTCATGTATGTTAATTGATGGCGTTTTTTCAGGTGGGGGAATGAAGGGAATCGCATTAGTTGGAGCTTATCAAGTAATGGAAGAAAGAGGTTATAAATTCAAACGTGTAGCAGGAACGAGCGCTGGTGCAATTCTTGCCTGTTTTATAGCCGCCGGTTATACAGGAAAAGAAATCGAAGATATAATGTGCGAACAAGATTTTCAAACTTTACTTGATCCTAGAAAAACGATTCTACCAATTCCTTTTATGAAATGGATGAATCTTTATTGGGGACTCGGTTTATATCAAGGAAAAGCATTGGAAAATTGGTTTTTAGAAAAACTAGCAGTTAAAGGGATATATTCATTTTCAGATTTACCCTCGGGAACTTTAAAACTTGTGGCATCCGATTTAACGAATGGGAAAATGATAGTGCTACCAGATGATTTGGAGAGATACGGGGTATCTCCAGAAAGCTTTCCAGTTGCTAGAGCCTTACGTATGAGCTGTGGCATTCCTTTTTTCTTTGAACCAGTAAGACTAAGAGTTGGAACGGGGGATACAATTGTTGTAGATGGAGGGGTATTGAGCAATTTTCCAATGTGGATTTTTGATAATGGAAACAAAGAGCGACCTATTCTTGGCGTGAAGCTAAGCGGTAGTTCAGAGGAAACAAAACCTCACAAAATTAAAAACGGTTTACAACTATTTGAGGCTCTTTTTTCTACGATGAAAAATGCACATGATGAAAGATATATTTCTCGTAAACTTGAAAAGAATGTTATTTTTATCCCTGTGGATGAGTATAGCGCCACTCAGTTTGATCTTGATAGAGAGATGAAAACAAAGTTATTAGAAAAAGGGAGGAAGCGAGCTACACAATTTTTAAAAATGTGGTGATTTATCTTGACCTACAAAATAAGCAGGTTTAATTCTCTTTTGGTAAGGAATAATATGCAGGAAGTTCATTACAAAAGGAGAGAATTATTCATGGCAAAAGACGCAAAAGAGCTGGCAAAAAAGATTTTGAAAGAAAGTTTAACAGGTACAATGGCAACTATTGAACAAAATAAGCCGCACTCCCGTTATATGACTTTTTTCAACGAGGATTTCATTCTTTACACTGCAACAAATAAAAAAACACATAAAGTAGAAGAAATCAAAAAGAATCCAACTACACATATTCTTTTGGGTTACGAAGGAAATGGATTGGGTGATACATTTTTAGAGATTGAAGGCACTGTGGAAGAATCCGTTGATGAAGGTATTAAGAAAAAGGTGTGGAATAATGCATTAAAAGGATGGTTTGATGGTCCTGAAGATCCAAGCCTTGTCATTTTGAAAATTACTCCAATCCAAATAAGAGTGATGAATACAAAAGGTGAAGAGCCTCAAATTGTAGAATTTTAATTCATTGGAAGTATAAAAAAGTAGCTGGAATTAACGTAATCGTTTCCAGCTACTTTTTTTAGGAAGTAATTCTTACTATCTTTTCTTCTTAGGAGTGTTTTTTCGAAGTTCTGCAAACTCTTCGGCAAATTCTTCTTGCACATCGTTTGGTTTTATTTTTTGGTTTTTAGGTGTTTGAGGAAGTGTATCTTTATTTTTACTTTTACCTTGTTTGTTGTCTCTACCCATAAAAATTCTCCTTTCCTTATTCGTTCTATACTAATATGGCATTGGAGTTTTGTTTTAATCATGAAAAATAAAAGCACGGAGAAATAATTCTCCGTACTAATTATTTATATTAAGCTTTGTTGAAAAAAGAAACTAATTGCTTGGGGGTTGGGGCTTGGATTTTGTATGATAGCTCACGATCTCCGCTATTTTCTATACGTGGAATAATAGACTCAATAACATTAAATTTCCAAAAAGAAGGTTTACTCTTTGTGCTCTTTTCTGTTTCAGCAGTCATCATTTTTCTTTGAAAAGGATGAAGCTTTGCCATTAAAAACTTTTCTTTTATGCGAATAAGTAAATATCCTTCATCCGTTTCGGGATCATATTTTTTCATAAGTGATTCACCAAGTTCAAATGTATTGGATTTGTTTTGAACAGATGGTGAAATAACTAATATATTTCCCTTTCGAAACAGGGCGGTATTTGATACTTGTCGAAGTCCTAAATCATTAATTAAGAAATCCAGGTTAACTTGAGATGCTTCACTAGCAACTGACATATTCATACCTCCTCTACTTTTTTTAAACGTCTCTAGTATTAGTATATCCTATTTGACGCATAATAAATTCATTTAAGGGAATATCCTCTTAAGAAAGGTAAGAATTTATTGAATAAGTAGGTAAGATTATTTAGTTTTGTTAGAAACAGCGCCGATATCTTCAAGTCTTTCCATAATTCTTCTTTTACGATAAAGCATTTTACCAGCCTCACTTATATCATTTATAGCCGATCTATTAATAATAGCTCCGAAAATTAGACCTGCAATGGGAATCATTTGAAATAACTTTTTCCATCCGAATTGATCACGAAAAGTGGAAAGAACCTCACGCCAACCTTGTAGTTCCGATAAAACTTCTCGCTTTGCATGTTCATCCTGTCGATCGAACATAGTTAACTGTTTAAGAATTGTTTGCTTTCCGACTATATCGGCAGAGACAAATTGAAGACATTTTATAATAAATAATCGTTCTTTTTTGTCTTGCGGATCATAGCCGTAGCAAATTGCGATATCCTGTAAAGTTTTTAATTGTAAACCTAACAGGATGGGGATATCGATAGTTAATGTGAAAATCCCACCTATACCAGTACTGGCCCCTTGTAGTGTGGCCAAATTCTTTCTATTCCCAGTAAGTTTTTTCGCAGCTTCATCCATTTTGGAAATAGGTAGACCTTCCACATCCTCTAACGAATGTACTTCTAAATCAGGGAAATAAGAAGCAACCTTGGATGTAGAACTTAAATAGCTGCCACCCGTTTGAACATATTGACCAAGCTCGTCAACCAGGATACCAATTTTGTTCTGAATAAAATTGGGTGTCCATTTATCAATTATTTTAAATGGCAGGCGACCGAGCTTTTCCCAAAACCAAAGATCGTTTTGGTCTTTCTCCCAATCTTCCACATGTTCTAATTCCTCTATTAACCATTCTTTAGATTCATGCACTATTCGTCTCGCCTCTTTCTTTGTATACTCTTCTTACGAATGAATGTGCAAAAAGTTTCGAATGTAAATAACTTTATCTACTTTCTCAAAACTTTTTTCCATCTTGTATGTCTAATAGATAAGGACAATTGTAAAGAGGTGAAATTTTGAGCGAAAAAATATTAGTAAAGAAAGCGATTAAGGGTGACGAAGAATCATTTCTAACATTACTCCATTCATACGAAGAAGCGTTATATCGAACCGCTTTTTCGTATTTAAAAAATGAAGGAGATGCACTGGAGGCCATCCAAGAAGTAACCTATAGAGCTTATCGAAGTATAAAAACGGTGAAGGAGCCTGCCTATTTTAAAACTTGGCTTATCCGGATTATGATGAATTATTGTCAGGATGTTATTAAGAAGAACAAAAGGGAAGTTCTGGAGGAAGGAATAATAGATTTGCAAGGTGTGAGGGAAGATTTCACTTTTTTAGAAGTTGAGGAAGCCCTTTTAAATCTATCTGACTATGAAAGAGAATTGCTACATTTGAAATACTTTGAAGACGTCAAAATTAAAGATATCGCCATTATGTGGAATACTCCAGAAGGAACGATTAAAACACGACTACATAAAGCATTGCGCGCATTTAGGGAAAGTTTTGAAGAGAAAGGAGAGATTAAGCGTGTTTAAGGAGGAAAAAAAGAAATTGGAGCAGAGGAAGAAATCATTTGATAAAATCGATATGCCAAAGGACAAGCTATATTCTGCCGTACAAAGCGGATTCGAAAAAGCGAAAAAAGAACAAGTGTTAAAAAGAGCGAAGATAATAAAACGGAGTTCATGGTCAATCGTAATTGCTGCGATCCTTCTCATCTCGTTTGTTACTTCCATCTCGGTATCTCCTGTGTTCGCAAGTAAAGTTGCAGCAATACCCGGGTTGGATCGTATCGTTGCTCTCATACAGCAAGATAGAGGGCTGATTGCAGCTGTGGAAAACGACTTTTACCAGCCTATCAATAAGTCACAAGAAAAAAATGGTATTACAGTTACATTAGATGGGGTAATTGCAGACAAAAAGGGCATGGTTGTTTTTTATTCTGTTCGATCGAAAGAGAAGAATCAACCTTTAGAAATCGAATACATAAAGTTAATGGGTGAAAAATACGGCAATTTGCCCGTACATGATACTACATTTTGGGGTATGGATTCACCGATAATTGAAGAAAAAATATTTAGCTCCATGATGACACTTGAAACTATGGAAAATCACATCGTAGGTGATGGTAATCTCTTATGGACAATTGGTCTGAAGAATGGAAGTCAGGTTGAGAATTTTCAAATTCCGTTTAAGTTTACAAAGTCTAGTGTAGTAAGTAAGACGATAGATTTAAATAAGGAAGTTACAATTGAAGGACAACGAATTATCGTTGAAAAAGTTACAATCAATCCAATTCGTGCAGAAGTAAAATTAAAAATAGATCCGAATAACTCTAAAAAGATCTTTTCATTCGATAACTTGAAATTTACGAATGATATTGGTGATGAATGGATTATTAATAATATCGGAACTTTGTATAGAAATTTAGATGGAACTGAATGGACTATTACACTTCAAAGTCCTTACTTTAATAAATCCGATAATCTAAAATTAGTATTTGGAAAGATAGAAGCAATTAATAAAGATGATGCTTTTATCTTAATCGATACTGAATCAAAAAAGTTTTTAAAACAACCTGTTGAGTCAGTTTTCTCAGATCTAGAAATTGAGAAAAGTAAAGTTAGTTTTATCATGAATGTGAATGGAGATTACAAAATGTTGGTATCCTCAAGTTTTATAGATAATGAAGGAAAAGAATTTTTTATTAAGTATGATTTTACTAATCCAATGCCAGGAAAAAAATATGTAAATGGATTACTGGTGAAAACTTCAGAAAAAGGATTGAAA
Organism: Bacillus sp. FJAT-22090; assembly: GCF_007676755.1. Taxonomy (GTDB): domain Bacteria; phylum Bacillota; class Bacilli; order Bacillales_A; family Planococcaceae; genus Psychrobacillus. Next base: position 109,116 of record NZ_VEBK01000003.1, on the reverse strand, counting down.
ATGGAATTTGACCTTTCGACAGATTCGATTAAAGGTCCGTTGCGATTCGATCTAAATTCTTACCCATCCTGGATAGAAGGGGATGTGGAAATTGAAATCAATTAATAAAGATAGAGGTTCTGAAAAAAACTGCAGCTACTTGTATTTCTACAAATAGCTGCAGTTATTAAACTTCTATTTTATCTCAATCACATCTCAGTTAACTGGTGTTTCAGTACTAACTGGTGTTTGAGTATTCCCTGGAGTTTCAGTGTTCCCCGGAGTTTCAGTATTCCCTGGTTCCTCAGCATTATCTGATGAATCTAAGTATTTCCAGTTTCCATCTTTATCTTTTTCTAGAATGTAAACAGTAGTATGATCAAGTGAATCTTTTGGGTTAAAAGTTGATTTTTGATGATGAATAACGGATGCAGTACCATCCAAGATGTATTGGACTTCTAAACCTAAAGTTTCGTATTTAACATCAAAGTCCTTAAAGTTTGTAGCTAATCTTTCTTTAAGTGAAGCATAACCAGGGAAATCTAAGCTATATAAGCTAAGTGTTTCATCAAGTTTTTCTGCATTTGCATATTCTGTTGCTTTTTCGAAAAACGCGGTAATTTCTTTTTCTTGCGCTGTGAATTTCTCGTCTTCTCTAATACTGTCGTGGTAAGCATCGTATAGGTCACTAATAATTGACTCATCCTCAATTGCATCTAGTGCATCAAGGAATGCAGAAACTTGAGTTTCTACTGTTTTTTGATCTGCTTTTTTAGTGATTAATTCATCTAATTTATCTAATTCCATTTTTGCAGTGATTACATATTTAGATGATTGAAGTGCTTTTTCACCAGGTGTTTTGTATTTAGTTAAAATTGCATCGCGTGTAGATTTTCCATATACGCGATAAAGTAGAATTGCTTGTTTACGAATCTCGCTCGATAATTCGTGATAACTTTTTTCTGTTACATCAGATGTTGGGTTTTCTTTGTATAACTTGTTAAATTGATTTGCTTTGTCCACAATTTTTTTCCCAGAAGTGATTGCATCAATATATCCCATTGCACGAGTATAGTGAATACCCGCATTATCTTCTAGACGTTTTTCTAACTTAACTTTATCTTTGGCGCTTACACTTGCAATCTCTTTTTTCGCATTTAAGTAAGCGTCTTTTGTTAGGTTGAATATCTTCATATCTGGATACTTAATTTCTTTTGTAAGCTCGTATGAAATTTGCCATTTTAAAGCACCAGCATGCTCTTCTGCTTTTGTTACTAAAGTCTCTGCTTTAGTAACAGATGCAGCTTCTGCGTTAATAAAAGGTGTTAATATACTAGCTCCCACAAACCCAGTCGCTAATACGACAGATAATAATTTCTTCATTCATATTCTCCTGCATAATAATTAGTCTTATATAGTCTATCTTTACATAAGCCTCATTAAGAATATGTTAATTTGAATGGGGTTCCCGGTATTATATGTTGGTTAAATGACCATATATTGGACGCTCTAATATGAAAATATCCAAGGGAATACAATTTATTAATAGTGGATATGCTAAGTATACAAATTTTTGCCGCATTGAAAGGTCCGTGGTACTTTTGAAATTTAAAAAGTTTATAAGAACCACTAAAAGTGGTGACAATGGGAATACACTGTTAAATACAAAAAAGTTTACGAATGCAGAGATTGAAGAGACGATTGAATCGATAAAAAAGAAGACGAGTCAAATTCATGACGTTATATATAAAAAAATACCTACAAACGAAGGCATTGTAACCGTAATTTATAGCAGCTCGCTAGTAGAGAAAATGACCTTGCAGATAATGATTTACATCCCATTAGCGAATCATTTAAATCAGATTCATCAAATAGCTGAAAAAGTGGAAACAACCAATATTCCAGAAATCACGTCAAAAATTATCGCTGGTCAAACACTTTTATACTTTCAACAATCCAACCTATTATTAAGTGTAGACACATACAGTGCACCTACTCGTACAATAACAAATACCGAAACAGAGTCGACAGTTATTGGCCCACAAGATGCATTTACGGAATCATTGGAGACAAATATATCTTTAGTGAAAAGACGTATTAAAAATCCCATGCTGAAAAATGAAGAACATATTATAGGAACAGAAACAAATACGAAAATTTCGATTATGTATGTGGAAAATTTAGTGAATAAGGAGAATCTAGATAATTTAAGAAATCGAGTTGATAAACTCCATTTTCCATCATTTACAGACATCTCTATTTTAAAGCAGCTTATCGAAGATAATCCTTTATCTCCTTTCCCACAATATTATATGAGTGTAAGGCCAGATACTATTAGCTATTATCTTCTCGATGGAAGGATAGCTATTTTTATGGATAATAGTCAAGCAGCAATTGTTTGTCCTACCTCATTTTTCGAAATGTTTGTTTCAGTAGAGGATTATTATAATCGTTGGACCATGGCATCTTTGCTTCGAATGCTACGCTTTTTTGGCTTTTTCTTAACAATTATGATAACACCAATGTATATTTCAGCTTTAACGTTTCATCCAGAGCTTCTGCCTTACGAGCTTTTACTAAATTTACAGGAATCTAGAAGTAGGGTTCCTTTTCCACCGCTGTTTGAAGTTTTGTTTATAGAGCTAATCATTGAAGTACTAAGAGAAGCGGGATCACGTATGCCGGCCAAAGTAGGGCAAACTATTGGTATTGTTGGTGGTATTGTGATTGGAACAGCGGCTGTTGAAGCAGGACTTATTAGTAATATATTGATCGTCTTAGTAGCAACTTCAGCGTTGCTTTCCTTTTTACCACCAATTTTTTTAATGAGTAATACAAGTAGGTTTATCCGTTACATTTTTATCATATCTGCAGGATTATTTGGGTTGTTTGGACAAATGCTTGCATTCGCTTGGTTAATTAATCACTTATTAGTATTAAATTCATTGGGTACGCCTTTTATGACACCTGCAATCCCTCGAAAAGCCGGGGATCTTATGAACAACATTATTAGATTTCCAATTGCTTTTCTAAGAGGGAGAATGGGAATATCAAGATCTCAGAAAAAATGAAATACTGCCAGGGAGTAGAGATGATTTAAATTGGATACAAGTAAGCAAAAAGTTCTTAATAAATTTCATGTTATTTTTTTGGCACAGAGCACGATGATTGGGACTGGTATCTTATCATTACCACAAAGCATTAGTGCTCTAGGTTATAGCCAAGTGTTTATTCCTATATTATTTGGAATAATTGCGAGTTTCACACTATGGATAATGGTTTGGCTAAATTCGAAATATGAAAACGATAGTCTATTTCAGATAAACGAAAAATTATTGGGGAAATGGTTGGGAAAAGCTATTAATCTTCTTCTAGCTCTTCAATTTATTGTTTTTGTTTCGGGAATTATAAACAGTTATATGCATCTTATCCAAACCACCGCATTACCTGAACAGACTATTCCTTTACCTGTCTTCTTATTCTTATTAATACTAGTTTATATCGTGAATGGTGGTATTAAGTCTATAGCTAGATTTTGTATAATGACATTTTTCTTAACGCTACCCATGTGTTTCTTTTTAATTTGGGCTATTCAAAAAGGTGATATTAGCCATATTTTCCCTTTGTTCAATTTTAATGGCAAGGAACTTTTGGATGCGATGAAAAGAGGCTATTTATCTATTCTAGGCTATGAACTAATTATGTTTTACTTTCCATATATTGTGGATCAAAAGAAAGCATTTAAGCATTCATTAATAGGAATTTGGATAAGTATTCTATTCTGCTTTATAACAGTTTTAGTTAGTGTTATGTATTACTCTGAATGGCAGCTTGAGAATGTGGAGTATTCAGTTTTACATTTGTTTAAAGCGGGTGAGTTTTCTTTTGTAGAGAGGATTGATATTATTGGCATTACATTATGGGTATTCCTGATTTTGTCTACTGTAACCGTCTATTTTTGGGCGGCAAAGAAAGGGATAGAGTCTATTCGTAATAAAGAAAAAAAATCTTTCGGGTTTATTATTATTCTTATTATTTTCGGGCTTATTGTCATGCCTGTTTCCACGGAAACGCAAGAAAAACTATTCAAATTGAGTAATTATGCTGGTTATTTCCTATTAGTGTGGCCATTGTTTTTATGTGTTATCCATTTTTTCAAAAAGCGGGTGCAGCGATGAATAAAAATATTATACTTTTGGGTATTGTTATTTTAAGTTTATCGGGTTGTTCGTTAAAGGAAAAAAAAGTACCGTTAGATGATGTTGGAATGGTTGGAATAATGGCATTCGACTATATCGATGAAGAAGAATTGAAACTAACCGTTGCTATACCGCAATCATCTCCAGACGCAGAAAAGGATACGCAAATTTTCTCTGTTTCTACTGATTTAATTTCCAAAGGAATTGTCGATATAGAAGCACTATCAGATAAAAAAATAATATTAAATCAATTACGAGTCGTACTGTTTAACGAAGAATTCGCTCACAAAGGCAACGTGGAAAAAGCAATTCAACACTTGTATAGAAACTCGGAAGTAGGCAATAAGGTACTCATCGCAGTAGTGAAAGATAATGGGGAAGAAATGCTAAAAGAGGAGTATCCAGATAAACCGAATATTAATTTTTATTTAAATGATTTACTACAGCCCAGTATTAATACTGCTTTTAATCCAAATACAAATATTCACGATTTTGTATATACACAAACTAACCCGGTATTTGATTCGATAGTTCCGCTCTTAGAAAAAAAAGATGCGAAAATAGAAATAGAAGGAATTGCTATATTTAAGGGAAAAAGTATGGTACTAAGCTTACCGAAATATGAAGCGCTAATCATTCAGGCTTTACAAGGTCGAAAAAAACTAGCACCTCTCGCTCTCACGTTAGATGAAAAGGGGAAAAATGAAAGATTGCAACTAGATTTGATAAGTAATAAGGTGAAGATGAGGAGTAACAAAAGCTTTAAAAATCCAAAATTAACTATCCATATGAAGATACGAGGAACATTAGTTGAATATAAAGGGGAGAGGGAACAGGGTTTAAAAACTCCTGAGAGTCTAACAAAATTAGAAAAGGATATTAATGAGCAGATCGAAATAGACGTAAAGAAATTTTTAGAGGAATTAATGGAACTTCAAGTTGATCCGATCGGTTTAACAGAAAATTTTCGTATGTATTACAAGGGAAAATGGAGCGAGGAAAATAAGCTAGAGATTCTTAACAAATTGCAATTGGATATACAGGTAGAAACAAATATTATAAGTACAGGAACACTTAAATGATTGTTTAAATGGGGGTGCTCGATTAATCAATAGAGTACTCTCATGTATAGTAGAAAAATTTTATCAAGTTATTAAGTAATATTCAAAACATAGATTGATATTATTGTATAATATTAGTTAGTAGCAATAATTACATACACAATTCAACAGAAGGTAGGCAGTTAATTCTATGGGGAAAAATATGAAAATAGGTATCCGTACTAAAATTATGTCGGGCTATTTATTAGTTATAGCGATGGTTATTTTCGCGTTCTTTCTTGTAAATAATCAGTTCTCTTCTGTACAAGCCGATAAAGATTACATAATGGGTCATGATTTTGACGTAACGACATTGTCCCATGAAATAGAAAAGTATGTGCTTGATATGGTGAGAGGACAGAGGGGTTATATAATTACGGGGGAAGAAGGTTATCTACAGCCGTATTATACAGGCCAAATAGAATGGCAAAATCATTTTGATGAATTATATAGTCTGGTTGATGACCCTGCGCAACAAGAAAAGTTAATGTCAATTAAAGAAAATATTAATAAATGGATTGATACGGTTGGTGAACCGACGATCAATCAAAAGAAACAAGAAAAAAATGGCGTAACTGCTAGTTATTTAGAAAACGATCAAGGCGGGACGACGATAGATTTGCTTCGTAGTCAGTTCGATAATTTTAGGGATATTGAATTTCAGTTTAGACAGCAAAGATCGGATACATTAAACCAAAATATTGACACGTTAATCCAAGGATTAATCACATTAGGATTACTCGTGTTTATAGTGGCTATTGTTATGTCTACATTGGTATCTCGTTCAATTGTTAAAACGATGAAAGAAGTAATAGAAACGATCAAAGGTATAGCAAATTTTACAAATACGAGTGAACTAGACCTATCAAAAAGAATTAAATTGAGGTCCCGAGATGAAATAAGAGAATTAGGAAATGTGACAAATGAATTGCTATCCAATCTTGAGGAAAGAGAAATCTATCAAAGACGAATTAATAATACATTTAATTCTTACCAAGGTATTACGTCCATAGCAGACTTGAGTAAAGCGTTCATCTCTGCAATTTCGGATGAAGCGAAAGCATCTTATGGGGCTATTTATGTAAGAGACTTTAAAAATGAAAAACATCGTTTTGTGAAGAGTGCAACATTTGCAGACGAATTTGAAACAGTGGGTAGGAATTATTTCGAACTAGGACAAGGTTTAATAGGGGAATATGCCTTAAAAAAACGTATGCATATTCTAAGTGATTTGGATGATTTTCAACTGATACCTTCTGCTTTGGGAACTATCCAGCCAAAAGGAATGATTATTGCTCCGATTCTCTATGAGGAAGAAGTAATTGCGGTAATAGAAATACTTAGTTTGACAAACTTTTCTCAATCGGATCAGCAACTTATTGTGGACGTTGTGGAAAATTTTGGAATTACGTTAAACAGTGCTAAGGATCGGGAAGAGATTGAACGTTTACTTACTGAATCACAGGCGATGACCGAGGAATTACGTGTTCAATCAGATGATCTACAAACCCAGTCGGAAGAGTTGCAAATGCAATCGGAAGAGTTACAAACAATAAATGAAAAACTAGAAGAACGTTCAAAAGAGGCAGAGCTAAAATCAGCTGCTTTAAATCAGGCGAAAATAGAATTGGAAGAACAAGCGGTACAGTTAGTTTTAAGTTCCAAATATAAATCGGAGTTCCTCGCTAATATGTCCCATGAACTTCGGACTCCTTTAAACAGTATATTAATCCTTTCTGAATTGATTGCAGAAAATGCGCTAGAACAGTCGAGGGAAGAGGAAGAAAAATTCGCTAAAGTTATTCATACATCCGGTAAAGATCTTTTATCATTGATTGATGACATTCTTGACTTATCTAAGGTAGAAGCTGGGAAAATGGAAATTGTGTATAGCGAAATGAACATAAATGATCTGCCAAATTATTTAGAAACAAACTTTAATCATGTTGCCGAGCAAAAAGATCTTTTGTTTAATATCGTTATGGATTCAAGTATCCCCAATGTATTCTGTACAGATGAAAAAAGGATGCTTCAAATATTAAAAAATTTACTTTCCAATGCATTCAAATACACTGAAAAAGGGAATGTTTTAATAGAAATTAATCATGTAAAAGACGAAGAGTTACAACCTGCATTCGCAAATAAAGAAGAAGATTACTGGATTTCATTTTCTATTAAAGACACAGGAATTGGTATTCCGACAGAGAAGCATCAATTGATATTCGAAGCATTCCAACAAGCAGATGGTGCTACCATGAGAAAGTATGGTGGAACTGGTCTTGGTCTATCCATTTGCCAGGAATATGCTAAGCATTTAGGCGGTTATATTACGTTAGAGAGCAAAGAAGGGGTTGGCAGTACATTTACACTGTATCTACCAAGCCAGTCAGGAAAAGTGTTAAAAGAGAATGAAGCACTTACTTCCCCTCAAGAAGTTGCTGCAACGAGTATCGATGATGTAAATTTACCAATTGAAACACCTAAAATAGATTTACTGCAAGTAGAAAATCAAAATGTATTACAGGGGAAAAATGTATTGATCGTAGACGATGATTTACGTAATATATTTGCGTTAGAAGCGGCATTGAAACAAGAGGGAATGATTGTTTGTTCAGTGAACAATGGGGTAGAATGTCTGGAAATATTAGAAGAGCAACCGTTATTATTCGATATCATCCTAATGGATATAATGATGCCGAATATGGATGGATATGAAACGATGCAGAAAATACGTACAAACGAACAGCTGACGGATGTACCTATTATTGCTCTTACTGCAAAAGCGATGGAGAAAGACCGTAAAAATTGTTTAGAAGCAGGTGCTTCTGATTATGTAAGTAAACCTTTGAATTTAGAGCAACTATTGTCTGTTCTACGTGTATGGGTTTCTAATTAATAGAAATGGATGATCTCATGTATAGTCAAGATGAAAACTATAAAAAAGAACTTGAAGTAGACTTATTATTGGAAACGATTCACCGTTTAGCAGGCTATGACTTTAAACAATATGTACGTGCTTCTATTATAAGAAGAATCGAAAATAGAAGAAATATCGAAAATGCTCCAAATATTACGGTGCTCATTGAAAAGGCGATTCATGAACCTGGTTTTCTAAAAAAAATCATTGAAGGGTTTTCCGTCCCGGTAACAGAAATGTTTCGGGACCCTTCCTTTTTTAAAGAACTTAGAATGAATATTATTCCAATCCTCCGAAGTTATAAAGACATCCGAATTTGGCATGCTGGCTGTGCAACTGGAGAAGAAGTATTGTCTATGGCTATTCTATTGGAAGAAGAAGGGCTACTGGAAAAAACAACAATTTATGCTACAGATATGAGTGAAGTGGCTTTAGAGCAAGCAAGACGGGGAATTGTTCCGTTGAATAAAATGCAAAGTTATACGAAGAATTATCTCAAAGCTGGCGGAATGAAAGAGTTTTCAATGTATTATAAAACAAATTCACAAAACGTGTTTTTTTCGGAGAGGCTTTTAAAAAACGTTATCTTTGCACAACATAATTTAGTAACAGATCAGTCATTTAATGAGTTTCACGTAATCTTTTGTAGAAATGTCTTAATCTATTTCAATCACTCGCTTCAAAATAAGGTCCATGAATTATTTATCCAAAGCTTGGCTTCAGACGGTTTTCTTGGTTTAGGGAATAAAGAATCATTACGGGTCAGTCAATATGCGGATGCCTATGAAGAAATTTCCGACGCAGAGCCAATATATCGAAAAAAATAAGCGGAATGTCCCGATCTGTCTATAATGGAACAGGTGTAGAAAAAAGCGAGCTTTTTCTACACCTGTTTTTTTGAAAAGAGAAGAATGTTTATAAAAATGTAAGATGGAGACTTGTTCAATACTCCTAAATACTACTGATCTCTTGTTGCAGGTAGACACGTTTTGTGGGGGGAGCGATGAACCATCACGACCCCTTCGTGTCTCGAGAGATGTTTCATCTGTCTCCCTAATCCCCCCTAGAGTCGCCACCTGTAACGAAAATCAATAATGAGTAGTACTCTCCATCTTTTTATAAAATGAAAGGGACAACTGTTCTTTTCATATTAGTTCTGATCTTCCTTTGTTTTTATCATTAATAGGCAGATATCATCCTTTTGCTTGGACTGATTAATATCACTAAGTATTGTCTGAAATAGACTTTCTGTATTTTTCCATTCTTGTAGAGTGACTAATTGCAGCTTTTCAATAGTTTCCATTTCATCCACACATTCTGATTCGAGAATTCCGTCTGTGTAAAGCAATAATTGAATATCTTTCTTATAGGAAATGTTGGTTTTTTTTACATGAATCCCGTCAAACAAACCGACGGCACAAGCTCCTCTTTCCGTTGTATGGAGAACTCCATCAATTCGTAAGAACGCTGGAGGATGACCTGCATTTACATATTCTATTTCTTGTTTTTCAGTATCAATTATTAAGTAGATTGCGGTGAAATAATAATTTAAATTATTTTTATTATGTAAAGAGGTCATATAACGATTGAGTTCCTTAATAACGAGTATTGGATCTTCCAGGTTTTTTATAGCATCTCTTAATACAGAAGAGATGAACATACTGACTAAAGATGCGCTAATGCCATGCCCCATCATATCAAAGAGGATGATACCGTATCGATGACTACTAAATTTATGCCAGTGGTACATATCCCCAGAAAGGTTGTCAGAAGGACGGTGGGATACTTGTATACTTAAATGCTCGTCTACTACAGAGTCATTTAGGAGACTACCTTGAACTTGCATAGCTAACTGTAAATCTTCCTTCATCTTCGCTTCTTGTTCATTATTACGATCTTTCTCGTGTTTCAATTTTAAGGCCAGTCGAATTCTTGCCAAAAATTCTAATTTGTCAATTGGCTTAGTTACATAGTCTGTTCCTCCTACATCAAATGCTTCTACTAGATTTTTAGAATCATTTAAAGCGGTTAGAAAAATAATCGGAATCTCTTTTAATCTGTCAACTTGCTGAATTCGTCGACAGGCTTCAATTCCGTCAACTTTTGGCATCATAATATCTAAAAGTATAAGATCAACTTGTGGAACTGGTGCTTTTTCCTCGTCGATTCGCAAGTATTGAAATAGTTCTTCTGCAGAATTTAAAGGATGACACTTATCGTAACCAGCTTTTTTTAGAATGCTTTCAATAACAAATAAGTTTACTGAATTATCATCTACCATTAGGATTGTCATCTCTATATATCCTCATTTCCTATCGATCTCTATTCTTTATATGATAGAGCATTTTAAGAATAACAAGCAACTAAGGAAACCGAAAATACTGTATTTAGTAAATAGTTACTAAATTAGTTAGTGAATAGAAAGTATCATACATAATTTAATCAACTTTCGACTCAGATGGATACTTTAATGCATTCTTCAATATTTTTTGTTGCGCAGCCTCTTTTAAATCAACTTCTAAGACATTTGCAAGCTGTAATAGGTAAATTAAGACATCTGCAGCTTCATCCACAATTGCTTCCTTGTCTTTTTCAATTGCCTCTTCTGCGGAATTCCATTGAAAATGTTCTAGGAGTTCACTAGCTTCTAAAGAGATTGATATTGCAAGGCTTCGTGCATCATGATTGCCACCCCAGCCTCGCTCATTATTAAATTGGAGTATTTCTTTTGTTAATTCTTTCTTCTTGCATTCCTCACTTTGCTAAAAATGTATATGTAGCCATAGATCTAACGTCATTTTTCTTTCCAATCGTCTCTAATAAATTGATTTCTGATTGAATCAAAGCTTTAAATTTAGGCGGTAAATGATTAGCTATCTGGAGTTCTTGTTCATAATCGGCTAATGTTTGCTGGGTTTCCCATTTGCCGTCTTGAAGGTGAGAAGAGTCAATCGTTTCTTCAGCTATGAATTGCCATCCTGCTTTTTCTGCAATAATTTGAATATCCTTTGGAGTAAATAACGTTCGAATATTAGAAATGCTGTTTTCTTTAAAGCATTCATACTGCGCTTGAATCAATACGGATAAAAAGTGGGGGAGTTGATCAGCTTGCTGAATTCTTGTATCCCATTCTGCAAAGCATAACGTATTTCCCCACTTTTTAACTTTCTTCAATATTGTAAATAATTCTTCTGGAGACTTCATATACCAAGAGCTATGCGAAAGCACGATGAAGTCAAAAGCATTTTGGGGAAAGTCTATACCAGGGGAGAGAACATTCGTCTCAAACTCCACTTTTATACGACTACCTACTTCTGATTTCTGAATAAAATTCATGGAATCACCTATAGTAACTGGACTTCCATAACTAGGAGAAGCTATATCGATGGCATGAACAAAGCCGGTATCACCTACTACGTACGCCAAAGCAGCTGTCGTATCTCCTTGTCCACAGCCAATCTCCAACACTGTGCTTCCTTCTTTAATATTCCAAAATTCAATGAGTTTCCATCTATGCTCAGTTTGGACTCGTTGAATTATAGAATTTGCCCCATTTGGTGGCATACAGTCTACAATACTATTTAAAATGTGAATATTCATATAATACCTCCCTGTAAACGAATTGTACCATACACAAACTTGTACGAAACCAGTTCTTAAAATTGGAGAAGGGAGAAGGACAGAAACGGTGCTCATAACGTCCGTCATGAGCAGCATCTCTTTATAAACAATCGGTTATTATGTGGGATAGATTGTCCAGAGCACTTCGAAACGGGAGCTGGCGCTATTCTAAAGTTTATTGTTTGTCTTTGTCCGTAGTGAAATTGAAACACCTATAACAATTACAAAAGCACCTATCAATTGAAATGGTTGAATACTCATTCCTAATATAAAGAAACCGAAAACCATTGCCACGAAAGGCTCTAAATTTAATAATAATGCGGCTTTGGATGCACCAACCTTATAAATAGAGTTATTCCATAAATACGTACATAATCCGTGCATGATAATCGCGGTAACTATTAGTAACAACCAATAGTAGAAAGGAACGGATAATACCATAGAGGTCTTGTTCCAAGGCACAAAAGGAAGTAATCCTACTAAGCCAAAGACGTTGCTGTACCAGGTGATAGTAGAGGGGTGTATTGATTTTGATAATTGTTGTACAAAGACTAAAAACACTGAAAAAGATAACATTGTTAAACTGATTAACATTTCTCCTTTTCCAAAGCTTGGTACAAGGAACGACCCTTTTGAAATGACTAACCACACGCCGATTAAAGCAAAAAATGAGCCAAACCAAAACTGAAATTTCTTTCTCTCTTTAAAGTAATAAGAGGAAATTACTGCTGTGACTATAGGTGATAAAGCGAGGATTAACGCGGCTGTAACAGGCTCTGTATATTGTAAGCTGGAGTAAAAGCTCCACTGGTTTATCGTTATTCCTATAAAACCAACAATTGCTAGCTGGTCTATTCTAACATAGAATTACTTCAACCTATTAATAAGTAGGCAGCTGCCCCAAAGCTAATAGTTTGAGGCAGCATTTAAGCCATCCATCCTTAAGTATTTAAGGAGAATGGCTATAAAATCATAATATAAATATTTACTTTTGTTTACTACATTCTACTTTTAGGAATGCTTCTTTAGATGGGCATCCAACTTTTCTAATGTAGTCGTGAGATAAGAAAGTCTGCTATCTTCCATTCTGTATTCTAATTGGTAATGGTAGTTGTTAGGATCCATTTCCTTTCTCCCGACAATGGAACCGTCTAATCTTATCTCTTCTCCTAAGATTTCTGTTTTTACTTCCAAAATGATGTCTTGACTTGCAGCTAATTTGATATCTGATACAAATCTTAAACGCCGTGAGCCAATTTCTTCTATTAAAATCTCCATCATCCCAATTTCCACTTTTTTGCCACGTATTTGTGTTAGAGTCATGGCTGAACGTAGGGACTCTTTTAGTTGAATCATGAAATCTTTGCTTTGATCGAAAGATTCCTCTTCCATGAGATTCGATTCTAATGGTATTAATTTTCCTTTTCGAAGTAATTTTTCAAATTCAGTTGCTGGGACTGGACGAGAAAACAAGTATCCTTGAATTGTATTACAATTATAGTTTGTTAAAACATGAAGCTGCTCGGTTGTTTCAACGCCTTCTGCGACGACTTCCATATTCAATTGTTGTGATAATTGAATGATCAAGTTGGCAATAAAATTCGAGTCCTCGGTTTCGGAAGTAGTTAAATCATTGATAAATGTACGGTCGATTTTTAGTGTATCGATAAGGCTTTTGAATCTTTTTAAGGTAGAAAGGGAAGAATAGCCTGTACCGAAGTCGTCTAATGCTACTTTTATTCCTAAGTTTTTTAGTTTTTCCAATACAGAAAACACTACTTTTTCATTTTCAAGAAGCGAGGTTTCAGTGATTTCCACTTCCAAATATTTTGAATCTAACTTTGTTTCTTCCAATGTTTCTATCGTGCTAGTAATTAAACTTTTTTCTAAAAAACGATTTGCGGATACATTAATGGATACAGGTATTTTCGGTAAATTAGCGTCTTGCCACAATTTATTTTGCGTACAAGCAGTTCGCTTAACCCAGTTACCAATTTCAATATCAAGACCTGCTTCTTCAGCAATTGGTATAAATTCATCTGGTGAGACAAGCCCCCATTCGGGATGGTTCCACCGTATAAGTGCCTCAGCTCCGATAATATCATAAGTATTTGTACAAACTTTTGGTTGATAGTATAGCTCAAGTTGATTTAGTACGATTGCACTGCGCAGACTTGACTCTAAAGAAAATATTTTATATGTTTGCGCATTTAAAGAAGAGGAATACACTTGAAAATTGTTTTTTCCTAATTCTTTTGCTTTATATAGCGCAGAATCCGCATTTTTCATTAAAGTAAGTGAATCATCCCCGTCTTGTGGAAAGATACTAATGCCGATACTTGTAGTTACAAACAAGTTAAAGTTTTCTACTAGAAATGGTTCTTCAAGTGATTGGATGACATTTTTCGAGTGTTCCGCCGCCTGCTGCATATAAAAGTCAGGTAGAAGTATCCCAAATTCGTCTCCTCCTAAACGCGCAACTACAGCATCTATCGGAAGTGCCGCTTTTAACTTTTCTGCAATTTGGACTAATAATTTATCACCTAAAGTATGTCCAAGAGTATCGTTAATATATTTGAAGCGGTCCAAGTCCAAATACATCACAGCCACTTTTTTATTTAATGTATTGGCAATGATTATTGCTTGTTCTATATTTTCTTGAAATAGCCTCCGGTTAGGTAAGCCTGTTAAAGAGTCATAGTTGACTAAATAGGAATTTAACTTTTCCACTTTTACATAGCTGGTAATATCTTGAGCAATTCCGAAAACTCCTTGAATACTCCCTTCCAAATTGGCTGGTATCATCGTAAGATGGATATCAAGCATATGCCCGTCTTTATGGATAAACTTAGTGTTCATATTTTGAGGAACTCCAGACAGTGTCTTCTGAAATGCTTCTTGATACAGTGGGATATTGCTTGTTGGAAGTAACCGTTCTATTACGAGGTCATTGTGAAATAGATATCCGAGTGTATGCGAAAATACTTTATTTATTCTTGTGAAATTTCCTGATGTATTTATAAAATATACAATATTCGGGTTGTGTTCAAATAATGAGTGGTAGAGTAGATTACTTTTATCCATATTTTCCATTGTTCTACTCCTTTCGATTTTATTAGTATTTATGGATTAAACAGAAAATTAATTCATTAGGTACTTTCGATCACTTGATTCTATACGATATAGGTATATCTAATAATATGATATAAATCATAAAAAATATAGGGAGTAATTCCATTTTTAAATAAAATTAATTTTGATATATTTTTGATAGAAATGACAAAGGGAATAGAATCGCCTGATAAAATAAAAAAACTATTTTTACGTAGATATTATCAGGGACTTTACTCTATTTCCATAGCGAAAGATAAATAGTATATTCTTAATAACTTAACTGGAAAAGGTAGTGAATAGTTTGAAACAGAGTGTTACAGCAAAAGATGTGGCAAAATTAGCAGGTGTGTCGCAATCCTCCGTATCAAGAGTGTATTTCGAAGGGGCAACTGTTTCTAAAAAAACGCGAGAAAAAGTACTAGAAGCAGCTAAAGAGTTAGGGTATAGACCGAACGAGTTTGCTCGTAGTCTCATTACAAATAGAACAAAAATAATTGGATTAGTAATGAAAGGCATTCAAAACCCTTTTTATCCACAAGTATTAAAACAATTCACTACTGCTTTTAAAAAATTGGGATATAGTATCTTGTTTGTATATACGAACAATGATGAGATTCAAAAAGAAGATATTGAAATATTATTAAACTATAATGTTGCAGGGGTTATAATCACGGATGCTACATTATCCTTAAAAGTGACAGAAAATCTAAAAGAAAGCCGAATTCCTCTTGTACTTTTCAATCGTAAAATTGAGGAACAACAATTTTACTCTGTTTGTTGCAATAATTTAGATGCAAGTAAAAAAATTGCTCAATATTTAATCGAAAGAGGATGCTCGAACGTTGTATACATTTCTGGAAATGCAAATACATCTACAAGTAGAGAAAGGGAACAAGGTTTTACCTCTATTCTTAAAAAAAATAATATAGTTTATACGAAATATTCTTCCGATTACACATATGAAGGTGGCTATAAAACAGCGAAAATTATTATTGCAGAAAAAAAGGTACCTGCTGCTTTTTTTGTGGCAAATGATATCATGGCGCTCGGAGTTATAGATGCTTTACGAGAAAGTTCTATTATTGTCCCAAAGGAAACAAAAGTAGTTGGATTTGACAATATAGAAATGGCGTCCTGGCCAACTTATAATTTGACCACGTGGGAACAGCCGATTACTGAAATGGTTGAACGTACAGTAGATTATTTAATGACTGAAATTGATGATTATTCTGGATATGCACAAAATGTTGAAATAGACGGAGAGTTAATTGTGCGAAAAACTACATAATTTGTATTGACTTATAGTAGTTTTTCGAATACTCTTACTTGTATAGGTTTTTGCATACGTATGCAAAAATGAATGTATACGTTTTCAAAGAGAGGAAGGAATATATAATGGTAAAAATTTTAAAAGCAGGTAAATCACAAGAAGAAGTGAGTGCTAATGATTTTAAAGTATCTCAAATTGTATCTGAAGCATTGAAAGATGTAGAAGTACGAGGGGATCAAGCAGTTCGGGAATTATCTGATAAATTCGATAAATGGTCTCCAGAATCATTCAGACTAACTGAAGCTCAAATAAATGAAATCGTTTCCAACGTTCCGGCAGAAGTAATTGAAGACATTAAATTTGCTCAAAAGAATATACGAGCATTTGCAGAGGCACAACTTGCTTCCCTGCATGATGTAGAAGTTGAAAATATTCCTGGTGTTATTTTGGGACATAAGAATATCCCGGTAAATAGTGTAGGTTGCTATATTCCAGGTGGTCGTTACCCAATGGTAGCTTCTGCACATATGAGTGTGTTGACTGCGAAAGTAGCTGGAGTTAAACGTGTTATCGCATGCACACCGCCTATCAACGGGGAAATTCCTCATGCAACAATCGCTGCTATGTCTTTAGCTGGTGCAGACGAAATTTACTTATTAGGTGGAATTCAAGCGATGGCTGCGATGGCAATCGGTACCGAAACGATTGAGTCCGTCGATATGATCGTTGGACCGGGTAATGCGTTTGTAGCAGAAGCAAAACGTCAATTATATGGCCGAGTAGGAATCGATTTATTCGCTGGTCCTACAGAAACCTTGGTAGTTGCTGACCACACTGCAGATGCTGAGATGATTGCAACTGATCTTCTTGGACAAGGGGAACATGGTCCGACTTCTCCAGGAGCACTTATTACTACTTCTGAAAAATTAGCAGAAGAAACAGTAAAAGAAATTGAACGTCAATTAGAAACATTACCGACTGCAGATGTGGCACGCGTTTCCTGGGAGGATTACGGACAAATTCTTTTGGTAGATTCTATCGAAGAAGCACGTATTGAAGCGGATCGTCTAGCATTTGAACATGTGGAAATTTTAACGGAAGATCCAAATTACTTCCTTGAAAATATGACGAACTATGGTTGTCTGTTCTTAGGACCAGAAACAAACGTAGCATACGGAGACAAAGTAATTGGAACGAACCATACATTACCAACTAAAGGTGCAGCTCGCTACACTGGAGGACTATGGGTAGGTAAATTTATCAAAACAGTTACGTATCAAAAAGTAACACCAGAGGC
Organism: Bacillus sp. FJAT-22090; assembly: GCF_007676755.1. GTDB lineage: Bacteria > Bacillota > Bacilli > Bacillales_A > Planococcaceae > Psychrobacillus. The sequence continues at coordinate 91,619 of NZ_VEBK01000003.1, read as the reverse complement.
TAGTGCTTACATTGGTGAATACGCAGCACGTCTATGTCAATTAGAGAACTTTGCAGGGCACGCAGAACAAGCATTACTTCGTGTTAGAAGATACGGAAATAAATAATTCGTTAATAGGGGTATTGGGGGAAAGATTATGTTAGGGATGATTGGTTTATTTGGCGGCTTAGCGCTATTGATTTATTTAACGATGAAGGGGATGAACTTGCTTATAGCAGCTCCTCTTATGGCTTTGTTAGTTGGAGTTTTAAATGGCTTGCCACTTTTTCCGCAGCTTGCAGAAGAAGGGGCAGCAAACTTTTTAACAAACTATATGACAGGATTTACTGGTTTCATAGCTTCCTGGTATTTGATGTTCTTAACAGGTGCTATTTTCGGTAAAGTTATGGAGGATAGTGGGGCAGCAGATAGTGTTTCTAAATGGATCGTTAGTAAAATCGGTATGAAACGTGCTGCGCTCGCTATTGTTATTGCATGTGCTTTTCTAACTTATGGTGGAGTGAGCTTATTCGTTGTAGCATTTTCTGTATATCCAATGGCATTAAGTTTATTTAAAGAAGCAGATCTACCACGACGCTTTATACCAGCGGCACTTGGTTTTGGATCTACCACTTTTACAATGACTTCAGCGGGTTCTCCAGAAATCCAAAACTGGATTCCTATTGAGTTTTTAGGAACAACTCCGTATGCTGGATGGGAAGTAAGTTTTATTGTCGCAATATTCATGATGGTATTCGGATACTGGTGGTTGAAAAAAATGATTTCCAAAGCAGTATCTAAAGGTGAGCGTTTTGTTAGTAGAGAGACGGATCCTACTATGGAAGCTCGCAAGGAATTGCCAAATCCTTTATTAAGCATGATTCCATTATTAGTAGTTTTATTAATTTCATTCTTTTTCCATAAATCACTTGGAACTTCTGCTTTAATCATAGCTTTAACTGGTGGTATTCTATCGACTTATTTAATCAACAGAAAGTACTTCCAAAACTTTGGAAAAGCACTTGGAGACGGAGCAATGGGAGCGATTATTGCTATTGCCAATACTGCGGCAGTAGTTGGGTTTGGTGGAGTAGTAAAAGCAACTCCTTCCTTTGAAGCAGCTGTTAACTTTATGACAGATATACCAGGAAGCCCACTAATTGGTGGGGCACTTGCGGTAGCGGTTATTGCTGGTCTTACTGGATCGTCTTCTGGTGGACAAGCAATTGCCTTACCACTTCTAGCACCACATTATTTAGACCTAGGGGTCAATCCAGAAGCATTGCACCGTTCTGTTGCGATTTCTTCCGGGTCACTGGATTCACTACCGCAGGGTGGGTATGTTGTAACAACAATTCGCTCCATCGCTGGTGAGACACATAAAGATGCATATCCTGCATTTGGAGCATTGACGGTAGTAGTTCCTATTTTAGGTGTTATTTTAGCTGTTATTTTGTTCTCATTTGGTTTAGGACTTTAAAAGTCATACCCAGCAAACTTTTTCTTCATTAGTTTGTTGGGTATGTTTCGTTGTACATAAAAATAAAAAAGGGATGTGGATTATATGGAAAACGTATCAATTATCGGTTGTGGAACAATGGGGCATTCGATTGCCCTATCAGCCGCTTGGGCAGGACTGACTGTCAATGTGTATGGGGTAAATGAAAAGGATTTAGAAAATGCGGATAAAGGTTTGCGTAGTAAACTAAAGGTAATGATAGACAATGAGGTTTTTACTGAATCTACTGCGGAACAAATTAAAGGAAGTATCAAGTTATCCACTTCCTTAGAAGAAACAATTGAACAGTCTACATTTATAATAGAAGTTATTCCAGAAGTGTTAGATTTGAAAAAAGAAATGTACAAAAAAATTGAAAGTATTGTCTCTAAAGAAGTAGTGATAGCAAGTAATACATCTGGTTTTAAACCAAGTCTATTAGCAGAAGAGATGCAGTATCCGAATCGTTTTATCGTAACTCATTTTTGGAATCCTGGACATCTTATTCCTTTAGTGGAAGTAGTAAAAGGCGAGCATACAGATGAACAAACAATAGAGCGAGCAATGCAAGTGATGAGAGATATGAACAAGCAACCGATTTTATTGAATAAAGAAATACCGGGTTTCATAGGTAATCGCTTGCAATATGCATTATTCCGTGAAGCACAATCTTTACTAGATGCGGGTGTGGCTACAAAAGAGGACATTGATGCAGCAGTTACGTACAGTATTGGACGTCGTTTACCGGTAACTGGACCATTAATGACGGCAGATATGGGTGGACTCGATGTATTTTCGGCAATTTCCAATTATTTATTCGAGGATTTGAGTACTGATCTGAAGTCGGGTAAGGAACTTACGAAGCTAGTAGAAGAAAATAAGTTTGGAGATAAAAGTGGAGAAGGCTTTTATACATGGGACACTGATTTTTCGGAGCAAAAAAATGCAGAGCGGGAGCAAACACTTATTCATTTTTTAAAAAATGATTTAACAAGAAATGAGGGGAAAAAGTAATGGAACCATTTTTCTCTGAACTTGCACACAAGACGGTAATTGTCACAGGGGGTAGCAAAGGGATTGGAAAAGACATAGCCATAACATTCGCCAAGTTGAATGCAAATGTAGTAATTTCTGGTCGCGACAAAGTAGCCTTGGATGAAACATTAGGTGAACTGCATGTATTTAATGACCAATGTATCGCTGTACAAGGCGATCTGAGTGACATTAAAGCTGTAAAAGACTTAATAGAAACTGCCGCAACCAAATTTGGTGCAGTAGACGTACTTGTGAACAATGCAGGAGTTAATATTGCTAAACCTGCTTTGGAAGTAACGGAACAAGACTGGGATACTGTACTTGACTTGAATTTGAAGTCTGCTTTTTTTGCTAGCCAGGCAGCGGCAAAATATATGCTAGCCCAAAAAAGTGGTAAAATTATAAATATAGCTTCCCAAATGGCTTTTGTCGGTTATTATAAGCGAGCTGCATATTGCTCTAGCAAAGGTGGGCTTGTACAGATGACGAAAGCTTTAGCTGTTGAATGGGCAAAGCATGGGATAAAAGTGAATGCAGTAGCACCAACTTTTATAGAAACAGAGTTAACTGCAAAAATGTTTGAGGATATAGATTTTAAACAAGATGTGGAAAATCGTATTCTATTAGAGGGACTTTCAAAAGCCGAAGATATTTCTGGAGCGGTATTATATTTAGCATCCGACCTAGCTAATTTTGTGACTGGGGAAACGATTAAAGTGGATGGCGGCTGGACTGCTATTTAAGGAGGATATGTAATGGAAGGAAATGTTTTATTTATAACTGGAGCAGCACGTGGGATTGGCTTTGATATTGCGAAGGCATTTTCTGATGCGGGAGCGAGCGTAGTAATTTCCGACTTATCCCAAGAAGCAATAGACGAAGCTGTTGCAAAACTTAATGGGAATGCAAAAGGAATTGTATGTGACGTAACAAAAGAAGAAGACATCCAGCAGGCAATTCAATTTACGGTAGAAACTTATGGCAAAATTGATATTTTAGTAAATAACGCAGGAATGCAACATGTATCGATGATTGAGGAATTCCCTACTGAAAAGTTCGAATTACTTGTGAAAATTATGCTGACAGCTCCTTTTATCGCTATCAAACATGCATTGCCTCATATGAAGGCACAAGGCTTCGGTCGTATTATCAATATGGCATCCATCAATGGGGTCATAGGTTTTGCAGGAAAAGCTGCGTATAACTCGGCGAAACATGGGGTAATCGGATTAACCAAAGTTGCAGCATTAGAGTGTGCGGCTGATGGTATCACGGTAAATTCTATTTGCCCAGGTTATGTAGATACGGCTCTTGTTCGAAACCAATTTGAAGATTTAGCAAAAACTCGTAATATTCAAGTGGAACAGGTGCTAGAAGAAGTACTCTATCCACTGGTCCCGCAAAAAAGATTGCTTGATATTCGAGAAATTACAGATTTAGCATTATATATTGCAAGCGAGTCAGCAAAGGGATTAACTGGACAAGCAATTATTTTAGACGGTGGCTACACTGCACAATAAACCTTGGAAAATACCCTTGAAGTTAATAACTTCAAGGGTATTTTTGTGTTAGTTAGAAAAATGTAGCTCCTAGTTGTAATTTTGGAGCTTTTAGTTGTAAAAACTATAAGTTTAGTTGTAATTCCTATAAATGTTCCTAGATTACGGCCATAAGATTACCAAGAAAAGAGATGTTGAAAAATAGGTCAGTAATATTCATCATCTCTTAAAATAATCGGTTATTATAAAGCATAAGTCTTTTCGAAAACGCTAGATACAGGTTTTGATCTTAAAGGGTGCTTGTGCTTTTCTTAAGTGCGAGCGAGTAGCATCTCCGTAGTTATTTTTATAAGAAAATATACCCCAAGCCGTTCGCACCTTAATATTTCAAGTAAAACGTGATAAACTAAGACTTCAGCAAATTTTTAACTTATTGAAGGACGTGTTTTAATGATAGGTCGTAACGATCCATGCCCATGTGGCAGCGGAAAGAAATATAAAAAGTGTTGTGAGTCTAAAGAGACTATTACAATAGAAGAAGTGCAAACAGAAGAGTTAGAACGAATTTTACAAACGTTTTATGATGAATATCCAGAAAGAAAAGATATACCGGCGTTTGCGGATCTTGTGAAAACTTGGACTGTGCCGTTAAAACAATATCTTGATGAAGAAATGATTGAAGCGATTGTGCTTGATGAATTTTTCTTTCATCATAAGCCAGAGATTTGGAATAATTACTTAGAAAAACAACAGAAGAAAATAGTGCGGCCTTCTACTTTACATGCTATCCGTCGTTGGAATGAACCGCGTGTATTTGTAGGAGAAGTGGTAGATGTTGCTGACGATTATATGACCGTTACGCATATTTTAACTAAGGAAACCATTCAGCTTAGACGAGAAAGTGAAAAACCAGTTCCTGTTGGTGTACATATGTATTGTTTCATCTTGCCAGATGGAACTACGAAAGAGAATCACTTTTTAGCAATATCTAGTCTGATTTTCTTCCCGATAGATTATAATAATGTTTTTGAAGTTTTAATAAGCCGATATGAAACGCAAAATGTATTATCTGCGGAAGAATTTCTAAAAGAAAATGGTACAATGTTGTGGAGTTTACTTGGTGAAAATGGCTATGAAGGTGGGGAATATACCCAGTTCGAAGCAGGTGTTTTACAAGTCGCGATAAAGTTCTTAGAGGAAAATAATCGTGATTATCATAAGCTATTAGAAATTGTAGAAGACTATTTAGTGGAGCAGCAGCCAAAAGCGCGGAAAGAAGTTGCAATTGCCGCAGGTGCCATTAGGTTCGGACAAGAAAGAGGATTATATGAGCCGCTAGAAATGACTATAAAAGAAATAGCGGAATGGTTTAATGTATCCACTTCGTCCTTAAATAAATACTATAACGATTTGAATGCATATTATGAACAGTTAACTAATGCAAATTAAATTACCAAACGCCAAGCAAAAATAGACTTTGCTTGGCGTTCTTTCTGAAAAAATTAATGTACACATCTAACTTTTAATTTTTTTTCGAATTATGATGTGGTATGTCCCGATGTGTTTCTTTGTTTCATCCCTCGTATAGGAGTATTGGTAAAGTTTTCAACCTGCTTTGCTATTTTGTCACGTGAGTTTTTATTTCTTAATAAATATGCAGCTCCCAATCCAAGGGCAGCTAATGCCATTTTGTTTTTGCTCATGGAAAACATCTCCTTTCGTTTTGGATTTCATTATATATAATTCCCCAATTGCATTGAAATAAACTATTTAGAATTTATAACTTCTTATATAGAAGGGATTAAAATAGATTAAATAACAAGATAAGTTTAAACTGTATGGAAATAAGAAATGGGGTGGAAAGCGTTGAGGGAATTTTGGAAAACTCCATTATTTTCACGAATGCTTAAAATATTTGTTCCAATTTTAATATTACTCGTGTTTTATTTTGAATCTAATCAGGCACTAAAAAATCTAGATTTTACCCTTTTAAAGAATAATATTAATGACTTGGCAATGAAACAAATTATTATCATAATCCTCGCCGGAATTTGCGCTGTGTTCCCAATGGTTTTATATGATTTTGTTTTGTTGCGTCATTTGCAATTGAAGGTTCGAGTTAGAGAGACAATCGTTTATTCATGGACTGCAAACACTTTATCAAACTTTATTGGGTTTGGTGGAATAGCTGGAATGATGATTCGGACTTTTTTTTATAGCAAGCATGGCTATGAGAAAAAGAAACTCGTGAAAGGAATCGGCCTAATCACTTTATTTTACTTGTCTGGAATGTCATTGATAAGTTGGTTTCCATTAATTGGAATTATTGATACGCCTATCTTTGAGGAAGTAAAATGGATCCATATAGCCATACTTGGTCTTGCCTTATACTTTCCCATCTTAATTTTTATTGTAAAACGAAAGAGAGGCGCATTCAGGCAAGAGATCATTGATAGTAAAGAGGTCTGGTCTTTAGCTGTAATTTCTCTTTTGGAGTGGAGCTTTGCCTTTATATTAATCTATATAATAACAACGCTCTTAGGAATTTCCGTGCCACTTTCTATTATGTTTGCTACATTTATCGTTGCTTCTTTCGCAGGAATTATAAGTATGCTGCCTGGCGGAATTGGTTCTTTTGATTTGATGTATTTACTTGGAATGGAAGGTGTCGGTGTTCCTACTGAAACCACTTTATTAATCTTACTGCTTTATCGTATCAGCTATTTTATCATACCCGCTTTAATGGGTGTCGTCGCTTTGTTGTTTTATTTTTGGAGAGAAATGAACCAAAAGCTAAATAAAATACCTTCTACTATTTTACAAAGTATTAGCCATTGGATTGTCACCGTTTTTGTACTAATGGCGGGAATTATTTTGTTAATATCCGCAGCTATCCCAGCTGCTCTAGAGCGTATAAAAATGGCAAATGAAATCTTAGCTTTACCAGTGATGAATATGTCGCACAAGTTTACGGTTGGTCTAGGGATTTCTCTTTTAATGTTGACGAGAGGGATACAGTATCGTGTGAAATGGGTGTATGTTTTGACACTGGTAACATTATTGTTTGCGGCAGTCATATCGTTATTCAAATGGTTTGATTATGAAGCTGCAATTTTTATCTCTATTGTATTTATTATTCTTTTGTTTTCTAAAAAGCAATTTTATCGAGAAAATATTGTTCCTACGTGGGGGAAATCATTGATAGATATCACGGGAATAACGGTTATTATTGGTGTTTTTATATTTATTGGGACCGTGAATCTACCGTCCTCCCGTATTAGTGTTCCTTGGAGACTTCAACCATATGTCATTACAGATTCGGTAGATCTATTTTCAAGTGCGTTAATAGGCGTATTACTCGCTATACTGTACATGACTCTCGGGTATTTACTTACAAGACCAAGAAACTTTCCTTTTAAAAAGTCTATCGAATATGAGGATGAAATTAAAGAGCATCTTGAAAAATATGAAGGTACTGTTGTATCACATTTAATCTTTTTACACGACAAATATATCTTTTGGAATCATTCTCATACTGTAATGCTTACTTTTCAAAAGTACTCGGATAAATTGATCGTATTAAGCGACTTAGTAGGGGAGAAAAATGATATTCTGCAAGCAATGGAAGAGTTTCATGATCGTGCAAATATTTATGGTTATACACCGGTCTATTATCAAGTTACATCTAAAATGCTCCCATATCTTCATGAGAATGGTTACGACTTTTTTAAATTGGGAGAAGAGGGAGTTGTGAACCTTCCTACTTTCGAATTAGCTGGTAAGAAAATGAAAAACTTACGTGCAAATAAAAACAAGTTAGAAAGAGAAGGATATCATTTTCAAGTAGTTCAGCCGCCTTATTCGAATGAGTTGTTTGCTAACTTAAAAAATATTTCAGATGAATGGTTGGATGGACGGAAAGAAAAAGGGTACTCTTTAGGATGGTTTAATCCTGCTTATTTGAACGAAGGACCAATTGCTTTAGTAATGAATAAAGATGGTGAAATTACTGCATTTAGCAATGTAATGCCTGCTTATGATAGAGAAAAAACGGTGTCTATAGATTTGATGCGTTATAAAGCAAATGCTGCGAATGCCACAATGGATTATATGTTTATTAAACTGTTTGAGTGGTATAAGCAACAGAATTACGAGAGATTTAACCTAGGGATGGCACCTTTGGCGAACGTAGGAATTTCCAAGTATTCATTTTTAACAGAAAAGATAGGGTATCAAATTTTCCGGTATGGTCACGCATTTTATCATTTTAAAGGATTGAAAAAATTTAAAGAAAAGTACGCGGATCAATGGGAGCCAAAATACTTGGCGATACGTAAAAAAGCTTCCTTGCCGATTACAATGGCTCAAGTTTCCTTGCTCATAGCTCGTTCCGGACCAATCATTAAAAATAAACCCGGGACAATTTTTTCTAAGTTTTTCTGATTATGCCTGAAAAGGTTTAGTAAGATGAAAACAGGTTAAACAGAAATTAATAAAATGAAAAAGGAGCGATAACTATGACAAACAAATCATCGGAAGATCGCGAACGTCAAGACATTCCAGGCAGAATTCTGGATAACCCTGATTTGGTAAAAACGGAGAAGGAAAGTATTTTTGATAGAGATGAAGAGATGAAAACCGTAGATCCTATACCCGTAGAGGAACTAAATGAAAAAGTGAAGGATGAAAAAAATAAACACCATACTAAATCTACTTCTGCAAGTGAGGAACGCTATCCCGATTAATGCCGTATGAGATTCTTCTTTTATGGATATAGCTAGTTTAGGAGTCGTATCCAATGGAAAAGGGAGGCTATATTACTAATGAAAAAGTATTCAATATTCGGCAGCATCTTTTTATCGACCGTATTATTATTAGGCGCTTGTGGAGATAAAGAGGAAGTGAAGAATGCGCCGACTGAAGATAAAATAGTAAGTGAATTTGGATTTCGTTCTTTTGACTTAGAGGTAGATACCCCGGATCATAAAGAAGCAATTGAAGCTTCTTTTGATATCGATATATCAGAAACAGAAGCGGAATATGTAAATCGTATTGAACCAAAGGATTTAAAGGGTGACAAAGCATATAAAGAGCTGGAACCCATTTTTAAAGAGTTGGGTTTAACGAAGGACATGAAAAAAGATGAAGTGATTGAAAAGGTTTCCCAAGCATTTGAAGTGGAAGATTATACAAAGTTTAATCTAGAAGTCGAATTTCCGGATGGAGACGAAAAAGAATATAAAGATGAAAAGTAAAAATCTTTTTTTAAGTCATGATTAATTTCATGGCTTTTTTTGTGTATAAAAAATTGTCCGGTAATAAAAAGTGTATTATACTCGGTATAATAATAGTGTACGACGTATAGTATAAGTAAGAGAGGTGGAGCATGAGTAAATTAATAAGTTCAATGATAACAGAATTACGGAGAGGAACATTAACGCTTGCTGTATTGAGTCAGCTTAGAACTCCACGTTATGGGTATTCTTTAGTTCAACTACTGGAAGAGTCAGGTGTCTCGATTGATCAAAGTACCTTATATCCTTTGCTCCGTCGCTTAGAAAAGCAAGAACTAGTAGAAAGCAGTTGGGACACAACGGAAAGCAGGCCAAGAAAATACTATGTACTAAGCGAATATGGAATAGCAGTTTTAGAACAGTTGAAGGAAGAATGGGAAAAAACAACAAGAGAACTACAAATATTATTGAAAGGGGATGAGGAGAATGCACCTGATTGATATTTATATACAGGAAGTAACATGCAGACTTCCTGTAAAGAACCGAGAGGACATTGCGCTAGAGTTAAGGTCAACTATTGAGGATATGCTCCCGGAGAATTATTCAGAGAAAGAAGCGAAGGAAGCACTTGTAAGTTTAGGCAACCCGGCAATGCTTGCAAGTGGATATGCAGATCGCCCGATGCATTTAATAGGACCAAGATACTTTGATATGTACGTAACTTTATTGAAGATGATCATACCGATAGTCGCAATAATCGCCTTACTGATCGTCATTTCGGAAAAAATTTTTACTTATAATGGGGATGAGGCAATACTGGTTATTATTCTAACTATTGTGGGACATGGGATTTGGGGAGTAATTAGTTCATCGATTCAGACATTTTTTTGGATTACACTCGTCTTTGCTATTTTGGACCGGACGGATAATTCAAAAGATAAATCGCCACTCACTGCCAATTGGAAAGAATGGACACCAGATGATTTGAAAAGTATACCGCACATTATGAAAGAAAAGAAAATTTCCAGAGCCGATGTATTTGGTAGCCTGCTATGGATTGCAATTTTTGTTGCCGTCTATTTCAATGCAGTTCATTTAATAGGTGTATATGAAAAGGTACAAGGGAAACTCCAGTTAATCATACCAACCTTCAATCAAGAAGTATTACATTCCTATTGGTTTAGTGTTACAGTCGCACTAATATTAGAAGTTGCTTTTGTTTTTTATAAATTTATCACATCACAATGGACTACAAAGTTGTCTATTATGAATACTGTACGAACAATCGTTTCAACACTCGTTTTTATCACGATATTAAATAGTGATAATTTGATTAACATAGAGTTCTATCAGTATTTAGAGGACTTGTTTCATTTTTCTTTTGAGCTTCAAAGCCCTGTCAAATGGGGAATTATTATATTGTGGACAGTTTTTGCTGTATTAGATGTGGTGCAAGGATTTCGAAAATCGAATATTCGTGGATAAGAAGAGAAGAAGAGAAGCTTCAGCAACTCTTCTTTTTCAATTATTACAAAGTTATTAAAATAAGATTGTAAAGGTTTTTTTGAATGAACTGCTGGGTATATCATATACATGACGTTAAACGAGGAGGAAATACGATGAACATTGAATCAAATCGACGAATTGAAATAGCTCGTTCAGAAGAAGAGATGTATGAAAAGTTGGAACTCCTGCAGGAACAAGGGTACGCGGAAAACGATATCCATGTAATATCGAAAGAAAATGCACATTTATATACATTGAATCGCCATTCCGAGGTATCAACACATGAAGCTGGAACATTTATGGATAAATTTAAATCCTGGTTTACAGGTGAGGATGCAATAACCGAAGGATTGAGAAAGCTAGATTTAAGCGAAGAGGAAACAGAACGATATGCTCAAGAAGTAGCCGGAGGAGGTATTGTTCTTTACACAGACGTTTTAACATTTAATGATGACCCGTTATATGGAAGCCATGAAAATGAGTTCAATCAAGAATATACAGACACAGTTGGTACAGATATAGTTCAAAATCGCTTTATGGAAGTAGAGGAACCGATTAGTGATTATTCCAAAAAACAAGGATTTACTCCTTCTACGAATGAATTTGTGAATGAAACGGATGGACGTTTTGACGAACCAGAAGATCGTTTTGTACGGGGAGAGACATTTGCAACTGATCCATATTTAGCTAGAGAAGAGAATCATATTGGTCACTCTATGCAGGAGGATAAGATGGTTCGTCAACAGCGTCCTACAACGATGGGAGATGGTCTAGTAGATGAGGAAGAATTTATTACACCTGAGCAATATGAGGAGAGAAGAGAGCTAAAAAATAAGGTGGATAGTATCCCACCACCCATAAATAGAATATATTAATAGTGTAGTAATATTGCCCCTCGTCATAATGCGAGGGGCTTTGTATGAGTGGTTAACTATGAGATAATGAATATATTCAATTGGACTAGGTGGGGTGAAGGATGGACTTTGTTGCAATAGATTTTGAAACAGCGAATAATGTACGATCCAGTGTTTGTTCGATCGGCATCGTAAAAGTTAAAAATGGTAAAATTCAAGAAGAACTACATACATTGATCAATCCATTAAGTGAGTTCCATTATTACAATACGAAAATTCATGGAATTACTGAATATATGGTACAAGATGCTCCGACGTTCGAAGAATTTTGGCCAAGCTTCAAGGGTTTTCTGGAAAATCAAACGATTATTGCGCACAATGCGAGCTTCGATATTGGTGTTCTTCGGGATTCTTTAAGTAGGATTCATGAAGAAGAGCCGAATTTTCAATATGGGTGCTCTTATCGAATTGCGAAAAAGGTTTGGCCAAATTTATATAATCATAAACTCTCTACTGTCTCAAATTATTTAAGTATCAGTCTAAGGCATCACGATGCGCTTGAAGATGCTCGGGCTTCTGCATTAATTACTCTAGAAGCGATGAAAAAAACAAAAGCAAATTCCCTTCAAGAGCTATTCATACTGAACAAACTTAAATTAAGTAGTCCTGGAACTAAACAAGCGTCTCGGTCAAGAAAAAGTTCTGGAGATGCTTCTTTGCTAAACATTGTGTCTGATAGTGCTATAACAAATAGAAAACATCCTTTTTATGGAGCAAATATTGTGTTCACAGGCAAGATGGTATCAATGACAAGACCGATTGCTGCACAGTATGCGGTGAATTGCGGAGCGTTTTGTAAAGGAAATGTGGATATTACGACGAACTTTTTAGTAGTTGGTGATAATGATTTGCATAAGTATGTTCAGGGGATTAAAAGTACTAAAATGAAGAAAGTGGAAGACATGATTGAGCAAGGATACCCGATTGAAATTGTGGGAGAGCAAGACTTTTTAAAGTTAGTAAGACAATCAACGAATAACTAGTAGACTCTTCTTACAGAATAGAGAAGCGAAAAGTGAAGTACACACTTTCTGCTTCTCTAAATTTTTAAGCAATTTTTTTTATGGTAATCGTTGCATTTACACCCGCTTGTGTTCCCCCACCATGTAATAACAAATCAATATGGCTTGGTATGGATGTATGATTTCTAAGCGTTAAATCAGTATTTGCCTTCAATTCGAGAATCTGGATTCCAATATTCTGAGAGTTACCATCTTCTACCCCATAAGTGGTATTTGTTGCCTCTATCCCATTGACAAATAACGTTAACTGATTCGGCTGTTTACCTGAAACGTGATAAATGATTTCGTATACTCCACCATGTTCAATTATAATATGAGCATCTCCAGCTGTATGTGAAATTCCTGAGGTTAATATACCATTCGAATCAAAAGAAATGTCCTCTTCTTGGTGGATACGCTGTTCCCCCATATTATATATATAGGCATACTCAACAATTCCACTAGTTGGTCCAGGAGGTCCTGTGGCACCAGTTTCACCCTGTGGCCCTCGTTCTCCTCTGATTCCGGGAACACCAGGAGGACCCGGATCTCCTTTAGGACCCGGCTCCCCTTTAAGCCCTTCCAATCCCATAAATCCACGAGGTCCCCTAGGTCCCCGTTCTCCCGGAGGGCCTTGTTCCCCAGGTAAACCTTGCTCTCCGGGAGGACCGGCATAACCTCGTGGACCTCTTTTGCCTCTACAGCTATGAACCTTACCACACTTACTGCATGGCTTTTTATTATCCAATTAATTTCACCTCCCCTATTCATTAAAATATTCACAAAAGAGAAGAAGAGTTGGACTTTCGCTAGTGGCATAGGTTATTTTACCTGTAATCACATTTCAGAAGGGGCTTGAATTCCGAGAAGTCTTAATGCTTCTTCTAATACAATGACAACAGATTGTACTAGAGCAATGCGATACGGTAACTTGGTGGAATCCTTCAAGATGTGTATGTTCCCATAAAACGAGTTGAAAGTTTGTGCCAAGTTCACTGCATATTTTACTACAAGGGAAGGATCATATTCAGATGCTGCTCGTTGAATAATCGACAGGAACTGTTGAAGAGTTTTTACAATTTCCCATTCGTAATCATTTACCTCGGTTACATGAAAAGCATCTTGAAAGGGAATTTTTCTTAGGATGGAACATGCTCTTGCGATAGTATATTGAACATAAGGACCAGTTTCTCCTTCTGTTTGTAGCATTTTATTTAAATCAAACTCGATGTCATGCTTGCGGTGCTGCTTTAAATCGCTGAAAATGACAGCTCCGACACCTACTATTTCCGCTACTTCTTTTTTATTGGTTAGAAGAGGATTTTTTTCTTCAATCGTCTTTAATGCTAATTGAATAGCTTCATGTAACACTTCCTCCAATAAAATAATCTTCCCTTTACGAGTCGATAACTTTTTACCATTTTTGAGTATTAACCCAAAAGGAATGTGGTGAAGTGTGTCAGCCCACTCATAACCCATTTTGTTCAATACTTTTTTAAACTGCGCAAAATGTAAGCTTTGTTCATTTCCTACTACATATAATGATTTCACAAAATTATATGTTTGATGTCGATGAATGGCAGCGGTAATATCTCTAGTGGCATACAAAGTTGCACCATCGGACTTTTTGATCAAGCAAGGTGGCAAGTCTTCACCAACGTCTACAACAAGTGCACCTTCCGATTCAATTAGCAGTTTCTTTTGTTGTAGTTCTTCCACAATCGGTTCCATTTTTTCGTTATAATAGGCTTCACCTTGAAACGAATCAAAAGATACTCTTAACAAATCGTATATCTTTTGAAACTCTTTTAATGATTCTCTTCGAAACCATTCCCATAGTGTCAGAGCCTCTGGATCACCGTCTTCTAAAGATTTGAAAGCGGCTCTTGCCTGTTCGTTTAAAGCGTCATCTTTATCCGCTTCATCATGAAAACGTATATAGAGAGCAAGTAGCGTTTGAATGGGTGCTTCTTGAACTTTCTTTTCATCTCCCCATAATTGATAAGCGACTAGTAGCTTGCCGAATTGTGTTCCCCAGTCTCCAAGGTGATTGATTTTAACAGGCTGATATCCATCTTTTTCAAGTATGAAGGCAATAGAGTTTCCGATAACGGTGGATCTTAAATGCCCCATAGAAAACGGTTTTGCGATATTAGGAGAGGACATATCAATCGTTACTATCCCTTTATCTCTTGAGGGAAATGTTCCGTATTGTTTTACTTCTTTGCATATAGTTGTTAAAACGGAATACGTATACTTCGTTCGTTTCATGAAAATATTTACATATCCATTCATCGCCTCTATTTTTTCAATATCCTCATCTTTAATCTTTTTAGCAAATTCTTCAGCTATTAAAATTGGTGATTTTCGTAGTTTTTTAGCGAATGGAAAGCAAGGCAAAGCATAGTCCCCTAAATGAGCATATGCAGGTATTTCAACCATTTTTTCTTCAATTGGCTCAGCCACGAAGCTTTGTAGAATATCTACTATTTTTTTCTTCATATAAACCCCCCCCTAAAATAAAAAAGCCCTCGTCTCATTATAAAAATGAGACGAAAGCTATAACTTCCGCGGTACCACTCAGATTGCCTATGTCGGCCACTTTCTCTATAACGGTGAGTCTCCGGCTTTTCTATTAAGCATCTCCAAAGTGCGTTTCACAATTTTTCATAACTAGGCTTCCACCTTCCCTAGCTCGCTACATAATCCCAAATTGTTACTTTTCTTTTTCTTAGATATTGTATTCGAATGTACCAAATCGGAAAGGAAATGTCAAATTGTTTTGAAAAGTCATCCTCTGGGTATAAATACTTTTAACGTTGGAAAGCTATTAGTGATTATATATGAAAAGAGGGCAACTATGGATTCTAGTATTTCATACGGTGATGATTATAAATTTATACCAGCAACTTCCATTGGCAGTGGAATCGGAATAGAGGTTCTGCCGGATATATATTGCTATACAATACAAATCGTTAATATATGTTTAGTTGGAAGGCCAGGATCAAATGAGTTTGTATTGATTGACGCAGGCATGCCACATTCGGCTGACGAGATTATATCTGTTATTGAGGAACGTTTTGGAGCAGATAGCAGACCAAGCGCGATTATTTTAACACATGGTCATTTTGATCACGTAGGAGGAATTATAGAGTTAGTGAATAAGTGGAAAGTTCCTGTCTATGCACATCCTTTGGAGTTACCATTTTTAACGGGGAAGAAAAGTTATCCAGATCCCGATACAACAGTAGAAGGTGGCATGGTTGCTAAAATGTCTTCTATATTTCCAACTGATCCGATAAACTTAGCAAATCACGTAAAAGAGTTACCTTCTGATGGAACAATACCTCATATGCCAGATTTTAAATGGATACATACGCCTGGTCATTCACCCGGACATGTCTCTTTTTTCAGAGAAGAAGATAAAGCTCTAATAGCTGGTGATGCATTTGTGACAGTCAAACAAGAGTATTTATATAAAGTATTGACACAGGAGCAGGAAATAAGCGGTCCGCCAAGGTATCTTACTACAGACTGGGTAGCAGCTAGAGAATCGGTGAAAAGACTAGCGGATTTAAAACCGAAAGTTGCAGTTACTGGTCATGGTTTGCCAATGACCGGAGACCTATTAACGAGTAGTCTGCATCTTCTCTTAAAAGATTTTGATGAGATAGCAAAGCCAGATTTCGGAAAATATGTAGATTAACTATTTTAAACTAAATTTTTGCTCAAAACCCGATTCTCTAGGATGGAGAATCGGGTTTGTTAGTATTTCGATTTACGATAAAATAATTGACTCTTTTAAATAATTAAACTATGTTTATACAAATAGTCATGGGGATGAGGAGGACATTGAGCGTATTATTAGCTTTTCCTTTTTCCTTATTTAAAGAGAGGGGTAAAATGATGACATTTTCTATCGTTGGGTTTGATCCGAAAACAAATGAGTTAGGGGTGGCAGTAGCATCTAAGTTTTTAAGTGTAGGTGCAGTTGTTCCTTTTGCAAAAGCAGGTGTCGGGGCAATAGCAACGCAGTCATGGGCGAATTTAGATTATGGCAGTCTTGGCTTGGATATGTTGGAAAAAGGATATACACCAGAGCAGGTAATAACAGAACTTACGCAAAATGATGAGCGTGCGGCTTATAGACAAGTTGGGATAGTAGATGGAAAAGGACAGAGCAAGACCTTTACAGGAGCAAGTTGTTATGATTGGGCGGGTGGCTATGCGGAAGAAAACTTTGCGGTACAAGGAAATATATTAGTAGATCATCGCACAGTAGAAGTAATGAAAACATCATTTATGCAAAGTGAAGGATCTTTAGCTGAAAGACTTTTAGCTGCTCTACAGGCTGGAGAAAGTGCAGGGGGAGATAGCAGAGGGAAGCAATCAGCAGCTCTACTAGTCGTAAAAGAAAACGGTAGCTATGGTGGTTTTAATGATCGATATATTGATCTTCGTGTGGATGATCATAAAGAACCAGTTTATGAATTAGCTCGATTGTTGAAATTGCATCAGCTTTATTTTGAGGCGACGTTGGCAGAAGATATAATTGAGATTAAGGGGGAGCTGGAGACCGAGATACAAAACCTATTGTACGAAAATGGCTTTTTGGATAGAGGACTTACGGAGCGGGATGATTTACTAGACGCAGTTCAGTCTTATCATCTGATTGAGAATTTTGATGAGCGAGTGCAAGAAAGAGGATATATTGATCAAAAGGTTCTGGATTATATGCGAATAAAATAAACATTTTAAAAGATCCAATCAGCATTCTTGATTGGATCTTTTGAATGAAAAGTTATCTTAAATAACGAATAAAAATACTTTCTTGTACTGAAAAAGTACTTTAAATACATAAAAAACATGAACAGATATAAACAAAGGTTGTTATATGACGATAATTATAAAGGGAAGTTTTTCGTCATCTATGTCTATTGAAGACAAAAATATTTTAAAGAAGAATTTGGTTTTTGAATTAATGGCGAAACTCTATATTTAGATATTAATAAGGAAGTGTTTTTAAAATTATGGCTGAAGGCATGTACACGATGAATGTAAATACTGTAAATAAAACAGTTGATATGACGGTGAGTGGAACTTTTACTCCTGAGAAGGCTCAACAGTTTATCAATGATTATCAGCAAAAATTATCTTCTATTAATGCTAGCGAATTTATTTTAGAATTCGATTGCAGAGATTTAGATGTAGTAACTAAAGAAATGATACCCGATCTTGAACAGTGTTTAACACTTTACAAGTCCTCTGGTTTTAAGAAAGTAGAAGTAGGTATTAAGAAAAGTGCCCTAATCTCTATGCAATTAAAACGCTTGGCTAACAACGTAGGACTAACTAATTTTGAGGTAAATCAAAAGTATTGATCTTCACAAAAAGGTATGGAGCTATTACAGGGTCCTACCTTTTTTATTTGTCATTTAAAATTTTATTGAGAGGTTTATTACAATTATGACTAACATTAGAATTAAAGCAGTGGATGTTTACCATGCAAAAAAACAAATAAACAATGATGTGTATTTTGAACACTTTGAAGAACAAGGAAAAGATATTACAAATTTCTTGAATATTATGGGCAGAAAAAAGCGTTATGTCATTGATAATTCGGAAGAAAATACGATTACTATGGCGATTGAAGCTACAAATAGGGTGTTAAAAAAGGCAGGATTAGAAGGTAAGGATATAGATATGATTGTTTTCTCTACTCAAATACCTGAAGTGACCGTCCCTACTAACGCTATGTTCATTCACAATGCCATTCAAGCAAGAAAAGGAACAGTTATTTTTGACATGAATGCAAATTGTGCTGGTATGACAATAGCGGTAGAACAGGCATCACGATATATGAAGTCCAATCCACATGTAAATAATGCACTTGTTGTAGGCTCTGATTATCTTTCATTAGTGGCTAATCCAAAAGATGCCATGACTTTTGCCAATTTTGGTGATGCTTCTTCTGCAATTATTTTAGAAAAGACGGAGAAGGATACTGGATTTATCGATGCAATGTGTGAAGTAGACTCAAGTAACCGGAATAATATTTTATATCCTCAAAAGGGATTATCTCAAACGAATAAAGCTGGTGAAAGTGAAGAGTTCATGCTTTGGCTTCCATTCGATGGAGCTATGGCACTTCCTTATACATATGAAATGTTTGAAGCTATTTTAGAAAGAAATCAACTTAAAATGGATGATATAGACGTATTCTGCTTATCTCAATTTGCGAAAGTTAATATTGATAAAATCCAAGAACAATTTGATATACCGGAAGAAAAAATTATTTATATAGGTGACAGGTATGGATATACTGGTACAAGCAGTCCTTTTATTGCCCTCCATGAGGGTATCGAAACTGGCAAGATAAAGCGTGGAGATTTAATTTTATTTTGGACAATCGGTGGGGGACATGAGTTCGTTACTATGTTATTCAGATATTAAGCAATGAAAAGGTGGATCTATCCGCTTAAAGCGGACAAAAGGACGGAAGTGGTTTGTCACTTCCGTCCTTTTTAAGAGAAACAATATAAAAATGTCCAATGAACTCTGGGTTATTGCTACTTTTAGGGGAGTAGTACTACTGATTTTCGTTTCAGGTGGAGTAAAGAAATAGTTAGTGTTTACCAACTAAAGAACGAAATAGCGAACGATATGGTATTTTCAAGAGCTTACTCCATGAACTAGAACGTATCTTTTCTTTCCTTACATAAAATGTACGAAAGCATGAGCTGCATCTCTTTAGATAGATACAGATTTTTAAGCAATTTCTATATCTAATATTTTAGTAGAAGAGTCATTTGTTGTTCCATCATGTTCATTGATAATCCAATTAATGGAGAGAAGTTGTCTCAAGGCGGGAATACTGAGTGTTTCAATTTCTAAATGCTGAATTCCTGTATCAGTGACCTGAAAATCTTGTTCGGCAATTTTATTGAACTTCATTTGTAAAAGATTTTTTAACCCATTCATCGTCAGGAACTTTACAGTATATCCGTCTAGAAGTACGGATTTAAACATATCTTTATCTAACTCGTATAATTTGATAAGCTCGTGGAAATTAAATGTTGAATTTATATTCTCTAGACTACCAATATCTTTTTTCTCAAGAAGTGTAATAACTTCATCATTAGAGATTCCATTACTACGCAAGGTTTCAATCATATAAGATTCCATCAGTGAAATTTTGTTGTCTTCCATTTCTATTCCCCCAAATAAAAAATGATAATTACTACTGACTAGTATAACAAAACTCCTTTAACCTTTTGTGAGAATAAATAAAATACTTCGACTAAGCGTATCCTTAGTCGAAGTATAATTGGTTATTTACTCATTTTCTCGAATTTCCATTTCTTTGATTTAGCATCGTAATAAGCACCTTCCACTGTAGGTTTCTTGCCTTCTGTAATAATAATAAAATAATCTTTAAATCCTGTAGTTATTTGCTTTTGATTGCTATCTAAGAAAGCTAAGTCTTTCAATTTCAGATTATCTTTTATTTTATCCTTATTCTTTTCCTTCAATAGACCTGGTGGCACATGGTAATTTAGGTGAAGTGTAAATTCTCCACTCTTAGAAAGTACATTGAAGTTATTTGCAGTGATAGTGAATGTGCCCGTTACAAGGTTTATTTCAACATCTTTGTTAGCTAAGTCGATTTTCTTGGTTGCTGTATTTGTGAAACGAATATATATATTTCCTGCGTCATGCAGCACAGAACCATCAACTGTAATGATAGATTTAGAAGTATCTATTTCATCTGCGGTAATTACTGCTTCTCCAGGTTTGACAGACTGAACAGTGACATTAATCGTTACTGTATTATCGCCATATGTTGCAGTTATTGCTGTTTTGCCATCTGACTTTGCAATAATGACACCTTTTGCAACAGAAACGATTTTCGAATCAAAGCTACTATAAGTTGCTTCTGTTGTTACGTCTTTCGTTGTAGTAGTACCGTCTTGTTTTGTAGTGACTTCTGTTAATTTAATTTGCTCCGTTTGACCAGCTTCTAATTCTATAGATGTTTTATCGGCTTTTAGAGTGTAGGTTTCTTGTTCTTTAAATTCCACTTGGACTAAAACTGGATCATGATCAGATGCACGTCCGTGAATATCCATGTAGTTCGCGTTAATATGAATCATATCTACAGCCGTTGTATCTGCTAAGTTATTCGTCACTAAAATATGATCTAAAACTTGGTTGTTCCCTTGATAGTAATAAGAAAAACGTTCACTAACAGGTACTTTTTCAACCATATTAGTTAATATTCCACCTTTAAGTGCTGCGAGTGTTGGAGTGAACTCGAAATCGTTCATATCACCAGCGACGATTACTTTTAAATCTGGATCTTTTACTTGACCAGCCTTGATGAAGTTATTTATCATCGTTGCTAACTCAATTCGTTCAGCTTCTGAACCTAAGAAAGGTGGTTGATGTTTCCCAAATAAAGGCTGATCTCCACCTTTGGAATTCAAATGTGCTCCTATAACGACGACTTTTTCCCCTTGGAAGTCAAATTGAGCAGCAAGAGGTTTACGCGTGTTAGCTTGTGGTAAGTCAAGAATACGGCCTGGATTTAAAGTTAAGTTGCCATGCGCATCCCACGCTACTTTCTCGGTTGAGCTGCCTTTTGTTCCTTCTACCAAAGTGACGCGTTCTGGATTATACAGATAACCAACCCTAATATTTCCTCCTGGTTGTCCTCCATCTTGATCGTATTCAGGGGCAATATCTGTCCATTTGTATACAGGACCGCCTGCTGAGACAATTGCAGCAATCAGGCGTTCATAACTTGCCGAAGCATCCGTGTTTCCAGAAGCAGTTGGTCCGTCATTATCTTGAACTTCAACTAATGTAATAATATCTGGAGATTTCATATTCTCCACAAATGACTTCGCAATTCTTACTACTTTTTCATCTGGTGTATTTTCTTTATTTGTTGAGAAGTTTTCAACATTGTATGATGCTACTGTCAGTTTATCCTTACTAGGTTTAATATCTGTAATTACAACCGGTTTCTCTATGCGAGTAATTGGTGGAAGGGAAGCTTGTTCTGTCCAAAGCTTGAAATTTCCGAAGCCAAAGCCCATTACACCAACGATATCCCCTGTATAAAAGTCTCCAGATTTTGCATCATAGTTTTCATTATCAACATCTACTAATATTCTTTCAGGATTGTAGTCATTTGGTGAAATATTAATCCCACCTAGCACGTTGAATTCTGTATGGGTAGAATTGCCTGCCACTACCACAACCTCTCCATATTGTTGAGGCCCGACTACTTTTGCATTTGGAATAGCGAGTCGCATTAATTCAACAGATTCCCAGAAATCAATACCATCTTCTTGCGGATCAAATGAGGTTAATTTATCATTGTCGATTAGTTCAGTTGGTGGGAAAATGTCCTCCCCGATTACTAAAGGAGCAGGAAGTGTTGCAGTTCCAGTTTTTGTAGCAGTTGTCGAGCGAATTCTTGTGATTGGTAAATCATTTGCCTTCATATCTGAATAGCCTTCGTAATACCATTCCTCCACTGTACCTGCAACTGTTACTAAATCACCCACTTTAAATCCGTTGGAAGCTTTATTTACAATGATTGCTTCTGAAGTTGTATTATCTTCATCCGGGTTAATATCTTGAATGACAAAGTTTGCTGAGTTATACAAGTACGTCACGACACCTGTGATATTTTGTACGGTCGCACCTTCGTAATCGGAGAAATGACCTTTTCCTTGTATGTCACGTATCGCAAGGTCATTTGATTTCAATACGTTGTATGTGAAAGTAAAGACATCAGAAGTAGTGTCGCTTACCGCAATTGCTTTGATAGTTGTGTTTGTCGTCAGCACAATTGGTGTTGAATATTTTTTACTTGCCTCAGTAGGTGTAGTTCCATCAATCGTGTAGTAGATAGTTGCACCTTCAATTGGTGTAACTAATGAAATCGCTGTTCCTTCAGTTACTGTTCCAGGAGTTATGTCTGTATAAACAGCGGGCTTGTTTACTAAGTCAAAGCTTTCTAAACCAAGAGTTTTTACTTGATAGATTGTGTTGAATTTGGAAGAAATACCAGAGAGATGGATTAAATCTCCCTCTTTATACTTCTTCAAGAATGTATCGTAGTCTAATCCATTTCGGTTATCATTACGAATAAGGACAGACTCTCCATTTTCATGGGTTGCAGTGAATTCAAATGTTCCGAAATCATTTGTCTTTACTAAATTAGAGATGGTGACATTGTTCAATTGAATACGTTCACCTTGTGTCTCTTCATTTACTCCAACGGGTGTAATTTCTTGGGCTGATGGCAATGTATTACCCGTAGAGATTTTTGTGATGTTAGTCGGTTGGATTTGAAGTTCTCCACTGTAGGGACTTACTTTTCCTTCTAGTTCAACCATGTCACCAGGATTTACGTCTGCTGAAGTAGCAAAAACGTATATTCCCGCAGTTTCATCTTGAATGTAGAAAGCTTTTCCTCCCCAAAAACCAGTGCCTGTTGTTACTGTTCCTTGTACTTTCACTAATTTATTTACATCCGTTATAGCACGAGCCGCAGCAATATTTTCTAACTCTTCTATATTAGGAGGTGTTGGTTCTTCTCCATTGGAAATAATCGTAAATGCACTTGCACTTCTTAAACCTGGAACGCTGAAATAAGCGGAAAGTGAGCCAGTGATGGTTACTTCACCTTTGAAAAGAGTGGGGTTGTCCACTAAGTTCAAACCAGCGCGTACTGAACCGGTCGGTAATTGAACCGGTAAAATTTTAGATGCATCCGTCTCATTTGGAGAATCTGCAAGGCCTATATTTGTAGCTACTGAAAAAGGTGCTTCTTGATCGTAAGAGGTACCGGAGCTTGCAGTTCCTACTATGAAACCTTTTACAGTTGCAACTCCCGAATTATTTGCAATAGCTTCGCCAACTGAAATTGGTTCTGCAGCTTGCGCTTTTGGTGCGATGATAAAAGGTACAAACATGGATAATACTAACAAGAAAGATAGTGCTACTTTACTGAAAGCATAAATCCAAATACTTTTCTTGGTCATCCAATTCACTCCTCGAAATTTGTTTTGTGTTGCTCATAGATTATAGCAAAAGAAAATTAGTAAATTGATGAGATATTGTAAAATTAGAAAGATTAAAACAAAAACAGGAGGGAAGTAGTGAGGAATGGGAATCTTGCTGTGAAAATATGATTATAGAGTAGTGAATACAAAGTTTTAAACAAATAGGAAAAACATGTTAGTAATATATTGGAACGTTCTAAATAAAAAAATACTCAGCCTAGAACGATGACTGAGTATACATGAAATATTCTCTTGAAATGATTTCCTGGAAATTCTATTAAATACCGAATAATGTCATCATAATCCAAGTAGAAGCGTAGAAAATCATAAACTGAACTCCTGCACCGATTCCAAGAATACGATTCAAAAGACCTCCAACAGCGGCCACTGTAAACGTTAGGACAATCCCGGCAAGCTGTGCTTCGTGGAAGGCAAGTAAGCAAGCAAGACCGATGAACATGGCTACGATGGCTTCTTGACTAATAAACTTCATAACTAAAACAGAAGCTTTTCTTGCGTAGTTCATAGAGAAAGGGTAGGCGATTAGGGCAGCTACAACAAGCCCGATAGCTCCATACAGAAAAAACTCCCATGAAGTTAGATAGGTATGTAGGTTATTAATAGGATCTACAGAAAAAACTGGTGGTGCATTAAACAATGGTGAACCGGGACCTAAAGCCACAGGACTCAAAGGAATACCAAAAGCGATTAAAGGAATAATAACTTCTGCGATATATGTAGACTCAGTTACACCATTCATCACTGCTAAGCTCGTAGTAGATTTCTTATAAGCTCCTTTTGTTCGTGATCCTACGATTTCTCCCATAAGAGAAGTCATACCAACAGGGCTGAAAACAAATGTAAGCGATGAGATAAACGTAGTGATTGAAGTAAATAGTTGCTGTCTGCCTGTCAATATTTTAAAAGGATTAGGAAAATATCCTTTCCAAGATTTAGTTTCAGGTGCCAAATGATATTCTTTTGGTTGATCTCTTTCAATAGTTTTTCTCCCACTAGAGGAAGTAGCAAATAATATATCACAAAAAATTGGACCGATTGCAATTCCTAAAAAGAAGCTAATAGATAAATGCTTGTCCAAAATATTAAAGCTCATTAAATCTAGGCTTTTAATAAAGAATGCAAAAGGAATAATCATTAAAACGCTTACCCATTTACCTTTAGAGAAAAAGGCGATTAGTATTGCAGCAAGTGTAAAGATAATTCCAGTGGAAGATTTAAAGAAGTCAGCAAACTGTCCTAGAAATTGTCCCAAAAGCACTGCAGTAGGCAAAGCAATAAATGCTCCAATGATACCTCCAGATATCATTTTTCTTAGGGCAATATGAGGCATCCCCATTCTTCTTAGAGTAGTAGCATGATCGATTAATGGAACGGCAGTTGTATCACCAGGAATACCCATTAAAGCAGTAGGGACAGCGTGAGTGAGATGTTTTGCTAAAACTGCCGCCATGAAAAATGCAAAGACAGCGGCTGGTGGTGCTCCCAATAAAATAACTAACAAAGTAAGGGGAACCATAATGGCTGTCTCATCGGTACCAGAGATTAGACCAATTAAAGAAAAAACGATTGCTCCAATTAATGCAAATAAAATAGCTGTGATTAGTAAACTCATTGCTTGTGCTCACCTCCAAGTTCTCTAAAACTATTTAGTACACCTAACTCTTCCAATTCTTTTTTAGTAATTGGATCGTTTTCGATCAATTCTAATTCCTCTACAGGATTCAATTGTAAATCCTCAAAAACCTGTTTCATACTTTCAGAAGAAGTTTCTTCTTCAATTAAGATTCGCTTAGGTTTAAATATAATAGAACAAATAACTAGGGAAATGACACTTCCTAAGATACCGATCAGTAAGGAATAGGAAGCTACCATACCTTCACTCGCAATAGAAGGGAGTAGCCAAAGGCCAATATTGTAACCTCCTAAACTAATGGCTACGCTTAATAGAATTGCCAGTAGCAGCTGATTCGGTAAAATAGTATCTCCTAGAATTTCTAAGTATGTTTTTTTCTTTTTAGAATAATTGTTCAAATCAGCTGATGATGATTCAGGTTTTTTCGACATCTTATTCACCTCTTTGAATAGCTTTAGTAATCTCTAGAATACGATCGTATCTAAGGTCTTTTTCTTTTATAGCTTGTGCCACTATTTTGTCTATGTCGGACTTAGTTGCACCAGCCATTACTGCTAAATTTCTTGCATGAAGAGACATATGACCTCTTTGAATTCCTTCCGCAGATAAAGCGCGTAAAGCTGCCGCATTTTGTGCCAAACCTGCTGCAGCTATACTACCCGCAAGTTCTTCTGCGGAGCTAACTCCCATTATTTTAAGAGCTGCTTGTGCTACAGGATGTGTTTTAGTTGCACCACCGACGATACCGACCGCCATAGGAAGTTCAATTGATCCTGATAAATTACCGTCTACATTAATTTCCCACTTAGTTAAAGATTTATAATGACCAGAAATAGACGCATAAGCATGAGCACCTGCTTCTACTGCACGCGTGTCATTTCCAGTTGCCAATACTACAGCTGAAATTCCATTCATAATTCCTTTATTATGAGTAGCAGCACGATATGGATCGAAGTCTGCAAATTCGAAAGCGCTTACAATGTTTTCGACTACTTCTTTCCCACCAAGTGCCTCAGTTGAAAATACGGCTCTGGCACGAACTAATCGTCGATCTGCAAGATTAGAAATGATTCGAAGTACAACCTTTCCGCCTGTAATCGTTTCAATAGTTGGAGTAACTGCTTCTGCCATCGTATTGACCGCATTTGCTCCCATTGCATCTTTTGTATCAACAATAAGATGAATAACAAGCATGATCTGATTTGTAGTAGGGATAATATTAACCTCTAAATCTTTTGCCCCTCCACCTAAAGAAACTAACGTAGGGTCTTTTTCATTACAATATTCTAAAATCTCTTCTTTATGTTCAAATATCTTTGCTCTTGCTGCGTAAGGATCCGCGACATTTAGTACTTGAATTTGCCCGCGCATGATTGTTCCACTCATGGAAGTAAAAAATCCACCAAGCTCGTACGTTGCTTTTGCCGCGTTACTAGCTGCAGCCACAACAGAAGGCTCTTCCGTAGCCATAGGAATGAAAATATCTTTTCCATTTATTTTAAAGTTGGTAGCAATTCCAACTGGAATCCCAATCTGACCTATGACATTTTCAATCATAGAATCTGCAAGATCCATAGAAAGCGGCTGTTCTCCAGAAAGAATATTTATTTCATTTTCTGTTAAACCGCATCCCTTTGTAACAATATCAAACCTTTCTTTTGTAGATAAGCGATAAAAACCTGAAACTTTTGAGTTAGTCATAAAGTACACCCCTTGTTTTTGTATAATATAATTCAACTTTGTTGAATGCTATTACACAAAGGTACAATAATTATTATTAGTTGTAAATACTTAATATAGAATTTATTCAGAATATAATAAGTCCTTAACAATAGTAACAAGGTTTGAAAGAGAATGTTTCATAGTGGAGTTTTTATACTACGAAGGTAAAAAAGGGGGAGCTACTGCTGATTTTTATGGCCGGAAAGACAAATCAAATCAGCAATATAGAATTATTAAAGTGTATTTCCTTGGATAAATAACGTTAAAACTTTTGCCTCTGTATCTTTATCGGCTGAAAGAAAAATATGCGGCACACTTCCTTCAAAATAAGCGCTGTCTCCTTGTTCTAAAAAATGTAATTCGCTATCATAATATAAATTTATTGATCCAGATAAAATATATATAAATTCGTCTTCTACATGAGTAAAGGGCTCTACTAAGTCTGCCTCAGGCAATACAGTAACAACGACTGGCTCGATTTTGCTGAACTGGTCGCGATTTGCTAGCGCTTCATACGTATAACCAATTTCTTTATTTCCAAGCTTAACTTTTTTTTCATTGTTCTTTACGATAGATAACTTACTTTGGTTATTTGCCTCTAGAAACCAAGATAAGGGTGCGTTTAATTCTTGAGCAATCTTCGAGAGAGTTGCGACAGCTGGAGCTGCTTGTCCATTCTCGATTTTTGAAATATGACTCTTTGTTAAATTGCATCTTTCTGCTAATTCTTGTTGAGTAAAAGATTTATTTAATCTGGCTTCTTTTACTTTTTTACCGATATGATGAAGGTAAATGTTACTCTCCCCCTGTTTAATTTCCTTTTGATTGATACTCAAATAATACTATTATTTTTACTAGTTTGTAAGTGATTATAGAAAAGTTCACCTTTTTTAATCATGTCTTGTAAATTTATTGTGAATAATTGTTATAATAGAATTAGTAAAAGTGTGGTATAAGTATTAGTCAAATGACTTAATAATGGGAAGTGTAAGCGATGTTAACTGCATTTAAATCTAGAAAAGAAGATATTGAGCAATTTAAACAAAAAATAGATGAGCTGAATGCAAAATTAGATGAAAAGGAAAATAGTTTTCAAATTTTTTTAAATGAATTGCACAAGGAGTTAATTTCTACGATTGATCAACATGATTTAGTAAATAGCCAACATGCTGTTTTAGGAAAAATGGTCGGTCAGATTTTAGAAGAATTTAATAAAGTAGAAGAAAGTACAATTAAATCGAATGATATTTCTGATCATGCGCTTTTAAAAGGAAAATCTTTGATTTCTTCTTCAGACGAAATGGTGACACTATCTGTTAAAAGTAAGCAGGCAGTAAATGCAGTAGAAAAACTTATTGATAACCTTGGGGAACAGTCGAGAAGAACCTCGTTTAGTATGAATCAGCTTAGTGAGCGTTCAAAACAGATAGAAGAAATTGTAAAAGTAATTAGTGACATTTCTAGTCAGACAAATCTTCTTGCATTAAATGCATCTATTGAAGCTGCACGAGCTGGAGAACATGGAAAAGGGTTTTCAGTAGTAGCTGACGAGGTAAGAAAACTTGCTGAAAATACAAACGCAAGCACTGCAGATATAGCTGATTTAACAAAAAAAATACAAGAACAGATTTTAATGGCTTATGAAGACAATCAAAATAATATGCGGCTGGTAAATGAAGGAGTTCAAACAAGTTCTGAAACATCTGAACAAATAAACGAATTACTTCATATTATTAAAAACGTTCAAAGTGAAGTAAATGAATTATTAAATTACATCAAAAATCAAAAAGTATCCAACGAAGACGTAATTAATAAATTCCAAACTACTACGGCATTGTTTGATGATACGAACCAGGTGCTGATAAATCATATTGATGAGTCGGAAGTAGTCACTGTAAAACTGCTAGATGCTATAGATAAAGTAAAAGAGTTTTCTACAAAAACAGAATAAACAATAAAACAGAGTTTAAAACAATAGATTGTTTTGAACTCTGTTTTATTATCCTTAACCTGTAACAATTAAAAAGGCGAAGGATTATTTATTCAATTTCCATACAGCGTAATTAAGGCCAAGTGCAAATGCAACCCAACCAATATACGGTACCATAAGTGCTCCGGCAGTATTATCAACTTTTTGAAACTCATATGCAGTTAAAGCTATCAATGCAAGCAGAGCAGTCATTTCTATCAATGCTGTTCCACGCAAACCCCAGCGAAAAAATAGGAATGACCATAAAAAGTTTAGTCCAAGTTGTAATTCATAAAAGGGAATAGGCTTCGTGTTTTCTCTATTATGACTAGTCTTTTCATCTGCTCGATATTTTGCTATACCCATTATGGTGTAAAGTGATGTCCAAACGATTGGAAAGATAGGGGCTGGAGGGGCAAAAGAAGGTTGTTTAAGTTTTTTATATTTACTCTGCGCGTTTCGGTTTGCTAACCATCCAGTTATAGAGCCTCCCAAAACTGGTACTAGGATACTAAGTGCTAAACGTTTCTTGTTGACATGTCCATCAACTTTTAATAATTCCATACTATTTACCTCCTAAAGAATTTGTTATTCCTACTATTCCCTATTTCTCGAAGGAAAACCAAAAAGTTGGTTGTTATATCTATTTTCTTTTTTCGTAGAATAATCAGAACATGGTAGAATGAAGAAAAACTATATTATTTGGAGGACTCCATGAAATTAAAAATTCTACATACAAATGATGTGCATAGCAACTTCGACAATTTTGCAAAAGTAGCGACCCTCATTAAACAGCATAAAGATGAGAATACGATTGTATTGGAAGGTGGCGACTTTGCAGATTTTAGAAGCATTGAGCTACAAGGCACAAAGGGAATGGCTGCGATTGAGCTATTAGATTCTCTAGGCTATGATGCGCTTACTATTGGAAATAATGAAATGTTTAATGGGGTGGATACGCTTGAACATATGGCGAGCAATAGCCCTTTTCCTTTTATCAGTAATAATCTATTCAAAAAAGATAAGACAGAGATTAATGGAGTCAGTAAAAGTGTCATTCTTAAAAAAAATGGTCTACGCATCCTCATTACTGGTTCTTCTCCTAATATGGGAGTATTCAATGAGGGTCTAGGTATTTACATGACTGACTATAAAAAGGAAATACTAGAAGAAATAAATAAAAATGAAGGAAACTACGATATTTGCATTCTACTAAGTCATATTGGAACATTCGCGGATGAACCACTTGCTTTGGAAATTCCTGAAATAGACATAATAATTTCAGCCCATGATCATAAACTCTTTACCGAAGCTAAAGTGATAAACAATACAATCATAAATAGCGCAGGAAATTATGGAGAGCATTTAGGAATTGTGGAACTCGAAATTAATGAAGGGAAAGTGAAATTACTTCATTCAGCGACTATTTCCTCCAAAGATGTAGATAAAGATGAACAGATTTTATCCCTATTGAAAATAAATAAAGAAAAGGCGATTGAGGTATTGAGTGAGCCTCTATACAAGCTTCCCAAAGCTCTATGGCATGATGTTATGGAAGAAAATCCTTTAACGAATTTAATAGCGGAAGGGTTAAAGGATATACTGAGCTGTGATATTGGGCTTATTAATAGTGGGATTTGTAATGCTGGAATTTTTCATGAAATGACGAAGAAAAAACTGATAGAAGTCTGTCCATCCCCATTAAATCCAACTTCTTTCGATATTCAAGGAAAGTTTATAAGGGAGGCTTTGGAACAATCTTTAGATGCACAAGTATGCTTGGCAGACGGAAGAGGACCTGGCTTCAGAGGAAAGTTTGCGGGTAGACTGCATATAGCGGGAGCAGAAATAGTGCATGATGGAAAAAAAGTGCATGCCATTTATGTGAACGATATACCTTTAGAGGATGAGAAGTGGTATTCGGTGGCTAGCTCTGACTTTTTACAAAGAGGGTCCATTTATGAAGGTCTTGCAAACAATCGAAATGAAAAGTACCTTGCGGAAGAAATCAAGGATGTCATTCGTTTATATGCAAATAAAGAGGAATTTATAGAAAGAGCATCTATGAATAGATGGAAAGAATTATCCACGGTGGAGGAACTAGTTTGAGACAAAAGGGGCCGCAAAAAATAAGGCAAAGAGGAATCGTAATTGGACGTTTACCTGTTGGAGAAAAGAATTGTATCACCGATGTGTTGGGCGTCCAAGTTGGTCATGTGACACTAGACTATCCCTTAGAGGAGGGGGAATATGCTTGTACTGGAGTAACTGCTATTTTGCCACACGAGGGTAATTTATTTCAGCAAAAAGTAGTTGGTGCAAGTTATGTACTGAATGGGTTTGGGAAAACTACTGGTCTAGTGCAGGTGGATGAACTAGGTCTGATTGAGTCTCCGATTATGCTGACGAATACATTTGCAGTTCCTGCAGTTACACAAGGTACATTGGAATATATGCTAGAAGCTAATCCAGAGATTGGAGATACAACTGGCACGATTAATATAGTTGTAGGTGAGTGTAATGACAGTAGGTTAAATTCGATTAGGAAATTGCCAATTGAGCCGAAGCATGCGAGAGAATGCATACTTAATGCTTCATCAAAAGTTTCTGCTGAAGGTGCGGTAGGCGCAGGAAAAGGAATGATCTGTTTTGGCTACAAAGGCGGCATTGGATCTTCATCTCGTATTGTTGGGAAATATTCAATCGGTTGTCTAGTCCTTAGTAATTTTGGGAAATCAGAGGAGTTTCAAAGTGAGCGCTATAAAGTGAACGAAACGATTTCCGTTCCAACTTTTCCGAAGCCGGCTGATGGTTCTATCATGATTGTTTTGGCAACAGATGCCCCGCTTAGTAGCAGACAGCTAAAGAGATTAGCAAAGAGGTGTGGTATAGGGCTTAGTAGAACAGGTAATCATTTTAGTAATGGCAGTGGAGATGTTGTCATTGCTTTCTCTCCAGCTAATAAAGTGGAACACTTCGCTGGGGAAAGTGTAGAAACTAGGAGTCAATTGAGGGACGATCATCCAGTTATGAATGAGCTTTTTCAAGGAGCGGCTGAAGTAACAGAGGAAGCGATATTGAATTCATTGTCCCAAGCAGTCACTACGGAGGGGCGGGGAGGAAATACTGCCTATGCTTATCCATTTGTAAATTAGTTTATCCAATCGCCAAAAAATCTAGTAACAGGGATAAAGGCAAGGAGGAACAGGCTGCTCATGGGCAGCCTGTAATTATAGGGCTATCGTTTGCACATTGCAGGACTTATTTATGATAGATAATGGGAAGGTATGCATACTGTTTATGTTTTAAGCGCGAATAATGAGCAGAGAAAAAGGGGTGAACACTTGGATGGTTCCAATAAAAATAGAACCCACCATAAAAATAAGAGAAATAGGTGTCGAATCCTTCGTTGATTGGTTAGAGGAGCACCAACAATCGTTCTATATACTTTGCCGGTGTTATATTAGTAATCCGCTACAAATAGAAGAGCTTTTTTACGAGACTATTTTAAAAGTTCAAAAGGAATTACCTAGATTAAAAAATAAATCTTTATTTAAAACATGGATTACATCCATATTCATACATAGCTGCCGAGAGTTTTCTCGTGACAAAATGTTGCAAGTTTCGGATGGAAGGGAACGACATCAAAGTATATTTAACGCACTTGATCAATTGCAACAGACTGAAAAAGAATCGCTAGTACTTACATATATACTAGTATTTTCTACGGAAGAAGCTGCATATCTTCTCCAAATTTCAGTGGCAAAAATGAAAGAGTTATTGTTTTCCGGGATGCAGTCACTTAGAAATGAACTATGGTCGGAATCAACCTTTCATGGCTGTTTGGAATATCAACAGGATTATCTCGATTATTTAGGACAAACAATCGATCGATCGAAAAAGATTGATTTAGAAGTACATATTTATCAATGTGAGGCATGTCAGGAGGAGCTGGCTACCTTTCAAGAGGTTATATCGACAAAGTTGAATCTTACTAAGGGAATAGAAGATTTCCATATGCCGTCCGATTTTATGATGAATGTTAAAGAAAAGGTGATAGAAAACGAGAGGCATAGACAGCTAAAAGAGAAGAAACGTAAAAGAGTAGGACTTATTATTGGAAGTGTACTAGTATTGTTAATCGGTATAGGTTTCTTTACAGGGACAGTTAGCTATCTTTACTATTCATGGACAGAAGAAGATCCGCAATTACGTCCTTTTCTACAACAGGGAATTGGTCAAAGGCTGAACTTAGAAGCAGAAAATAACGGAGTGAAAATTAAGATTAAGAGCGTAATTGCTGATGATATTCAGACGCTGGTTTTTTATGAAATTGAAGATACAGTTGAAGACAGCCAATATATGATGAATTATGATGATGGGATTATCGTGGAGAATGAATATGAAATCATGAGCCATACAGCGTTTACAAAGTATTATCCTCCTGATCTGGAATCAGAACTAAATAGTAAAGAAAAGAGCGTATATCATGGCATGGTGAGTCTATTACCACTTACAACAGAGAAGGGATCAATCAAACTCAAAATTATAAAACTTCATAAATTGATGCGTGACTCCTCTGAGCCACAAAGATTTTGGGATTACCGGAGTATAGAAAACAAAACAGGGGAATGGAACTTTGAGATACCTGTAAAAAAACAGCCATCCACCGAATATGTTTTGCATGATGAGATAAAAATAGAGGGTATTCCAATTCGATTTGAAAAACTAATAATCGCGCCAACAGTGTCAATTATTCACTATGGTATTAATAATGCACAGCCAGAGAAACAAATGGGATCTCTCAATTTCAACAACCTGGAAGTGAATAATACAAAATTAAAAGCTGATCTGTATGGCAGTTCTTATTGGGATTCACAGCAAGATAACGATTGGAGTAATTTTCAAGTGCACTTTGACCCTTTTTTTGGAGGGAAACCAAAAGAGGTTAACGTCCAACTTGAATCTGTTCATTTAACATTTGAAGACAAAAAAATCATTGAATTGGATGATACAAAAAATTTTCCTCAAACTTTTGATTATGCAGGGAGCACAATCTCTATAGACAAGTTAGAAGATGGTCAGTTTACCGATATTGTAATAAGTAATCATGAAGTTAAGAATCGAGCATATGATATGCTCCAATTCAATTTTCTAAAGGAGGATGGAAGGACGCCTAGTGCAATAGAGATGGATTCAGAAGGAGTGATCGTTGATAAAGCAGGGGTAGAATACAATATGAATCAAACCACTTTTTCGTATGAAAAAATCGAACAACCTCGTTATTTCTATACGGTTCAAAGCAATCGTTTTTACGAAATGGAGATTCCTAATGAGCTGGATATTTATGGATACTATACATTGAAATATATAGATGATGTTGTGAAGATTTCTTTGAAATAATAGACGTATAAAAAAGGATGTCCTTTCTATTTAGTAAGGACATCCTAGTAATATTATTCTCTTGCAAAATCTAGCTTTACTTTTCCTTCTACAAACGAAAGACTAGCATTAAACGATTGTCCATTTTCAGCGACAAAGCCTTTTATAATATTCGTCTTTCCTTTTGTGCATAGTAGTTTAATTTGACTCGGTGTAATTTTCTTCTTTAAATAGAAGCCGTTGAATGTTTGTGTACATCCATTTTTATAATTTGTACAACCATAAAAGTTTTTTCTAGCGACGATAAAACCCTGCTTGCACTTTGGACATGGTGCAATAGGCTCTTGGTTATACCTAGAATTCGCTTTTTTAGAAGGTGCAAGTTGTATATCAATCTTTTTATTTTTTATTTGATCGGGAACTTCTTGTAGCAGACTTTGTATGAATTTTGCAATGCTACCGAGAAAACGTTCCTGTGACCCTTCCCCATTGCCGATTTTTCGTAAATACGTCTCCCACTTTGCAGTCATGGACGGACTTGCGAGAAGATTTCCTTCAATTGCTTGGCAGAGAACACGTCCCTTATCTGTAATAGAAACGATGTTTTTGTTAACGTCGATATAGCCATGACGTTTAATCGTTTCGATAATTCCACTGCGGGTTGCTTCTGTTCCGAGACCTTCTACTTCTTTTAAAATTTCTGTTTCATCTTTATTTTCCACAAGTTTTCCACAAGTCTTCATCATGGCGATAAGCTGACCTTCTGTATAAGGCTTAGGAGGCATTGTTTTTCCTTCTTTAATTTCTATATTCCCTTCTACTACTTCTTTTTCATATAAAGGAGGGAGAGCTGGGTCCTCTTTTTCCGTATCTTTATTCGAACGAGTAAATAATGATTTCCAGCCTTTGTCCCGTTCCGTCTTACCGGTCGTGAAAAAGGGAAGACCACTCACTTCGGTCGTTACTTTCGTCTCTGTATATAAGTAATCGCCATGGAATATTGCAAGTGTCGTACGAATGACTTCCTCATATAAGTTTCTTTCTAAGCTAGATAAGCCTGCAAGTTTAGCTTGCGTTGGAAGCTTTTTCGTTGGAATAATTGCATGATGCTCCTGTACTTTGGAACTATCCACATATCGCTTTTTTGGTGAAAGTGAAACAACAGGGAAGGAGTGCCCAATAAGTTGTTGATAATCCGATACTTGCGCTGCGAGATAGGAAAACTCAGCCGGTGTAATATAACGTGAATCCGTTCTAGGATACGTTACAAGCTTTTTTTCGTAAAGCGATTGCATCGTCTTTAACACATTTGCAGGACTCGTCTTCCACAGGCGATTTGCAGTTGCTTGTAATGTGGATAAAGAATGGAGTTGCGGTGGTGGCATTCGTTTATCTTGTTTGTCCACAGATGTAATAACACCAGATGAATTTGGATGAATATTATGCTTGGAAAGTAAGGCTTGAATTATTTCTCTCTTTGGTTCCTTCACTTTCGCTTTTCCTTTATAGGTACCATGCTCAGCTGTAAATAACGCTTCAATTTCAAAGAATGGTTCCGAAACAAAGTTTTCTATCTCCATTTGTCTTTGATAGATCAAATAAATAGTTGGAGATTGAACGCGTCCAATCGGAAAAACTTCCCGAATGCCTTGCGATTGTAATAACAGCGAATACAGACGAGATCCATTCATCCCAACAAGCCAATCACTGATTTGACGAGCTTTCGCTTCTTCATATAAAAGTAAATCTTTTCGATTGTCCTGTAGATTAGCAAAACCTTTTCGAACTTCATCCACTTCAAGTGAATTAATCCATAAACGTTTAATTGTTTTGCCTTTCGCACCTGTTTGATAGTAAATGCTGTAGAAAATATTTGATCCTTCCCGGTCAACATCGCATGCATTGATGATGGTATCAGCAGCCCGTATCAGTTTTTTCACAACGGTAAATTGCTTGAATTTCCCTTTAGCTATTTGAAACTCATAGCGATCTGGTAGGATAGGCAAGCTATTTAATGACCATTTATCCCATTTGGAGTCATAAGCTTTTGGCTCTTTCAACTCCACTAGGTGGCCAACTCCCCAAGTGATGAAAGCTCCTTCTGGAAAGATTGGGCATGGATTGATTTCTAAATAGCCTTCGTGGCGTTTGACAGAAAAAGCGTCTGCATATGCTTTTGCCTGACTAGGTTTTTCTGCTAGGATGACAGGTTTCATGAAGACACCTCAACTTTTATATAATAGTACGTCCGTTCTCTATGTTTGATTATCTCATATTTTGGGGTAACTTACTATTCTTTGGGCAGTGATAATAGGTTCCTTGTTCCTCTATTTACATAATATGATGTTTTGGTGTATTATCCGAATAGTCCTATACATAAGCAAATATCATAAGAAGGGGAACGGAAGATTTCCGTGGATACATAAATGAAAAAAAGACATGTTTTCATAATGATGATTGGCTTACTAATTTTTTTAACTGGCTCTCGTATTTTATGGATGAATGCGTTTAGCGATTTCTCAGATACGCAAATAAAAAATGGCCAACTGGATTTACGTGACTGGCATGCACAAGAAGGAGAAATAATTCTCCTTGACGGGGAATGGGAATTCTATCCGTCACAGTTGTTAATGGACACGGAGCAGCTGAAGAATGAAAACAACGAACCGATGAAACTAGTTCAAGTTCCGGGTCGGTGGAATGAGGATTTTCAAGCGGGAAAATCAACACCATATGGATATGGTTCCTATCGTTTGCGCCTATATGTGAATAAACATGAGATGCTCAATTATAGTCTATATGTACCTAGTGTACGCAGCTCTTCAGAAGTCTTCGTCAATGGACGACGCTAGACTGGATCAGGGCAAATTGGAAAAACGAAAGATGAATACATAGCTAAAAATCTACCCTATTCATCGACTTTCACTGCAGATGAGAATGGTGTGATCGATATTGTCATTCAAGCTGCGAATTTCAAAGATGTTCGTCGGAGCGGTATTATCCGGTCTGTTAAATTCGGTTCAGAAGCAGCAATGTCCAAAGAAAGAAGCTTGTCGTTATCTTTACAGGTATTGGCTTCAGTCATATTCCTTCTGCACTCCGTCTATGCCCTAGTGCTTTTTTTCTTAGGAAATCGGGAGAAA
This sequence comes from Bacillus sp. FJAT-22090, assembly GCF_007676755.1. GTDB lineage: Bacteria > Bacillota > Bacilli > Bacillales_A > Planococcaceae > Psychrobacillus. The sequence continues at coordinate 54,002 of NZ_VEBK01000003.1, read as the reverse complement.
AAGTTACTCTATTTTTCTTTGCTTTTATTTTGTATAACGTTAATGAACTTAATAAGCAATGATGAAAAAATATTCCATTTACTAATTGACGTTGGATATGAGTGGGAATTTCGTTTGGCAAATGTACTTATTCCTATTGCGAGCTTTGCGTTGATACGGTGCATGGATCATCGCAGTTTTCCATACTGGCGATTGATCAATCCAGTGTATTCGGTTATTACTATTGGAACAGCCATTGTTACGCTGTTTATATCTACTGATCAAATTATAATGTTTTTTCCTGGTTATTATTTATTGGCGGGCTTTTCAATTGCTGTCACGCTTATTACAATTTCAAAAAAGATATATGGAGATTTCACAGGGAATGTATTATTGTTCCTTTCCTTACTAATAGCCACCAACCACACTGTCTGGACGATATATTGGAGAGAAACAGGCGTAAGTGTCGTTCATTATCCATTAGAGCTAATTTTGTCAATCGTTTGTTTTGCATCGACATGGTTTAAGGATTATTTTACAATGCATGCTGAAACAGCGAAGCTTGCATTTCAATTGCAAAAAGTAAATAAGCATAAGGATCAATTTTTGACAAATACCTCCCATGAGTTTAAAAATCCTTTGCATGGAATCATTAATATGTCTCAATCTGTATTATTAAGAGAAAAGGATCTATTAAAGAATAAAAGTATCCATGAGCTTGAAACGATTTTAACCGTCGGTCGGAGAATGTCATTATTGTTAAATGATTTACTTGATGTTGCAAGTCTTAAGGAAGGTCATCCGCGCCTCCATTTAAAATCGGTGGAGATTCAGCCCATTGTAAATGGAGTAATAGATATGTTGCAATTTCTCGTTGAAATCAAGCCGATTAAAATTATCAATGAAATATCAGAAGATTTTCCGCAAGTCATAGCGGACGAAAACCGAATCATTCAAATCATCTACAACTTACTTCATAATGCAATTAAATACACGGATGAAGGTGAAATTTGCATTCAATCTAAAGTGAAGGGTGAAAGAGCTCTTATTATGATATCTGACACCGGAATCGGAATGGATAAGGAATTTCTTCAGCATTTGTTCGAACCTTATGAGCAAGCAGCCGATATAGCAATGATCGAAGGAGGGATCGGACTAGGTTTAAATATAAGTAAACAATTGGTTGAGCTTCATGGTGGGCAGTTGGAAGTGTCTTCAGTGCTCGGAAAAGGATCGACATTCACGTTTTCTCTAGAGTTGGCCACTTTGGATCAACTCGATAAAATAGAGGGTGCCTCATCAACGGAAGCTAAGCATGCTGTATCATATGAAATGTCAGCTAATTATTTAAGAAAGAACTCTTTAGAATTGACGGATATGGAAATCTCAGCCACAACAGATCAAATGGAGTTAGCGAAGGGCAGATTAAAACGGTTGCCTATATTGATTGTGGACGATGATCCTATCAATCTACAAGTGCTTCAATCGATTTTGTCGATTGACCAATATGACGTCACGACTGCAACAAGTGGCAAAGAAGCTCTCGACCAATTAAGCAAAAAGGAATGGAATTTGGTCATTTCGGATGTCATGATGCCGCGAATGTCTGGGTATGAGTTGACTAAGATAATTCGTAAACGGTATTCGCTTACTGAACTTCCAATCTTACTACTTACTGCAAGGAGTGACTTAAAAGATATACAAGCTGGCTTTTTGGCAGGTGCCAACGACTACGTAACGAAGCCTGTTGAGATGTTGGAATTACGATCCAGAGTTAGGGCGCTTACAATGATAAAAGAAGTTGTACGTGAACAATTGCAACTAGAGGCCGCATGGTTACAATCTCAAATCCAGCCTCATTTTTTATAAAGTGAAATTGACTTGAATAGGATGAATGGATTGCTCATGGAGCTAAGCGAATTTTTAAGAAGTAAATTCCAATTCCAATATGTCAATGAATTGATACCTTTGCATGAAGAATTAAACATTGTAAGATCCTATCTAAATATCGAACAAGTACGTTTCGGAGATCGATTGAAAGTCATTTGGGAGATCAATGGGTGTAAGGACCTTAAGATTCCCTTCCTATCAATCCAACCTTTAATTGAAAATGCAGTCAGACATGGAGTTATGAAACGCATCAGTGGAGGAACAATCATAATTAGGGGATCCATCCATGAAGACTATGTTGAAATTTCTATCGAAGATGACGGCATTGGAATGGATGAGGATAAACTACAAGGTTTATTAGAAAGAAAGGAAGGTAGTCGGACAAGTATAGGATTAATCAATACAAACCAACGTCTAATTAGACAGTTTGGCACAGGGCTTCAAATTAAAAGCTCACCAGATCAGGGGACAGTAGTATCCTTTCAAGTAAAAAGATAGTGTTCGAATTTTCTTCAAGAACCATCTCTTAGCCGCGACGGCGTAGGATGGTTCTTTTCATTTTGGATATAATGACCCCGTCTACAAAAAGAGCGGGGTCAAAATACATTTTTATCGGTAATAAAACGCTAGTAACTCAATCTACTTCTCTTGCTTTCTGTGTATCTCTCACATTTTTCTGAACGGTTATTGCGGCAAATATACTAAGAACAAAAGCCATAGCATAAAACCCTTTTTCGCTTAAAATAATACTTCCTGCATTGTATAAACCGATGGCCATTAATAAAATTGATATAATAAGTGCAAACCAGCTAATACCATAATAAATATTAGTTACTGGTATTCCTTCCTCTTTATCTCTTACTGCTTTTTGTAGAGATACAGAAGAATAGAGTCCGAATATTAGAATTGCAAAGTAATATCCTTTTTCATTCAGTTCCATGGCTGCATTGAACAAACCTATAAGATAAGCAGATATTCCTATTATTAGCGCAGCCAATGAAGCTCCTTTAAAAGCTGTTGTGGGTTCCCCATCTTTTCTTTCGATTTTCATTTTTGGACCATTTTGTTTTTCCCTATCAAATAAACCTTCATTATCATTAGTCATTGAATGTTCCCCTCCTCTTTAGACAATCATATCCAAATGACTATAAATCGGCAACGTTTTTAAATGGTTCATGAATAGCTGTACTTTATATTATTATTCTGCATCGGACATAAAAATACTTTTCGTGAGAACACTAAGGAAAACAAAAGTAGTTGTGTAAAAGGATGAAAAAAGGGAAAGGTAGTATAGAAGGAGGTCTGTCCAATGAAGAAAAAAAATTCGTTTATCTTTGTTGTAGCATGTTCTATTTTTTTAACGGCATGTGGAAACAGTACAAAAGATGAGAAACCGGTCACTGAAGAAAATGGTACTAGTGCATTAGATGAGACAAATACAACAGCAGAACAAGCTGAAAATGTCACTACTCCAACAAATGGAGCCGCTCAGGATGATATGTCGGAAAAAATGGATGAACTAAATTATGCTAGTTTTGATTTGGATATAGAGTATCCAAATAACAAAGGGTATGAAGCAGAAATTGAAAGAAATAGTAATAATGCGATTGAGGCAAAAATAGAAGATTCATTAAACAATATAGAGAAAAAGGGTTCGGAAGCATTCAACGAACTTTATCCATTGTTGGAGAAACTAGATATTACGCAACAAACGACAAAAGACGAAGCAGTTGAAGAGATAATTGCAACATTTAATTTACCAAAGGACTTTCAACAGTTTGAGCTGGAATTTACATTAAAAGATGGAACGAAAGTAGAGTTTAAGTAAAACAAAGAAATCCTATCTCTCCATATGAGAGATAGGATTTCTTTGTTTTAATACCAATTTATTGTGGTTTATGCGCAATAATAACTAATTTACCTTTATCAAGTTCCGCTTCTGCTGAAGCAGCTTCTTCTTTCGATAGCCCAGTTGCCTCCATCTTGCTGCGAAGTTCATCTCCGCGAGAAGTAAATATATTTTTCATTGTTTCCAGTAATCCTTGTTCTTTCAATCCAACATCCGAAGTATCTAAAGCATCGTTAATGTCATCTGCTCTTTCTTTGAAATGTGCAAAAATGTGAATATGATCTTTTGAGTAACCCTGTGCCTCTAATTTTTCGATTTCTTGTTTCGCTTGTACTGCATTTTCTACTGTTAATTTGACTGTCATTATAATTCCTCCGTTATTTGTTTTATTTGTCATACTTAACATTACCCCGCTTGATGCATATTTAAACAAAGTTTCTTGTAGAATCAAAAAGTGTGAAAGAATATACTGACTTTGATATGCTTAAAATAAAAAAGAATGGAAGTTGCATATATGGATAATAAAACAGAACAAATTGCATACTTTAAAGCGGCAATGGGAAACTATCCAACAGGTGTAACCGTTGTCACAGCATTCAATGATGAGGGGAAACCCATGGGTATGACAGTAAATTCCTTTGCGTCGGTTTCATTGGATCCATTACTTATCTTATGGTCAATTGATAAAAGCGCTTATTCTTATGAAGATTTTTTGAAAGTGGATAAATTTACTGTGAATATTCTGGCGGCAGATCAAGCTCATTTATGCACTTTATTCTCAAGTAAAGTTGAAGACCGTTTTAGCAACTGTGATTGGCAGAAATCAGAATTGAACTTGCCAATACTCTCCGATACGTTAGCCACTTTACAATGCAAAGTGTATAGTCAAATTGACGCCGGCGATCACACGACAATTATTGGAGAATTGCTAGATATCCAAAATAATAGCAAGGAACCACTTCTCTACCATCGTCGAACAATTGGTGGTATACCACAAGATTTTTATAATTAATCATTTCCAAAAAGGATGTCCATGAGGACATCCTTTTTGCGTTTTAGGCAGAAGTGTTGCTACCTTTTCAAAAAAACAGACTATCTCCAAGGGATTATGATCCTTTATAAGGTAGAAAATGGCTGAACGAGACCAATTGGTTCATGAGCGCAACTAGTTAGCCAGGCAACACAACCAAATCAAGCAACAAAGCAACCAAGACGAACACGAGAGCAACCAATTCTCCAGGAAACGAACAAACTCCGTGTAAGCTGATCGCACTAAGGAATTATTATCCTTAATAAGGTAGAAAATGATTACTTTAAGAGAAATGTAAGTGCAATTTATTATCATTAGAATTAAACCATATAAAACATAGATATTACGAAAGAGGGATAGTCACTTGGATATACAGTCTTATAAATTTGATGAACTCATCGAGAATATCACAGAATCTGAATTGCTTCATTATTCATCCTCGATATTAGACAGGTTTGTTGTTTTTCTCACAAATAATAAAGGGAATATAGTGAAGGCGAACGATAAATTTTTTACTACACTTAATTATAAAAAAGAGGAAATAGAGGAGGTAGGGATAGATAAAGTTATTAGTGAAGATGCGAATGCTAACATTGTGCATCATTTGGAAAAGAAAGATTATTGGACAGGGAGTTTAAGACTAGTAGACAAATTCTATCGACATGTAGATACTATAGCTCATATTTTAAATGATAGAAATGGGTACACTATTTATCTTGCTGCTCCTATGGAAGTCACACAAGAACAAGATATATGGAAAAGGCTGGCATACACGGATGAACTTACTGGGCTTCCGAACTATCGGAAATTTAAAGAATGTCTTTCATATGAAATGGATAAGAGCCGGGAATTCGAAAAACAATTTGCACTTCTGTTTATTGATTTAGATGATTTTAAGAAAATAAACGACCAATATGGTCACTTAATAGGTGATAAATTTCTCGTAGAGTGTGCAAGCAGGTTAGAAATAGCAACCCAAAAAAACTATTCGACTGTCTTTAGAAAAAGCGGAGATGAATTCCTTATAATAACGGAAACTGGAGAGGTAGATAAAATCTGTTCTGCTATACAGGAGCAAATGAGAATGGTTTTTAAAATAAGCAATAATAATATATATGGTCAAATGAGTGTGGGGCTAGCGAATTTCCCGGAGGACGGTTTTTATGAAGAGTCACTCATGCAATCTGCCGATCGAGCGATGTATAAGGAAAAGAGAAAAAACAAATCTATTAGAATCTAAAAAAACGCATGTTGGCAAGGTGGGTGCCCGAATGTGGGCACTCACCTTGCTTATGTCAGTAGGGAATTATATAACTGTACGAGCTTTTCGTCAGGTTCAATTTCTAACTCTTGGATTAATAGTTGTTTATATTCTTGATATAGTTTAATAGCTTCCAAACGATATCCTTGTTGAATCAGTACTTCCATAGCTTGCTTTACCTTTTTATCTGAATACCTGCTTAACTTGAGGTATGCTCGTAAATATAACAGTGTTTTTTTATGATCTCTATGTTGAAAATACATAATTAATTTATCTAAAAGATTAAGCATTTGTTCATGATAAAAATGAGTCTTTGTAAGAGCCCAATTATAACCATTCAATTCCATAAACGCGCCGGTATAAAGTTGAGAGATATTTTCAGCTTGTTGAATATTAGTACTATCTATAACTGTTAGACTTTTTATACCTTTATCAAATTCAATTGCATCACAGATGACAGGGTCTAACGTAAAATAATAGCTTTGATTGGCAAAAGTAATACAATTCGGGTAACCCAATTCTTTCAGCATTTTTCTCAAGTGAGATAGACAAGTGTGCAGATGGATTTTGGATTTTTGATAGTCATGTTCTGGCCATAACGTATCTATCAATATATCTCGATTAATATATGTATTCATATGCGTTAGTAAGAATCCAAAAAGTTCTTTTACCTTAAGCGTTTTAAAAGGTATGAGTTGATTATTATGAAATACTTGTAGCTCGTTAAAACATTTAATCGAGATCGGGGCAATCGAGTCGTTTGGCACTGAATTATTATTTGTTTCTATTTTTTCTGTTAAGCGATTAATCGTTTTCTGCAATCGTTTTGTAGTTACAGGTTTCAATAAATAATCAATTGAATTGATTTCAAATGCTTGAACAGCATATTCCATATGCGCAGTCACGAAAACAATATGGACAGATGGTTGGATAGAAAGGATTAGTTCTGCGAGATCCAATCCATTCATTTCGCCCATTTCAACATCTAAGAATGCAACATCAATCTTTTTAGTCGCTAAATCAGAGAGGACTTGGTCAGGATGTGTATATACTTTCGCAATGTTAATATTCGGAAAATCTTGTAGTTTGTATTCCAATAAAGAGATGGAAAGTATCTCATCATCGACTAGTATCGTTTGAATCATTTAAGTCCTCCTTTTCGCAACGTCATTAACATAAATATTACCATTAGTATACGTAAACTAATAGAACATTCCAATCCAAAGAGAAAAATAGTCATCATAAAACCCTCGAACAGTTGCGTTCGAGGGCAGCGTTATTTACAATTTTTTAGTTCATCGAACGTTGTTATCCACATAAAAAAGTTTAAACATGATCTCTCTTTGAGGAACTTGCAGTGTTTCGAAGCTTTGTAGGAAAGCTTTTTTATCGTATGAGGCGTGATGTATTTGAATTATAGGCTTCAGCACAGTAAAGTCAATAATTGCATACGGTGCAGTATTTCCTTTAGATACACCTAATGCACCTGGGTTCAAATATACTTGATGGTCATTTTGAAAAAAGTGCTCTGGGTGATGATGCCCAAAACAGATAATTTCTGTAGGATAATCAGCAAACATCTTCTCCATATTTTCCAAAGTAGCGTCTACAATAGTATGAAAAGGCTCATCTATAATATGGGCAATGCGTTTATCTGATTCAATATGATAGTGAATTCCAACAATACGCGTACCATTTATTACTTTTTCTATCATTCGGGGCAACTTTTTAAGTCTATCGATGTTTTCTGCTGATAGTTGTTTTGCGACCCATTCATGATGTTCACGTGTGTGTTTATACGTTTCAGGATGTCCTTCGCCTGCAATAAGTGACAAAATAGCTTCATCGTGATTGCCTGTAATCAGTTGAATATTCGGACGTGCAAATAGTATATCCAGTACTTCGTTTGTATCCGGCCCCATCGCTATCATATCCCCAAGGCACCAAATTTCTTCTATATCTCCGCGTGTATCTATTTCATTCAAAACAGCTGTAAGTGCTAACTTGTTGCCATGTATATCTGTTAGTATAGCTATTTTCATCATGCATTCACTCCGTTTTTTCATCAGCAGATTTTCTTTTGTTTCTTGCGACCTTAACTAAGTAATATAAAAGAATCGCAGCTGCAATAATAATCCAAATAATATATTCATCCCAGTTGGCGGACAATATTCCCGCTGGTATTAATGCAAGGATGAAGAAATAAATAAAGTTACCGATTGAAGTTGCAAGTAGATAAGGAAGTAATCGGATAGTGCTTAGACCAGCAAGAATATTGATTAAACTTGTTGGGACAAAGGGAAAAATTCTCGCTTGGAATACATAGGCAAATCCGTTTGCATCTATCTTTTGAATAAGGTTTTTGTTGAATTTCTCCACAATAATCTCCTGGAAAACGTAGCGAGCCCCATAATAGACGATTAAAGAAGCTACAACCCCTGTTAACCAGCTCCATATAAAGCCATTTATGAACCCAAAAAGCGTCATATTAATCGTTATGACAAGGATTAATGGGAAAACAGTAAAAGAGTTTTGAATAAGCATAACTAAAAACATGAAAAATAAAGCATACCCCATATTTTTATTTAAAAATTTACGAATTGCCTCTACGTCTCCATCCCAAAGTAACATGATCAAGTCTCTATTTAATATAAAAAATAGGACGAAAAGTAACAATCCACACCATAATAACCATTGTCTTTTTGTAAGTTTAGTTAAAATCGTTTTCATAAGTCACCGTGCTTTCTATACAATGTACGGTTCAACGAGAATTATTATTCAATAGTACCATGATTTTGTAAAATCTAAAGCAAATTGCTAAGCTTAAAAGAAAAGAGCCAATTTGGTGGAGAATAGAGGAAATGGAATGGAATTTAAAGGGGCAAGTGCGTATGATCAATCGGAGTTTTTCTTAAATTATATGAAAAGAAGAGAGAGACCAGACAGTCCAAATAATGCAATAGAAGGTCCACTTATGTACGAAATGATAGGTGATTACCAAGAAAAGACCGTTTTAGATTTAGGCTGTGGGGATGCATCGTTCGGAAAAGAACTACTGGATGATGGGGCGTCACTTTATATCGGAATCGAAGGTTCAAAGCAAATGGCAGCTGCAGCTAAGGTAAACCTTTCAAATAAAAACGGGATAATTCATATAGGAACAATGGAGTCATTTACCTTTCCGACTAATGAAATTGATATCGTTACATCTCGATTTGCTCTTCATTATGTAGAGGATATTCAAAAACTATTTCATCAGGTATACGATACATTAAAAGAAAAAGGAAAGTTTGTATTTAGTGTGCAACATCCACTTACAACCTCGTCTTTTGAGAGTAAGCAATCTGGCGATAGAAGAGAAAGCTGGATAGTGGATGACTATTTTTTGGATGGTGAACGAAAAGAACCATGGATAGATGAGGTAGTCATCAAATACCATCGGACAATAGAACAATATTTTACTGCATTAAAAAAAGCGGGATTTTCTGTACTGGATTTACGAGAAGGGACTCCGCATAGGGAACATTTTAGCAACGAGGGTGAATATGAAAGAAGGCGCAGGATTCCTGTTGTCTTGGCATTTTCTTGTTTGAAAGCTTGAGCAAAAAGGAATCGAAATAGTGTGAAATGAATGAAAGATCAAAGCCTGCCCCAAACTAAATGGAAAAGGAGTGTTCTTAATGATTCCACTAGAAGAAGCGATTAAAAAGTATGCACTGGCTTATGAAACAAAAGAAGATTTAACGCCGATTCTTGAAGCGATTGGAGATGCAAAAATCGTTCTATTAGGAGAAGCGAGCCATGGCACTTCCGAGTTTTACACCGTGCGAGCGGAGTTGTCGAAACGGTTGATTGAAGAGAAAGGATTCACTCTTATTGCAGTTGAAGGAGATTGGCCATCAACTCAGCACATAAACAGATTTATAAAAAGTTACAAAGATGGGCCAGAGGGCGTTAAACAAGCCCTTAAAGCCTTTAAACGTTGGCCGACTTGGATGTGGGCAAATGAGGAAATTGCCGATTTTGTTACATGGTTAAAAATGAATAATGAACAAAAGGAAGAAAAAGTAGGATTCTATGGAATCGATGTATATAGTCTTTGGGAATCATTAGACGAAGTAATCAACTATTTAAGCTGTACAAACCCTAAGGGAACTGATCTGGCGTTCGCCAAAAAAGCCTTTTCTTGTTTTGAGCCGTTTAATCGTCATCCTGAAACCTATGCGCTCTCTTCTATAAATATTTCAGAAGCATGTATAGACGAAGTATCCAAGCTCCTAGCTTCCATCCGGGCTCATGAAGATAAGTATAAAGATGCCGAAGAAACAGATTTAAATTTAAAAATAAATGCAATGGTCGCTAGGAATGCAGAAGAATACTATCGAGCAATGGTTCGCAGTGATGAGTTGTCATGGAATGTTCGAGACGAGCATATGGTCGAGGCAATCAATGAAATTATGGACTACCATGGGAAAGATGCAAAAATAATTATTTGGGAACATAATACACATATCGGAGATGCTTCGGCGACGGATATGGAAGCAGCAGGTATGGTAAATGTCGGACAGATTCTTCGTTTGCAAAATAGAAAAGAAAATGTATTTGCCGTTGGTTTTGGTACCCATAGCGGAACTGTTATAGCGGCAAATGAATGGGAACTACCATATAAACAAATAGATGTTCCACCCGCGAAAAAAGATTCTTGGGAGAATACACTGCATAACGCAGGAGCATTTAATAAGCTACTGATTTTTAATGAGGAAAATCGTGAACTATTCAATGACTGGATAGGTCACCGAGCAATAGGTGTAGTTTATGATCCGCAGTTTGAGGAATACGGCAATTATGTTCCTTCCAAAATAGGAAGTCGGTATGATGCTTTTATTTATATGGATCAAACAAAGGCACTTTCACCAATTCGACTATAGAAAGTTGCTCCCAGCGTGTGGGAGCGGCTAATATAGGAAATTTACTACAAGTCGTTTAATTGTTTCTTTTAAATCTTTTTGAATTGCATTCTTTTCCAATAAAAAGTAAGCAGATTTCAAGAAGTTTTTAAATGCAAGTTGGGCATAATATGGTTGTAATTCTCCATTGGCATTTGTTTGTTTCTCCGCAATTAATTGTTGAAGCTCTATTAACCAGTGAATGATTTCTGATTCTTGAAGCTGATGCTGTTTTGTTAAAGTTACAAATGCATAGGCCAAGCGTTCTTCCTCGTCATCCTGGTAGCCATTAGCTATAGTGAGGAATCTAGCTATATGCTGTAAAACTTTTAGTGCATCATCTTTTGTTGCTAAGGGATGTTTGATAAGTGAATCTAACAGGTCAGCACCATGCGCTGCAGCGTGAGCCCACCCTTTATTGGCTACATATCCCCTTAAATCTACTTCTTTCGTCATATATTCATGTGTAGTATCCATTACTTTTCTAACTATATTCGTATCAACTATTTGTTTACTTGCATCATATTCTAATATTTCCGCGTAGACTAAAGAAGTGAATGAACGTGTAAACACGGAGTCTGACATAGGATTCTCAATGTTCGTTAATAGTAATTTATTTTCTAGCAACTTATTTAAGATATACTCCAATTGATGTCCGTTTAAATGATCCTTAAATATAAATGTACAAAAAGTAGTATAAATTAGTGTATCTCTTAGAACAGGGTCTGTGGAACCGATATTTTCAATCATTTCGTCCAAGGTTACAGTGGAAACATGTTCTATATCCTCTGCGATAATACTTTTTAGTTTTTCTGTTAAGTTTGTCATCTTATCTCCTTAAGTTCCTCCTTTTTCTTAATACAAGAAAGTAATCTGCAACCATTACTATGAGAAGTCTAGCTATTGTTATATATAGCTAACTTAAGTAAAGTTGGAAGTCATATTAAAGTCAACTAGGAAATTAGAACGCATTTTAGATAGCCTTCATAAATCGACTTATTTTCTGATAATTACGTGTTAAACTACAAGTAACTACATAATTCAAGCGTGGAGGTACATAGTGAATATTTGGAGAAAAATTTTAGGTAGTTTAGTTGTTCTTTTGATGATCAGCAGTTCTATATTTATTCCTCTAACAGAAGATTCTAGGGTAGAGGCTGCTACTTCTTATGCAAGCTTACAAAACAAGATAAATAATATTTTGTCTGATAGTAGGATGAAAAAAGCCTCTACGAGCATTACGATTAGAAAAGCTTCAACCGGAGAAGTGGTATATCAGCATTATGCGGATAAAGGCATTACACCCGCATCGTCATTAAAACTTTTAACGGGTGCTGCTGCACTGGAGACTCTTGGAGAAAATTATCGTTTTGCCACTACTGTTTTGACAGACGGAAAAGTGAAAAATGGAACGATAAATGGTAATTTGTACTTAAAAGGGCAGGGAGATCCCACTTTATTGAAAGGTCATTTTGACAATTTTGCGGATGGTTTAGTAAAGCAAGGGGTGAAAAAGGTTTCTGGAAACTTAGTCGGGGATGATACTTGGTATGACAATATACGATTATCAGCTGGTATTTTAGCAGAAGATGAACCTTATTATTATGCTGCCCCAATCTCAGCTTTAACGCTTTCGCCGAATGGGGACTTTGACGCGGGGTCCGTTATGGTAGAGGCCAAACCAGGGACGAATGGAAAAGCAACTAAAGTCACTCTTACTCCTGTTACAAGTGTTTTAAAAGTGGTAAATAACTCCAAAACAGTTCCAAAAGGAAGCAAAAACACATTAAAAATTACTCGCCAAGTTGGGACCAACAAAGTTATTATTTCTGGAAACTCTCCGATCGGTAATAATGGGGTAAAAGAATGGATATCTGTAACGAATCCAACTATTTATGCATTGGACGTTTTCAAGAAATCATTAGCGGAAAAGGGTATAACATTTGGGCCTTCTTCTAAAATCGTTCAAGGAAAAGCACCTAAAAATGCAAAAGCATTAGTCTCACGCAAATCTATGCCATTAAAAGAATTGATTGTTCCTTTTATGAAGCTTAGTAATAATACGCATGCAGAAATGTTAGCGAAAGAGATGGGAAAAGTTAAGTATGATGAAGGTAGCTGGAATGCAGGCTTACTAGTGATGAATGAATACGCAATATCAGTTGGGTTAGACGTATCCCAATGGAAGTTTGAGGATGCATCTGGAATGTCTTACTCCAACAAAGTAACATCGAGTCAGTTATCGCGCCTACTTTTCGTAGTGCGTTCAGAGCCATGGTACAACACCTATAAAAACAGCCTCCCGGTAGCAGGACTTTCTGATCGATTTATTGGTGGTACACTTCGGAATCGATTGAAAATAGCGCCGGCAAAAGGAAATATTTTGGCCAAGACGGGTAGCTTAGAAAATATAAAATCACTTGCCGGCTATGCAAATACTAAAAGCGGTGAGACACTTATATTTACAATTCTAACGGAAGACGCTAAAGCCAGCACCATACCAGTTATAGATCAAATTGCCACTGCAATCACAAACTATAGATAATGGGATTTTTATTGCAAGAGTGTTACAGGTGCCTGGTACCAGTAGCGCTCTTGTAACATTTCTAGTCTTTTGATAAAGAAGGGTTCATGATTTAGTTAAGATATATTATACTTGGCAGTAGAGTGGGGTGAAGAAAGTGGCGAGAGAGCGAAAGTTTACTGATGAGCATCTGTTTCAGGCAACGAAACAAATGATTATTGAGGATGGCTATGAAGCATTTACCTTTAGTAAATTAGCTGCTATCTTACATGTTTCCAGGGGAAGTATTTATAAATACTATGAAAATAAAGATGAGTTAATTTCGGAATTTCTTATATATGAGATGAATCGTTTTCTAAATGATTTTAAGAGACTTGATAAATCTGGGAATTTTCAAACCCAGTTTAATTTATTGATTGATTTCATTTTTGAGCAGAGTAGTATGAATCAAGTCATTGAGGTTATTCAACAAATCCCTTCTAATACTACAAAAAGGGTAGAGGATAACAAATCCCGATTGGATGAATATCATATTGATATGTATAGACAATTTCAAGGGTTGATCGATTTAGGTAAAGAGGAACAAGTCATTAAAAATCATTTGTCTTCTGCTGTTTTATTAGGAATGATATTCCAGACTATTGCTATTCCAAACCATTTTAATATACCTCAAGAAGAGTGGATTGCTTCTATAAAAGAAATACTATGCTATGGAATGTTTAAGAAAGATTAATTGACATAACTGTCACCTTTACACATAATGGTAAAGATAGTTATGTTTTTTTTATTCAAAGTGACACTGGTGTCAATATAAAAAGGAGAGTGAAAAAATGAAGAAAGTTTTACGTCATGTTACAGACTTTGTTGCTACGAAAAAGGGAATGTGGATTACACTTGGAGTTTGGTTAGTGATAACCTTAATATTAGCCATCTTGGCACCAAGCGCAAAAGAATATAAAGTGTCAGGTGTAGCATCCTTGCCTGAAGAAGCAAAGTCTGTCATTGCACAAAAAAATATCGATGAACATTTTAAAGACGCGGAAAGCTTACCAGGAATTCTTGTACTTCAATCGAAAAATGGAGAAGTGGATACCGATATTCTTAATAAGGCATTGGATGAAGTCGGTGAGTCTAATATCAATGGACTAAAAGAGATGATTCCGTTTAGTAGCCTACCACCTCAGGCACTTGCTGGTTTTTTCTCAGAGGATAAGAAGACAGTAGTCATACCACTATCATTTAATCCTTCCTTGGATACAAAAGATTTGGAAGTAAGTTTAGAAAAAATAAAAACAATTATTGCTGACCGCACGGATATGACGATTTATATAACTGGTCCGGCTGGAATAGCAGTCGATACGATAAATCTTTTCTCGAGAGCTGACATTGTTTTATTACTCTCAACGGTAGGACTTATCTTAGTATTGCTCATTGTTATCTATCGCTCTCCGTTACTCGCATTAATCCCGCTTGTAGCCGCGGCATTCGTTTATGAAGTGGTCAACCAATTATTAGGACTATTAGGAAAGAGTGGTTTAGAGCTAGCGACCCAGTCTACGTCTATTATGTCCATTTTGCTATTTGCAGCAACGATTGATTATTCGTTGTTTGTTTTTTCTCGCTATCGTGAAGAATTGAAGAAACATGAAAGCAAAAATGATGCAATGAAGTGGGCAATGCGTGAAACAGGAATACCTGTATTTTTTGCGGGCGGTACAGTACTTGCAGCGATGTTGGTGTTATTTTTCGCAAACTTTGGGGATTACAGAAACTTTGCTCCAATATTCGGAACGACAATGTTTGTCATTATGTTCGCATCGGTTACGTTAGTTCCTGCTTTATTTACCCTTTTCGGGAGAAAATCATTCTGGCCTAAAATTCCAAAGTTTGGGGATACTGAAGTTAGAAAAAATGCCCTATGGAATAAAATAGGTTCTTTTATAGTGAAGAAACCAATTGTTTCGGCATTATCGATTTTAGTCATTTTAATTGTATCTGCATTAAATATGTTCAACTTACATTACGAGTTTGATACGATCAAATCCTTCCCAAGTGATATGCCATCTCGCGTGGGATATGAAATAATGGAAAAAAGTTTTGAAAAGGGAGACCTTGCACCAACGACCGTTCTGTTTGAGTCCAAAACCAAGATAACCCCTGAAGTACAGGAAAGCCTAATAGAGCAGCTTTCCAAGGGAAAATTAGTGAGCAGTGTTCGTCCAACAGGAATCTCTGAGGATGGATTAGCCATTCAGTTCCAATTAACTTTTGAAGAAAATCCTTATTCTATCGAATCTATGGATGCATTAGAAGAAATGACGGAGAACTCAGGCAGCATTGTAAAAGCAAGTAATAATGAAGGAGATCTTTACTTTGCGGGCGAAACAGCAAATAAAGTAGATGACCGCACTATTAATAATCGGGATTTACTCATCATTGTTTTACTTGAAACTATACTAATCTTTGGAATGTTAATATTCTTGACTAAATCCATCAAAATGCCAATTTATATGATGGGTACTATATTATTATCCTTCTTGGCGGCAGTTGGTTTAGGAATGTTCCTATGTAACTTGTTTTTTGATATAGATACGATTAGTAACCGAGTTCCACTTTACTCATTTGTTTTTTTAGTGGCGCTAGGAATCGATTATAATATAATTTTAATCTCAAGATTTTTAGAAGAACGTAAAAATCACCATGTAAAAGAAGCTGTTCAAATTGCTGTGGCTAATACAGGAGGAGTTATTTCTTCAGCAGGTATCCTATTAGCAGCAACCTTTGCTGTACTCATGACGCAACCGATTCAAATTCTTTTTGTATTTGGTTTCATCGTGGCTGTTGGAATAATTTTAGATACCTTTCTCATCAGAGGTATTTTACTCCCATCTTTAATCGTTCTATTTGAAAAGGATAACAAATAAAAAAAATGCTTGGTAACAGGTTTCCTGTACCAAGCATTTTTTATTGCAGATCTATTACAAGAATGTTCCTCTTGCCAGGCACTTGTAACAACGACACGTTTCAACCCACGGCATATATTTTTAGATGGATATCTCAAACAATATGCCGTTTATACCGATAGTAAACTATATGGACATTTAGGAAGAGGGTTGTCAAATGAAACGCAAATCATTAAGTACTAAAATGGCTTTAATTCTTATTACGGTTATGTTGTTTTTGTTTTTGGCAGTGTCTGCTTTATTTACTATGAGTACGCTTCGAACTGTGGAGGATTCAATTAGGAGTCAAGCGGTATCAACGTCGAATTACTTGGCTAGTAAAATAGATGGGGATAAATATAAAAAGTTTACGGAAAACCCTGTAGAAAACGATGATTATTGGGATATTCGCAATCAGCTTATTAATGTATTGGATAGTACAGGTGTTTTATATGTTTACACATTGAAAGCTGATCCAAGTGCAGTAGAAATAATGATAGATGGGTATGCAAAGGGAGTTGAAGGTGCAGCAACAATCGGGCAGTCAACAACCGGTACGACGTATGAAGATGTGAAAGCAGTATTTAAAGGAGATTCTGTTAGTACTCAAGTTATTAATGATCCAGAGTTTGGAAGATATTTATCTGCTTTTTCTCCTATTAAAAATAGTAAAGGTGAAATAGTGGGGATTTTAGCGGTAGATATTGCTGCAGAGAATGTCGTGGCAATCCAAAATAATCTTCTTAAAACAACTATTCCAATCGTAGCAGTATTGTTTTTTGTTATTATTCTTATTCTTTCCACTATATTTTATCTATATACAAAAAGAACATTTGCTCCTCTCGGAATTGTAAGCGAAGCGTTGGGAGATTTCGCTGAAGGAAAGTGGACGGCTGCATCCAAAAAGGTAGAGGCTATCAAATTCAAATCGGAAAATGAAATTTCTGCATTAGCACAAGCATTTACAGTTTCACATAAACAACTTAGTACAATAATGAATGAGATAACAAACCAGTCTCATCGCCTTTCTCAGTCATCTACTCAGCTGTTCGGAACGATTGAGGATACAATGGAAACAAATCGTGTGATTAATGCTCATATGGTGGAATTAGCAGAAGGTAGTGCAAAATCATTACAAAATAGTGAAGAGTCTGTTACTGCTCTCGAAGAAATGTCTATTGGCATTCATAAAATTGCAGATTCAGGAAATGATATGACGGATACTTCCAATGATGTAGCTGAATTTATTAGTAAAGGGCATGAAGAGTCCCAACAAGTTGTTGTACAAATAAAAGAAGTACAGGAGATGTTTCTCCAAACAGGCTCAAAAGTGACTGAACTTAGTAGTCAATCAAAACAAATTCAAGAAATAACCGTAGTAATGACAGGTATTGCAGAGCAAACTAATCTTCTTGCATTAAATGCAGCGATTGAAGCAGCAAGAGCTGGAGAGGCAGGAAAAGGTTTTGCGGTGGTTGCAGATGAAGTAAGAAAATTGGCAGAGCAATCCAAGCAGTCAGCAGAAGAAATAAGAACACTTATCGATAACTTTGAACTTGTCACTAATGAAGTTAGGGATGTGATGGAGGTAACGTCTGCCAAAGTTATAGCAGGAACAGAATCCGTCCAAGAAATTGGAAATATGCTAGAGCGAATAGTATCTATGATTAATCAAATAAATCTAGAAATTCAAGAAAACTCTGCTGTTACAGAGGAAATGTCGGCAGGATCCGAGGAAATTCTAGCGGCATTTGAAGACATTAAAGGATTTGCACGAAATACAGCTTCCCAGACGATTGAAGTTGCAAGTTCTACCGAAGAACAAACAAAAGCAATGGGAACATTGGAAACAATGAGCGGAGATCTTCAGAAGGTCGC
The DNA here is from genome assembly GCF_007676755.1 of Bacillus sp. FJAT-22090. Lineage (GTDB taxonomy): Bacteria > Bacillota > Bacilli > Bacillales_A > Planococcaceae > Psychrobacillus. The sequence continues at coordinate 35,703 of NZ_VEBK01000003.1, read as the reverse complement.
TCAATCCTTAAGCGAGCTAATAGAGAAATTCGAGTAGCATTTTAAACACATCATGAATAACAAACTAAAGGAAAGAGCGAACCACTTGTATGTGGTTTGCTCTTTTAAAAAGGAAAGTACCAGGAACGTTGGGCTGGTTGTACTTTATGGAATGAATATATTAGGTGATTTCCGTTTCAAGAGAGAGCAAATAGTTAGTCGAGACTGTTTAATTTTTCAAACTCATACTCGTTATTTCGAGTAACTCTGATATAGTTACGAACTCATATCCTTGCTTTTGTAATTCGGGAAGAATTTCTTTTAGTGCAGTCACAGTTTGAGAACGATCTCCCCCTGCATCGTGGAACAAGACGATATTGCCCGGTTTAGCTCCCGATAACACAGTAGATACAATTTTATCTACTCCTGGAGACTTCCAATCTTCAGTATCCTGATGCCATGACCACATAACTACTCTGTATCCATTTTCCACAGCTGTATTAATGATGCCATCATCATAAGTTCCTCCTACAGGTCGATAAAATAACGGATAGGTTCCGGTTATATCATGAATTATTTCATTTGTCCTTTTTAGTTCGTCTTGCAGTTTCTCAGGAGTAATTTTATAGGGATGTGTGTACGTATGATTTGCTATTTCATGACCTTCTTGTCCAATTTTAAGAATAAGATCAGGTAGCTTTTCTGCACGTTCTCCGATAACAAAAAATGTAGCTTTTGCATCGTATTGTGCAAGTAAATCTAAAATCTGTGTTGTATACTTCGAATGAGGACCATCGTCAAATGTAAGTGCAATAACTTTTTCCTCGGTTTTAATATCCCATAGTACGTATCCTTTTTCCTCATAATATGGTCTTCCTTTATCCATCGCTGAAGAAGCGTAGGCGATACAAAAAATCACCATAATAAGTAGACCAATCTTCCATACCAAAGACTTCATCCATCATTCCTCCTAGCCTTGCTATAGTGGGGGAAGCTTCTTATCGTTGAAATTATTGTTTACTGTCACAAGTGAATTATACGAATTATTTTCATGCTAAGCGCTTTCTATTTCCTTAGCGATTTTGCTTATCGTCTTTATATCGATCGATAATTCCTAATATCCCAAAAATAATATATTAAAGGGATAATAAATTGTTATATAATACATATAACTATATGAAGTTATTGGAAATGGGGCAATAATTCTTGATGTATTTACTAATGGTTATAATAGCCGGAGGAATAAGCCTTTTTTTATGCCTGTATGCCCAATTCAAATTGAAAGAAGCACCTGGTGCAAGATTCTATATTTTAGTTACTCTGTTGTCAGCTATCTTTACATTTTCTTACGCCCTTGAATTAGCAAGTACATCTTTAGAGCAGATGAAATTCTGGTTAAGAATAGAGTATTTGGCCTTGCCTTTTATACCGGTATTCGTGTTGTTAATGAGTTTCGAATATGTTGGACAGAAGTTGAAACAATGGATACAATATGTCCTTTTTATGATCCCAATTACTACTATATTTATGCAAAACACAAATAGCCTTCATCATTTATATTATTCCTCCATAAAGGTAGGAAGCGATGGGCCATTTCCTATTTTGGAACTAGAATGGGGCCCGTGGTTTTATGTTCATTCTATCTTTCTATTTTTATGTATGATAATGGCAATTATTGTTTTATTAATGCATTTCAAAAAGCCTTCATTTAGATTTCGAATGCAAATCTTATTAATGGTGGCAGGGCTTATTATTCCTATTTTAGCTAGCTATTTATATTTGAATGGTTTAAGCCCATATGGAATCGATATGGGTCCTGTTTCAATGAGTATTACGTTTATTTTTCACGGTGTGGCACTTGTATCTTTTCAAATGTTCAATGTAGCGCCAATTGCGAGGGATAAAGTATTTGAAAGTATGAAAGAGGGAGTAATTGTCTTAAATCAAAACGAGGTAATTGTTGATTATAATAAAGCGATCTCCCATGTGTTGCCCAAGTTGAATCCTCGGGATATCGGGAGGTCGATAGCTGACGTGCTTCAAATGGAGCCACAACTTGCAGAAATCATTTGTGATGCACAGGAATGTGATTACAAGATATGTATTGAGGGGAAACTTGCATACTTTCATATAAGCTTTTCGCCAGTTCAAAATAAAAAAAACTTGTATATCGGAAAAATAATAACCTTTGTGAATGTAACAGAAAGAGTAGAAATGCAGGAAAAGCTTAAGCAATTAGCTAGTATGGACGGCTTAACCCAAGTCCTTAACAGAACGTTTTTTATGAAGAAAGCAGAAGTTATTATTAATACCCCTGCTATAACGAGAGGGAGTATCTCTATCATTATGTTTGATATTGATCATTTTAAAAAAGTAAATGATACATTTGGACACGAGGCTGGAGATAGAGTGTTAGGCCATATTACGAATATAACAAAAGGAATCATACGGGTAACAGATGTAATGGGACGATACGGTGGTGAGGAGTTTATACTGTGTTTGCCCAATACTACTTCACCTAAGGCATTTGAAATAGCTAACCTTATACGGCAAAAGATATCAGAGCAACATATGTCTATTAATGGGAAGGAAGTCCAGATAACCTCTAGCTTCGGTGTTTCCAATACACGTCTCCAAGCTGAAGATAATGATTCTTTATTGCTAGCACTTATAAGACAGGCAGATCAAGCCTTGTATGGAGCAAAAAAGAGTGGCAGAAACTGTGTTCAAATTTATAGCCAAGAGGAATCCCGTTTGTTAATCAGACAATAAATAAAAAGAAACTGTGTAGATGGGGAGGTAAAAGGGAGGAAAATCACTATTATCTCCTATTTCTTCTTGAGCAATACATTCGGAATTTTAAATGCTTACATAACTTTGAGATTTTTTGACCTGTACACTTATCTTCGTTTAAGAAAAGGACTTAACGGAGATAATGGAAAAAGAACTATATGAGCCAATAGATTGACGCAAACCTCTGCCAATAACTCGTATTTATCTTGTGAGGCACTTCAATTTAGTAGAAGAGGGTTGTGGATTGGATTATAGGGTTGTTAGACAAACTATTTGGTAAAACTACTCAGGAGGTATTAGAAATGACAGTAGAAAAACTAAAAATCGGTATTGTAATAGGAAGTGTTCGTCAAGGGCGTAATGCAGAAGCTGTAGCTAACTGGATGTATGACTTTGCAGCTAAACGCAATGATGCTGAATATGAATTAGTAGATCTAGCAAACTATAAATTACCTTTCCTAGGGGAAGAGCTTGCTGTAGAAAGACAAGAAGAAGCAAATAGGGCAATTAAGGCATGGTCGGACAAAATGGCAGCATTTGATGGGTATATTTTTGTAACTCCAGAATATAATCATGCTATTGGTGGCGCGCTTAAGAACGCTTTGGATTACTTAAACCCGGAATTGAATAACAAAGCGGCTGGATTTGTAGGATATGGCAGTTTAGGTGGTGCCCGTGCGCATGAAAATATGCGTTTGATTTTAGGGGAACTTCAAGTGGCCGATGTTCGTACTGCTGTCACCTTTTCTTTAATGTCTGATTTTGAAAACATGAGTGTCTTCAAACCAGCGGATTACCATGAATCTAACGCTAACACAATGCTCGACCAAGTTCTTGCATGGAGTAGTGCATTAAAAACTATTCGTTAATAAAATCTAAAGCCATACTAATAAAATAAGGAGGTTGTCTCTTAAGTAGTTTTTTGCTTATGAGACAACCTTCTATAATGTTCATCATATTTATGGACAGTATAGTCAAAAGACATTGCGTATCGCCAATCAATTTCGTTGAATTGGTCAGCTTAACGCCTGTGAATAATACCTCTTTTAAGCCTAATTCAGGATGAGTATGTAAAATGGATTTTCCTAAAAGTTCATTTTCTTGCATCTTAAATAAGTGGCAAAAACCACTATTCACCATTGTAATTTCCTCTTTTTGAATGACAAGTATGAATCCATCACAGACAGTTCAATAACAGATATTAACTTTTCCTCCCATTCTTTTGAAAAGCGTAGCTCACTTGCAATCCTTTCCAAGTTCGTCCAGCCACCCATAATTACCACGCAACTGACTAATTCATTTTTTTTCACAAGCGGATAGCTTTGAACAAATAAGCTATAACCATTCAATTCTATCTTTTCTTTCATTATTTTTTCTCTGTTTTAACGCCATAAATCCTGTTGCCGAAATGTCCTAACAAAATGTTTTCAATGATTCAACTGCATATGAAAAAATCAATGATCTCCTAAAAGGCTCTTGGAAAGTCTTTCATAGAATCTTGAACCTTCATTACAAAATATCTATTTGATGAAATTTTTAGAATAGTCTAAAATAATTATAACAAATATATATCCTTACTAAACATTTTATACAGCACATATATTAACAAAAGATAAAGTGGCATGATTCTTTCTCTTAAATATAGTGTCCCTTAAATCTGTGGGAGATAGAGTTCTAATTGAACTATAGTAAGTCTACATTTGATCAAAAGTTAACATAGAGTCAATGTTTATGAAACGAAAGATGGTCGTTATTTTTCATTTGGAATTATTGAAATCCCTTTTAGAAAATTACTCTGTAAAGCATGAAGGACTATCTGCTTTTACGGAAAAACGTAAACCAGTTTTCAAGGGGTATTAAAAAACTATATATAGGAGTGAATAAATTTGGATATAAAAGGTAAAGTAGCGATCGTTACAGGAGGAGCTTCGGGGTTAGGGCTTGGCACAGTGGTAAGTTTAGTTGAAAAAGGAGCAAAGGTAGTTATTTATGATCTCAATGAAGCTATTGCAAAAAAAGTTTGTGAGGAGCTTGGTGAAAATGTAGCCTACACCATTGTCGATGTGTCTGATGAAGCATCTGTTCAGTCCGCAATTGAAAACACGATGGAGAAATTCGGTGCTATTCACATTTGCATTAATTGTGCAGGTGTAAGCACACCACAAAAGACAATTGGTCGGGGCGGAGCGATGCCGTTAGAAAATTTTAAGAAAGTAATTGATATTAATTTGATTGGTACATTTAATGTACTACGATTAGCTGCCCATGAAATGGAAAAAAATGAGCCTTTAACTAATTCCGGAGAAAGAGGAATTATCATTAATACAGCATCAGTCGCTGCTTTCGATGGTCAAATGGGGCAAGCCGCTTATGGAGCAAGTAAAGCGGGGGTAGCAGGAATGACATTACCGATAGCGCGTGATTTATCCTCTTTTGGAATTCGAATTAATACAATAGCCCCAGGTCTATTCCGTACACCGATGGCAGCATCTCTTTCTGAGAAACTAATAGAAAAATTAGAGACAATGGTCGAGTTTCCTAAACGTTTAGGACTGCCTTCCGAATATGCATCACTCGTAACATTTATGATAGAAAATGAGTATATGAACGGAGAAGTTATCCGATTAGATGGTGGTATTAGAATGGCTCCGAGATAAGTGGAGAAGTGGATGTTATGGCACCTTTTCAAATTATATTTATAAACTGGAGGAGATAAAAGATGAACATAAGCACATCACTCACTATGAATGCAAATCGTCATCCGGAAAAAATGGCTATATCTTGCGAAGGAAGAGTTTACTCATATAAAGATTTAAATAAAGAGGTTAATAGAATTGCACATGGATTACTTGGACTCGGTCACAAAAAAGGAGATAAAATTGCTATTTTTATGAAAAACTCAGATCACTTTGTTATTGCATTCTATGCTTTGATGAAATCGGGTTTTGTGGCAGTCCCAATTAACTTTAGATTGACTGCTGTTGAAACTGCATACATTTTAGAACAATCCGAAAGTGTAGCAATTATTTGTGATGCAGAATTTGAGAAAGTAGTATCGGAGGCAAAAACAAGTGGTAGCAATGTACAGCAAGTAATCGTTCATCCAACTCAAACTATTGATGGAAATCTATCGTGGGAAAATATAAAAAGTGAAAATGGTTCAGAGCCACGGGTACTAGTTATGAATACGGATGATGCCGAGATTTTATATACGTCTGGAACGACTGGAAAACCAAAAGGAGCATTATTTGATCATCAACGAATTATCAATGTGAATACGTCATTTATTATGGGGGTGGAATTGACGAAAAATGACCGTATGCTTCATCTTGCTCCACTTTTCCATTCAGCACAGTTGAACTTATTTTGTTTAACTACAATAATGCTAGGGGCATCTAGTGTTATCCACCGAGATTTTCATCCAGTGAGGGTGCTTGAAGATATTGAATCCTTTAAGCCTACTTTCTTCTTTGGAGTACCTGCTATGTATAACGCGCTACTCCAAGTACCGAAAGCACAAGACTATGATTTGTCTTCTATAAAAACATGTATGTACGGAGCTGCCCCAATGGCACCAGCACTTGTTGAAAAATCGATGGAGTTGTTTGGTACAGACCAGTTTTACAACTTATGTGGTTTAACAGAGGCAGGTCCAGGTGGTACTTATTTAGAACCGAGGTTTCATAAGGAAAAGCTAGGTGCAGGTGGAAAAGCAATGTTTTTAACGAATGTACGTGTTGTAAATGAATATATGGAAGATATTAAACCTGGAGAGACAGGAGAATTTATCATTAAAGGCGAAACCATTATGAAAGAGTATTATCGTAAACCTGAGGAGACTCAAAAGACTTTTTCAGATGGTTGGCTATTAACTGGAGATCTTGCAACGATAGATGAAGAAGGATTTATAACAATTGTTGATCGCAAAAAAGATATGATTATCTCGGGTGGGGAAAATGTCTATTCTGTGGAAGTGGAGCAAGTATTGAATAGTCACCCTCAAATACTTGAAGCGGCAACTATTGGGCTTCCAGATGAAAAGTGGGGAGAAGTTGTTGGAGCAATTCTTGTTTCTAAAGAAGGAGAAACGATTGATGAGGATGAATTGCAACATTTTTGCCGTACAAAGCTAGCTGGCTATAAAATACCAAGAAAATTTTTATACACAGACATACTACCTCGTAATGCATCTGGAAAAATACTGAAGTACCAATTGCGAGAGTTGTACAAATAGAAATAGTTACGAAGGGTGGACATAAAATGACAGAGGTAGTAATTGTAGAAGGAGTAAGAACTGCGGTTGGTCGCAGGAAAGGATTATTATCTAATTATAGACCCGATGATTTGGCCGCACTTGTGCTCAATGAACTCGTGAAACGTGCAGGAGTAGATAAAGCAGCTATTGAGGACGTTATTTTGGGCTGCGTGACCCAATCAGGTGAACAGGCTAGTAATATCGCCAGAACGGCAGCATTGATTGCCGGGTTTCCTATTCATGTTCCCGGGGTGACGATTGATCGTCAATGTGGGTCGAGCCAACAAGCAGTCCACTTTGCTTCTCAAGCAATTGCTTCTGGTGACATGGATATTGTTATCGCTGGTGGTGTAGAAAGTATGACTCGAGAGCCAATGTTTTCGAATATACGAGAGGCTCAACCGAGTGCGAAGCTGACAGAAAAATACGAGATTATCAATCAAGGATTATCTTCGGAACGTATGGTACAAAAGTGGAATTTGACACGGGAAGAGCTTGATCAATACTCTGCTGAAAGTCATAGAAAAGCATTTGAGGCAATTGAAAAAGGACATTATATAAATGAAATCGTACCAGTAGATGTGCAACTTGACGATGGCACAATAAGTAGCTTTAAAACAGATGAGGGGCCTCGTGCAGGTTCTACAATGGAAGTGTTAGGTGGATTGAAGACTGTTTTTGATGAAAATGGAACGATTACAGCAGGTAATGCAAGCCAGATGAGTGATGGTGCTTCTGCTGTTCTACTAATGTCTAGTGAAAGAGCAAAGGAACTAGGGTTGAAGCCGAAAGCGCGGATTGTTGCGAGAAGTGTGACGGGATCAGATCCGACACTTATGTTAACAGGACCAATTGAAGCGACAAAAAAGGTACTTTATAAAGCAGGCTTAACTATAAATGATATGGATACGTATGAAGTGAATGAAGCATTTGCACAAGTTCCATTAGCTTGGTTGAAAGAAACAGGAGCGGATCCTGAAAAGCTTAATCCAGATGGAGGGGCGATTGCACTGGGTCATCCACTAGGAGCAACTGGGACGAAGCTATTAGTAAGTATGATGAATAGATTAGAACGTACAGGAGGTCGTTATGGGTTGCTTGCTATTTGCGAAGGAATGGGAATGGCAAACGCTACTATTATTGAGCGAATAGAATAAGGGGAGGGGAGAAAATGGCGAGATATAAATTCGAAACAAAAGAGCATGAGATATTTAGAGAATCGCTTCGAAAATTTCTTCAAAAAGAAGCCGAGCCATACTATGAAACTTGGGAAAAAGACCGGTTAATACCGATTGAGTTTTGGAAAAAACTTGGCGGAATGGGCTATCTATGTCCGCAAGTAGATGAGGCATACGGCGGTCTTAATCTAGACTTTAGTTTTAACGTAATAATTTCAGAAGAACTGGAAAGAGTGGGCACTAGTTTAGTGGGTGTTGGATTGCATAACGATATTGTAGTACCGTATATTGAATCTTTTGGTACGAGAGAACAAAAGGAGCGCTGGTTACCGAATTGTGTAACGGGTGATACGATAACGGCTATTGCAATGACCGAGCCCGGTACAGGATCTGATTTAGCAAATGTTCAAACGACCGCTATTCGTGATGGAGATCATTTTGTGTTAAATGGTCAAAAGACATTCATTACGAATGGTATTAATGGAAACTTATTTCTAGTTGTTGTAAAAACAAATCCTCAAAGTGAACCAAAGTATAAAGGGATTAGTTTGATTGTAGTCGAGGAAGGCACCTCTGGTTTTACAAAAGGTCGGAAACTAGATAAAGTCGGACTTCATGCACAAGATACAGCTGAATTGTACTTTGAGGATTGTCGAGTACCAGCTGGCAATCTTCTTGGCGAAGAAGGGCAAGGTTTCCGTTATTTAATGGAGAAGTTACAGCAGGAAAGACTAGTCGTGGCAATTTCAGCACAAATTGCATCAGAGGATATGCTAGAAATGACAATGAATTATGTAAAGTCACGTAAAACATTTGGAAAGCCCGTATCATCTTTCCAAAATACACAATTTAAAATTGCTGAAATGGCTACAAAGGTGGAGTTAGGAAAGTCGTTTCTTGAATCACTTATCGAGGACCATCTTGCAGGGAAAGACGTGGTGACGAAAGTTTCTATGGCGAAGTATTGGTTGACGGAAACTGCCCGGGAAATTTCTAACGAATGTATGCAATTGCACGGTGGCTATGGATATATGGAAGAATATAAAATTGCTAGAAGATATCGAGATATCCCAGTCGCTTCGATTTATGCAGGAACAAATGAAATTATGAAAGTAATTATTTCTAAAAACTTAGGATTATAATATAAAAGAAAAGTGCGTCGCGTGACCCCATGAGCCCAAGCCATGAGACCTACTTGGGAAATTACTACAAAATAAAAAACCTTAGAAAAGTGAATAGGATTGTACTCACTTTTCTGAGGTTTTATGATTCACATTATTTCCCGCCATGTCGCCATTCTATTTCCTCTCCTGTTTTTGGAGAAGTTAGAAAAACATCCCCTTTTACATAAGGCATTTCATGTCCGTTAGTATCTACATAAGTTCCGGCTTCAGGTACAGTTTCGCCAGTTTTATGTTTATGCCCCTCAGCGTGTTTCCAATTAGTGGCCACTTCTGTTTGTGGGCAGGATGGAAATTTATCGCCTTTATATAATGTTTTAGTGATGCCTTCCTCGCATGTATAATCTCCAGTCTCTTGTACAACGTCATCTGTTTGGTGTTCATACATATTTTCCATTTCGTAGTCCTCCTTCACATATTAACGTACAGTATTTGTTTACCCGCCTATTAATCTTACAAACATCCCATGAATTTGAGTTCCTTCTTAATGATTTAAAATTCTAAAAATAGGGTAGTAGAGTAATGAAACAGAATTATCAGTAAATATATGCGCTGGTAGGAGGTGAGAAGATGAGTAAAGGATGGTTAGTCCTTTTAATAGGTGTAAGTGCATTGTTTATGTTACCTTATCAAGCTCAAGGAGAAGAATTGAATAATGAAAAAAGAGGCTATCTAAGTGATTCGATTACCCGTCTAATGGAAAACACGGAAACCGTTACAGAAGGGGTACATTCTACATTAAATAATACAATTCCAGCTGAAGCATTAGGAGATGTATTCAACGTCGTTGAACCAGCTGTAGGAATAGTGATAGAAGTCGAAGAGCAGACAAATACAGTAGTTGAGAACGCAGTTAAAGAACTTCCTCCAACTACTGAATTTATTGTTTCGGAAGTAACGAGTATTTTAGAGGAAACAATTGAATCTGTTCCAGAAGTACCTATTGTTACCCCCGTTTTAACTGAAGTAAACAATAGTGTGAAAAAGGTTACAAATAAAGTACAAGAAACAGTCGAAGAAGGTACCGGTACCGTGTTAACTGTAATCGATCAAGAAGATGTACCTTTACCTCACCAAGAGCTTATCATTACAGGGTCGACAAAGAAATTGAAAGAACCAAGGAAAACTGATAAAACACCTCTTGTGGAAAAAAGTGAAGAAGTAGTACAAGAGGCAACTATCGAACCAGCTCTATCCGAAGAGATAGTAGAGGAAGAGATAGTAAAGGGGGTAAAAGAGTCTCCACAAATAAATCTGCTTAAAGTGGAAAAGGATTTAGCTAATACAGAACAAGAAGTAGTAAAGGTTTTACAAGTGAAACAGGAATATAAAGCAATAGAAAAAGCAAATAAAAAGGAAATAATAAAAACAACAAAAATCCCGACTATTTTACCTCCAATTCCTGAAAAACAAAAGAAAAATGTTATTGTGACACCGATTGTGACAACTTCCACTAGCTCTCCAAGTTCTTCATCGAGTTCAGTTATGGTGCAAAGTGGAGATAGTTTATTTGCTTTACTACCTTCGCAGGAGCCGATGAAGGAATTGATACGGAAAAAATGGTATCACAAGAACCATTATGCTATTATCCAGTGGATTCATACACCTTTGAGGAAGCCACCAGAAAATACTCCTTTTTATACTTGATGTAAATCAAAATAAAAAGGAGAGAATCATAATGAAAACTATTAGCTTAAATTTTACTTGGATGGTACTTGGTTTTTTGGTATTGATATTACTAACACCCTCTTTGGCAGCAGCAGAGGAGCACGATTCTAACCCGGTTCAACAAATTGAGGTAAATGTATTGGATAATGAACCGGAGAAAGCGACTATTTTGGATGTTGAAGTAAATGGTTTGCTTGGAGTTGACCATATTGACATAGAGATTCCGGACGCAAATGACATGCAAAATAGTGTCGACGAAGGAAACATGAAAGAAAAACTTGTAAATGTAATCGTGGAAGATGAGGAAGTTGGTAATATAGAAGCCGATGTACTTTCACTGACAGAGTCACCTGTATCAAGTGAAAAAGCGGTAGTAGATCTCACAGCGGGAGATCCAATAATCGCTGATGATCTAACTATTGAGGTGCTAGGACAAGAGGAAATGGCAACAGATACTGCGTATTCAAACGAAAGTTCCGTAGTAAATCTCACAGCGGAAGATTCAATAATCGCTGATGATCTAACTATTGAAGTACTAGGACAAGAAGAAATGACAACAGACACTGCGTATTCAAACGAAAGTTCCGTAGTAGATCTCACAGCGGAAGATCCAGTAATCGCCGAAGATCTAACTATTGAAGTGCTAGGACAAGAAGAAATGGCAACAGACACTGCTTATTCAAACGAAAGTTCCATAGTAAATCTCACAGCTGAAGATCCAGTAATCGCCGAAGATTTAACTATTGAGGTGCTAGGACAAGGGGAAATGGCAACAGGCGCTGCGTATTCAAACGAAAGTTCCCTAGTAGATCTCACAGCGGAAGATCCAATAATCGCTGATGATCTAACTATTGAAGTGCTAGGACAAGAAGAAATGGCAACAGACACTGCGTATTCAAACGAAAATTCCGTAGTAGATCTCAAAGCGGATGATTCAGTAATCGCCGATGATCTGACTATTGAAGTGCTAGGACAAGAGGAAATGGCAACAAATACTGCGTATTCAAACGAAAGTTCCGTAGTTGTTACGGAGCTCGCTCCAAACATTATTGCTGAACAACTAGAACTAGATGTACTTGCAGATAAAAAGTTTATGGTGAAGAATGGTACATCACAAGAAACAATGGACATGGAAGAAGGTCTAGATTTGGAACTTTCAAATGTCCCGATTGTAGAAACAGTTCATGTAGGAGTTTTAGAAAATAATGCATCAACTGTTCAGGAAGGCTATACAGAAAGTTCAAGTTTTCTAACTGTAACAGCAGAAGATGAAGGTGCCAATTCCTTACTAGGTGATTTGGAACTTCATGTCTTGCCAACAAGTGATTTTATGGAAGACGGATTATATCAAACTAGCTCATCTGTTGCATCTCTTGAGACTGTAGATGGTTTAGTGGAAGATTTATCGGCTAATGTATTGCTAACACGATCCACTCTGAGTGGAAGTACGCATACATCTGATAGTGGGGTAGTGGAATTAGTGGGCGAACAATTTGCGATTGCGGATCAAATGCATGTAGGAATACTGGACTCTCACGAAATGTACGATATGGATGAGCAATATCGTAATAGAGGCGTATTGCAGTTAGATTTGGTGTCTGATCCGTTAGATGATTTAACTATCGATATTCTGACAAATAATTTTCAAACAAATAGTGATGGTTCTTCTCGCAAACGACATGGTGTTTCGTTAGGGGTAGCTAATGATTTAATACCAAACACGAATATATCAATTTTGGAGAGCGAGGAATTTGTCGCAGCTCAGCCTACTACTATATCTAATGGCTCTGAAAAATCCTTAGAAAGTTCATTTGAAGAGATGGAAGAAAATACAGGAGAAGCATCTAATGAAAATGAAACTCCTGGAGAAGTAGTAAATGAAGACATCAGTGTTTATGAAGACGAAAATACAATTGTAAGTATTAATACAAACGCCAACCCCAATACAAACGAAAGTATGGAAGAAATTGTCGAGGTTAACACAAATGCAGAGACTACCAATACGGATGAAGAAGAAATAGGTATGCTTGGCAATCTAAATGATGTTTCCTTTAATGGAAATGGAATGCAAAACGCTTCCATGCTTCCGAAAACTGGTGGTTTTTTTGATGGTATGTTGCTAATGTTATTAGCTTTAAGTCTTCTTGCTAGCGGGTTGACGATTCGAAAATTCGCTTAGGGGAGGCAGGCATATCATAATGAAAAAGCTCATCGGAAATATATTAATTTTGATAGCTATTTCGATATTAATCTTTATAGCAGACGGAATGTTGAAAAACAAACAGCATCAAGACCAATTGATTCAATCCTTTGCTGGTATAAAAACAGAGGCTGCTACAAGCAAAATGATGGGTGGATTCTCCACTAATATTGCACCGAATCTATCCAGTGAAGCTGCAAATGAAGTGACAGGAATTTTGCGTATCGATTCAATTGACTTGAAAGCCCCTGTTGTGAGGGGAGCCACTCCAGCAAAATTGAATAAGTCTTTAGGAACTATTGATGGTCTGGATGAACCGGGAACTCTTAATGGGTCTGCTGCAATTGCAGGACATCAATCCCATGTGTTTGGACAATTTTTCAATAGGCTGGACGAGCTGCAAATAGGTGATAAATTTTCGCTGGAAACTATCTCAGAGACTCTACATTATGAAGTATTCGATATAATTGTTGTAAAACCAGAAAACGTGGGTATAGTAAAAAGGCAAAAAGGTATTACGTTGATATCTTTGATTACATGTTACCCTGAAAGATCGAACCAATTCAGACTGGTTGTTCAAGCGAAGCAAATTTAAATTGATAAAACGCAAGAAGAAATTAACTACATTTTCTTCTTGCGTTTTTGATTGTTGCTTCTGTTGGGATATGGCTTTCTGGCTTCTTTATTTGCTATATATTCCGTTGTTATGCCTCACTATGAAATTCATCTGCACCTTCATGTTTTCCTTTTTTTAATGAAGAGCAGAGGAGCACAATAAGACTTCCAAGTGCGATCCAAGTTAGCATTTGAGCGGAGTGACTCCAACCGAATCCTTTACCAAAGAAAAATAGTTCCCGAAGTCCTTCAATCATTTGGCGCATCGGTAGCCATGAGTAAATCCAATTGCGATAGAACGGAGATAAAAACTCAGGAGGCATCGCAAGTAGTGGTGCTCCGAAAAAGAGCATAAGAATGAAGATTGGCAAACCTTTGATTCCTAACCACATGAGTACCGCTGAAATCATTAAAAAGAATGTAAAGTAAGTTAGGGATAAGAACAATCCTGTATCGCCCAATTTTGGGATGTCTAACCCGAGCATCGAATTTGCGAGGAAGGTTAGTCCGAATCCTGCAATCAGAGCAAGTATCATACCCATTAATACTTGTATGGAAATTCCCGTTAATTTATTCTTGCGACTGCTAAACTTACTCTTGTTAAACGAGAAGAAAATGATAACTGCTCCAGCAATGCTACCCATCCAAAGAGGTTGGAACATGGAAATTGGTGCATTGCCGTTAGCACTTTTTGTTCCAATTTCATTGACGTTGATAACCTTTTTTATAATTGGAGATACAAGTAGAGCAGCTTGCTCTGTCGTAATTGTATTTCCCTGCATTTTAAATCCTTCCAAGATCTGTGTTCGAATATTAGTATTTACTCCATCTACAATTCCATTAAGCATTTGGCTTGCCAAATTGGCAGCTGTTGGATTAAGACCCTGATTCACTAAAATTTTTATTTCAGGTGAAATAGGTGCTAATGTTTGAAGAGAAGCTTGATTCTTAGAGAAATCCTTAGGAATTACTAAGGCAGCATAGTATTTCTTTTCATCAAGGCCTTTTTGTACTTCTTTTAAGTTGTTTACTTCAATCCATTTTATTGGTGTATCTTGTTTAGCTATAGCCTGAGAACGGATATTTTCTGAAATGGTGCTTCCCATCTTTAACTCGGTATTATTCGGAAGTGTTATACCTGTATCTTCATTGACAATTGCAACGGGCATATCCTTTGGTGAAGGACTAATAGAAGGGATAAGTGTCAACGAAAAAATGAATAATACAGCTATCACTACTATTGGTGAAATAAAGGTTAATTTATTTTTAAAAAAGTTCATCGTAAAGCTCCTTTCCTTAATGAACATAGTGTTGATTAATGCTCTCAATGTATATTAGTATAAGGTGAATAAAATAACAATAATCAAATGTGAGTTTTGCGTTCGCTAATAAACAAAGTGAAGCATATTGTTCAGTAACGATAGAAAATTTGAGGAGAGAAGGATATGGATCAGAAAAAAGTAGATAGAAGAATTACTAAAACAAGAAAGGTAATACGAGATGCATTCACACAATTGATGGAGGAAAAAGGATTTGAAGCAATAACGGTAAGTGATTTAACAGAAAAAGCGGATATAAATAGAGGTACCTTCTATCTGCACTACAAAGACAAGTATGACTTATTGGAACAAAGCGAAGAGGAGGTTTTTGAAAAACTGGATAGAATTGCGGAAGAAGCATGGACTGAAATAAATAGTGAGGAACTAAACAAAAAACAAATACATATACCCCTCCCTTTTACTGTAAAGCTATTTGAATACTTAGAAGAGAACTCTGCATTTATGCGTGTAATTTTGGGACCGAACGGAGACCCCTCTTTCCAGGCTAAGCTAAAGGAAGTGATAAAAAATAAGATGTTTCAAAAGTTTTATCAGTTCAATAATAAAGACAATATGATTGTGCCGCTTGACTATTTAACTGCTTATGTAAGTTCTGCACATCTGGGTGTCATTCAATATTGGTTAAAAAGTGGAATGGATAAGTCACCAGAAGAGATGGCCACTATATTATCCCAAACGACTTTTTGGGGACCAGCAAAAGTAGCGGGACTAACTTTTAACGATATAAATGAATAAGGACCTTTACTAGAAGGGGAAGTGTTTAGCTCTAAGTGATGAGATTGCAGAAGGCTCGCAAATTATTAAAAAAGGCATGTGCGGTAATGGATCCGTACATGCCTCGTTTATATAAATCAGTTATTGTAACATTGGAAGAAAGAATGCAATTGCCCCAAGTACAATGGAAGCCCAAGCTAGGAATTTTTGAGGGAACGTTAAGCCGAACAAACCTAAAACTACTGCTGCACCACCAAACCATAATGGATAATAGAAGAATCCAACGATTGCCAGTACAACCCCTAACAAGCCAATCCAAATACCTAAAGAAGATTTCATCATAAACACCTCCTTTTGTATACTAAAGAACAAAAATTAACAAGAAAATAAAAAATAATTGTTCTTTCTAGTAGTATATGAAGGAAGTGTCAATAAATCGTAAACAATTTGGAGGAAAAAGTAGAATAATAGAATATTTAAGTACTAGAAATACTAAAATAGAGCGAGGATTATATAGACTTTTTTGAACGTAAAGAGTTATTGAATGCAAATAGAAATTACAAAATCCGCCAAAGACGAATAACCAAGAAGCAAAACAACTAAGCATTTAACGAACGGACAACATTACCTTCGTATACATAACAAAAGGTACAAGTGATTGAACTTGTACCTTCTTTCCTGTATTATTTCCCTCCTAATAGGTCGAATAGCCCGCCCGCTATACTTCCTTCTCCCTTTGAACCGCCACCTGGAGTTTGAGGAGCCGCTGCGAAGACTCTGCTCGCTAAACGGCTAAATGGCAAGGATTGAATCCAAACGGTGCCTGGGCCACGAAGAGTAGCGAAGAATAGACCTTCGCCACCGAATAATGCGGTTTTTACGCCTTTTACCATTTCGATATTGTAGTCCACGTCAGATGTCATCGCCACTAAACATCCTGTATCCACTCTTAAAACTTCCCCTACTTGTAGGCTTTTGCGATGAATTGTACCTCCTGCATGAACGAAAGCTAAACCGTCACCTTCTAATTTTTGCATGATGAAACCCTCTCCACCAAAAAAGCCTGTGCCTAGTTTACGTTGAAACTCAATTCCAACTGAAACCCCTTTTGCTGCAGCTAAAAATGCATCTTTTTGACAAATAATTTTGCCGCGATATTTACTTAAGTCCATAGGGATAATCTTGCCTGGATACGGAGATGCGAAGTAAACATGCCTTTTTCCACTGCCTGTATTAGTAAAGGTAGTCATGAATAAACTTTCTCCAGTTAACATACGTTTACCTGCGCCCATTAATTTTCCCATAATTCCGCTGCCGCTAGAACTACTTGAACCATCGCCAAAAATGGTTTCCATTGAAATGCCTTCTTCCATCATCATTAAGCTACCTGCTTCTGCAACTACTGTTTCTTGGGGATCTAATTCGACTTCTACAAATTGCATATCGTCTCCGTATAATTTGTAGTCAATTTCATGATTGTTCATATTTATCTTCCTCCTTGATTTTCGTTAATTATTTATACGAAAAATAAAAGGAAAAGTTTCGTACAGAAAATTGTTACTTTTTAAAAAATATTAAAGGGATTTTATAGGGATTATAGAATGTATTAGTATAGAAAACGTTTTCATCTAAATAGAAAGAGGTTGAACAAATGAGACTTACTAATTTTATTGATGGAAAATGGCAAGAATCCGGGGAAGAGAAGTACACTAAAGTTTTAAATCCAGCAAACGGTGAGCAGCTAGCGGAAGTTAGAATGTCTACAAAAGAAGATGTGGCACTAGCCGTTGCTGCGGCAGTGAAGGCACAAAAAAAATGGGCACTTGTACCGGCTCCAAAAAGGGCAGATTATTTATATGAAATTGGCAGATTGATGAAAGAAAAGAAGGAGCATCTTGCCCAAGTTTTAACAAAAGAAATGGGAAAAGTGATTGAGGAAGGACGAGGGGAAGTCCAAGAGGGAATAGATATGGCCTTTTATATGGCTGGTGAAGGTCGACGTCTTTTTGGGGAAACGACTCCTTCAGAGCTTGCGGATAAATTTGCTATGAGTGTTCGTGCTCCAATTGGGGTTGTAGGACTGATAACTCCTTGGAACTTCCCAGTGGCGATTGCAACATGGAAGTCATTCCCGGCTATAGTTGCAGGAAATGCGTTCATATGGAAACCAGCAACTGAAACACCAATGATGGCCTATGAAATGGCAAAAATATTCGAAGAGGTCGGATTGCCGCCAGGGGTTGCAAATATAGTGTTTGGTTCTGGAACAGATGTTGGGACGGCGATGATCGAACATCCAGATGTAAAAGTGATTTCATTTACAGGTTCAACAGATACAGGAAGTAAAGTAGCGGAGCTGGGAGGACGACATTTAAAGAAAGTGTCCCTGGAGATGGGTGGCAAGAATGCAGTCATTGTAATGGATGACGCCGATTTGTCTCTTGCAGTGGAGGGAATATTATGGAGTGCATTTGGCACAGCAGGTCAACGTTGTACGGCATGTAGTCGAGTTATTGTGCATAAAGATGTAAAGAGTGAGTTAGAGAACATGCTACTTGAACAAATGGACAAGTTAACAATTGGGGATGGTTTAGATGAATCAGTTAAAATCGGACCAGTTATAAATAAACAAGCACTTGAAAAAATCCATGCTTATACAAAAATAGGACAAGAAGAAGGTGCTAAACTCCTTGTTGGAGGAAATATATTAGAAGAGGGTAATTTAGCAAAAGGCAATTATTATGAGCCAACCCTTTTCACAGATGTAACTCCGACTATGCGCATTGCGCAAGAGGAAATTTTTGGACCAGTTGTGTCATTAATAGAAGTGAGTTCACTAGAAGAGGCAATTGAAGTGAATAATGGTGTGAAATTTGGTCTTTCTAGCTCTATTTTCTCTCAAGATGTCAATAAAATTTTCCGGGCTCAGCGTGATTTAGATACAGGAATTGTTTATGTCAATGCTGGCACTACAGGGGCTGAAATTCACTTACCGTTTGGTGGGACAAAAGGAACTGGGAATGGACATCGAGATTCTGGGGTAGCAGCGCTGGACGTTTATACCGAATGGAAAAGTATTTACGTGGACTTTAGCGGGAAATTGCAACGCGCACAAATAGACAATTAAATAATACAATAGGGGGATGCTATATGAAGGTTGCTGTATTAGGTGCAGGTTTAATGGGGAAAGAAGCAGCTCGTGATTTGGTGAAAAGTCCTAATGTTGAAAAGGTTTTATTGTGTGATTTAGACGTGGGACAAGCAAATATGTTCCGAGAAAGACTTCAAAATTCAAAAATTGAAGTTTGTAGATTAGATGCAAATGATGATGATAGTATTAGAGGAATTATGAAAAAGGTCGATGTAGTCATCAATGCGCTTTTTTATACATTTAACGAGAAAGTTGCAAGACTTGCAGTAGAAACTGGTGTCCACTCAGTGGATCTGGGGGGACATATAGGCGGAGCAACGGATGCTGTGCTTTCCCTTAATAAGGCAGCGCAAGAGAAAGGGGTTACCCTTATCCCTGACCTCGGTGTTGCTCCGGGGATGATTAACATACTTGCTGGCTACGGGGCAAGTAAATTAGATGAAGTAACAGGTATCCATCTATACGTTGGGGGGATTCCGGAAAAACCAGAAGGGATTTTTGGATACAATATTGTCTTTTCGTTAGAGGGTGTATTCGATCATTATACAGACCCATCTCATGTTATTCGAAACGGAAAACTACACGAAGTTGAATCGCTGTCAGAAATTGAGCCTATTTTCTTTAAGAATTACGGTGAGCTTGAAGCATTCCATACTGCAGGTGGAACATCTACTTTAAGTAAGTCTTTTCCGAATGTAGACACATTAGAATATAAAACGATTCGTTATAAAGGACATGCGGATAAGTTTAAATTACTTGTAGACCTTGGCCTGACGAATAAAAACACTGTAGTAAATGTAAATGGAAACGTAATTAAAGCCCGAGACGTTTTAAAAGAAGTGTTAACTCCACAGTTATTATTGGGAGACAAAGAAGATGCGGTTTTACTAAGAGTCATTGTAACCGGAACAGAAGATGGTGAAAATGCTACGTATTCATACGAAGTAGCAACGAAAAAAGATCGTCTATCCGGCACTACTGCAATGGCAAGAGCAACAGCCAATACAATTTCCGCGGTTGCTCAAATGATTGGCAACAATGTTATTACAAAACGAGGCGTATACCCTCCAGAGTTAATTGTACCCGGAGAATTATATATAAAAGAAATGGCAGCTCGTGGCGTGGACATTGTAGAGAGTGCTGTAAGGGGTGCACGTGTATGAACTTTGAATTATCGGAAGAACAACAACTGCTTCGTAAAACAGTAAGGCAATTTGTAGACCAGGAAATTATTCCACATATAGCGAGTTGGGAAGAACAAGGGGCATTTGATAAAGGGCTGTGGAAACGTTTAGCGGATTTAGGATTAATGGGTGTATGCGTTCCTGAGAAGTATGGTGGGAGTGGCATGGATTATAATTCGCTTGCAATTGTGTGTGAAGAATTGGAGCGAGGGGATACGGCATTTCGTACAGCTGTGTCCGTGCATACCGGGTTAAATTCCATGACACTTATGCAATGGGGATCGGAACAACAAAAGCAACGCTATCTAATCCCACAGGCAAAAGGAGAGAAGATAGGGGCGTTTGGCTTAACAGAACCAGGAGCAGGCTCAGACGTGGCTGCAATGTCAACTGTCGCTGTTCTTGATGGGGACCACTACGTGATTAATGGACAAAAAACGTGGATTTCCTTATGTGATGCCGCGGATTATTTTATCGTATTTGCATACACAGACAAATCGAAGAAGCATCACGGAATAAGTGCATTCATCGTGGAACGTACGATGGAGGGCTTCTCCTCAAAAGCAATCAAAGGAAAGTATGGTATCAAGTCTGGAAACACAGGGGAATTATTTTTTGATAATATGCGTGTGCCAAAAGAAAACCTTCTAGGAAAAGAAGGAGAAGGTTTTAAAATTGCAATGGCTGCGCTTGATAATGGAAGATTTACGGTTGCTGCTGGAGCGGCAGGATTGTCCCTTGCCTGCTTAGAAGCGAGCATAAAGTATTGTCACGAAAGAGAAACATTCGGCAAAGAAATAGGGAAGCATCAGCTAGTACAACAAATGATTGCGAAAATGGAAGCCGGCCTGCAAATGAGTCGTTTGCTTGTCTACCGAGTAGGGGAACTGAAAAACAAAGGGGTACGCAATACTCGAGAAACGTCTCTCGCGAAATGGCAAGCATGTGATTTCGCGAACAAAGCAGCAGATGATGCAGTGCAAATTCATGGTGCGTACGGATATTCAGATGAATATCCAGTTGCAAGATACTTGCGAAATTCAAAAGCTCCTGTCATTTATGAGGGAACTCGTGAAATCCACACTATTATGCAAGCCGAGTATGCTTTGGGTTATAGAGAAGATAAAGTGCTCTCCCATATGTTGCCGAAATGGCCATTTGAGGAGTAGAAAAAAGGTTTTCTTGAGCATATCAAGAAAACCTTTTTCTCATCGTTAAACTGTACTTTAGAAGGGGATGTTAAAATAGGACTTATTAAAAAAAGTAAAGTCCTAAGCTTATTACAATTCCGCTCAATATTAAAACAAATACACAGAAGCCCATAATGTCTTTAGCACGCAGACCGGCAATTGCTAAAGCGGGAAGTGCCCAGAACGGCTGAATCATATTCGTCCACGCATCACCCCACGCGATGGCCATAGCTGTTTTAGCATAGCTCAAATTTAATGCGGCAGCGGCATCAAGCATAATTGGAGCTTGCACCGCCCATTGTCCTCCACCAGAAGGTATGAAGAAGTTTACAATACCAGCTGCGTAGAACGTAAACAAGTAGAAAGTATGCTCATTAGAAATATTAATGAACGCCTCAGACACTATACCTGCAAGGCCAGAAGTGACCATCATACCCATAATCCCTGCGTAAAATGGAAATTGGATGACAATATCTCCCACTGTTTTAGCTGCATTTTTAACAGCGACAAGGAATCTTTTTGGCGTACCGTGGCATACGATACCAAGGGTAATAAATATGAGATTGACAATATTTAAATTCAAGTCAAAACCTTTTGTGATGAAATGTTGGACAAGATATACAAGGCCGAGTAAACCGATTAAAACAGATAGAATATAACTGTTTTCTAAACGTGAAGCTGGTGTTTTTGTTTCATTTTGTTCAGCTTCATCTACTGTATCTTCTTCTAGTAAAGCAGGATCGATAGCGAAAGTATCTTCTTTTCTAGGCATCATCCATCTGTTTAACAATGGAACCGAAATAAGTAGTGCAATAACAATTACTAAATTATATGTAGTAAATAAGGTTTCGGTTGTAGGGATAACCCCCATTTTATCTGCAAAAGGATGACCTTCAGTTGCAATTGAAAGTGGAACAGAGCCTGCTAAACCTCCATGCCAAATGATGAACCCAGAGTAAGCGCTCGCGATAAGTAATCGATAATCGACATTTTTCACCTTACGCGCGATTTCCTTGGCAAACAAAGCCCCGATTACTAAACCAAACCCCCAGTTGATCCAGCATCCGATTAATGAAACTACGGATACAAGAAGTATGGCAGAACCAGGTGATTTTGCTGTGCTAGCCATCGAACTAAGTAATTTTTTAAATACAGGGCTACTAGCTAATACATGCCCCGCTAGCAGAACTACAACCATTTGCATCGTAAAAGAAAGTAATCCCCAAAAACCATCTCCCCAGTAGGTTGCCATTTCAATAGGAGTGGAGTCTGTTAACGTTACTCCAAGTAAAAATACTAATAACGTTAGTATTGCTACGAAAATATATGGATCTGGTAAATACCTTTCCATCAGTGTATTTGAAAATCTTGTTAATGTCTTCATTACAAAACCCCTTTTTTTGTTTTTCCATCCCCTCCATACCTAATGATAATAGAATAGTAGGAAATCATCTATAAATTTTACAATATTTAAAGTAAATAAATTATTGTCAGTTACGGTGAAACCAATTAGAAAAATTTGAGTCTAATGTGATAACGATGCAAAAAAGAAAGGGAGAATAAAATGAAGAGGTGGCTTATAACTGTAATTGGTCTCGTTTTAACTGTTGGGCTCGCAAGTGCTTTTTATTTTACAAAATCAGAGGTAAGTGCGGAAAAGAGGGTAGATCAAGAGCTACGAATGGTGAAATCGAAAGAAGAATTAGAGGCATATTTTAAGAAAGTAATGAAACTACAAAAGAATAATAGGCAGTGGGAAGAGACAGCGGAATCCGTTACTACTATGGATTCGAAATCTTCCTCAGGAGTACAAGGAGGAGACTACTCTACTACGAACAATCAAGTTGAAGGTGTAGATGAAGCGGACATTGTTAAAACGAATGGTACGCATATATTTACCATAAGTGAGAATAAGATAGTGGTTGTCGATGTGAAAGCTCCATCCAAGATGAAAGAAGTAGCTAAAATTCAACTTACAGAAGGTTTTTATCCAGCTCAATTATTATTAAAAGATCAAACACTAATGATTATTGGGCAAAAAAATGCTATACGTCCATTAGAAGCAGAGGATACACAAGTTATAATGGATAGAATGATCGCACCAATGGATTCAATGACGACGGTGTATTTTTATGATGTTTCTAATCCAGCTAAACCAAAATTATTAAGAGAAATTGCGACAGAAGGGTATATGAACGGAGCGCGTTTAACAAATAATATTTTATATTATGTAACAACAGTATATCCGAAGTTCTGGATAATGGAGGAAAGTGAGAATGTAGAGCTGCGTCCATACACCTATGATTCCAAATTAGATGATGTAGCTAAACCAATGAACTATAATAATATATCGATTCTTCCTAGTTCTATGGAAGGAAACTATAGTATCATTTCTGCAATTGATATTACTAATCCAGTGAAAAATGAAGTAACGACCAAGGGATATTTAGGCGGAAGCGAACAATTGTATATGTCAAAAGATAATTTATATTTAACTTCTACTATTTACAAACAGTCAAATTCGAATGCAAAGAAAATGATTTGGAATCCAGGTTTAATGGATACTCAAGTATTTAAATTTGCATTGAACAAAACATCTGTTAGCTTTGTTGCTTCCAGTCAATTGACAGGGACTATTTTAAACCAGTTTTCGATGGATGAGCATGACGGTTATTTCCGAGCTGTTACTACTAAAGGGAATAGTTGGGATGAAAATGATGTATCGGAAAATAATTTATTTATCTTAGACAAGGGGATGAAAACAGTAGGCTCTTTAACAGGTCTTGCGAAAGATGAAAGAATCTACTCTGCAAAGTTTATGGGGGAAAGAGCATATATGGTGACATTTAAAGAAACAGACCCACTTTTTGTTATTGATGTTGCAACTCCTTCGGCACCAAAAGTATTAGGTGAATTAAAAATCCCTGGCTTTAGTAATTATTTGCACCCGATAGATGAAAATCACTTAATCGGATTTGGTTATGAAACAAGGGTAGAAACAGGCTCAGGTGGAAAAGAGCCCCTTATCTTAACAGAGGGAATGAAAATATCACTATTCGATGTAAGTGAATTAGCTAAACCGAAAGAATTGGACACGGAAGTAATCGGGGATCGTGGCACATACTCTCCAATCCAATATGATCACCACGCGTTATTCGAGCATCGTACAAAAAAATTATATGGATTTCCAATTTCAATATATGAAGACGGAAAAGAGTATGCAGAGTTTAAGCAAGATGGTGCTTTAGTGTACGAAATTACTCCTGAAAAAGGAATTATATTAAAAGGGAACCTATTAAATCCCGAAAACCCTGACCAACAATATGAAGATTGGGAAAGCAGTATTCAACGTATGATTTATGTAAAGGATTCTCTATTTACAATTGCAATGAAAGAAATTAAGAGTTACAATATAAATTCGTTTAAACAAATGAGTAAAATTTCTTATTAAAATCCAAAGATCCCAAGAGCAGAATATTGCTTTTAGGATCTTTGTTATCGCTTGTATGCTGTGAAATACACTATTAATGTCCTCCTGTGAAATGCCTGGACTCTAAACTGTTTTAAATTTGAACAATTATTTATCCAAGTATTGAAAGAACTTTTCAACGATGCTTTTTATGATAAACTGTGAGCTCTGGAAAATAACGACACATTAAAACGCAGGTGGCCAAAGCCCCTGCGTTTATTAAATGTATGCTACTTAGATTGGCCTTTCAATTCAGATACAGTAACAAATGAATAGCCTTCTCCCTGCAAGTAGGCGAGCACTGCATCTAGTCCTTCAGCTGTTGACATATGTATATCATGCATTAATACTGTAGAACCATCTTTCACATGTTTTTTCACATGTTCAAGTAAATGATTGGCGTCACGGTATTTCCAATCGAGTGTATCTACATCCCAAAGGATGATGGGCATCGTGGTTTGGGCACGAACTGAATTGTTCACGGCACCGTATGGAGGTCGGAATACAGTTGGTTTACTGCCAGATGCTTCTTCAATTGCATTGCTCGTATTATTAATTTCTAATGCAATTTTTTCTGGGGAAGCCTTTGTTAGATCAGGATGATTCCATGTGTGGTTTCCTAACTCATGTCCTGCTTCTTTCATCTCTTTTACAATTTCAGGATAAAACGAAACCCTGCTTCCAAGCATAAAAAATGTAGCTTTTGCATGATACTTCTTAAGTGTATCAAGTATCAATCTAGTTGACTCTGGATTCGGTCCATCATCAAATGTAAGCGCGACTACTTTTTCAGTTCCAGATACAGCTTTGTCGTCCGTCTGTTGCTTCTCAGTAACTTTTTTGTCTTCCTTCGTTGGTACAGTTGGTGGAGGATTAATTGCCACCTTTGGAAGTTTAAAACTATCTGCAATAAGATCATTAATACTCTCTAGTGGAATAGAAACAATTGGAGAGCCGGCTGCACCAGCTGCAATTTCATAGTCGTTATAATAAAATTCGATCGAATCTTTCTTTAATGCAAAGTTCGCATAATTATCCCATGTAGGAGCCGTTTTTTCTGCAAATTGTTTTTGGAGTAAATAGGCCCTCAATTGTTTATCAGAAGTAATAGATTCTCTTACTTTTGTGGCAAGTTTTACAAGTGACTTTTCATTGTTCGCTAGCAAGTCTTTCATTTCTAGCATTTGTCCCGATTGGCTATGTAATCGAAATACCTTCGTTTCGGACAATCCATTAGCTCCACCCGTATACATATCGGAATGAATAACAAAAGAATAATATCCAGTAGTATGTTGAAAGACTTCGAATGATATATTTAGTTCGCCTTTGCGTTTTACATTCGACTCTTTTAAGTAAGCTGTTTCATTTAAATACATTTTTTTTAACTTGCTAGTATATGCCTTGACTGTCTCGTTAAATTCTGGAACATTACTTTGTGGAAATTGTATGGCATAAGGGTTCTTTGTGTCATTGGATGTTTCTGTGATAATACGAATCCCAGGATAAACCGAGTCGCTTTCATTAATTTCTTCTGAAGAAGCTGGGTCATTAGCTGTTACTTTATCCTTATCTTTTTCTACTTTAGGAGAATTGGAGAACACAAGAAGAAGCAACGTCAAGCCAGTTAATGTAAGTATAGCGATAACAAACGTAATATCAATCCAACGCCCCCTTTTTTTTGATCGTGGATGCGCAGACATGGTGATAACTCTCCTTTTCTAGTACTTATCTATTATATTTGATTAGACGGATGAATGGGGAATAAAGTTTTAGTTTTAATTGTATTTTTTTACAACGTTCGATAAGATTATCGTAAATAGTTAAAGGTAGGTGTTCCGATTGACGCAAGACTCCGAATTAGCCGTAGAGTGCTGTTTACTTGCCGGTCGTTTAATGATGGAAAGTGGAGCGGAGACGTATCGAGCGGAGGACACGATGGATCGAATGGCAATGTCCCAACAATTGACTCAGTCGCAGAGTTTTGTGACTCCGACTGGGATTATATTTACTGGAAGTAATAGTCTTCCAACTAAATTAGTTAGGATTAGCAGTAGATCGACTGATTTAGCAAGAATAGCCGTTGTTAATGCGGTTTCAAGAAAGCTTGTTAATAAAGACATCACATTGAAAGAAGCATATTCAGAGCTTGTACGCATTGATACGGAACATAAAACGTTTCCTTTATGGCTGCAAATAGTAGCTGCATCGATTGCTTCTGCCGCATTTCTGTTGTTATATGGCGGCACGATCAAAGATGTCCCGACCGCACTTTTTGCGGGAGGAATAGGATTTTCTATTTCTACACTTTTAGAAATGAAAACAAGAGTAAAATTTTTCGCAGAGTTTTTGGCTTCTTTATGTATAAGTTTTATAGCTATTTATTCAGTGGCTTACGGTTTAGGAAATGATGTGGACAGAATAATTATTGGTTCTGTAATGCCGCTTGTTCCTGGACTTCTGATAACGAATGCTGTACGTGACTTAATGTCAGGTCACTTTGTTTCTGGTGTTTCAAAAGGAGCTGAAGCATTCTTGACGGCTTTTGCTATTGGCGCTGGCGTAGCGCTAGGTTTATCACTTTAAAGGAGGGTAGCCATGTCTTATTTTGTACAAGGAATATTAAGCTTTGCTGCAGCTGCGGCATTTGGAATCATATTTAATGCTCCTAAGAAAACACTATTCTATTGCGGGCTTGTTGGAATGACAGGGTGGCTTATATATGCTTATACAGAAAACCTAAGTGGGGATTCTGTAAAGGCTTCATTTGCTGGTGCTTTTACAGTCGCTTTTGTTGCACATATGATGGCCAAAACATTTAAAATGCCGATGATTATTTTTAGTGTTGCTGGTATTATTCCTTTAGTTCCAGGTGGTTCTGCCTATAATGCAATGAGACATGTTGTAGAGAAAGATTATGGTGTTGCAATGGAATATGCATCGGTTGCCCTTATTATTTCTGGCTCCATTGCAATGGGTCTAGTTTTTGCAGAAATTATTACACAGTTAATGATGAAAATATTAGTAAGACAAAAAGGCAAAAGCGTAAGTAAATAGTTATCATCATTAGAATTAACAAAAAAGAGGGATGAAAAGTTGGTTGCTACTTTTCATCCCTCTTAACAATTACTGGTTGCTTAGGAGCCCTTCGACTTCTTCAGCTGGAATAGGATGACTTATATAATATCCTTGAGCAGAGTCGCATCCCATTTCTTTTAAAAGCTCATATTGTTCTTTTGTCTCTACGCCTTCTGCAACTACTTGTACATCCAAAGATTTTCCAAACTGAATTAATCCTTGCACTAGTTTTTGTAGTTTATCTTGCTGCAAAATGGAATTTATAAATGATTTATCAATTTTTAGTTTGCCGATCGGTAGAAGTTGTAAGTACCGAAGTGATGCATATCCGGTACCGAAGTCATCTAAAGCAAATACGATTCCATCTTGCTGTAATGTTTGCATTTGTTGAATAATAGATTTCTCTGCTTCAGCTTCAAAGGCAAATTTTTCTGTAAACTCGATTTGTAGAAGCTTTGGAGAACAATTATACTTTTCTAGCACTTTACGAATCGTTTTAACCATGTTTTTGTCTCGAAACTCCCGGATAGAAGAGTTAAAGCTGATTTTAACTGGTATTCCTTTTTGTTGCCAAATAGCGGCTTGCTCGCACACCTTTTCTAACATGAAAGTGCCGATTTCATTGATTAATCCTGTTTCTTCCGCAATAGGTATTAACTCCTCTGGGGAAACGATTCCAAGTATATCATCTTCCCATCGCACTAGTGCTTCTACTGCAGTGATTTTATCGGTCAAAACGTCTTTTTGGGGCAGGAACATGACATGCAGATCATTTTGGTTTAATGCTTCTAACAAACGCTTTTCAATCTGTCCATGACGAATGAGCTTATGATGATCAGATTGTGAAAGGCTTGCAATCATGCCTCCACCTTCTAACTTCACTTTTTGATTCTTCATATGGGAAGCTTTCAATAAATGTAAATAGGTTTGTTGGTCTTCTGGATATCTTGTAATGGATCCACTTACGGTTATTGGAATGGCTTTGTTGTTCAAGTAAATAGGATGTTGTTTTAAGTAACTGACGAATCCTTGAATATACCATTCGCTTAAAGATGTAATAACTGCAAATTCATCTCTACCAGCTCTAGCGATAAGAGACTCTTCAAAATAGACTTTTAATCTTTTAGTAAACTCGTTTAATAAACGAGATTCGATTTCGTCGTTGAATATTTCTTTTAATGTATAAAATTGATCTATGCTTAGGAAAACAAATGAAAAGTGTTTGTTTTCTTGAATATGCTCATTTACAATTTCCTCTAAACGATGTCTGCTCATTAATCCTGTTTCTGTATCAATATAAGCAATTTGTTCAAGACGTGTTTGTATTAATTTCTTTTCCGTAATTTCTTCTTCCAATAACAAATGGTATAGCGTATTATTCTCTGTATTAGTAATTGGAATAGCTATTAAATTAACCCAATAGTTTTTTCCATCTTTCGTGATTTTTTCAACTGTCCCCTGATAGTTTTCACCTTTTTTTAATGTGTCGATTATTTTGTCCGCAATGGCAATATGATCCGGCGTGTTGGGGAATAGTTGCCAAAACGATTTCCCTAAAATACGTTTTGGGGTCCAATTGCTTTTTTTTAGGAACATATCATTCGCATGAAGAATTAAGCCGTCTTTGTCTAGATAAGCAATCATAAACGAATCAGACAATCCTTTTTTTATTAATTGTAATTCTGAAAAGGAACTATTTTCGACATCTGAAGTTGTATTGGATTCCACATGAAAGAGCACATAATTATCATCGTTCATTGGTATAGACTTAACGACGATAGACGTTTTCGTTTGTTGCTTATCTTTAGAATAAAGGATGACGGGACTAAAACGAAATGGTTCAGCATTTTGAAGTATTGTTTCCCAATTGGCAGCAAGATGTCCATAAGTATGGTCGTTAAATAATGGTGCTTTTGGTCCTGCTAAATCTTCTAAGCTATAACCGAATTGATTTTTTACCTCATTATTCAACCAAATAATATGACCATCTTTATTTGTTATGAAGGTTGGAGAAGGTAGATGACTAAAAACAGAGTTACTTAGATTTAATGAATCTTCTTTAAGGTACATATTCAGAACCCCTTTAAATAATTTATATTTATTATATAGAATTTAGATAAATTAGTCATTGAAATAGAGCTATATATTCACAAAAAAAATAACGGTGGGTATAAAGGCCTTTGGAAATATAGAGAAAATGAAAGAGGGTAAGTAAAAATGGAACGTTGGAAGGGTATCGCACTAATTATTTTTGGCTCTATGCTTTGGGGAGCTACTGGTCCTATGATGGAATGGATTCTTAAAAACAGTGATTTATCTGTTCCTTTTTTTCTTACTATCCGCTTAATTGTAGCAGGTTTTTGTTTATTAACCTTTTTAAGGATTAGAGGAAAACAAATCTTTACTATATGGAAAGAGCCAAGTTGGTTGAAGCAATTAATCATTTTTGGGATCTTTGGCATGCTCGGAGTCCAATATACATTTGTTGCGGCAATTGAGGCAAGTAATGCGTCTATTGCTACATTGCTCCAATTTTTGGGTCCTATTTATATCGTTATATATATTTCGTGGAGAAGTAAAATGTTTCCTCCAAAATATCAAATAATAGGTATTGTTGGCACGCTCATTGGTCTGTTCTTTTTATTGACAAATGCACAATTCAATCAATTGTTAATAAGTAAAGAAGGACTATTATGGGGATTGGCAGTTGGTGTCGCATTTGCTATCTATACAGTGTATCCTGCTAGACTTATGAAAGAGTGGGGAGTGCTTGTAGTAGTTGGGTGGGGTATGTTAATGGGTGGTATTGTACTGGCAGCGATATCACAAATATGGCGTTCGGATGAGTGGAATCAGTTAGCAATCTTTCCTTTAAATCTAATGACCTTCATCATTATCCTTGTTGGAACGATTGCATTTATACTTTTTTTAACGAGTATGAAGTATATATCGGCAGTAGAAACTAGTATTCTCTCCAGCATGGAACCATTAACTGCAATGATCATATCGGTCATTTGGTTAGGGCAAGTCTTCGGAGCGTGGCAATATTTTGGTGTAATAGTGATGCTCCTATTCGTTACGTGGCTTTCGATTGCGGGGGAGATAAAATGGAAGTGGAAGAAGGAAAGGTGACTTTTAAAAGTCATCTTTTTCTATATAATGGACATGCGTTATGGCATAATAGGTTCTATAGTAAATTAATTCGAGTAACGAAGAATCTAGGAGTGTTGTTCTTTGAAGAAAATTTTTTCTTATTTATCTCCATATAGGTGGCTAGTTATTATTGCATTAGTGCTTATGCTAGTCGAACTGTCCGTCGAGCTTATTCAACCATTATTAATAGCAACTATCATTGACGACGGTATACTGGCAGGTGACCAGCAGACGATTGTATTTTGGGGCATCATTATGCTTGGAATCTCGTTTATTGCCTTTTTAGCAGGGGTTACAAATACATTCATCGCCTCCCATGTTGTTCAAAGTTATGGGTATGATATTCGACAAGCACTTTTCAAGAAAGTTCAATCATTTACAATGGCAACTTTTTTACGGTTTCCTTCTGCAAGTTTAATAACTCGATTAACGAATGATGTGACAATCACACAAAACTTAATATTTATGGGGCTTCGTATAATGTTACGTGCTCCTTTATTGGTTGTCGGAAGTATTGTCATGTCCTTTTTTGTTGATGCATACTTGGCAATGTTTTTAGTGATGGGAGCACCGATTTTAATTATCTTCCTTTTTCTGATGAGTAGAAAAGGGCTCACTCTTTTTGGGAGGGTACAAAAACGAGTTGACCAAGTGACCCGTAAAATACAAGAAAATTTACAGGCAGTCCGTCTTATTAAGGCATATTTACGTGGAAGCTTCGAATCAGAGAGATTTGCGAAAGTGGCCGACATGTTAAAAATGGATAATGTAAAGGCATTTCGTATTATGGAGTTAATTTTACCGGTTCTTTTATTTATCATGAACGTCAGCTTAATGGCAGTGCTTTGGTTTGGAGCAAAAGAAATACAAACAGGGGCTACTAAGATGGGGGATCTTGTGGCAATTGTTAACTATGCAATGCGAATGACGGGTGCTTTTTCTATGTTCTCGTTCATTATTATATTTTTCTCTAGAGCAAAAGCTTCAGCAGAACGTATGGAAGAAGTTTTGGTTGTGGAAGAAGGGATCGAGGAATTGAGTGAAGATCTCGAGAATTCTATTTCTAAAGTGGGAGAAATTGAATTTCAGCATGTCTCTTTTTATTATCCATCGACCGATATACCGGTTTTAAAAGATGTCTCTTTTTCTGTAAAGCCGGGTTCGAAGCTAGCGATTATGGGGGCAACCGGTTCTGGAAAATCTACACTTTTAAACTTAATACCTCGATTTTTTGATGCTACAGAAGGCAGTATACGGATTGATGGAGTAGAAGTAAAGAATTGGCCTTTGAAAGAGCTTAGACAAATTATCGGGCTTGTACCACAACAATCGGTTCTTTTTACGGGAAGTATTGAAGACAATTTGGGATGGGGTGATTCCACTGCAACTACAGGGTTATTAAAAGAGGCTGCTAAACAAGCACAAATCCACCATTCTATTGAGCAATTCCCCGATCAATACGATACGAGAGTTGGGCAAAAGGGAGTAAACTTATCAGGTGGTCAAAAACAAAGGCTCTCTATTGCACGAGCGCTAGTAAGAAAACCAGAAATATTATTGTTGGATGATAGCACAAGTGCTTTAGACATCTCAACCGAAAATGCTTTATGGGAAGCGTTAGAGAAAGAAAATGCGACGATGCTTGTCATTACACAGAAGATCCGAACAGCAAGAGGGGCAGATGAAATTCTTTTGTTAGAAGAAGGAAAGGTTTCTGCATATGGAACACATGAACAATTGATGGAAAGCTCTTCCTTATATAGAGAGATTGCAGAGTCACAGCAGGAGGGAGACGGGCATGTTGAACTTCATTCGTAAACCATTTGGATATGAGCCTATCGTTACAAAAGATGATTTGAAAAAAGATCATAAAAAGAAAGTGGAGAAGGCATCCGACTGGAAAGGGGTGCTTAGTCGAATTTGGAAACTGGTAGATGAGCAACGTTTTTTATTGATCATTGTGCTTTTATTGGTTGTAGCTAGCTCTGCTTTAGCATTATTTGGGCCATATTTGATCGGAATAATTATCGATGAATATATCGCTAAGAGTGTATTTGTAGGACTTGCTAAAATGATTGGATTGTTAATCATTGTGTATATATTTTTATCCGTCACGATGTATTTGCAAAGTTACTGGATGATTGGAATTGCCCAACAAACAATTTATAGACTGAGAACAGGGTTATTTAATCATCTCCAAAAGTTACCTGTCTCCTTTTTTGATAAGAGACAACATGGTGAGTTAATGAGTCGGATGACAAATGATATTGAAAATGTTAGTCAAACATTGAATTCTTCTTTCATCCAAGTATTTTCCAGTATATTGACTTTAGTTGGAACAACTGTGGTGATGCTTCTTTTAAGTCCATTAATGACAGCCATCACACTAGTTATTGTACCGGTTATGTTTATTGCAATGCGCTGGATAACAAGACGTACCTCCAAACTATTTAAGGAGCAACAGCAAGCACTTGGAGAATTGAATGGAATGATCGAAGAGACCATTTCTGGACAACGAATTGTTAAAGCATTTTCACAGGAAAGCCGTATGTTAGAAGAGTTTTCGGTGAAAAGTGAACGTTTAAAGAGGACTGGTTTTTGGGCACTTACTTATTCAGGGTTTATCCCCAAAGTGATGAACTTATTAAATAATATAAGCTTCACACTTGTAGCAGCAGCTGGAGGAATACTAGCATTTTATGGACATATATCAATCGGTGAGATTGTGATCTTCACGGAGTATGCACGACAATTTACAAGGCCATTAAATGATTTAGCAAATCAGTTCAATACCGTTTTATCGGCAATTGCGGGAGCCGAGCGTGTTTTTTCCATTATCGAAGAACCAGAAGAAATAGACGCGGCAATAGATCACAAAGAATATAAGCTAAAGGGAAATGTCACATTCAAAAATGTAACCTTTTGGTACAATAAAGACGATGATCAACCGACTATTAAAAATGTTTCCTTCCACGTAGAAGCAGGAAAAACGGCAGCTTTAGTAGGAGCAACAGGTGCAGGGAAAACGACTATCATGCAGCTACTTGCAAGGTTTTATGAGGCAAATGGAGGCGAAATTTTAATAGATGGTATATCAATGGATAATCTACCGAGACATACATTACGCAGCCAAACGGCCTTTGTTTTACAGGATCCTTTCCTATTTGAAATGTCAGTAAAGGAAAATATTCGTTATGGTAAATTAAATGCAACTGATGAAGAAGTAATGAAAGCAGCAAAAGAAGCAAATGCTCATGACTTTATTGAGAAATTACCGAATGGGTATAACACCATTCTAACAGCCGATGGAGGAGAGATCAGCCAGGGGCAAAAGCAATTATTGTCCATTGCTCGAGCGCTCGTTGCAGATCCTGCCATTTTATTGTTAGATGAAGCCACGTCAAGCATTGATACGGTTACGGAACTGAAAATTCAAGAGGCACTGGAACGATTAATGGAAGGAAGAACAAGCTTCGTCATCGCCCATCGGTTAAATACAGTTCGCAAAGCAGACCTGGTCTTTGTCATGGAAAATGGGAAACTAATAGAGTCGGGATCCCAAGAGGAACTTTTACAACAACAGGGTCGATACTATGACATGCTAACAAATTCGAAGATTTAAGGAGATATGAATGGATATATCTATAATGACAGTATCACTACCATTGGATGCAGATACGAGGAAAGAAATTGAAGAGCTACTTGCGAAGGATCAAGTAGACTATACATCATTATTAAGCATTGAAGAGTTAACCGATTCTTCTTTAAAGGGGTTTTGTGTATTAGCTTATGATGATGATGCAGATAAATTAGTCGGTGTTTTATCGGCTATAGATCGACTTGCAACGGGAGATTACGAATGGAGTGTCTTTGTCTCGCCGTCCGTTCGTAGACATGGGCTTGGAACAGGGCTTATACAAGAGCTAGATCGAAACTTAACGCTTCGCGGAGCGGTATACGATTTAGCTTTAGTACCAGAGGAGTCGCAGGCAGGACATGAAATGTTGGAGAAAATAGGCTATGTACACGATTTCTCTGAACGCACTATGGTAGCAAATGCGGAGTTAAATTTGCCGCCAAGTGAATTAGAAATCCTACCTTACAGTTTCGAGCAAACAGAGCTAATCGAAGTTTTAGTAAGCGCATTTGGAGATACAATAGACGAAATAATAAACTTTATAGCATTTAACACACAAACGCCAAATCGTCGTTTGATGATAGCAAAATTGGAAAACAAATTAGTAGGAACAGTAACAATTGTGGATGAATCTGATAAGTTGTGGATCACAGGGCTGGGAGTCCACGAGCATGCACGTGGAAAAGGCATAGCAGCTGCCATATTAAAATGGGCAAAAAATGAAGCCTATACACTAGGTAAAGCAAATATATACCTAGACGTAGAAACAGAAAATGAAACTGCGCTATCTGTCTACAATAAAGCCGGATTTAAAACAACTCAGCTTACACATTTTTATAGAAAAGGATGACCCGACATTAAAGTGTACCCTTTGTAAAGGACATTTTGAAAAAGGTTAGGCAACTTGTTGAAGCTGCTGTC
>NZ_VEBK01000039.1 GCF_007676755.1 Bacillus sp. FJAT-22090 | reverse complement strand
ACGTCGCTGGGCACTCAAAAAAAAAGTCGTTACCGAGTAATCGGTAGCGGCTTTTTTGTATTTGCAAGAGGATAGATAGAATTCCATTAATTGATCGAAGATAGGAAACTTTTCTAAGCTTTATTATTTTGTAGAGAAAATGGTTACGTGATCGAGGAGTTAGTTGCTTTCCAGTCAAAATCGTCGTTCTTGCTATAAAGCTAACGGAATTTCTTTTATTACATAGAGCAGTTGAAATTCGATCCGCAGATTCTTATAGGTTTATTTTTATCAGATGAATATGATGAAAATTAGATGGTTTCCAACATTACCTAGTCTAAAAAATAATGTATAGGTATGAATTAAAGAAAAAATTTATGGTTATTGATAGTTTATCTTGCTTAAATATGCCATAGATCAAGGTGTTCAACTTGCAAATGAAAGTCATTTAGTTTTTTTGTGAAAAAGGCTTGCCATATTGATAGAAGGATGATATAGTTATCAAGTTGTCATTTTCATTACTGGTTTTATTGAAAAACAATTTTTAAAAAAGTTGTTGACTTCAAAGAATGTATCTGATATGATAATAAATGTCGCTAAAACAAGACGACAACATGAACATTGAAAACTGAACATGCAAAACGTTAAGA
>NZ_VEBK01000037.1 GCF_007676755.1 Bacillus sp. FJAT-22090 | reverse complement strand
TAAAGTGTACCCTTTGTAAAGGACATTTTGAAAAAGGTTAGGCAACTTGTTGAAGCTGCTGTCTGTATTTTGCAGGCGGCAGCTTTTTTAAATTCCATTGCCCACGATAATGGTTGTAGTACGTCATATAACTCTTAATTTCACTTTTTACTTCTTCTAATGTTTCGCAATCTTTTATATTCGTTTCATCTTTAAAATGCCCAAAGAATGATTCTTGGGGGGCATTATCCCAACAGTTCCCACGGCGAGACATGGATTGCCCTAAGCCCATTTTCTTTACTAAAGCTTGGAACTGCGGGTTTGTATAATGAAATCCTTGATCCGAATGGATAAAGGCATCTTTCGTCAAATGGCGATGTTTCTTTAGTTCATGAAGCGTGTTGAGCGCAATATTTAAATGTAACGTTGAAGATAGCTCGTACGCTAAAATTTCATTCGTTTCTGCGTCTTTAATCGTCGATAAATAAGCACGTTTCCCACCTTTGTAGGTTAAATATGTGATGTCCGTTAATAACACTTTTCCTGCAACACCTTGTTTAAAATTACGTTGAAGTATGTTCGGGCATGTTAGATGTTCTTTCGTTGCTTTGGCCATTCTTCGTGCTGAATTGGCTTTCCGAATTGGGCAGACAATCTCAAACTTTTTCATAATCCGACGAATGCGTTTTAAGTTGTATGTAATGCCATATTGATTTTGAAGCGTCATTTTAATTTGGCGTGCTCCCTTTTTGCGTCCTCGGAATTGATACGCCTTTAAAATAATATCTCTTACCACTTCATCAGCTTCATTCTGTGTAAGACGTTTTTGCACTGATATATCATCAAAATAGTTATAATAGCCCGAGCGAGAAACATCCATGACCTCACATAAATAGCTCACCACGTGCTTTAATTTATATTTTTGAATGGTATGGTTGATTAATTCATATTTTAGTTTCGTTTCGATTGTGATTTCTTGGTCATCATCTGCCTTTCGAGTAGATCGAGCTTTTTTAGAAGTTCATTCTCCGCTTCTAATAAACGGGCTTTCGCTTCTAATCGTGCATACTTTTCCTCGAGACTTAGCTCGCGTTCAATTGGACGACCAGAACTAAATTTTCGTGTATCCTCTAATCCTGTAACTCCCTTATTTCTATACGCTGTCCGCCAACGATTCGCTGATTTTTGAACGCGAATCATCCCAATCATCACTATATCAAACCCTGCTTCTTCAAAGATTTGACGAGGTAATTTACCCGCTTCATTTTCCGAAATAAATAATCGTCTAAATTCATCTGTATAAGTAATCCCTTTTTCGCTGACTCCTTTAACATAAGGATTCTTTTTTAATTCGTTTTGTTGGTTAGGTGTAAGATAATTTTTGGTCATGTCTATCACTCCGACTTGTTTTTTCTCATTATAAAACAAAAAAACCCTATAAGATGACCTTTTTAAAGTGTCTATCTTATAGGGTACAGTTTA
>NZ_VEBK01000036.1 GCF_007676755.1 Bacillus sp. FJAT-22090 | reverse complement strand
ACTCCCATGAAAATTAAAATCTTCGATTTATAGAAAAAGGCAATACGAAATCGGACGCAGCTCAATAATTTTTTAAAAAAGTGCAGCGCCTAAATGAGAATTAAATTATGGATTGTACTAGGAGGCATTTGGGTCAGTGATTGTAACGTTGTAACCTAAGTTTTCAAGTCTTCGAACAGAATATCGTACAATCGATTGTTCTTTTTGTTTGTCAAAGTAATCTTCCCCTAAGTCTAGGTACATTTCTTTGCGTGTTAGGAGATAATAGCTGATTCTTAAAATAGCATGAGCGACTGATATCCCTGCACGCTTTTTACCCTTTCTTGATGCAGTACGCCTATACAGGGCTCCCAAGTAGGTTTTGGATCCTCTAACAGAATGAGCTGCTTCAATTAATGCCGATTTCAAGTACTTGTTTCCTTTTTTCATGTTGGTTGATTTCCTCTTGCCCGCACTTTCATTATGCCCAGGTACTAATCCTGCCCAGGAACATAAGTGCGCCGAACTGGGAAATTGCTTCTCCACATCTGTACCGACTTCGGCTAAGATTTGTTCGGCCATTCGAGTGGCGATGCCAGGAATGGAATCCAATCGTTCTATATCTTCTTGATGGGAGGATAACCTAGTAGCAACCTCTTCGTTTAATAGCTCAATCTGCTCAGTTAGAAATTCTATATGGACCAGAATGGTTTTTAACATGAGACGTTGATGTGGATTGATATACCCTCGAAGAGCTAGCTCCAGTTCACTCTTTTTCTTCTTCATTGATCGGCGGGCAAAGCTAGCTAATTTCTCAGGATCATTTTCGCCATCGGCGATAGCACGGAGCATATCAAGAGACGAAACACCCATGATGTCGGAGACAACG
Organism: Bacillus sp. FJAT-22090; assembly: GCF_007676755.1. Lineage (GTDB taxonomy): Bacteria > Bacillota > Bacilli > Bacillales_A > Planococcaceae > Psychrobacillus. The sequence goes on along the minus strand of NZ_VEBK01000036.1, from coordinate 626 downwards.
GAACCGAGTTTGATATTCGCTCCTTCTAAAACCTTTTGAATCCGATTATGTTGTCTCGCACGCTCTTCAATAATACTTCGACGGTATCGAACTAACTCTCTTAATTCCCGCTGATTTCGGTCTGGAATAAAACTTGCTTTAAGTAGACCGTGACGAAGAAGTTTGGCAATCCATTCTGCATCTTTTACATCGGTCTTACGACCTGGTACTGCTTTCATATGTTGAGCGTTCACTACTAAAAACTCAATGCTCTCGGCTTCTAGCAAGTTAACAATAGGCTTCCAAAATACACCTGTACTTTCCATTGCTACGTGAGTACAATCATGCTCCTTAATCCAGTCAATTAACTGTAATAGAAATACAGTTTTAGTGGAAAACGTTTGAATCTCCTTTCCTTTTGGGGTAATAATACAAGCAGTAATGGAATCCTTATGGACATCCATTCCACAAGCACGTTCAATGATTACTTCCATTGTAATCATCCTTTCTACGGCAAATAGTATTGGAGGCTGGTGCAATAACCAGAGTAGGATTAATCTCCCATGAGTGCTTCCCGTAAGGGAGCGACAGTCTGTGATGCACCGTGGTCGTTGGAGTCAGACTAACGGATGGGCTCTATGGCACCA
>NZ_VEBK01000035.1 GCF_007676755.1 Bacillus sp. FJAT-22090 | reverse complement strand
CAGACTGTAGACAAACTCGAAATTTCGAGTTTGCCTACAGTCTTTTTTGTTTTAAAATAAAATTAATAAAACCTGAGGTGATAACTATGCTTTCGAAACATAACTCTATTCAACGAGATCAAATTGAAATGATTGCTTTAGATCAACTAGTTCCTGCAAACCATCTGGTTCGCAAAATGGAGTCGGCGATTGATTTCTCTTTTGTTTATGATTTAGTGAAAGACATGTATTCGGAAGTTGGTCGTCCAAGTATTGATCCTGTTATTTTGATCAAACTGACATTCATTCAATATACCTTCGGTATTCGTTCGATGCGTAAAACAATTGAAGAGGTAGAAACAAACATGGCCTATCGTTGGTTCTTAGGGTATGGCTTCCACGATAAAGTACCCCACTTCTCTACCTTTGGAAAAAACTATGTGCGTCGCTTTAAAGATACAGACCTGTTCGAACAGATCTTTTATCGTATTTTAAAGACTGCTGTCGAGAAAAACTTGATAAGTGCAGAACACGTTTTCGTTGATTCTACACATGTTAAAGCTAGCGCAAATAAGCGCAAATTCGAGAAGAAAGTTGTTCGTAAAGAGACACGTGCCTATCAAGAACAGCTTCAAGAAGAGATCAATCAAGATCGTGAAGCTCACGGAAAGAAACCAATCCCACCAGAAAAGTTTGATAAGGATGAGGAGAAAGAAATCAAAGAAAGTACAACTGACCCAGAAAGCGGTTATTACGTTAAAGATGAACGTACTAAACAGTTTGCTTATTCATTTCATGCTGCGTCGGACAGAAACGGATTTGTACTCGGCACGATTGTAACTCCAGGCAACGTACATGACAGTCACATATTAGAACCATTAGTTGAAAATGTTATTGAAAGAGTGGTAAAACCCGAAGCCGTTGCTGCCGATGCAGCATACAAAACACCTGCAATTACGAGATACTTATTAAAAAATGAAATGACACCAGCCTTGCCATATACTCGACCTCGAACAAAAGAAGGATTCTTCCGTAAGCATGAGTATGTCTACGATGAATACTTTGACTGTTATCTTTGCCCAGCTGGTGAAATCTTAAAATACTCTACAACAACTAAAGAAGGCTATAGAGAATACAAATCACCAAAACACATTTGTGCAACCTGCCCTTTTTTAGCACAATGTACCGAGAGTAAAGACCATCAAAAAGTGGTAACACGTCATGTTTGGCAAGAATACGTGGAAGAAGCCGATCATCTTCGTCACCATGAAGGTGTAAAACCTATTTATGCGAAAAGAAAAGAAACGATTGAAAGAGTATTCGCAGATGCAAAAGAAAAGCATGGCATGCGTTGGACAACGTTAAGGGGACTTAAAAAATTGTCGATGCAGGCGATGCTTACTTTCGCTGCCATGAATTTAAAGAAGATGGCCAACTGGACTTGGCGGGGTCCAGAAATGGTCTAACTAACGACCTCGAAGGGGTCTACTACTCACTTTAAATACTCTAAAACATATAAAAAATAGAAAGGGTTTCGAAATACGACCATTTCGAAACCCTTTTGTCTACAATCTG
>NZ_VEBK01000034.1 GCF_007676755.1 Bacillus sp. FJAT-22090 | reverse complement strand
GGTACATTCCGTTTCTCGCCTGTAAGAAGGGTCTATATTCCAAAATCTAATGGTAAGAAGCGGCCATTGGGAGTGCCAAATTTTAGGGATAAACTTGTCCAAGAAGTAATGAGAATGATATTAAACAATGCTTACGAACCCGTCTTCTCAAGTAATTCACACGGATTTAGAGAGGAGAGAAGTTGTCACACAGCTTTATCTCAAATCAAAAATACGTGGAAAGGATTGACTTGGTGTATAGAAGGGGACATTAAAGGGTTCTTTGATAATATCAATCACAATGTATTACTTAAGTTGATTTCTAAAAAAATTGACGATAGAAGATTTCTACTACTTATCCATAATGCATTAAAATGTGGCGTAATGGAAAATTGGCAGTATAACAAAACGTACAGTGGTACACCGCAAGGAGGAATTATTTCTCCGTTACTGGCGAACATCTATCTTCATGAGTTTGACTTGTTTATGGAAGAACAAATGAAGAAATTCGATAGCGGAAGACTTCGAGAGAGAAGTAAAGAGACGAAGGCATTGAAATCAAGCATCTACACTGCCCGAAAGAAAATCCAAAGGATGGACGATAAATTCGGTCATATACTTTGGGAAGGACGTTCGATGTTGGTTGAACAAATTCGAGACATAAAAAGGAAAAGCCTGACAGTCCCGTCTGTTGATCCGATGGACGAAAACTATCGAAGGATGAAATATGTACGATATGCGGACGATTTTGTTGTTGGAATTGCAGGCAACAAAGAGCATGCAATAAAGATAAAAGAAGTAGTAGGAAGATTTCTTGAAGAAGAATTGGCGCTTGAACTAAGTGAAGAAAAGACACTTGTTACACATCTAGAAAATCCCGTCCCTTTCTTAGGGTATGAATTCCGAACATGGCAAGAAGTGAAAGTAAAACGTGTAAAATATAAAAATCACGGACAGCCAATTAAGAAAAGAACCTTATCGGGTGGGATTAAGCTAGAAATCCCTTCAAAGAAAATAAAAGATTTCGCGTTGAAAAACAACTATGGAAATTTAGACGATTTCAAGATTACGCATAGGACAAAGCTCATTAACAATTCGGAGCTAGAAATAGTCATGACCTACAATGCGGAACTGCGGGGCATCGCAAACTATTACAAACTAGCAAATAACTATCATCACTTGGATAGGTTATTCTACTTAGCAGAGAGTAGTTTTATCAAGACGATGGCTAATAAACGACGAAGTACCTCGGCAAAAGTAGCAAATAGTATGAGGAAACATAAACAAGGTGTGTTATGTCTTGTACGCTACGATATGAAGGGCAATGAAATTCTGCATCAATTTGTAAGATTGAAGGACATGCCGAAATCTAAAGGTGCGATAAAAGCAGACTCAACTGAATCAGACCTTTTCCCGAATACGTACAAATACTCGGGCAAGACAGAGTTTGAAAAACGTTTATTAGCAAACCAATGTGAAGCTTGTGGGACAACTGAAGGTCAAATGGAAGTTCATCATATAAGAAAACTAAAAGACTTGAAGAAAAAGAAAAATCTCAAGTATTTAGAACGAATTATGATTGAACGAAACCGAAAAACTTTAGTTCTATGTTATGACTGTCACCATAAACATCATGAAAAGCAAGTTCCGATTAATCAACTGGAGAGCCGTATACGCTGAAAGGTGTACGTACGGTTCGGAGGGGGGAATTGTGAAACCTATTATGGAAACATAATAAGGCGCATGATTCCTACCCTACAA
>NZ_VEBK01000033.1 GCF_007676755.1 Bacillus sp. FJAT-22090 | reverse complement strand
CCACCTTGGTAAATGAATAAGGTGGCTTGAACGCAAACAGCGTACCACAGAAAATTGCATGTCAAGGGTTCGCTTCGCCATCTTACACAGTTCATTACGCTTTGATTACTCGTTTTCCAATTTATCCATCATTTCTTTCATCATCGCTATATTCGGTAAAATGGTAGATTGTTGCTGGTACGTCTCCAAAGCAAATATAATAACGGCATTCATTGTCAAACCACGTTTTTCAGCTTCAAATGCTATCCACTCATGCATATCTTCGGATATTTTAATGCTCATTTTCTTAGTAGCCATATGAACACTCCTTTTTTATAGTTTTGAGGAAATCCGAGGCCCATCCCAAGATTCCCTCTATTCAGTTGTAATTCAATTATAACATATTTGTGCCATTAGTAAACTATTGTTTTGACATCTAAAAAGAATTTATATGCGAACGTATTTTCGCCAGTGCAGAATATTTGTTCGTAATTTTTAACGTGAAAAGGGGCCCCCTCACACCACCACAAGGTAACCACCCCAAAGGGGCCCCTCCTTGTCGCAGTGTAAGGGAACCCCCTACATTTGCCATAAATTGCTTTACAAATCCACTTTACATGATGTCCTACGCTGTACTACAATGTAATACAGATTGTATGTACATTTGTATGTACATGGTTAAAAGCGTATTATTTTTCTCGTTTAGTATTATACTGTTCATAAATAATCGTGTTTTCAAAATCGTTGTCAGCGATTTTATACATTCTCGTGTAGTGGGGTTCAGCAGACTCCACTATTTTTTTTGCGTTTTTATAAGACATTTCCTCACGTTCAGGAAACTCAATCCCCTTAGATCTCCTGTAAAGATTCATGCCAGGTGGATACAAATGTAATCGACCACCTTTAATAAAATTTTTCTTCTTGCCATCTACCTCTTTTGTTAATATTTCTAATTCATGATGCATTGCCTTCAGCATATTTTGTTCCGTCAATTCCATATCAGTCAGATATGCAGAAAGATAAGCTCCAATATTATCAACGTCCTTTAACGACTTTATGGTCACAAATCCATGCCCCCACAACTCAGCTAACTGTTTAGGAGGCAAATACACCTTCTCAATGCCTTCGAATCGCATTAAGACATGACAATGCCAAGCACCTCGCCCCTGTGGTTCTACAACGTTTATGTACTCAATTAAAGCTTCATTTCTAAACTGGTACTTCAAACGCTTAATGAAATTCTTGAAATCAATGTGCAATCGCTTCGTGTCCGTCATATTTTCGGCGTATGTGAGCGTTAAATGTAATTCATTGCCTTTACCTTCAAAATTGTTGTTAATCAAATAACGAAGCTTTTTGAACGTTTGGTGAAGTGAGTTGTAACTATCTTTTCTGGTTTTAATGTGCAAAAACTCTTTTATCTCCCCAGTAGCCTTTTCGACATATCTGTCTTTATCAAGCTTTTGGATATGACATTCTCTGTTCATTTTCTCCATGTATTGAATTTCTACAAGATGATTCATTTTTGTTACCTTCACAACTTTAGAAGGTGGTATTTTCCCACTATCGTGCCTGGTTATCTCCAATCGGTTCCCCTCCTTTTTCGCCCAATGTTTAATTAAAATCAAGTTAATAAGGGCGAGTGTATTTTTTGCTGAATTTTCTTCCTCCTACCGCTGCATGAACTGTTCCAGATGCCCTTGACACGCAAGAACCTTTTCTGTGGTATTCCCAAGCCAACAACCACCTTGGTAAATGAATAAGGTGGCTTGAACGCAAACAGCGTACCACAGAAAATTGCATGTC
>NZ_VEBK01000032.1 GCF_007676755.1 Bacillus sp. FJAT-22090 | reverse complement strand
TCCAAAATACCCACTCACACCAAAAGGAGCTGAAAACAATGGTTCTATCTACATTTAACCATATTCAGGGGAATAACGGAAGTCATTGGAATCGTCTGATGAGAGGAGAGAATGCGCATCAAATTTGTATAGTAGCGATTGACGCAGCGAAGTATGTACATTCAGCGATGATTAGTAACATTTTTGGGGATATTTTGACGAAACCATTCGATTTTAGTGCATCTCATTCTGGGTTCCGGGAATTAATCGAGGCAATCGAACAGGTGAAAGAAGCATATGACTTTAAAGAGGTCGTTGTAGGGATTGAAACGACGGGACACTATTATGAGGATTTAGTGAGGATGTGTGAGCATCAACATTATATTGTTCGTATTATCAATGCCGCGACAACAGCGGAAGAAAGAAAAGCTACATTAAACTATACGAAAACAGATAGTATTGATTTGATGGCGATTACTCAGTCTCTTCTCCACGGGAGAGGAGTAACTAGTAGAGAAGCTATTCCCCTGCTAAAGGAGCTTCAAACTTTGTCGAGAGCACATCGAACCTTGATCAATTCTAGTTCCCGGGCCATCAATCATATTCGTCTCTATATGGATCATATTTTTCGAGAATACCAAGGGACTGTGATGGAGATAGATGGGAGGATGAAAAAAGTGGAATTATTTTCGTCCTTTGTTTCGAAGGCTTCTCTTTACTTGATGCGCTATTATCCACATCCTTCGGATATTTTAACTTTAGGAAAAGAAGGTTTACGTAGGGTTTCCATCGAACAGAACTTAAAACTACGAGACCTAACGATAGAGCGATTAATTGAATTTGCCAACCAATCCGTTTCTAAGCCCAAAAAAGATTTGAGAGCGGAGATCATTCTTTTAGAGTTGAAACTAGATGAATATGCTTTACTAATTAACCAAATTGAGCAATTGAAAATAGAGATAGAACAGGTACTCCTTCAAACAGATGGTGGAATTCTGTTGAGTATTCCGGGGGTAGGTGTAACAACGGCGGCAGAACTGACAGCTGAAATGGGTGATCTTTCTAATTTTACACGTCCAGAACAGCTCATTAAAATGGCCGGGACCAATCCGATTATTAAACAATCTGGTGGGAAAAGAGCCACCACCTATCATTATCAGATTTCCAGACAAGGAAGGGCTGATTTTCGGGCAGTTCTATATCGTGCAGGTAGAAGTATGATGCTTCAAAATCCATCCATGCAGGAGAAATATAAAGAAATGAAAGATAGAGGCAAAAAGGTTAAGCAAATCTATATCGCTTTAGGAAATCGATTACTTCGACTTGCATACGCCATGATAACGAAGAAACAGTTGTATCACTCGTCGCAAGAAGGATATTGCCTCCAGTCTGTAATCGCTGGTAAATTAAGAAACAAAGAAAAACAAGCGCTGTTTTACGATCGTTATGTATTAGTTTGACGTGTTTTTTCTATCGAAAAAGGATTAGAAAGAGAGTAAAGACAAAGACATTTCTTCGGAACGGAAGATTATATTGATGATCGTCCCTGAGGCAAAAAGACCTCGTAACACAGCGTAATAAGTCTTGTTCCACAAATACGAATAAAACGTAATTGCCTTGATTTTGCATGAAGTAGGCTGTATCCCTGTGGAAAACAAACACAAGACGTTGTACGTTACGAAGAAATGTCCTTATATTGTTTTGTGATTGGTAGTTTCAAATTTTTTCCACAAATATTGAAACATTGGTTTTGTGCGGCCAAAAATCTATTTATTTAACACTTGACTTATTTAACATTAAACGCTGTGT
>NZ_VEBK01000031.1 GCF_007676755.1 Bacillus sp. FJAT-22090 | reverse complement strand
TTTGGTTAAGTCCTCGATCGATTAGTATTCGTCAGCTGCACGTGTCGCCACGCTTCCACCCCGAACCTATCTACCTCATCGTCTTTGAGGGATCTTACTTACTTGCGTAATGGGAAATCTCATCTTGAGGGGGGCTTCGTGCTTAGATGCTTTCAGCACTTATCCCGTCCACACATAGCTACCCAGCGATGCTCTTGGCAGAACAACTGGTACACCAGCGGTGTGTCCATCCCGGTCCTCTCGTACTAAGGACAGCTCCTCTCAAATTTCCTACGCCCACGACGGATAGGGACCGAACTGTCTCACGACGTTCTGAACCCAGCTCGCGTACCGCTTTAATGGGCGAACAGCCCAACCCTTGGGACCGACTACAGCCCCAGGATGCGATGAGCCGACATCGAGGTGCCAAACCTCCCCGTCGATGTGGACTCTTGGGGGAGATAAGCCTGTTATCCCCGGGGTAGCTTTTATCCGTTGAGCGATGGCCCTTCCATGCGGAACCACCGGATCACTAAGCCCGTCTTTCGACCCTGCTCGACTTGTAGGTCTCGCAGTCAAGCTCCCTTCTGCCTTTACACTCTTCGAATGATTTCCAACCATTCTGAGGGAACCTTTGGGCGCCTCCGTTACACTTTAGGAGGCGACCGCCCCAGTCAAACTACCCGCCTGACACTGTCTCCTACCCGGGTTACGGGTATGGGTTAGAATTTCAATACAACCAGGGCAGTATCCCACCGACGCCTCCTCCGAAGCTGGCGCTCCGGGCTCTCTGGCTCCTGCCTATCCTGTACAAGTTGCACCAAAATTCAATATCAAGCTATAGTAAAGCTCCACGGGGTCTTTCCGTCCTGTCGCGGGTAACCTGCATCTTCACAGGTACTATAATTTCACCGAGTCTCTCGTTGAGACAGTGCCCAGATCGTTACGCCTTTCGTGCGGGTCGGAACTTACCCGACAAGGAATTTCGCTACCTTAGGACCGTTATAGTTACGGCCGCCGTTTACTGGGGCTTCAATTCGCACCTTCGCTTGCGCTAAGCACTCCTCTTAACCTTCCAGCACCGGGCAGGCGTCAGCCCCTATACTTCACCTTACGGTTTTGCAGAGACCTGTGTTTTTGCTAAACAGTCGCCTGGGCCTATTCACTGCGGCTCTTCGAGGCTATGCACCTCAAAGAGCACCCCTTCTCCCGAAGTTACGGGGTCATTTTGCCGAGTTCCTTAACGAGAGTTCTCTCGCTCACCTTAGGATTCTCTCCTCGACTACCTGTGTCGGTTTGCGGTACGGGCACCTCCCGCCTCGTTAGAGGCTTTTCTTGGCAGTGTGAAATCAGGAACTTCGCTCATACGAGCTCGCCATCACAGCCCAACGTTATAGAATGCGGATTTGCCTACATTCACGCCTCACTGCTTGGACGTGCATAACCAACAGCACGCTTACCCTATCCTCCTGCGTCCCCCCATTACTCAAACGGCGGGGTGGTGGTACAGGAATATCAACCTGTTGTCCATCGTCTACGCCTATCGGCCTCGACTTAGGTCCCGACTAACCCTGAGCGGACGAGCCTTCCTCAGGAAACCTTAGTCATACGGTGGATGGGATTCTCACCCATCTTTCGCTACTCATACCGGCATTCTCACTTCTAAGCGCTCCACCAGTCCTTCCGGTCTGACTTCAACGCCCTTAGAACGCTCTCCTACCACTGATACCAAAGGTATCAATCCACAGCTTCGGTGATTTGTTTAGCCCCGATACATTTTCGGCGCAGCGTCACTCGACCAGTGAGCTATTACGCACTCTTTAAATGATGGCTGCTTCTAAGCCAACATCCTGGTTGTCTAAGCAACGCCACATCCTTTTCCACTTAACAAATACTTGGGGACCTTAGCTGGTGGTCTGGGCTGTTTCCCTCTTGACTACGGATCTTATCACTCGCAGTCTGACTCCCAAACATAAATCATTGGCATTCGGAGTTTGTCTGAATTCGGTAACCCGGGATGGGCCCCTAGTCCAAACAGTGCTCTACCTCCAAGATTCTCACGTTTGAGGCTAGCCCTAAAGCTATTTCGGAGAGAACCAGCTATCTCCAGGTTCGATTGGAATTTCTCCGCTACCCACACCTCATCCCCGCACTTTTCAACGTACGTGGGTTCGGACCTCCAGTAAGTGTTACCTTACCTTCATCCTGGACATGGGTAGATCACCTGGTTTCGGGTCTACGACCACATACTCATTCGCCCTATTCAGACTCGCTTTCGCTGCGGCTCCGTCTTCTCAACTTAACCTTGCATGTAATCGTAACTCGCCGGTTCATTCTACAAAAGGCACGCCATCACCCATTAACGGGCTCTGACTACTTGTAGGCACACGGTTTCAGGGTCTATTTCACTCCCCTTCCGGGGTGCTTTTCACCTTTCCCTCACGGTACTGGTTCACTATCGGTCACTAGGGAGTATTTAGCCTTGGGAGATGGTCCTCCCGGATTCCGACGGAATTTCACGTGTTCCGCCGTACTCAGGATACACTCAAGAGAGAATGAACTTTTGACTACGGGGCTTTTACCCTATCCTGCGGACCTTTCCAGATCGCTTCGTCTAACTCATTCCTTTGTAACTCTATGTAGAGTGTCCTACAACCCCAAGAGGCAAGCCTCTTGGTTTGGGCTATTCCCGTTTCGCTCGCCGCTACTCAGGGAATCGATTTTTCTTTCTCTTCCTCCAGGTACTTAGATGTTTCAGTTCCCTGGGTGTGCCACAGATGCGCTATGTATTCACGCAAATGTACTGCTCCATTACGAACAGTGGGTTTCCCCATTCGGAAATCTCCGGATCAAAGCTCACTTACAGCTCCCCGAAGCATATCGGTGTTAGTGCCGTCCTTCTTCGGCTCCTAGTGCCAAGGCATTCACCGTGCGCCCTTATTAACTTAACCTAAAAGTTAAAAAGTGTTACACATCATGATCACCAAGTGATCACAATTTGAATTTCTTGCATTTATTGTTTCAATGTCGTTTTATCCAGTTTTCAAAGAACAAGT
>NZ_VEBK01000030.1 GCF_007676755.1 Bacillus sp. FJAT-22090 | reverse complement strand
AGCGTCCGACTGCTGAGAAAATCATAGCGGTCGCTAGTCAAACGCACTAAGACGCACTTTCCCTACACTATGTATTAAAATGAAAATGACTAAAGAGAGCAAAAGTAGCTGCTCTCTTTTATATAGATAATAATGTTCGATCACTAGTTAGTTTTTCTCCACGAATACGTTGGAACTCCTCCATCAGTTTCGGAATGGTTAAATACTTTTTCTCTTCCTCTCCCACTTCTAAAATAATTTGACCTTTATCCATCATGATCAAACGATTTCCAAGATCAAGTGCTTGTTGCATGTTATGCGTAACCATCAGAGTAGTTAATTGGTCCTTTTCTACAAGCTGTTTTGTAAGATTGGTTATTAATTCTGCCCGAGATGGGTCTAGAGCAGCCGTATGTTCATCCAGTAGGAGTATAGATGGCTTGGTAAAGGTGGCCATTAAAAGTGAAAGTGCTTGCCTTTCCCCACCTGACAAAAGACCGACCTTCGCGTTTAATCGGTTTTCCAAATTTAAATGTAGCATCTCCAGTGATTGAAGGAAAAATTCTTTCCTTTGTTTATCTACACCAATTTTCAACCCACGCTTTTTATTTCTTGAATAGGCAATAGCTAAGTTTTCTTCTATCGTCATCGTCGGGGCAGTTCCTGCCATAGGATCTTGGAAAACCCGTCCAATTAGCTGGGAGCGTTTAAATTCAGGTAGTCTTGAGACGTCTTTACCATCAATAATAATTTCGCCAAAATCGGGAGTAAGCGCTCCAGAAATCATATTCAACATCGTTGACTTGCCGGCCCCGTTACTTCCTATTACGGTAACAAAATCCCCTTCTTTTAAATCGAGATTTATTTGATCTAACGCAATCTTTTCGTCTGCAGTTGCTTCATTAAAAATTTTGTTAATAGCATGTAATTTAAGCAAGATTTTCTCCCTCCTGCTCTCTTACAATCGTCTCGTTTGATACCCGCTGTGCATGTCGTTTTGCTTTTCTACTTTTTTCTCGACGTTTGTCAAAGTAATTCGGTAACACTAAAGCAATGCTAACAATAAATGCTGTTATTAGTTTCATATCACCGGTGTCTAGTAAATCGATTCGAAGCGCTAATGCAAGAATAATACGATAAATGATAGCACCTGAAATAACCGCTAGTGTTGTACGAACAATTGATTTTGTTCCAAATATTGCTTCACCAATGATGACAGATGCTAAACCAATTACAATCATCCCGATACCCATTCCAATGTCTGCAAACTTTGCATACTGTGCGATTAATGCCCCTGATAATGCGACAAGAGCGTTTGAAATACCGAGTCCGATTATTACTAGATTATCTGTATTTGCAGAAAAACTTCGAATCATTTTTTTATTATCTCCCGTGGCACGTATTGCTAGTCCAACTTCTGTTTTCATAAACCAATCGAATACCAATTTAATAAGAAGCACTAGAATTGCAACCACTATAACTGTTCCCCATGTAGAAGGCAGATGCTCCACACCAATTCCTGTTAGGAAATTATTCATTACTTCATCAATTCCTAAACTGCCCCACCATGTGAAAAATTGACTAAATAACGTTTCTGAATTCAACAAAGGTATATTCGGTCGACCTATTGAATTTTCTACAGTGAATCCCATTATCCGCAAGTTTATAGAATACAAAGCAATCATCATTAAGATCCCGGATAATAGAGGGTTGATCTTCCCTTTTGTATGTAATAAACCTGTTATACATCCTGCAATAAAACCAGCGAAGATCGCAACTAGCGTTGCAATGAACGGATGATAGCCTAACACAATCATCATCGCTGCAGTAGCAGCGCCAGTCACAAAGCTTCCATCGACCGTTAAGTCAGGAAAATCTAACACTCGGAATGTTAAATACACTCCGAGTGCCATAATTGCATAGATGATTCCTTGCTCAACAGAACCAAAAATAGCTGCAAACATAAAGAATCAAACTCCTATCTATTCCGCGAATTCCGCATTCCAAGCATCTTTTACATCAAGCCCAAGCGCTTCCACTGTATTTTTATTTAATACAAATCGTAAATTTTGTGGATATTGAACTGGTAAATCAGCTGGTTTGCTTTCGCCATTTAAAATTTTTACTGCCATTTGTCCTGCTTCATAACCGATATCATAGTATTCAAACCCGTAAGCCCCTAAACCTCCGCGTTTTACGGAGTCAAATTCTCCTACCATCATAGGAAGTTTATTGTCATTTGCAACAGAGATGACAGATTCAAGAGCAGAAACTACCGTGTTATCTGTAATAATATACAAGGAGTCTACTTTTCCAATTAACGATTCTGTTGCTTGCTTAACCTCTGCAGAAGTTGAAACAGACGCCTCAACTACCGTCAGTCCTACTGCATTCATTTGCTCTTTTACGGCATCTACTTGTGCACGAGAATTTTGTTCCCCTGCGTTAAATACCATTCCTACCTTCTTCGCCCCTAGCTCGTCTTTCAAAAATGAAATAGTACTTGGGATTGCATCTGGCTGCGTATCTACAGTCCCAGTCACATTTCCACCTGGATTTTCCATCGATTTTACTAATTCTGCACTAACAGCATCTGTTACAGATGTAAAGACAATTGGAATATCCTTTGTAAGACTTGCTACTGCTTGAGCACTCGGAGTAGAGTTTGCAAATATTAAATCGACTCCACCACTTACTAAGTTGTTTGCAATAGTTGTGTTGGCACTATTGTCATTTTGAGCGTTCTCTATTTTATATTCAGCATCGATCCCCGCATCTTCTAAAGCTTTCTGAAATCCTTCAAATGCAGCATTTAGAGATGGGTGCTCTACAATTTGAGTAACACCAATTTTAAATTTCTTTGTATTTTCCTTTGCATTCTCATTAGAGCCCTGTTCGCTATTTTCCCCACACGCTGCCAATAACAAAATAGCAGCCAATAAAAACAATGCTAGTTTCTTCATCTCTATTAATACCCCCTATTTAAATCACGCACATCAGCGATTCAACTCGCTAAAGTTTAGATTAATAGATATGTTACACTGCAATTGATTAATAGTCAATAAGATTAAGAATTTTTTGATAGTAATTTATTATTCTCTTTACATCCGCTTAATAGTAGCTAGACATTCTATTTTTATAATTTACATTGAGAAGCATTTATTTATTTAAGGGGGAATGATTGTACTGGCTATTGAGGATCATGACTATGGAGATTTATTTTTATATATATTAGAAGAAAAAGCTATACAAACTGTTTTTCAACCGATTATTTCACTTCAGAATTCCCAAATTTACGGATATGAAGCATTAACACGCGGTCCTGAAAACACTGTTTTGGAAAATCCCGAGTTATTATTTGATTATGCGATGAAACAAGGACAGCTTTGGGAGCTTGAAAATTTATGTAGGGCAAACGCATTGAAATGTGCCAATGACTTAAATGCTGGTGGAAAACTATTTCTAAACGTCAATCCTAATATAATGAATGACCCTAAATTTAAAGAAGGATTTACAAAAGAGTTTTTATCATACTTTCAAATTGACTCAGATTCTATAGTATTTGAAATTACAGAACGGGAAGCAATAAATAATTTAAAAGATTTTATTAATACAATAGAGCATTATAAAAAACAGTTTTATCAAATTGCTATCGATGACGTAGGTGCTGGTTATTCGGGATTAAATGTAATTACAGATGTCCGTCCTCATTTTATTAAGTTAGATATGAAACTCATACGTGGAATTGATAAGGATAGAACTAAGCAATTGCTTGTAAGAAGTCTAAGCGAATTTGCAAATTACTCACAAATACATATTATTGCTGAAGGAATAGAGACAAAAGAAGAATTGCGTACGTTAATTGATATAGGAGTCCATTTCGGGCAAGGATACTTTATACAGAAGCCAAACAGAAACCTATTCCCTCTGCGGGATGAAGTCAAAATGATTATTAATAGGGAAAGTACTAGAAAAAATTGTGTTAGTACGAACCGATTGACAGATACCTCTATTGAACAAATTGCGACTCCTTTACGAACAATTTCCAGTCAAATGCCTATTTCCAATGTTAGTAGTTTGATGGAAACCAATGATAGCCTCCCTGGTTTTTGTATTAAAGATGGAGAAAAATTGATTGGTGTAATTACTAGAAATAAACTGCATCTAAAGTTTAGTGGACCCTACGGCTACAGTTTATATAACAAAAAACCTATCTCCGCTATTATGAGTAGAACATTTTTGAAAGTAGATGCTGGAACACCAATTGATGTAGTCGCAAAAACTGCGATGAAAAGAGATCCGCTCCATTTATATGATTTTATTACAATTACTAAATACGACAATTATTTCGGTGTAGTTACGGTTAAAGATTTGCTTGAAAAGAGTATGCAACTAGAAATTGACTATGCCAAGCATTTAAACCCTTTATCTGAATTGCCAGGTAATCTAATAATTGAACAGCAATTGCAACAATGTATCGATGCTACAACTAATCTAAGTGTTCTTTATCTCGATATTGATAATTTTAAACCTTATAATGACGTCTATGGTTTTGAAAAGGGTGATAAAGTTATCATGCAATTAGCAAAGATCTTAAAGGAATGCTGTCCTACTGATGGATTTGTAGGTCATATAGGGGGGGGATGATTTTATATTGATAACAGATTCATCGAATAACGTACAATTATGCGATGAGATTATTCAACAATTTGATGCTTCTATAGACCAGTTTTATCATGCACATGATTTTCTGAAAGGGTGTATTGTTACTAAAAACCGTCATGGAATCGAAGAATCCTTTCCGCTTCTGACAATTTCAATTGCAGGAATATTAAACCAAAACATTCATTCCATTTATGAATTATCAGAAATCGCAAGTCTCATCAAAAAACAATGCAAACAAATAACTGGTAGCAACTTTTTATTACAGGTGTCAGGCACCGAAACAAATATGAAATTTTAAACTTTCACGTTTGTTCGAACGATTAATATAATTCAAGTTACAAACCTGTTTATATGCTATGATAAGCGTATTCATAGCAAGTATGGAGGGAATATAGTGACTGCTGTTTTTATTATTGGGGCATTTACTTTTATTATCGTTCTTGGGTTGACCATATTTACGATTAATAAAGGTTATGCATTCAAACATACCATTGACGAACGTCCAAGTAATTTTAATGAATCTAACGAAAAAACGCATCGCCAGAATGGCTGATGCGTTTCAGATTGTAGACAAAAGGGTTTCGAAATGGTCGTATTTCGAAACCCTTTCTATTTTTTAT
>NZ_VEBK01000002.1 GCF_007676755.1 Bacillus sp. FJAT-22090 | reverse complement strand
ATTTTATTTTAAAACAAAAAAGACTGTAGGCAAACTCGAAATTTCGAGTTTGTCTACAGTCTGCAATAATGCCATTTATGGCATTATTTTTCGCCCAAGAAATGAGCAAAGTTTGGGCTGGTACTTTTCTAATTTGTACTGTATTTATTAGTTTTCTAGTAAATTTAATCGGAGGATATATTTCTGACCGCTTTCCGCGAAAACGTGTACTTGTACTTACTTCATTTATAAGTGCACTGATGTTTTTTATGATGACAATTAGTTTATTGCCGAAACAGAACATCATTTGGCTGTTTGCTTTCGCTTATGTAGCTTATATTATAACAAGCAGTCTCGGAAGGCCTGCCATGCATGCCATAATAATCGACTCTACAACACCTGAAAATCGAAAAGAAGTGTATGCACTCGATTATTGGCTTGTCAATTTATCTATGGCAATTGGCGCAGCGCTAGGTGGTTTGTTGTATATTAATCACCAAGTAGAACTGTTTGCTATGCTAACATTTACCTCTATAAGCCTACCAATTGCTTATAAAATTTGGTTAATAGATGAACATACAAATCAAATAGAAAAAAAGCACCATAACGTTTTTATGGACCTAATTCAAAACTACAAAGTAGCATTTCAGGATCGACCGTTTGTCAAAGTAGTAGTAGGTTCCATGTTGATCTTTGCAGCGGAGTTTACGTTAAATAGTTATATTGGTGTTCGCTTGGCGGAGACATTTGAAAGTGTACATATAGGGGATTTTCAAGTTGCGGGTGTGCGCATGCTAAGTATTCTGAATATCGAGAATATGCTACTAGTTGTATGCTTTACCTTTTTGATAAATAGATTTACAGATCGTTTCAGTAAGAAAAAGGTTTTGTTAAGCGGCTTAATCATATATAGTGTTGGCTATATTACCATCACTTCGGCAAACACATGGTACATATTAATATTGTTTAATTTCATTGCCACGATTGGTGAGCTGATTTATTCTCCTGTGCGAAATGCGGAGCAGGCGAATATGATTCCAAAGAATAAACGAGGCTCTTATTCTGCATTCTCGAATTTTTCCTTTAGTGGCGCAGATCTAATCGCTCGTTCCACTATTATTATAGGTGCTTTTTTGCTACCTACTATGATGTCTGTTTATATAGGGATATTGTTGATGATCGGAATTTTCCTAGTGTACACTGGATTTTTTATCAAAAGAGCGAATCGCTAAATTTCTAACATTTAAGGAAATGTTCCTTGCTTTAGGTATATTCTTTTTGCAGCTGACTGCTACTCATGATTGACATAAATGGAAATGAATCTTTTTATCCTACATGAATAACAAAACGGCAGAAGGTAAAGTAACCCTTTTTCTGCCGTTTTTTGGTTGCGTCCAAATAAGTTAGACAGAGAATTAGAATAGTAAATGAAACATCATACTAAAAAGATACCCTGTCAACACAAATAGTGTAGCTGACTTGAACGACACTAACCGTAAGTTATGTAAAATGAATTCTTTCACACTTGTAATAGCGATCAGGCCAATCGAAACTCCCAATAGAATACTTTGCGCCTTCATACTTAGATACATATGATGACCAATCCAAATAAACAGACTAAAGCAAATGGATAAGCCAATAAAACAAAGGAATAAGCCAATTATTTTCTGTCCTTGTGCGATAAAGATAGAGGTGAGTGCGAATCCTTCAGGAATGTGGTGTAAAACGGTAGAAGTCGTTATGGTGAGAGCAAAAGAAGAATCCCCTAACAAGTTTCCGATAGTCAAACTCAATGGAATGGTATGTATAAAAAGAGCGATCGTAAGCAAATAGACAGATGAGCTATGTTGACCTGAAGTATTTACTAGTTTGTTTATTACAATTAGAAATATAAATCCTATGAGTATTCCTAAAGTGATACCAGGGGATTTGTACACATGTAATGCCGACGGAATGATATCAATTGCTAATAGACCTACTAAAAAACCTCCACATAAAAGCGCTAAACCTTCATGTGAATGATGAAATATTTTTGCTATTAACCATGCAATTCCTGCCCCTATATTAACACTACAAAAAAGAAATCCGCCAAGAACTAATGGACTCAATTGTATCATTCTCCTACGTAAAATAATGGTGACCTTGTATACAAAATATATGCAATTTGTTTAAGCATATGTGTACCTACCTATGAAGAAAACGAAAAATTTTATTTTAAAACTCCTTATCAATGGGATTGAATATTGTTTATTCGGTTAACCTATGGGAAAGATTCATTTTATTGGAGGCTTAAATATGTCCATACTAGAAGAAAAACCGAATCCTCCTGCGTTGATGAATGAGCTATTGGAAAAATTAGAACCTACATTTGATGCTAAGCTAATACCTTTACAATTAGAAGGAAGAATAGTTTTTCTCCTTTTCCTAAAAACAGTGGTGGATCCTGCAAAATTACAAAATGTCATTATCAAGCCTTTTTTTGAGATGCACTCATTGGAACATTATGCGGCCTATATTCAATCATCACCAGATATTGAGGAGATTAAATCGTACGATACTCTGTTAGTTGAACTTACAAAGGGAAATGTATTAATCGCAGTACAAGATAAACTATTCCTGGTTGATGTAAAGAAAGTCAATAGTAGCACAGTTCAGCAAGCACTCATGGAGCCGACTGTAAGTGGACCCCAACAAGCTTTAAGTGAAGATATTCTCACTAATTTGAATATTATTCGGCATCGCTATAAAGAGCCAACCCTCAAGTTTGAGATAGTTACGTTAAAAGACAAGTCCCATAGTGACATAGCGATCATTTATGATGAGAAGATGGTAAAGAAGCCTGTCTTAAAAGCAATTCAGCAGAAGATAAAAGAGTTGGATGTCCCACTAATTCAATCGGCTGGTGAACTGCAGCTTTTTTTGAATGGAAAGAAATATACACTTTTTCCAAATATAGTAATAACAGAACGTCCGGACCGTATTTGCTATAACTTGAATTCCGGGAAAGTAGTGATAATGGTTGATGGTGGTCCGCATGCAATAATTGCGCCAGTAATCTTTTTTGACTTCATGGTTTCAATGGAAGACAATTACCATTTGTTTTGGGGAGCTACCTTTACATTGATATTGAGATATTTTGGTTTGCTGACTTGTGTTACTTTGCCAGCTTTATACATTGCAATTACTTCCTATAATCCAGACATTTTCCGAACTGAGCTTGCCTTAACTGTAGCGGGAAGTAGGCTTGGGGTACCCTATCCTTCTTTTATCGAAGTCCTATTTATGCTCATATTTATGGAACTTCTTACAGAAGCGAGTATTCGATTACCCAAAGCCGTAAGCGCCACAGCAACAACTGTAGGGGGGTTAATATTAGGTACAGCAGCTACGGAAGCGGCGCTGTCTTCCAATATTATGATTATTATTGTCTCGGCAGTGGCAATCTCCAGCTTTGTCATCCCGATCAATGAGATTAGTTTATCGATAAGGTTTTGTAGGTATTTACTAATTGTTTTTACGACATTATTTGGGACGGTTGGTCTTATACTTGGCTTTTTAGGGATTCTCATGTTTATGATTAACAAAGAAAGTTTTGGTGAGCCCTATTTAAAAATGTATTGGAAAAGTAGAAGTAGTGAAAAAGGGGTTAAAAGTCAATGAGCCGCTTTCTTTATTATTTTATTATAATTACGATGCTTGCCAATATTGTTGCATCCGTACCAAAAATTCTATTATTCGAAAGTGAAAAAGGAGCAATCATTTCGATGATTGCTGCCAGTATCCTGGGTCCCATTATAGTATTTATTATCATTAAGTTATTTAATCTGTTTCCAGGTAAAACTTTGCCTCAAATGATGAAACAATATACGCCCAAGTGGTTTGCATATCCAGTTCTGTTTTACTTTTTTGTATGTTGGTATATAGCAGGTCTGATTACAATCGTTACGTATGTATTTTTAATTAAAACCTTTTTTGCGCCGGAAACTTCCATTTATATCATCACATTACCCTTTGTCATTGTTATTTCATTTGGAATATTGATGAAATCTAAAAGTGTGGCATATATGACAGAATTTGTTTTAGTTATATTTATTCCGATCATTGTTTTTCTTTTAACAAAATTTTATACAAATCAAAAGCTGGACTGGGATTTTATTAAGATTTCTATGACTTACATTAATCATTTTCCCTCCTATAGAGCCTTTTGTGCTTCACTTTATATTTTTGTGGGAGTCGCTAACTTCATCATCTTTAATAAACTATTGTCCAAAAAGCAAAAAGTGGGCATGAAACAATTTATAATAATTGGTTTATCGGGGATAGCTGTCTTATTCACAACGTATTTTTTACCAATTGGCTACATTGGGTTTGACCACATTGAGGAACTTAGTTTTCCTTGGATTTCTACGAGTGATACAGTTCGGATGAAGTATGGAATCATCGAACGGTTGATTTTCATTTTTATTTTATCTTGCTTAGGGATAACTTTTTTAACTTTGTTGCATCATTGGCATGTCTCTTTAAAACTGCTTCAAAGTATTTTAATATTCAAGCGTTTGAACTGGAAAAGAAAAAATTTAACACCTTATATTTTCGTCACTCTGTTTGGAATAGTGGCAATGTTTGCGACGGGTCATCTAACGGAGTTTCAACTGTTTGACTACGCTAGCGCTTTTTTTGACACATTGCCTATTTTCTTTACGATATTAATTATTTCCTTGCTATTAATAAAGAAAGGGGCAAAGTTATAATGCGGACGAGTCGAAAGTTAATAAGGATTTTAGTGGCAGCTAGTTACTTTGTCGCTGTCTCCCTACTAGCTAGTTGTGGTTTTAAAGATATAGATAAAAGAGTGTTTGTAACAGCTATTGGAATCGATCCATCTGAAACGGATGATGGGCCATATAAGATAACGTTAAAATTATCATTACCGGTAGCATCCATCAAATCAGCAACTGGTTCGAACTATGAATATTTAATTCACGACGGGAGCACGATTGCTGAAGCGATTCGTATTTTAGAAACCCATACCGATAAAGTACTAGAATTAGGGCACACAAAGCTAATTGTCATTAATGAATCTTTATTTGAAACAGATATAAAAGGTTTTATGGACTATTTTATGAGGCGTGGGGATATCCAGTTAGTAGCTTGGGTTGCTGCCGCAAAAACATCTGCGGAATCAATCCTTAAAGTCGAACCGAAAACTGAATCAGCAGTATCAACCACGCTCGTAAACTTTTTTGGTTCGAGTGGAGCTGAAAGTCCTTTTATAACGTCATCTTATCTGTTTGAATTTAGAAGAAATACACTATCAGATGGAATTAATGCCGTAGTTCCCCTAGTAGAAGCATCCAAGGATAAAACGGAGTTGATCGTCAATAAATCCTTAGTAGTGAAAGAAAAAACAAAGCCCTTAGAATTGAATTATATCGAGACAAAGTATTTCAACACGCTAAAAAATGGGATGAGCGGATTTAGCTATGAAGTGGAACGAGGAGACGTGAAGTTAATCATTAATATGGATAGAATAAGAACAAACTATAAAATATTGATGGAAAATGGACAGCCAACTTCCATAAAAGTAAATGTAAAAATGAAGGGGGAGGTTGGTGAGTCCAATAAATCGCTCTTACTTGAGAATTTGGATAAATATAATAAGATTGCATCGGAAGAAATAGAAGGAAACATGACGAGTTTTTTGGAAAATGCCCAAAAACATGATTTGGACCCAATGGGATTTGGACTAGAATATCGGACGATGAAACTACATGATAAAAAAAACGTTTCGGAATGGCTAGAAGCTTACCCCAACTTACCGATCGATGTGCATGTAGATGTATCGCTAAAAGGAACAGGATCAATTGAATAAAAACAATGCAGCCTCTTTCAAGTAGGAAAGGGGTTTTCTTATTTCAAAAGACTACTAAGGAAGTTTCCCTTTCTAATATAAACATTGTCCGTTAAAATATAAGTAAGTTATTTTTATTTACTTAGGGGGAAGCGAAAGCGTTCATATGACAATAAATAAAATGAAACATACGACTTTTAATAATGCAACACTCGATGAGTGGGAGCAAGTAGCCCTCAAATCATTGAAAGGGAAATCATTGGAGTCACTTTCAACTAAAACACTAGAAGATATTATGTTGAAACCGCTTTATTCATTATCAGATGTGGCATCTATTCCAACAACCCAAACAGCTATTGTTCGACAAGCTAAATCTTCATCTGATTGGTTGATCGCACAAGTTGCAGAAAGTTCTTCAAGTGAGGGGTTACTTGCGGAAGTTAAAGAAGCGCTTGTAAAAGGTAATGATGTTATCCATTTTAAATTAGAAAAAGAACATACTTGGAATTCTGCTCAAATAGAGGAGTTGGCTGCTCTATTTGAAAAGCATCCAGCTATTTTAGATGTTACAAATAATCCAGCTTTTTTACACCATTTCAATGACTTCAAAGGATTAGTAAAAGGCGCATGGGAAGAAGAACTACCTTATGCAAGAACATATTTCTTAAATGGGTCTTCCATTCATCAAGCAGGAGGAGATGTTGTTAGCGAGCTAGCAAGTGTTCTTGTTCAAGCAGACGAGCTTATCAAAAAAACAAGCATCGAAAAATTTGCAAAGAAAGCGTTTGTTCAATTTTCGGTGGAAAATAATTTCTTTATGGAAATCGCGAAGATTCGTGCTTTCCGTATTCTATGGCGTGCTTTCGGCCAAGCATATGGGAATAGCGATATCACGCCAATCCCGGTACATATAGAAACTTCATTGCGTTCTTATTCTTTTTTAGATGGACATGTAAATATTTTAAGGGCTGGCAATAGCGCACTGGCAGCAGTACTTGGTGGAGCGGATAGCTTAACTACGTACCCACATGATTATTTAACAGGGGCTACATCAACATCCAATCGAATTGCACGAAATATGCAGCTTGTATTAAAAGAAGAAACGCATATTGGACGGGTTATTGATGCAGCAGGAGGCTCTTATTATGTTGACACATTAACAAATGAGCTTGTTAAAAACACATGGACGTACTTTTTAACATTAATGTCAGAAGCGACTATTGAAGATAGAGAAACAAAATTGTTAAAACGGGCAGAGGTGAAGTGGAAGGAACAGCTTGCTGCGCTTTCTACTCGTAAAAAATCATTAATTGGAACGAATACTTATGCAAATCCAGATGACGTAATGCCAGATTCTATTAAGTTCACCGATTATAAAAGACTAGCAGAACCTTTTGAGCAAATAAGGAAGTCATTCCAAGGGAGTCCTTTAAATACTGCTATTATTCCTTATGGTATTTTAAAGGATTATAAAGCACGGATGGATTTTGTTAGTGGTTATTTAATCGCACTAGGAATCTCACCACGTATAGCACCTGAAAATCTAAAACCATTCGATTTGCAACAATGGATCGATGAACAAAACATAGACTACGTCATATTCGTTGGAAACGATGAACAAACAGCTGGTTTAGTTCCTGCTCTTTTAAATGAGAAATTGTCAGTTCCAATGGATGTTGCCGGTAAATTTGAGGAATATGAAGACTGGTTAGATGCTGGATTGTCTGGGCAAATATTTGCTGGACAATCGCTTCTAGAAAAAGGGCATCAACTACTTACATTTGCAAAAAAGGGGGATTCACATGTCAACGCCTAATTATTCATCCGTTTCTATTGAAAGTTTGCTAGAAAATAATGCAGAAGGTCTAGAACATTCTCCTTCCTTTTTTACAAATGAAGGAATTACGTTGAAAAAAGTATATGA
Organism: Bacillus sp. FJAT-22090; assembly: GCF_007676755.1. GTDB lineage: Bacteria > Bacillota > Bacilli > Bacillales_A > Planococcaceae > Psychrobacillus. The sequence continues at coordinate 430,638 of NZ_VEBK01000002.1, read as the reverse complement.
AAAATCCGACTTAAGCAATGTGCAACACTTAAATGACTTACCAGGGATCGCCCCCAATACGCGTGGACCCTATCCAACCATGTATGTGGCAAAACCATGGACAGTACGTCAATATGCTGGTTTTTCGACTGCTGAAGAAAGTAATGCGTTTTATAGAAGAAACTTGGCAATGGGGCAAAAAGGTTTGTCCGTTGCGTTTGATCTTGCTACTCATCGAGGCTATGATTCTGATCATGAACGTGTAACGGGTGATGTTGGAAAAGCAGGGGTTGCCATTGACTCGGTAGAAGACATGAAAATATTGTTTGACGGTATCCCGCTTGACCAAATGTCTGTTTCTATGACGATGAATGGGGCAGTTTTACCGATTTTAGCTTTTTATATTGTCACTGCTGAGGAGCAAGGAGTCACGCCTGAGCAGCTTGCTGGAACAATCCAAAATGATATCTTAAAAGAGTATATGGTGCGCAACACCTATATTTATACGCCGGAAATGTCGATGAAAATCATTGCTGATATTTTTGCTTATACAGCAAACTATATGCCAAAGTTCAACTCTATCTCGATTTCCGGATATCATATGCAAGAAGCCGGAGCTACTGCAGATATCGAGCTTGCATATACTTTAGCTGATGGCTTGGAATATGTGCGTACTGGATTGAAAGCGGGCATTGAAATTGATTCATTCGCACCAAGGCTTTCGTTCTTTTGGGCGATTGGTATGAACTATTTTATGGAAGTGGCGAAAATGCGTGCTGCCCGAAGAATGTGGGCTCAAATGATGGCTAGCTTCGATCCGAAAAATCCGAAAACATTAGCGTTACGTACACATTCCCAAACATCTGGATGGAGTTTAACAGAGCAAGATCCATTTAATAATATTACGAGAACATTAGTGGAAGCCAACGCAGCCGCGATGGGCCATACACAATCGCTCCATACAAACGCTCTTGATGAGGCAATCGCACTTCCAACCGATTTTTCTGCTAGAATTGCAAGAAATACTCAGCTATTCTTACAGGAAGAAACGAATATGACAAATGTGATTGACCCTTGGGGAGGTTCGTATTATGTGGAAACTCTTACGAACGAACTAATGGAAAAAGCATGGTCTTTGATAGAAGAAATCGAAGAGCTGGGAGGAATGGCAAAAGCGATTGAAACAGGTCTTCCAAAAATGAAAATTGAAGAAGCTGCTGCGAAAAAGCAAGCACAAATAGACTCCGCAAAGGAAATTATTATCGGGGTTAACAAATATCGATTAGAACAAGAAGATGCGATTGATATTTTGAATATTGACAACACTGTTGTGCGCCAAAAACAAATGGAAAGATTAGCTAAAGTAAAAGCAGACCGTGATGAGAAGGCAGTACAAGAAGCATTGGCTGCATTAACGGATGCAGCCAAAAACGGAAAAATAAATCTACTTGAAGCGGCTGTAGACGCAGCAAGAAAGCGTGCAACAATCGGTGAAATTTCGGATGCTATAGAATTAGTAGCAGGAAGACACAAGGCGGTGATTCGATCCGTGAGTGGTGTATATAGTGCAAACTTTAACGATGCAGAAGAAATTGAGGCAGTAAAACAAATGGCGGAAGACTTCCGTGACAATGAAGGAAGGCGTCCTCGTATTCTAATTGCCAAAATGGGCCAAGATGGACATGATCGCGGTGCAAAAGTTATTGCTACAGCATTTGCAGATTTAGGATTTGATGTGGATATTAGTCCGCTATTTCAAACCCCAGCTGAAACTGCCCAACAAGCGGTTGAAAATGACGTACATGTAGTAGGTGTTAGTTCCTTGGCAGCTGGCCATATGACACTTGTTCCAGCCTTGCGAGAAGAGTTAGCAAAGCTTGGAAGAGAAGATATTTTAATCGTTGTTGGTGGTGTGATTCCTGCTCAAGATTATGCTTTTTTACGTGAAAACGGAGCTTCTGCTATTTTTGGACCTGGTACAGTTATTCCAGTTGCAGCACAAAAAGTAATTGAAGAAGTATATCGACGACTAGGTTATGAGGAAGTTGAAGGCTAATGTCGGGAGCGGATAAAACAAACGAGACTTCGATGCATGTCATGAGGGGTATTAAATCGCAACATGATGGTATGGGGAAAGCGACTGTAAAAAAGTTTGCGAAAAAGAAAAGTCTTCATATAAATGAAGAGGAATATATCCGAGAAATTCGCAATGGTTCTAGATTACATTTAGCAAAAGCAATAACATTTATCGAAAGTACTGTAATAGACCAGCAAACAATTGGGCAACTATTATTAAAACAGTTACTTCCACATACAGGAAAAAGCATCCGGATAGGAATTACAGGCGTGCCTGGAGTAGGGAAAAGTACGTTTATTGAAGCATTTGGAAAAATGCTCTGCGATCAAGGTTACAAAGTAGCTGTACTGGCAATCGACCCTAGCTCTTCTCTGACAGGGGGAAGTATTCTCGGAGACAAGACGAGAATGGAGGAATTGACCAGACATCCAAAAGCATTTATCAGACCTTCTCCTTCAGCGGGCACCCTTGGAGGAGTTCATAAAAAGTCACGAGAAACAATGCTATTATGTGAGGCAGCTGGATATGATGTTGTTTTAGTGGAAACAGTAGGGGTTGGACAAAGCGAAACAATTGTTCGAGGCATGGTCGATTTCTTTTTGCTTCTAGCACTTACGGGAGCAGGAGATGAGCTCCAAGGGATGAAAAAAGGGATTATGGAACTTGCTGATGCAATTGTTGTCAATAAGGCCGATGGTTCCAATGAAAAGCTTGCAAAAAAGACTGTGGCAGAGTACAAACAGATTCTTCACTTTTTAGCACCTTCAACGCCCGGTTGGATAACCCCAGCTCTTGCAGTTTCATCTCTTTATAAAACAGGGCTAGATAAGATATGGGAAACGATAGTATTATTTCAAGGAAAAATGCAGACAAATAGTGTTTGGCAAAATAGAAGAAAAGAACAAACCGTTGATTGGTATAAAACGATGATCATCGACCGTTTATATGATGACTTTTTTTCTTCTGAGGAAAAGAAACAATCGATGATGCAATTAGAACAATTAGTTAGAGGAGAAAAAATGACTGTATCGCAAGCAGTAGATGAGTTATTTTCCTCGAACTCTAAACAATAATCTGCTAAGATGAAACTAGTTTAACTTTACTCGGCAAATTTAGAACTTAGCAGAATGAAGTTGAAGTCTCTGGCAGATGTCATAAGATTTAGAAAAGAGTTTTTAAAGGCTGATACCCATCCATAGGATAACGGCTACCCGACCTGCATTGCGCAGGCCAAAGCTCAATTCAAAATCTAGAAGTACTGTTTTCTGCAACAAGCTATACGCAGGAGCAAACACCAGGGCGCATTTAATTGGAGGAGTGACGAACAATGAATATGGATTTTAATTTATTGATGAATGATATGGTTATGCAGGCTCGCGGAGAAATGGAGACTAGTGGTTATGAACAATTAACTACACCTGAGGAAGTGGATACTGCATTATCACGTCCAGGTACAACATTAGTAATGATAAACTCTGTTTGTGGCTGTGCAGGTGGTATTGCTCGTCCGGCAGCTGCTAATGCAGTACATTATGATAAACGTCCTGATCACCTTGTAACCGTATTTGCTGGTCAAGATAAATTAGCTACCCAACAAGCACGTAATGTATTTGGAGATGACCATTTACCATCTTCTCCTTCTTTTGTTTTGTTAAAAGACGGCCAAGCAGTGGCAGAAATAGGTCGACACGAAATCGAAGGACATGCACCGACATCTGTAATAACACATCTTCAAGCATTATTTGAAGAGCATTGTGAAGAAATCTAATACTAAAAAACAGCGAAAGCATTTATGTGCTTTCGCTGTTTTTTAGTATTTTTTACAAAACGAAACTTAAACCGAATAACAATGAAGACATTACCATGATTAAAATCATTAAATAGACAACAAGTTTACGAAACTTTTGATTGCGCATGAGACTCTCTCCTTTAGCATGTACTTATATTTTATCAAAAACGAAAAAAATGACAAGAGGTAGCCATTTATTTTGGAAATATGTACAATAGAGTAGAGAATTATTAAACAGTAAGGGGTGCGAAGGAATGGAAAAAGTTGATCATATAGGGATTGCAGTGAGAAGTATTGAAGATTCTCTTCCATATTATACGGAAATACTTGGTTTGAAACTAATACATATTGAAGAAGTTCCTTCTGAGAAAGTGCGAGTAGCTTTTATCGATAGCGGTAATGTGAAACTAGAGTTACTTCAGCCTACTGAAGAGTTGAGTGCTGTACATTCTTTCATTGAAAAAAAAGGAGAAGGCATTCATCATGTTGCTTTTGGAGTTACAAATATTCAGGGTCGTTTAAATGAGCTAAAAGAAAAGGGCATTAAGCTCATTCAAGATACGCCAAAAGTCGGAGCAGGAGGAGCGCAAGTCGCATTTATCCATCCGAAAGCATCTGGTGGCGTTTTATATGAGTTATGTGATAAATCAGGGGGAGCGAAGTAAAATAATGGATATTTATGAAAAAATAAATGATTTATATGACCGTAAACGAACAATAGAATTGGGCGGCGGAGACGAACGTATCGATAAGCAACATGAAAAAGGAAAGCTAACTGCTCGTGAACGAATTGAATTACTCGTAGATAAAGATACGTTTGTCGAGTTAAATCCGTTTATTAAGCATCGAACAGTAGACTTTGGAATGGACAAGCAAGAAGGACCAGGTGACGGGGTTGTTACTGGGTATGGAAAAGTGAATGGGAGACCAATCTATTTATTCTCCCAAGACTTCACCGTATTTGGTGGTGCTCTAGGCGAAATGCATGCGCTAAAAATAGCAAATGTGATGGATTTGGCTGCAAAAAACGGTGCTCCATTTATCGGGCTTAATGATTCAGGTGGAGCTCGTATTCAAGAGGGTGTTGTGTCACTGGACGGCTATGGGCAAATTTTTTATCGTAATGCGATTTATTCTGGAGTTATCCCGCAAATCTCCGTTATTTTAGGACCTTGTGCCGGTGGTGCAGTTTATTCCCCGGCTATTACTGATTTTGTGTTTATGACCGATGAGACGAGCCAAATGTTTATTACTGGACCTAAAGTTATTGAAACGGTGACCGGTGAAAAGATTTCTGCAGAGGATCTAGGTGGGTCAAAAGTACATAACTCGATTAGTGGAAATGCCCATTTTCGTGGGAAAACAGAGGAAGAGGTCCTGGAAAGTGTTCGTTTGCTGCTTAGCTATTTACCACAGAATTTTGAAGAAAAACCATCCATTGTGGATGTCGCAGCAGAGAACGATGATCGTCCAGATTTAGCCGATATTGTGCCATTTGAAGCTATTCGTCCGTATGATATACGAAAAGTAATTGAGCAAGTAGTCGATGCAGATTCATTTTTAGAAATACAAAAAGAATTTGCCAAAAATATCGTGATTGGTTTAGCACGTATTAAAGGAGAAGTCGTGGGACTTGTTTGTAATCAGCCAAAAGTAATGGCTGGAGGACTCGATATCGATTCAAGCGATAAAGCTGCACGATTCATTCGTTTCTGTGATTCATTTAATATCCCAATCATTACTTTTGAAGATGTAACAGGATTTTTCCCAGGTATTAAACAAGAGCATGGAGGAATCATTCGACATGGTGCGAAGATTTTATTTGCCTATTCAGAGGCCACTGTTCCGAAAATGACCGTGATTCTGCGTAAGGCATATGGTGGAGCATATGTAGCGTTGAATTCCAAATCGATTGGTGCGGATGTTGTATTTGCATGGCCAAATGCAGAAATCGCAGTAATGGGACCACAAGGGGCGGCAAATATTATCTTTGCGAGGGAAATTGCTAATAGTGATGATCCTGAGAAAGTACGTGCAGAAAAAATTGAAGAATACCGTGAAAAATTTGCAAACCCGTATGTAGCAGCCTCTATGGGAATGGTCGACGATGTAATTGATCCGCGGGAAACGCGCATTAAGTTAATACAAGCACTGGATATGATGCGCAACAAAAAAGAAACAAGACCAAACAAAAAACACGGGAATATTCCATTATAAAAGGAGAGTATGGATTAGATGAATCGTTTAATAGAAGAATTTTTTGAGTTAGTAAAAATAGATTCCGAAACAAAACACGAGCAAATAATCGCACCGATTTTAATGAATAAATTGGAGGAATTAGGTTTTTCGGTCATCCAAGATGACTCCGCAGAAAGAACAGGACATGGCGCAGGTAACTTGATAGCTACTTTAAAAGGAACAAAAGCGGATGCTGATGCAATTTACTTTACTACACATATGGATACTGTAGTTCCTGGTAAAGGAATTCAGCCTATATTAAAAGAAGATGGCTATATTTATTCAGATGGAACAACTATATTAGGAGCGGACGATAAAGCTGGAATTGCTGCATTATTTGAAGCAATTCGTCGTCTGAATGAACAATCTATTGCTCATGGTGATATCCAAGTTGTCATTACAGCAGGAGAAGAAAGTGGATTGGTTGGAGCAAAAGAAATGGATCCAACATTGCTTACAGCTAAGTATGGTTATGCTATAGATAGCGATGGAACTGTTGAAGGAATCGTTACTGCGGCCCCATTCCAATCAAAACTATGGACAACGATTACCGGTAAAACAGCACATGCAGGAGTGGCACCCGAGAAAGGCATTTCGGCTATCACTTTAGCATCTAAAGCTATTTCTGCAATGAAATTAGGACGTATTGATGGGGAAACGACTGCAAATATTGGTCGTTTTGAAGGTGGACAAGCCACTAATATTGTATGTGATGAAGTGCATATTTTATCGGAAGCTCGTTCGATAAACAAAGAAAAACTAGACGCGCAAGTGGCACATATGGTCGCTACTTTTGCAGAAACAGCAGAAAAACTTGGCGGCACTGCATCTTCAGAAACACAATTAATGTATCCTGGTTTCCGTTTCGAAAACGATCATGAAGTAGTACAAGTAGCGAAAAAAGCTGTGGAAAGGATCGGAAGAACTGCCGATATTAAAACTAGTGGTGGAGGCAGCGATGCGAATGTTTTCGCAGGATTTGGGGTTCCGACGGTTATTTTGTCTGTCGGCTATGAAGAGATTCACACAACAAATGAGCGTATGCCAGTAGAAGAATTAGAAAAGCTTACTGATTTACTAGTAGAAATTGTAAAAGTAGCAGCGGAATAATTTAAACAGGAGGTGCCTTTTATTGTCAAATGAAAAAGTTGTCGTCTTTCAATGTGGTAACGAAGATTATGCCGTTCCAATTGAGCATGTCGTATCAATCGAAAAATTAGAACAGATAAACCCAATTCCACACTTACCGAATTATCTGATCGGATTGATGAAGATTCGTGGAGAACTTGTTCCAATTATCGACTTCGAGCAAATCCTGTACAATCGAAGTGGGGTAAACAATGAGAATGCACGTGTCGTGACGATGCATACGCAAGATATGTCCATTGGAATTCTTGTGAAAGAAGCAAAAGAAATTTTAGATATTGCACAAGAAGACTTAAAGCAAATTGGCTTAGTAAATTACACAAAAACTCGTTATTTTACTGCAGTTGCCAACTTAGAAGACAGGATGATCACCATTGTAGACCCATCCATTCTAGTCCGTTCATTGGAAGGGATTAAAGATATTCAATCATATTTAGAACGCGTTAAAAAGGAAGAACAAGTAAATTCATAATAGTTCTTCACAAATATGTCGGTTGCTGCTTAATAAGTGGTAATCGACTTTTTTTGATTACAAGTGATTGATTTTTTCAGCAAGTGGTAACAGATAACATAAAGTTGTTATAATAAAGGAATACAAAGTTGAGGTGAGATAAGTGCAATCGAAGGCGAGAATTATATTTCATCTTGATATGAATAGTTTCTATGCTTCCGTTGAACAGGCACATGATCCATCTCTGAAAGGGAAAGCGATTGCGGTTGCAGGAAATCCGAAAGAAAGAAGAGGAATTTTAGTAACCTGTTCGTATGAAGCGCGTGCAAAAGGTGTTTATACAACAATGTCCGTTTGGGAAGCTAGACGCAAATGCCCTGAACTGATATTATTGCCTCCCAATTTCGAACGGTATCGAGCGGCATCCAAAGCAATATTTGATATATTGCGTTCATACACGCCACTTGTGGAACCAGTTTCGATAGATGAGGGGTATATGGATGTAAGTGAGGTTGAAATGGGAGAAGATGCGATTGCTTTTGCGGAATCTATTCAACAGCGAATCATTCGGGAGCTAGATTTGCCAAGTTCAATTGGAATTGCACCGAATAAGTTTTTAGCAAAAACAGCATCCAACATGAAAAAGCCGATGGGTATAACTGTTTTGCGCAAAAGGGAAGTAGCAGAAAAACTTTGGCCATTGCCTGTTATTGACATGCATGGTGTAGGGGAGAGTACTGCGAAAAAATTGTCGGAGTTTGGAGTACATACAATAGGAGACTTAGCAAATATAGCTCCTGGTCTTTTAAAAGAAAAGTTAGGAAAAGTCGGAATCAGGCTTTCTGCTCGAGCAAATGGTATAGATAATCGAACAGTTGACCCTGATTCTGTCTTTGATACGAAAAGCGTAGGGAATTCAACAACACTCCCTTATGATGAAACGGATATAGATGAAATTGAAAAAGTGTTACGTAAGCTTTCCAAAAAAGTAGCATCCCGGTTAGATTCAAAAAATTTAGCAGGTCGTTCCATAACCATTCATATTCGAGATGCCAATTGGAAAAATAAAACGAGAAGCAAAACAATAACGAACCGCCTTTTTGAAGAAAAAGAAATTTTTCAGCTAGCCAAAACATTGTTTCAATCCACTTGGAAAGATGAACCCATCCGATTACTCGGCATTACTGTGAATAATGTATTCGATAAAGGAGAATCGGTGGAACAACTCTCTATTTTTAATTTTGAAGAGCATGCAAAAGAAGAGCCAATTCTAAAACTTGTTGAACAGTTGCAAGCCAAGTTCGGAGCAGATAGTATTAAACGAGGGATTAAAGTAAAAAAGAAAGCATCGTTGGAATCTAAAACTAGTTTTAGTAAAGACTTTTTGGATGATCATGAAAGTAGGTGAATAGATGCAATTATTATTTCTAGGAACAGGAGCAGGAATGCCGTCTAAACAACGAAATACAACGGCGACTGCATTAAAAATACTTGAGGAAAGAGGAACATTTTGGTTATTTGATTGCGGTGAAGCGACTCAACATCAAATTTTGCATACAACCCTAAAACCACGTAAATTAGAAAAAATATTTATCACCCATTTACATGGAGATCATATTTATGGACTTCCAGGATTACTTGGATCACGCTCATTTCTAAGTGGAGAGGAAGAGCTTACAATTTTCGGTCCAAATGGCATAAGAGCTTGGATCGAATTGACCTTAACAACCTCCAAGACGCATATTAAATATCCGCTTAATATTATCGAAATTGAGGAAGGCATTATTTTTGAAGATGACCAATTTATTGTCGAAGCAAAACTATTGGAACATGTAATTCCTTGTTTTGGATACAAAGTGACGCAAAAACCGCTTCCTCCTGAGTTATTGATCGGAAAGACAGACGCTTTAGGTGTTCCAAGAGGACCTCTGTTAAAACAATTAAAAGAAGGAAAAGACGTTGAGCTATCTGATGGACGTGTCGTCAAAAGTGCGGATGTGACAGGAGAACCAAAAGAAGGATTCCAAGTAACAATTTTAGGGGACACAAAGTTTTGTGAGAACGCTATCTTGTTAAGTAGAGACTCCGATATTGTCATACATGAAGGAACATTTGACCAATCAACTTCTGAACTTGCAGGATTATATGGTCATTCTACCATTGTAGATGCCGCAAACGTATGTCAAGAAGCGAATGCGAAACACCTAGTTGTCAATCATATAAGCAGTCGATTCATGCCTTCAGATATTAAAGAAATGATTTCGCAAGTCGAGAATTATGATTTCCCGATTTATGTTGCGAGTGATTTTGCAGAATACGAGTGGGCCAATGGCAAGCTAAAAAAGATATCGAGTGAATAACACATCACTCGGTATCTTTATATTTTTTTTCGATTATTACTAAACTAAGCGTCGCGATTGGTCCCATAATAAGTGATAACAAGAACCAATTTAATCCGCTTCTATTTTTTCCTTGTGCAATACCTGCATTTATGAGGGCGAGGGTACCCCAACCGACAAAATAGGAATTATCCATTCGATTGTACACGCCTTTCTGTGTGTTAATTGCTTTCTTCATGAAAGTAGTATCTTACGGATAAGAAATTTGCTGTTTTCGCATGTCACAGATACTTGTTGAACTAGTAAGTTTCACGGTCATTCGTATTGCTGTCCAAGAATACGTGATTTAAGTTGAGCGGCTTCAATGCAGGCAAATATAGCTTCATCCACTTTATGCTGAACAAGCTGTTCAACACCAGCCTCAGTTGTTCCACCAGGACTAGTTACCCTTCTACGAAGTTCCGACGGTTCATCATTTCCTTTTTTAAGCATTTGAGCTGCACCTTCCATCGTTTGGATAAATAATTGACGTGCATCTTCTGAAGACAAACCGTATTGTACGGCCGCTGCTTCAAATTGCTCAGCAAAATAATATAAATAGGCGGGACCACTTCCAGCTAGAGCAGTTACAACATGTAAATCATCCTCATCGACAGTTTTAACCGAGCCAATTCCTTCTAGTATATGAATAATTTCTTGTTTAGAACTTTCTGAAACAAGTTCATTCCAACTAACCGCAGATGCACTTAGTCCTACTGCTGCTGAGGTATTTGGCATGACCCGTGCAATTGGACGACTTCCTAAATATACTGAAATAGTCTGAATGGAAACACCTGCAATGACAGAAATAACTGTTGCCTTTTTGTCTAAAAAAGGTGCTATGTCAGTCAATGCTTCCTTGGCATCTTTTGGTTTCATCGCTAGGAAAACCAAATTCGCTTCACATAAAGCCTTTTTCTCTTTACAAACTATCTGGACATTATAGACTTTTTTCAATTGTTGTAGCTGATGCACATCCGATCTATTCATTACATGAATATGTGCAGGAGAAACTTTACCCTCTTTTGTCAGTCCATTAATAATAGCCTCCGCCATAGCACCAGCGCCAACAAATACGATTTTCGACATGTAAAATCCACTCCTTATATAAAATAAAAAAGCGCTCCCGTCCTATGAATAAGGACGAAAACGCTTGTCTCCGCGGTACCACCTAAATTTGCTGACGAAATCAGCACAACTTACTCCTCCTTATCGCGGGAGGCACGGCTATGTTTACATAGCAGCTCCGAAGTAGGTTCGACATATGAGCGGGAGGTGAAAATTGCAGCTGTTATTTCACTCTCTAGACTCCATCATATATGTACTATTCTTCATCCTAGCTTTTATTTTCTGAATTAATGAAATTATATGTGTGTTCCAAATAAAAGTCAACTTCATTTTAGTGACGTGTCATGGAAAAAGCTGTACAATGTAATGAATAGTCATTCATAAAAAGGGGTTTTCAAATAATGATACACAAAATTACCGTACCAACACCATTTGCAGTAGGAGATGTAAATTCTTATTTATTAAAAGGGGATGCTCTAACATTAATAGACGTTGGTCCTAAAACGGAGGAAGCACTTGCTGCGCTAACTGCAGGAATAAAAGAGGCTGGATATGCATTGTCCGACATTGAACAAGTGCTGCTAACTCATCATCATCCAGATCATGCAGGGTGTGTAGATGCTTTTGAGCAAGCTACTATATTAGGACATGCATATAACCAACCATGGTTAACGAAAGACGAGAAGTTTTTAAAATTCCATGATGAGTTTTATATGCAATGTTTGGTGGAGGAAGGAGTGCCAGAGAGCTATCTAGATTGGGTGGAAAAAATGAAAAGACCGCTTCATTTTATCGGAAACCGACCGCTTCAAACTATTTTAAAAGATGGAGATTGTCTTCCAGGGCATCCTGATTATACAGTACTCGAAACATTGGGGCATGCACAAAGTCATCTTTCCTTTTGGTCAGAGAATGCACGTGTCTTAATCGGAGGAGATTTAATATTAGAGAAAATTTCATCTAACCCACTAATTGAACCCCCGTTACATAAAGGGAAAAGGGCAAAATCAATGCTACAATATAATGCCTCGCTAAAAAGAATTCAAACATTGCCTGTAAAAAAAGTATATAGCGGGCATGGAAATGAAGTGTATGACGTATATGATTTATTGACAACAAGACTCGAAAAGCAAAAAGAACGAGCGATGAAAGTTTTAGATATGATGAAACAAGGGGAAAAAACAATTTATGAGCTTACACAAGAGTTATTTCCAAAAGTGTATGAAAAAGAACTAGGTTTAACACTTTCAGAAACAATCGGTCAAATCGATTACTTAATGGACAATGGATATGTGACAGAACAACGCAATGAGGAAGGCACTCTACTATATGGGCAAGCGTAAAAAAATATGTATAACCGGCGCTACTAGCGGCGTCGGACTTTTGCTTGCAAAAAGTTTACAAGTCGACGGACATGAGGTTTGGGCTATAGGAAGAAATTCGGTTGTCTTAAATGAATTATCGCTACTTGGCATACATACTATACAAACAGATTTGACAGAAGAACAAACCTATGATGAATTATTCCAAGAGATGGGTTTACCAGATACCGTAGTTCTTTGTGCTGGAGTTGGTACCTTTGCTTATTTAACAGATTTAAAAGAGAAGGATATGCAGAAAATGTTAGATGTAAATGTGCTCGCTCCAATGAAGCTGACGAAGTACTTCGCGACGAACATGAAAAAGAAAAGAAGTGGTCACCTGATTTTTGTCGCGTCTCAAGCTGGTAAAGTGGCAACTCCAAAAGCATCCGGATACGCTGCATCAAAACACGCAATACTTGGTTTTGCCAATGCAGTTCGAATGGAACTCAAACAATATAATATTAAAGTAACTACGGTTAACCCAGGTCCAATCGATACTCCATTTCTCGATTTAGCAGATCAAACAGGCAATTACCGCGAAAAAATGAGCAAGCATTTACTTTCTCCAGAAAGAGTAGTTTCCGCTATAGTTAAATCAATAGAATATCCAGTTCGCGAGGTCGATCTTCCATCTTATATGCGTATTTCAAGTAAGCTTTACGCGGTCTTTCCAAAGATGGTTGAAACACTGGGCAAAAGGTTTTTTTATAAAAAATAGTCTTACGTTTTTCATATACCCCCATATTAAAACCGATCAGTTCCTTCTTTAAGGGGGTTTGATCGGTTTTTTTATGGTAGGTTCAGTCTGCTAGTTAAGATACTTTCTCTTGATAACGATTAAGTAAATGATCTAGTTCTTGGCTGATTGAGACGACACGTGGATGGGTAAGTCCCAACTTTTTGGCCATCCTGTACATGTCTTTTCTCTTGATTCCAATTCGAATCAATAATGCTTTTTCGTCCAACAAACTTTTCACAAAAAACTTCCTCCATACTGTGTATTTAGCTTCAGTTCATGAGTGTATGTTCTAGAAGGTAGGGAAGCAACTTGTCCATTGTACGACAGATAAAACGCAAAATTTGTCACATTGCGGAGGGAATAGGGTTTTTTATTAAAATGAATCTAAAGGACTAAATGTTCGTCGAAATGTGGCGTTCTATTAGCAAAGAACACGAATAATTTTATGAGGTTTATGCTCGCATGGGCGAGATTTATGCTCGTATACCGATAGCTTATGATCGGATAGACAATAGGTAGGAGCGGATGGAGTTTTATGCTCTCATGGGCAAGATTTATGTTCGTATACCAATAGCTTATGATCGGATAGACAAGAGGAAGGAGCGGAAGGGGGTTTATGCTCGTATGGGCTAGATTTATGCTCGTATAGCGATAGCTTATGATCGGATAAACAAAAGGTAGGAGCGGAAGGGGGGTTATACTCGTAATGGGCGAGATTTATGTTCGCATACCGATAGCTTATGATCGGATAAACAAAAGGTAGGAGCGGATGGAAGTTTATACTCGTACACGGCGAAAACGGTATGCACAGTCCATGAAAGTCTAAACCAGATAGGAATAATAAGTAGTATCAGATAGACATATAGTAAGTATTATGCCTATATAAGGCGTGATTACTTGTTGAAAGGGGATTAAGTGGATAAGTCGCCAGAACAAAATGAGAAGGAACAACAACTGGAACAGTTCACTGTAAACAATGATGGGAAAAAGCTTACCACCAATCAAGGATTAAAAGTATCAAATGATGAGGAATCCTTAAAAGCTGGAATTCGTGGGCCGACTCTGATAGAGGATTTCCATCTTCGAGAGAAAATTACCCATTTTGACCATGAGCGTATTCCAGAGCGAGTGGTACATGCAAGAGGATATGCTGCTCACGGAGAGTTCGAATTGTATGAATCGATGAAAGAATACACGAAAGCGGGATTTTTGCAAAAAGCTGGTACTAAAACACCTATTTTTACTCGTTTCTCTAATGTTGTTGGTAGCTTAGGATCACCTGATACAGTACGAGATGTAAGAGGATTTGCGGTTAAATTCTATACACAGGAAGGAAATTATGATCTAGTTGGAAATAATATTCCAATATTTTTTATTCAGGATGCGATAAAGTTTCCAGATATTATTCATGCGGTTAAACCAGAACCACATAATGAAATGCCCCAAGCAGCTTCTGCCCATGATACGTTTTGGGATTTTGTTGCAAATAATCAGGAAACCGCCCATATGATCATGTGGCATATGTCTGATCGAACCATACCGAAGAATTTCAGAGTGATGGAAGGGTTTGGTGTAAACACATTTCGTTTTGTCAATGAGGAAGGAATATCTAGATTTGTGAAGTTCCACTGGAAGCCTTTATTAGGGGTACATTCTCTTGTATGGGACGAAGCCCAGAAAATTTCAGGGAAAGATCCAGACTTTCAGCGTCGAGATTTGTGGGAATCAATAGAAAAAGGTAACTTTGCCGAGTATGAACTTGGCGTACAGATGATTGAACAAGCAGATGAATTTAAGTTTGATTTCGATATTCTGGATGCTACAAAACTTTGGCCAGAGGAAATTGTGCCCGTAAAAATTATTGGTAAAATGACATTGAATCGTAATGTTGACAATGTATTTGCTGAAACTGAACAAGTTGCATTTCATCCAGGTAATCTAGTCCCTGGTATAGACTTTACAAATGACCCGCTTTTGCAAGGCCGACTGTTCTCGTATTTAGATACACAGTTATTGCGTCTTGGAGGACCTAATTTTACCGAGATTCCAATCAATCGTGCTATTTGTCCCTTTCATAATAATCAACGAAATGGTTTTAGCCGTCAGACGATAAATGTCGGGCAGGTTAGTTATCATAGAAATTCACTAGCAAATAACACACCTTCCACAAGTACGGCAAAAGAAGGTGGATTTGTTCATTATGAAGAAAAAGTAGAAGGTCGTGTCATCCAGGCAAGAAGTGAATCATTTAATGATCACTTTTCTCAAGCAAGGCTTTTTTGGAACAGTATGTCCCCTCCAGAAAAACAACATATCATTGACGCCTTTTCTTTTGAAGTTGGAAAAGTAAATAATCGTAATGTCAGACAACAAGTTGTAGATATGTTCGTACATGTGGATCAAGAAATGGCCAACATAATTGCAGATAATTTAGGGGTAAATAGACCAATTGGAGAACAATCCCAGGTCACTGCTTCCTCTCCAGCACTCAGTCAAGAAAACACTAGAAAAGTCCCTCAAACTTTAAAAGTGGCTGTGCTTATTGGTAATGACTTTGATCTTAACGAAGTGGAAAAAACGATAAAAACGCTCAGACGCTACGGTGTAGAATATACAATTGTAAGTGAGAAATTCGGCACCATAAGAAGCTCAGATGGACATAAAGTGAGAGTGAATGAGACATTTCTGACAACGGCCCCAGTATTGTTTGATTCTTTGTATGTTGTTGGGGGAAGGGGAAACAATCAAGCGAAGTTGAATGCAGATATCGTATATTTTATAAATGAGGCGTATAAGCATTACAAACCAATCGGTATAGCGACTTCAGGTATTCCTTTTTTTAATGCATCGAATGCAAAAGCAGGACCTGGAATTGAATTTGCAACCAACAATCCGGATTTTGGAAAAGCATTTGTAAATATCATTGCTCAACAACGATTTTGGGATCGAGACATTTACTAGATTAAGTGTAAAATTACTTTTTAACCGTAAAAAATCAATCTATAAGAAAACCGATTACACTTCATGTGAATGTGTAATCGGTTTTTTGATTTTTAAGATGCTAGTTTTTGATATTTATTAAGCAGTTCATCTAACTCTTGGCTACAAGTTACGACTCTAGGGTGTGTAAATCCATAACTTTTAGCTTTTCTATACATGATTTTCCTTTTAATGGCGATTAATATTAATAATGCTTTTTCATCAGGTAAATTCAACACGTTTTTCCTCCAACATAATTTTTTATTTTAAATAGACAATCTTTTATATAATTCATCCATCGACTTTCATATTGTACAATAGTAAAAATGAAAATTTTGTCGTATTGTGCTTAGTCTATAGAATTCACAAACTTGTCACAAGTTTTATGTATATCATATATAGTATGAATTTTATTATCTTTGGTGTGATATGTGTAATGATAATGTTTCCCCGTGTGAAATTTACTTTCTAACTGAGAAAGGATTTTTGTTAGTGTATGGAGAATATTACTAAATATATAAATTATTAATTGGAAGGTGCCGTATTTGTGAAAAATGGAAGAGAAAAGGGTTTAAGTTATTTGAAGCTATCCTATAAAAAGAAATTTTTGAGGACATTATAGTTCACACCCTTTATATTCCTTTTGATTCTTCAAATATTCTATCAAGTCTCTTCGCTGCAAAATAAATATATATTAATGATTGTCATAGGTATGCTTATTGCCCAATTAATTTATACATATATCAGATGGCAAAGTGATGAGCAATTACAATAGAGGCAATACATGGAAAATAAACTGAAGAGAGATTAGTTAGAGTTTCATGCATGTATTTTAACAAAAGGAGGGTATTTATTCTTTTCACTTGATTTTACTAGCAACTTTGTAAGTTGGTATATATATTCAATAAATTTTGATTTGGAAGCTAGAATATTTAAATACTGTTCTGGTAATAATGGGCGAGGTAATCAGTGGACAATTAGGAATAAAGCTATTCGACTTCAGTAAACAATTAATGATTGTTGGGTTGATGATAGGGAATGGATTGTTGCATCGAATGGACTTGATTGCCATGAAACTTCGGATAATACTGGGAGTTTTCAGTTCTCGTGTTGCTACAGTTTGCTGGAGGACCAATATATGTCGATGGTAAAACTGGAGCAATTGCTTTTTTCCATTGGTTTTCATCCATACAATAGGTATATGCCATAATATTAGAAGGTGTCAATTTTAATATATCGGAACCTAAAATTACTTCAGGAGTAGAAGCATTAAAAATGGCTAATATATGCGTGCGATCTTCGGTAGCCATTTGATAATGCCACCAACCTTGTGGAATATTTGCCACTTGACCAGGTGTGATAATGTAGTTTTGGTATTGCTTTGTAAATGGATTGAGTATAGAAATGGCAATTGCACCAGAAACACAGTAGACTAACTCCGCCGCATTTGGATGAAAATGTGGTTCTATATTATTACCAGAGCTGAGAAAAATATCAAGCAAAGATATATTATCTAACGTATTTAATTGTTGAATACCTAAAATGTTCATAAAATTATAATTATCTTTTTTAAAGAAAGGACTTTTATTTACATCAAACGTGAACTGTGTAGTCGGGGAGGTGTAATCGATAGAAGAATCCATAACTCAGACCTACCTTTTTAGCAATTGTAATGTCTTTTCAAAGCACATTCCCTCCATGATATGATTGCAACCTAATTATTGTGCAATATGACTAATATCAAAGTCTTTTTTTCATCAAAAAATTTGTAAGTATTGTACCGTTCCGTTCGACATAGTTAATAGAAATACTGGTAAAATCATGATTTTCAAAAAATACTTTTGCTGTAATACTGGCATATGTCTGTATTTCTTGTAGTTTCAAGTTTCGTGCTTCAGATTCAAGTTTGTAAAGTAAATCCGAAGCGATTCCCTTTCTTTGAAAATCTTTATGTACATAAAGCCTATCCAGTAAACCATCAATTGTTATATCGCAAAATCCAACAATTGTATTATTTATTTTAGCTACATAGGTGATGTTTTCAGATAAACTTTTACTCCAAGCTTTTCTTTTCCATTGGATGTCGTTAAGTGGAGCCCAGGCATCTAATTGATCTTTGGAATAGTCCTTGGTATTCACTGTATGGACAGTGTCATAAAATAAGTGAATGATTTCTTGTATGTCTGTTTTCTTGAACTTTGTGATCTCCATATTTAATCTCTCCACTTGTTAGTTTTTATTTTATTATACTATCATTCAATTAGGAGCTACATATGTCAAAACTAATTAACCTCAAACAGCTTGAAACAATAATAGGAGAAATACATTCAATTACATATCCGAAAAATCAAGGCGCAACTTCAGAAGTAGTATTTCTCCAAACAAGTGCTGGCCAATTTGTAAGTAAAAGTGCAAAAAGAGTAAAGTATAAAGCCTGGCTTTCCAAAGAAGCAGAAGCAATGAAAATATTAAAGGAAGTAACTACTTTGCCTATACCCACATTCTATATATTTATAGAAGGAGTAGAAAGTCAGTTAATTATGAGTTTAGTAGAGGGTATTACACTAAGAGAAGCCCTTTTACATTCAACTTGTGAGAAAGAAAAATTAGTCCTCTTCCAAAGCTTTGGAGCCCTTTTAAAGCAATTACATGAGACAGAGCCACCAGTCCCATGGATTACAGATGAATGTTGGCTAGATAAACAATTACAAAAAGCTACCTATTATCTAGAAAATGATTCGGTAGAAGGTGATAAAAAATTGTTGGAAAAATTGAAAGAATATAAACCCAACTCTACAAAACAAACGTTAATCCACGGTGATTGTACAATTGATAATGTGCTTGTCTCCAATGGAAAAGTGCATACCTTCATCGATTTGGCGGGAACTACCTATGGAGATCCACGTTACGATATTGCATTAGCTACACGGTCAATTAGAGACAATGAAGAAATGTTGCAAGCTTTTTATAAAGGGTATGTTCGGCAAACAATTTCTGTTGAAGAATTTAACTATTTTGATGAAGGATTGTATGAGTTTTTTTGATGAATGCTAAGAAAATTGTAGTAGAATGGAAGGGTGAAACATGATGAACAGTTGGAAAACACTGCGTTCCAGTTATGTATTTAAGACACCATTTGGAAATTTGCGAAAAGATGATTGTGCACTCCCTGATGGACAAGTGATTGAGAATTATTATGTAAATGAATATGCTGACTGGGTAAATGCAATTGTTCTCACAAGAGAGAACAAGATTGTACTCGTCAAACAATACAGATATGCTGCACAAGATTTCTTTTTAGAAATACCTGCTGGTAAACCTGAGAAGAATGAAACATATGAAAGTGCGATATTAAGAGAAGTAAGGGAAGAAACAGGATATATTTCAGATAAGACACCTATTTTATTGGGTGAGTTCTATGTTAATCCAGCAACGCAAACAAATAAAGTAATTACTTTTTTAATTGTAGATGTGTATAAAGCATTTGATCAAGAATTAGATCCTACAGAATTTATAGATGTGCATTTAGTTGATTTAAATGATATGGAGACCATGATCGCTTCAGGTAAAATAAATCAGTTGTTCACAGCGAGTGCTTACTATATGTGTAAACCACATATACACATTAAAGAAAGGTGATATGAATAGGATGAAGCCGAAGATTTTAATAGTTGGAACGTTTCATATGGGTGGTTCATCAGATTTGGTTGAATATAATTTAGATACTGTTTTATCAACGAAAAGACAGATGGAAATAGAAGCTGTCATTCAACAGCTAGAATCTTTTAAACCAAATAAGGTTGCGGTAGAAGCAGTGAAGGAAACGGATCGTGAAATTAATAAAACCTATCACCAATATATGAATAATTCATTGGAATTGGATGCTAACGAAATACACCAAATTGGTTTTCGACTTAGCGCCGCGATGGGGAATGAGAGGATCTATCCTGTCGATTGGATGGGAGATATAGGCCAAAGAGATATTGGAGAAGTTTTGGACTGGGCCAAAACAAATCAGTCCGAATTATATAGATCAATTACGGAAGAATACATCCCGAAATTAATGGAGCTCCCATCAAAAGAACAAACTATCAGGGACATGTTGATCCATATTAATCAAGAAAAAAGAATACAACATGACCATGAACTTTATATGCAAGTTGCACGTATCGGAACTGGAATAGATTATATCGGGGTAGATTGGATGAGATGGTGGTATCAACGGAACTTGATTATTTATTCAAATCTTACAAGCTTGGCTACAAGTGTAAATGACCGAATCCTTTTGCTTATCGGAGCAGCGCATATACATTTAGTAAGACAATTTTTACTAGAAAGTGGTATTTTTGAAGTGGAATCTGCCTTGGATTATTTGCAATAAAAACAATGAGGTAAAAAAATGACAAAGTTAGGATTAATCAGACACGGTATAACCGAGTGGAATGTATTGGGAAGAGCACAAGGAATTTCTGATATTCCTTTAAATACTTTAGGTATAAAACAAGTACAAGCACTCGCTGATAGACTATCTCTAGAAGAATGGGATGTTATTGTCACAAGCGACTTAACACGTGCAAAGGAAACTGCATTTATAATATCGAAGAAATTAAACTTACCTATTGATATTTACGAGAAAAGACTTCGAGAAATTAATTGTGGGAAAATCGAAGGAACAACTGAAGATGAACGCCAACAAAAATGGGGAAGTAATTGGCGTAATTTAGACCTAGGCATGGAGAAATTTGAAAAGGTAGCTAAAAGAGGCTGTGAATTTTTACAAGAAGCAGTAATGACATATAAAGATAAACGCATATTAGTAGTAAGTCATGGTGCATTAATCGGTCTAACCTTACAGCACTTGCTGCCAAAGACATTTCCAAATACATACATAGAGAATACATCCATAACTATTCTTGAAAACGGTAACGATCGATGGGATTGTACGCTATATAATTGCACAAAACATTTAGGAGAGTAAATTTACTAAAGGAGCGAAGAAAATATATAAAATTATTAACAAGTTAATTCTTCTTTTATTGTCCCTCATCATCTTTATAGTAATATGGAACATAATAAATATTATTTTTGTCTCTTTTGTACCATTCAATCCTATCTCTGAACTGATTGTTTCTATAGTAATTGTTTTGATGATACCTATTTCTATGTTTTTGTCGAATATTACATGGACAACAGCTAAAATTTTCTTGCAAGTGAAAGTAAAAAAATGAGTAAGTAAACTCCTAAGTTAGTCAAAAGGAGTTTACTTTTTTGGTTGGAGGGAAAAATTAAATACAAAGAAAGGAAGATTCAAATGAAGCCTATAATGCAATTTGTAATACCAATTTTCACCATAAGTTTGCTTAGTGCATGTACGACTAATAGCGATGTTGAAAAAACTAACAATAATAGTAAAGAGCCGATTTCGGAAGTACAACCAAATACCCCTCAAGTTGAACCACCCAAAAATGAATCAACTCAACCTATGCCAGCTACGACGCAGGCTGAAGTATTAGATGCAATTAATACCGACTTGAAAACCGATTTACCTAAACTGCTTCCAAGCGAAGTACCCTTGGAACAAGGAAAGTATTTAACTGCTAAGACAAAATCGTATGCAAATAGTTATGAAGTTATATTTTACGAAAGCGATGAACAGATTGCGCTAAATCATGAAACGATTCAAGATGGCCAAATTATTGCTCGTCTTAGTGCTCAAAAATATGAGAGTGTGCAGGAGGCTAGTGAACAAATAGCTTTTGAAAACTTCAGTGAGTTGGGTGGACAGCCGATCGATCTAGGGTATGGCATAACTGGATATCAAGATGCTGGGGCAGGTTCGATGTGGACAAGTTGGAATGAAGGTCGTTGGGCAATAGCTGCTCACACACGGACTTCAGAAGGCGAAAGAGGTATAAAGCTTGCCAAGGAGGCTACAGAATTTTTAGAAACCCATACATTGCCTATTCCTAAACCGAACGGATCCGCTCATATTGACGTATACCAATCAGACAATAGAATAACTTGGCAAAAGGAAAATATAGTTTATATGATAGATAAAGTAAAGGATCCAATGAACGCTTTGAAAATTGCCACTTCTATTGAATAGTTTACATGCAAGCATCTCTTTATGTTGTGAGATGCTTTTTACTTGTATTGAAAGGGCAACGATTGTTATCCCGAAAAAGGGATTTAATGATCCTTTGAAGAATAACAATATAAAGCAATTATTCTACAATGCGGAAGCTAAAGGAGTAGTTATTATGCAATTTAGACTAGCCGAAAGAAAAGATATTAATCAGTTAATTCAAATGAGATGGGATTTTACTGTCGATGATAAGGAAATAAAAAAATCTATCAAGTACAATTTTGAGTCATTTAGAATGGAGTGCCAAGCTTTCTTAGAAAATGCCTTGAAGAATGAAACATGGTTTATTTGGGTTGCAGAGGAAGAAGCGAAGATAATATCTCACATTTATATACAGCTAATATCAAAAGTACCGCGACCAGGAAGAATCACATATCCATTTGCATACATGACAAATGTTTATACAATACAAAAATATCGAAACCAAGGAATTGGAAGTAAATTGATCACGACTATTAATGAGTGGGCCAAAAATAATAATTATGAATTTATCATCGTGTGGCCGAGTGAGGACAGTGGTGATTACTATAAGAGAAATGGATATGTTCTTTGTAAAGAACCTATGGAATTTTTTCCTTCTAAAATAGAATATAAATAGGATTTGAAGGGAATGTAATATGAGACTCTTTCATGTTAGTGAGGAAAGTAATATAGAATTCTTTTTGCCTAGAATTCCAACCCGTATGGATTTAGATCAGACAAAAGGGCTTATATGGGCTATTAATGAAAAATGTTTGCCAAATTTTTTGACGCCTAGGAATTGTCCCCGTGTTTGCTACCATGTGGGACCAAATACTTCCGAGACAGATAAGCTAACTTTTTTATCATCCAAATCTACTTCTCATGTAGTAGTAATAGAACAAAAGTGGTTTGAAATAATGCAAAATACGAACTTATATTTATATGAATTTAATGCTAGCGAATTTGAACTTTTGGATGAAAATGCTGGTTATTTTATTAGTGACAAAAAGCAGTTCCCAAAAAATAAAATAGAAATAGGTAATTTATTCACTGCGCTTTTCAGCAGAAATATTGAGTTACGACTGGTCGATAACTTATGGGATATATACGATGAAATCCAAAAGACAACACTGAATTGGTCCATGTGTAGAATGGGCTTCGCACAACCTAGAAAAACGCCTCGTTTAAAATAATTAATGGAAATTATTTTATTTGCAAGGAGGAAATAAAATGGGATTCAAAAAGTTAAAAAAAGAGTTTAAATTAGTAGGTATGAAAAACAGTGGTGCTTTTGCTGATTTTGGAAAGGAAGTACCTAGATCTGCTCGTCAATTTTTAAAACGAGTGGATGAAATAAAAAATCATACGGAAAAAGAAATTACCCTTTATGAACCGAAAAGAAAAGAGGCTCATATGGAAGGGAGGTATTATGTTGGTTTAATAGTTGATGGTATTTTAGATGTAGTCCCACCTGGGATGGAATATATCGAAGTTTCAGGAGATTACATAAATGTCAGAGGGTTGATAACTGATATAAACACACTTCATTTCTCGTTATTGAAATGGGGGGAAGAACAAGGTTATAAACGAAACTTAGATTCTTATATTGTCGAAACATATCATTCGATTGAAAATAGCGAGGAAGAAGTAGAAATATACTTACCAATCCATTCTTACTAATTAAAATCTTTAATAAATAAAATTTGGAGATAAATAATGTACTCAAATTACCTAGAAAAATGTGAGATTAAAGTTGCTACAAGTAGAGATACCTCTAGAATAATCAAAATGTTAAAACAAGTAGCAGGGTGGTTGCAAGATAATGATATAAAGCAGTGGGGATTTCTTTTAGAGGGTGGTGATGACGTAGAGATTGAACAAGCAATTTCAAATCGAGAAACATACATTGTCTTATCGGATGATGATATAATCGCGACATTTACACTTTTAAGTAAACAAAGTGATTGGGACAAGCATATTTGGGGCGATGATTCTACCTCGAGTTCTTTATACTTACATCGCCTTGCACTCGTTCCCTCTTTTATGAAAAAAGGGTTAGGAAACAGCATATTGATTTGGATACAAAACAATAATGGAAGCGTCAGCGATTATATCAAATTAGACTGCATTGCGGATAACAAAAAGCTAAATGATTTTTATAATAAAAATAATTTTGAGCTTATCGGTTTCAATGATGGTCATAATAAATATCAAAAAAGATTAAGGAGACCAGATCAGTGATATATGTAATCAGACATGGCCAAACGGATATAAACAAAGAAGGTAGAATGCAAGGAAAACAAGGTTTGGCATTAAATGATTACGGTATTAAGCAAGCAGAGGCTTTAAGGGAAAAACTGCAAGATATTAAATTTGATCTTGTATTTTCCTCTCCTCAGGAAAGAGCGATGCAAACAGCAAAAATTGCTACAGGTTTAGAAGTAATCAGTGATAAAAGACTGGATGTTTATGATGTAGGAGAAGCAGACGGATTAAATAAAGCTCAGGTAAAGATGTTAGGACCAATACCAGATCCTACTGTTTATAAAGGAGTTGAGAATGTCGATAGTTATATAAAAAGAATTTTTGGCTTTATGTATGAACTCCAAAATGAATATGGTCAGAAAGAAGCGAACATTTTTATATCTGGACATCGATGTACAACTGGTTGTATTGGTGCTTACTTTGAAGGAATGCCTATAGACGGGAATATTTTAACATTGTCGTCTAACAATGGGGAATGTAGAGTATATCACTTCCACGGCTACAAATATTAGATAGGCGTCATTATCAATTGGTAATACATAAAAGAGGGTGACTGAAGAAATGTATGGTGTAATTGCCTTATTTGACGAAAAAATGGAACAAACAATCATAAACCTTTGGAAAGACTTAAAAGAAAAGTCGATTTCTAACTATGCATTTGAAGTTCAAAACCGAAGACCCCACATCACTTTGGCGAGTTACAACAAAATAAATAAAACCGATTTCATTCAATTATTGGATGAACTTTATGATGACAAAAAAGCTATTGATATTAAATTGAATGCAATTGGCTCATTTGTGAATTCTGGAACTTTGTTTTTCTCACCAACAGTTACAAAAGAATTAGTTGAGTTACATGCAAACCATCATAGTGTTTTTGAGCAATTTAATGATGTTCCTAATTCCTTGTATTTACCAAATAGTTGGATGCCACATTGTACGATAGCAAATAGATTGACTCCTAAAAAATTAGTAGAGGCATTCGATTATTGTTCGAAAATAAAGGATGCTAATTATGGAAAAATAAAAGAAATTGCTATTATTGAAACCTTTAATCCGGGTGAAGCACCAATCATTTATTCTAAAAAATTGAGTGCGGAGTAATACTATTTATGTTAAGGAGCTAAAAGCCGATGAATTATAGCATTGTAGAAAAATTAAACGAAAATCAATTAATTGAATTACAAGGATTATTTAAAAATGAATGGTGGACGGAGCATCGGGAACTCTCCGAAATAAAAAAAATGATAGACAACAGCAGCGTTGTAATCGGGTTAATTAATAATAAAACGGAAGAATTGATAGGGTTTGCAAGAGTGATTACCGACACAGTATATAGAGCATTCATTTTCGATGTGATGACGAAAGAGACTAACAGAAATACTGGAATCGGTACAATATTGATGAATTATATTTTAGAGCATCCACTAGTTCGTGACGTTGATAGACTGGAACTTTATTGCCCCGATAGATTAGTTGGATACTATGAAAAGTTTGGTTTTTCAAAAGATGTGAACGGCAGTAATTTAATGAGGTTAAAAAAATAAAAAAATATTCCTGAAACACAAGAAAAAATTCATCAAGCATATGCAATCCACCATATAAAAAATGCTGGCCTATTACCTAGGTGCAGCGTTTTTTTTATCCAATCGCTATCATGCCTATGTCTACTATCTCTTTCTAAGCTGGGCTTCCTTATTTTAAGAGGAGATTAACTACGTTTTAAATTTTCTGAATTATGTGTTGACTTATTCGTTCTTAACTATTAATCTAAAAACATATTACTTATTTTATAATATCCGTTTAAAAAACGTTATATAATGTATCATATGACAAGAATAGGAGGACTGAGTTCGTAGTTCGTATATTCCATCAATGGAAACAATTATAGTGAAAAAAATGTAATGCGCTTATAAGGGGACTAGAGGAGGAATTGATTTGTCTTTTAACGACAAAATTTTTGATGTGACCATTATCGGAGGAGGACCGGTCGGTATGTTTGCAGCGTTCTATGCCGGTCTGCGTAATATGTCTTGTAAAATTATCGAAAGCCTTCCTCAATTAGGAGGACAATTAGCTGCGTTGTATCCAGAAAAGTATATTTATGATGTTGCCGGATTTCCTAAAATAACTGCACAGCAACTCGTCGATAATTTACAGAAACAAATGGCACAGTTCGACCAAACGATCTGTTTGAATGAAGCTGTGGAAGAGATAGAAAGGCAGCAAGACAGTTCGTTTAAATTAAAAACCAATAAAGGAAATCATTTTACTAAGGCAATAATAATTACTGCGGGAAATGGAGCGTTCCGGCCGAAGAAACTCGATCTTGAAAACTCTTGGAAATTCGAGGAACATAACCTGCATTATTTTATTCAAGATATACAACAATTCGCTGGGAAAAAAGTACAGCTTTTCGGTGGAGGAGATTCTGCAGTAGACTGGGCGCTTATGCTAGAAACTGTTGCTGAAAAAGTAACATTAGTGCATCGACGCAATAACTTTCGAGCGCATGAACATACCGTAGAAAAGTTGAGGAGTTCTACTGTTGATGTTTTGACGCCATTCGTTCCCTTTGAACTCATCGGAGAAGAAAGAATTACTCATGTTGTTCTAAAAGAAGTGAAAAGTTCAGAAACAAAGGTGATCGATGTTGACCATGTGATTGTCAATTATGGATTCGTATCCTCTTTAGGTCCCATTAAAAATTGGGGGTTAAATTTAGAAAAAAATAGTATCATTGTAAATTCAAAGATGGAAACTAATATTCCAGGTATTTACGCCGCGGGTGATGTTTGTACTTATGATGGCAAAGTTAAGTTGATTGCTAGTGGATTTGGCGAAGCACCGACAGCTATAAGTAATGCAAAAGTGTATATCGATCCAACAGCCAAAGTTCAGCCGCTTCATAGCACAAGTGTAATGGATAAAACTGAACAAAGAACTAAAGCAGCTCTATAGATAGAAAAACTAATGTTACTTGGTTGAGTAATGTCGTTATTAAAATGTTATACACATCAACAACCATGCATAACTTAAATGAAGGGGGGATTAGAATTGACTAATTTATACAATACGGAAGAAGAAAAACTGGCTAATTTTCTGCAACGAATTGAAAAAGGCGACAAGATAGAAGCGGATGATTGGATGCCGGAAGAATATAGACTGACATTGATTAGATTAATTTCCATGCATGGTATAAGCGAAATAATGGGGGCACTGCCGGAGAAAGAATGGGTACCGCGGGCTCCTTCACTTAAGAGAAAGCTTGGTATTATGGCAAAAGTACAAGATGAAATGGGCCATGGTCAGCTACTTCTTCGTGTGACAGAAGATTTGCTTTTACCTTATGGAAAAAACCGTGGAGATATAATGCAAGATTTATTTAACGGGGATTTAAAATTCCATAATGTTTTTCATATGGAAACGAAAACTTGGGCGGATGCAGGAATCATAGGGTGGCTTGTTGATGGTGCGGCTATTATTACGCAAACAAATATGCTAGGTGCATCATATGGCCCATACGCAAGGGCACTACAGCGTATTTGCGCAGAAGAGGTGTTTCATGCACAGCATGGTGAATCCATTATTATGGCACTTTCTGAAGGGACCGAAGAACAAAAAGCTATGATTCAAGAATCTCTTGATCGTTGGTGGGAGGCGCTGCTTATGTTCTTTGGTCCAGCAAGCAAAGAAACAACTGGTTCCTCGAAACAAGACTTAACAATTAAATATAAAATTCGAACAAAAACCAACGAAGAATTCAGACAAATCTTTTTTGATAAGTATGTCCCACGCATTTTGTCACTTGGGCTGAAAATTCCAGATCCGACTCTCCGTTTCGATAAAGAAAGTAAGTTGTGGGAATATAAACAACCGGATTGGAATGAATTCAAGAAAATCATCAAAAATGGCGGCCCCCGATCACAAGCCCGTCTGAACTTACGCCGATCTTCGTATGAAAATAATGCATGGGTTCGGGAGGCACTGAGCGTGGCGGTCAACTAGAGAAAGGAGTTAGAAAAAATGGCCGAAGAGAAAACATTTTATCAAGAATATGAAGTTTTTAGCAAGCGTACACCGAGTTCTACATTCCAGCACCAATTCAGCCTTCTTGCTCCCAACGAAGATATGGCGATAATTTTGGCTCAGGAAAACTTTATGCGTCGAGAGCCGGTTGCCGATATTTGGATAATCAATCGAAAGAATATTAGAAAAATGGATGACGTAGAGAAATTGACGCTTGGTAGACTGGACAATAAAGATTATCGGACAACAAAAGGCTATGGTTATTTAAAGAAGAAATGGCGTCAATACGAGCAACAAGTTCTAGATGAAAAAGAGATCCTTTCATGGGGAGGAGAACGAAAATGATCGAAATTGATTCGAACTTTACCCCTGAGTATATGGAAGCGATTACAAGCTTACTTTTCCAGCTTGCCGATGATGATTTTTTATATGCATATAGAGGATCGGAATGGCTTGGCCTTGCTCCGCATATTGAAGAAGACGTTGCTTCCTCATCGATTAGTCAAGACAGCATGGGGCATGCGGCCATGTACTTTAAACTACTAGAAGACTTAGGAGTAGGAAATGCAGATAATCTTGCTCACTTGCGCCAGGCCGGTGACAGGAAAAACACTATCCTCACTGAGCGAGTGAACGGTAAAGGCTATTACATGGAAACACCTCAATACGATTGGGCATATCACGTTGTAAGAAGTTACTTTTACACATCGGCCAAAAAAACAAAAATTGAATCATTATGCAAAAGCTCGTACACTCCATTAGCAGAAACAGCTATAAAAGTAAAAATGGAGCTGTATTATCACAAGTTACACTGGGAGACATGGTTTAAGCAATTATTGAGCTCTACCGATGTAGCAAATCAGAAAATGAACGATGCAATTAAACTTGTAATGGCTGATTTTGGAGATGTATTCTCATTTGGAAACTCGAAACATATTATTGAAAAAAGCGGCTTAATAGATTGTGAAGAAACTTTAAAAGAAAGTTGGAAAGCGAGTATCAAACCGATCTTCGTTACTCTTCAAATGGAGTTGCCTAAGATTCCAGATAACCCTACGAAAAACGGACGTAACGGCGAACATACAAAAGATTTAGAGGAAGCATTACTAACTCTTTCCGAAGTTTATCGGTTAGATCCAGTGGCTGTTTGGTAATCTAAAAATGGAAAGTGGTGACATAGATGACTGCATCTGTAGAAGTCTCTGCCGAGCGTGTATTGGAAGTACTAAAAAAAGTAACGGATCCGGAAATCGATTCTATTAGTATCATAGATTTAGGTATGGTAGAGGAAGTTACTACAGAAGGAAATAATGTAAAAATTGTGTTGCTTCCCACTTTTTTAGGATGTCCAGCACTCGAAATCATCAAATCGAATACGATGAATGCCGTACAAGATGGTTTACCGGAAGTAGAAGATATTAAAGTAACATTCGTCTTACATCCACCGTGGACATCTGATCGTATAACGGAAGAAGGACATGTAAATCTTCGGAAATTCGGTATTGCACCTCCACCCCACCAGATAGAAGAAGATGGATCATGGCATGTGGATTGTGCATATTGTGGATCTACTTATGTATCGATGGAGAACATTTTCGGACCGACGGCGTGCAGAAGTATTTTATATTGTAAGAGCTGTAAAAATGTCTTTGAGGCAATGAAACCTGTTTCAACATTAATGTGAAGTGAGGAGAATATAAATGGCTAAATTAATCGCTTTATATAAACACCCTGAAAATAAAGAGGCTTTTGATGAGCATTATTTCAACGTACATGCCCCACTAACAGCTAAAATACCTGGACTAAGAGAAATGAAGGTGACAAAAGTAACAGGGTCTCCAATGGGAGGAAAAGGTAAGTATTATTTTACATGTGAAATGCATTATGATAGCTTAGATGCATTACAGCAGGGCTTGCGTTCTCCGGAAGGTAAAGCATCAGGGAAGGATTTAATGGGTTTTGCAGGTGATCTAGTCACATTAATGATCGGCGAGGAAGCGTAATGAA
The DNA here is from genome assembly GCF_007676755.1 of Bacillus sp. FJAT-22090. GTDB lineage: Bacteria > Bacillota > Bacilli > Bacillales_A > Planococcaceae > Psychrobacillus. Next base: position 400,023 of record NZ_VEBK01000002.1, on the reverse strand, counting down.
CCGTTTCGAATTCATTGAAACTTCTATAACAGAAAACGTCGCCATTATTGAATTGAATCGTCCAAGAGAGTTAAACTCATTGAATCGAAAAATGGTTGGTGAAATAGTCATAGCTATGGAGACGTTTGATCGAGATGAAAACGTTCAAGTTATCGTGCTTACAGGAAAAGGTCGTGCTTTTTCGGCAGGAGCTGATATTGGCGAAATGATGGATGATAATCCGATTAGCCTGGAACTGCTAAATCAGTTTGCGGATTGGGATCGCCTTGCACTTATCAAAAAGCCTATTATTGGAGCAGTAAAAGGATTCGTTTTCGGCGGTGGTTTTGAGCTCGCCCTTTGCTGTGATTTATTAATTGCTGCAAGTGGTACAGAGTTTTCTTTTCCTGAAGTTGGACTAGGGGTTATGCCAGGAGCAGGAGGTACACAGCGGCTAACGAAACTTGTCGGTCGTACGAAAGCACTCGAATGGCTTTTGTTAGGAGAGCGTATTTCTGCAGAAGTGGCTATTAAATATGGCATCCTTAACAAAATTGTATCTACCGAGCTAATAATGGAAGAAACAATGAAATTTGCGAAGCGTATTGCTAAACAACCACCTCTATCTGTACGCCTTATTAAAGATTCGGTTAATAAAGCGGTAGATTATCCTTTATATGAAGGAATGCAATATGAGCGAAAAAACTTTTACTTGCTTTTTGCGACACAGGATCAAAAAGAAGGTATGAATGCATTTGTTGAAAAAAGGAATCCGAATTATCAAGGGAAGTAAGGAGGTTGTAGCATGTTTGAAACGATTAGATATGAGATTAGAGAGGGAGTTGCATGGCTTTATTTAAATAGACCTGATAAATTGAACGCGTTTGTCGCTCAAATGAATCGAGAAGTGAAAGAAGCCATTAAAACCGCAACTTTTGATGAACAAGTACGATGTATCGTTATTACTGGAGAAGGTCGTGCTTTTTGTTCCGGACAAGATTTAGCAGAAGTGGACAATCAAATGGATCATGGGCAAATATTAAGAGATTATTACGGTCCGATGATTAAACAAATTAGGCAATGTGAAAAGCCAATCGTTGCGGCAGTAAATGGAGTAGCTGCTGGAGCAGGCTTCAGTCTCGCACTTGCTTGTGACTTTCGACTTGTTTCAGACCGCTCTAGCTTTATAAATGCATTCATACATGTTGGACTGATTCCAGATTCGGGAAATCTTTATTATTTAACCCAACTAGTTGGCCAAGCTAAAGCAACAGAACTAGCTATTTTAGGAGAGAAAGTTTCAGCGGATGATGCTGTGGCTTTAGGTCTTGCAAATCGTCTTATACCATTCGAAAGATGGGAAGAAGAAATATCATTATTTGCAGCAAGTATTGCTACTAAGCCAACAAAGGCAATAGGACTGATCAAACGATCGTTGAAAGCGGTTACAGAACTTTCGTTTGAAGACTATCTAGAACAAGAAGCACAGGGACAGCGGATTGCTGGTCTTACAAAGGATCACCTAGAAGGTGTGCATGCATTTATGGAAAAAAGAAAACCTGTTTTTTCAGGGAAATAGGGAGAGCTGATCACATGGCAACAATTGGAGAAAATAAAGTCGAGCAAGAAGCGATGAAACGAGACTTTTATCATTTAATTATTAACGGTGAAAAAGTAAAGAGTAGTACAGGAGAAACGATTAAAACATACAATCCTGCAACGGGTGAGCTTGTTGCGGAAGTGGCAAAAGCTTCAAAGGAGGATGCGGCAAAAGCTATTACAGCCGCTCGTAACGCTTTTGATAATGGTAAATGGAAGATGTATCCTATTGGTCGACGAGCACAAGTACTGAACAAAATTGCCGCTATAATGCGAGCACGATTCAACGAACTTGTTGAACTGGAAATACTAGATACTGGTAAATCACTTCATGCAGCACAAGGTCAAGTGTCACAAGCAATCGAAGATTTTGAGTTTTATGCTGGTGCCATTGTGGGTCATCGTGGAACCGTAAACAATGTCCCTGGGCAATTTCACAACTATACAGAAAAGGAGCCTGTGGGAGTATGTGCACAAATCATTCCATGGAATTATCCATTGATGATGGCTGCCTGGAAAGTAGCACCTGCCATTGCAGTTGGCTGTTCGATAGTAGTAAAACCGGCATCCCTTACTCCACTCACTGCTATAATTCTGGGAGAAATTTGCCTTGAAGCAGGTGTTCCAGCAGGCGTTGTAAACATTTTGCCAGGTTCTGGATCTGAAATCGGAAATTATTTAGTAGAGCATCCGCAAGTGGATAAAGTAGCGTTCACCGGCTCAACCCCTATAGGTAAAGACATAATGGGGAAAGCGTCTCAAACATTAAAGCGTGTCACACTCGAGCTTGGGGGGAAATCTCCAAACCTTGTATTTGACGATGCAGATATTGATGCAGCAGTGGATGGTTCTTTGTTTGGTATTTTCTATAACTCAGGTCAATCTTGCGAAGCACGTTCACGCCTATATGTCCATGAAGCTATATACGATGAATTCATGAACAAATTTGTAGAAAAAACAAAAAAACTACAGCTTGGAAATCCTTTTGATAAAGCAACACATGTCGGAGCAATTATCGACCAAGGCCAACTTGATACAATCAATGGTTACGTTCAAACCGCACGTGAAGATGGTGCAGAAATTCTTGTAGGTGGCAATGTTGCGAAACCAGAAGGCTACGAAAATGGATACTGGTATGAGCCAACAATCATTACAAACGTTCAACAAGATATGACCGTAGTAAAAGAAGAGATCTTTGGTCCGGTTGTTGTTGTGATGAAATTTAAAGATGAAAAAGAAGCTATCCAACTGGCAAATGATACGCAATTTGGTTTAGGTTCTGCCATTTGGTCAAAAGATGGTGCGCGTGCTACGCGTGTGGCAAATCAAATCCAAGCGGGAATAGTTATGGTAAATTGCCCGTTTTCTGCTTTTCCTGGAACCCCATTCGGTGGCTATAAGCAATCCGGATTCGGGCGTGAGTTGTGCATCGAAACACTGGATCTCTATACAGAAACGAAAAGCATTTTATCTTATTATGGCAGTCGTCCTCTAAATCCGTTCGGACTGTAACATAAAGTAGAATTACGGACAGTGAATCTATTATAACCCTGTCCTTCTTCTTTCATATAAAAGGAGGTTTGAAATGATGATCCATCACATTGTTGTTATAGGTTCAGGTGTCATGGGAAGAGAAATTGCATATGTAGGAGCGATTGGCGGGTACACGGTAACAGTCGTTGACAATAATAGTTCTGCTTTACAACATGCAAAGCAGGAAATGAATACAATTTTAGAAAAAGGACTTGTGCGCGGTAAAATTTCAACTGAACAGGCTAAACAAACACGAAAAAATATAATTTATGAAAGTGATATAGCAAAAGCGATTGGAAATGCAGACTTAATTATTGAAGCGGTGCCAGAAAAGGTAGAGATTAAAAAGCTGGTGTTTGAAACAATGGAGGAACATGCCCCTACGCATTGTTATTTTGCTACAAATACATCCACAATGAGTCCGACGGAAATTGCCTCTTTTGGTAAACGTCCAGAGAAAACAATTGCGATGCACTTTTTTAATCCTGTACATAAGATGCCTCTTGTCGAAATTATTCGCGGACTGGAAACGAGCGAAGAGACAATAGACGCGATTAAAGAAGTAGCTATAAGAATGGGTAAAGAAACGGTCGTTATCAATGAGTTCCCTGGGTTTGTAACGAGCCGGATCAGTGCGCTCGTAGGCAATGAAGCCTTTTATATGCTTCAAGAAGGCCTAGGGACACCAGAAGAAATTGATAAAGCGATTAAGCTAGGTTTGAATTATCCGATGGGACCATTCGAACTAGTGGATCTCGTTGGGCTAGATACTCGGTTGAATAACTTGAAATATTTACATGAAAAGCTTGGGGAGAAATATCGTCCAGCTCCATTGTTAGAACAATATGTCAAAGCGGGGCGTCTAGGACGAAAAAGCGGTAAAGGGGTATACGACTATACAATAGAGGAAGAGTTGATGAAAAAGTGAGAGAAATTGTTATTGTGGATGCGGTCCGTACACCTATAGGAAAATATAATGGAGCATTAAAAGATGTACGCCCTGACGATTTGGGAGCTGTCGTTATAAAGGCACTTATTGAACGGAACCCAGAGCTCCCTCCACAGCAAATCGAGGAAGTCGTTTTCGGAAATGCTAACCAAGCTGGTGAAGATAACCGCAACGTTGCCCGTATGTCTGGCCTATTGGCAGGGCTTCCTGTAGAAGTGGCTGGCACTACTATTAACCGTCTTTGCGGGTCGGGTATGGACGCGATCATGTACGCTGCAAGAGCAATTGCAGTTGGAGAAGGGGATATTTTCATTGCAGGCGGTACGGAAAGTATGACTCGCGCCCCACTTGTCATGGCAAAACCTAATAGGGAATTTCCACGGGGCAATATGGAACTACGAGATACTACAATTGGCTGGCGTTTTACAAACAATAAATTGAAAGAAATGTACGGTGCACATACGATGCCGGAAACAGCGGAAAATGTGGCCCAGCAATATTATATATCAAGGGAAGATCAAGATATATTTGCATTTGAAAGCCAACAACGGGCAAAAAAAGCGATGGAAGCAAACCGTTTCGCTGAAGAAATTGTTCCGGTTATTTATAAAGATCAAAAAGGGAATAATATTATCGTCGATCAAGATGAACATCCCCGGACAGAAACAACGCTAGAGAAACTTAGCAAACTAAAACCATTATTTGATGGAGGCACAGTTACAGCAGGCAACGCTTCGGGCGTCAATGACGGTGCAGCTGCCCTTCTTTTGATGAGTGCTAATAAAGCAAAAGAATTGAATTTGAAGCCAATAGCAAAATATATAACAGGTGCAACGGCTGGACTTGACCCTTCGGTGATGGGACTCGGTCCTATTTTCGCTTCAAGAAAAGTGCTAAAACGTGCGAAATTAACTATAAATGATATTGGTCTAGTTGAATTGAATGAAGCATTTGCTTCTCAATCTTTGGAATGCATGAGACAGTTAGATTTAAATAGTGAAAAAGTGAATGTCAATGGTGGAGCAATTGCATTTGGACATCCTCTAGGTGCGAGTGGTGCTCGAATTGTGACGACACTTTTATATGAAATGAAGAAAAGAGACGTTCAATATGGATTAGCGACTATGTGTATTGGAGTAGGGCAAGGAATTGCAACAATTTTTGAGAATGTATTGGAATAGAAGGAAACATAAACAAACAAATAAAAAAATTGCTCTCCGTTTTCTTATTACAAAATAATGAAAGAAGGGTAAAATCGTGATATATTGGTAAATAGGTAAAAAGAAAAGAGTGAACCTTTATGTCGAATACACAATCAATGATATTTACCATATACGGTGATTATATACGTCATTATGGAAACAAAATATGGATTGGGAGCTTGATCCGGTTATTGAAAGAATTTGGCCATAACGAACAATCAGTGCGAGTTGCTGTTTCCAGAATGATGAAACAAGGTTGGATCGATTCAGAAAAGAAAGGAAATAAAAGCTATTACTTCCTGACAAGTCGGGGAGAAGCACGAATGGAAGAAGCGGCAATTCGGATTTTTAAAATGATGCCGAATGAATGGGATGGTAAATGGCGGATGCTTATGTATACAATTCCAGAGGAAAAACGGCAAATTCGTGATGAACTTCGTAAAGAGCTTTTGTGGAGCGGATTCGGCAGTTTTTCAAATGGATGTTGGATCTCCCCAAATAATCTCGAAAAAGAAGTAGAATATCTCATTGAAAAATACGATATTCAAAATTATGTAGATTTCTTTGTCTCGGAATATAAAGGACCACAAGCAAACAGAACACTTGTCGAAAAAAGTTGGCATCTTCAAGAGCTTGAGGGAAAATATCAAGCTTTTATCTCGACATACAGCAAACAGTATATAGTTCATCAAAGCATGATGAATAGTGGTCAGATGACTGATGCAGAGTGTTTTGTGGAGCGGACGAAGCTTGTGCATGAATATCGGAAATTTCTTTTTACTGATCCAGGCTTACCAAAAGAATTGTTACCCGAAATATGGAGTGGGAACCATGCCGCTCTGTTATTTGAGCAATATTATAAATTGCTCGCACCACCCGCAAGCCATTTTTTTGAAGAAGTTTTTCAAGAAGAGAATGATATGCGTCAAAAAGATAGAGAATATGACGCGGGGGATCACCCTTTATTTAATGATTGATGCTTTTTGTGCAATATAGAATGATTGTATAAGTGGGCAGACAGAAAGTTAATTTCTGCTGCCCACTTATCATTTATGAAGTAGGAAATCTACTTACCATCTAAAATTTCACGATAATCATATCCTTTTTGAACATATGTGTCGATGGAAAGTTGGATAATCTCAAAATCTTTTTCGTTCAATTCCCTCACTACCTTTCCAGGTGAACCGACGACTAGTGAACGAGACGGAATCTTCTTACCGGGTGGAACTAACGTGTTTGCTCCAATAATACACTCTTCTCCAATCTCTACGTGATCCAATATGGTAGAGCCCATTCCAATAATAGAGCGTTTCCCAACTTTACAGCCATGAAGAATTACATTATGTCCAACGGTCACCTCATCATCTATTTCAACTGGTGCATCTTCATATAAATGAATAGTCGAATTATCTTGAATGCTACACCTTTTTCCGATTTTGATAGAGCCTTCATCTCCTCTCAAAACTGAATTGAACCAAATAGTAGACTCATCTCCAACTTGCACATCGCCTATAATTTTGACACCTGGCGCAACAAAAACCGTCGGTGCAAGCTCAGGTTTTTTCCCTTTAAAATTGATAATCATCCATATAACCCCCATTTTTTAAAATTATCTAAAGAAGTCTTCCAGTTCCCCATCTTTATGTTACGGTTCGTTGATTAGGAATAATGCGATGATGCTAGTGACCGCTATGATTTTCTCTGCCCATGGACGCTCACTCTCCCTATACTAGGGCTTCGCATATCATTTTAAATATACTCCCAGTTTGGAAAATTTAATAGTTAATAGCTGAATTTTCTTAATTGTTATTCTTTAGATTTTACTATAACATATTTTAAGAGGGGTGGATAAAAAATGATATGTATTTGTGAGAAACTGCAAATAGACTATCCGATTATTCAAGGGGGGATGGGAAATATAAGTAATGCACAACTTACCTCAGCTGTTTCAGAGGCAGGAGGTCTCGGTACAATAGGATGCGGAACTATGACACCTTCTGAAGTAGAGACAATAATACTGAAAACCAAACAGCTAACTAAAAAAAGAATTGCGATCAACATAGCAATTAACGTCTCACCTTATGTTAACGAATTGATTGATCTTGTTATCAAACATAACATTCCAATTGTGTCTTTATCAGCAGGCAATCCTGCACCCTATATTCCTAGGCTGCATGAGCATGGCATAATAGTTATCTCTTTAGTGGCGTCCGTAAAGCATGCAAAAAAAGCCGAAGAAGCAGGAGCTGACATACTAGTGGCTGAAGGGTTTGAAGCAGCCGGCATAAACTCAAATTTGGAATTGACGACATTCACGCTTATACCACAAATTGTTAAACACGTAAAAGTTCCAGTGATTGCAGCAGGAGGTATAGCAGATGGCAAAGGATTAGCAGCTGCGATTATGCTTGGTGCCAGTGGTGTCCAAATTGGTACTCGTTTAATTGCAACAAAGGAGGCACCTTTTCATAATACTTACAAACAAAACCTTGTGAAAGCAAGTGATACAGAAACTTTAGTTATTGGACGTAGCTTGGGGCGTGTTCGAAGAATTTTAAAAACACCTTATGGAGTTGAGCTTGATAAATTAGATAAAAAGGGGATAACTCTTGAATTTTACAACGAAATAACTTCTGAAGAACGTCATATTAAAGGGGCAATTGAAGGTGATATGGAAAATGGGTTTTTAAATAGTGGGCAAATTGCGGGTCTTATTGAAGATATTCCAACAGTTAAAGAGTTGATAAATGAAATGATGGAGGAAGCAGAAAATAAGATGGCTAAATCTCTAGAAAGGATAAATAAAATACGAGCAAATAATAAGCATTAAAAAATAGTGAGAGTTCATCTCATTATTTTTTTTTCGATAAAGTCACAGAAAGATGTGATGATTATACACAATGCTTTCTTTTTTATAAATAAAGTTCAGTAAATTCAAAATAAATAGTTTTATATCAAAAATAGTATTGACTATAGTATTACAGATTGTTACGATTACGTTGTAATAGTGTTATGTAAATAAGAATATAGTTATTAATGTAAGCGGTTACACTTATTTGAGTAGGTAAACTAAGAAAACTTCATTCAGATTTACGGGCAATCAAGCATATAGTGAATAGAGGTGTTTTGGTGAAACACGGAATGGAAGTTGGAAGAGAAGAGACGATAGAAATTAAAGTAACGAAAGATATGTTTGCTTCTTTTGAAGGAAGGATCGTACATCCCGTTTATTCAACGGTAGCGATGACCTACCATATGGAATGGGTTTCTCGAAAAATAATTCTACCGTTTCTAGAAGACCATGAAGAAGGAATGGGCGCTTCGGTAAAGCTCAATCATATAGCGCCATCCCCACTTGGTTCCACAGTTACATTGAAAGCAACATTAGTAGAACTACATAAGAATGTTGTGGTGACAACAATCACTGCGTCTAATCAAAAGGGGATTATTGGGGAAGGAGAAGTAAGGCAAGTAATATTATCAAAAGAAATGATCAATGAAAAACTTAGAAGTGCTTCATCATTTTAAGAGGAAATAGATTCTAAAAGGGGGCATAACAGGTGATAATGGCTGAAAATCTATCAATGATTAAAGAATATGATCTTTTCGACAAAATGGCAAAACATGAACAAGTGGTATTTTGCAATGATCCTGCAACTGGATTACGTGCAATTATTGCGATTCATAACACTACTCTTGGACCAGCGCTCGGAGGATGTAGAATGCAACCTTATAGTAGCATGGAGGAAGCTCTGGAAGATGCTCTTCGCCTTTCAAAAGGAATGACCTACAAATGCGCAGCTGCCGATGTTGACTTTGGAGGCGGAAAAGCTGTCATTATCGGTGATCCTACAAAAGATAAGTCCCCTGAATTATTCCGTGCTTTCGGTCAATTTGTCAATTCACTAGGAGGCCGTTTTTATACAGGAACGGATATGGGAACGACGATGGAGGATTTTGTTCATGCTACGAAAGAAACTAACTTTATCAATGGTCTTCCAGAAGAATATGGGGGTGGTGGTGATTCATCCATACCAACGGCTGCAGGAGTTTTATACGGCATCAAAGCTACCAATCAGACGCTTTATGGTAATGACGAATTAGGTAAACCAGTCTATGCGATTCAAGGACTGGGGAAAGTTGGATTTAAAGTTGCATGTGGGCTGCTTGAAGCTGGTGCCAAAATTTATGTAACAGATATTAATGAAGAAAGTCTTCGGAAGATTGAAGATGTAGCATCAAAAACAACCGGAGAAGTTCAAATCGTTTTAAAAGATGAAATTTACTCTCAAGAAGCTGATATCTTCGTACCTTGTGCATTTGGTGGAATTATTAATGACAGTACAATTCCTCTGTTTAAAGTAAAAGCAATTGTAGGTTCAGCTAACAACCAATTACTAGAAGACAGACATGGTAGAATGCTACGAGATAAAGGGATTTTATATGCTCCCGATTATATTGTGAATTCTGGTGGACTGATTCAAGTTGCGGATGAATTGTACGGTATTAATCATGCACGAGTCCTTGCCAAAACAAAACATATATACGATTCGATTCTAGAAGTTTATAAAGAAGCTGCTAGTACAGATATGACTACCGAAGAATCAGCGAATGCTATGTGTGAAAAAAGAATAGAAAATCGTGGAAAAAGGAATAGTTTTTTCTCTGCACCAACGAAACCAAAGTGGACATTTAACAAACTAACTTGATTGGAGGGAGCCGAGTGGAACATAACTATCCAATAAAAAGAATAATAGATGACCAAGGCTTTCTTATTGATACCAGTTTTAAGGAACAGATAGATAGTCAACTTGTTCAAGATCTCTATTATCATATGTCCAGAATTCGTGCTTTTGATAGAAAAGCGATTAACTTGCAACGTCAAGGACGTTTAGGAACATATGCACCTTTTGAGGGGCAAGAAGCAGCACAGGTAGGTAGTTCACTAACTTTAAATACTAGTGACTGGGTTTTCCCGACTTATCGTGATCATGGGGCGACAATAACATTTGGTAAGAGTATGGTTCGAACATTTCTTTATTGGAATGGGCGTGTAGAAGGCTGTGTGGCTCCACCAGATCGAAATATGTTCCCACCTGCTGTACCAATTGCAACTCAACTTCCACATGCTGCTGGTGCTGCCTGGGCTGAAAAGAAAAAGGGAACTCGAAATGTATCCATTGCTTACTTCGGAGATGGTGCTACATCAGAAGGAGATTTCCATGAAGGATTGAATTTTGCGAGTGTACTAAAATTGCCTGTCGTCTTCTTTAATCAAAATAATGGCTATGCAATTTCTGTTCCAATTGAAAAACAAATGAATTCCAAAACGATAGCCCAAAAATCGGTTGCCTATGGAATTGAGGGAATTCGAATCGATGGAAATGATTGTTTTGCCGTTTATTTTGAAACGAAAAAGGCCGTTGAACATGCCCGAAATGGTAGTGGTCCGACTTTAATAGAAGCTGTTACGTGGCGAAAAGGTGCCCATACGACCGCGGATGATCCTTCAAAATACCGTCCAAAAGAACAAGGAGAAAATATTGTAGACCCAATCATGCGACTAGAATTGTTTATGAAAAATTACGGCTACTGGGATGAGGAGTGGATCCAATCTACTCATAAAAAAACGAACAACGAGGTGGAGAAGGCGGTTGAAGAAATGGAAAAGTTTCCACCGCCTAATGTAGAAGATGTTTTCAATCACATATATGCTGAAATGCCAGCTCAACTTGTTGAACAAAAAGAAGCATATCTCGCACATTTAGGGAGGCAGTGATGAATGACACAATTAAAAAGTACAGAGCACAAAGAGGAAACCACCAAACAATTAACATTGATACAAGCGATTAATGATGGTATGCGCGTAATGCTACAGGAAGATGAAAGAACCATCATACTTGGGGAAGACGTTGGTAAAAACGGCGGTGTGTTTCGTGCAACAGAAGGCTTGCAGGAGATGTTTGGAGAAGACCGAATAGTTGATACTCCCCTTTCCGAAGCGGGAATAATCGGTACAGCAATCGGTCTTGCAGTAAATGGTTTTAGGCCAATTGCTGAAATCCAGTTTCTTGGTTTCATTTATCCAGCATACGAACAAATAATGACACATGTTTCGCGTCTTCGCATGCGTTCGATGTCTCGGTTTACAGTACCTATGGTTATTCGGGCACCCTATGGAGCAGGGATTCGAGCTCCTGAAATACATTCAGATAGTACAGAAATCTTATTTACCCACATGCCTGGCATTAAAGTAGTCTGTCCATCCAACCCTTTTGATGCAAAAGGATTACTAATAGCAGCGATGGAAGATCCGGATCCTGTGTTAATTTTGGAGCCAATGAAAAACTATCGTGCAAACAGGGAGAAAGTTCCTAGTGGTAAGTATTCCGTCGAAATCGGAAAAGGAAAAATAGTACGGAAAGGTTCGGATGTCACGCTTATCGCTTGGGGGGCAATGGTTTCAATCGCGGAGAAAGCAGCAGAACAGGCTCATAACAAAGGGATTAGTTGTGAAATTATTGATTTACGTACATTGTATCCAATTGATCGTGACATAATTGCGGAGTCTGTGCAAAAGACAACAAGAGCAGTCATTATTCATGAAGCCCATCATACCGGGGGGCTTGGCAATGATATCGTATCAATCATAAACGATACCGCTTTTCTTTATCTGCGTGCTCCAATTGAACGTATTACAGGTTTTGACGTACCAGTTCCATTTTTTGCATTAGAAGAACATTATCTACCGACATCGGCACGGGTCGTTGAAGGAATAGAAAAAGTGGTTCATTTTTAAGGAGGAAATGGAATGATCGAAGTAAAATTACACGATGTCGGAGAAGGAATGACCGAAGGGGAAGTGATTAACTATTTGGTGAAAGTCGGTGATTCAGTTAGACTGGATCAGCCTCTTGTCGAGGTTCAAACTGACAAAATGGTTGCAGAACTAACATCACCCTGCTCGGGCATCGTGAAGGAAATCCCTATTGAAGAAGGAAAAGTTGTACAGGTCGGGACTAGTTTACTTTATATTGAAACGGATAAGACAGATCAGTCGGAAAATACATCAAAAGTAGAAAAGGATAAAAAGGACGCTCCAGTTCCTTCGAATGAGCTCCTTCCTACTTTTAATCGAGTGCTTGCTACTCCATATACACGCAAATTAGCGCGTGATAATAATATAAATCTGGAGCAGGTACATGCTACTGATCCCTCAGGAAGGGTAACTGAGGAAGATGTATTACGTTTAATAAAAGATTCAAAGACAATAAAGAAGCAAGAAACAGAGGTTAAGCAACTTACTGTCAGTCAGGGTATTTCTGATGAAATTCCTTTTAAAGGGATACGGAAAAAGATTGCAGAAAAAATGACAAAGTCTCTTTTTACCATTCCCCATGTCACTCATTTTGATGAAGTTAATATGACAAACCTGTTTGAACTGAGAAAAAAAATGAAAGCAGAAGGGGAAACAGTGGGGATTCCGGCTTTTCTAATGAAAGCACTTGCCATTTCACTGAAGGATTTTCCGATATTCAATGCGGAATTAGATGAAGAAAATAATCGAATATTGCTTAAGAAAAACTATCACTTCGGTATTGCAACAAACACGGAAAGCGGGCTTATCGTACCCGTTATCCATGATGTTGATAAGAAATCTATCAAAGAGATAAATAAAGAGGTAAAAGGGTTAACAGAAAGAGCAATTGCAGGTAAATTACAGCCATTTGAAATGCGAAATAGTACATTTACAGTGAGCAATGTTGGACCTTTGGGCAGCATTGGAGCAACACCAATTATTAACTATCCAGAGACGGCTCTTATCGCTTTCCATAAAACGAAAAAACAACCGATAGTCAATGACCGCGATGAAATTGTCATCGGCCATATAATGACATTTTCGTTTGCCTTTGATCATCGTGTTGCTGATGGCGCAACTGCAGTTAAATTTACGAATCGATTTGCAAGTCTAATAGAATACCCTCATAAATTGATGATGGAGATGATATAAAATGGTTGTTGGCGAAATAAGTCAGGAGCGAAATCTCATTATCATTGGTGGAGGACCTGGAGGGTACAGTGCCGCTATACGAGCCATACAACTTGGGCTATCGGTTACGTTGATCGAACAGTCCGATATGGGAGGGGTCTGTTTAAATGAGGGATGCGTTCCTTCTAAAATTTATACGCATGCAGCAGCCAAGCGCTCAGAAACGGCCCACTTAAATGATATAGGAATTAGCACAATGGATAATTCATTTGATTTTCATAAGCTAAGTGCCTATAAAGCGAAAGTTATTAATCAGCTTAAGGCTGGGATTGAAAATCTATGTAATGAAAATAAGATTGAAATTATACGTGGAAAGGCAACATTTCTTGCCGTCAACAAAATTGGTGTTGAAAATGGACATCAATTCGATATTTTTGAATTTAAACAAGCAATCATAGCAACGGGTAGCAATCCACAATTGCCAGCAGAGATGAGAGAAAAAGGGAATCGAATTTTATTGCCACATGAACTTTTTCAATTGGAAGAGGTACCTGTGCACTTAATAGTAAGGGGGCAAGATTATATTGCCCTTGAAGCTGCCTCTAGTTTTGCCGCATTAGGGGCGAAGGTCAGTGTTGTGAAGGATTGCGATGTAAATTACCTTTTCGATGATTCTATCAATAAAGAATTAGATCGTTTGTTTAAAAAACGAAAAATGAAAGTGTATAAAGAAAAGAAATTTATTTCAACTAAAGAGACAGAAGATGGGATTTACTTAACATTCCTAACAGACAAAGATGAAGAGGAGACAATACAAGGATCTCATCTATTTGTTTCAGGAACAAGGAAACCTGATTTAGAAACGCTTGGTATAAGCCGTTTTGGAATCGAACAGACGAGTGATGGCTTTATCAAAATTGATGGTAATATGCAAACCTCGATTTCTTCAATCTTTGCAATTGGGGATGTAGCGGAAGGTCCGATGCTCGCAGTAAAAGCCATTAAACAAGGAAAAGCAGCTGCCGCTTTTATTGCAGGGCAACAAGTGGAAGTAGATTTTACGTTTATGCCTGTTGTTGCACATACTATTCCACCGGTCGTTTCAGTAGGTCTATCGGAACAAAAAGCAAGGGATTTTGGGATGGAAATTCGTACAAGTAAATTTGCTTTAGGTAGCAATGGTTATGCAACAATTACCGGTAAAAGGGATGGTTTTATAAAAATTATTTCTGATGCTAATACAGAAGTTATACAAGGTATTCATATGGTTGGGGACGGGGCGGCTGAAATGTCAGGCTCCTTTGTACAGCTACTCGAAATGGCCGCAAAAGAAGAGGATGTAAAATTTCCTAATTATATTCATCCAGGAATTAATGAAGGTTTACTAGAGGCTGTAGAGGGTTTAATCGGACAGGCGATTCATAGTGCGCCTAATTTAGAATCACATAAATACAAAATAAAACATCGTTAAAAAGGGGGAAATGTAATGACAAGCGGATGGAAAAAAATGATGACTGTTTTTTTAAGTGGCACCTTACTACTTGGGGCATGTAGTGAAAAAGGCGAAGAAAAGGTGGAAGCCTCAAAGAAATTTAAAATAGGTGTGACTCAAATCGTCGAACACCCATCACTTAATGCAGCGTATGATGGTTTTAAAAAGGCATTAGCCGACGGGGGAATTGATGCTGAATATGTAGAGCAAAATGCGCAAGGTGATAATAGTGCTAATACAACAATAGCGACAAATCTTGTTAGTGAAAAAGTGGATCTCATTTTCGCTAACTCTACTCCTAGTGCTCAAGCAGTAGCTAGTGCTACAACAGAAATTCCGATTATATTCACCTCTGTAACAGATGCAGTTGGAGCAGAACTAGTTGATTCTATGGAAAAACCTGGAGGGAATGTAACAGGTACAATTGATGCACATCCAGATGCAATCTCTAATACGATGAAATTTTTAAAAGAAGAATTGGCTGCTAAAAAAGTTGGTATGGTGTTTAACTCTGGAGAACAAAATTCACGAGCTCAAGTAGATGCCGTAAAAGAAATGTTAAAAGACATGGATATGTCCGTTGTGGAAGCGTCTGTTGCTACCTCAGCAGATGTGAAACAAGCGACGGAATCATTGCTTGGAAAAGTAGATTCTATGTACATTATTACGGACAATACAGTAGTTTCCGCACTTGAATCTGTAGTATCCGTTGCAAATGACAATAAAATCCCAGTAATGGTAGGCGAATTCGACTCTGTAAAGCGTGGTGGCTTAGCAGCATATGGCTTTGAATACTTTGATATCGGGTACGAGGCAGGCCAAATGGCGGTCAAAATATTAAAAGGGGAAAGCAAACCAGCGGACTTACCTGTTCAAATTCCTCAAAAGTTAAAACTTATTATGAATAAAGAAACTGCTTCGGTATTGGGGCTCGACATCAAAGATGAGTGGAAAGCGGAATTTAGCGAATAAATAGGAGGTGATTCTACATGTTTGCAGCAGTATTTGGCTCTGTGGAGCAAGGAATCATCTATGCGATTATGGCACTTGGTGTGTATTTATCATTCCGTGTGTTAGATTTTCCGGATCTAACGGTTGATGGAAGCTTTGTAACAGGTGCTGGAGTTGCTGCCACAATGATAATTCTTGGTTATCATCCAGCACTTGCTACAGCAATAGCTATAGTTTGCGGGTTTCTTGCTGGATGCATAACTGGTTTTCTTCATACAAAAGGGAAAATCAACGCACTTTTATCTGGGATTTTAATGATGATTGCTCTTTACTCTATTAATTTACGAATAATGGGATTGACCTCACCTAATTCGATTGGTCGTCCCAATATACCTTTACTAAATGCTGACACACTATTCGCCCAGTTCCATTCTTTTTGGAGCCATTTAGGTATTGATACTGTTATTAATAACTTTTTTAGCATGTTGGGGGTTCAATATTTGCCCTCAACATGGGGTATATTGTTCCTTGTGATAATTATTGTTTTACTCATCAAGTTTATCGTAGATTGGTTTTTGAAAACTGAAGTAGGCCTTGCAATACGAGCTACTGGTGATAACAAGAAAATGATACGAAGTTTATCGGCCAATACGGACACACTCGTTATTGTTGGTCTAGGTTTTTCTAATGCACTTGTTGCCTTTTCGGGAGCTTTGATCGCGCAGTACGCAAAGTTTTCTGATATAGGAATGGGAATTGGAATGATTATTATCGGTCTTGCTTCCGTCATTATTGGTGAGGCAATATTCGGTACGAAAACAATATTGCGTACGACTTTTGCGGTAATTGCAGGAGCTATTATTTATAGGATTGTACTTGGCCTTGCACTTAGAGTGGACTTTTTAGACACGGGAGATATGAAACTAATTACCGCTGTAATCGTTATTTGTGCTTTAGTTTTGCCTCAATACTTTGAAAAGAAACGTGAAAAGAATAGAAAAGCTAAGCGGCTAACAGAACGATTAGCATACGAACATTTGCAAAGGAAGGAGGAGAAGGTCATTGCTAAAGCTCAGCCAGATTAATAAATTATTTAACGAAGCAACACCGGACGAAAAAATTGCTTTAGACCAAATTAATCTGCAACTAAATCCAGGCGACTTTATGACTGTGATCGGAAGCAATGGAGCTGGAAAATCAACAATGTTGAATATGATTTCTGGTGCTCTTTCTCCTGACTTTGGTGTAATTGAGATTGCCGATAAAGATGTAACAAAAGTCCCGGAATATAAACGTTCCCAAATGATTGGAAGGGTATTTCAAGATCCAATGGCAGGAACTGCACCGACCATGACTATTGAAGAAAACTTGGCGATGGCTTATTCCCGAAACAAAAAACGCAGATTAATAAAAGGAGTAGACAAAAAACGTCGGGAGTTGTTCCGATCATCACTTGAAACGCTTCACTTAAATCTTGAAAATAGATTGAATGCGAAAGTGGGAATGTTATCTGGTGGAGAAAGACAAGCGCTCTCATTATTGATGGCAACTTTTACCCAACCTTCTATTTTGCTTTTGGATGAACATACAGCTGCTTTAGACCCGTCACGTGCAGAACTAATTACAAACTTAACAAAGCAATTGGTCGACAAAGATAAGCTCACAACACTCATGATCACACATAATATGCAACAAGCATTAGACCTAGGGAATAGGCTGATTATGATGGATAAAGGACAAATCATTCTAGAAATAGAAGCAGAGGAAAAGAAAAAGTTAACAATCCCTAAACTAATGGATGAATTCCAACGTATTCGTGGCGAGAAACTAACAAGTGATAAAGCACTATTGTCAATCTGAAGGAGTGAGGCTTATTACTAAGGTAGAGATGAAGGTGTTGGGAGAACGTGAATTAGTAGCGGCCAATGTGAATTTTGAAACGAATACTGCTGAGATAAGTTGTAATGAAGTAAAGGTCAGTGAAATACAATTCGATATTCCCATCAAAGGTACAGTTTATAGTACATTGTTGAATTATAAAGGGGCGCTTGCAGAATTAGGAGATACAGTAAATAATACACCGTATAATTCGCCGCCTATCGCCCCTATCCTTTATATAAAACCAGCAAATACGTTCAATTGTCATAGAGCGGCAATTCCTATGCCAGTGGGTATAACGAAACTAGTAGTGGGAGCCGCTCTTGGAATAGTCATTGCTAAGAAAGCGATCGCTGTGAACGAAGCAAACGCTCTGAACTATATTGCGGGCTATATAATTGTAAACGATGTATGCATACCACATGACAGTGTTTATCGTCCAGCGGTTCCCTATTATGCAAGGGATGGATTTTGTCCTATCGGTCCTTGGATAATTGATCGCCATGAAGTGGTTAACCCAGATGATTTAGCTATCCGAGTATTCATCAACGATAAACTCCAGCAGGAAAATTCAACTGCTAATTTGATACGACCGATTTCCCGGTTATTGGCTGATGTAACCGAATTTATGACATTATATCCTGGAGATGTTTTACTTGTTGGAACACCTGAAAATGCCCCCCTAGTAGAGGTAGGGGATAAAGTCAGGATTGAAATTGCAGGTATTGGCATCTTGGAAAATGTTGTTATGGAGGAAAAAGAGAGAGTACGGTGGTTGGCGATATGAAAAAAGCTCGAATAGCATATGGTGGGTCAATCCATGAAGTAATTGAACGTGAAGGCGAACTCCTTTTAGATGATGGTCGCATAGTGGAAGAACAAAACGTAATTTGGCTACCGCCAATAGAGCCGCGTACGGTGTTTGCATTAGGACTTAACTATGCGGACCATGCAGCAGAATTGGCATTTGATGCCCCGTCCGAACCTCTTATCTTTTTAAAAGGACCTAATACGTTTATAGGACACTTAGCTTATACTCGTCGTCCCGGTGATGTAACTTATATGCATTATGAATGTGAATTGGCTGTAATTATAGGGCAATCCGGTAGGAATATAAAAAAAGAAGACGCTTATCAATATATTAAGGGATATAGTGTCGCAAACGACTATGCAATAAGGGATTACTTAGAAAATTATTATCGCCCTAACTTACGAGTAAAAAATCGTGATACTTGTACACCATTCGGTCCATGGATTGTTGATGCAGCTGATGTGTTAAATCCAATGAATTTAAAATTGACTACACATATTAATGGTGTGCTTGTTCAAGAAGGGTCTACAGCAAATATGATTTTTGATATCCCTTCTATTATTGAATATTTAAGCAGTTTTATGACGTTAAGTGAAAATGATGTCATACTAACCGGTACTCCTAAAGGATCAGTTGATACAGTCGTTGGGGATGTTGTTGTCACGGAAATAGAAGGAATAGGACGACTGACAAATACGATTATCGGTGATGAGTCCTTCTTAAATCGATAGAAAGGGAGGGATTGGTTTGCCACATTTTATTGTAGAATACACTGATAATATTAAAGATGAATCGAATATTCCTAAACTATTAGAAAACATTCATACAATTCTTATGGAAAATGATACTATTTTTCCGATAGGGGGTATTCGTTCGAGGGCAATTGAATTAAAAGATTATCGAGTGGCAGATGGAGCAGAGAATGATGCTTTTGTCCATGCAGTATTGAAAATTGGCGCTGGCCGTTCCGAAGAAACAAAGAGAGAAATTTGTCAGATGTTATTCACAGTAATAAAGAATCATTTCTCGGAATTAATGGAAAAGCGTTATTTAGCATTATCATTGGAACTAGTGGAGTTTAGTGAGGCCGGTACGTATAAACTTAATAATATTCATTCAAGATTTAAAGTCCGATAAAAACTACAATTAGATAAATTCGCATTAATAATTCTGAATATTTTATTTACTTTAATAGAAACCCTTAAACGAAATGAGGAGGGAAAAGAAATGGGAGCACGAACTGGACAGGAATATATAGAAGGTATAAAAAAACGTAAAACAGAAGTATGGATACACGGAAAGAAAGTCGATGATGTTACAACACATCCAGCATTTAAAAATGTAGTAGAAAGTGTTGCTGGTCTGTACGATCTTCAACACGAAAAACCGGAAAAAATGCTGTATACCTCTCCCACTTCGGGAAAAAAAGTGGGGCTTTCTTTTATTGCACCTAAAACGAAAGAAGACTTATTTAAAAGACGCGAAATGCATAGCGAATGGGCAACATTCTCAGGGGGGATGATGGGACGTTCCCCGGATTATTTAAACACAAGTATTATGGCATTTGGTACCGCTAACCAATTTTTTGCACAAGCAGGTGGAGGTAGTGCTCAATTTGCTAAAAATGCGGCGAACTACTATGAATATGCTCGAGAAAACGATATCAGTTTAACGCATACTTTAATACACCCACAAGTCAATCGATCAAAACTTACGCAATCAGAACAAAAAGATCCTTTTCTCTCTGCTCGCATTACGAAAAAAACGTCCGATGGAATTATTGTTAATGGTTGTCGCCTTTTGGCCACATTAGGGGGTATTACGGATGAACTCGTAGTTTTTCCTTCTACTATAAATAGGACTCCTGGAACTATAGATGATCCTTTTGCATTTGCGTTTGCTATTCCAAATAATACACCGGGGTTAAAATTCCTATCTCGTGAATCATTCGATTATGGAAAAAGCAAATGGGATCACCCACTCGGGGCTAGATTTGATGAAAGTGATGCAATCATCTCTTTTGAAGATGTGCTCGTACCTTGGGAAAGAGTTTTCGTTAGTGAAAGCACCGATATATGTAACCGAACGTATGCAGAGACAAATGCAGTTATCCATATGACCCATCAAGTCATTTGCAAAAACATTGTAAAAACGGAGTTCATTTTAGGCGTAGTTATCAGCATGATGGAAGCAATCGGTATAGATCAATTTATGCATGTGAAGGAAAAAGCAAGTGAGATCATGGTGATATTAGAAGTAATGCGTTCCCATTTATACAAATCGGAGCATAATGCCCAAATTGATCAATATGGTAATATGACGCCGGACTTTGAACCATTAAATGCGGCTCGCAATTGGTTCCCCAAAATGTACCAACGCATGAATGAAATTATTAAAATACTGGGAGCTTCTGGATTGATGGCTCTTCCAACCGAAGCGGACTTTAGTAACACAGACGTAGGTCCATTAGTGCATCGTTATACGCAAGGTGCAAATATAAACGGGGAAGAGAGAGTTCAGCTATTTCGCTTGGCATGGGACATTTCCATAAGTGCATTTGGTAATCGACAAGCACTCTATGAGTATTATTTCTTTGGAGATCCGGTGAGAATGTCAAATGCCTATTATGATGGATTTGATAAACAGCCATATAAAGACATGGTCACAAACTTTTTAAATAAAACAAAAAAAGAAGCAGGCATAGTTTAACATATTTTCGAAAGCAAGGAGGAGAATGAATGATACGGCAACCAGACCGGGAAATTGACGAGCGAATCTACCGGGATGTAATGGGTAGTTTTGCAACAGGCGTGACAGTAATTACAACTAAAGTAGATGAAGCAGTGTATGGTATGACTGCCAATGCTTTTATGTCCGTTTCTTTAAAACCAAAGCTTGTTGCGATTAGTATAGGAGAAAAGGCAAACATGCTACAGCACATAAATAAATCTAAACAATTTGCGATTAATATTCTATCGTCTAATCAACAAAATGTATCGAAGCAATTTTCGGGTCAGTTGGATACTGAAGCTAGTATTCTCTTTTCTACTTATAAAGGGTTGCCAATTTTAGAACAGTCTTTGGCTGTTATCACATGTGAATTGCATAGCCAATATGTAGTCGGTGATCATACAATTTTTATCGGTCTAGTTACGGGAGTGAAGCTAGAACCAAAAGATCCTTTATTATTTAGCCAAGGGAAGTATAGGGAGCTATCGGAAAAAGAAAGTTAAAAAGTTGGATACTAAAGGGGTAGATTCATATGGCATATGAAGAAGCAAAAAAGAAGTTAAGAGGCTCTATTTGTCCAGTAGTAACGCCTTTCACGGAAAATGGCATGATTGACGAAAAAGCATTTATCGAATTGATCAATTGGCAGATTGAAAGTGGGAGTCATGGGATTTCTGTTACTGGGACGAGCGGAGAACCAAGTTCCTTAACAATGGAAGAAAGAAAGAGAGTTATGTCCCTTGCGAAAGAGACCATTGATGGACGCGTGTTTTTTGCACCTGGTACAGGTTCAACAAATCACGATGAAACAATGGAGCTTACGAAGTACGCAGAAGTAATTGGTGCAGATGCCGCAATGGTTATCGTGCCATATTATAATCGACCAAATCAAGAAGCGCTTTATGAGCATTTTAAAACAGTAGCAGATTCTGTAGTAATCCCAATCATTATTTATAATATACCCGGGCGCTCTGCTGTCAATATGGAAGTTTCCACGATGAAACGTTTAGTGGAAGACTGTCCAAATATTATTGGAGTAAAAGAAGCGAATAAAGATTTTGAACATGTAAATCGTGTACTTTTGAATTGTGGAAGAGATTTTCTGCTGTTCTCTGGAATTGAACTACTCTGCTATCCGATGCTTGCAATTGGTGGTGCTGGATTTATAAGTGCAACGGCAAATGTAGAACCAAAGAAAGTAGCTGAATTGTATAATGCATGGGAAGCGGGAGATATTGTCAAAGCGCAAAATCTTCATTTTGAGTTAATGCCGTTAAATGATGTTCTATTCAAAGATACGAATCCCTCCCCTGTTAAAGCAGCACTTGGTATGATGGGGAAAATAACGCCTAAGCTACGATTACCTTTAGGATTACCTTCTTCCAAAATACAAGACGAAGTTAAAGAAACACTTATTGATCTCGCTATTTTGTCAAAGGAAGAAGCAATTATAAAGTAAAGACAAATTTTATGAGAAAATAGGTGATAGATATGGTATCTTCCAAAGAATTGGTTTCTTTAAAGCATGAAACCCAAAAGGATATATTACTTTATATAAATGGCGAATTTAAATCGTCTGTAAGTGACAAAACGATTAAAAATATAAATCCATTTACAAATGAACTAATTAACCAAGTTGCGGAAGGGCAAGTGGAGGATATAAATCTAGCAGTAGCTGCTGCAAGAGAAGCTTTCAATCACGGTCCTTGGAAATCAATGAAGCTTAATAAAAGAATGGAATATATTTATCGCATCGCAGATATAATTGATGAACAAGTGGAGAAAATTGCATACTTAGAGGCGCTTGATACAGGCCTTCCGATTAGCCAAACTAGAAAGATGGTAAGCCGTGCTTCAGAAAACTTTCGTTTTTATGCAGGCATGGTAGAAAATCGTCTAGTGGGTGATGCCTATCAAGTAGATGACGAGTTTATCAACTATACAATCCGTACTCCTGTTGGTGTAGCAGGTCTAATCACCCCATGGAATGCACCTTTTATGTTAGAGACATGGAAAGTAGCACCTGCGCTTGCGACTGGCAATACAGTTGTTTTAAAACCTGCAGAGCTTTCTCCCCTTTCAGCAAATTTACTAGCTGAAATAATTCATCAAGCAGGCCTGCCAAAAGGTGTGTTTAATGTTGTCCATGGCTATGGCGAAATAGCAGGGGATGCCCTTGTTAAACACCCAGATGTTCAGCTAATATCGTTCACAGGAGAAACAAAGACGGGTTCTACGATCATAAAAAATAGTGCGGATACATTGAAAAGCTGTTCAATGGAGCTTGGGGGAAAGTCGCCGATTATCGTTTTTGAAGATGCAGATTTTGAGCGTGCACTAGATGCATGTATTTGGGGAATTTTTTCTTTTAATGGGGAACGATGCACGGCTAACTCACGTTTGTTTTTACAAGAAGGAATTAAAGATAAATTTATTGATGCTTTAAAGATGCGTGTCGCAAATATTAAAGTTGGAGACCCGCTAGACGCTGGAACAGAAGTGGGTCCACTTATTGATAAAGGACATTTTACTAAAGTAAAAAGCTATCTGGAAATTGCCAAAGCTGAAGGTACGGAAGTTATTGGGGGAGATATCCCGATGGAGTTTGCGAGAGGGAATTTTGTAGCCCCGACGCTTATTCTAAACGCAGAAAACAATATGCGCGTTGCCCAAGAAGAAATTTTCGGTCCAATACTAACCGTTTTAACATTTAAAGACGAGGAAGAAGCGATTAAACTTGCTAACGATATAGATTATGGACTAGCTGGCTATGTTTGGACAAATGATATAAAGCGTGGCCACCGAGTTGCGCATAAAGTGGAAGCAGGAATGCTTTGGGTGAATGCGCAGAATGTTCGAGATTTAAGAACTCCTTTTGGTGGCTCAAAATCCTCAGGAATCGGACGTGAGGGTGGACATTACGGTTTTGATTTTTATACGGAGCAGAAAATTATTCACGTTTCAATTGCTGATCATCACATTCAGCAGTTCGGGAAAAAGTAAAGGAAAGTATGGTGAACACAATGGATTTCTCCATCATTCGAATCGCGAGGACTGTTCTTCATGTATTAGATTTACAAGCATCCAGAAAATTCTATGTGGATGGATTAGGTATGATTGAAACAGAAAGCGATGAAAATCATATCTATTTAAGAGGTTTAGAGGAACATTCCCATCATAGCTTACTTTTGAAAAAAGCTAATAAAGCAGTCGTCGAAGTACTTAGTTATAAAGTTCAAAAAGAAGAGGATCTAGATGAGCTTGAAAAGCTTTTCATTTCTATTGGTTTAAAAACAAAGTGGGTGCCTAAAGGACAGCAATATGCAATGGGGAGAACACTACGTGTCCATGATATTTCGGGCATTCCTTTAGAATTTTTCGCAGAAATGACTATAGTGGATCGGATGTTACAGCGCTATGATCTTTATACCGGAGCGAAAATTCAGCGAATCGATCATGTGAATTGCTCCGTACCTGATGTACAAAAAGCATATGACTTCTTTGTGAAACACTTAGGTTTCTCGTGTTCTGAATATACAGAAACAGAAGATGGGGATTTGTGGGCAACTTGGCTTTATCGAAAGCCGACTGTTCATGACCAAGCATTCATGAGTGGACCAGGACCAACTTTACATCATTTTGCTTATACATTATCAGATCGACTCAGTGTACTTGATTGTTGCGATGTATTGGCAAGTATGGGATATGCGGACTCCATTGAACGAGGGCCAGGCCGTCATGGACTATCCAACGCTTTCTTTCTTTACTTAAGAGATCCGGATGGTCATCGAATAGAGCTTTACACGGGCGACTATTTAACAAGTGATCCGGATTTAAAGCCGAAAAAATGGGATTTAAACGATCCACTACGTCAAACATTTTGGGGGCATAAAGCACCAGATTGTTGGTTTAATGAGACAAGTACATTTATTGATATTGAAACAGGGGCTGAAATTGAATGTACTGAACCTTATTTGAAACAGAGAAAACCTAAAATTATGGTTTAAGACTTGTACTAATTCAAATTAGAAAGACAATATAAACCACCTACGAAAATGTATCGTAACATTTTCGTAGGTGGTTTTGCATTAATGTTTATCTTGCTATTCATATTTCTAAAGCAGTAGTCAGTATTATACTATAGCTGGCTAGTTCACTAAGAGTTGGTTTTGCAGTAATACTAGTATTTCAGTTTTAAGAAAGGGGAAAAATAGTATGGTGAAGAAAAGGTTACCTCCTGTATTTATTTTTGCATTTCTAATCGGTATTTTTATTGTGATACCATTCCTTGAATGGCTTGGTATGCCTACATTTGCAAATGTATTATTTTTCTTATTTGGTGAGGCGGAGGGGCGGAACAGAATAGGGGCTGCTTTATTTACTCTATTAATTATTTCCGTAATAGTTTTAATCCCCTATATAAAATATAAAAGATCTTTATGACACTGAGGATGTTATTAAGGTATTGACCTCACTATTTCTTCCTGATTAAAACACAAAACCAAGTAAACCTTCCTAAGAATTTTTAGGGAGGTTTACTTGTTCTTTAGAAATGATTAATTGGTATGAATACTAAAATCCTCTTTTATACTGTTCTGGTGGTACCGTTTTTCCTGTAAGTGTTTCTTCCGCATGGAGTGTCCAATACGGATCTTTCAGCATACCACGACCTACAGCTACAAGGTCAGTGTCTCCACTTTCAATTGCCTGTTCAGCAAGATGAGGATCCTCCAATATTCCCACTGCTATTACAGGCACATCTAAAGATTTCTTAAATGCTTGGGCAAATGGAACCTGGTAGCCAGGCGTATTCGATGGTTTTACTTTTCCGGGAGGTGCTTCCCCACCACTTGATACATGAAAAACATCTACGCCGGCTTCTTTATATTTTTGGGCAATTTCTATAGAATGCTCCAAGTTGTATCCATCGTCCATATACTCGATGGCCGAGATACGGAAAAGAAGCGGCATTTCTGCTGGCATGACGCTACGAACAGCTTGGATGATTTCTACTCCAAATTTAGATAAATCTTTTCCATATTCATCGGTTCGATTATTAATCGCTGGCGAATGGAATTGATGTATTAAATAGCCATGTGCTCCGTGGAGTTCAATGGTATCGAATCCAGCTGCAACAGCACGTCTTGCAGCTTCTTTATACTTCATAACCATTTCCTTCACTTCATCGGTTGAAAGGATTCTCGGCTTCTTCCATTTTTCTGCAACCGGAATATCAGATGCTCCAACTGGTGGGTTTGCATCCTCAGCTTTTCTTCCGGCATGCGCAATTTGTATACCGATTTTAGCCCCATATTTCTGTACTTCCTTGACGATTCTTTTATATGCTGGGATTTGCTCATCAGACCATAAGCCTAAATCGTAATCTGTAATTCGTCCATCTGGTTCCACGTCTGTCATTTCCACAATGACAAGACCTGAGCCACCGATAGCTCTAGAAACGTAATGGACGAAATGCCAATCATTTGGGGTACCATCTTTTGCTTCCACTGAATATTGGCACATAGGGGGCATAACAACTCGATTTTTCAATGTCAACCCTTTTAGATTAATAGGTGAAAATAAATGACTCATTTTGACTCACTCCTTTCTTCTATTATCTTTGTTTCATTTATGGGAAGCAATTAATCTGTCTGTCAATTGAAAATGTCACTTATAATCATGAAGTTTTTGTTGTATTTATACATAAGGAATGATACATTATGTATATTAATACTAAATTAATGTATAAACATACATAGGAGGAATTGAGAATGAATAAAAAAGTAGTTTTAGCATATTCAGGTGGATTAGATACTTCCGTTGCCATTACATGGTTAAAAGACGAAGGGTATGACGTTGTAGCAGTATGTCTAGACGTTGGTGAAGGAAAAGATCTTCAGTTCGTCAAAAACAAAGCCCTTGAAGTTGGTGCGATAGAAAGTTATATGATCGATGCAAGAGAAGAATTTGCTAACGAATATGCATTGATTTCATTGCAAGCACATACATGGTATGAAAACAAATATCCACTTGTTTCTGCATTATCACGTCCGTTAATCTCTAAAAAATTAGTGGAAATAGCTGAACAAACGGGAGCAACTGCTGTTGCCCATGGCTGTACGGGTAAAGGCAATGACCAAGTTCGTTTCGAAGTTTCCATTAAAGCATTGAATCCAGATTTAGAAGTTATTGCACCGGTTCGTGAGTGGAGCTGGAGCCGTGAAGAAGAAATTGCATATGCAAAAGAAAAGAATATTCCAATTCCCATCAACTTAGATAGCCCATTCTCAATTGACCAAAACCTTTGGGGGCGTGCGAATGAATGTGGTATTTTAGAAGATCCATGGGCAGCGCCACCAGCAGATGCCTATGATTTGACGGTTGCACTTGAGGACGCTCCCGACGTTCCCGACATAATAGAAATCGAGTTCCAAAATGGTGTGCCAGTCGCATTGGATGGTGTGGAATATAAACTATATGAACTAATTTTGAAATTAAATGAATTAGCTGGTAAACATGGTATTGGACGTATCGATCACGTAGAAAACCGTCTAGTTGGGATTAAGTCTCGTGAAGTTTACGAAATCCCAGGTGCTCATACACTATTACTTGCACATAAAGAATTAGAAGATATTACATTAGTAAAAGAATTGGCGCACTTTAAACCAGTAATGGAGAAAAAATTGACGGAGCTTATTTACGAAGGACTTTGGTTCTCTCCACTAAGAACTGCTTTAGAAGCATTCCTAAAAGAAACACAAGTATATGTAAATGGAACGGTTCGTGTGAAATTATTTAAAGGGCATGCAATTGTTGAGGGACGTAAATCTCCAAACTCTTTATATAACGAAAAACTTGCTACGTATACAGCAGAAGACGAGTTCAATCATGCATCGGCGGTTGGTTTTATTGAGCTATGGGGTCTGCCAACAAAAGTTCACGCAATGGTGAACAAGGGAGCAGAGAAGGTGAAAGCATGACCAAACTTTGGGGAGGAAGATTTCAGAAATCTGCCGAACAATGGGTAGATGAATTTGGTGCTTCCATTGGTTTCGACCAAACATTAGTGATGGAGGATTTAGAAGGGAGCGTTGCACACGTTAAAATGCTTGGGGCATGTAATATTTTGCCTCAAGAAGACGTACAACAAATTCTAAATGGTCTGGAGCAACTAAAAAAGCTTTCTGCAGACAATGCTTTAGAATTTTTAGTTGCAAATGAAGATATTCATTTAAACTTAGAAAAAATGCTCATTGATTTAATCGGTCCAGTTGGCGGTAAGCTGCACACGGGTCGTAGCAGAAATGACCAAGTTGCAACCGACATGCACCTTTTCTTGAAAAATAGAGTAGGAGAAATCATCGAGTTAATTGAACTTTTCCAAAAAACATTAGTTGCACAAGCTAAAACACATGTAGAAACACTTGCCCCGGGCTATACACATTTACAACGGGCTCAACCAATATCGTTTGCACATCATTTAATGGCTTATTTTTGGATGCTTGACAGAGACAAGGATCGTTTTAACGATTCGCTAAAACGTATCGATATCTCTCCACTTGGAGCAGGCGCCCTTGCAGGGACAACATTTCCGATTGATCGCAAACTATCTGCGGAGTATTTGGGGTTTGCAAATGTTTATGCAAACAGCATGGATGCGGTCAGTGATCGTGACTTCATCGTTGAATTTTTAAGTAACTCTTCGCTACTTATGGCACATCTATCGCGATTTGCGGAAGAAATCATTCTATGGTCCAGCGCCGAATTTAACTTTATTGAATTAGATGATTCTTTCTCTACAGGTTCAAGTATTATGCCACAAAAGAAAAACCCAGATATGGCCGAGTTAATCCGTGGAAAAACTGGTCGTGTTTATGGGAACCTAATGGGCTTGCTCACGGTAATCAAAGGACTGCCGCTAGCTTACAACAAAGATATGCAAGAAGACAAAGAGGGCATGTTCGATACCGTACATACGATTGTCGGCTCGTTGAAAATATTTGAAGGCATGGTTCGCACAATGACTGTTCATACACAACGTCTACACGATACTGTGCACAAAGACTTTTCCAATGCGACCGAACTCGCTGATTATCTTGCTGCTAAAGGGCTTCCTTTCCGTGAAGCACATGAAGTAACTGGCAAATTAGTGTTCTTATGTATTCAACGTGGCTATTTCCTATTAGATCTTCCCCTAGATGATCTTCAAGAAGCAAGCGGCTTGATAGAATCGGATATTTATGACGTATTATCACCACTTGCTGCTGTGAAAAGAAGAAACTCCCTTGGTGGAACCGGATTTGAACAAGTTATCATTCAAATTGAAGAAGCTGAAAACCGCTTAACCTAATAACAGACTGTAGACACTCCGATTGTATTGAGCTGTCTGCAGTTTTTTTGTTGTTTTTAGGAAGAAATTTAGTCTTATAGATAGTTTAGTGAGAGAAATGAACGGTTTACTTGGAATAACCTCAAAAATATGTCCAAAGGATTTCGAAAAAATTAAGTATAATTAAGAATCTTACTTTTGATATAATATTCCTAAAAGTTCGATTTTGGGAGTGGGAATTATCATAGATGTAAGAAAACTACAATTAGACAACACAAAACGTGCAATAGTCATATCAGATATACATGCCAATCTAATGCTATTCAAAAAACTACTACAAAAAGTAGATTATACAGAAGATGACTATTTATTTATAAATGGAGATCTATGCGAAAAAGGTCCAAATAGTTTAGCAGTAATAGAATTTGTAAGAGCTTTATGTGAACATTCCAATAAGGTTTATGTAACAAAAGGAAATTGTGATGTGGTCCATCGTTCTATTTTCAACAAAAGTGATGGAATCATTCCATACATGACTAGACAAAAGAATTCAGTATTAAATGAAATGCTAGCAAAACATAATAAAACATTAAAAGAATTTCCGAAGCTAGAAGAACTTGGTCATTATTATCTTCAATATTTTCGAGAAGAAATAGATTGGATAGAATCATTACCGATTGCTTTTGAAACGGATGATTTTATAATCATTCATGCAGGTATTGAAAACAAGGAAAATTGGAAAGAGACAACAGAAGAGGTCGCTTTATGCACGCAAGAATTTTATAAACAAGAGCATCTAGCCGAGAAAATGGTTATTGTAGGTCATTGGCCTGTCGTTAACTATCGTGCAAGTCAGGTTAGTTCGCATAATCCGATTATTGACACAGATAAAAAAGTTATTGCGCTGGATGGTGGAAATCAGATAAAGAAAGATGGACAACTTAATGCACTCATTATCCAAAATGGAGAGTATACATATACATATGTTGATGAATTAACAAACGAACTGATTGTGAAAAAAGAATACAACGATTCGACGAATAGAGTAGGCACCATTACATATCCAAATTATGACCTACAAGTGATACGCCAAGAGGAATACTTTACTCTGTGTGAAAATACGAATCTCGGTATAAAACAATGGATAAAAAATGAATATTTACTTATTGATAATGAATCGGTGAGTTCTAAAACGGACCTGAGTACCACTATTCTATCGGTCACAAAAGGCGAAAAAATATGGTTGGTTGATCAGAAATGTGATGGATATATATTAGTGAAGAGAGAAAATGGCGAAGTTGGTTGGATACCGAAAGACTGCTTAGAGATATGAGATGATTAGTGTTAATGTTGTCAGAAAAATGAAACTTCTATTGATTCTATATATCTTGAATGGTATATTCAAAATATATGAAACTCAAAAGGGGTGCTTTAATGGAGGTCTTGAATCTTACAAGTAGGAAAAAAGAAACGTATAAAGTTCAATTGAAATACTCTGTTTTATGGGAATGTGCATTAGGAATAGCGGCAATTACGAATACGCCACTTATTAAAACACTAGAAAAACCGGTAGAACATTGGAAAGAAATAAAAGAATCTTTACCTGTGAAATTATTAGTAGAATTGGATTTTGTAGAAAACAAAAACACTTGGAAAGCCTTACTTCAGTTACTACATCAACGTGATTTTACTGATCTTACAGAATTCACTCATTATATTCAGGAACTTTCCATGCCAGATCTTACTTTTATTTGTTTGCCGTTTATCGGAAATAATTATCAACAATTAAGAAGAAATGCATCATTTGGTGAACAGTTGGCTATGAAGGAAATGATGGAAATTACCAAAGAAAACTCTTTTTTCCCTCGTTATATTGAATTCATATGTCATGCTAATGGCAAGCGTTTAAAAGAACATCTTATTAATGTGATGACCGGATGGTATGAGGCAGCTGTTAGGAAGGAAGAGGAACAACTTCATGCCATTTTGCAAACAGATTATAAAATGAAGAGAGAGATGAAAGATAAAATGTCGGCGGAAGAACTTGTAGAATGGACGACGGGAGGCATCACATATTCGCCTGAACTTAATGTCTCCCAAGTATTATTAATCCCACAATACATCTATCGACCTTGGAATATTGAAGCGGATTTAGAAAATACAAAAGTATTTTACTATCCTATTGCAAATGAAAGCATTATACCAAATGACCGCTATACCCCAAATAATTTTTTAGTATTAAAGCATAAAGCATTGGGGGATGAGGGGCGTCTTCGAATTGTTAAATTACTTTTCGAACAAGATCTTACGTTACAGGACATTACGGAGCAATTAAATATGGGAAAATCAACTATCCATCATCATCTAAAAATATTAAGAGCAGCTAAGTTAGTAGAGATTATCGAAGCAAAGTATTCCCTAAAAAGAAAATCACTCGAAATGCTATCAAAAGAATTGGAATTTTATCTAATTCAATGAGTAGGCGTAGAAGCCATAATTTATGGAAAAACCGTCCCTTTTTAATCGTATGGCTAGGGAATGTCATTTCTGAATTAGGCGGGGCATTTGGTACTTTTTGCAATTCAATTCTTATTTATCAACTGACCAATTCTACGATGGCATTAGGTAGCATGTGGTTATTATATTTTATACCATCTCTTATTTTGCAATTATTTATTGGTCCATTTATTGATCGATGGAGCAGAAAGTGGATTATGGTATTTTCACAGTGGACAAGAGGGTTAATTTTCCTTATACCACTTGGTTCATTGGCGATTGGGAATTTAGAAGCATGGCATATTTATTCGGTCCAAATTGTAGTAGGGTTAATCACCCCTGTTTATACACCAGCAAACCAAGCAATCACACCAACAATTGTATCTAAAGAACAATTAGCAGAAGCGAATGCATATATAGATGGAACAGTACGATTAATGACTTTTCTAGCACCTATTTTGGGAGGAATCGTCATTGAGTATATTGGCATTATGCCAACTTTACTATTTGTATGTAGCTTCCTAATAACAAGTGGTGCACTTTTATTTTTTATTCAAGAAAAAAGAAATTCTCTAAGTGTACGGAAATCATGGTTAGAACAATTCTTGGAAGGAATATCTTATTTCTTTAAGCAAAGGCTTATTGTGTGGTTAGGAATCTTTCTAGCATTCGTCCAGTTTGGAGTAGGCGTGACTATGGTTGTTACCTTACCTTATATAACAAAAGAATTATCAGGAAGTTACGCTGAATACGGTTATTTTATGGCTAGTTTTCCACTTGGCTATGTAATTGGGTCACTATTGATAGGGAAAATAACATATAAGAGTCGTAGGGTTTTGATGTTGGGAGCATTGGTAATTGGTGGTCTAACCTTTATTTCACTAGGTTTTAACCATAGCATTGTTTTTGGCATAATAACCGAGATGGTTGCTGGAATTGCGATGGCTTTCTTCGGGGTCCATAACATAACAATATTTCAACAAACTGTTCCAAATGAATTGATCGGTAAAGTAGCATCTGTCCGACTTTTTATCATTCGTGGGGCAATGCCGCTAGGTGTACTTATTGGAGGTACTTTAAGTGAACAATGGGGGATACGTCCTCTTTACTTTTTAATAGGAGCTATCATTTGTATCGTTTCCTTGTTAGGTATAGTTCTTCCTTATTTTAAATTTATCGATGAAACCTCAAATTTAGCTGAAAATAGACAACATAATTAGGATTTGGGAAATTAAAATAACTGCAGCACACTGGTTAGAAATTTTAAAAAATGAATATCCAACGGTGCAAAGGAGAAACTGATAAAGAATAAGAATGAAAGGAGCGTTTTATATGAAGGATCGAAAACCACCACATGAGCAACTAACAATGAAAAATAACGGTTTGACAAAAACACAGGAAGTTTTATATCAAGAAGAATTTAAACATGCTGACAAAGAAATACGTAAGAAAAACCAAAATAAAAAGTAATTTAATATCGAACCCCGAATTAGGTCACCTATTCGGGGTTCATTTATTCTTACGGGATTCAATGAGTTTTTAAGTAAATTACTTAAGTATTCGGTTGTACAAGACACTCACGTTGAATAAGATACAAAGATATCTTTATGGACGGAGGACTTACAATGTATTCAATAATTACGTATATATTATTAGGAATTTCTTTAGCTGCACCAGTTGGTCCAGTTAACGCTGCACAATTAGATGTTGGAATCAAAAATGGTTTTTTTCATGCACTTATTTTTGGAATTGGAGCTTTGACTGCGGATATCATCTATATGATTATGGTTTATTTTGGAGTAGGTCAATACATGGATTCTCCTTATATCAAAATATTTCTTTGGTCGTTTGGATGTTTTGTTCTAACCTACACAGGTATTGAAAACTTACTAAGTCTAAATAAAATTAAACTTGATATGAAGTTTGGTAAAAGAATCCGTCTTAGACAGGCTTTAATTTCCGGTTTTTTGATTTCACTTTTGAATCCTTTAACTATTCTTTTCTGGTTAGGTATATATGGTTCGGTACTTGCAGCTACATCAAATAGCTCTCAAGAGAATCAGCTGATAATTTTTAGCTTATCAATTGTATTTGGTATTATTTTATGGGATACATTTATGGCTTTCCTTTCAAAAAGTGCAAGAAAGTTTTTATCGGCTAAATTCTTAATTATAATTTCGCTCATTTCGTCTCTATGCATGATTGTATTTGGAATTTATTTTGGTATTATGGCGTATTCTTCTCTTTTTTGAGCTCTTCGCTTTTCCATCGTTTCCGCAATACTAGTATGACGATTGCAATGACTGCAACAAAGCCCAAGCTTATGAAAAAACCAGGCCGAGTTGTTGCATGTAGCAGGGACCCACTTACTGCAGCAGCTACTAAAACCATTCCAATAACTTTTTTGATTTTATCTGCTTTAGTAGCCTTTACCAATTTTTGATAAAAAGTTAAAATAAAAAACCAGTTGTAAAGCAGCAGTAACGCAGCGGCTGTAGTTATATATTCATATACTTTATTTGGTAATACTAATGAGGTAACGATTGATATTATTAGTCCTAATGAAGTTAGTGCAATTGCAGGTAATGGCATTTTAAACTTTCTTTTCGTTTGTTTACTGAATATTTTTGGAGCATCGCCTTCCTCTGACAACGTCGTAAGGATGGTAGTGACTGAAAAAAGGGAAGCTGACATCGTTGAAAAACCTGCAATAATAATAGCAGCAGTAAAAACATGAGGAAAAAAATCCAAATCAAAATCCGCTAAAGCAGTTACAAACGGACTCTTCTTATCTTTAAATTCGTTATAAGGAATGAGCAATAATGCTAAAGTAAGGGAAGTTACGTAAATTAAACCTAGTAGTGCTAACATTACTTTTCCTGACTTTGGTGCATCTTCTTTCTTTTTCAGATGAATAGCCATCACACCCATTACCTCTATACCTCCATGAGCGAAAAAGGCAAACAAGAGAGCACTCCAAAACCCAAAAAGCCCCTTAGAGAAAAATTCACCCAATGATTTTGGAATCTCTCCTTTTGGGTTGCCATCCAATACACCAGTTAGTGCTAAAACGGCAATAATGATAAACATAAAGATTGCGGCGATTTTCATAATCGCAAAAAAACTTTCTACTTTCCCAAATGCTTTTGCACCTATAAAAAGTACAAGCAATCCTAAAATTGCATAGATTAAAGCAAAAATCCATAAACGGACACTTGGAAACCAGAGCTTTGTAAGCAGTGAAATCGCAGTAAGCTGACTGCCTATTATTAGTATCTCGGAACACCAGTATACCCATCCGCTACTAAAACCTGCCCATCTACCATACGCCTTTTTGGCATACGTTCTAAACGTTCCCTTTTGTGGATCTTTTGCTGACATTTTTGCTAATGCTTCAAAGACTATGTATGTAGCACATGCAGCTAATATAAAAGCTAAGATAACAGATGGACCAGTCATTTGAATGGCCATACTGGACGCTAGAAAGAATCCGGTTCCAATGATACAACCTACCCCAATTAGTGATAACTGCCACCAAGCTAAATGACCTTCGCCTTTATTTTTATTAGATGATTTATTAGCCAAATTGGTACCTCCTTAAGGTTTACTTCCCAGCTAGTTAAAAGGGTATTAATATTATTTGGTGAATTACAAAGCTTAGCTAGTGGCAAGTTATCTAGCTTAATTTTTTAGAAAAAAACTAGTTATGGGGATATATTATTCTTATTTATTTTTGTAATTTTGCTGTTCATTTTTTTTATTAGGTTGATTTGCTACAAGCTCTTCAGCAAATTCTTCACGACCATTATTTCTTGAATTTGGTTCTTTCTTTTTAAAGTTCGGTTTGCTTTTCTTAGCCATTAGATTGTCACCTCCTAAAGATAATTGTGCTCATTATAGTTGGATTTATCCTAATTGATTGTAGAACTTGAAATCAGCGGGAGTTTTAGGTACCCATTCATTAGTGGCAACAGTTCTAGGAAACCATGCTACGCAAGCACAAAAAGAATATTACTTACCAAAAATGGCAACAGGTGAATTGTGGGGAGCATTGGCATTAAGTGAACCAGATGCGGGTTCAGATGTACAAAGCATTAAAACTATCGCAACAAAAGATGGTGATAATTATATTATTAATGGATCGAAAACATTTATCACAAATGCTGAGTATGGAAATTTGCTATTAGTATTGGCTAAAACAGATCCGAAGGCAATACCAGGTGCTAAAGGTATTAGTGCATTTTTAGTAGAAAAGGGACATCCAGGGTATGCGATTACAAAGAAAATGGAGAAGCTAGGATATAAAGGTCTAGATACTTCAGAGCTTGTTTTTGAAGACTGTGTTGTACATAAAAGTCAACTGGTTGGTGAAATTGAGGGTAAAGGTTTTACACAAGTAATGGCAGGCTTAGAAGTAGGACGTATTAATGTTGCATCCCGGGCTGTGGGTGTAGCGAGAGCGGCATTTGAAGAGGCGGTGAAATATGCTCAGCAACGTCGAACATTTGGTAAACCAATTGCTCAACACCAAGCGATTCAATTAATGCTTGCAGAAATGTATACAAGCATTGAAGCTGCTCGACATTTAGTTATTGCAGCCGCGGAAAAGAAAGATCGTGGCGAGCGATGTGATTTAGAGGCAGGTATGGCCAAGCTATTTGCAAGTGAAATGTGTGTAAAAGTTACAATGGATGCGATGCGTGTTCACGGTGGATACGGCTATTCTAAAAAATTTATTGTAGAACGATTATATCGTGACGCACCTTTAATGATTATAGGAGAAGGAACTAGTGAAATTCAGAAACTTGTAATCGCTAAAAATTTACTGAAAAAATATCAAATTTAATATTAGCTAAATGAATAGAAAATCTATTCAACTAGGACCGTCACTATCTTTTCTTGAGAAAGGTAGTGACGGTCTTATCAGTGTGAATATGAAGTTCCATATTAGATGGTGGAAAAGAACATCGACGCTTATAAAAGTAATAGAAAGAATGCATGAGTTATTTAATTTTTTCTGCAGAGTTACATAATGATAAAGGAGGAAGATTTAGTTGAATGATCCATATTCAAATATACTGGAGACCTCTTTAGATACACAATTAGCATTAGCAAATAGTTTAAGTAAGAGATCTAATGATGAAGAATACTTAACTTTATATACCCAAGCATTAAACTTCCTGAACTTGGATAAAAAATTAGTAATCCTTGATGTAGGTTGTGGCACAGGTGAACTTTCTAGAATAATTTTTCAAACATTAAATCCTGAGTATATGTTAGCTATTGACCCTTGTGAAACATTTATAAAACTAGCTAAAAATCTCAGCAGTACTGTTGAATTTTCAACTGCTACTTTAGAGGATATTGGCTCTTCCAAGAAATTTGATATTGTTTTCTTTAATACTGTTTTATCTCATGTCCCTGAATATAAGGAGCTTATAATGCAAGCCTCTAGTAAATTAAATAAGAACGGGAGCATTATAGTCTTTGAGGGGGATTACGAGAAACGTTCAATTGCTAATCATTTGTATGATCCTTTGCAACAATTTATTAAAGCGATGATTGCTAACAATAGTTCTAACGCAGCAGAAGTTTCTAGATTTCCTAACGTATTTAAGGAATTGGGCTTTTCTTTATTGAATAGAACGGAGATTGAATATAGAGGGTTCGAACCTACTTATATATCGAACTATTTATATCGTGGGATAGATAGCTTGGTAACTGCGCACGCTATTTCTTCGTGCTTTGCTTCTTGCTGCAAAAGTGAATGGGAAAGAAGAGTTTTTAACAATTCTCTTACTATTTGTTTTCCTTTCACTATGACTCAATATATTAAGATTTAACACATGGATAATCTTTTGTCACATATTAAAAGGTTGATCTCATGCGGAAGACAATGATGCTCGCTGTACTAGCGGAGGGATATAAAATGAAGAGTAAGAAACATGTCGGCTTAATTGTTAATAGGAACTATTATTTCTACAGTTTCCTTATTCGACATATTTCTATTGCGCCAGAGAGGTATGATAGCAAAGAGGTAGCATAATATCTTATTTCCTAATATTAATTTATTTATAAAATAAAGGAGAAATTTGTGATAAGTAGAATGTAGAAAGAAAGGAGGAGAGATAGTGAAAACAAAAGTATATTTTTCTATAGGAGTGCTTATAATTTTTCTAGTGGTTGGAGGTTTTTTTATGCTAGAGAAAGAATCAAAGATAGCAGAAGTAGGACCAGAAGTGAAAGCATTAGACATACCATCAACGAATAAATTGAGCAAGGTAAGTGAGACAGCACTTCCAGGCTCTAGAGGAACTTATAAAATAGATATCCAACAGACGGAAGATTTGCGTTTCCATATAACTGCAGAGATAGAAGTTACCAATGAATCCGATGATGTATGGAAGGATGTTGGTTTTTATTTTATTCCCAATATAACTACTGTAGAGAACAAATACTATATGTTGTCGACTCCGGGAGAAGCGGAGATAACATCTATTAAAGGCAAAGATGGTGAAGAATTATCCTACACATTAGAAAATACTATGCTATATGTGACTCCAACAACTAACGTTAAACCAGGGGAAAAAACAAGTTTAATAGTTGACTACTTATTGCTGCCGCCAATAAATGGGCAACGGCTATCGAGAAT
Source organism: Bacillus sp. FJAT-22090 (assembly GCF_007676755.1). Taxonomy (GTDB): domain Bacteria; phylum Bacillota; class Bacilli; order Bacillales_A; family Planococcaceae; genus Psychrobacillus. The sequence continues at coordinate 361,432 of NZ_VEBK01000002.1, read as the reverse complement.
AGACAATAACTTCTATTTGGCATTATGGTATCCAATGCTAGGAACGTATTCAGACAAATGGAATTTACATAATTATTACCATGAAGGTGAATTCTATGATACAGGGTATGGAGATTATGAGATTACCTATAACTTAGCAAGAGAATATTTAGTTGCCAGTTCAGGAGAAGATGGGGCACCTAAGTCTACAAAGAGCGGAAAGATAGAAGGGACAAACATAAAAGATTTTTATATAGCTTTGCTTGATCCAGAAAAGTGGATTAGTTCAAAAGTGAAAGCAAATGATACAACGATTAGATACTTTTATCCTTATGATGTACCCGTTGTATTAAATCAAATGATTTTAGACGCTAAAAATGTATTTTTGTTTATGGAAAAAAATATAGGGGATAATCCGACTAAAGAGTTAGACGTTGTTGCGAATAACTCGGGAATGGAATACCCGAATATTGTAGAAGTGTGGATTGATCCAGGTCGACATGAGAATGTCCTCATTCATGAAATAGCCCATCAATGGTTTTATTTCATGGTTTCAAGTGATCCCTATGAAGAATCATGGTTAGATGAGAGTTTAACAGCATTAATGGAAGGAACCTATCGTACTTTAAAATATGATTCTAGTCAGGATGGTGAAGAATTAGGCTTTCGTGAGATAAATATTTTTGCCGAAAGGAACAAAGTTATAGAGTTTGCAAATATTCCAGTTACGGAGTTTGGTTCAGAGCATGGGCCTATACTATATGGAAAAATCCCAGCAATCCTGAGAGATTTTTTTCTAGAACAGGGTGGACATGAAGAAACAATAAAATTTTTATCAGCTTATTTTAATAAATATAAATATCAATATGTGGATACAGAAACGTTTGTAGAATTCTTTAATGATTACTATCAGGAAGATCATACGGAATTTTTTAAAGAGTGGCTCATATTGGAATAATTTGGTCACTCCCAAATTTAATTGGGGTTATACTTTGGTCATTAATGAAAAAACAATATAGGTTGAAGAGTAAACCAAAAGCCTTTTCAAAAATTTAATCAAAAGGGTTGCAAAATATGTATAGAAGGAATACTATACATATAACAAGTAATTCATAAATTACAAATTACTAAAAGGAACGAGGAACATTTATGACAGAGTACAAGACAGAAGAGGAATTTATAAAGAATTATGATTCCTCTAAGTACCGCACCCCGGATGGTTATACATCGGATATTGCTATTTTTACAATTGTATCTGAAAAAGTATTGGAGAAAGCGCCCCCGAAGATGACACTTAATATCATGTTAATCAAACGAGCTGAAAAAGATAGCGAAAATAATCCTAATATTGAGGGAGGAAAATGGGCGCTTCCCGGTGGTTTCGTAGATGCACCAAAAAAAGAAACGGCTTACATGGCAGCTAAAAGGGAATTAAAAGAAGAAACAAATGTGGACGGCTTACACATTAAGCATTTTGGTGTTTATGACGAGTTCGGACGTGACCCTCGTGGTTGGATGATTTCAAATGCCTTTTACGCTATTGTTCCAGAAAAAAACATAGGACATCGGCAAGCAAATGACGATGCGGCGGAAGTAGAATTATTCGATATTGAGGAAGTATTCAAATTGGATTTAGCTTTTGACCATCGAAAAATTATTACAGATGCTTTGAAGTTTATAAAGAAAGAGATGATCCAATCAACTGTAGCTAAAAATTTTCTACCGAAAGAATTCACCTTGTCCGAATTACAAAGGGTACTCCTCACAGTAGGAGAGGATCCTCGAATCTCCAACGATTCGGTATTCTTTACTAAAGCACCAAAGCTACCCTTTATCGAAAAGGTAACGGATGAAGAAGGAATACCGAAAAAAACAAATAGAAATTCATTTAGACCGTCACAATTATACACATTTAATGACTTTGAGATTATTGAGTCCATCTATCATTAGGAAAGTTGTTTTCTTTCCTAATCATTTTAAAATATGTAATTTGTAATTTAAGATTTACAAAGTAAAGAATAATAGGAGGAGAAGATATGATGCAAAAACGTGCGCTTATTAACATCGATTACACGGAGGATTTTGTAGCTACTAACGGTTCTTTAACTTGTGGGGAACCTGGTCAAAAACTGGAATTTAAAATTACTCAATTGACAGAGGAATTTATCGCTAACGGAGATTATACAGTGTTTGCTGTGGATGTCCATGAAGAAGGAGACAAATATCATCCTGAAACAAAGTTATTTCCACCTCATAATATTAGAGACACAAAAGGTAGAAATTTATATGGCACTTTAAAAAATGTATACGATTTAAATGAAGGTAAGGATAATGTCTACTTCATGGATAAAAAAAGATATTCGGCTTTTGCCGGAACAGATTTAGAAATTAAATTACGTGAACGTGGAATTACAGAGGTCCATTTAGTCGGTGTTTGTACAGATATTTGTGTACTCCATACTGCTGTAGACGCTTATAACAAAGGGTTTCAAATCGTCATCCATGAAGGAGCAGTAGCTTCCTTTAACCAAGCGGGACATGATTGGGCATTAGGGCATTTTGAAAATTCACTTGGAGCAAAAGTGATATAAATGTTGAAGGGATATAAGGAGGAAAATAAAATGAATTATGCTGACGATAGTTTCATGTTACACACAGATCTTTATCAAATTAATATGGTGGAGACTTATTGGAAGGATGGAATTCACAATAAAAAAGCAGTTTTTGAAATGTATTTTCGAAAACTTCCATTTGGAAATGGTTATTCACTGTTTGCGGGACTACAGCGTATTATTGAATTTATTGAGAGCTTTGGGTTTTCCGAGAGTGATATCGCATATCTTCGTGAGGAAGGGCATTATTCAGAGGAATATCTTGAATACCTTCGTAACCTAAAATTTACTGGAACGATTCGTTCGATGAAAGAAGGGGAATTGGTATTTGCAAATGAACCAATTCTGCAAATAGAGGCCCCATTAGCAGAAGCTCAATTGATCGAAACAGCTCTATTAAATATCGTGAATTTCCAGACATTGATTGCAACAAAAGCTTCACGTATTAAACACGTCATTGAGGATGGGACCGCTATGGAGTTTGGTACAAGACGCGCTCACGAATTCGATGCTGCTATTTGGGGCACTAGGGCTGCTTATATCGGAGGATTATCCGGAACCAGTAATGTGAGAGCAGGAAAATTATTTGGTATCCCAGTGGTTGGAACACATGCACATGCAATGGTGCAAGCTTATCTTGATGAATATGTAGCATTTACAAAATATGCAAGTGCACATAAGGATTGTATTTTCTTAGTAGACACATACGATACACTACGTTCGGGTGTTCCAAATGCTATTCGTGTTGCAAAGGAATTTGGAGACAAAATTAACTTCATAGGTATCCGTTTAGATAGCGGAGATATGGCTTACCTTTCAAAAGAAGCTAGAAAAATGTTAGATGAAGCTGGTTTTACAAATGCAAAAATTTCCGCTTCTAATGATTTAGACGAATACACGATTATGAACTTAAAAGCACAAGGAGCGAGAATTGATAATTGGGGTGTTGGGACAAAATTGATCACTGCTTATGATCAGCCTGCTCTTGGCGCTGTATATAAATTAGTTTCTATTGAGGCTGAAAATGGAGAAATGGTCGATACCATTAAAATCTCTGCGAATCCAGAAAAAGTAACAACTCCAGGTCGTAAAAGAATATACCGAATTATTAATAACGTCAATGGTCATGCCGAAGGAGACTATATTGCTTTAGCGCATGAAAATCCACAAGAGGAAGACCACTTGAAAATGTTTCATCCAGTACACACCTACATTAGTAAATTCGTAACTAATTTTACCGCAAAAGAGTTGCATATAGATGTGATTGTCGGTGGTTCTGTTGTTTATGAACTCCCGACTATCCAAGAAATACAAGTCTATGCAAACGAAAATCTAAAATTATTGTGGAATGAGTATAAACGTACAATGAATCCAGAAGAGTATCCAGTCGATTTAAGTCAAGCTTGCTGGGATAATAAGATGGAACGGATTCATGAAATAAAAGAAACGTTGCGAAGGTAACAACAAGAGAAAAATAGAATAATGAGTATGGAGGGAATATATAATGGCCAAAATCGGTATTTATGGGTCTTCATTTGACCCAATAACAAATGTACACCTATGGACAGCAAGCACAGTTGCGCATCGATGCAAATTGGATAAGGTGATCTTCCTACCTTGCTCTAACAAGCGAAAAGATAAACGGATGAAAACGGGAGATGAGCATCGTTGGCATATGCTACAAATGGCTATAGAAGATGATAGTCGTTTTATTGCAGATGATCATGAGATGATGCAAGATGCATGGAATATATATACGTATGACACAATGACACACTTTAAAAAGAAATATCCAAATGATGAAGTGTACTTCATTATGGGAGCAGATTTGTTAGTGGATATTGGGAAAGGTGAATGGGTTAAAGGGAAAGAGTTAGTTTCCGAAAATAAATTCATCGTGATGGCAAGAGATGGAGTAGATATGCTCTCAACAATTAGCCGCTCTGCTATTCTTAGGAACAATGATGATGGTTCAACCTTCCATTTAGTTGATAAGGGATTAGCTATGGAAATAAGCTCTACGTATATTCGGGAAGAATTTGCATTAGGAGGAGAACCAAAATATTTATTGCCTGCTCAGTGCTATGATTATATCAAAAAACATAAATTGTATAGTCAAGGTAGTTGAGATACAAAGATGTTGCACGTTGAAAAGTTCTGGTGGAAATCAACTAAGGAATAGAATCACGATTTTACCTATATTACATCTGTTTGTTATCCATATTATTGCATTTAGCGAATAGGATGAGCGCTTACCGCTTTATGTTTCGGTTCGTTTATTAGGGACAATGCGTCTTAGTAGGTAGACTATTGACCGCTAAGATTTTCTCCGCTTGCGGACGCTTTCCGCCGGGTGAGCGATGAGCCATTCCCGCCGCTTGCGCGTTCGTTGGAATGTCTCATTAGCCCACTCATCCGGCAGGAGTCGCCGCCAGCAGAGAAAATCAAAGAAAATTGCTTCAATCCCGACCAAAGAATGTTGTTATGCGGGCATAACGAGGTAGCATACGAGCCTCAAAGTTCGATCTGTCCCAAATGTTGCGAGTAAGTAGGTAAATATTGCGCATCCGGTTTATAATGTTGCGAGTAACGACTGATATGTTGCGTAAATTTAAATGGACGATCTAATCCATTTAAATTAAGTAGATTCTTCATGGAAAGTGCATAATAATTAGTGTCCTCTAGCCTTTCCTTGGAGAATTGGTTGCGCTCGTTGCCAATTTGGTTGCTTTCAAGCTCTAACTGGTTGCGTTGCCTGTTGAATTGGTTGCTTTCACGAGCTATTTGGTCTCGCTAAGCCATTTCCTAACTTTTAATGGCTAATAAATACAGATAAAAGGTCTATTTTGATGGATTAGAGCTGCAGACGGCGACTCCAGTGGGATCAAGTGAGTAAGATGAGACTTCACAGGCGGCCGAGTAAGCGGACGGTGAAGGCTCATCACTCACCCCACGGAAAGCGTCCGTCCTGCAGCGGAAATCCAAGCGGACACTTCCTTAAGACGCATTATCCCTATAGTAAAGCGTCGCAGTATAAGCAAACTGAGGTGGTACCGCGAATTCAAACTCTCGTCCTCAAGATGAAAATCTTGGGAGGTGGGAGTTTTTTTATTTTTTGTGAAAATAGTGGATTAAAAGAGGTGGAGTGAATGCACTGGGCACTAGTTCTAGGGCAAAGTAGCGGCCCCCGGTTGCCTTTACTTATAAGTGCAGTTGGTCGAGAGAAAATGATAAAATTACTTACTTTTTCCTAAATGGATGTTCTTAAATCAAATACAATTCCGTCCAATCAATTAATAGTGGATGTTTGAAATTTCATGCTTGTTCCTAATAATTTAGTTTCATATCTAAATCTACCTAAATAACCACCATTTTCTTTCACTGGTGGTATAAGAGTCGTAATACAATTAATACAAGTTACACCTAAAGGATCGTTTTAGTGAAAATTGCAACTTCTCTCTTTACCTTCAAGTATAAAAGTGGAATATTATAACTATTGATAGGTTACTAGAGGAGGAGAAGAATGTTCACCTGTAATGTATTATTGTATAATAAAGAATATTGGTATCATTCAAAAGTGATTGTTTCGAAACACTTGATGAGGAATTGCCTATGAAAGTTTTAGACGTAGATTTATTTCAAGATGGGATACAGCGTAACATTGCTTTGTTAGGCAGGATAAGAAGTGAAATAGATACAATCTACCAGACAGTTTTAGGACTTGTTGATATGGAAGATCAATTGAAAGGAGCAGGGGGTAATGCCATTCGCTCCTTTTATAGGGAATGCCATGTACCATTTCTCCAATTTTTTCTTCTGTTTTCCGAAAACTTTCAACAAGTGCTGCAACAGATGGAGGCAGCACTTCACTCGTTCGAACCAGATTTAGCGGGCCATATACTGGAACAATTTCTAGAAGGCGAACTGGAACAAGGACTGACACTTATCAGTCAGCTAACAGCAAGTTTAACGGACGAGACAAACAGTATTATGGATCAAGTGAGTGATATTGTCAGCCTCCCGCACCTGGATGATAGTGGAGTGCAGGAGGGAGTCATTCAGTCTAAAAGAAAGCGTGATGACACGGTCACTGGCCTTCATGAATTTGACGCAACCCAGACGACCGCACTATATTCCATCGAACAAGATATGCAGGCGATGGACACATGGCTGGCGGATTTGGAAGGACTGTTCAAAGCGGGGACCAAGGACATTAACTTTGTACAAAGCCAATGGGATGTCCTTACGTTAAGAAGTGACATTAGAACGGAACTGTTCCCAAAAGTGTACTTAAACCCTAGTGACTTATGGGTAGAAAAACAGGAACAACTGATCGGTACGATGATTACCACAGCCACTTTTCAAAACCTTGAAGGGAAAAAAGTGTACACGGTCGAAGAAAACGTCGAAGAAAATGTAAAATACCATCAGTATGAAAATGGTTTACTCATTAAAGAATATATGGTAGGAGAAACAGTTTTCTATGAAGTTGTTTCTAAAGTGGAATATAAACAAGAGATTGTTCAAGCAGACATACCGAAGGGAAATAAAGGATTAGATATTTTTCAGACCGTGTTAGATGTGGCCGGTCTTATCCCAGGAGTTGGAGAAATAGCAGATGGTGTAAACGGGATTATTTATTCAGCTAGAGGAGATACAACGAATGCGGCACTCTCCTTTGGCGCTATGATTCCCTTTGCAGGATGGGTAAGTACAGGTGGGAAATTCGCCAAAAAAGGCAGCGATTTATATCAAGCAAGAAATGTCGTAAGCACGGAGAAGATGGCATCCATCTATACACCCATTTACCGAGACGTCGTGAACAGTCCACTTGGCAAAACTCAAAATCAGCTGGATATTTTATCTAACACTCGTTACCAATTAGGTACGCCAAATGCCCTTTCATTCAATATGCCACCAGCAAAAACAGAGATTCCTACGACGATCAAAAGTGGAGATGTGGATGTTTATGGTCCATATTATGATGAAGCCAAAAAATTATATGAAAATAATCCTGATTGGTATCCTAACCCTGATGAATCTACTATAGTAAAGGGAATGGAATTAAAGGAAACAAGAGCGGACTATCAAGCATTGGTTAGAAGAGGAGAGCTTGAAAAGGGACATCATAAACAAGGTTTAGCTTTTGGAGGAGAAAATGTAAATTATAATATAAAGAAAACAGGAGAATCAACTATTCGCCGTGAGCAACTTGATGATTTGAACTTGGATTTTTATCATGAGATGGGTTATGGTAAAAAGGAGGCAAAGGTATTAAAAATACATGAGAATGAAGATGGCGTTTTTATATTTGGTAATAATCCACAACATACCGAGGTTACTACTTTCCAAAATAAAGTTTTGAAATGGCAACGAGAAAATGGAAAAAGATAATTCAATGAATGAAAGTGGGGGTATTTATGAGTGGAACAGTAAATCTTATGAATAGTATATGGTTTGGAGAAAAATCAACTCTTTCCCAATCTGAAATCAAAGAAAACATTTTAAAAGCTGTTACAGAATCGGAAGTTTTATTTAACTTGATAGAATTATATAAAATGGGGGATTTTTCTCAAAAACCATTACTGATTCAATTAATGAATCAGACCAAAGATGAAGCTGCCTTAAATTTATGTATTAGAGTATTTTTAGATGTCGCAACACATGATGACTTAAGGGATTCAAGTAATCTTCGATTTCTTAGTAAGGGCACAGAAGAAACGGTAAACACTTTTGCTTCAGCAGCCATTACATCACTCTCGCTTCATATAGTCCCTTACTTATTAGCATTGCTAGAAGAGTGGGAAGATATTAGTGATACAGCTCTTATTATAAAAGATTCTATTGGTTTCTTCCTTAATTTTGAAGAGCAAATTGGAGAAGAGGCAACTGTGGATGATATTGGGGATTTTTATTATAAATATTGTGATGAAAATGACACCGAAAGTTATTACTATCAACAAAATTTAGCTTTTCCTGGGGACTTAGCAAAAAAAATAATGCAAAGAGTTATGATTGCTGCAAATAATGAAGAGCCATTAGGTATGGAATTAATTCCATCTTTATTATCAATTTGGACTGGTGAAAAAGTACCTGGAGAGTATAACACGATTATCAGTGGAGGTAACTATAAAAGTTTTATTGATTATATAAATGAACTTTCAACTCAACACTGGGAAAAGGGAAGAAAATATTTCTACGGACATAAGCTTTAGACATTAGATTGTGGTAAATGATAAACATACAAACTTAAAAAAAGTTCAGAGGATAAGTAATCATAGAATTGAATGAACTTAAAGCACTTGTCTACTATAAGTGACAAGTGCTTATTTGCATTTTTTGTCAGCCTACCCGACTTGGACAACTTCGAGAAGAAATAATGGGATGTCCTTACGTTAAGAAGTGATATTAGAACGGAACTGTTCCCAAAAGTGGACTTAAGCCCTAGTGACTTATGGGTAGAAAAACAGGAACAACTGATCGGTACGATGATTACCACAGCCACTTTTCAAAACCTTTAAGGGAAAAAAGTGTACACGGTCGAAGAAAACGTAAAATACCATCAGTATGAAAATGGTTTACTCATTAAAGAATATATGGTAGAAGAAACAGTTTTCTATGAAGTTGTTTCTAAAGTGGAATATAAACAAGAGATTGTTCAAGCAGACATACCGAAGGAAAATAAAGGATTAGATATTTTTCAGACCGTGTTAGATGTGGCCGGTCTTATCTCAGGAGTTGGAGAAGCTAGAGGAGATACAACGAATGCGTCCACAATGGCTTTTATTTTTATCCAAGTCCGGCTATGGGCTTAGTTCCTTTAGAAGATGTAACTTTTTTTGATGATGATGAGTGGGGGATAATCGAAGAGTTAGAGGAACCTTTACAAATTAATCTTGAAACTACGTTCGGATTCTTTAAAAGTGGTATGGGCGGCTATGTTGCAATAGACTACAACAACTGCCAAAATGATAATGCCGTTTTATGGTGGACGAATAAAGAGCCTAGATATAACATGGATTTTTGGGATTTGGTTGACAAGTGGATTGTCATTGGTTTTGAAGCTTAGTGAAAAGGACATCAAATAGTAGTTAAACACTCTTAGTTATGAAAATAAGAATGATGCTATTGGGAGATAGTAATGTTACAAGAAACAAGCCGTAAACATTTCAAATGGAACAAAGGCATATGTTTAATCATAATATTTGCAACGAAATACTTATAAATCTAATAATGAAGCACTTGATTGTCAAATAGACAACAAGTGTTTTTTTATCATTTTTTGCAACGTCTAAATCATAAATTTTTTACAATATATCGTTTGAGATTGAGGGTGAAGTTTTGCAAATCAAATAGCAATCAGAAGTTGATAAGGGATTCGGAAAGAACAGTTTATTTTTGGTTAAAAAGAAGGATGAAAAAGATTTCGACACAATTGATTTACACAATAATGGAGAAACAGATCATTTTAACAATGTTTTTGTTAAATAGTATCTGCATTATGAAAATCTTGGGAACAAACGCTCATATACACATAGGTGAGTTTTCAGTATAATTAGTTAAATTATACTTTTAAAGTAAAGAGGGAAAAAATATGTCTATTTCTCGCCGAACAAAGCGCAAGTCAAAGAAAAAGAAAAAAATTTTATATATATTACTCGTTCTATCCATGGTTCTATTGTCAGGTGTTGTCGTTTTTGCAACAAATCTTTCCCTTGAAGCAAAACGTGCTGCTTCTAAGATGTATGTGCCGTTAGAAGGGGATAAAGAAGAGTCGACGAACACGGATAGTATAACAGACGTGGATTCTCCGTTCACCATGTTATTAGCGGGCATTGAACGAAAGGAAGAAGAAAAATACGGACGTTCGGATATGCTTCTTATAGCAACGATTAACCCAAAAACTCAAAAAATATCGATGGTCAGTATTCCTAGGGACACAATAGTAGATATAGAGGAAATAGGAATGAAAGATAAAATAAATCATGCGTACTCTCATGGGGGTATGAAGTATACGATTAATACGTTAGAAAAATTATTAGAAATTCCAATAGATTATTATGTTTCGACAGATTTTCAAGGGTTTGAAAATATTGTGGATACAGTGGGTGGTGTCAACGTGGATGTACCGTTCACTGTCGATATCCAACTTGCAGATACGTTAAAATGGAAAACGTATACAAAAGGCCCAATGCTCTTACAAGGCAATGAAGCACTTGCATATGTTCGAATGAGAAAAAGAGACACAGAGGGAGATAGAGGACGCAATACTCGTCAAAAACAAGTAATACAAGATATTATAAATAAAGCGACAAGTTTGAACAATATAACCAAAATTGACGACATGATAAAAGACGTTGGAGAGAATGTTCAAACAAATATTCCCTCATCCAAGTACTTAGGATTCATGAAAATGTATCAAAAGATGAAAGCTAACCCAATTGAACAATTACAACTTGTTGGTGAAGATAAGAAGGTATATAGTGAGATAGAAAGGAAAGATATATGGTATTTCTTCCCTGACGAAGATTCTTTAAAAGAATTAAAAGATAGCTTAAAATTAAAACTAGATAAAAATGACTCTGAAATCTAGTATACGAACCCGATCACAAACTCGTTAAAATAAAATATTTCTAATTCAAAACGTAAGCTATTACCACTCACTGGTAATAGCTTACGTTTCTTATTTAAAAATAGGTATTTTTTTCAGTACAATACAAACTGGAATAGCTACGCAGATCCCTACAACATTTTGAACGATATTACCAGGGATAGAGGCCACAGGAATAATCCAGCTACTAAAAAGCACTCCCTCACAAATATAGTAACCACCTAACATAAAGGGGATCGAAACGATAGTTGCCAGCAAGTTAAATACAATGCTATTTCCTTTGCGACCGTTTGACCAGGCGATTTTTCCAACGATATAACCTTGCAAGCCGCGAGCTAAAAAGGTGAAAGGTGCCCACAAAGTCCAGCCAGATACTAGATCAAATAATGCCATCCCAATTGCACCAGCCATAGCGCCTTTTTTAGGACCAAATAATATAGAGGAAATAAACAGCATAGCTGTTCCCAAATGAACCAAACCACCATTCGCCGTGATTGGAAGTTTGATATTTAATAATATCGTGGCAACGAATACGAGCGCAATTAACATAGATGTAATAATTAGATCAAATGTGCGTACGTTTGAATAACTTGTTGTTTTTTGCATAGTCTGTAACCTTCCTTTTTCGAAATTACTGATAATATTAGCAAAGGATTGGTACTTTTAAAAGTGTCAATATTTAAAAAAACATAGTGGTCAGTTTGTGATGATGCCGAGCGTTTATCCTAAATGATTGGTTCTATCTTTGTTTTTAATTGATTACACTAAATGTAAGAAGTGTGAATGGAGTTGAAGTGGATTTGGCGAAAAAATACGGTATTACCGCTCTTTTATTATTTGGGGTATATGCATTAGTGATGTATGTATATATTTTTCATAGTAACAGCGGAGGGATACCAGAAACTTTGAAGGGTACTGTTGCGGATCCCCATGTTTTTATGTCCAAGCAAGAATTGTACCTTAGTGAGGAGTATTCCAAAATAAAGAATTTCCTCTTTTTTGTTGTAACGCCGTTCAAATGGTTAGTCTATGGTTTTATACTGATAACAGGACTTTCTCAAGCGTTTGAAAAATGGCTTCCTTTGCAAAATAAATGGGCGATCGTACAAAATGCTGTATATTTATTTTTGCTTTCACTTTTTATATTTATCGTATTCTTACCTATTGACTACTACGGTTATTCCTTAGGGAAGAATTATGGGATTAATACTCAGGTCTTCTCTTCTTGGATGCGAGATAATGTGATCGAATTTTGGGTGGATTTTGGAATGACAGTATTAATTGTCACCGTTCTTTATTGGCTTATTAGAAAAAGTCCTAAAAAATGGTGGTTATTTGCTTGGTTATTAATGATTCCTTATTCCATTTTCCTTATGTTCATTCAGCCAGTAGTAATCGACCCATTGTATAATGATTTTTACCCGTTAACGAATAAAGAATTAGAATCGAAGATACTATCGCTGGCGGAGCAAGCAAATATTCCTGCTGAGCATGTATATGAAGTGAATATGGCAGAAAAGACAAATGCGCTAAATGCCTATGTCACAGGGATTGGTAGCAATTCTAGAATTGTATTATGGGATACGACGTTAAATCGTTTATCTGAAAATGAAATTCTCTTCATTATGGCTCATGAAATGGGACATTACGTGGAGAAGCATATATATTTTGGAATAGCAGAATATATATTAAGTATGCTTTTAGGACTTTGGTTAACTGCGAAAATAATGCCTTGGATCATCACTCGTTTCGGACGAATATTAAAAATAAAACGAATAAATGCTATTCACTCATTACCATTGTTTTTTCTAATTACATCTGTTCTATTGTTTGCATCAAGCCCACTGTCCAATTACATTTCAAGATATCAAGAAACTAGGGCAGACCAGTATGCAATTGAGTTAGTCACGGATCCAAGTGCAGCCGTCAGCACATTTCAAGAACTTACTAGAGCAGGTTTAAGTGAAGTGAATCCTCCACTCCTTGTAAAATGGTTTCGCTATTCCCATCCGACTATGCTAGAAAGAATTAACAAAGTAGCCAATGAGATTGATACAAAAGAGAAATGAAGACAATAAAAGACTTGTCCTTTAAAAGGCAAGTCTTTTAACTTTCCAACTATACGAATTATCGTTTTTTCTTTTTGCCTAAATCATTTAATGCAGCCTGACTTTTATTCACTACTTTCTCAAACTCTACATAAACATGAAATATGTTCTCTTCAATTTCCAAAACGCTAGTAACTTTTCCTTTACGGCCTTTAATTTTTAAATCTTCATCGACGGTAGGAATTCTTCTTAACGCTTGAGTTAATACGATTGTTTTATTTTCAACAAAATGAACAGCAAACATTCTCTCATCCCCTTTATCTTTGCAAATATATTTCTAATAAATTAGAGTCTATTTATTTTATGTTAATCTTGAAAATTTAGAACTTTGGAAATCAGTAATAATGAGATATGCTACAGTCAACAATGATTTTAAAGTTGCGTAATCATATTAATGGCAAGCTGACTATTTGTGAGGAGGAGAAGTATGACTAAAAATGCTCTATTGATTATTGATGTTCAAAATGGAATGTTTCAGGAAGGAAATCTTGTGTACAAAGGGGAATCTTTACTACAAACTCTAACTGCTTTAATAGAAAAAGCTCGTTCTGCAAATACCCATGTTTTTTATATCCAGCATAATGCTCCTGTTGGAAAACTTTTAGAATCTGGCACAATGATGTGGGAAATCCATAACGCAATAACTCCAAAATCAACAGACGTAATTATTCAAAAAACAACACCAGATTCGTTTTTTAACACTATCTTAGAAGATGAGTTAAAAAAGCAAGGTGTTGATCATGTGTATCTAGCGGGAATTCAAACAGAGGCTTGTGTTGACACGACTTGTAGGCGAGCGTTTAGCATGGGATATAAGGTAACATTAATTTCAGATGCTCATAGTACGTGGGATGCTGAGGAAATAACCGCCCAACAGATCATTAATCATCATAATAATGTTTTAAGCTGGTTTGCCGACGTTTGTCCTACAAACCAATTAAATTTCAATAAGGGCTCTAGTCTTTAATAAAAGGGTGTGAACTCTATGAAGAGATTTAGACGAGAAAATTGCTCGGTGCAGTATTAATCTGATAGCAAATTGTACCGAAGTGAACAAGATCGCTATTAGATTTACTGCACCATTTCTCATTGTGATAAATGAAGAAAAGGAGCGGTCGATATGAATTTGATAGATTTGAAGAAAAAGAAAGTTTTAGTGGATGGGATTTTACTCACTTACAAGGACGCTGGCAGGAGTAGAAACTTCCTTGGGATTATAAAGAATGGGTAATGTATTATTTAAGCTCTGAATATAAGTTACTAGATCTGGGAACAGGAGGAAGAGAATTTTTATTAACCTTGGGGCATCTTCCTGACAAAATCTTTGTCCCAGAAGCATGGAAACCGAATGTAGAACTTTGCAAAGAAAAACTTGAGCCTCTAGGAATTTGTGTGAAACAAGTTGTAGATGATGACATAATACCATTTCCCGATAATACCTTCGACATGATTATCAATTGTCATGAGTGTATGATGTAAGTGAAGTGAGGCGGGTATTAAATAGAAATGGTTTGTTTATCACTCAACAAGTTGATGGTAAGAACAAGGAATCTCTTTCTAAAAAACTAATTCCTAATTTTCAACCATTCTATTCCGATTTACTGCTAGATAATGAAGTTGAAAAGTTAAGGGCTGGAGGGTTCACTATATAACTTGGAAATGAATATTATCCCTATTTACGCTTCTATGATGTAGGAGCATTGTGTTTTATGCAAAAATAATGAAGTGGGAATTTCCAGGATTTTTAGTTGTTAAATGTTTTGAGAGATTATGTGAATTGCAGAGGGAAGTTATGGATCAAAGATATATTGAAAGCTTTGAACATCGATTTATCATCATAGCACGAGAAACATAAACTGTGAGAATATAGACACCAAGTTAGGAGAAAGAAACTTGGTGTCTTTTTATTTTTGTAGCAGCCGTATTTTAGATGAAAGAACTTGTCTGCTAGCAATATGCAAGACAATATTATAGAAAATTAATCCCAAATAACTGGTCTTGGAATACCAGATGTTCTTAAGTAATCAAGTAGTTGGCCAGTATGGATAGATTCGTGGTAAGCAATTCTCAATAACATGTCACCTAAGTCTCTTATGTAACCTGAATCGGAACGGTCAATATTTATATTGATTAAATCTTCTTCAGTTAATGATCTAATTGTTTCTATGAATTGATTTCTATATGGTGCTGCAAATTCCAGTTCAGCATTAACTGTAGTGAAAGTCCGGCCCTCAAAAGGAGAATCAAATACTGGAAGACTGCCGTGATTTAGGATTGCAAGATGATAATAGTGCTCACTTTCTAGAACATGACGAATCATTTCGAGGCAAGTCATTGCTTCATCATCAGGTTTCCATTGTAGTTTCTCAACCGGAATAGATGTCCAAACCTTAATACTTCTTCTTCGTACTTCATTAAAATTTAAAAGAATTAAATCAATTGAGTTCAAAATTTTCCCCCCTGTATTCGTATAAATTAAATATACACGAATAAATGTTCGGTGAAAAGAGAATTTTTAGAATAATATTTTTATAGTAATTAAAGCAATTGAATGAAGAAAATATGACAATAATAGCTAGGTTTCTTTCATTAGTTATTTAATAAGCTACTTTAAACTTATTAACAAATAAATCGCAGTACCCCATATAAAAACGGCAGAGCATTTATTGAAAATAACCATCCATTTACCTGTTCCGTCGATTTTTTTCATCGTAGCCCCGGCAAACGTCAGCCCCAAAAACCAGCTCCAAGATACTGCAATACAAGCTATCGTAAATAACAATTGCTCTTTTCCTCCGTATTTTAAAGCACTAGTCCCAATCACTCCAATAGTATCTAAAATAGCATGGGGGTTTAACAAAGAAACAGACATCGCAAAGACGATTTGTTTTTTCACCGTTAAACTTTTCCCTGTTACCATTGTTGCAGGCTTTGACTTCCAAATTGAATATCCCATATACAGTAGAAAAAGGATGCCCATAATTAGGAGAGCTAATCGTAAGCCTTCTAATTGTAAAACTATGATTGATAAGCCTAAAACAGCCAGCAGTATCAAGATTGTGTCACAAATGGCTGCGGTGATTGTTGCGGGAAATGCCTTCAAAACGCTTGGCTGGGTAGCTCCCTGAGAAAAAATAAAAATGTTTTGTACTCCTAATGGTAGGATGAGGCCAAATGCTAATAAAATCCCGTGTAATATAGCTTCCACTTTCAAAACTCCCTTCCATTCCTACTCTACCTATTCTACAATTAAAAGAAAACAACCAATTGGATGGTTTACTGACCAACCAGTTATATATCGTTTAAAAGCTAAAGCCCTTAAGGAATGTCAGAGATATAGGAAAAATACTTCTAAAGAATATTTAAGGAGGGGTCTATCTTGCAATGGAAACCTGATCGTCATTCACATTTATCTCTTCATATTCAAATCGTTGAATGGATAACGATGCTTATAAGTCGTGGTGAATGGACGGTTGGAACAAAACTTCCGCCACAACGCAAACTGGCTGAGCTGTTAGGGGTCAATCGAAGTACGTTAGTAGATGTTCTCGATGAATTAAAAGCAGACGGACTGCTTGAAACGAAAAAAGGTGCTGGTACTTTTGTATCGAATAATTCATGGAATGTTCTTTTGAATAAATCACAGCCAAATTGGCATAATCATATTCAGGCTAGTATCCATAAACCCAATTACCATACAATCCAGCTAATTAATGAATATGAACAAGATACAACCATAATTAGACTAGGTACTGGGGAGCTTTCACCAGATTTACTACCTACTAAATTGTTAGAGCATTCGCTTCACTCTATTTCACTAAATGCTCGAGATATTGGTTATTCCGAACCAAAAGGGAGTAAAAAACTACGTGAAATTCTAAGTGGATATTTAAAAAAACGAGGGATACATACTTCTCCTGAAAATATTCTGCTCGTTTCAGGGGCATTACAAGCTTTACAATTGATATCCGTTGGTTTACTAGAACAGCAATCGATTATTTTTCAAGAGCATCCATCTTACTTAAATTTGGTTCATCCGTTTCAATCTGCCGGTATGCAAATGGTTTCCGTTCAGCGAAACAAGCAGTTATCGGAAACATTGAAAACAGCGAAAAGAAAAAAACAATCGCTTTTTTATACTATACCGACTCTTCATAATCCTACTGGGAGCAATATGACAATAGCTGAACGTAAAGAATTACTGCAAGTATGTACAGAATTACAAATACCAATTGTAGAAGATGACGTTTATCACGAAACTTTGTTTGAAGATTCACTACCCACCATGAAATCCATGGATCAAGCTGGGCAAGTTTTGTATTTGGGAAGTGTCTCGAAAACACTGAGCCCTGGTCTAAGGATTGGCTGGGTGGTAGGACCTGAACCAGTCATAAATAGACTAGCGGACATTAAAATGCAAACCGATTATGGGTCGAGTGCTTTCTCACAAGAAATTGTAGCATACTGGATGTCTAAAGGATTGTATGAACAGCATATTGTAGAATTGCGACAACAGTTAAAAAAGCGTGCCATGTTCGTAGAGGCAATTCTAAAAAAAGATTTTAGTCAAGTAGCCACATGGGAAACTTCAAAGGGTGGTTTTTATATTTGGCTTCGTTTCAATGAACCACTTGTGAATAAAGCATTATTTTTAAACCTCATAAAGCAAAATGTACTCATCAACCCTGGCTACATATACGATCCGAACGATTTACATCATATCAGGCTTTCGTATGCGTATGAACCGTACAAGCAATTAGAAGAAGGATTAGGAATTTTATTAAATTATATAAGTTTCACTTAAATCGACGCTTTTACATGAATTTTAATACTCCTAGTGTTATACTGTATTTTATAGAAGAATAATCCTTCGGGGTCGGGTGAAATTCCCAATCGACGGTGATGAAGAAATTCTAAGCCCGTGAGCCTTTTTAAGGCAGGATTTGGTGTAACTCCAAAGCCGACAGTATAGTCTGGATGGGAGAAGGATGATAGTAAGGCTTATTTCCTTATGGAGAAAAACAACCTCCAGCGGGTTTATTTGTCGATGCTTATAATTTAACTTTCCTAACGACCCCTTAGAGACAAATCTATGGGGTTTTATTGTTGCAATAAAACCTATTTAAATTTCATAATTGCTATCCTTCGGGGTCGGGTGAAATTCCCAATCGACGGTGATGAAGAAATTCTAAGCCCGTGAGCCTTTTTAAGGCAGGATTTGGTGCAACTCCAAAGCCGACAGTATAGTCTGGATGGGAGAAGGATGTGCGAGTAGGTTTATTTACCTATAGGGAATATTATATTTCCCCTAGGTTTATTTGCTGATGGTTATAACATGAATTTCCTAAGTCCCCGTAGAGATTGTTCTATGGGTTTTTTTTGTTAGTAAAACCGTTCAATACTCCATATTTGAAGAGAGGTGTAATAATGTTCACAGGTATTGTGGAAGACTTGGGTAAAGTAAAATCGATAAACAGCGGCTCAAGAAGTATGCAGTTAACATTGGAATCCCCCAAAATTGTCGAAGACATTCATTTAGGGGACAGTATAGCAGTAAACGGCGTATGTTTAACGGTTATTTCGTTTTCGAATAATCATTTTACTGTAGATGTTATGCCAGAAACCATTAAGTCGACTAACATTCAAGCTTTGCAAATAGGGAATTACGTTAACTTGGAACGTGCAATGCCGGCAAACGGTCGGTTTGGAGGCCATTTTGTTTCCGGACATGTAGACGGAACTGGGACAATTTTAAGGAAAAGAAAAGTAGAAAATGCAGTATATGTTGATATTGGTATCAGTGAAGAACTAAGTAAATACTGTATGCTAAAAGGATCAGTTGCTATCGATGGCATTAGTTTAACTATTTTCGATATCACGTCAAAGCAGCTAACGGTTTCTCTAATTCCGCTTACATTCAGTGATACCATCTTAGGTATTAAAAAAGAGCAGGATATAGTGAATATCGAGAACGATTTGCTTGGAAAATATGTAATCAATCAGTTGGAGCGTAAGAAAGAAAATGCTCCGATTACGTTGGATTTCTTAAAAAAGAATGGATTTTAAGTGAAAAAATAATAGAAAAGGCGGTGTAATGTACATGTTTCATTCGATTGAAGAAGCAATAGATGCATTGAAAACAGGAGAAATCATTATCGTAGTCGATGATGAAAATCGTGAAAATGAAGGAGATTTTTTAGTACTTGCAGATTATGCAACACCTGAAAATATAAACTTCATGGCCACATATGGCCGAGGATTGATTTGCACGCCAATAACACAAAAGTTGGCTGATTGTCTTGATCTACAACCCATGGTTCAACATAATACGGATAATCATCAAACGGCTTTTACGATTAGTATCGATTATAAATCGACTGAAACAGGAATCAGTGCATTTGAGCGTTCAGAAACGATTTTACAGCTACTAAATGAAGAATCAGTTAGTTCTGACTTTCGTCGTCCAGGACATGTGTTTCCACTCATAGCAAAGGGAAAAGGAGTATTGGAAAGACCAGGTCATACTGAAGCGGCAGTGGATTTCGCAAAGCTTTGTGGTGCTCAACCAGCTGGAGTCATTTGTGAGATTATGAGCAAAGATGGTTCAATGGCAAGAGTTCCAGAATTACATAATATTGCTGAGACTCATAATCTAAAGTTTGTGACGATTGAAGCATTAGTGAAATACCGTCAGAAACAAGAACAACTTAGTAAGACAACTATTTAATAAAAACTATTAATGAGGAGAGATATAAATGGGAAAAGTATTTGAAGCACAACTTATCGGAACGGATTTAAAAATTGGAGTAGTAGTAGGGAGGTTTAATGAGTTTATAAATGGTAAATTATTAGACGGTGCATTGGATGGTTTAAAACGTCACGGGGTAGCGGAAGAAAATGTGGACATTGCATGGGTGCCTGGAGCATTTGAAGTGCCGTTTATTGCGAAAAAAATGGCAGAAACCAAAAAATATGATGCGATTATTGGTTTAGGAACTGTCATTCGTGGCTCAACAACTCACTACGACTATGTATGTAACGAAACCGCCAAAGGGATTGCTAGCGTTGGTCTAACAACGGGAGTTCCGGTCATGTTCGGTATTGTCACAACAGAGTCAATTGAACAAGCAATAGAGCGTGCAGGTACGAAATCAGGAAACAAAGGTTATGATGCGGCAGTATCTGCAATTGAAATGGCTAATTTGAATCGCTTGTTTTAAAGTGAAACAAGAATGATTAGGCAGACTGAAACTAGTCTGTCTTTTTATTTGTTATTATAATCGTATATATTTACATAAAGATCTTATAAAGCTAGAAAATGGGGACTACTTTGAGAAAGAAAAAACTTTTGTCTTTTGTAACAATTAGAGTTTTAAGAAGTCTTATCAATTAGAAATTTTATAGGAGGAGAAAATTAGATGGACAATACGCAGAAATTTAATGATAAAGCTAGTATTTATGCAAAAGCGAGACCAGGATATGCAAGTGAATTAGTCAGTCTTCTATCGGAAATTGGTTTAGGAAAAGATGCAGTTGTTGCAGATATTGGTTCAGGCACAGGAATCTTTTCGAAAATTCTACTTGAAAATGAATGCACTGTGTACGGAGTAGAACCAAATAAAGATATGCGTAGGGAATCTGAAAAGAATTTGGCTCTATTCTCAAACTTTCAAGCTGTGAATGGCACAGCCGAAAATACAATGCTCTCTGAAAAGAGTGTCGACTTTATCACAGTTGCACAAGCATTCCACTGGTTTGATACGGAGAAATTTAAGTTGGAGTGCTCGCGTATTATTAAAGATAAAGGAAAGGTTATGTTGATATGGAATTCTCGTTTAATGGAAAGCCCTTTAGTAAAAGAGAATGAACAAATCTTCCAAAGGTTTTGTCCGGAATTCAATGGCTTTAGTGGTGGAATTGGATATATGGATGAAAGCATTCAGAAGTTATACAACCACTTTGATGTATTCCACTTTCCAAATAATTTACCATTCGATAAATCAAAGTTTATAGATAGAAATCTATCTGCGTCCTATTCACTAAATGAGAACGACGAGGAATATGAGCTCTATCTAACAGAGCTGAATAATTTGTTTGATCGGTATGCTATTGACGGTATGCTTAATGTTCCGAATGAAACAATCATATATGTCGGAGAAATCTAAGGATTAAACCCCTTAGATTTCCTTGTAAATAAATAAGCAGGATGTAATCTATTGTAAATGCTTCTATCGTTCACATGACCTTTGATAGAAATATCCAAAATTTCTCTTTTCATTCCTTTTCACTATGTTATGATAATTCTATCATGATTTTCAGACAGCAGGGGGATTATTTGTGAAAGGATTTTCAAAATGGGTGCTTCAATTGGTTGTAGCCTTTATTGGTATTTTGCTTATAAGTGGACTACCAATATTGATCACTGGTTTGCAACAAGGGGAGTTTTGGTGGCAAGAATATGGAGAGCATTTGTTAGTTTTCTTTCCACTTACAGATTTTTTTGAACAGTATAATGGTCAGCATATTGGGGAGTATATAAGCTATTCTTTAGAGATATTATTCCTTGCGCTAATCATTGCTATTGTTTTAGCACTTTTTTTTACAATTATTACGATGCTCTTTAAAGAACGTACAAGGCAGCGAATTAAAACGATCTTTTTCTTTCTGGAATCATTACCCGATATTTTAGTCATTTTACTTGTCCAGCTGACGGTTATTATCATCCATAAAAATACCGGCATTTTCGTGTCAAAAATTGCAGTAACCGGTGGAGAAAAGATTTATATGCTACCTGTTTTTTGTTTGATGATCTTGCCGATGGTTCAACTCTATCGTTTAAGCATGTTGACTTTTGAAGCTGAAGAACGAAAAATGTATGTAGAGCTTGCAAAATCTCTTGGTTTTAAGAAATTAATTATTTTACTAGTACATATTTTTAGAAATGCAATTATAAGCATCTTTTTTCAATCAAAAAAGACGATGTGGTTCATGCTCTCGAACTTATTCATCTTAGAACGAATGTTCAATATGCCTGGTATTATGTTTCACTTAAGCGAAAACTTATCGGGAGACTTATTTTTAATAGCTATTTGTAGTTTTTTCTTTCCTGTTTTCTTGATGTATAGCATTGGGGAGTGGTACTTCTTACGACGCTTGAATCGAGGAGGTGCATTCTAGTGAAAGCCGTTTGGAAACAGCCTTATTTTGTTTTTGGATTTATCGTAATTGCCTTCTTCTTAGTAGGAAGTTTTGTGTTTGAATGGATTTTTGGACCAGATCCGAAACAGACATTTTTTGTCTACGAAAATGGAAGATTAGTAGAAGCTGCTCCACTTTCACCAAGTTGGATGCATCCACTTGGAACAGACCAGTATGGCTATGATATGCTCGCGAAAATCATGCTAGGTGCAAAATACACGATTATCGCTGCGATGGGCGTGGCTGCTGTTCGTATGCTTGTTGCAGTCCCCCTTGGATTTGCAATAGGGGTATACTGGAAAAAGAAGCGTTCACTGATCAATAGTTTTATTGATCCACTTCATTACGTACCTATGACTATCTTTTCCTTTCTTATGTTGTACCCCATTTTATGGCAGCCGATGGAAGGTTTCACTACAACTGTATGGGAACGTATTGTGATTCAAATAGTATTAATGGCGATTATTACAGTGCCAATTGTTGCTTCTTTAATAGGAAATGAAGCGAATTTACTGTATCACCAAGAGTACGTCCTAGCGTCCAAAACGCTTGGTGCTAGCAGACGTAGAATTATTATTCGACATCTGTTCCCAATGATGAGAGAGAAATTATTTGTTTTATATGGCCAGCAAGTGGTGGAATCATTAGTGGTATTCACTCATTTAGGATTGCTTCAATTATTTATCGGGGGAACGAAAGTCAGCTATGATCCCATGTTTGGAGATCCGCCGAAATCGATTGCCTATGAATGGGCAGGACTCTTCGGATCATCTTTTCGTTATTTACAAGGGGTTCCTTGGCTTCCACTCGCTCCCGCAATTTGCTTTGCACTTGTAATTTTAGCTGTTGCTGCAATGATTGAGGGTTACACAAGAGCGGTCAGTGGCCAAGTGAAAATTCCGAAGCGCAAAAAAGTCGCATTTGTACCAGATAAAACGATTGAGTGGAATAGACAACAGATGCAAGAAAAATTGATAATGCTTCGTGAAGCAGAAGAGAAACTGTAGGTGGAATAATTGCCTGCAGTTTTTATTGTAGATTTTGTAAAATATTCTTCAGTTATTTCATACGCAAAGCATATTATAGTAGTACCGTGTATATATTTTTGATTATTGAAACTTACTGTTCGATAAGTACGTATACATATTAACTAGAATTTTTAGAAAAGTATGTCGATTGGGAGTGGTAGTCATTCATAAGTTTAATCAAATATCATTACCCTTAGTTGTTTATTTTTCTTTCGTAAGTATGCTTTTAATTTTTACAATGATTACCGACTTCAATTTAACTGGTTATCATTATGACTTAGATGAAGAAACGATGTCTTTGACAATTGAAAGGGGAGTTCTAAAAAAAGAAATAAATGATGTGCAAGCTAAATCAGTTCAAGCGATACAGTTACTATTACCAATTAATAAAGCGCATTACTTGTGGAAACTCGACATACATCTACTCTCCATATTTCTAGCGGTCTTAACTTTCTTATTTTACAACCCTCATAAACCGATTAAAAACTTGAAATTATGTATGGCATTCTTTTGTTTGTTCTTCACCACTTTTATTATTTGGAATATTATTGTCCGCAGGGAAATAATGGAAAAAATCTCGGATGTTCTAAATAGTTTATAAATTGGCAATAATCTCTAGGTACGATCAAGTTTTCAATTTGATGCAACCTAGTGATTAATCAACATTGATTCTTCTCTAATTTTTCATTCGTACTAAAGAAGTTTAAAAAAATGCAGAGTAAATAGAATTATTTTATTAATTATTATTATAAGCAGTTTAGAAATATTTCATATTTATTTTAGAAAGTTTTAATATTTGTGTGCTATAGTTCTTTTAATATCTTAGGAAAAGATCTTCTTTATTTTAATAATGTGTTGAAAATAACTTCCATATGAAAGAATTGGGAATGATCTGGTAAAGTTTTAAAACAGAGTGAGTGAAAAAAATGTCAATTAAAATGAGATTTCTATTGTCTTATGTTGGAGTGCTCCTTTTTTCTATCACTTTATTATTGGCAGCTGGTTTTTTAATTGTTTTTGCCATTACAGGTGATGCAAAATCTATCGAACATCTTTACACAAAAACGTATGTTCAAAAGCCTTTGACAACAGTAGAAGAAAGTGTTTTTCTCGATTTAAAGCTCCTTGCTAAAAAAAATCCTACGCAGCTTCTTAATGAAAAAGAGCTCAAGATGATTGAACAAGAGGAAATCGAGATTGTTGTTAGAAAAGGCTCAAAAGTCGAGTATGCTTCTCCTGCTCTTGACAAACAAGCATTGGTTAAATCCCTTCCAGGGTTTGAAGAAACAAATATCAATTCGCGCGATACGATTAAAATAAACAACTACTTTTTTACGTATGTGAAGTTTGATTTTTATTTTTTAGATAAAAGTAAAGGAAGTATTTTCGTATTAAGAAAAGCAAGTTCATCTGCAGAGATCATTCGAGAGTTATTTCCAATTTTAACGGGACTTTTACTATTTTTATTTATTATGATTGTTGGTATATTGAACTATTTAGTTTCACGTAGCATTATTATGCCTATCTCCATTCTTAAAGAAGGCGCAGAAAGAATAAAATCTGGGGATTTGAATTTTGAAATCAAGGCAAGTTCGAATGATGAAATCGGACAATTAAATCGGGCATTTGAGGAAATGAGAATTAAATTAAAAGAATCAGTCAGTCTTCAGATTCAGTATGAAGAAAATAGAAAAGAGCTGCTGTCTAATATTTCACATGATTTAAAGACACCTATTACTTCTATTATTGGATATGTAGAGGGGATTAAAGATGGTGTAGCAAATACTCCGCAGAAAATGGAAAAGTATTTAACGACTGTGTACTCAAAAGCAAAAGATATGGATGCATTAATTGATGAACTGTTCTTGTTCTCTAAGCTTGATTTAAAAAAAGAGCCTTTCCATTTTGAAACTGTCGAACTAGACAAGTATATGCGAGACTACGTAGAAGAACTTTATTTAGATTTACTTCAGCAAGGTATTCATGTAGAGGTACACCTTTTAAATAAGCCAATCTACGTGACAGCAGATCGGGAGAAATTAAAACGGGTTTTGGCAAACTTAATGAGCAATTGCGTGAAATATATGAACAAAGACAAAAAGTATATTTCTATTACTGTTCAGGAACAATTATATGATGTAGTTGTACAAGTAACAGATAATGGACAAGGGATAGAACTTTCAGCTTTACCACATATTTTTGATCGCTTTTATCGTGCAGAACAGTCGAGAAACTCTCAAACAGGAGGAAGCGGTTTAGGACTAGCAATCGCAAAGAAAATTGTTGGAGAACATGGCGGGGAAATCTGGGTTACTAGTGAGTTAGGTAAAGGCACGA
Organism: Bacillus sp. FJAT-22090; assembly: GCF_007676755.1. Taxonomy (GTDB): domain Bacteria; phylum Bacillota; class Bacilli; order Bacillales_A; family Planococcaceae; genus Psychrobacillus. The sequence continues at coordinate 335,559 of NZ_VEBK01000002.1, read as the reverse complement.
GTATTTTCTTTTCCTTAAAGAAAGGGGAAAAAACGTGAAACAAATATTACTTATTGAAGATGATATTAGCATAGCAGAATTGCAAAGGGATTACTTGGAAATAAATAACTTTCACGTTGATATTCAACATACTGGTGATGCAGGACTTCAAATGGCTCTCAAGGAGCATTTTGATTTAATTATTTTAGATATCATGCTTCCAGAAGTAAATGGGTTTGAGATATGTAAACAAATACGTTCCGTTAAAAATATTCCTATCTTGTTTGTATCAGCTAAAAAAGAAGATATTGATAAAATTCGGGGTCTCGGATTAGGAGCAGATGATTATATTACCAAGCCTTTTAGTCCAAGTGAGCTAGTAGCTAGGGTAAAAGCTCATTTAGAGCGTTATGAACGCTTAGCAGGCAATCAAACGCATAAAAATACTATTTTCGTTCATGGAATTTCAATAGATAAGTCAGCTCGTAAAGTTTATATAGACGCAAAAGAAATTCCATTTACAACAAAAGAATTTGATTTGTTAGTATTTCTAGTGATGCATCCAAACCAAGTATTGAGCAAAGAACAGCTATATGAAAAGATTTGGGGGATGGAGTCAGCAGCTGATGTTTCAACGGTCACCGTTCATATTAGGAAAATTCGTGGGAAAATTGAACGAGACCCTGCTCAGCCTAAATTCTTGGAAACCGTTTGGGGAGCCGGATACCGATTCAACGTTTAATACAATATTGTGTTTTCGAACCGTCACAAAGGTGACGGTTCTTTTTTAGATAGGAAAGTTTATAAAAATGTATGGAGAATAGTTCAATACTCTTAAAAGTGAGTAATACTACTGATTTCCGTTCCGGACGGAGCGATGAACCACCACCGCCCCTTCAGGTCGTCTGTGATGTTTCACCTGTCTCTCTAACCCTGCTAGAGTCGCCATCTGTAACGAAAAACAAGAATGAGTAGTACTTCATTAGATGATTGGCAAAGCATAGTGTTTAGATAATAAGGTTTTCCTTATTATTAGCGTTAATTTCATCTGGACGTTTTTCATGTAGTCCTGCTTTATTTAGCTGATCCTGTTTTCCATTACCCGTTTTGTAAAGGTTGATTGGAGCAAAGGGTGGTGCCTCCAGTGGAACAGCACGAGCTGAAAGCCCCGCAGGAACGAAGTGAAGAGGAGATAGAAGCCGTGCCCACGAAAAAGCGTCCACCCGGAGCGGAAATCAACGGTATATCTGTGTTGAGTTTGTAAAGAACGGAGCGTCTTTTTGCCTGGTTTTTCTTATAAACATGAAGAACTTTTAAGATAAAGTTTATATTTTTTTAAGAAATTATTTAGAGGGAGTTTATAATTGACGACTAACATAAGAGAAGTAGTAACTAAGTTCATTGAGTAGATTTGAGTCATTTCATTTACAGTTTGTTGCAAAAAAATAATATGCGATAGGCAGGTGAATTTAATGCGTGGGTGGCTATCCATTATGATTGGTGTCATTATCCTCCTTCAAGGATGTGTCTCAAATAATGACTCAGAACCAAATAGACAGGGAAAGGAGGGAGAAGTAAAAATGAATGAACAATTAATTCAAGCCGCAAAACATAAGGAAACGGAAAGAATAAAGACATTAATCGAAGAAGGCGTAGATATAAATACAAAGGACTCAGAAGGACGAACTGCTGTTATGATTGCAACTTATAATAATGATGTCGAAACCGCTAAAGTTTTAATTAAGGCAGGTGCTGACGTTAGTATTCAAGATAACATGCAAAACAATCCTTTCTTATATGCAGGAGCAGAAGGATACGTTGAAATTCTTAAGCTTACGATTGAAGCAGATGCCGATCCGGCTATTACTAACCGATATGGAGGAACTGCACTGATTCCTGCTTCAGAACATGGATTTATAGATATCATCAAGGAACTACTCACCGAGACCGATATTGATGTAAATCATGTAAATAATCTCGGTTGGACTGCATTAATGGAAGCAATTGTGTTAAATAATGGGGATGAAAGACAACAACAAACCATTCAATTGTTAATCGATCATGGAGCGGATGTGAACATTCCAGATAGAAATAATGTAACTCCTTTACAACATGCAAGAGAAAAGGGGTTTAAAGAGATTGTGAAAATATTAACAGAAGCAGGGGCAAAATAACAAGGTTCATTAAAACGATGAAATAGGAGATAACAGTATGAATAAAAAAACAAAGATATTAATACCTTTATTAGGATTGACACTTGCATTAACAGCGTGTAACTCAAATACGTCAGACAACGCAGGCAAACAAACGAAAGAAACAAAAACAGAACAAACACAAGCGAATAAATCACAAGACTCAAATAAAGAAAAGCAATCCGAGAACCAACTGACTAGAGGCCAAGAGATAGCAAACATTCTTAGTAGTACAAATTGGCAAGGAACTAAAGTATATGACAAAGATAAGAATGACTTAACAAAGGAAAATGCAAACTTCATTGGACTTGCGAAATATGATGTAAAAACAGGAAGATACGAATTTTTTGATGCACAAACGGGTGAAAGTCGTGACGATAAAGGTACTTTCTTTATCACTAATGATGGGGAGAAGAGAATATTAATTTCAGAATCGAAAAATTACCAAGCTGTTGTTGATATTACAGAGCTAAATGAAGATATTTTTACTTATAAAAGAATGGGAAAAGATGCTATTGGTAATGACGTAGAGGTATTCGTTGAACATATTCCTTATAAAGAAAAGGAGATTTCCTTTACTGATCCGGCCAAAGATTTGAACGCTACCACAGGAGACATTGTTAAAGATGTTGATGGAGATAAAATTTTAGGAAGTACCCTATGGAACGGAACAAAGGTGTTAGATGAATACGGCAGTGATGTAACAGAGTATAATTCAATGTTTATAAGTCTGGCAAAATTTGATGACAAAACAAATAAATATGAATTTTTCAATATTGAAACAGGTGAAAGCCGCGGTGATTATGGCTACTTTGATATCGTACATGAAAATAAAGTAAGAGCCCATGTCTCACTTGGAGAAAATAAGTATGGTGCTGCTCTTGAACTTACCGAACTTAATAAGAATAAATTTACGTATAAAAGAACTGGAAAGGACAAAGATGGCAAGGATATAACTGTATTCGTTGAGCATGAACCTTATAAAGGAGATTTCAATCCAAAATTTACGCAAACACAAAATGTTAAATAAGATTAGTTTCAAAAAGGGAATGGTGAAGTCCATTCTCTTTTTTGCGTCGTGTTTAGCTATATAAGTATCTCTCTTCTACAAGCGAGGATAAGTATTTTTTGTAAAGACAGCGTAATAATATAAATGACAATTGTGTTTGATGAAAAGAGTTAACTGCTTATAACAAAAACCTGCGATAAAAATTTTTTCTAATTTAATAAAAAATTATTGTAAAACGATAAAACAAATATTAAAATAAAATCAAGATAAATAATTGAGGAGGTTTTTGTGGAAAAAGTAACAACTAGTTTTAAAAATAGCTATTATCTGAAGTGAATAACAATGGCGAACCTCGCTATATTGAAACAAAAGCGAAGAAGAAAGTTAAACATTCCAGTTGAAAAAAATTAATATAACAATTATTAGGGGAGGTATAACTATGGACACTAGCAATTTGATCATTCGAAATATTAATGATCCTCATGAGTTGGAGAGAATGTATAGAAACGATCCAAAAGCTTTTAAAAAATCATTCTCAAACGCATGGGAACAACATCCTGATTCCCACATTCTTGGGGTTTGGAATGAAAGATTGCATTTCAAAGAGACGGCAAACACAGAAAAATCTTCCTTGCATCAAAAAGGTTTCTTATTCATGGGCATTTTAGCCATGCTAGCCGGGATAAGTACCAGAATCATTTTCCATTTTGTCGAACAGGAGGCAATTGCTCCAATCAACCTGGCTTTTGGTATAATTCCATTTATTGCTGCCTATTTTGTTTACAATAATACTCCGAAAAAAAGTGTGATTTATTCTATTGCAACGTTGTTCCTAGCTTCCGGTTTTTATCTTAATATGCTGCCATTAAATTATAAAGACAGTATTATTCTTGCTTATTTACACTTCCCTATATTCTTGTGGATATTGGTAGGTCTTGCGTTTACAGGAAATGAATATTCAAAAGGCAGTAAAAGATTAGCTTATATTAAATTTAATTTGGAATTTTGTATTCTCTACGCAAGCATGGCAGTTTGCGGAATAATACTAGCAGCATTAACCATGCGATTATTTAGTTTTGTTGGCTTGGATATAGAAGACTTCTATTTTAGTAATGTCGTTTTATTTGGTGCTGCCGCTCTCGCTATCGTGGCTGTATATCTGGTATCAATGAATCTTAAACTTGCTAAGAATATTACACCATATATAGCTAAAATTTTCAGTCCCCTTGTCTTGGTCACATTATTGGTTTATCTTATAACGGTTATATGGGTAGGAAAAAATCCATTCTTAGACCGCAATTTCCTGATTGCCTTTAACGGAATACTCCTTGGTGTATTGGTCGTTACCATATTCTCCATTATCGAGAGTGACTCAGACGAGAAAAAGAACATTTCGGATTATATAAATTTTGCCTTAATTGTTCTTGCGCTTATCATTGACAGTGTGGCTTTGTCAGCCATTGTGTTCAGACTTTCTTCTTATGGGATTACGCCTAATAGACTTGCTGTTTTAGGAGTAAACATACTTATCTGGGCAAATCTAATTTGGATTATGATCTCCTATATCCGTTTTCTACAAAACAAATCCGGCCCTTCAATTATCCAAGATGCTGTTACTAAGTATTTGCCGATCTATGGACTTTGGGCAGCTCTCGTAATATTTACTTTTCCTATAATTTTTAATTAGAAAGGCTAAGTTCATGTAACGAAAAGTTAATCTACTATAACGTATAACTTTTGTACCGATATTATGTTGCTTTTATGTCTCTATCCTATAAATAGAGAGGTTGTTATCACTAAAATTTTTCAAAACCAACAATATTCTAAACCAAAGGAGTAATTCAGTTATGTGCAGAAATATAAGAACATTGTTTAATTTCGACCCACCAGCTACCGAAGATGAGATTCATGCAGCATCACTTCAATACGTCAGAAAGATAACGGGTTATAACAAGCCCTCAAAGGTAAATGAGGAGGCATTTATACGTGCAGTCAATGAGATTGCAATGGTTTCTAGTGAACTAATGAACACACTAGTAACGAGTAGCGAGCCACGGAATCGTGAAGTCGAAGCTGAGCGTGCTCGTATTAGAGCGGCTGAAAGGTATGGAACAGATGAGAGGACTCAAAAATAGAAAAAAGTGAGCATTTGTTTTTTTTATTATTTCATAATTTGGAGGGGTTGTTGAACTACATAACTAGAAAATGATTAAACTTTTTTATGTAAATCAACTTGAATCTGCCTAGGAAGAAACAATTTTGATCAAAATGTAGAAAAACAACTTTAAAAAGAGAGAGAATTTATCTACTACTGATGAGTCCTCTCTCTTTTTTCTATTAATGTTTGTCATAAGTGAACGACACACTTCTCTTTTTATTCTCATAAAAATTTTTCTGTTTTCAATATCCGCACAAAGCTTTCTTAATATACAACAGTTTAAAATTGACTCTAAATAGACATGAAAACAATGTGTAATATAAATACAAAAAAACTAACTATTGAAACTTTTTAGGGAGGATATACGTATAACAATGTATTAAGATCTTGAAGAAAAAGGGATGGAAGCGATAAAGGTGTGCAGCGGGCAAGAAGGGACTTTTGTGTATCCTTTGCAATTTTAATTTTAGGAAGTTCACTCATTCAGGGATACGTTGACCTGGCTAAAAAAATTTAAAAGAAAAGGAAAAGACTTTAAACTAGAATTCAGCTGCATCAGATGTTCTACCAGAAATTTTACAATATAACCATCAAAATGGATATTACTAATCCGTTATCGTTCAATAACAAATAAAAGATTTAGTTGAATAAGGAGTTTAAATTTTTTTAGGGAGACAAAATGAAAAATAAAAACATTTTAAAAACGATAAACTGGGTTGCTTTCGCAACCATTGTATTGGCTGGTATTGTTACAGCTTTAATTACGCTATATGACTTAAATACACAAACTATTTATGGTGAAGAAGGTCAGTCTCGAGCAGGAATACGTTGGGGCTTTTTACATACAATCATTTCAGTTGTTATCCTTTTTATGTCATCTTTTTTAGCTTTGGGTTGGAAACGATTATTTCCTTTTAATGTACCTATAGCAATAATAATAGCTGGTTTTTATTATGTACTATTTTTCCTAACATTCACTATTGGCTGGGTCGGTTTTCTAGGGATATTTGGTTTCTTTATTGCATTTCTAATTGGAGTAGGCTTAATAGTTTCTTACTTAGTACTCTATTTGCTTGAACGTCGCAAGAATACAAAAAAATAGCTGGTTAAAAGTATTTGAAAAGATATTTTATTAGCTAATAGGTGGTTGAGAAAAACGAATTATTTGAAGATAACCATTTTTAAGCATGGAAGTTTAATAAATAGAGTAAAAATTAGGTTTTGATCCTATAGTAGTAGATGGACAGTATTACGATACATGGGGGGTCCCAAAAACAGGAGAATAGTCAAAGCAATAAACTATATAGAGTATATTATCAGATAGTATGGCAGTTCTGGATAAAGCATCTATAAAAACTTAGTGTTAGGTACACAACAGGATTTGATTTTATTATGAAAGGGCTGGTTTGTATGATCATCTTCGCAGAAATTTTACGTGCTGTTTCTATTGGTTTGTTACTTATCACTTCTGGTTTTTATTCTCGGCATCTAGTAAAAACCAAAAAACAACGAAAACTTTCAACTTTCGAATTTAGAATGTATATGATAATTCAGGGTGCTTATCTATTATTTACAATCAGTTTATTGATTTTTATATTTGTTTAATATTTTGTTTTACTAAGAATGATGGTTCAACATCAAAAACATAAGTTATTTTTCCTTCAGGCCAATTTGCAATAATTTCATAAATATAATAGTCACCTTCCGATGGTACGGTTATTTTATTTCCTTTAAGGTCAACATTCCTCATTAATTGAAAAGATTCAAATTGGTTAGTCGATTGCTTATAAAGATTGATGTTTTAAGCTGAACAGAATTATTATTTTATGTCGAGAGGTATATTATGAAATGGAATTTCCATACATAATATACTTTTTTGATTTATAAAATTTATATAGTTTTTGTAACGAATATCGATTTCATTCTATATATGAGTATCAGGGCTAAGAGAAAAGAGAGGAGGTAGCTAGTGGAGGATTTGAGTAAAGTCTATAAATCCTATGCAAATGAAGTAAAACGTTTTCTACTTTGTTTAACATCAAGTGAGGATTTAGCAGAGGAATTAACCCAGGAAACATTTTATCAAGCTGTCAAATCGATTCATCGGTACAATGGTGAATGCAAAATTTCGGTCTGACTATGTCAAATTGCGAAACATAGCTATTATGATTATTTAAAAAAGGCAAAACACCGTAGTCATACGAGCATAGATTATTTAACACAAACTGGTATAGATATACGCTCAAACGAGGATTTACCTGATATTGCACTGATGAAAGAAAATACATTATATGCAATTCATCAAGAAATTCGACAACTACGGGAGCCATATGCTGAAATATTTTTACTTCGAACAACACTGAATTTAAGTTTTAAGGAAATAGGGGACATCTTTGAGAGAAGTGAAAACTGGGCAAGAGTTACATATTACCGGGCAAAATGCAAACTAGCAGAAAGGATGGATTTGGATGAACTGTAATATTATAAAGGATTTATTACCATCCTATATTGATGGTATTTGTAGTGAAGAAACGGTTACAGCAGTAGAAAAACATATAGAACAGTGCCAAAAGTGTAGAACTACTATGGAAATGATGCAACAGCCGACAGTACAAATAGTCGAACCAAATATAAAAGCTGCGAAGGAACCGTTTAAACGCATTAATAAAAAGCGACGTTTTCAAGTGATTGCAGCTATCGTGCTGAGCTTTATAATTTGTATAATTGGTTCTCTCGTCGTGCAAGAAGTAGGAGTTGTTAAGCAATACTTTTTCCCAAAGTTCAGTGGAGTTGTAAAAATAGAAGATAGTATTGATGAATGGCATAATATTAGCTTTTCCGATTTCCACTTTAACGAACATGATTATTTAATATATGATCGACTTTTTTGGAAGAAGGAAATTGTAAATGATGCGAACAGTGAAAGTGATGTGTTACTAAGGGTAAAAGATGAAAAGGGGAAGTTAATTATCGATGAAATTCTAATACCTCCTGGAAAAAGTGTTAAATTAGAGGAATTGAAGGGGAATAAAAAGTATTTTATTGAAATAAAAGCTCCAAAAGGTGGTTTTATTAATATTAATGCGGTTTAATAAATTAATAAGTTAAGATAGAAATCCAGCATTACCCGAAAATAATGGAGCTGCTCAAGCAGCTCTTCATCTACTTTAGTAAATGAATTTTACGTCTTGCAAACAACTATCCTTTGGTATATAGTTTAGTTAACTTAACTAAACCAAGGAGTGTTGAAATTGGAAAATGATCTAGTTTCTAACGGAGATAAGCAAAAGAAACCATTCCTTTTTAAACTTGGAATAGGGCTTCTAGTCCTTTATCCAATATTATGGGGATTTATTGCTATCGTACCATTTACCCCGTTTCCAACCCATATAAAGGCGACTATTATTACAGTTTGTATAGTAGTGGGAGAAATTTTGTTTTTAATAGGTGCAGCTTTTGTTGGGAAAGAAGTAGTGACTAAATATAAAAGTAAGTTAAATCCAAAAAATTGGAGAAGAAAAGATGAAAAATGAAAATTTACCTGAGGAAATCAATCAAACACTGGAAGAATTATGGCTATTAATAGAAGCAAAAGAAAGAAGTTATACGAATTTCCAATTAAATAATCAGCAATATTCACTATTAACATTAATAATTCGGTATCCATCATCCACTCCTACAGAATTAGCAGAAAAAATGAATATTACAAAAAGTGCTATTAGCCAACAGTTAGTAAAGCTAGAGGTTGAGAATTATATTTATAGAAAGCAACATTCAGAAGATAAGCGTATAATTTCAGTTGAATTAGGCGAAAAAGGATTGCTATATAAAAAAGAAACGGAACGATTTATGCAGCAGGTTTCTGAAAACTATTATGCAATTTTATCACCTGAAGAATTAACAAACTTTTTATCCGCCCTTCAAAAGCTAACAAAAGTATTTGATAAACTGTAGTGATTATATGGATGTAACTATCGTTCGTTTATAATTTGAACAACTGTAAAGAGCCTTGCTACGTATAGAATGTAGTAAGGCTCTTAGCTTGAATTTACTTAATTTCAAATGGATAATTTACTTAATACTGGAACCTTTGAGAGTGACAAACGTATTAAAGAGAGGGATAATTCAGAATAAGAAGGTGGTGTTAAGAACGATACTGAATAAGTTAGTTTAGTAGATAAAGTTTTTGAACAAGAATAAGGGATTTCTATGATATTTTAATAGAGTAAAAGTTGATAATAGTAACGTAAAGTCAGATATAGTTTTTTAGAGTAAATAAAAACAGAATGGAGAATAAGAGAATGAAATCAATCAAATTAGGAGCAGGTCTCTTAACCTGTTTCATGCTGTTGGGATGGTCTTCTGAAGATGCTTTCGCTGAACAAACTTGGACATCTAAATGTTCATCCTATGGTGAAATAAAGCCAAACCAAAATCCTTCTTTTCAACAAATGAACTGCTTACTGACGAATGCGGCTTTAGAAGCAAAAATCCCTCCTGAAGTGGTTAAAGCAGTTGCTTCGAGAGAAAATGGAGCATGGAAACAGTTTGATGAAAATGGTCAGCCTGTAATTTCAACTGACAAGGGTATTGGACTTATGCAAATTACGAATCAATCAAGCTATGATCAAGAACGATTAAAATACGATATTAACTACAATATTCAGGCAGGCATTGAAATTCTTAGCGGTATGTATCATCGTACAGATTTGCCTAAAATCAAAGGAGCTGGACCAGAAGTAATCGAAAATTGGTACTTCCCAGTTATGGCTTATAATGGTACAAAGCCTGTTAATAGTCCTCTCTATCAGTCTACTGGTTTGAGGAATGAAAAGGCTTACCAAGAAAAAGTGTTTGCTTTTATTGAAAAAGATAGTTACCTAAATGGCACGAAATTAGGGCAGCTTTCTTTCAGTACGGCTGATTTCGATTATAACAGTAGCAGTAGTGAAAATATTGCTTTCCAAAGGAAGGAATATACATTAACGTCTCCTATGCATACCACTGCCTATCAGTTCAAAAAAGGAGACAAGGTATCGATAACAGAAGACATCGTAAAATTAAGATCACAACCTAGCACCTCTTCAAATGCAAAAAACTTAACTAGAAATACTACTTTGACTATTGAAGGGAATTTCGTATATGACCAGTCTTCGACAAGTTTAAATCAATTTGTATGGTACCCAGTTAAAACGGAGGATCAAAAGTTAGCAGGTTATATTTCCTCTGCATATATTACGAAGAAGCTAGGTGGAACACCTGTAAAAGTGATGTGGGGAAAAACGGAACTAAAAATTGGGCAAATCGGAAAAGTTACTATTCTATCAAATACAAACTTAGTCAAAATGGAGAGTAATGGTTCACTGACTACGGTCCGTTCTTTGAAAAAAGGGGAAGAATATCGAGTTTATAGCTATAAGAGTGATCAGGGTGGTTTATATGGTGTAGGTGGAGAGAGTTACATTCAGAAGTCTACAAATATAAAATATGAAACACCATCTAAAAGCAAGCTGGCATTACTAGCACAGTAAACATAACACATTGATAAGCAAACAAAAACCCAAGGAGGATTGATAGTATGAGAAGAAATATTTTTTTTGCATAGCAAAGGCTATTGCAAAATAAAAGAAAATAGCCTTTGTTCTTCCTAAGATAATAAAAATAATTAGGAGTGCAATAAATGAGCTATAAAAAAGCACATAATCTATTACCAGCTGAGTTGATTGAGTTAATACAAAAATATGTTGACGGTGAATATATTTATATTCCTAGAAAAAAAGATAATAAACAGGGATGGGGAACCTCTACTGCTATAAGACGAGAATTGGATATAAGAAATTCAAGTATTTATAAGGATTATCTATCGGGAATGGATATAGATACTTTGGGTAGAAAATATTATTTGTCATCTAAAAGTATTCAAAGAATTGTACTAAAAGAAAAAAGAACAAGCTTTTGAATTGAGTCAATGTGGTTTTATACTGCATTGGCTTATTCTTTTTTATGAAATAAGTATAAGGTTTTTCTCGCATACTTAGTTAGATATAATTTATTCAACTGTTGTAAATGCTAGGAGAAAATGAAGATTTTTATAAAGGAGAATTTTAAAATGTTGTTTATAACCATTGAAAAGGCAAGTATTATAGATGCTGAAAAATTAACAGAAATTATGAAGAGGACTTTTGATTTGGAAGTAAAAAAATGGCTTCCAAATCAAGACAAAGTAATCGATTTCAACTTGCAGCCACCAGGATATTCTTCTATTGAAATGACTAAGTACATGATTAGGGAATTAGAATATTTTAAAGTCTTATTGGACAAAGAAATCATAGGTGGAATTATAATAACTATTTCTGGAGAAAATTACGGAAGAATAGACCGAATTTTCGTTGAACCTAACTATCAAGGTAAAGGAATCGGTTCAACAATTATAAATTTAATAGAGGAAGAGTTTCCCAATGTAAGGACTTGGGACCTTGAGACCTCAAGCAGACAAATTAGTAATCATTATTTTTACGAAAAAATGGGTTATAGAACCTCATTTATAACTGAAGAGGAATATGGGTACCTGAAGAAAATCGAAACTGTATTAGAAAAAGAAAGCTTAGTTGAAAATAAAAATATTTCAAGTAGTCAATACGAGAATTGCGACATGACAAATACAGAGTGCTATCGCGTTAATTTAGAAGTAAGTTCGTTTAGTAACAGTAATCTAATGTATAATCATATTAGTAATTGTAATCTTAGCTATTCAAAGTTCCATAATATCAATCTCAAAAATTCACTCTTTGCCGATTTAAATTTTTCAAATACGGATATGATACATGTCACTTTAAGTGGGGTTAAATTCATGGATACAAATCTTGGGGAGGAAAATAAGCCAATCTTCTTTGAAAGATGTGATCTAGGTGGAAGTAAGTTTATTAACTGTAATCTTAGAAATATTGAAATACAAGCGAGTGATGTAACTGGAATGAAAATAGACAATGTTCCAATAGAAGAACTAATGGCGGCGTATTATGATTTAAATAAAAACTAATCGATGCTTGTGATTATAGTTGTCGACGACAAGTGTTTAATCTCTCATACTTGAGACGTATATAAATTCATCCTTGGGACTTGCGAACATTCATTGTTCATTTGCTATATTTATATATAAATATAAGTATAGAGGATGTGTCATATGAAAGGTCTAAAAAAATTAGCTGTAATTTTCAGTTTATTCATTATATTATTGCTAATAGTAGCACTTTTTTCTCCCACGTGGACTAAGCAAATAGAAGGTAATAATAGTATTAGTGTATTAGAACAAGTGGAAATTAACAAAAGTTTACACGAAATTATGATACGTGGAAAGAATAAAGACAATCCAGTTATTATTGTTGTACATGGAGGACCTGGAACCCCTGAAATTCCATATGTAAAGCAATATCAAGACTTGTTTGAAACCAATTTCACTGTCGTCCATTACGATCAAAGAGCAAGTGGTAAATCATATCATTTTTTTGAGGACTATTCTAATCTTTCAACAGATTTATTGGTAGAGGACTTATTAGCTCTGACAGATTACATATCAGAAAGGCTTAAAACAGAAAAGGTAATATTAATGGGTCATTCTGCTGGCACATATATTGGAATGCAAGCAGCATATAAAGCTCCTGAAAAATACGAAGCATACATTGGTATCGGGCAGATGAGCGATACCGGTGAAAGCGAGCTGCATAGTTTGTCCTACGTTATTGATCAAGCTCAAAAGGTTGGGAACAGTGAGGATGTTTTATATTTGCGTGGATTGTCTGAACAGATTAAAAACGGAGATATGGTTACTCCAAGAAATTATGTTATGAAGTATGGCGGTTCTGCAAGACTCATTGATGATCCAGGTGACAATATAAGCGTCTTATTAAGCAGCGAGTATAATTTATTAGATGTCTTTCGTTATAACTATGGGATGAGATTTACTCAACAGAAGTTGTTACCGGATATATTAGAAAATCCATTACCATCTATCGTAACTGAACTTAAAATTCCCTTCTATTTTGTTATGGGAAAATATGATTTCATGACTTCATCAGATGCAGCAAAAAACTATTTTGATACGATTGTAGCTAAGCAAAAAGGATTTATTTCTTTTGAGCAATCTGCTCATTATCCACAGTTTGAAGAAAAAGAAAAATTTTATAAATGGATGACCGAAACGTTTGTTAATGAATATAACTGATCAATCATTTTATTGAACTTAGTAATATACGAACAGATTGTTCTTAATGCGAAACTGGGGGTTATGAAACCAATGACGAAAGTGGCAATTAGGTTCTATATTATTGCTTTAATACTCTACTTCATCAGTTTTCTTGGAGGCTTTTCTGTAGGTTTATATATATTATTGCCCACTATTTTTGTTTTGTTACTTGGAATAGCAGTAAGCCTTGGATTATTAAAAAAACACAAGTATTATATAGTGCCCATCATCACATCAATCGTAATATGCGGTATAACATATCTTTTATGGCATTCCTTAGTCTACTATGTAGATGATTATTATATCTTCTATCCTTTTACGTTTTTTGTTTAATATATTTTATCGCTTTATTGAAACAATTTTCATCCACTGTGTTGCTGCTTTTCTATGTCTACAAGCGTAGTTGACACGCTAGTATAGTTTGAAAACACACCAGTATAAAATTGGAGGTAGAATGATGGATATAGATAAGGATAGGTTCTTTTTAGAAATGGCTTTGGAAGAGGCGGAGCAAGCGCTAAAGGAAAATACATATCCTGTAGGTGCAGTAATCGTTGATGAAAACTTCAACTTAATTTCAAGAGGACGTAATAGGGTGCATCCGTCTAACGATGCAACTGCCCACGCGGAAATTGATGCTATTAGAAATGCGGGGGAAGCCATATTTAATGCAAAAATAAAAAAAGAAAAGTTCACTATCTATTCTTCATTAGAGCCATGTCCAATGTGTACGGGTGGGATTCTATTTGCCAATATTAAAAGAGTAGTTTGGCTTCTCAATGATGAGGATGGATTTGGCGGTTATAGAAAAATCAAGGATACAAAGGTCTTCGATGAAAGGTTTGATAGAGTTGAAATGGTTGTAGAACCATATGAAGATCTAAAAAACTGGCAAAAAGAGCTGATGAACAAATGGGCCATGAACCCGAATAATGTTATAAACTTACGAGAAACAGTAAAATAGGGTTACTTAAGCAACTTATTCGATATTAACTCCATAAAAGGAAGTGTAAACGATGAATTTGGAAATGGTTATGCAAGAGCTTGAAGCTTTGGGCAAGGAACGAACAAAAAAAATATACGTATCAAATGGAGCACAAGAACCGCTTTTTGGGGTGGCCACCGGCGCTATGAAACCAATCTCAAAGAAAATAAAAATAAATCAGTCATTAGCCGAAGAGCTTTATGCTACTGGAAATTACGATGCAATGTATTTTGCGGGCATTATAGCAGATCCAAATGCTATGACTGAGTCGGATTATGATCGTTGGATGGATACAGCTTACTTTTATATGCTATCCGATTTTGTAGTGGCTGTTACTTTATCAGAGTCGGATATTGCACAAGAAGTTTCTGATAAATGGATTACAAGCGGTGAAGACTTGAGAATGTCTGCAGGCTGGAGTTGCTACTGTTGGCTTTTAGGGAACCGAAAAGACGTGGAATTTTCAGAGAGTAAAATTTCTAATATGCTTGATATAGTGAAAAATACGATACATGATTCACCAGAACGTACAAAATCCGCCATGAATAACTTTCTATACACGGTAGGAGTTTCCTACATACCGCTCCATGAAAAAGCTATCGAGACTGCTAAAGAAATAGGTATTGTCGAAGTCAAACGGGACACGAAAAAAAGTAGTTTCCTAAATGCTTATGAAAATATACAAAAAGTAGTCGATAAAGGAAGGCTTGGTTTTAAACGTAAGCATGTTCGTTGTTAAACTTGTCTCACCCAGAGAAACATGTAAAAAATGTAACACATATTTCAGCTAATTAGATGGTTAAATTATGGCAGAATAATACATCAATAGTGGATTTTACTCAATAAAATTGGGGGATAGAAAATGGATGTAAGGACACTTTTGTTACAACAATGGGAAAGCTGCTTAGATAAAGAAGAATGGTTTCCACCGCTTGAAAAAGTACTTGAGAATATTACTTTGGAACAGGCAATTTGGAAACCAGTTGAGGAGGCACATTCCATTTGGGAATTAGTTTGTCATTTACTTTTCTATGAAAAGAGAATTCTGTTACGCTTTCTTGGTGAAACAGCTAATGAACCAAAAGCAGAAAATAATGACGCTACATATCGATTACCAACGGAGACCTTTTCAAATTGGAAGGAAACAAAACAAGAATACTTTTCTGTTCATCGTGAATTAGCAAAAATATTAACAAAATCAGAACTAGAAGATTTGTATAGGCCGATTCCCGATGACAATCCATTAGTGATTGAACTGAAGAGCTTAGCAATGCACAACGCCTATCATATCGGGCAAATTGTATTCCTTTGTAAAATGCAAGGAGCCTGGGTAGGGAAACGCAGCTTTTAAAGCGTCATTAGATTACCAATTATAATGCTTCATAGGAATGAACCTGTTTTGATCAATCGATTTTCAAAACAGGTTCATTTAATTATATTTTTTAATGATAATTTTCTATTTTAGGTGACTGGAGCTTATTTCAATATTTCTAACTAATTTAATATGAAAGGGCGAAAAATGAAAAAAATACATATTTTCGGTGCTGCTGGTTCGGGGACATCTACATTGGGAGAATCATTATCAAATGAACTACGTTATTCCCATCTCGACACAGATAATTATTTCTGGTTGAATAAATTTACCGACCAAAGAGAAGTAGAGAACAGAAAGAAAATGTTGAAAGAAGACTTATCAAAGTATGAGCGATCTATTCTATCAGGAGCTCTATGTGGATGGGGAGACTGTTTTAAATCTTATTTTGATTTGGTAATATTTTTATGGATTCCACAAAATATTCGTATGGAAAGGCTGCAGCAAAGAGAGTTTCATAGATATGGCAAAGAAATATTAGCTGGAGGCAGCAAACATGAACAATACATGGAGTTCATGGATTGGGCTTCCTTATATGATCATGGGGGAATGGAAGTTAGAAGTAGAATACTGCACGAAAGTTGGATGGACGATTTAACTTGTCCAGTGTTGAGAATTGAAGGAGATCATACAGTACAAGAAAGAGTAAAAATCACTTTAGAATACCTTGAACAAATGAGCTTCAGAAAGTGAATTGGAACTATCTTGCAAGGGAGGAGTATAGATGAGAACTTTACTAGAATTAACACGTATAATTTTTATATTCACTTTTTTCGGAGCTATAGGGGGAGCGATTATAATTAATACGTATACAAGGGTAGGTGTACATGAAGATTATTTTATGTTTGGTGGAATAGCAATTTTGTTGCTACTCTTTATTATGTATCGCAATAAGTGGCAGTTTTCAGGATGGTATAAAGGGAAAGGCAGAGTAAAGCTCCCTAAACTTGTTTCCCGAACACTAATTTTAGTTTCTATTGTATTAATAGTCTCACCATTTATATTGAGTCCTTTATTAAAATAAAACGACAACAAGGCTCTTTTAAATGGTCCTTTTCAACCTTCTTAAATGAAAATAAATATTAATTATTGAAGAAGAATGACTAGAAAGGAGCAAATATGAAGAGCAGATTAGAAAAAAGGTTAAAATATTTATATACGGGGGAAAGTTTTGCATTAATCTTATTCATACCTCTAAGTTTCTTAATTAATTACACATATCCTGCACTGCATTTATATTCTCTTCTTTCTTTTTGGATTTCCTTTTTCTTATTGGAGTTTATCCTCATTCAAGGAACTTATTATTGGCATTCCAAATGGAAGTGTTTAATTACTGAAAACACATCTATCACTCCAATCAAAACTGTTAGACTGCTGGGGAAATTGAAAACAATAAACGTGGGTATAATAATTTTTTCTATTATTTTATTTGTTATCGATGTACTGTTACACTATCCCAGTCTACCAATTAGTGGATTGTTAATCAGCGGATTTATATTTATTTTCGCTATACTCGAATTTATTAATTATTTCTATATCCAATTATCCTATGATAATTTATCTGACATTAGATATTTAATGAAAACAATGAAATTTAAACCTTCTTCTTTAAGCAAAGATTTTAAGCGTGTTGGACTAAAAGAGTAATATTATCGATATCGCTAATTTGATTGATTATCCGACTGAACAAAAATAGTTTGGTGTTCAATGGGTGCTTTAGCAGTACAAGACCATCATTTTTCGATGGTCTATTTATTGAAGAACCATCTACTCGTAGTTAGACATGTAATCCCCTTCTTCAAAAATTTCTCTTGGACTTTTAGAAGTCCATTCTTCTACTGTTGCATCGGGATGTAAGTTTAAGTAAGATCTAATCATTTTATAGCCTTCACTATAGCCATAATAGTCAGGTAAACCTTTAGAGCCTCCTAATATAAACTCATTGGTACCACTACTTTCAAGATATGTTTCGATCTGTCTCCAATATTCCTTGTTAAAGCTTTCGTCAAGCACATATTCTGTACTGTTTGTATCCGGGTACATTAAGGTTTCAAACATTATGGCAGACCCCTCCATAATTATATTATCTAAAACTGTAAAAAAATAATCCTTCGAATAATGCATTTCGGTCCAAACACTATGATGATATTCATGGGAAATACCAGCTTTAGTAAAATTGTCAAGCTCACTCAATTCAAAATAATTATTAAGATCACTGAGTAAAACTGTCATTTTCCCTGTTCCTAATGTCATCATGTCCGAAGGAAATCTTTCAATATCAGGAAACACACACACGGTTGTTTTTTTATCTGAGGAAAGTATGTCTGAGGATTTAACAAGGGATTCCTCAATTAACTTGGTCATATGTTCTTTATCCAATGATTCAATTTGATTCTTGATACTATTAAAATCACTTTCTTCCGGTGCCCATTCATATACACTAAATCTATCGTATTCCGCATCTTTAAAACATGCATCATATACTGGTTCGATAACCACTTGTTTATATAACTGATATGGTGATTCATCTGGGTTATCCTTTACAGTTTCAAAATAGTTTTCATAGAGCGTGTATGCATGAATTATATTAAATTCTTGACCCGTATTGGGGTTTTTAAAAGAATAGGTTATATTTTGTTGTTCATTTTCCATAATTTTATTCTCGTGAGAGGGTTCGGTTTGCTTACAGGCTGATAAAATAAAAATTACTAGAAGCATACAAAATGAAACTAACGCTTTATTTGCGATATTCACAAATTTCTTCTCCTTTTCCTACATCGTCTTATTTCCTTCACATTCCATTTTATCTGAAATTTCAACCACTTCATACTATTGATATGTATACAACTTAGTTTTTCCAATTATTTTGGTCTTTTACCATTAAAACCTTCTTGAATAAAAACAAACGTTCGGCATATAATAAGAACAAACGTTCTTTTGCGGAGGAGAAGATAGATGATGCATGAAGGCTTAAAAGATCGAAAAATTATATGCATTGATATACGAAGCTTTTTTGCAAGCTGTGCAGCAGTGGATAATGGGTTAGATGTGGAGGAGACACCAATTGCTGTAGTTGGTGATTTAGAGCATAAGGGAGGCATAGTACTGGCCGCTTCTCCTAGGATGAAAAAAGAATTTGGTGTAAAAACGGGAACACGATTATACGAAATTCCCAATCACCCGTCTATTCGTTTAATCGAAGCGAGAATGGAGTTTTTTGTGCGGGTTTCTGCTGAAATAACACGCTATTTAAATCAATTTGTGCCAAATGAAGCCATCCATGTGTATAGCGTTGATGAATGCTTTGTCGACCTAGGTGGCACTGAAAAGTTATGGGGTCCCATTGAAAATACGATCAAGCAGATAAAAGACGGATTGTATAAACAATTTCAATTGCCGTGTGCGGTTGGGATGGGGCCTAATATGTTAATGGCAAAGCTAGCCCTAGATTTAGATGCGAAAAAAACAGGCTTTGCAAAATGGGCATATAAAGACGTAGGTCAAAAATTATGGCCGATTACGTTAAGCAATATGTGGGGAATCGGCTCTCGTCTAGAAAAAACATTGAATAATATGGGAATTTTCACTGTGGGACAGTTAGCACATACGCCGCTTACAATATTAGAAGAGAAATTTGGCATCATGGGAAATCAACTGTTTTATCATGCATGGGGAATCGATTACTCGGAACTAGGGGCACCTTTAGCAGAGGGACAAATCAGTTATGGAAAGGGGCAAATGTTGTTTCGCGATTACCGATCGAAAAAAGAGATTATGACGGTTGTCCTAGAGATGTGTGAGGACGTAGCAAGACGTGCACGTGAGGCCGAAATGGTCGGGAGAACGATCCATCTTGCCGTTGGTTACAGCAACAGTGCATTAGGTGGGGGATTTAACCGTTCACGTTCCATTGATGAACCAACAAATGCCACGATGCCTATTTATAAAGTATGCGAGGAAATATTCGACGAGTTTTACGATCACCGCCCTGTTCGAAAATTGTCCATTTCCATTACAAATTTGGAACCAGAGCATTCCATGCAGCTCAGCCTATTTGAAGAAAATAAATGGAAAGAACGTGAATTGGGGAAAACGATGGATTTACTCCGAAGTAAATATGGTTCCACTGCGATATTGCGTGCAGTATCCTATACCGAAGCAGGGACAGCTATAGCCCGTGCCGGTCTACTTGGTGGTCATAAGAAATGATAGCTTAACCAAACGTTTCATGCGTTTGGTTTTTTGGTTTGAAAGTGGAAGCCAATAGAACTAATTCGTCATTTTCATACGAGGAGAGATTTGAGTACTCCTACAAATAAGTCAGACATAATTTCTTCAATTGAAATACCCTAGTCTCTTTAATTTTAGCAGTAGGATTCTTAGAAAATTTCTTCCTCTATGGTGCAATTTAGATGAACGAAAAAACGAAATATTTGTGAAACTAAATACTTTTTTAATCGTATGTATATTAGTTACTATATTTTGATAAATCAAATGGGGGACAGGACAATATGAAACGAAGGTTAATAACCATTGTTTTAACTCTATTAGTTTTGATAGGATTGAGTTTCGGTATAGCATATTTCACACACACAACATTCATTGACTATTCATTTTTGATTGGATTAGCGGCCACAGTAAGTATTTGGTTTTTTAATTCTAAGGGTGGTTTTGGTTCTCGGCGCTTGAATGGGAACATTCAAGGCTCCACAGGTATTCGAATGGAAAATAAGAGTTTTGAGTTTGCACCTAATTACGCCTTTTTTACATCTTTAGTGTACACCATCATAACAATCGCAGCAGTATTTTATAATTACAGAAGTTATTTCTAAGAGTTCAATTGAAAGGTTCTAAATACTTCTGGGTAGTAGTATGAAGTTACGTTGGAGGTGTAATGCGTTGAAAACTTTCATAAAAAGACTTAAAGCGTTTGGACCATATTTTTTCATTATGGTCATTCTCTGCTGTTTATCGTACTTCCTCGTATACCAAGTTTCACTTTTACCAAATAGTTATGAAATTGTTTCAGCATCAAAAAATGAATTAACGATTAAATCATATAATTTATACGGAGCAGAAAGAAATATTCAAACAGTGTCATGGTCGAAACAGGATGAATGGAAATCAGAAGCGATTGAATATCAGATTAAAAGACAAAAAGAGTTCTTATCGTTGCTTTTTTCAACCATAGGTATATCAACGACTTTAATCGTTATGCATATGCGAAATAGAATGCGCATGTGGAAGGCAATTTTTCGAAGTAATCTTATCTTTGCAATATTGCTCCCCCTCATTCCATTAATCGATGCATGGAAAGCTATTCAACTTTACATTTCTTAGTCAAATAATAGGAGCGATAAATAAATGATCCATAAAATTAAAAAAATAGTAGAGCAATTATCGGAGCAGGAGGCAAAATCACTGTTACTCCAACATTTTTTACGACTGCAAATGCTAGAGGAAACGAACTATCCGGAAAGCGAAATTTTGGCAAGCATGAAAAAAGAGTATCAAGCTTTACTGAAGCATGCATCTGAGCCAAAGTACGATCCCTATCATACGGTGCATATAGTGTTCGGAGATTCACCAGCAGGGAGCTTAAGAATTGCACTGCCAAAAGATGAAAAAGTTATTAGGTTTTCAGACCAATTTTCCATAGGTCCTGTACATCAGCTGCATACTGAAAAAGGGCTGGAGCAGCGCAAGAAGTGGTTATTTTTACATATTAATCTAGATGAAGAGTTTATAGATACATATATAGATGAATTTCAACAAGCATTAACAGAAATAAGGAACATACCTGAACACATACCAATTTACATATGGACAGCAAACAATGCACATGAGCAAGCCGGCGTGCGACTTGTCTTGCATATCCTAAAAGAAAAGAAAAATGATATTCGTCTCCTTAATATCAACATCGCTTTTAAAAATCTATGGCCAAGCATCATTCCCATCCATACGGGAGAACTGGGAAATGAAAAATTAAAAACAATCTATAATACATACAAAATTGAACAGCCATTAACAGAACAACTGCGTAACAAACTTGCAGACGAATGGGAAAAACTTGCGGAAACAACCGATGTACTGCGCATTTGGGAGAACGAGCAAATAAGGAGCGTGCCTGATAGTTACTTTGATTCATTCATCATTGAAAAAGCTCGTTATTTGCATGATGGGCAAACACAACCTGAGTTTATGAAATCGGCTAGACTTATTGGAGAAGTGATCGGCAATCTAGACGAATATACTGGTGACCAATTCATCGAATATCGATTACGTCAGCTGATTTTACAAGGGGTATTTGAAATAGAAGGCGTTCCTAAAGCAATGCGGTTTTATAGCGTGAGATTACAAAAGCACAAATAACATCCAAAGAAAAGGTGAATATATGGAAAGAGAAAACGGTGAATATACAGTGGAAATTAACGGGATTTTTCATTGGATAAAGATTGAGGGGAAAGAACATAATACTATCCCATTAGTCATTATCCACGGAGGCCCTGGTGGCAATCTATATACGTTTGAAAGAACAATAGGTCCACTGCTTTCAAATGAAAGAACCGTTGTATATTATGAGCAACGTGGTTGTGGTAGAAGCAGCAAACCAATATCAGAGACAGCTTATTCCTTTAATGAATTGATTGATGACTTCCAAGAAATTGTAGAGTGGATAGGGAGTGAGAAAGTTGACCTTCTAGGTTATTCATTTGGTGGAGAGCTGGCCTTAGAAATTACATATGCTATTCCTAACGCAGTCAATAAAGTTGTTTTATCTGGACCAAGCTTAATGGCTTTAAAAACGCAATACATGATTCAAATAGCGGGTTTCATGTCGATTGCAGATGTACCTTTGGCAGATAAAATAGAAAAGATTTTAGGCGAAAATTCTACGATTGAAACTAAATATAACAAAGTATGGGGATGTGTTGATATAGACACAATGGACCGTTTACTATTTGAGGATCAAAGTGTGGCCAAAATGTATCGCCAATTGGGACAAGAGAGTAATCTAACGAATACCGGACTGATGCTAAAAATTTTGCAAGAAAATCCCGCAAAAATTCCTTTAACGAATAGGCTGAAAGATATTCATTCTACAGCGTTGCTCATAACAGGAGCACATGATAGAAATACTGGCATACCAATTTCTAAAATAATACATAGAAATTTACCGAATTGTGAGTGGACTTTGTTTAATAGAAGCGCTCATTTTCCAGAACAGGAAGAGCCCGATAAATTTGTGAGAGAAGTGCTGAATTTCTTAAAAACTGCGTAATAGGTAAGGGAGAATTTTAATGACCAATTATGGTGAGGACTTATTCAAAGGAACGGCAAGGTACTATTCACGTTATAGATCATTATACCCTGCTTCTTTAATAAGGTTTTTGATAGATAAGTTTTCTTTGGATGGTAGTGGGCAAATGCTTGACTTAGGATGTGGGACAGGACAGTTAGCATTTCGGTTTACAGATTGGTTTGAAAAGATTGTTGGGATTGATACGGAGCCTGAAATGATTAAGAAAGCAGTATTCCTTGGCAAAGAGGTGAGAGCAGAGAATATAGCATGGTTTAATGGTGACATTCATACATATAAAGAAAAATCCGGTCCCATTTTTAGATTGGTTACGATTGCAAAGGCTTTTCACTGGATGGACAGAGCACAGGTTTTAGAAACTTTATATGAAATGGTTGAGGATGATGGTGGAATAGCAATTATTGATAATTATTTTCCTTATAAAGAACTTTTGCCATGGCAGAGGAAAGTGGACGAGGTAGTAAAACATTGGTATGGAAATGAAAGAAGAGCCGGTAACTCAACGTATTCTCACCCAATCAATAGTCACCAAGAAATTGTATCTAAATCTAAATTTGATTTGGAAATTCATGAGATACCAGCTTACGAACAAGTATGGACAATGGACTCTATAATTGGGAATATATATTCCACTTCTTATGGAAGTAAACGCTTCTTAGGTAAAAACGTTTATTCATTTGAAAATCATTTAAAAGAGGAATTATTATCACTTGATAATTCAGGGATTTTTAAAGAACAAATAAACGTATCAGTTAAACTGGCCATAAAAAAGAAATAATGCTTGCATCTCCGAGAAGGGACTAATATTAGATGAAGAAATTCTCTTATTACCTTTATGGTTTCGTCTATATCGTCTGTGCTTTCGTTACAGTAGGAGCATTTGCTTTTGCCAATCTATCTACAAAGCCACCTGCAGAATATAGTGGAGGGAATGGTAATATTGGGTTACTTCCATTGCTATTCTTGTTCCCATTAATCATTATTTTTATCGCTTTGACCATTAGCTTTACACATGAATATATGTACCGAAAGTTAAAAAAGAAGACGGTGGTGACCATAGCAGGAGTCAGTCTTTTAAGTATAGCGGCAATCACCAGCACTACGATGGTAAGAGCATATCATTTAAAATCCCTCCTTACTAAAGTTAGTCCGAATTATCAGGGGGATTCAAAAGTTCCGTTACTTAACATAAATTCTAACGATGTATTCTTTAATTTTTTTACATTCATCTTATTGCTATTTTTTAGCCTTCTTGTAGGAGGATTACTCGCGTTAAAAGACAAGAAACCTTAAAGGACATAGTGAAAATAGATAATGGTTTATCAGAAATAATTGCGGAGACATATGTATCATACAAAAGTAAGCTAGTTCGAGTCGTGTATACACACGGAGAAGAGTTAAAAGTTTGAAGAAGGGAATTTTGATTATGAAACAAATATATGCGTTCGAAAATATAGAAGATTATACAAAATACCAAGACATCACTGAAAGTTTCGACAAAAAGTTAAAAGAATATCAACATATATTGGAAAAGAAATACTCTCTAACTAAGATGCCGAAAGCAATAGTGTGGACAACGGAGGAACTAGCCACCACCATTTTATCTACTATACCAATACCTGCTTATACAAATAAAGACATTATCTATATGTCTCCAGATTTACAATCTTGGAGAAAGCTATTTATCAAGCAATTAGATGATAAGGACCTTCCACCAATTCAAAGATTCTATGAAAACTATTCCGAAAATCATTTGATGACCATATTAGCACATGAATTAACTCATCATTCAGACTTATTTATAGATGAATTTGAAGATGAACGAGGGGATAGTATATGGTTTGAAGAGGGAATGTGTCAGTACTTGCCAAGAAAATATCTGTTAAACGAGAAAGAATTTGAAGAGATAACAAGTGTCGAGATGGAATTAGTAGAAGTATTTAAAGACAAATACGGCGCACGTTCTTTAGATGAATTTGGTAGTAGCTCATATGAAGGTTCCTTATCCAGTATTATGTATGATTATTGGCGAAGTTATCTTGCAGTGAAATATCTAGTAGAAGTTCGTGCTAATAACGATATTGACTCGATTTTTGATCAGTACCAAAATTGGAACAAAGAAGGAAGAAAAATTCCTTTGACTGAGTTTTTTGAGTTGAACTAGTCTTCTTTTTGAGTGCCAGGTTCTAAAACCATTCTGAATTCAATGAGAAGCTGGCACTGAAAATTAAAGGAAGTTGGATACGAGCTCACTTTCAAAGTTGAACTCGTTTTTTTAATGAGCAAAAATAAAATGAACGATTTATCATTTCAAACTGTCTAATAGATAACGAGGGAGGTGGAAATATGGATTTGGAAAAACGGGCAATAGCAGGGGAAGAACAGGCGATATTGGAGTTATTAAGGCGACATGAAGATACGCTCTATCGAACAGCATATGCTTACTTGAAAAATGAGCATGACGCGATTGAAGCAGTACAAGAACTGACGTATCGTGCTTTAAAAAAGCTTCATACGGTCAAAGAGCCCGCATACATAGCAACATGGCTTGTTCGAATTATCATTAATATTAGTTTAGATGTGAAAAAGAAGCAGGAGAAGTTTGTCTATAATCATGATGTGGAAATTCCATCGGTAGATCAGCAACCATTCGAAATCGCTGATATTATCGCCAGTCTGTCAATAGAACAACAGGAACTTATTTATTTAAAATATTTCCAAGATATGAAGAACGGGGACATTGCACAGCTGAAGCAAATTCCTGAAGGTACGGTAAAATCAAGGCTACACACGACACTAAAAAGATTACGTATACTCATTGGCAAGGAGGGGCTGTAAATGACTAATTGGAACGAGCAGGATTTACCGAAGCTAAAAAAGGATTTAGAAGCGATTGAAATTCCAAAAGAAGCGTTACATCAAGCACGTGCAAGAGCTGTGCATCAGCATCGATTGACCAAAAGGAGAAAACGCCGTTTGTACTCATTTGCTAGTATAGCTGCTGTTTTATTGTTGCTATTTGTAACCTCCGTTCGTGTGTCTCCCGTATTTGCACAAGCTGTTTCTAAAATTCCAGGCATTTCTTCTATCGTTGGCATGATTGCTTATGATAAAGAAATCATTGATATTGTCGAAAATGATTACTATGAGAAACTTGGAATTGTAGTAACAGATGGTGATTATACCTTGACTTTAAGGAGTGTTGTAGCCGATTATTCGGGCATGACTATCTTCTATAAGCTTGAAACTCCTGATTCGAAATGGAGTATAACTTCTTTAGATATATCTCAACAAGGCATTCCATTTGGTGTAGTAGGTTCTTACATTTCTTCAAAATCGGGTGAGGAAAATGTACATGAAGACAAAGTAGAAATTACGTCTGCCGACAATTTATCGTATGACAATAGGAAATTCGAATTTAATTTGAACTTGAGTGATGCGAAGGGAGAGACCAAGTTCTCTGTGCCATTCGCAATCACCAAGCCTATTGAACAACCAAAAGTTTATACATTGAACAAACCTGTTGTCGTAGATGGTCAAACAATTAACATTAAAGAGCTAAAAATCTCACCATTGCGTGCAGAAATCCGATTAGCCGCTGACGAACAAAACACGATGGAATTACTGAAATTTACATCGGTACGATTGATTGATGAGAATGGTGAAGATTGGGCACAACCAACTAATAACTCGGGTGGCTCCCGCAATTTTCCTGACGGTGATGTAAGACTGTTTCTACAAAGCAATTACTTCCGACAACCGGAAAAATTAACGCTAGTGATGGAGAGAATCGAAGCACTTCCAAAAGTATCCAACTATATCGAGGTGGATTTCGAGCAAAAGAAAGTGTTGTATGTGCCGAGTGAGCTGGATATTACCGTTCAAATACCTTCGAAAAATACTTTGGAAGTCACTTATCCATCTGGCGGATGGCTACTATTTTCTGAAATGGTGGATCAAAAAGGCAATGATGTAAGTGGTAATCTAATGGGGATGCGTTTAAGCAGAGAGAGACCTTATGTCACGGAGTTCTCTACATTTGATTTTAAAAATGCAGTGAATCCCATTCGATTCAATATTGGTAGCTATCCACAGTATTTGGACGGTAGAGTGGAAATTGATATTCCTCTTAATAAGTAGGCTTCTGCAATGATCTTAAAACAACAAACAGCATGTTCGTAGTGATAAAAAATAAATTAGAACGAAATAGACGGAATCGGCTGAACGAAGCAATCCCTTATGAGCAGGGGTGTTGGCGAATTAAAAAACAAGAAAAAGCTGTTTATACGTATTTATTGACTTCTCGAAAATGTTTGAATACTTTCGAATACATTTTCATATCATTAGAGTGGTTCGAAAGGATTTGAAAATTATGAGAAGAAAAATCTATTTTGTAGCATTGAGTGTAATAGGGGTTTTTATAATATACTTTGGAGTAGCATCATTAAGTACATCGGCTGAAAAAAACATTAGTTTATCAGAAAAAGATGCATTTAAGATGATAGAAAAGATTAAAGATAAAACAGACAAAAAATATAACATAGGCACGTATAGCATTAATTCAAACGTTGATAACAACTCAAAGGAGATAGACATTGAGATTATTGGAAGTCAAGATTATTATAATTCAGTAAAAAATGAGGTAAAAGAACTCGTGATAAATTCAATTAAATCAACTGAATTCGAAGCGTATACTGTTAATGTGAATAAAAGTGAAATTAATAAAATAATAACCGAAGAAATTAGAGAAGAACACCGTTTAATGCGAGAAATATTTGAAACTATAAATAATGAGTTGTCTGAAACCTATCCAGAACAAATTGAAAAGATAGATTTAGCTAATAAAACTTCAGAATTTTCTATCGAAATAAAGACATCTTTAAATAAAAAACAAAAATCATCAGATGTTGCTATAGAAATAGAAAATAAAATTCAAATGAATTTAGAAAAGAAATTATCTTCCAATAAACTTATAAAAGAAAAAACTGTAAAAATATACATTTATAATAAACATGGAGAAAAAATAAATTAATAAAAAAACAAAAACATCTTATTAGAGCAGATGTTTTTGTTTTTTATTTTCGGTTTTTTTAATCATAAAATTTAAAGTTAATAGTATCAGAAGTAGAAACTGATATTTTAAATCATACTTTAGCACCAGTAGGGATTCCACTAAATTTAATAGTTCCTTTACTGTTAGTTACTGATGTTCCTTTTGTTACCCCTTACATAACTTGAACTATGAAAGGAACTTGTTAAATCTATTTTAAAGTTTCCCCGTCAGTTGCAATATAATTATTGCTTAAAGCCTCTTTAGATAATGAGAAGTTAATGTTTTGCTCCCCTTTAAGATCCCACTCACCGACTCCATATGGTTCCACAGCAATTTCTGGTTCAATTGCAAACACAGAAGAAGGTATTATAAAAATAAGCATTAGTACATATAAGAATATTTTTTTCCTCGTAGTCTCCCTTTCTTTAAATAGTTTTTAGTATCAAAGATAGATTCGATATTAAAACCAGGATATCCTTCTAATTTCTAAAAATAGTTAAGAATATTTAGATATTAGAGAAAAAGTAGGGCTAGCTAGTGCAATTAGTTTAGCTAATCGGAAAAGCTGTATCTCCAAAATATCTTTCTCTGATTATATTACAATGATGAAGCTCATGACCGGCAATGATAACTATCAATGCACGGACAGTTATTTCAGAATTATTTGCTATTCCACGACGTATGTAATCTTCCGTCGTTAGGCTTTTAATTAGATGAATGGTCGATAAACGTACTGCTTGTAAATTTTGAAGAAGTTCCTCTACGGACTGTTTATTAAATGAAGCATTTTGGATGAATTCATTCTCATCAAAACCAGGAAGAGTGGTTGTTTCACTTCGAGCGATAGTTAGAAGTCTATATCCCATTACTCGCTCGGTATCTGCCATATGACCAATCACTTCTTTTAAACTCCATTTTTTGGAAGTATAACGAAAATGAGCTTGTTCCTCAGAAATATCCTGAAGTAAGTTAATTGTTTCCGCTAGTTGTTTCGTTAAAATATTCGCTAAATCTCCTTCAGCTACCAATTTCACATAGGTTGAAAAATGAGAGGCATACTCATCTTTTTCTAATAAGTTATACATATTATCGTCTCCTTTGACATGTAATAGAGCACCAGGTTCTAAAACAATTTTGAATTGTTTTAGAACCTGGTACCTTTTTGAACCTTTTTCAATTCATAACAAGTTCCTTCTCAGCTTCCATTGTTTCTACCGGTTCTAAAAAAGCAGGTGATAAGGAAGGAAACGTAAATGTAAATGTCGTTCCTTCTCCAATTTCACTTTCTACATGAATTGTACCATTCATAGCACGTACGATACTATACACTACCATAATGCCGAGACCAGTCCCCTTGCTTCCTTTAGTTGAATAATAAGGTTCCCCTAAACGGGTCACTTGTTCAAGTGTCATACCTGAACCAGTATCTTTAATGAGAATGCTTACAGTGGTAGGGGTACTCTCCGTTTCAACCGTTAATATTCCTCCTTTTGGCATTGCCTCTATCGCATTTTTCATACTATTTACAAAGCATTGATGAAACTTTTGTTTGTCTCCTTCAATCTTTTCTCCTGGTGAAAAAATAGAAACTATTTTTACCGAATTTCGCCTTGCCAATGGTTTTAGCAATTCAACTACTTGTTCTAGTTCTTCCTGAAGAAGTAGGGGTTCCATCGTTTTAATTTCGGGATTAGAGAAATTCAAATACTCTTGAATGACTTTTTCAGCCGATTTTAGCTCGCTTTTAATAATAGAAAGATATTGAGTATGGTTTTCTTTTGAGATAGAATCATTTTGCAGAAGTTGAACAAAACCAATTGCTGCAGTCAACGGGTTGCGAATTTCATGACTAATAGCTGCACCCATTCGTTCAACAGCCTCTAAACGTTTGGATTTCATCGTGCGTTGGCGCAATTGAATAGACATAAGAATTTCTTCAATAATATAAGAAATAACTCCGACTCCAATTGGTTGGGTGACTAAATAAGCAAACAACACTTCGGTACTACTGTGAGGTAAGTGCCAAATTCCCATCGTAAAAGATTGGGCAAAACTGAACAAAAATGTTACTCCTACAGCAAAAAAGATTCGTTGCTTAGGAGAGCGTTTTAAAAACCATGGAGAGATTCGCCAAAAAAGTATAGCAAGCCCTCCATAATAAAGGACGGTCATCCAAAATCCATAATTTATTCCCAAAAAACCTCTTACGAGCATAATGAACGCAGCCGACAAAGGACCTAAACCCATATACAAACTGCCGACAATAAACGGAACTTTTCGTAAATCAAAAACAAGGTTAATACCTTCTATTTGATAAGTAAAAAGGAAACAGAGTATTAAACTAACTATCAAAATGAAAATAGCTTGGTACGACCGAAACCTTTTAGACTTTTCTGCCCATAAAACTCCGAAAAATAATAATACTATTAACAAAGATAAGTTGAAAAAGAAAAATACTGATAGTTCCAAGATATTATTCCTCCAATACTAAATTACCGCGAAAAAATTCATCTTTCCTTTACCTTAGTTTTATGGAGCTTAAAATGAAATTGGGAAATGGTACCTACGCCAATCTCACTTTGAACCTCAATTGTTCCTTTCATAGCACGTAATATACTGTAAGCAACCATCATGCCAAGACCAGTTCCCTTGGATCCCTCCGTAGAATAATGTGGTTCTCCTATACGTTTAATTTGTTCTTTACTCAATCCTATTCCTGTATCTTGTATAGAAATAATGATCTTGTCCTGAGTAGCAATCGTCTTGATCCATAATGCACCGCCATAAGGCATGGATTCAATCGAATTTCTTATAATATTTATAAAGCATTGGTGGAATTTCGATTTGTCTCCTTGGATCGTTCCAAAGGTAGAAAAATCAGTAGATACCTTTACTGAATTATAATTGGCTAGAGGATGTAATAATTTTAAAATATGTGTTAGTTCTTTCTGAATATCTAGTTCTTCTATTGATTCAATAATTGGTTTAGAGAAGGTTAAGTAATCTTGAATAATACCTTCAGCAGTATTTAATTCATCTTTTATAATGGAGAGATATTTTGTTCTATTATTTTTATCAAGTGAAGCTTGGTCAAGAAGCTCAATGAATCCAATTGCTGTAGTTAATGGATTGCGAATTTCATGAGATATTGCAGCACCCATTTGTTCGACAGCCGCCAACTTTTCTTCGATTACTAACTGTTGTTGCAATTGTTGATTCTTTTCTCTTAATTCAATGAGGGAAGAAATCATGGCCACTCCAAGTGGTGGGACTATTACGTAGGCAATGAA
The DNA here is from genome assembly GCF_007676755.1 of Bacillus sp. FJAT-22090. Taxonomy (GTDB): domain Bacteria; phylum Bacillota; class Bacilli; order Bacillales_A; family Planococcaceae; genus Psychrobacillus. Next base: position 303,958 of record NZ_VEBK01000002.1, on the reverse strand, counting down.
CATGTCTAGCAATTTGTCTGGAGATAGTATGTTCAATGCTAGGAATAGGATGGCAACACTTATTAGTAAAGTAATACCGGTAGAAAAAAGAATTCGTATATTAGAAGTAAGTTTTAAAAACCATGGAGAAATATACCATATACATAAACTAAATATGGTATAAAATGCAACGGCTATAAAAAATCCAACGTCTATTCCATGGAATGCCCGAAAGAAAATAACCAAAATTCCCAATATAGGGCTGGACCTCAAATATAGGCCGCCCAATAAGAAAGGAATTATCCTCAAATCTAGCGCATACCCAGTTTGTAATGGATAAGAAAATATGGAACAAATTATTAAAGAACAAACAAAATAAAATAGGCCAGCTCGTTTGTGTAAATGGATACTACCGACTCTCTTGTTTAATAGAAAAAAAATAAAAAATAAAATCATTAATAAGGAAAGATTAAATAGAAAATGCATTGTTATAATTCCCAATATATATAACTCCTAATAATTTTTATAAATTAATAGTAACGAAAGGATATGGAATACACAATACTTCTTTAATGAATATTCGGAAGATTCATGAAGAACTTTGTTTAAAAGTGCAGAAAGGGAGAAATGGATAGTCTAACTAGTATTGCGGAGTAGATGGTAACACAATGAAAGTTACTAGAAGGTATTCGAAATCATTTGTTGAATAAAGAAAGAGATGCCAATAAGAAGCATAGAGGTGAACTATGAACAACAGAGTAAAAGAAACTTATAACCAGCTTGCCAATGATTACGAACATAATGTGGATACGAAAAGTCTATTTAATACAGAATACGAACGACCTGCAATGATGAAATTACTGCCAAACGATTTAAGAGATAAGAAGGTTTTGGATGCTGGTTGTGCAGCGGGATGGTACACAGAGCAACTAGTCAATTTAGGTGCAGAAGTTACTGCCACAGACATAAGTCCAAAAATGATAGAGGCAACTAAAAGAAGAATTGGAAAAAATGCAAAGGTGTTATGTATGGATCTAGAGGAAAAACTGCCATTTGCGGATGAAACATTTGATGTAATTTTAAGCTCTTTAGTTCTTCATTACTTAAAAGATTGGAGCAAGCCTTTTAGCGAATTCCGCAGAATATTGAAACCAGACGGGAAATTGCTTTTTTCCGTCCACCATCCATTTATGGATATAAAACTATCCGAGAATGGTGACTACTTTTCCACTGAATTTATTATCGATCAATGGGAAAGAGAAGGAACTTTGATAGAGGTCCCATTTTATCGTCGTCCTCTCCAGGAAATCGTCAATGAAACTGCAGCATATTTTTTATTGGAGAAGCTAATCGAACCACAACCTACGAGAGCATTTCAAAAAGTAGAGCTAGTAAAGTATGAAAAGCTCATGAAAAGTCCTCATTTTATGATTGTAAAAGCAGTGAAAGAGAAAAAAGGGAAAACGATATAGCAACCAGGACATGGAGGATTTTTTCGAATGCAACTGCAAAATATAAATATTGATGAACGAATAAAACATTATAATGTGATAGGTTTAAGCATTGCCCTTGTTGATAACGGTCAAATTAGTATGGAACAAAGCTTTGGTCTGCTTGAAACAGGAACGAATAGAAGCATAACAGGTACGTCTTTGTTTAATGCATGCTCAATCAGTAAATTTCTTACATCGATCCTCGTTTTAAAATTAACCGAACTAGAATTGCTTGACTTAGATGAAGACGTAAACAAAAAGCTCATATCTTGGAAGCTTGCTGAAAATGAGCATACTCAACAAAAAAAGGTAACATTGCGATTATTACTTAGCCATCAATCAGGAGTAATGGATCCCGAAGGAAGTTTTAGTGAGTATACAATCGCAAAGGGTGTTCCTACGATGGTTGACTTATTAGATGGAAAAACTCCTTATTGTAAAGAACCGATTGAAGTTAAATATTTGCCGGGCAGTGACTTTCGCTATTCAGATGCGGGTTATTGTATCATTCAACAACTGATTGAAGACGTCGTCGGCAAACCTTTTAAAGTAGTAATGAACGAACTTATTTTCCATCCATTACGTATGAACAATAGCATACTAGACATGGCACACAAATTGGAAAATGCTTCGTTTTCTTGTGGTCACCATAAAAACGGAGAATTGGTTAAGGGAAGCTATACAGTGTATCCATTTCCGGCAGCCGCCGGACTTTGGTCAACCCCTTCAGATTTAGCATTAGTTGTAATTGAATTAATAAATTGCTTAAGGGGAAAAAGTAAAATAGGAATTTCAGAAAGTAAAGCAAGCCAATTGGTTGCACCTCAATTCGGAAAAGACTGGACTGGGTTAGGTGTATTTCTAGATAGTTCCAAACAAGAAGTAGAGATTTCTTCGCTCGGATGGGGTATTGGATTTCAATGCATGATGGTTGCATATCCCTATTTGGAGAAAGGGGCAGTTATTATGACAAATACAGATTTAGGTGTCCATCAACTGAAAGGGATTATTGGAGAAATTTATCACTCCCTTCAATCTTGATCATTCTAACAATCGTGTTACAAAAATAGTAATGAAACTTCCAAAAAAATTTATCGTAATATATAGATGGAATGTCGTATGCAAAAAGTTAACCCAAATTCTTATAGGACATTTTTATTTGAAAGCAAAGCGAGGAATATTCTTGGAATTCATAACGGAGAAATTAATATTTATATTTGTATTTATTTTAATCATTCACTCAATAGAAACACTTGCTTATGCTGTAAGACTGTCAGGTGCGAGGGTGAAAATGATTGCCTCTGCACTTTCCTTATTTAATTTAATGGTTATTATTTCAAGATTGGCGAATATGATGCAACAGCCTTTTACCGGAAGTCTAGTGGACACTGCGCCCCCGCAAAATGCTTTGGATTTTGTAGAAAGCCAATATAGATTTCTTATTGGTGCTTCAACACTCGGGACATTAGTTGGTGTTATTTTATTACCTACGTTTATCGCTTTATTTTCAAGAGCCATTATCCATTTATCTGAAGAGAGGGGCTCCATTCCTAATTTAATAAAAAAAGGGATTTCTTTCGAATATATTAAGCGCGGGATAAAGCATATTAGTTTTCCTAAGCTAAACTATTTGAAAGACATTCAAATCAATGACATTCCATATAAATTATTTTTAGTAAATATGGTGATTACAGCAATATATACAATTGGAGTTCTATCTGCGTTGTATGCAGCATTATTGGCACCAGATAGAGCTTCGACAGCCATTATGGCATCTGGACTTATAAATGGCATTGCAACCATCCTTCTTGTATTATTTATTGATCCTAAAATTTCTGTTCTTGCCGATGATGTAATTAATGAAAGGGGTAGCTACCTAACACTTAAAAGCGTTTCTTTAATGATGATTACATCGAGATTGTTTGGAACCATACTTGCTCAAGTACTTTTTATACCTGGAGCCCAGTATGTAGCGTGGCTTACTAAATTTATGGTTTAAACACTTTTTTAACTTACTAAAATTTAGCATTAAAAAATTGAAGGGACGAAATTTCATTGCAAAAAGAATTTCCAGAGATTGAAACAAAGAGATTATTATTAAGAGAAGTAACACCTGACGATGCGAATGATATGTTCGCATACTTATCAGACGAAAATGTAGTAAAACATATGGGATTAGACCCTTTTGAAACATTAGAAGATGCGATAGATGAAGTTAACTGGTACCAATCAATATACAAGGAAGGTACAGGAATTAGATGGGGGATCACTCTAAAAGATTCCGGAAAGGTAATCGGAAGCTGTGGTTTCCTTAATAGGATTACGAAACATCACCGAACTGAGATCGGGTATGAACTTAGCAAAAATTTTTGGGGAACAGGTATAGCCGGTGAAACGTTGGAAGCGGTTGTTAAATATGGCTTTCGTCATTTCCAGTTAGAAAGAATTGAGGCCTTTGATCGAGCCTACCAATATTTCATCACAAAAATTAGTGGAGAAAAAAGGCTTTAAAAAAGAAGGATTATTAAGGCATTATGAATATGTTAAAGGAAAATATGATGATCTCTATATGTACTCACTCTTAAAAGAAGAAGTTCATTTGGATTAAGGTAATATCTGAGGAGGTAACGGTCATGAAGTCTAAAGTCAACTATCCATTTATCTATTTCTTTATAGAGCCAACTGTCGTTTTTGTTTATAAAATTGAAACACAAAACTATATAACTGTTTCGAATTTGCTACTTGGAAGTGATAATTGGGAAGTATTCCAATTAGATCAAGAGGATGAATTAGAAATGTTTGACCATCGAAAATATAATTCTAAGCAGAATGAGGGAAGAACATTCTTTGCCAACCAAGATGACATGAACTTAATGGAAGAGCTAATTAATGAACAGATTCAAAAAAATCGTCACTTACGAACAAATGGTGCAATACATATCGTTTCTTCTGAATCAGCAGCAGGCTCCTTAAGGGGTGGTCTAGAATGGCCAAGGACTGTAATAGGTTTCCCAGACTTCCTTTCCATCGGACCGTTGGGGAACTTAGATGAAACAATAGATCGAAGCTATCGGAATGAGTGGTTAATGGAGAATATCAATTTTGAACAAGAAATAGAAATCCCGATAAAGTTTAGCAATACACTGCGTGAAATTGAAGATATTCCAAGCCAAGTTCCTATCCATGTTTGGTATGGGAACAACGCCAGTGAACAAACTTGCATGCGCTTTTTACTCTATTTACTAAGAGATAAAACGAATGAGATATTTCTTATTAACTCCACTACTCTCTATGAACAGTATATAACCTCCAAGGTTGAAAAGCAGCCTATTCTCAATACAAGCCAAATCGGCTCAATGCATATAAAACGGCTGTTTGAAACAAATAAAGCGAATAAACCATTATCTGTAGAGGAAAAAATCCAATTACAAAAAGAATGGGAAGCATTAGCACAAACGAAAGAAAATTTACGAATATGGAGTAATGGAGAAATAATAGGAGTGCCTGAAAATCATTATGATGCACAAATCTTACATATAATAAAAAATCTACATGATCAGCAAGAGAACAAAGATTTTATCAAAACCGGAAGAGTAATTGAAGAGTTACTCTTACAGATGGATGAATTTGTTGGTATATTCTATTTGGAATATCGGATTAGGCATTTAATATATACTGGTTTTCTTGAACTAAAAGGAATACCTAAATCCTCATGGCATTACAGTGTAAAAAAGCGGGAAAGGGGAGTGTAAAAATGAAGGTCAAACGAATTGTTGCCAATGTTGAGACACAGGACATTTCTAAAGCGAAGTACTTTTACGAGGAAATCCTTGGACTTGAGCAACTAATGGATATGGGATTTATAACAACCTATGGATCACATGAGACAATGGATATTCAGATTAGCTTTCTTTCAGAGGGAGGTTCTGGGACACCAGTACCCGACTTGTCAATTGAAGTCGATGATCTTGACCATGTATTAACTCGTGTAACAGAAGCGAAAATTCCAATTGAATATGGACCGGTTTCGGAGCCATGGGGTGTTCAACGCTTTTATGTAAGGGATCCATTCGGGAAGTTAGTCAATATTCTTACCCATTTAGATGAATGAAATAATATTTTCGTTGAATAACTTCCATACATGTCCAGCAGAGCAACGTCTTAAAAGGCGTTGCTCCATTTACAATTTAAAAGTACACTATATAATATACAAATGTTTGTTTAACTAACGATGCTAGATAAAAATCGTAAGCAAATATTATTTCTTGAAAAAAATTTTATTATGTTTATACTATATTAGAGATATTAAAGCTCTCTAATATCATTTTTAAGGGGATGAACGAATGAAGTATTCAAAAGCCACAAATTATGCCCTACACACAATGGTATACTTAACTTTAGCACCCAAAAATCAAACCGTTGGTGTAGATCAATTAGCAAAAGTTCAAAATTTATCTCCAACTTATCTATCAAAAATACTTACTAAATTGGTTAAGGCAGGTCTAATCGAATCGACTCCTGGAGTTAAAGGTGGCTATAGTATTAAAAAGCATACTACTGATATCACTTTTCTGGATGTTATATATGCAATTGAAGGAAGAATGAGTTTATTTAGTTGTTCACTAGAACATAGTGAGACTAAAAATGGAGAATGTATAATAGAAAATGTAATGATAGCAGCTGAGAAAAGGATGACGGATGAATTAGCAAACAAACTTATTCACGACATTGCTAATCAAATTGAACCTAGGATGTATGAAGCAAAACATGGTAGCAACACAGACTAATTTTTTGTCTCAATTAGAGATATTAAGAATCCTTTATGGATATGTTTAGTACGAAGAAATATAATACAACATGAGTTTTCCACAAATGGAGGGGGAGTTATAATGGAATTCTGGGAATCAAGTTTTATAGATAAACAAACAATGTGGGGATTTGAACCTACCAACTCTGCTATCTTAACAAAGGATTTTTTCCTTGAAAACAATGTTAGGGATATAGTAATACCGGGGATTGGGTATGGGAGAAATGCAAAGGTTTTCGTTGAAAGTGGAATAACCGTTACAGGTATTGAAATATCTAAAACTGCAATAGATTTGGCGAGAGAAAATGGGTTTGATAGTCGAATTTTTCATGGTCCAGTGTCTGAAATGCCTTTTGATAACAAACTATATAATGGTATCTTCTCGCATGCACTTATTCATTTATTGAATAAGCAGGAAAGGGAAAAGTTTATTAAAGATTGCTTCAATCAGTTGGAGCCAAATGGATATATGGTTTTCACAACTGTTTCAAAAAAAGCCCCTATGTTTGGGAAGGGTAAACAATTGGATACCGACTATTTTGAGATAATGGAAGATGTAAAAATGTTTTTTTATGATTCTGACTCCATAAAACAAGAATTTGAAGAATATGGCCTTGTAGAGTTCTTTGAAATAGACGAGCCAAATAAGAACATGAAAAATAAACCGTCCATAAACTTTATAATGGTAAAATGTAAGAAAAGTACGTAATAATCATCATAAAAAACTTTAAAATTATAGGGAATTGCTCGAGATTAAATGTGGAGGTGTAATATGAAATTATATTTTAAATTAATTACCGGATTACTTTTTGTTTTAATACTGTCAGGATGTTTTGCAGAAGACTATGATGTAGGTGTTCCAACGGCTTATTTAAACCTTAGTGGTATTGTAGATATACAATTAACAGAGTCCAATATTAGTTGGGAAACACAAAGTGAGAATGTACATGAAACAATTGAAGATGTTCTGAAATTCGGATTTTCTCAGGATGAAATAAGGGTTTCCGGAAACCAGGAAGCCTCTATAGATTTTAAAGAGAACGAAAAGAATGGTGGAGATATTTGGACAGATCCAGAAATAACTGTTGCTCTGTTAAATGATGGACATCGAATCGAACTCGAGATGAACGATCAAAGAGAATTTCGATTCCCCACCAGTAAAGGAAATTATGTTTTAGAAGTGAAATTCACAAATTCTGCGGGTACTGCGCAATACGTAGGAAATCTTGTCATTCAGTAAAATATATGATTTCCTATTTTACGTTTCGGTTCGTTAAATAGGGAGAATGTGAAAGTTCTATCCGTCCAAAATGTTGCGCATCCGGTCAATAATGTTGCGAGTAACAACTGATATGTTGCGCAAATTTTAATGGACAATCCAATCCATGTAAATTAAGCGGATTCATCAGTTACCGCTAGCCTATACTTAGAGAATTGGTTGCGCTTGTTGCCGATTTGATTGCTTTCAAGCCCAAACTGGTTGCTTTGCCTGTTGAATTGGTTGCTTTCGTATGACAATTGGTCTCGTTAAGCCTTTTCCTAACTTTTAATGGATAATAAATACAGATAAAAAGGTGTATTTTGATGGATTGGAGCTGAAGGACGAGAACTCAAGTGGGATCAAGTGAGTAAGATAAGACTTTACAACGAACGCAAAGCGGGCGGTGAAAGCTCATCACTTACCCCACTAAAAAGCGTCCGTCCTTCAGCGGAAATCCAAGCGGTTACCGGTTACGACACACTATTCCTAAAGTAGGAAGTTGCAGATTATTGTAAATCTGTTTTCCAATTTGGAAAAACTATGATAATCAACAAAGGTGATCTAACTCAACTAAATAAATGAAAGAAAGGACGAATCAGAAATTTATCTGCATTCAGTCCTTTTTTATTTTAAGTAAAGCTAACTAAACAAAAAGTAAAATGAACTATACAAAATGACAAACTGACTATACAATACAAGTAAGATGTCTGGAGGGAGCAGTTTGCTAAAAAATCGAGTGAAGGAATTGAGGGCAAGATTCAATTTAACACAGGGTGATCTTGCTGAAAGAACCGGTGTAACAAGACAGACGATCGTTTCGTTAGAAAAAGGAAGCTATACACCTTCACTACTGCTTGCTATGAACATTGCAGAAGTGTTTGGGGAACCGATCGAACAAATATTTTACAAAGAGGAGGATGCAAAATGAGAATGTATTTGACAGTTCTTTTGAGGTGTCTATTATACGTATCTCTAGCTTTAATGGTTTATGATTTTGTAAGGATTGAACAATATTTTGAAATGATGGGAAGAGGATATATAGATGGGTTTTCCATATATGTATCTACGTGGAGAGGAACTTTTTTCCTTGTAGTAGGTATAGTTTTAGTCATTGTTAATATTATTGACTTGATAATAGTAAAGAAAAAAAACCATGCTCAAATCAAAGAGTATATTCTCCCTGAATATGACGTCTCCGATGAACGTACTGTCGAAGTTACAGGTAAAGCAGTTCGATATGCTTTTGTTTTCATTCTTTTTTATACGTTTCTTCTTCTTGGATCCTATATGTTTATTCCAAATTATTTTCTTGATTATCCTTGGTATCCCGTGTTTACGACCGCTTCCATTCCAATATTAGGGTTAATCATCTATTTAGGAACATTTAAATACTTTCACGCTCGTTAATAGACAGGAGGATATAGGATGAAAAAATTATCGATAACAATTATTTTGCGCATTTTATTAATTATTTCCTTTGCATTACTAGCTTTTATGCAAGTAAAAGCCACTCAACTTTCACAATTGTTTTTAGACAAGGAAATCAGCTACGAATACTATAGAGAACATGATATAAATACTGGTTGGTTTACCGTGATTTTTAGTATACTCATCACTATCAATTCTTATTATACAAATTATATTTCAAAAAAACGTAATAATGGTCGAATTCTTATGAAAGAAATAGTCCTTCCTGAAGTAAACCTGGATAATGATGAAAGAGAATCAGAAATTACTGGTAAGTCGGCCAAAGCAGCGTTCTCCGTCATAATTGTGGCCACATTCATTATGCTCATAATATTTGCATTAGTCATTCCATATTTGGATAATCCGTTGCCATATTCAGTTTTCCTTATTGCAGCTTTACCAATCATAGGCCTTCTAACATACTTCATTACATATAAAGTGCTTTATTCGCGATGAGAAGGGGGTAGAAAAGTGGAAGAAATAACTACAGAACAACTTCCCTTAGCTATAGGACGGCTATTAACATATGCCACTTCTGAAAGTAAGGTGGACGCAGAGTATGAGCTCTATTTGCAGCAGGAAAATAGAAAATTATACGGATATAAACGAAACGGAAAGTTCATAGGCTGTATCGGAATAGAACTAACTTCTTTAAACAAAGGTGAAATTAAACATATTGCTGTATCCCCAATTGAAAGGGAACATGGGATAGGAAATGACATGATTAACTTCATATGTAAAAAACATTCTTTCTCGGTAATTTCGGCAGAAACCGATCAAGACGCGGTGAATTTTTATAAAAGAGTTGGTTTCACTGTTATCAGCTTAGGTGAAAAGTATCCGGGAGTGGAGCGCTTTTGGTGTGTTTGTTTAAGAAAGGATAAGGAGCACTAGCTTATTTTTCATGGTACTCCCACCTTTACGTTCATCAACCAAAATAATATCTCGACATTCGGTCGATAAATTCTGTTTCTAAATCACCCGTATTTTTTACAAGGATGTAAGTGGAAACGGAAGGTAATTCAAACAAGTCAAAATGTGGTTGCATGATCTTACCTTCGATTAGCTCACGTCTCACGATAGAATGTGGAAGAAAGGAAACGCCAAGACCATCTTGGATAAATCGTTTTGCTATATATGCTTGCGTTACTTTCATCGTCCGAAGACCCATCACATGCTTATTCAATTTGACTAAGAGATGGTCCCAAAAGACTGGATGGTGATGGGTCAATAAATAACTTTTTTGCAGAACCTCTTGCACATCAATTGGTGGACCACTTTCTTGATCGTATTCATCGAAGGGCATAACGAATAAAATAGGATCCTCATAAATAGGTATGGATTGTATATATTTTCGTTGTGCTTCTAGTGCAGAGACTCCGATATTTACTTCCCCTTTTTCGACAAGTTCTTCTATTATATGAGATTCCTCCACACGAATGCTTATTTCAATATCCGGATGAAGTTTCATAAAAGACCGCAACACATTTGGCAAAATTGTCTCTGCCATAAGAGGGGAAATCGCTATGTTCCAGTTTCGTCGATACCCTTGCGCAAATGCATGTACTTTGCTCACACTGCTTTCAAAGTTGTTAACTATTTGTTGTGCTTCCGGCAAAAAGAACTTCCCAACATCAGATAAAGTCACTCGATTGTTCTGTCTTTCAAAAAGGGCGGTCCCTAAATGTTCTTCTAACAAACGAATATGAACTGTAACGCTCGGCTGAGACATCAATAGTTTTTCGGCGGCTTTCCTAAAGTTAAGCGTTTCGGCAGCAATGCAAAATGTTTTAACCCATTGGTATTCCATTATCTGCTCCTTATCAATTAAAATTTTTAATTAACTTAATTATATATATTTAATTTTCATTATCAAGTACTCTCGCTATACTAAGAAAAAGGAGATGGTAATGTATGTATCAAAGAGGGTTAAAAGATATTGTCGCAGTTCATACGAGTATCGCATCGGTTGAAGGAGACATTGGGGAACTAAGATATCGTGGAGTGAAAGTAGATAAATTAGTACCTAACTTATCATTTGAAGAACTGGCAAACTTTCTATGGACCGGAAACCAGATAAACAGCTATAATTCACTAAATGAAAGCAGAGAACTACCAGATTATATAAAATCCGTTATTGACTCGCTACCAAAAGAAATAGCGTTAATGGATGCTATGCGAACCGCAATTTCCTCCTATGCTCATAAAGATTTTAAAGAGAAACAAATAGAAGAACAAGCTGTGATTCTAACAACAGCTTTACCAATCATTATTGCTAGACATTATAGAAATCAACATAATCTTCCTATTATTGAGGCGGATCCATATCTATCTCACACTGCCAACTATTTATGGATGCTAAATGGGGAAGTACCAAGTGATGCGCAAGTGGAAGCGTTAGAAACATATTTAAAGCTGACAATGGAGCATGGATTAAATGCTTCTACATTTGCTGCAAGAGTAACAATATCTACTGAATCTGATTTAACAGCAGCGGTTACTTCTGCACTCGGTACGATGAAAGGACCACTACACGGCGGTGCACCATCAGGAGTCATTGATTTACTCAATGAATTTAAAGATCCTTCCACTATTCGAAGTGTTGTTGAGAAAAAAATCACCAATGGCGATAGAATAATGGGGTTTGGACATCGTGTATATAAAACCGAAGATCCTCGGTCAGTTTTGTTGCGTGAAAAATGTTTGAGCCTTCAAGGTAAAGACAGTTGGTTAGACTTAGCAACAATTGCTGAAAAAGAAATTATCAATCTACTTGCCGAACACAAACCAGGTCGTAAGCTGTATACGAATGTTGAATACTATGCTGCTGCCATCATGCGTTCCATCAATATGCCAGCAGAATTATTCACCCCGACATTTAGCGTAGCAAGAATGGTCGGTTGGACTGCACACTCGATTGAGCAGCTTGAAGATAATACCATCTTCCGTCCGCAATCTATATATGTTGGTGAAATTAAAGATAAATCACGTATCTAAATAAAACGCACGAAGAAAAACACCTTTTTTTTCGTGTGTTTTTCCATGGACATTAAACCCTATGGAATCTATTTAATTTGTCGAACTGTTAAGTATACTAGGTGTAGAGTACAGAAAAAAGACGATGAAAAATCGAATGAGGTGTTTGGAAAATGAAAAAAATATATATTATCAGACATTGTAAAGCAGAAGGGCAGGAAAAAAGCGCCAATTTAACTGTCGAAGGCTATGAACAGGCACTCAAACTAAGAGATTACTTTGAAAATATAACAATCGATAAAATAATAAGCAGTCATTTTGAAAGGGCTGTTCAAACAATTAAGCCATTAAGTGAGTTCAAAAAAATCCCCATTTTAAAAGATTCTAGACTTTCAGAGAGAATATTGAGCAGCGAAGATTACCCGGATTGGCTCGATAAACTTAAAATGACTTTTCAAGATAAAGATTTAACATTCGTCGGAGGAGAATCTAGTAATGAGGCACTCATTAGAATAAAAAATGTTTTAGAAGAAGTTTTAACTTCTCCTGACGAAAATATCATTCTCGTCACTCATGGTGCTATTATGTCCTTATTGTTAAACAGTTTTGATGAAAGGTTTGGATTTGAACAGTGGGCGAGTCTGTCGAATCCCGACATTTACATGGCTGACATACATGAGGAAGCTTTAAAATTTAAACGTTTACTTCATTAATTTTCTGTCAACATGTCTGCTGATCGCCTTTGAACCGATACTGTTTTATTACATGAACGTTTGGTGTTCTCTCACCAGACGTTCTTTTTAATACATCCTAATTCTACAACGATTCTAACATCACTTTTGTGTTTGTGGATCTAAAAGCGATCAATTCTAAAGAATGAAACGCCTCTTCGTAAATAAATAAATTTCACTTCTCGAAATATTTTCGCTGTTCCATCTTCCGAAATGTTCGAACATTTGCTAAAATAGTTAAGTCTTAATATGTAACATGGGGGATTAAACAGTGAGAATATTTTTAGATTTAGGTTGGTTCTTTAAAGAAAGGAAAAAGCAATACTTATTGGGTATTCTGATGCTCATGTTTGTAGCTTTTTTACAGCTGATTCCACCTAAAATTATCGGGTATGTGGTTGATGAAATTAGTTACGGTACGTTAACTGGTGGATTCTTAACAAAATGGCTTGTAATTTTAGCAGGATCAGCAATTGGTATGTACATTTTACGCTATTATTGGCGGATAATGATATTTGGTTCGTCTATTTTTTTAGCAAGGCAACTAAGAGAAAGATTGTTTCGCCATTTTACGAAGATGGCTCCGTCTTTTTATCAGAAAAAGCGGGTTGGAGATTTAATGGCGCATGCAACAAACGACTTATCCGCCGTTCAGCAAACGGCGGGTTCTGGAGTGCTCACACTTGTAGACTCTGTGACAACAGGTGGATTTGTGATAGCAGCAATGGCCATTACGATCAACTGGAAGCTGACATTAATCGCGCTCATCCCACTTCCACTTATGGCCATCTCAACAAGTTACTATGGTAAATTACTCCACCAACGTTTTCGATACGCACAGGAAGCATTTTCGAATTTAAATGACAAAGCACAAGAAAGTATTTCTGGGGTTAAAGTGATTAAAACGTTCGGGCAGGAAAAAGAAGATACAGAAGACTTCGTGCAATTATCACAGGAAGTTGTAGACAAAAATATACGAGTCGCTAAAGTAGATTCGTTGTTTGATCCAACTATCTCACTAATAGTAGGAATGTGTTTCTTCTTGTCTATTGTTTTTGGAACTCGTTTTATTTTAGCGGGAGAAATGTCCATTGGAGATTTATTTGCCTTTACATCCTATTTAGGGCTACTTGTTTGGCCAATGTTAGCATTTGGTTGGTTATTTAATATTGTAGAGCGGGGTAGCGCTTCCTATGATCGGATTACGAATTTATTAGATGAAGAGATTGAGATTGACGATAAATTAGGAGCCCTAGAAGAAACGCCGGAAGGGGATATTCAATTTCATATAGATGAATTTAAATTTCCAGGGGATGATCGGGCTGCACTACGTGATGTTCATTTCACACTAAAACGAGGTGAAACATTAGGAATTGTCGGTAAAACCGGAGCTGGGAAAACTGCTATACTAAAACTCCTTATGAGAGAGTTTGAAGGATATGAGGGACATATTGTATATGGAGATCATTCGATTGACGAATACAAAAAGCGGAGCTTGCGAGCAGCGATTGGATATGTACCACAAGACCATTTCTTATTTTCCACAACGGTCGCTGGGAATATTGCATTTGCAAATGCTGGGGCATCCCTAGAACAAGTACATGAAGCTGCGAAACTGGCGTATATTCATGAAGATATTTTACAATTCACAGATGGTTATAACACAGTAGTCGGAGAACGAGGCGTGTCGTTGTCAGGTGGACAGAAACAGCGTATTTCTATCGCACGAGCGCTAATGATGGAACCAGAACTACTTATCTTAGATGATTCATTGTCCGCAGTAGACGCGCGTACAGAAGAAGCCATTTTAGAAGCATTAAAAGCAAATCGCACGGACGAAACGACGATTATCACTTCCCATCGTTTAAGCGCCATACAACATGCCCATCAAATAATAGTTATGAGTGAAGGGACAATAGTTGAAAAAGGATCCCATGAACAATTGATGGAATTAAAAGGGATATACTTTGAAATGTATCAATTACAGCAACTAGAAACATTAGTGGAACTAGGAGGTGAGTTATAATGGATGACAAACAACCTCAGTTAACTGGGAAAGACCAATGGCAGGTTTTTAAACGATTACTTACGTATCTAAAACCACATACGAAAGTAATCGCCCTTGCATTATTTTTACTCATTTTGACGGTATTAGGAGATATACTTGGACCTTATTTGATCAAAACATTTATGGATGATTATTTAACCCCAAGAAGTTTTCCGACAGGTCCGATTGTAGGTCTTGCAGTAGGCTATATCATTATCCAAATAGGAAATATTATAGTTAGTTATTTTCAATTGATGAAGTTCCAAGAACTCGCGTTAAAAATTATTCAACAAATGCGTATTGATGTTTTTACAAAAGTGCATAAGCTTGGCATGCGATATTTTGACAAAGTACCTGCAGGAAGCATCGTCTCGCGTGTAACAAATGACACAGAAGCTATAAAAGATATGTTCGTAAGTGTATTAGTAGGATTTGTACAAAGTGGATTTTTAGTAATCGGTGTATATATTGCTATGTTTATTATGAATGTAAAATTGGCGCTTATAACCATTTTATTGTTACCAATTCTATTTTTAATCATTACAACATACAGGAAACATAGTTCAGTTGTGTACCAAGATTTGCGTGAGAGACTTAGTCAGCTAAATGCCAAACTTGCGGAATCATTGCAAGGTATGACAATGATTCAAGCATTCCGTCAGGAAGATAGATTACAAGATGAGTTTAATGAAATAAACGATAAGCATTGGAATGCAGGGAAGCGTAATATAAAGCTGGACAGTTTACTGCTTCGCCCAGCAATCGACTTAGTGTACGCTTTGGCAATTATTATTGTACTGAGTTATTTCGGGATCACCTCTATGGACAATATTGCAGAAGTCGGCGTTATTTATGCATTTGTCACTTATATTGATCGATTTTTTGAACCGATCAATCAAGTAATGCAACGCTTATCGATCTTCCAGCAAGCGATTGTGGCAGCCTCAAGGGTGTTTAAATTATTGGATGAAAGAGACTTGGCACCTTCCCAAAAGAATGTAGAAAATGCTAAAATTGAACAAGGAAAAATAGAATTTCAAAACGTCACATTTTCTTATGATGGTAAAAAAGACGTATTAAAAAACATATCTTTTACTGCCGAGCCTGGTCAAACGGTTGCTTTAGTAGGACATACGGGAAGCGGAAAAAGTTCTATAATAAACCTACTCATGCGTTTTTATGAGTTTGAACAAGGTGATATTAAAATCGATGGCTATTCGGTAAAAGATTTCAAAGTAGAAGAAATTCGGGAAAAAGTTGGTCTTGTCCTACAGGATCCCTTCTTATTCTACGGAGATATCGAAAATAACATCCGTTTACACGCCAAAGAGATGAGTGATGAGGAAGTAAGAGCAGCAGCGGAATTTGTTCAAGCGAATAACTTCATCGAAAAATTGCCGAACGGATACAACCAAAAAGTAACAGAAAGAGGTTCTACATTCTCGAGTGGACAAAGACAGCTTGTTGCATTTGCAAGGACCATTGCAACAAATCCAAAAGTGTTGGTATTAGATGAAGCAACTGCTAATATCGATACAGAGACAGAGGTAGCGATTCAGAGTAGTTTAGAAAAAATGAGGGCAGGTCGTACAACTATCGCAATAGCTCATCGTTTGAGTACTATTCAAGATGCAGAACTAATACTCGTATTGCATCATGGAGAAATAGTAGAACGTGGAACTCATCAACAGCTATTAAATGAAAAAGGTCTATACCATAAAATGTATTTACTTCAGAATGGTGTCGTAGGGGATATCGCTTAAAATAGTCAAAAAGCTGTCACAAGCAATTGTAGAGTCAAAGTGCGATAAATTTGGTACGATAGGGACAGTAATTCGGAAAGGAAGACAGCCGTGGGTACCGATCTTAATCTATTATTAGCATTTGGAGCAGGCTTTTTAAGCTTTATTTCGCCTTGTACATTGCCTTTATATCCTGCATTTTTATCTTATATTACTGGAATGTCACTAGAAGAAATCAAAACAGATAAAAAATTGATGCAAAGAAGAGGGATGCTACACACCTTATTCTTCTTATTAGGATTTTCCATCATATTTGTTGCATTAGGCTTTACATCAACATTCATCGGAACATTCTTCGTTCAATATGATCAACTAATACGCCAAATTGGTGCAATATTTATTATCGTTTTTGGTTTGATAGTTGTAGGAATTTTCAAGCCAGAGTTTTTAATGAAAGAAAAAAGATTACAATTTAAAAATCGTCCATCGGGTTATTTAGGGACAATGTTAATAGGATTAGCTTTTGCGGCTGGGTGGCAGCCTTGCACGGGTCCTATACTTGCTGCAGTATTTATCATGGCTGGATCGAACCCAGGTTCAGGGGTATTATACATGTTAGCGTACGTATTTGGATTTGCTATTCCATTTTTCGTATTATCTTTCTTTGTTACAAGACTTAATTGGATCCGATCAAATAGTCAATTGATCATGAAAATTGGCGGATATATAATGATTGCATTAGGATTATTATTATTTTTTGATGGTTTAACTTATATTATTCGTATTTTTAGTCCACTTTTTGGAGATTTTCTTGGATTTTAATGTGAGGGAGGCATGAGAATGGCAACAGTATTAGTAGTGGATGATGCAATCTTCATGCGAACGACGATAAAGCGAATGCTGGAAGAACATCAATTTGAAGTAATTGGTGAAGCATCTAATGGTCTAGAGGCAATTGATATGTATAAAAAATTATTACCGGATGTAGTGACTATGGATATTACAATGCCTGGCATGACAGGTATTGATGCTGTAAAAGCAATCATGGCTGAATATCCTCATGCAAAAATAGTCATGGTTACTGCCCTCGGCCAACAAAAGCTAATAGTAGACGCACTGGAATCCGGGGCGAAAGACTTTATTACAAAGCCATTTAACCCCGATCAAATTGTACAAGTATTGCATAATGTGACGGCCGAATCGTAATAAGATGTATATGAAGTGAAGGATATGGTGTATACAATGTTTGAAAAAATTTCACCCAATGTGATGATCATTGTTTCTACAGTATTTGCAATTGGAATGGGGATTTTAGTAACGACCATTCGTGCCAAATCAGCCAAACGTCCAGCTAATGTAAAAAAAATATTATTACCTCCGTTATTTATGTCTACTGGGGCTTTAATGTTCGTATTTCCGTTTTTCCGAGTAACTGGGATGGAAATTTTAGAAGCTTTAGTTGTTGGTATTTTGTTCTCGACCGTACTTATTTGGACATCCAAATTTGAACGAAGAGATGGGGACATTTATCTGAAACAATCGAAAGCGTTCATTTTTATTTTGTTTGGATTATTAATCGTCCGTATCATTGGCAAGCTAGTACTTAGCTCAACCGTTGATGTTGGGGCACTTAGTGGAATGTTTTGGATTTTGGCATTTGGAATGATTGTTCCTTGGAGAATTGCAATGTATTTACAATTTAAGAAAATACAAAAAGAAGCATAATAGTAATAGACAAAATGAAAAAGCGAGCATCCTTTTAATTAGGATACTCGCTTTTTCATTTTGTCTTGGGGATGTCTGCGGAAAGCTCGAAAAACTGTTCATAGGGAGAAACATCAATGTTTAGCTCCGCTAGTTTTTTTCGCAAAAACTTATGGTCTCGCTTTGGTGTAGCAATGATATAACCTCGAATTAATAGCTCCCGTGTTATAGCTGTCGCTTTTTCTTCTAAAGCCAATTGACCAATCTTGCCAGCAATTTTTTGTTTTGCAACTGGACGAAACAGCTCAGGTACCGGACTGACTAATTCATTTAAAAGACCTTTTTGGTCGTCGTTCCATAAATGTATCGTATTGTTGACATAATATTCTTCCCAATCTAACACAGACTTCCCATCATCTTTTGGTAATGCTTTTAGAAACTTTCGGAACATAAAAAATCCGCCAATTCCCATTAATGTTACCAATACCACTACCCAAAATAGGATAAACCATAGAAACCAACCACTTAACAATCTATTCACCTCAATCTTCTTATTCCTAGTATAAGATGTTCCGAAAAATATTTCACTAGGAATGTATCCTTTCTATTAAAAAAATTCTATCTACTAGTTGAAAGGTGGTGATACACATGGCAACTCTAGACCATAAACAAGCGGTACTAAAATTGATTTATGAAGCAGGATTGACAGAGGACGGAAAGATAAAGTTAAAATCAAAATCCTATCGTAATATCCGTGCTGCAGCAACCGCAGATCAGCTTGAAACAGTGGCATCTGCATTATCTATTTTTTCTAACAGTCCTTTTATCGGTGCAGAAAAAATTGAAACAATGAGCCTAAACTAATGAGAAGGAGGAAAAGTTATGTCAAAAGTATTGCAGTTGCAATTTGAAGCAGCAAATGGAAAGAACTTCATGCTTACAGTTGATGACCCGAAGGAATCGTTAACTCCGCAAGAAGTGGAAACAGGCATGCAAGCCATTATTAATAGTAATGTCTTCCATGTAGACGCAATTCCACTCACTGTTGTAAAAAGCGCAAAAGTAATGGAACGCAATGTAACAACAATTATTTAACACTTTAAAGACTCTCCGTATAGTGGAGGGTCTTTTTTTAAAAGGAGATGATTTAGATGGAACAGTGGCTTACTATTATTCAGGATGTGGGCTTTCCGATATTCGTATCATTTTATTTGATGCACCGTGTGGAAAGCAAACTAGAAGAAATTAAAAATGCACTGTTATCCTTAAAATAACTCTCTTTTCACAAAACTGTTGGATTAAAAAGAGACAATGTAGTTGAACGAAGCTAGTTGTTTCGTTAAGATTAAGCTATCAATAGAAAAGAGAGGTCTCATAAATGAAAAAATTATTTGCTATTCTCTCCATATCATTGCTCGTTCTTGCGGGATGTGGAAGTAGTGGGAAATTCGAAGCCCAGACCAACTGGGATGTAGATGACTTCACCTATGAAAACCAACGTGGAGAAGCTGTTTCTTTAGAAGACTTAAAGGGAACTGTTTGGCTAGCAGACTTTATTTATACGAATTGTACTACAGAGTGTCCTTTAATGACGTTTAATATGAGCGATGTCCAAAAGGCGCTTAAAGAAAAAGGGATAGAAGATTATAAAATTATTTCATTTTCTATAGATCCAGATACTGATACGCCTGATGTCCTCAAAGAATATTTAGCAAACTATGAGGTACCAGATGAGAGTAAATGGGAGCTGCTAACAGGTTATAAACAAGAAGAAATCAAGAAATTTGCAGCAGATTCTTTCAAAACAGCAGCTATAAAAGATCCTAATACAAATGAAGTAATGCATGGGGTTTCTTTCTTTTTAGTAAATCAAGAAGGAAAAGTAGTTAAAAATTATAATGGTAAAGAAGATGTTCCAAAAGAAGAAATCGTTATGGATGTGGAAGCTTTAATCGAAGATGGAAAATAAAATTTAAATACGAATATTAAAAAGACTATCAATCCGTATTGGATTTGATAGTCTTTTTTAGAAAGATTAAAAGTTCAGAACGAAAGAAACAAGAATTACAGGACAGACACGCTGGCCCAAGCACGATGAAGCAGAAATACATGAACATTGAGCATTATATTTTTTATATATTGTTCTGCTTCTTCAATAAATCTCTAATTTCTTCAAGTAGAACCTCCTTAGAATCAACAGGAGGGGCCTCTTTGGTTGCCTCCACAACATCTTTTTTATGTTTAAATTTGGATAACAGACGTATAAACATAAAGATAGAAAAAGCAATAACTAGAAAGTCGAATACGGATTGGATGAAATTTCCGTATAAAATGTCTTTGTAAGCTAATGATGTAAAGTCAACATCGTTTAATAGCAAGCCTATTATTGGCATAATGATATTTTCGACGAGTGAGGAAACAATCTTACTGAATGCGGCTCCAATCACAACTGCTACTGCCAAATCGAGTACATTTCCTTTAAAAGCAAATTCTTTGAAGTCTTTCCACATATATTGTCACCTCCATAGACCATACTACAAAAATACGATTGCATTGTATAGTGCCTATTTACATTTAAGTCTACTGTTTCAAATGAAAATATGCTATGGTGTTCCTATAGGTAGCTTTATCAAAAATACATAGAATATGGCAACCGTTACAAATCCATTAGCAAAAAGTATCGAGTGGAATAGGGGAATACTACAAGATGAAACAGAAAAAGAGCATGTCCTCTAAAACAAAAGTTTGGATAATACTATTATTGCTTCCATTTACCATCACAGTTTATGTATTAGCGATTATTGGGTGGCATGAACTTCAAAAAATACCCGCGGTTAAAGAATGGACTGTAGCTATTCAACAAGGAGCTTATTCCCTTAATAATAAATTAGATATTCCTGATGAATATATTGCTATTTATAAAAAAGCGGAAGAGACATATGGGGTGCCTTGGACATTGCTTGCGGCACATCATCGAATCGAAACAAAATTTTCGACAATGGATCCCCTCCTTTCTCCAGTAGGAGCAGAAGGACATATGCAATTTATGCCTTGTACTTTCGTGGGTTGGTCGCATCCTAGTTGTGGTGGACTAGGAAAAGGAGAAATTTCTAAGGAAGACAAAGTGAATCCAGAAGTGATTGCAAAGTATGGAGGGTATGGAGTAGATGCAAATGAGGACGGAATCGCTGACCCATATGACTTGGAAGATGCTATTTTCAGTGCAGCTAATTATTTAGCTGCGAGTGGAGCTGCAGACGGAGAATTAGAAAAGGCTATTTTTAATTACAATCATAGTGATAAATATGTAAAAGACGTGTTACACTTTTACCATTTATATGAAAGCCAGTTACAAGAAATCCAGGCTGCAGCGGCTTTAGAAACGAAAAAAAAGGAAGGACTCTAATACAGATGTCCTTCCTTTTGTATTCCTATTATTTACGCATGGATTTTAATATTAGGCTTAAAATAAATACTAAAATAATGGCACCGATTAGAGCTGGGATAATTGCCATATCCCAAACAACTGGGCCAAAGTCTGGGAAGATTAATCCACCAATCCAAGCACCAATAATACCCGCTATAATATTACCGATTATCCCGCCTGGAATATCTTTACCTAAAATTAATCCTGCCAACCATCCAATAATACCACCGATTATTAAATATAAAATGAATCCCATTTTTAATTCATCTCCTTAAAATTGTTTTATAACTCTACTCTTTATATAACCATCAAGGAGAAAAGCTAAACATTCATCAATTATTTTTTATTACTAAAGCACCCATTGTGTTAGCGAATTTCCTAAAAACCACTTATGGGCTTCATCCATATTCGGCCTATAATGCACGACTTGGAATATACCGAATACTATGAGTAGAAAATAATTTTGTTTTTCATGCAAAAATATCTGGAAAAAGATCAAATCATTTCTAGACAAATGTAGATTAGTGAGTGATACAATCGCTTGTTCGATTAATTCTTCTGGCTTGCCAGAGGTAAGTGTTAGTTCATTTAAAACAAATATTGACTGTATAATCGCCAACAAGTTAAGCCTTTTTGATTATGTAACATCTACTGTATTCTTTCTTCTCATATGAATAAATGAGAATGAAAATCTACTAAAAATTCAGAAATTAAAGCTCGAAATATTTTGCATTTGAGAAAAAAGAGGAATATAATAAAAAAAAAGGAGTGGAGAATATGGACATTAAAATGACAAAAAAGCTAAATAAGCAAGGGGTATGGTTCGCGATTCTCCATACTATATTCATCTTAAATCTAGCAGCAGATATTTTTTCTATTCACTAGAAAAGAAGCAAACAAATCATGAGCGGCATATAGCCGCTCTTTTTTTCTTTATTTGTCTATAATCCACCATAAAAACAACCAGCCTTAATTATATATTCAGGCTGGTTGTTTTCTTCTATTTGACTGTTCCACTTTCAAAATTATCTTCTGCATAATACATATTTTTCACTAAAATATTAGGGCCTAAGCATTTGACAGCTGGACAATGGCAGTTGAGTGATTTTGAAAGTGGAGAAGCTAACCATTTATCAAATATTAAAGGAAGTGTATCCGTTTGAATATTTCCGAGGCGTGGTGCGTCCCCAAAATCTGTTACAATCACTTCACCTGAAAAAATGTTCACGTTTAATCTAGATCTTCCGTCTGGATCGTTGCGGACGGATACATTTTTGCTATTTTTTAATTTGTTTAAAAGCTGTAGACTTCTTTCATTTTGACTACAAGGATAAAATGGCAATGTACCAAATAGCATCCACGTGTCTTCATCCCGAAAATTTAATATTTTCTCAATCGCATCATGTGTTTCATCTAACGTAAGCGTAGTAAGCGCACTAGCAAAATCGGACGGATACATCCGAAGGTATAAATCTTGTAAGTGGATAAACCTTGTGGTATCATAGGATTTGATTAATTAGGGGAGGTTAAATTGTGAGCAAATCGACGCAAAAACAAAAGAAGCTTGTTATCATCTACGCTCGTAAGTCTAGAATAAAAAATGATGACGCAATGGAGATAGAACGCCAAATAGAACTTTGCACTAAATACGCTAATGCTAACGATTTAGAATATATAATTATATCAGAAGAAGGAAGCTCAGAGGATTGGGAAGGAAGGAAAGAACTTCAACGGATGTTGAGTCTGTTGAGAACTAATTTATATGATGGCGTTCTAGTGACCGATCAGGATAGAATCGCTCGTGATTCAGTTGATTTTGGATTGTTTAAACGACTCTGTAGAGAAGTGGGTCTATATCTTTATACTTTAAACAAAGTGTACAATTTCATGAATGATGATGACGATTTCATTACAGGAATTCAAGCTGAAATAGACAACCAATTTATGCGAGTAACGAAAAGAAAACTAATGCGTGGCAGAGTACAAGCATTAGGAAAAGGAATTTATTTTGGTGTAGCTCCTTATGGATATGATAAAGATAAGGATAAAAAACTAGTTCCTAATCCAGTAGAGTCCAAAGTAGTCCAAACCATATTCGATATGTTAGTAAAT
The DNA here is from genome assembly GCF_007676755.1 of Bacillus sp. FJAT-22090. GTDB lineage: Bacteria > Bacillota > Bacilli > Bacillales_A > Planococcaceae > Psychrobacillus. The sequence goes on along the minus strand of NZ_VEBK01000002.1, from coordinate 280,212 downwards.
AAAGGTAAGAATGCTGTTGAAATATCAGAGACACTAAATCTGATGGGAATGAAAACAAGAGAGAACAAAGAATTCACTAATCGCTCAGTTTATTATATCATAAGTAATATAGTATATACTGGTAAATTGGAATACCAATTAAAAAATCAAGAATTAATAGAAGTATATGATGCACACCCAGCTATTATCACAAAAGATTTATTTAATGCAGCACAAGCAATGAGATTGGAAAGAAGAGTAGTTCCTCAGAATATTAAAAGAGGGAAATATATGCTTTCAAAGCTTGTAAAATGTTCGGAATGTCTAACGACACTATCTTTTTGTTATCACTACACAACCAAAGAGTCAGCACGTAACTTAGACAAAAGTAAGAGACAGTTATATTTTTTGAATTGCTATTCTTCGCTTTCTTCAGTAAAAAAACAACAGCTAAAGAAAGAAAATAGATGTAAATGCACTGGAATAAAAGCCTCTCGAATAGAAGAAGTGGTTTTTAAGGCTCTAGAAAAACAACTCTCAGTATTAGACAACGAAATAGCTATTCTTCTAGAAGATGGAGACGATTTTTTCAACGGAATCAATGATAAAATTCAAGCATATAACACTAGGCTTTCCAAGCTAAGCGAAGAAAAGAAAAAAGTTCAAGAGGGTTGGTCTATTGGAATATTCGACGCAGACGAAGCAAAAGAAAAAATAGATGAGATAAAAAATCAGCAATTATTAGTGGAAACCAAAATAAAAGAGATCGAAAAAATAGATACATCAGTCGAGATAAATAGAAAAAATGAGATGAAGGAAAAAATTCTTGGCTTATTATCAGAAGATACATTAGACGCAGAGAAAACGAACAGCACTCTTAGAGAAGTTATCGAGCAGATATACTACTACAAAGAAGAGTCAGATTTATCCGCCATCAATTATTATCCCGATTTTAAATGCAGTATTATCTTCAAATAATATAAAAGGAGCTAACAAATATGAGGGCAACGTTTGTAGACGCCAGAAAGAAAGATTGGATGAAGTAAGAAATGACAATAAGAAATAAATCATTATTCAATAGGAAGATACAATGTGTACACTGCTTAAAATTTTACAAGAAAAAGCTAGAGAGAGGTAAGGTGAAGTACATTTGCAGTAACTACGATAATTTTGGCAAGTGCGTTCGCATTCCAATTGAAGAAGAATATTTAGTGGAATTAATTGAGAATAGATTAAATGTAAAAGTGGACAGGCAGGCAATAGAGGAACATATAGAATTGATTAAAATTGAAGATGCTCATTTATTTGAAATACTTATCAAAGATCAAGAGTCTATTTTATTCTCTCGGAATGGAATTAGATACTAATTCATTTTAGGGTGACATTATAGAAATGTTGGGAAATTCAATTTGAATAGGAGGGAGGTTGAGTATACATTATAGTTGAATACGCATAAAAAGAAAGGGTGACAGAAAATCACCCTTTTTGTGTTCTTTCAATCATTGTTGACATCAATCTTATTAAACTTTTCTGCTAATAGTTCTCTCGTAAAACCACTAAATGACTCTGATGACATTAAGACTTTCTTTAATAATAACATTTGACGTTCGCTGTCTCGCCTAAAAGTGACGCTTTGAGTGATATACTTTCCTTTACCTTTTTTCATCATTTCTTCTATTAAAGCATCTACTTCTTCTTCTGATCGAATGTACATTAAATAATATCTCACCCCTTTAGTCCATTCTAAATTAATCTATATTAGAAATCTAGGCTATTTAATTTACTATCCAAGTCTATCTCGGTATCCTCTATTCCTTCTTCCGTTGGTGGAGGTGGGGATATATCCAATGGCGCAATATTTGACTTTGGTTTGACTTCAGTTAGTAATTCATTTGACTTCGGTTTGTCTTCTAATTGTAATTCATTTGAAGTTGCCCATAGACCGCTTATTATTAGCTTGCGTATAAATCTCGCTCTATCTTTAGTTGGCACTTCCATCAGTATATCATCGAGCCATTTAGTTTCTCTAGTAGTACGAAAAGTATATTGTTTAGCCAAATTTACGCACTCCCCATTTATGATACCCATTAACTACTGCCCATTGAGCATCATCTAAAAGTTCGATGTTTGGGAATTGTGGCAGAATATACGGAGCTAGAGCTATCCCTCCACCGCCAGCTAAGAGGATATGGTCAATCTCATGAATAGCCTTCCATTTGTTTGTCAACTCAGCTAGAAATTGTGTAGCAGTATTTTTATAAGCCCAATCAATTGTTTGCTGCATAGGGTAAACTTTGCCTTTATTTCTAAAATATTTAGTCTGTACAATATGCTCAATAGAGTGAAGAGGTAGTAGTATTCCATAGCGCTCCTCTATTACATTGGAAATAAGATTATATGAATGATTCATAGCTGTTTTAGTAGAAAATGTTAACTTTTCTACTGGAGACAATGAACTAGCAACATATACATCTGTAGTTCCGAATCCTGGATCTATGACAGCCACAGTCTTACCTGCAAGTGTTTTATCTTGTATAGAGCCATCATTGGCTAATACTCGATCCAGTAATGCTCCGAATGGCTGAGGTAAGAAAGTACCCTCATTGATTCTAACGCCTCCTTTGATTAATATTCCATTGTTATGAACCTCATAATTGTGAGTTTTACCTAGAAAGAGACTGCTAATGTTATCTTTGTATACATCGTAATGACTTACAGGTAATCCTGATACCACTTTAGTATCTACGAAGTCTTGACCTAAGCCTAATGCAAACGCTGTTTTAACAAGTACCTCTGTAGCTTCACTACTAAACCTATTATCCTCTAAAGAATGTATAACGATGTCAGATTGGTCAATTGCTAAATCTGATACGAAGTATTCTTGCATCCCAACTCTAGACTGAAGACGGTCTGTATTCTCTTTCTTAAATCCCATGTCCAGGTCAGCGAACCTTTGCTTTTTTGCATTGCCAACTACAGACTTCATTATTATACGTTTTCCATTAATAATAGCCTTTGTATAAAGAAAACCTAAATCAATTGCAGAAATTGTCTCCTTACATCCTTCTGATGTTTGGTTTCTTAGTAATTCTACACTCATCACTTCATCTCCTTTTAATTTTTAAGATTTCTTTTGAATAATTCATAATATGCTCCAAAACAAATTAAATTACAGCTAACAAATGGGATGAATGGCTTCTACTATTGAATAGCAACCTAATATTCTTTTTTATTTTGAATTAATCTTAAATGTTTTGAATCGTTTTGGAATATCCTTAATATAACCCACATATGATGCGTTATACAAGTAAAAAGTTAAGAAGTATTCAAAAGTATTAAGAAGTATTTTTAAATAATGCAGTGACAATCCGAAAGTGAGATGAATCACCAATATGCGAAATATCAGTCTTTGCTATTCCTATTAAGTGTCCAAATGGGTGTCTAAATAATAGTTAGGACACTTAAAACATGACAAAGCCAACCACATCAATAACCTACAGAAATTCCAATTTGCCGATTTTATATTTATAAAAGGAGTGAACGTATAATGAGGTTTAAATTAATTGATGGAAAAATGGTTCAAGTAGATGAGAAAGTTAAAGTCGAGATTCCAACTTGGACTTTTCCTACTGAGCCTACAGTTCAAAGTAAAAGAAAGATGAAAAACATTCCATTTGCTACTTTGAATAAACCAATCAGCAAAGGTTTCTATGCTAAAAGTTCTTTGGTGGCTGGATTAGGAAGTTTTTCAATAGCTGCTATTAATCCTCAAAACGGAATCTTTTGGGAAACTTTTATGATTTATCTATTCCCGTGGATGATTGATATCGCAAACTGTTACTGTATTTTGCGTATCGCACAAGCGTTCTATCAAGAAAATAGAGGTGGCAGTGATAAAGGGACTTCTATAAATGCGGTAGTGACTCATGGGAAATGGTTATTGCTATTCCACTTAATTCCATTCTTTGTCAAATTCATTGATCAATTAGGATTGAAAATGGTTAAAGATTTAGGATAAGAATACAAAAAGGAGTGTAATAAATGACAAATGTAATCACATGGTCGCCGCTACTATTTGCTAATCCTATCAATAAGAACTACAACACTAGAGAAGAATTAGAAGAAATAAGTAAGCAAATTGAGAAGTCTCAGGATGTGGGATTTATAGAAAGCACACAAAACTTTATGACTTTTATATATGACATTAAAGCAAGAGGATTATCCTATGCTCTATACGACAAACCATTTTCACAAGTATTAGCAGATACTTTTACAGAAATTGCTCGTGCGCTAGGAATATTCATTTTAGGTAATGGAGACTTGTTTTTCTTGATGCCAGCTTTGGCTGCAATGCTAGGAACATTTATAATAGGAAGGAATAAATTTACAAAATTTATAATTCCCTTGTGGTTTACGTATTTTTTATCTAGGGTGTTTTTTAGAATGTTGTTGTAGTTGAAAAGCATAAGGTAAACAAAAGACATTTAAAAGGAGAGAGTAATATGGAATATGAATTATTAGCTAAGGTTGGATTTGCTATTAGTCTAATAGTTAAAGGCGGATACGCTTTTGCTGGAAGTTACATTGTTAGAATAGGAATTAAATATGTTGGCGACTATAAAAATGCTATAGCTAATGAAAAAGGAGCGAGATAATGACTTCCTCTCCTATCGTGTGGAGCTTTCCTAACACTAACCAACCAACTAAAGAAATTGAATATCAATATCCAGCTATAATTGAAACTCCAATTGATGATGCACAAGATAATAAAAAGACTATCACATGGAAGTTTCCTAGTTTTCCTAAGAAAGATGAGTACTATCGAATTGAAGCTGTAAGAGAACCTGTTACTACCTTCTGTATCACGCCAAACAACTCACCCGAAGTCAGATATGATAGTGGATATCCTAATCGTTCTCGTAATGGATTTAATGAACACATGAGTAATAATGGTAAAAATAACAGAAATGAAACTGATTTAATACTTAATACAATTCATGGCTTATTTCAAAATTTTTATCCACCAGAACGCATTAGATTCGATAAGGATGAACTTAGAATAAAAATGAATGATGTCGTGTCTTTTAAAGTCGGCATAGAAGATGGAGTTATGAAGTTCTATTTAACAGTCCCTAAGAAGTGGTCAAAGAATTTCATTTCAGCAATTCGTCAGGATTGGGGTCAAGTCGATATCACTGAAGTAGATAATAGAGTTGTAGACTTTGATAGAACTAAAGCACAAGCAATGGAAGTACATCTACGACATCATTACGCTTTATCATTAAAACATGACAAGTTTCAAAATGACTCCTTCCTCTCTTCTATCTCCTCACTGGCTTCTACTATGAGTAAAGGAGATAAGTTGTTAATTGATTACAACATTGAGCCTACAAATGATAGTTGGAAGAACAAAGCTAATAATAAAATGAGATTATTTAAGAGTGGAAAAGTAGCTAGTAGAGACGATACTTTTACGCTAGGTGGAGTACTTGGAAAAGTATTTGATATGTTTAATGTAATATTAGATGAATTTGTTTTAGCTATTGAGGAAATTATGGGTGCAGAAAAGGAGAAAGGAAAAGCTAAAAAAGAGGAGCAACTATTCGATTTAAGATATAGCGATGAAAAATTACATGCTAACTCTAAAGGATATAAAGTTCAAATTCGTGTTATTGGTCAATCAGAAGATGAGAAAAAAGTTAAACATGCTTTTAGAAACCTAGAAACTTCTTATGGTCTGCTTGATGGAGATAACAAATATACTGTTACAAATGTTAAATCAAAGAAAAGAATCGAGAAGTTAATTAACGCTGTTGAGAAGAATGAACCGCTTTTAGGTAAGACCACTGATGTTTATTTTGAGAAGGAACTAAAAAATATTATTAAGTTGCCATCAAAAGAGACATTAAAAGAATACAATAAGGTGATTATACAGGACAGTTTCACACGAACAGAAATTGATGATGACTTTTTCAGAGATGAAGATGGTGCTATTCCATTTGGCTATACACTAGATAAAGAGCCTAAGAAGCTATTCATGGGAGGATACAAACGTGGAGATTGGTCTGAAAAAGGACGATATGTAAAGGACAAACAAGCATTAGATGATAAATCTACTTCTGTGTTGTGCTTTGGAGGAATGGGATCGGGGAAAACTAGCTTGAGTGAGAACCAAGCATTATATACATTTGGTGCTCATCTTACAGATAAAGAACAATGGAAGCGTGAGTCTAAATCTGTGGTAGTTTTCGATGTTGCAGATGGAGCAATGATTAAAAATATATATAATCATGTTCCAGATTGGCAAAAGGATAGAGTAATCGTGTTAAACCATAGTAATTTTAAGAATCCGATTGCTGTTAACAATGCCGATTTAGCTGAATTCAATACTGAAGTAATGCAAGATGATGACTATTCTTACACATTAGCTGAAATGGAATCCAAGTTGGTGTTAGAGATTTTGGGAAGTGATAAGACTATTTCGATGGATCGCTGGTTCACCTCTTCTCTTCAAGCTGTGAAGGCTGTCAATAAAGATTGGGGATATATAGAAGCTATGAGAGTGTTAACCGATGACGATTTTCGACAGGAGGAGGTTCTACCCCATCTTACGAATAAACGGCTTCAACTTGAATTAAAAAGTTACAACCAACTTGCTATGAATGGCTCAGCTAAATCAATAATTGAAACAATACAAAATCGTTTTAGTCAATTGGAAAGAGATCAAAAATTATGGGATTGTATTGCTCAAAAACCTATCAGGAATGAAGATGGAAAAGTTAAATTAAACTTCCGTCAGATGATGGATGGAGACGAAGACGGAGCTTATATGATACTGATTTATATACCAAAATCAGGTGTTTCGCAAATGTACAGGAAGTTTATATTCGCTCATTATTTCACTAAAGTATGGAATGTTTTGTTGTCAAGAGAAGTAGGATTTGGTGGGCGTGAATATCGTCCTGAGACATTAATTATTGTAGATGAAGTGCATCAAATAATTGATATTCCTATTATTGGTAAGTTATTTATTGATATATTTAAAGAAAATAGGAAGTATTCAGGTAAATTTTTCATGAGTTTGCACGGATGGTCTTCCCTTGCTAAAGCTGGGCGAGGATTAGAAGGAGACATAAAACAGTCTATTCTTGATAACGGGGCAAATTTAATATTTCTTCGTGGAGGGGCTGACGCTTTTAAATCGCTGAATAGCTTCTTGTATCCTATGACTCCAGAGGACTTTGATAATTTAATGAACATGGACTATTGTGGAATATTTGCAATCCGATGGAAGAATAAAAATCATGTGCTCCAGGCACGAATGCTTACAAGTGTAGACAATAAGGATTCAGATTTCACTAGATACCGCAATGTTGACTCAGATTTTCTTACAGAATACTGCTCTCCTTACGGGTTGAATAGAGAAGAAGTGAGAGATGATAATTTGAATAGAAGCTACAAGATGATTGAGCAAAGCATTATGAGTGGATTTGAGCAAGGCAAAGTTGGTGATGACACTTGGAGCGAAATCGAGAACATTGGTATGAAAGAACCGAGGTCAAAAAAATAACTGCTGATTGGGTTAAATTAAATTGTAAACTTACTGAACGAGAACAAGAATTATTACAATTGGTGTATGATAGGAAATTAGTTAGACGTGATCATTTAGAAACCATCAGTCCCTCTTATCGCAAATTAGGAGTAAGTAAAACAAGGTTATTGAATAGAGCGATTAAAAAACTGTACAAAAATATGGTGTTGGATAAAGCCCATGAGAAACAGGATATAGGAAAAGGAAATAATCCATGCATTGTTGCAATTGATAGAGCAGGTAGTTTGATGTTAGGAGTGACACATAAAAGGAGAATCATTCACAAAGCATCTAAACATAAGGGAAAGGAGTACATTTCTAGATATCTTCCCTCCAATGTTCAGCATATAAATGGAGTAAATCAAATTGAGGTAGAAACTATAATATTCTGTGAGGAAAATGAATATGAAATACTAGAGTGGCAATTGGAACAATCAAGAGTGTTTAATTACAATGATGAGAAGATTATATTGATACCTGATGTGTTAATGATTTTGGATATCAAGGGGAAACGATTGGCAGTATTCATTGAATATGATACAGGATCAGAGGGGCTGAGAGAAAAGAAACCTAAAATTGTTAAGGAAAAGTTGATTAAGTATAAACGCTATCGGTCATCAAATTTATGGGAAAATGAAGAATGGCAGAAACATTTTGAGGCTAAGGTGTTCCCTTTGCTATTATTTGTTACATCTGATTACAAAAGAGTAGAGTATTGGAACAAAACGAGTAAGGAACTGGGAGTTAAAAGTGTTGCTATGTATATAGACAAATATGTTGATGTGTTGAGCAAATTAGTCGAGGTTGTAGGTAGATGAAAACAAGAAAAATCCCCTAGACAAATGGATTGCTCCAAATGAATAGGGGATTTTTTCATTTATTATTAGCTAACTATTTCGCCAAATTGTTCTTCATAATCTTCTTTATACATCCATTTGAACCCATATGATGTTTTTCTTTTTCCTTTGCAGCAAGTTGATATATGTTTTGAACTTATACTATTACCTCTTCCTGCTTCACATGTGGAATCCCATACAGCAACAAACTCATTGGATGTTGTCAATTGAACCACACTTCTTTTTGGGATGAGAGAACTGTTTGCTTTTGCTATCTCAACATTATAGCCACAAATATTCATCTCAGCCCCTCTCTTTAAATAATTCGTTATAGCATTTCTACTTATACCAAAGTGTTCAGAAATTTTTAATGTGCTTTTCTCTTGTGTGTTCCAATAGTTACATACTTCCACAAGAAGTGACTTAGATGACTTTAGAAAGACCTCTTCCCAGCAAATATTTGAAATATCTATAATTTTATTTAAGCCACTTTGCAATATTCTAGTAGTGTACACCTCTAGAGATGTATCACTAGCATCAATTTCTATATAATTTGAGATGTTGTTGTTGATTGCTATCTCTCTTTTATATTTGTCATTTTCTTGCTCTTCTTCTAGGGTTCTGCCGCCCATACTTTCAAACCCGCCTTCTTTGTGTTGTTCTCCATGAGTTTCGATTATTGTATCATAATCAAACAGGTAAAAATCGTATCTCTTCCCTTCAGACCATTTAAAACTCATTTCTTTTTTGAATGAAATTTTTAAAGTTTTCAGTGTGTTGTAAATAACTTTTTCAGGAAATGACATCCCATCTGAACAAGACTGGCATCTTAATCCATTGCTCACCGAGTTAGGAGATTTATTTATTATAATAGTATTGCATTCAAGGCATTTCCAATCTACCTTTTCATTGCTCATTTGAGTATATTTATAGCCATCTTGTGGATTGGCTAGCAATGAAGCTAATTGAGGATTAGTAGTCCACATATCATTGTAACCTATAAGAATCTTTTTTCCATTACAATATGGACAACCTGAACCACTGCTTCTACTATTTATGCTCACTTTCCATCTATGACTCTCACATTTAGAACAAATCCAGTACACTTCTCTTGTCATACCCTTAGTCATCTCATAAACGTCATACCCAATTTCACTATTCTTCTCAAAATCCCATTCCCAAAATAGTTCAGGTCTCACTTTTAGCATAGCATTATCTTTTAATACTTTACTTTCATCGAGTACTCTACCATTTCCATTAACATTACACATATACAATTCCTCCGTTAGATGTTTTTGTAGAACACAAAAAAGACCACGCATAGTTGCGTAGCCTGAATGTTTTTATATTTAATTCGTTATTTTATAAGTTTATTTTTGATGTGAAAGTTGTCACTGGATTTTCTAATATTAGAAATCTGCCTATTTGAACATCCTATTTACTTACACTATAAGGAGTATTCAAATAGGCAGAAATATTAGTTGATCTCCGAGAAAGGTAATTGGTCTAATATATAGGATTCGAATTCCTCTTGTTCAATTTGCTTAACTGGCTTATCTTTAGCAGCCTCTTTTAAAACTTTTAGGTTTTCAACGTTATGGATATCAATCAAGTTGTGGTTTAATGTCCCGATATTGCTTAAATATGACTCGCTCGCTCTTGATATTTGTTTAGGATTTCTTATAAAAGGATTTAGAAGTAAAGATTTTTGCTGTCTATTCTTTGCGTTGTCTAATACTCTATCTTGCACTCCGTTATTTACAATTCTTTTAGTTGAGGTTAATTTAAATTCTTCTAGTGAAGATTCCTGTTCCTTTAATAGTCTATTATGGTTAATGTGTATCTTGTGTGCTTTATATGAACGTTTAATGTTTAATTCGCTGAATAACCTTTTAGATAGCTCTTTATAATATTTTTTAATTAAGCCTTTGAGATACACTTCTTGGACAGATTTACACTCGTACTCATCAAGGATTTCGCCTTCAATTTCAAGTATTAGCTTTACTTCTTTATCCGAAGCCTCTCTTACTGTTGTAGTTGGTTTGACACTTCTCTCAATAAAGATGTCTCTTTCAGCATCATACTCCATTAAATCTGATGCTTTTGCAAATCCAGTAGGGGTAGTTTGAATATTGGTTTCCACAAAGACAACCATTACCACAATCTCATGTGTTATCATTTTCTTATTCTCTAATTTTCTTAGTAAAGTTTGAAGATGTCCTTTAAATGAAGCATTTGTCGCATCATACCAGTCAGCAATATGACTCAAATCCATTTCTAACAAGCTAGAGAGCAGTTCTTTATTAGAAAAATATTCATAATAGTTGCTATTAATCATACACAAATCACGTAGAAGACTACTGTTAGACTTAATCATTTTATTTCCATTACTAAGGAGTAGGTCAATCAATAGCATTTCTAGTTCATTTGAGAATGGAAGATGGTCTCTTGATCCTCCAACTTTTACAGATTCTTTGATAGGGTTAATGTGCAATTTTTCAATTACAAATGAATGTCCCTTCTTTGAATACTCTACAAATCGCTCAATCTCTTTTAGTTGGGAAACTTTTGAGTCCCCACTTGTTTTTGCTTTTATCTCTAAAGCTTCGCATAACGCCTTATAATTTTTATAAATGTCTCCAACTTTAATATTTTCGATGTTCATTACGAATTCCTCCATTTGATATTTTAATAGTTTACTTATGATATTGTTTTTTGAATTCTTCGATTGCAGCTAGTAGCTCATCTGACTCATTGAATATAAAAATATTCTTAATTGAGTTAGGTTTGTTTGATTTATCTAATCGCTTGAGGACAAATTTCCTCATCATCAAATAGCCTGCAAGTGTTTGTGAAAATACAATATAGTCTTTTTTCATCTCGTTTTCTCCTTCATTAGATATTTTTGCAAAACAAAAAGACCTCACAAATAAATGTGAAGTCTCTTCTCATATGTATAAAAAGAGAGCCACAAAATCGTAGCTCTCTAAATATGCTCTCATCTTATTAAATTTCATAACACATATTTGATATTTCCATACTAAATCATCTGAATAATATCAAATACTTAACAAAATAATCGAATAAAAACCATCTTTTATTCAGTAATTAACTCTTCAGCTTCAAGCTCTCTTAAAACTTCAGCTACTTGAGGCTTGATAACATTTGGTACTTGTGCAAAGGTTTTATATCCTTTAACAATTAATGTTGCATATACTACTGCCATTTGTTCCACCTCCCTAAAAATTAATCTAATAACTAAAAAAGTGAAGTTTAGTCGATTAATTAGATTTTTCATCTAAAATCGCCTGAACTTCACTTCTGATTACTGTTGGAACTTCCTCTATAGTTTTGAGTCCTTTTTGAATCAATGTAGCGTAAATCCTTGCCATATTATTTTCCTCCTAAAACAATTTCGTATAGTTCAGTTAGTCCGACCATTGTATTTGCATTCTCTTGTTCGAGTTTTATATTAGTCTCAAACATTTCTGTCATTGCTATCATATTAGAAAGGTTTTCTTTTTCTAGTTCCGCAATGCGTTTCTCTTCCTTCGTAGGAATTTTAAATTTCCTTTCCATCAAGCAATCCCTCCCAATATTCTAGTAACTGCATCATTTTCTCCACCACTTGTTGACGCTCTACTCAATTCTAATCGTAATTTAATTGGTGCTTCTGTATCTAGTTGCTTCGTAAATTGATATTCACTATCGACTAACTCTGCATCTGCTAGCACGTCATTTACATATGTTTGAACGGTAGTTGCTCCTATTTTCTTGACGAATGCACCTACAAAATCTGTGGAAGGTAAGTCGTAAACGGCTTTAGCTGTCAAAGTTGGTGTTTCAAAAGGTTCTTGCCATGTTCCGTAGAAGCCTACTTTATTAACTTCTTTATTATTGTATATAAATAGAGGGTCGGTAAAATCAAGTCTTGAATCATACAACGCACTGGGACTTCCAATAGAGGGGCTACTAGCTTTGCTACTCGTTATATCTTTTATGTCCCCCCATATATCATCCTTATTAGTTACACTACGAATGTTTCTAGTAGATGAACTAATTGCTGAAATACCTTCAAACACAACAGTAATTTCATTTTTTGAATTTGCAGTTATACTTGGACTATGACTTGATGTTGAAGCGGAAGTGAGTTTAACCATAGAAGACCACGACACGCCACCATCATCCGAAAAAGATATCATGATATTATCATTATACTTGTGAGTTACATCTCGACCAATCCACACAACCCAAATTCGACCATTCGCTAATCCGTTTACGCTTTTCGGTACAAACATTATAGAAGGAGTAGCTTGAGCGTATCCTCCACCTGCGTATATGAACTCATTAGAAATCCAATCAGCTCCATTTTTATAAAAACATTGTACTCTGTTTTGCGTAGAGAGCGACTGTATATAGACAATTACAGGATCGTTTTTATGGTCAAGAGCAAGCGAAGGAGATATATAGTCTGTGCCTGTTGTTTGTGATTTTGTCATTTGTTCCACAGCAGACCACGTAACACTACCATCTACTTGACTAATTACACCTTTTGCATATCTGATATTGAAACTGTTAGGATATGTTGCATTTTTACTCGACCATGCCGCGTGTAGTTCTGTTCCTTCTGAATTGATGGTTAGGGATACGTTGCCTATTTCCGTTTGAGCACTATCTAGATTTGCAGCGGCGATTGACGTTCCATCTTCTTTATATCCTTGAAGGTTTAAGTATTTACTCGAATTATTGATAGTCGCTAATACATAAATGAACGCACCATTCGTTTCTATAGCTACATCGTATAAATTAGTCCAAGAAGTATTTGATTTGAAAAGTTCTTTCGTAGTCCAATTATCAGTAGTTTTATAAATGTGATACCCAGTTGGGAGTTTTACAACTGCATACTGATTACCACTCTTCAACCGAACCAACTTACGTCCACCATTACCACTAGTATCGTAAGCACTTGCAACTACTGTAGTGTCTGTTTTTGTGACTGTATTGTACGTTGCATTAATCATAAGCATCTTACCGTCACGAATAACGATATTTTGACTATTCGCTTCATCTAGCGTCATGTTGATAATGTTGCCGTTCATATCGTGAGCGATTACTGTACCACCATCTATACGGTCGGAAGCATCTTGTAAGAGTTTCAGATACGATACTTCTCGCATTAAACCAGTAGATTGTTTATACAACGAATTTATTTGGCGAACTAATTCTGTTGTGTCGCCACCAGTTGGTTTAGCATTTACTTCATTTATCGCTTTTACTAAATCCGTAGTATTAACGGTCTCAAGGGCACTCATATCTCCAATATTGTCCAATAAAATTCCTGTTTTATTGTCTACATAAGTTTCTGTTGCAAGTCCTGTGATAGCACCTGTTGCTCCGTTTACACTTGTAATTGTGTTCTTTTGAGCGCCAGTTTCGATACCATTTAATTTTGTTTTATCTGCCGATGTCATTAATCCGTTTGCAGATGTGGTAGCTGCGGATGTGGACGCTTTGTCATTCCAATTAGATATTTGGGTATCTGTTACAAAGCGATTACTTGCATCCTGCGTAATGATGGAAGGGGGGTGATTTGCAGGGTGTGTGTAGTTATTTGCATTAGTGGCTATACCTGATAATTTAGTTTTTTCAGCATCTGTCATAAACCTATTAGTAGCATCCTGTACAATGATACTTGGAGGGTGTGTAGCTGGATGGGAATAATTATTTGCATTTGTCGCTATACCATTCAATTTGGTTTTTTCTGCTGTTGTGTAGTCTTCAGCGGAAAGTCCTTTGCCATCAATTTTATCAACTTTCATTGCAAGCTTAGAATTCGAATCTGTAACTGTTTCCAATCCAGTAATTGATCCTACTTGTCCGTTTACACTAGTTACTGATCCTACTGTTGTTCCCTTATATTTAAGCTGTCCTGCATCGTCTGTTAAATCATCTAGTACAGTTTTATTGGTATGAGTTGTGACATTGCCTATCTGATCAGGCAAGAAGCCATCAACCATTCTGATTGAGTCACCTAAATCAAGTGTTACATTGCCGTTCACATCGGGGAATATGTCATTCACGCTAACCACACTACCTGTACCATCAACTCCCCGCTGAGCTACTAATCTCCACCAAGTATTTTCCGTTGATGGTAATGTGGGAAGGGGATTCACTTGAGTATCTAATAGCGCTATCCAAGTAGACCCATTATCTAAAACCAAATTATTTTTCTTGTATGCTTTTCCCAGTACGAACAATCCTGCTGAGCCTGTGTTATTGGCAATTGCTTGAGCATTAGTTGCAGAATCATTTGCGTTTTTAGTAGCGTTTACTGCATTTGTAGTAGCTATTATGACTTCATCTCTAGCTTCGTTGGCTGAATTAGCGGCTTTGTTGGCATTTGTAGTAGCGGTTTCAGTTAATTGTTTTGCTGCTAGTGCATCAGTGGTAGCTTTGTTAGCATTTGTAGTAGCGGTTTCAGTGGCTAAGGTGGCTTGATTGGCATTGTTTTTAGCAATATTGGCGCCGTTTGTTGCTGCGATTGCGTCTGTTTTTGCTTGATTCGCTCCTGTAGTAGCAGTTTCTGCTAAGGCAGTTGCTATATTAGCTTTGTTAGTTGCTACGTTAGCTGCGTCTTTGGCTACATTCGCTTCTTGCTTAGCGATGTTTGCGGAGTCAGTTGCTTGTTTTGCTAATACAGTTTGCTCTGTTGCACTTGTGGTAGCAATTTCAGCTAGTTGTGCTTTTTCGTTAGCGTTTCTAGCAGCCTCATTTGCTAATGTCGCATTTTCAGTGGCTAGGTTCACAGCAGATGTTGCATCTAAAATAGCTTGATTAGCAGAAACTACAGCACTGTTTGCACTATCTATTGCTTGATTAGCATTATCTACCACAGCTCCGATGTTTTCTAGTGTGTCTTCGACTCTAATGATCATCTCTTGAAGAACACCGTATTCTTCTGTCGCTCCGATGGCATCACGGATATCTGCCACAATGTTTATTTTAAAAGGTAAGATTGAAACTCTTGTAGAATCAGAGAAAATAGTAAGAGCTGTCTGAGCAAATCCTGATTTAGCCATCTCATTCCCTAAGTATTCATAGCGAATTTGCTGATTGATGCCGCTTCCTTCAATATGAGCTTTCCCTATGACAACGTTTCCGTCTTTTCTTTCGGTTGTAACCTCTGCGCTCGTGAAACTAGACAAATCATATGGTCTACCATTGTTAAAGATTTTGAATATTAATGTAGCTGTATCATTTTGTACAAAAGTAGGAACTACCGCTGTGAATTTTCTTTTAATATCTACATTTAGTATATATTCATTTTTAAACATTCGCTCACTCCTTTATTTAATTCCATGAAAAAAGAGACATGCATTTGCACATCTCCAAGTTAATTATTTTAAATTTTCCCACTTGCCCAGAATCCTAGAACAGTAGCAAGTATCCCAGCTAAAACTTGAGCAATGGACACTATAAATTGTTTTTTAGAATCGCTTCTTTTATCAGAGTTAATAAACTCATCAATTTTTTTGTGCTGTTCACTAATCTTTTTATCAATTTGACCATTCTGTGTAGTAATCATTCCAACAAACTCCTTCATCATACCTCTCATATCATTTACGGCTTCTTTGACGTATTGCATGGACAAGTTAACTTCATTAGTCACTCGTGTGGTTTGATTGAGTTTTTCTTCTAGTTCTTTTAGTTCTTCTTTAGTGTTAAGTTTGTTGTCCTTAAATTCTTTCTGCAATTGACGTATTTGCTCTGCTAAAACGGCATTAGTTGGCTCATTCATCTGATAACACTTCCTTGCTAGTCCATAGGCTCATTACTGCAATACCACTATAAACAATGAAACCAGTAGTGAGGGAGATATGTCCCGCAGAGATTAAAAATCCCGTAGCAATAACTATCCAAAAAACAGTAGACATCACAAGTCCAACCCACCTTATACGTTTATGCTGCAACACAATTCCAACTATCTTTACTAGGGCACAGGCTAAAGCAATTACTCCTAACAGCCATTCGTATGAAGCAATCTCGCCAATAATCATCCAATTGCTACTTGTTTCAAAAAGATTTGGCGATGTGAAAAGTACATAAGCCCATCCAAGTGATATATAAGTTAAGACTATCTCAACCACTGTAACAGGCTTTAATTTTCTTTCTTCCATCATTTAATTCACCTCTAAATTTGAGTAAGCAACCAGATGAGATAGACAATATATCACCCAGATGCTTCATTTAAATCATGTAGTGCTAATATTTGTTCTAGTTGTTCACAGATATTGTCATATATCAAAGCTTCATTTTGATTCAATTCGACTTCTTCATTTAGAAATAATTGAGCAACTGTCAACATCATATCTACTGTGGCTTCATTTATTTCTAGAACTACTTCTTCGTTGCACAAAGTTTCATATTCTCTGTAATAGTCATCTTTAGTTTGCATGTCTAGCTGAATGCTTTTCTTTTCATTATCTGCATAAACTAATTGACCACTCTCATCATGTAAAGCGTATTCACTAACCAATGCTTCATTAGCTTCGTTTAAATCATTCATATAATTTTGTAATACTTTGAATAGACGAGTTCTCATACGTGACTTTTTCCCGCCTAATTTCATTTCATAGAGGATGTAAGCGAATGTCTCTAGTTCGTAATTCTTGATTTTTAAATTCAAATGAAAATCTCCTTTTATCCGATTTATTTTTATAGTTTATTTATAAAATTCTCCTGCTTGCTTCAGTAATGATTTTGAAGGTGTTTCATATTTAATGTAACCACTCATTTTAGTAACCCACATTCCTCCGCCTACATCGTATTGACCACCGTGCAATTCACGATAACCGTAAACTCGATATTCTTCTGATGGATTTAGAACACGTTCCATTGTTAATTTTCCATTTACATCTTTCCATAGATTAATCGGTTTTAGAATAGTTAGCTTGCCAATCTGACCTTTTTTGAATTCTGTTTTGCCCCACATTAGTTTTGTAGGAGTAGGATTGTAGACTGAGCCCACTTGATTTAAAAAAGCTTTGAGTTTTGCTATTGTATTTGCACCTGCTATTCCATCAGCAGCTAAACCATTTTTTTGCTGGAAACTTTTTATTGTCTTTGTAGTCGACTCACCTGAGATACCGTCCTCAGTTAATTTATAGCCACTCTTGTTTAAAAGCTGCTGAACTGCCAACACTTCCTCGTCGAACATATAAAGAAGGGGGTCTACCGCAGTGTTTGCAGTGTAGAGTCTGTTTCCACCTTTATGAATCTCAAAATGAAGATGCTTGCTTGTTGAACTTCCTGTATTTCCTTTAATACCAATCTGTTGTCCTTGTATAACCGTTTGTCCAGTTCTAACTTTTAAAGAACTTAGATGTGCATATATCGTTGTATACATCTGCCCTCGGATATTGTGACTAAGAATAATAAAGTTTCCAAATCCGCCTAATGATCCTTCGTGAATGGTACGGATAACAGTTCCACTTGCTGATGCACGAATTGCATCATCTGAATGACCACTAAAATCAATTCCGTAGTGCATTTTACCTTTGACTCCTGTTATGGGATGTGTTCTAGCTCCAAAGTGACTGGTATATGGAGCTGTATTTGGTTTAATAAAATCAGCCAATATTAACTCTCCCTTCAATGCTTACTCTTGTTTTATTAACTGTTTCTACTATAGCTTTATTAGTTTCGAGCATTTTTCTTACTTCAATTAGTGCTTCATCAACCAACTTAGAAAAGGTTTCAAAACTCATGAAGTAGGCAATCCATCGGAATTTTGTCAGAAAAGCATCATAAACTAATCGCAATTTTAATTGCCCAGTCTTTTCTCCCAATGTTTTCTCAGCTTCCAAGCACGCATAAATCAACCATTGTTTAATTTGTTCAATCTGTTTTTTACTTGGCTTCTTCACAAAATAAAAAATTCCAGTTCCCAAGAGAGAAACTAGAGCAAGAACTGCAACAATAACTTGCCAATATTCAATTATTAAACTCATTGATATCATCTCCTATTTCACTTGTTGTAACTCCGTATTGATTTTCCAATTTGATTGTGTTTTCTTTTCTAGCCTTCCAATAATAAAAACTTGTGCCAACAGAAATTTCTGTAAATAAACCACCAAGTAAAGTATTCAAACTAGATGAATCACCTACGTAGTTTCCTGTAATCATTAGATAGATCATTGCCATTGCGAACAAAATAATAATTATCGCAATAAAAAAAGTCACATATAAAATTTTCTTAGAAAATTCCATAGGCTCTTTATTTGTTTTAGTCACTGAAGAACCCCCTCCTAGAAAATATTCTTTAACCTAATAACTTATTTATATTGCAATAAATCAATCAACTATTTTTGCCTCTTCTTTCCATGATGCAAGATTATTCTTCTGAAAACCACCATTTCCTACAGCGATAAATTGAGTTAGCTGATTGTTCAGTTTCGTTTCAAATTCTAATGAGTTAAAACCTTCAATGGAAGCTTTAATTTCGTCCCCATTGTTGAGTTTAAAAATTATATTCATTTAAATTCCTCCTAGTAGTTTTACTTTACGGCAAAGTGTTGGTTTACCCATGCAACTATGTCATATTTTTGTTTTGCGCTATACGTTGATATAGAATTTATATTGTAGTCTACTATCTCAATTTTTTGATTTCTGTCTAACATTAAAGATATTAGAATTTTTGGCATTGCTGTTCCTCCTATTATTTAGCCACAAAGTTTAATCTGACCCAATCATAGATTGAGTTGGCTTTTGTATTTATCGCACTATTCATTTCAGAAGTGGTGACACGTCCACTTACTTGACTGTTTACATAGGTTGTTGTTGCGTAGTTATATAATTGACTTCCCACCCATTGTTGTGTGGCGACCAAGTATCCGCCAGAATACAGAGTTGTTGCTTTTAAAGTTGAGTTGACTGTAACTTCTGTGTTAAATTGGGATACGCCACCTTCAACTCGGAAACCGCTACCGGCAACCAATGGAGAATAGGGCACATAAACACCATAATACCCGCTTGCTCTTAGTGATAAAGAATTACTAGATTGAATAGCCATTCCTGCCGAGTCGCTTGAACTTAAAACGTGTGCTCCATATGTGGATGTGAGTGTCATGGTTGACCCAGTACCATAGCCAACCGTGAAAGATGAGCCTCTAAACTGATCCGCATTGATTGTTCCTGTATATAATCCTCCAAACGTACCCGTAGCTCCATTTAAAGCTCCACTAAAGCTACCACTAGCAGCGTTTAAAGTACCGCTAAAGCTTCCTGTAGCTGCATTTAGGCTACCTGAAAAAGTTCCAGTTGCAGCTTGAAGTGAGCCTGAAAATGTTCCACTCGTTGCATTAATGTGACCATTTATTGTTGCAGAAGTAGCTGTTAGATTTCCGTTTGTATCTACATAAAAGGTTCTAGTTCCTCCTGAATTGTAGGCACTGATTCCTAAACCGTTAAATGCAACCCCGCTATTAGTAGTAGCACTAGTTCTAATATCTAAAGCTCCACCTTGAATGTATAGTCCACGATAATCCATTCGTGCAAACTTAGATGGACTACCTGTAACTGTTGCTGTTATACCTTCACCATTTAGAGTTAAGTTGGTAGGAAGGGGAGCTGTCAATCTTAAATCAGCTCGAACTCCATTAGCTTCTTGCAATTTATCTTTGATGCTCTGATTAAGTTGGTTTTCAGTCAATCCACCGACAATTTCAAGAGAACCGCTGTCAATTCTCATACCGTATTTGTTGTCTGCGTATTTGCCAATTGCTACTTTTACATTCCCGTTTTGGTCAAATATTTCTTGAAGCGATCCAGATAATCGAATGACGCCATTGTCATCTTCAATTATCATTCTATTAGACATCACTAATTTACCAATGAGACGATCTGCAATTATTCCGTCAGCAGTTATAGCGTGTTTCCATGTATTCATTCCGTCGTTTGAAATAGCTAACATTCCACTTTGAATTACTAGCACATCTAAAGGATTTTCAGGGGACTTAATTACAATTCCACGCTCTCCAATTATGATGTCCTGCTTATATCCAGCAACAATGTTATTCTTTACAGCATCCCAATTGCTATTGAGCAGTTGACTTACTAAGTTGTTCGCCTCTTCAATCATGTCCCATTTGTATTTATCCATGTTGACAATAGTAGAAGTATTAGAAGCGCTGTACAGCTTTGCTAAAAGTCTAGCATCGCTATCTCTGATTTCTTTCTCGTTTGCAATTGTTAAATTGATTTTATTGTCATCAAAAATATGAGATATTCCTATTATTTTTGCTGTAATTAATAGTCTGAGCTGCTTGGATTCTAATGCTACTGTGTCACCTAATCCTAATTTGTCCCAATCATTTTGTGCCTCAACAACAGACAAGAAGTTCGCTAAATCTAAAGTTAAATTCACTTTAGGTTCACGCATGGCAATGAAGGCTTCAATTCCTTCTTTTAATAAATCTTCATCGTCAATAATAGTGTCATTGGTGTATTCTTCTGTGATTACATATGACTCATTTAGCTCCAGCAATTGATCTCTGGTTAGATATGTCTCCATACTTGCTGAAGTTCTAAGTGTAGATAGCTGAGTGTTTAAAGAAGTAATATTACCATTTACAGTATTAATTTCATTTTGCTTAATGGTCATTTGATTTTCTTTTGCAGATATCTTGTTTAAAACTGTTGTATGTTCAGGAGTGCCACTTTTACCTTCTCTGTTAAGGACATCGCTTTCATCTACCAATATTTTTAATTCAGTTTCTAAAACTGATAGCTCTTGAGTTTTCTGCTGTAACTCATCTTGCTTTGTTTTCAACTGAGAAGTAAGTAAATCAAATTGCCCCTGTAGCCCATCTAATGCATTATTATAATCTTCTAAAGCGATACACAGTTCGTCACTCATGTATTTAGATTTTTGAATTACATTTCCATTTTCATCACGTTCAAAAGGATAAGTGTAATAGCTGTAGTCCTCAATGTAATTCATTCCAGTTGGAGTCAATCGTCTTATGCTTAATCCCTCTGAGCCATAAAGCTTTAAACGAGTAGGCATATCATCTGAATTAGAATTGTAATCAAAGGATTCAAGATATTTACCTTCTTTTAATTTAAATCCTTTATTCATTCCTATATTTTGAGGCTTATAAAAGTTTATTTTTAAGTTTATAGTGTCCCAAACAATTAAAGCGTTAAATTTTTCAGCTAAGTCGTAAATAGCTTGAAGTGCATTTTGATTCGGTACTTCAAACTGTCTAGCTTTTAAATCAAAATCAGCGTCAACATATCCTATTGACCAGTTAGTCTCCTTTAAAATATCTGTGGCAATATAAGATAAAGACTTTGATTCAGCTTGATAGTCTCTGATCTTGTGACCTTTTAACATATAACCTGTACTATAGGAAGTATAAGTTGCATATTTGTCGCTATCTGAGCCTACTTTATTTTGTTGGAAATGAACAAAGTATTCTGTGAGATTGTTATAAATAACTTTGATTAGATATCTGTGTCTAATTTCATCTATTAGAGGATTATCCACCAATTGATGCTTTCTCTCAATTTGAGTAGGAACAGTAAAAACAACTTCATTTACTTTCCCTAGATTGATATTTAATTGCACATTGTAAATATCTTTTAGCGGTCTAATTACTTGTTTATTGGGCTTGCATAAATACAACTCTGGTTTAGAAGGTTTTTTGTTAATGTCTATTTGTCCTAAGCGCATCATTTACCTCCTTTCTTCTATTCAGCTAGGTATACGAATTCATATTCTAAATCAAGTTGGAAATCTCCAGTCAGTTCTAAGGTATTTTCTCCGTTACTCTCGTCATCTATAATCATTTCTAGCCAAGTACCATTGTGATTTCCATACCTATATACATTTAAATACTGCAAGGAAGAGACAATCTCCTCATTTTCAAAATCTATATAAATCTCCTCATCTAGCTGAATATCAGTTAGTTTAAAAGTTTGATTACTAGTGATATTTTTAATTTCAATATCGCCTTTTGAAACGGTTTTCTTAATTCTAGCTCTAGGTTTTATTGTCAAGTCGCCCTCATTATAAAAATGATATATTCCTACTGATGACTGGATTGTAACTTCGTCAATAGGCGAATAAGAGAAGGGGGAGTTGCATCTAACATTTAATTCGATATATCCGTCTTTGCAGCCATTGTGTATTAGAGATGAG
Organism: Bacillus sp. FJAT-22090; assembly: GCF_007676755.1. GTDB lineage: Bacteria > Bacillota > Bacilli > Bacillales_A > Planococcaceae > Psychrobacillus. The sequence continues at coordinate 257,603 of NZ_VEBK01000002.1, read as the reverse complement.
CTACCTTCGATGATGGCATAGTAAATATGCTCGGGATTGGTATCGAACCATAATGGCTTATAATAATCTTGAAAAAGCCATCTTGAAATCTGTCTTAAATTGTCTCTGTCACGCCACTCTTCAATAAAAAAAGTCAAAGAAAAAGAGAGTGGATCAGTTTCCACTCCCTGAAAATATCTCTTGTCTTTTCCTCTAATACTTGTTTCTAATAACCTCCTAGTTGGGAGAAAGTTTTCTTGGAAAAGTCCTCCGTTTGGAGAGGCAATTACTACTCCCATATCCTCTGAGGATCTATTGTTAAATGTAAAATGCAATGCCTCGCGCAATTTTACCATCCTCCTTTAAAGCGATTCATTTTCTCTTCAAGTCGCTTACCAAAATCATCTACTTCTTTTTCATTTGCATACATTTTGTCTACGTAGAAGTGGATTGGCGTGCTACTAATGTTGTTTGAGTTACTCGCAAGTTGTGGTTGCTTAATAGGTTGCATTCTAATTGGATTAATCAAGCGATTTAAGTTAGCGAACAAGTCAGCCATCTTCAGAGCTTCTTTGGTCATGCCTTTATTCAATACAAACTCTTCAGGATGAAGCATTGACCAACCTTGTTGATTGCCTGTAAATCCGCCTTTTTCAAACTTGGCATACTTAATATACCCTGGCATATCAGTAATCCACATACCACCACCAACATCATACTGTTTACCAAAGCTGTTGGCTCTTGTCTCTTCACCGTAAACAGGATACTTTTCACCTGGCTTTAGAATACGTTCGAATTTCATTTCGTCGCTGCCCCGTTGTCGTTTCCATAGATTAATTGGTTTTACTATCTCAATTGTTCCATTTCCTTTTTGACCTCCTGCTGATGGAGTAGTAGGGGAGGCTGGCTTAGATGGAGTGGTATTAGTTTTATCAGATTCAAATTGGTTGCCAAGAGAAGGGGAGGAAGCTGTGTTTTTACCAAGCTGACTCATCAAGTCTATCGCTTCTTTTAGATTATCAATCATATTCTGACGAATACTTGTCCCAACTGCTTGCATAGTACCATCTAATGTATTTTCTAAGTCAGGCATTGTTTCCTTGAAATAATCTAATATTTCACCAAACTCTGCTTTGATTGCATCAGTATTGCCTGCGACTATATCTTCTCTTAGTTTTGCAAATTTACGCTCGTCGTTGAGCAAATTGTTATAGTATTGCTCCCAATCTTCTTTTTGCTTATCAATCAATTCTTTTTCATGCTCGTATCGCTCATCTTCTAAATCTTGACGATTTTTCACTTCTTCTTCTTTTTTGTCTAATAAATCGTTCAGATTCTCTTTTCGGAGTTCAATCTCTCTATCATGACGTTTCTCTGCAATTTGCTCTTCAGTGGCATTCAATTTTTCCGTAAGATTAGCGGTTTCTTTGCGTGCTTCAAAACTGTCATCTAGCGATAAAAGGTTTATTTTATCTAATATCTCTAAACGCTCTTTTTCAAGCGTATCAATCTCTTTGTTGTAATCACGTTCAGATTCTTCTTTATCAAGCATGTCTAATTTTGCTTGTATTATTTTCTTGTATGCTTCTAACTCTTTTGATAGATTGTCAGATACTTGCTTATGACGTTTCTCTTCAGCTTTCATTTCTGCATCAAGAGTCTTCATATGTGCATTTTTGCGCTCTTCTGTGTAATTTTTGTAAGAGTCGATTAGCTTGTCTGCGACTTCATTTGCCATTCTTTCATTTGCTTCTTTGAGTGATTCAGTTGAGGACTTGATACCATTGCCTAGACTGTAATAAGCGATGGTTAAATCTTCAATTTTCTCTTTTAAGTCTTTAGTCGCTTGAACACCAAGTTTCTTAGTTGCTAAGTCGTTTTTATGCTCATCAATTTGGGTACGTATCATACGTTGCTGTTTCTGCATAGTTGCAATTTGATCTTTAGCCGCTTTATTATATTCTTCGCTACCCTCTGTTAAAGAGTTCATATATTCGCCTGTTAAGTCAACCAAATATTGCAAATCGTCTTGTGACTCATCAAAGGCTGCCATACGAGAAGTAATTTTTTCAAAGTTTGCATCCTCAATTGCTGTACCAAGTTGTAACATTTCAGTTTTTAACGCTTTAACTTTTTCTTTCATTTCGTTCATAGCTAAAGCAGACAACTTACCATTTGCGATTAAATCTTCTAGATATTTTATTTCTTTTTGATTCGCAGATTGCTGACCATTCATTGCAGTGATTTGTTTATCTATGGATGCTCGATACTCTTTGCCTGTTTTAGAGATAGCTTCTTGCTTAGCCGATTCATAGTCAAGAGTGTGCTGATATAGTTTGCGAGTGTTGTCAAATTCTGAGATTTGAGAATTGATGATTTCTAATTCTAACTTTGCAATTGTTTCTTGGGATTGAAGAATGCTACTTTGTAATCCTAGTAGGTCAGACTTTGCTTGGTCGATTGCTTGTTGAGCTTGTGCAACTTCCTTGGAGGCATTAGAAGTATCTGTTGTAGTAGTTGTTCCAGAACCGCCACTGTAGGAAGCATAGTTAGCAGAGACTTTTTTAACATAATTCTGAGTCTCTTTAAAAGGAGGAATGCCACCATATTTTCTAACATTTCCGGGACCCGCATTGTAAGCAGCTAAAGCTTTTTCAAGATTTCCACCAAATGCTTTGAGTTGGTCAGCAATGTACTTTGTTCCACCCATAATATTCTGAGCTGCATTAAATGAATCTTTAACTCCTAGTCCACTCGCAGTACCTGGCATTAACTGCATTAAACCTCTAGCACCAGCAGATGATACTGCTTTTGCGTTGAAGCCTGATTCTTGTTTGATAATAGCAGCGATTAAATTAGGGTCAACTCCATACTTAGAAGCTGCTGAATTGATTTCAGATGAATATTTACCACTGTATGATTTAGACCCAGTAGATGAAGTAGTGGTTGAACCAGATGAAGTTGTGACTATTCCAGTTTGATTAATCTTACCTGATTTGATTTGTTTCTCGATAGAGGCAGCTTGATCTTGCATAAGTTTCGTTTTTTGCTTCTCTAAATTTATTTCTTGTTGTAGAGAGTCACGATACTGCTTACTAAAATCAGTCATACCTGAACGGAGTTTTTGCTGTTTCTCTTGTTCTAGGTTGACAGCTTCTAATGATTTTTTGTATTGGTCAGTAACGTAGATTGAGTTTTCGGTTGCTTTAGTGGAATCTTTTGTGGATTTAGTTGATTTGTCAGTTGATTTGTTATAGGCTTCTTGATACCCTGTAGAGCTTTTTAGAATTCCTGTAGAAGTGTTTAGCTCTGCGATATAGCCATCTAGCTCTGCGGCTTTTGTCTTGTATGGAGTTTTATTCATTTCGAAATTTCTAGCTTTTAAAGCTTTAATATACGCTTCTTCTGCATCCATATCACCACTGATATCTTTACTTGAATCAGCCAATCTCTGTGCTTCTGCCATATAAGAGTTAAAAAGAGTAAGCATTGCTTCCAATTCTTTTTTGATATTATCGATTCTAGCTTTAGTTCCTAGAGCAGAACTTAAAGTCATATCTTCTTCTGCTTTAAGTTTTCCTTCTTTAGATAGCTTGACTGAATTTAATAAAATCTCCTGAGCTTCTTTTTCTTTTTTGATGCTATCAATACGTAGCAATCCAAATTTAGAGAGTTCTGGATATAAGGCTTTTAGTTTTTCTTCAGCATCTTTTAACAGAAAAGTTTGGTTTGCTGTTAAATTGGTTTGAGTTGATAGTGCCTCATACATATAAATTAAATCATCTACTGCATTAATCTGATTCTGAGAAACACCAACCATTTGCTCTTCAACCGAATTTTTTTCTCGAAGCTTATCAACATATTCAGCAACTTTATCACCTGCATCTTCAAAAGCCCCGCCTTGTTCGTCTAACATAGCTGTAGCGTTTCTAGCTGCATCTATGGATACACCGTTAGCATCAGCATAGTCTCTTACAGCTTGTTCGCTTAGAATCACTTTATCAATATAAGACTGTATAGATTTCTCTGCATTCTTAAATTCCTCAGAATTCTCGCTAATTGCATTTCCTTTTGAATCTTTCATATTAGAAGTTAAAGCTTCTTTTAATACGTCGGCATATTCTAATAACTCGGCTTTTTGGGACTTAAACTCTTCTGAGGTTGAACTAGTAAACCTTTTTATATGATTGGAAGCTTCAGTTAATGTTTTTTGAAACGAGCCATCTCCGAATACATTCGCAATACTCTCTGCTTCAGTGCTTGATTCAGCCATAACTGAAAAGTCATTTAGCATATTCTTAGCTAATTCCTTGGTGACGTCTGAAATTGCTGTGCTTTCACTAATTACCGTTTCAGCAGATTCAATTGCCTTTTGAGCTACGTAAAATTGAGCAGTATCGGCTTCAGCAATAAATCTTTCATAAGTGTTCATTTCTTTTTGTAAGGTGTCTGCAATCTTGCTCATTTTTGCAGAAATTCCTTTTTGACCCTGTTCTGCATAGTAGACTCTTTGTTCTTCAAAGTGTTTAATTGCGGCTTCCATATCCTGAAGATTCTTTATCCCACCTTCTGGATTGTAAGCATACATGTCAGCACCCATAAAGCTGCCGTTTGCTTTTTCATTGAAATATTTAAGTTGGGTTTCAGCCTTTGACGATTTATCTTTTGCAAGTCTTTCATTTTCTCTTAATAGCTCTTCGTCCGCAGCTTCTTGTTGTATTTTTTGAAGCCTTTCTTGTACCTCTATCTGTTTTTCTAGCATTCCAATTTTACTATTAATATTAGTACTAGTGTCAATTATCTTATTTCCATAAGAGTCTTCATAACGTACAAGATTGGGCATTAATTCTGCAATTTGGTTTTGAACGTCATAATATCTTTTCTGTGTCTCAGTAGAAGGTTCAGATTTGTTCATCGCACCTTCTAGTTTGGCATACTCGACTGTAAGGTCTTGTATGGTCTGTCTGTTAGCCGTATAAGAATCTACAAGTTGTCGGTTAGATTGAGCTATTTCTTCTTGTAGTTCTCTTTGTTTGGTCATGTGACCCAATAAACCTTCAATGACAACTCCAACACCTACTAAAGCCAATCCGACTCCTGTTGAAGCTAATAAGCCTTTAAATGCCACACTTAATCCTCTCACAGCACCAGAAGCAAGGCTTGAAGCCGTTGCAGATGCAGTTGCTGCGCCTCTAAATCCTAATAGAGAAGTGACAGAGGTTCCAACTGCGCCTGATAATGTCCTAAAGCGACTAGATAGTAAAAATACTGCAACTCCTGTAGTTCCCAGCAAGGCTGGTAAGACACCAAATTTATCTACAAATTTAGTGATTGTCCCTAAAAAGTCTCCAAATAATTCAATACCAGTAATCATGGACTCGGTTAGAAAAGCATCCCCCATCGCAAGAGCTAGCTTCTCAACTTCAACCCTAGCAAGATTGATTCTAGCTTGAAGAGATTTCATAAACTTTTCATTTTCTCTCTCTGCTGATCCTGCCGAGTTGACTGATGAATCATAAATTTTACGATACATTGAATCAACTGAACCTAAATCGTTGAGTAATACCTGAAGTCTTGTTTGGTGATACGTGCCTCCTAAGCCTTTAACAACTGCTACTTGCTCAGCTTCGGAAATTCCTTTCATCTTCTCTGCTACTTCTGTATAAACATCAATTACATTACGAAGTCTTCCGTCGTCTGTTTCCAAGGCAACGCCTAATGAGTCGAGAGTGTCTCTACCTACTCCGACTAATCTAGGTAAAACTGCTTTTACAAAGTTCCTTGATACCCTCGGTTTCCCGATATTTAGATAGGGGAGTAGACTATACCATTAGCTTGTGTCGTACAAGCTATGCGTTGGTAGTCGTTGAGAGCTTACCTTATTCTAAATAGAACTTAGGTCTATCTCTGCTGATTGTCCAATCCTTTATATTTTTAGATATCATATAAATTTCTAAATATGATTACTAATAAAGGCTCTAAGGAGTTTCCAGCATATTCCGCATTATTCAATACACATCACTGTGTAAGGGGGCTAATTTAACCCACTTCGTTCCCTGATTGACGAGTCGCGGCTGTTACTGTTCCGATGATTCCATTTAACTCGTTAAAATCTAATCCCATGGCTCTCGCTGTACTTGCTGCGCGAGCATTTCCTTGACTAAGCTTTTCTACAGTGGTTGCATAATTGTTAGAAATTTCATTGAAACTGTCAATTATTTCCATTGCATCCTTCGCATCCATCTTCCACTGTATGAGACTGGCAGTTAAATATTCACTAGCTTTTTGTACAGTAATTTCTCCGACGTTTGCTGCGACAAGTCCAGCATCAGTTAAAATACCTAATTCGTTTCCAGAAAAACCCTGTCTAGCGAACTCTGCCATGGCATCAAGACTGGCGGAGATAGACTGTCCAAACTTCTCCGCACTAGCAGCTCCTCTATCAAACACCTCTTCTATATTCACATCGTCTGATAAAACTTTAGCTAAGTTGGTCATTTTTGTATCTATATCAACAATTATTGAACCAAATTCTCTTGCACTTCTGATTACACCATAGAAAAGCGTACTACTAGCCATCCATATGGGAAATTTTTCCATTGCAACTTTAAAACTATCGATTAAACCAATATTGCTTCTAGTAGCTTCAGTGGCATTGGTTTTCATTTCTTTTAATGCTGATTGATTTTGCTTTAAAGAAGTACTAAAACTTTTTGAATGTACGTCTAATGCCTTAGTGTCTTCTATTAGCTTTCTCGCCGCACCTGAATCAATATTTTTACTTTGTGATTTCATTGCTCTTTCTATATCTAAAACTAAATTTTTTCGTTTTATTTCATTTTCAATAATTTGTCTTTGTAAGGTTTCTTGTCTTTTTAGCTCGGCTTCTTGTTCCTTTTGAGCTTTCACTTGATCACGTACAGCTTGTTCAGCCTTTTTATTATTAGCAACAAAATGATCTAGTTGTGCATTTAAACCTTTAATACCGCCATGTTTATCAATGTTGGCAATGCTGCCAGTTAATTTTTCAAATTGTTCATTTGTTATTTTTCCTTCAGTTAGTAGCTTGTTCATATTTTTTACAAGCTCATTAACACTTTTAGCTGCTTTGGAATTTGCTGTGTCTAGTTCGGTTACCTGTTTTAGTTGCCAAGCATTACCACTTTTATCGCCATAGACCTGCCCAAATTCTAACATCTGCTTTTTGCCATCTTGTTGTATAGTAGCTATTACTTTCTGTGCTTCTTTAACTCCATCTTTAACATCAAATTTAACCTTAATATCGGGATTAAGACCTTTAAGAGCTTTTTCTACTTCTTTTACATTAGTGAATATTTCTTTTTTGAATACTTTTGAAAGGTCTGAGCTTAATTCGGCACTGGCTTTTTTACCAGCCTTCTCATATTCTTGTTGTATTTTATTTGCAGACTGTTTCGTTTCCTTATTTATTTTATCAACTGCTTGACTAAAATTAGAGGAGAGTTTACTAAAATCCATAGTAGTTAGCTTCTCTAAATTACTAATTACTTTTGGGTCTAGCTTAATGTCAACCTTTAACCCTTCTAACTTTCTGCCTAGCTCTGAAACTTGCGATTGCAAGTCAGTCTTATTGGAGGTGTCGATTCCCAATTTCACCAATAATTCTAGCGAGTTATTTGTGTTAGCCATCATTTCGCTCCTTTCTTAAATATTGCCAATAAAAAAGAAGCGTCTATTTAAAGACACTTCTTACAATTGGATGACTTATAGATTACTCGAAACTGCACTCTTAAATTAACCTATTTATATAGTTTGATGTTTAGTGTTTGCCCTCATAAAATATGGCAGTATTATATTGTCATTTATTTTTAATGTTTCATTTTCAAGTTTGTAGTTAAAGCTATTATAATCTTTTAATTTTCCATTTGCTTCTACATAATTTAATATTAATTCTTCGCAGATATCAATATTATTGTTTATATCATACTCCCATAAATACAGCACTTTTATATTATGATACTTATCCAAATACGTCTTTTTGGATTTATCCCTTTTTATATCTTTTTTCTGAATATCATGAAGAGAGTCGTAATTGTCATATTTCAAAGGTGAACCATGCCAATAGTCTCCCATTACCTCAATTGCAAGATTACTGTTTTCACTATAAAAATCTAGCACATAATATTTAAATTGAATTTCTTCTTTAAAAGGCACGTTTAATTTTTCTATCAATCTTCTTATTTTTATTTGAATAGATGTATTAGTCTGAGGAAACTCACCATTTGCTATTCTACTTGATGTAACAATACTCATTTGTTCTCTTTGTTCTAATGTTTTCTTTGAGCCGAACTGTGGATGTTTTTCTCCTATATAGTGCTTGGCTCTAAAATCGTAATAACATTCCTTTGAACAAAATATATTTTTTCTATTTTCAAGATAATATTCAGTTACTTTTGTTTCTGAGCCACAAGTATCACATTCTTTGATTATTCCTTGATAGTTATAAATCTTATCCCCGACTAAATTTTCTGATCGATAACTCGAATAACATTCTCTTGAGCAAAAATGCCATTTATTCTTTAAACTTACTGATTCATGAACTTTGTATGATTTTCCACATAAGTCACATTTAACTTCAATTTTTTCTTTTTTAGGATTGAGGTCGTTAGTTGCGTTTCTGTGTTTTGCCATACAACTCCTAGAACAATAATGTTCGCCATGTCCAGTAAATTCAGATGGTTTCTTTTGTATATTTTTATTACAACACTTGCAGTGCGTCAATATTCTATTTACTCTTTTCTGATGTATTGATTTTGCATCTTCTGATTCTTTTAGCCATTTACCATAACAAGACGTATTGCAAAAATGATTTCCATCTAAAGCTATATCGGTTCTTCTTTTTAGCTTCTCGTTATTGCACCAATCACATATAATTTTAACTTTTACATGAGACTTTTCCGATAAATGGCATACAGGTATTTTTATCACATCGCCCAACTTAGTGTAAATATAGCCGTGTGACTCCAATGTTTTTCTATTAGATCCATGCCATTTAATCTCAACCAACTGATTTTGTACTATCATCTAATTTCCTCCTCTCTATGATTCTCTTTCCTATTTTCATCTATGTCGTCCTCGATAAACATACCAGGCTGTCTAACCTCCCAGTCTATTACCTTCAATTTAATTTCGTCACCATTGCTCATTCTTAAATTGACTTCTATGTCCTCAATCAGAAGATTAGTATAGAAGTATGTATCATTGTTGAATATTGAAGCTATGTCTTTTCCTTCTATATCTTTCTCAAAAACTATCGTTATAGCACCCATTGCATTCACCTTAATCATTTCCATTCCTCCCAATATTGTAAGTTAGTTGTTATGTTTTTCCTTTGTTAAACTTATAATATCAGAAAGTTCTAGAACAATCTATAGTTTTCTAGAAAGTTATTAAAATAATTTTATTTTTATTATACACTAGTGTATAATGTATTATAATAGAAGAGTTGAAGGGGAGAGTTGAATGAGCAAACGTGAATCATTTGGGAGTACAATGGATGCAGAATTGCTATGCGAGCTAAGAGAGCTTTCTAGTCAGACTGGAATTCCCATTTCAAAACTAATTGATAGAGCTGTTAAATTACTTATTAATGATATGAATGAAGCTTCGATACCTAGAGACATGAATATAAGACAATAATAAAAACGACTCCTTTAAATAGACAGGGGTCGTTTCTTATTTATTTTTTATTTGCTAAATAAATCATATTTCTCTAGTGTATTTAACATTGCAGAATAAGATGTTTTTATTGTGTTTATATACTGTGAAGCATTTTTAGCGTGATAAGTGTCTCCTGTATTAACAAACTCTTTAACTTCTTTCAAATATAGTGATTCCGTATAGATAATGTCACTAAAATTGTCATTAATCTCAAAGTCTACTTTCGTACTAGGTATAATGTGAAAACTTTTATTAAAAATTTCATACTCACTTATAGCAGCTAAATAGTCATTTTTAAATGTTGCATCATCGAGTAGGGTGTAATCATTATTAGATTTTAACTGAAGCTCTGTTATTCTTGTTCCAAATTGTTCAAATTCATTAATGTATCTAAACACTTCTAAATAGACATCCTCTGAAACAGTTCCATTCTTTACGTTTTCAGGTTTTAAGCTTTCAATTTTATCTTCTGTTGATTGAGTATCTGAAGACGATGATTCGACAGCAGTATCAATATCAGCTTCACCAACTACTTCCTCGCAACCAACCAATAACACTCCAGCAATAAACAATAATCCAATCCACTTTAATCTCCCATTCATATCCATTCTCCTTTTAAGTTTATTGTGCATATTATATCATGATTTTAATTTCAGAATATTTGACTATCTCTGACTATCATAACACAGTATATGACAAACTCAAAAGGAAGTATACATAAAATTTTGAATTATTTTTAAATATTATTAATTGTTAAGAATTTTTCGTCGTTTGAATTATTGCGAAAGGGGAGGAAGTGGTTGAATAAAAGGACAGTTTCAAATGAGTATTAAATCACTCAAATGATACTCCGATTTAACAGAGTATCCAATCAATGATTTAACTTTTTCTTAATGAATTGTAATGACTTAGGCTATCTTGTAAATTTTTATCAGGATTGATTCCAACCATACGATAAGCGTTTGTAAACGAGCCAAAGCTTCTTTGAAAGTAGCTTCGACCTTTACACTTATTACTACAGTCAATTAACGTGTCACTAACGAATCCATTTTCATCATAAATTTCTTTTAGGCAAGCAAGTGCTTCTAGTTGTTCAAGATGTTTAACTGTTTCTTTGTCGTAGCCAAATTGCTCTTTAATTTCTTCCAGTCCATTTTTAAAAACCTTTTTGATAGAAGAGTAGCTATACAAATTATTTTCAGGAGTCATTTCTCTAGCCTCTGGAAAGTAGTGGTTTTTATCTACAAAAGAACCAATAGAAGAAAGTATGCTTTCCCTCGTGATTTTTCCTTTGTCGAAGCCACTTCCTTTAGTGAAGGAATATATATCAGCCTTTATGAGAGCTCCTTGTAAGCCGCCAAATCTATTTAAACACGCAGATGGATAATTGTTTTCTGAACTATCTAAATCTCTAATGGTAGGAACTCTTCCTTCCATATAATAGAATTCTTGTAGATAAGAGATTAATTCATCATCTGAGTATTTTTTAGTGTTCTCACTGATTCTTTCTCTGACCTCTTTGGAGTGAGTAAATGAGGTAGCATCTTGATTTGGAATCGTCTTATTGTAACCAAACAAAGAATCGTAGCTATTGTAATAGAGCACCCACTTATTCTCACAAGAATACAAATCACTAATGGAACAGTATTCAATGATTTCAAATATAAAACACTTAGCTCCATATCTGTTCCATGATTTTTGAAGATGGCTATTTGAATGATTATTTTTTAATAATTCGTTTTTGTGAGTAACTATTCTTTTAAAAATATCTCTACTTTGACCGATATAAACTTTTCCATTTTCAAGGTTTTCTATTTTATAGATACCAGCAAAATCATCTTCACTATACTCAAAGAAAGGACATTCTTGCAGCATTTTAAAAGATTTGGAATTTGTCCAACTGTTATTCATTGGCATTTTTATTCTTATCTTTCTGATCTTGTTTCTGTTTTCTAAGTTCAGCCAACTTCTCTCTCATTTCAGTCTTGCTCTGTGGTCTAATATAACTCTGTTTAGTGGTGTCCAAACTGTTGTGGTTTGCATATTCCGAAGCGAGAGAAAGGTCTCCAGTAGACTCGTATATCTGATTTAGGGTTGTTTTCCTAATGGAATGGCTTCTAAAATCATCGATACCTAAAATGTGTCCAATCTTCTTAACTCTGCTTTGAATTGTCCCCTTGGTCATTGGACGATATTCACCATTCATTTTAGTAATGAATAATGCATCTACTTCTAGATTGTCCATGTCCTTTCTTAATTCAAGCCACTCTTCAAGTAGTTGTTTTGTATCTTCTTCAAATACAACTTCAACCATTTTCCCACGTTTCTCTCGGATATCCTCAAATACCATGTTATCTAGGTCAAGAGAGGACAGTGTTAATTTAGAAATAGCACCTACTCGATTCGCTGAATCATACATAATACCCCAAATTAATCTATCTTGAATATCATACTTTTTGTCAGTTTTCAATTCTTCTGTAATGAAGGTAGTCTGTTCTTCATCCAAATAGTGGGATGCTATAATTTTTTCATCATTAGCACCTTTCATTCTGTCTAACTGCTTATCAAATGGATGTTTATCCACAAGCTTTCGTTTTAAGCTCCACACAAAAAAGCTAGAAACAGTGGAAAGCTTAGTGTTAATCACTTTTTTGTTATTGTAGAGTTTGTCTTGACAAAATCCAATGTAGCCCTCCATTATGTCTACTGCATTGTCTATAAACTCTTCACTATAGAGATGGATGTTTTCCCAGTCTTCCATTAAATAAACCATAAAATGATCCATGTAATTACGATATACTTTATATGTGGTCTCCTTAACATCTCTGTTCTTAATAATTTGACTTTGAAGATATTTATCATACGCACGCCTATTCTCAGGATTAATCATAGCTTTCTTTTCATTTGTGAAATACTTTACTCGTTTAATCTTGCTCAATCATTATTACCTCCTGTATATTCTAGCTGTTAATTACAATAATTTATTTATAATTGCTATTTACTTAACCTTGAATCCCTTGGCTAACAATCCACTTTTAAATGCGTTTATCAGTTCTTGAGGATTCTCACGTAAGCGTCTAGAAGCTTCACCAATGAAGTCTCTTGGCTCTGACCAAACACCATTCGGATTATTCCAGTCTGATTTTCTGCCTTCAACAATCGTATCTGTGATGAATTTGCCTTGCATCGAATCTTCACCTTCAGTTAAGTTCTCAAATGTGATGAATACACTTCCATCAGGCTTAATTCCAAAATCGCCTATACCGACATTACGTGGATCTGACAAGCCATCGTTATCCATTCGTCTTTCATATTGAGTAGGGGAGTAGGCTGCATAAACCACATCTATAACTGCTTGGCTCATGACTTCTGCGACTACACGTTCTACGTCAGCAGACCTAGAAAGGATCTGCATAGCGTTCTTTTGAAGATAGGCTTCTAGAGATGCTAAATCCTTAAACTTAGGCATTGTTCATTCCTTCTTCTAGCTTCTTCTTCATGAGTGGATGCTGAACACTCTCTAACGCTTTCTGACGTTCCTCTTTTTCCTTCTCAGTCATTTGATTAGCTAGTAATGCAAAGTTGCCCACACGTTCTAAAACTTTTGATACTTCTTCTGGCAAAAAAACATTCTCCATCAACTCGTGAAACAGTCCAATTGCTTCTATTTGATTAAACAGTCTTGATTTTTCTTCAAGGTTGCCAACTATCTCATTCTTAAGTTCTGTCATATGTTTAATTATTAAGAAGTAGATGTATTTAATAAATTTCATATCTCCGCTTACATCGCCTACATCTTTAAACGTATTCAGCCCATTTTCCTCAGCGTAAACAACATCCTCATAAGCTTCCTTTATTAGTTCTTGAATACGAGTCTCATCAAACACTTCGTAATATCTAATTACTTTATTTTCTTTCTCGTTTAAAATGTGAGTTTTATATGTGTTTACTTTTTTATATTGCTTCTGAATATCGGTTAATTTAATATTCTTTTGTCTAGGTTTTTTCGGTTGTGTCATTTTGAATCCTCCTTATTTTCATTTGCAATGCTAGGTGCAGCACTGCTATGTATTTTTTTTGAATATAAAAAGAAGTCGATTAAATAAAGCGATCGACTTCTAATAATTTATTTATGCTGTTTTTAATTTTGACTCATTTATTATATCTTCAATGTATTCCTGTAATTGTTCATATGAGTTGTAAGTGAAACCATATGCCATATGAAAGTCTACATGACATGTTTCACATAATGTTATTCCATTATCTATGTCTAATCTTAATTCTGGGTAATCTGAATGATTTAAAATATGATGTGCATTTAGATTATGCCCATTGTTGTCTCCACAGCACTGGCAAGTGTAACTATCTCTTTCATAAACTGAATTTCTCCACTGTTTATATTCAGGATATTTTCTACTGTTTAATCTTTCTTCTTCTGTTAATTCTGAATTCCATCCATGATGGTTTTTGCCTTTAGGAATACTTGAAACAGTACAATTACGACATAGAGGATGATATTGAAATGTGTTGAATGTTCGACTATATGTTTCTCCACAAGAGCACTTATATTTCATTGGCGACTTAGAATCAATATACTCAGTCTCTAGCAATTCACAATCTCTATCTTTATAATATTGAACTACTTCATCATATTTCCAAAATCTTTTCGAAGAGCAGTCTGGACATCTTTCTCCGCTAAGTAATCTATGATATCTTCCAACAGATTCATTCCCGCACTCACACTCATACATAAATACTTCATTAGTATTGATAAAACCTGTTAAATATTTTATTCCTACTTTCGCCAATGAGCTAGAAATGCTTTCCTCTGTGTGTTTATTGATATATCCTCTACATGTTGGACACCCACTTGCCTTCTTTAATTCAGAATAACTAGTAGTTCTTTCGTGTCCTTCAGAGCAAATAAATGTACGTTTGTCACGTATGTTTTTAACTGGATCTCCTGATATGGTATAACCCCACTCTGAAACGTTTTGAGCAAATTCTTTCATGGTTTTCTTTCTAGTCGAACTATATCCCTCTTTGGTGCATCGTTTACAACTTCCTCCACCTCTAGATTCTTCTCTATTAAATTCACGGTAGTTAGTATCATAAACATGCCCTCTATCACATTGAACACTAAATAGCGTTCCCTTATTTGAGTCTCCACCTAAAAAATCAACGATTTCATATCCAAACTCTTTGACATGTTGGGCTAGTTCGTCTTTTGTTATTTTAATTCCATTCTTTCCACATGCAGGACAACTCTGCCCCGAAGATTTGATTGCGTTAAATGTCTTATTAAAGCTATATTCACAAATATCACATTTAAAATTTAAAGGCAGTCCATTGCTAACATAAGTATCACTAAGCAGTTCCATGTCCATCTTATTTTCTTTAATGTAAGCTTTCACTTCTTCTATAGTATATTTAATGTTCCTTGGTTGTGTCGTCATTTTAATTACCCCTCTCAAAAGTATCTCTCATATGTAAATCAACAAAGAGAAGGAAGAATGAGAGTTTCTTCTTTTTGACTGGGCTCATGACTTCTCAATCTATCTCTTTGCAAAACTCTTTCTATTTACTAGGAGTACAATAACTATTTATAGCACTAGTAAATAGAAAGAGAAGTAGAATTAACTACTTCTTCTTTTACTATATATTATTACAATAATTTATGTTTGTAAACTATTCACGAACTTTTTCGATATACTGACCCATAACATCTGACCCAATAGGGTTAGTAACAGAGAAGTTAATTTCTGGTGTGTAAACTTGACCATTTTGTAAAGACATATCGAATGCACCTGATGGAATACATTCTTCAAAAATGTAATAAATATCAGCATGAACCGTAGCGTCTGTTACGTCGTAAGAAATTGTGCGGTACTCAACACGGAATTTAGATGCGAACTTAGAAGAGTTAAGCTCGATAGAACGCCCTGTAATTTCTTCTTTGTATAGTATTTGAACAGTATCTCCTGCTTTTGCTGCCGACAAAGCTGGAATAGTTGCTACACCTGTTGCAACTGCAACTTGTTCTTGAGAGTCATCCTTGTCAACGAACACTGCTGTAGTAAGACCAGTAGGAGCATTTGGAATTGTTGCTTCTAAATTGCCAGCATTGTCTACTAATTTTACATTTACTGATTTAGTAACAATTGCTTTCCCAGCTTCATCAATTGAAACCCCTTGAGACATAGCGAAGAATTCTGCATCAAACGTGGCAGAAGTAATATTTAAGTCAATTTCCTTGTCTGAGCGAAGAAGGAAGATAGTTTTATTTCCAATTCCTCCCTTAATTTTTTCTTCATTAATTTGTTGAGAGATGCCTGTAATTTGAGCTTCCCCAATCATTACTACTTTACCTGTGTCTAAGTTAGTTACTAAAACTTCAGCAACATCTTGTACGATTGTTTTCATATTATTGTTTTCCTCCTAATAATTTCTTTTATATACAAAACAAAAAACATATTCTAATGAAGCTCGTAAGAGTCCAACTAAAATATGTTTCCAAATTTCTTATCAAATTCTGATTTCTCCATGCCGTCTTTTTCTTTCTCCCATAAGTCAATGTGAGCCGACCATGATTCAATCTCTACCTTTTCAGCAACTGTAGCAAATAGTGTACTTGTGTTATAGCTTTGAAATCTAGATATTCTATAATAAGTAGAGTAAACCTGTAGAACAGTCATATGAGCTACGTCTTGTGGTAGAATTCCTGCACCGACTACAATAGATGAGACAATGTCTCCAAAGGATTGTTTGTCTTTGCTAGAGTTTTGTTTAACTCGTCTACTACGTTCAATGCCTTTTTGAATTTCAGGATTAGGCGAGACTAGGCTTTCGGTCATCATATTCATGTCTAGTATTAGCTTTCTAAACTTCATGAATAATTGCTCATCACTAAATATCACATCTATTATTTCTTTGTTACCAATCACTAAATCAAATATCTTTTGATAATCGCTTTTAAGTTCTTTATTCTCTTTTACTATATTGTATAGAGATTCTTTTTTTAAAGCTTCAAGGGATTCTTCTATTTGTGCTTTTAGATGCTCGTCTAGCTTAATGCTGTCGTAGTGATTCTTATACTGATAATATATATGCAACACATTTTGACTCATAGCAGACAACTCAGTTAAATTGTGTAAATACTCCACATATGTCAGAAATCTAACTTCACCAAATTCTGTTTCTACTGGTTCACCAAATATATAAAAATCCTTCTCATCCATATAGCATCACATCATTTCTTGCCTGTCGAATAGCTAAAAGTATGTTCATAGCGCTTATATCCAATCGGTGCAACCCTTGGATTGCCTCCAGCATACTCAAACATTCCTATTGAACCGTCTAATCGTTCTAAAGCAAGTAGCTCATTCAATCTATCGCCAATCCATTCAGTGCGACCGTCTAATTCATAATCCTCGTGTACAAACACGTTTATCACAATTTCTTGAGTAGCAAGTAAGTAATTATTAAACACAGGTCTGCGTCTACCACTGGATATATACAATCGACATAAAGGGTCGGCTTCTAAATCGTCTACTTTTTCAGCCAACATAATTCTCTGATTCACTATATCCCAATAGTTAGCTAAACTTTTCACGTCTAGAAGTGTTGAACTCATTGGGTCAGTCCCAGTCACATCTTCAGGCAAGTACCATAATGATCTCAATAATTCCTCATCATTAATTAGGATGTCATTGACACTTTTAATCACTTCACGCATAGAGCCTTTCTTAATTACCATTAAGCTTCAACTCCAGTCGTTCTTTGCAATCTAATCTCAACAAATCCAATTTCATTAATCACATTTTCATATGAAACATTTGTTACTTTATAAGGACTTCCTCTATGAGTGAACGAGTAATTAATTTTAGGTATTTGGTCTTTAATGTAGGGGATGCGGATTATCATAGCTCCATCAGGTAGAGGAATAGAGGAGTTTTCGACTGTGCTTGGTATCTTATTTGTCATCACACAAGGGATGTTTAATTCTGTAGCACCAATATCACGATAAATAGGGCGTCCAAAGTCATTCTTTCCAATTTCCACTCTTGTAGCATCTATTTTAAATTTAAACATATCATTGCACAGCTCACCTATAAGTTGAGGGTATAGCTCATCCTTTTCTTGGTCTACTGCTAAATAAGTAGCATCGTCTTGATGAACGTAATCTCCAACTTTGATGTCTGTATCAGGAATAAATAAAAATATCCTTTTATGGAATGTTTCCTTATCAGATACGATCACAGGAGTTAAATCTTGATTATCATTCAAACGAACGAAACTTCTAGTAGGTGAATTCATGATATTATTGATTGCTTGTCTTTTAGTTGTCGCCTTTACAGCATCCTGCATAGATTCTCCATTAGGTGACACTCTAGCTTTATATGCATCAAGATAGTTCATGTTTTCACACTCCTTTCAGTTCATCTATTTGTTTGTCAATCAAGCTTGTTATTTTAAATGTTTCTTTTTTAATCTTCTTATGTTGATCTAATAGCACTTCTTCTTTTAATTGCTCTAAAATCGCTAAAACTCTATCATGCCAAACTCTACTCGGTAAGCTCCCGATAATCTTCTTAATCCCTTTGACTTCAGTGCAAACACTATCTATATAATCCACCAGATGTTCATTCTTCTCCTCATATAAGGGAAGTATCTTCCATACTAAAGGGATTAGTACAATCAAGTATTCTCGATATTCTTTTTCTGTAATTTGACTCATTTGAAGAAGTCCTTTAAGCGATGAATATTGTATGAATATCTTGACATAAGTGTATTTGCTTCAGAGTTGATTTTGGATTTAAGGTCAATTAGAGCTTTGATTTGGTTAGCAGGGGAGTACATACGATAATCTTTAGAGTTAAGCGATTGTTTCATTAAATCTTCTTTTATTAGATGAGTATCTAAATAGACAACAACCATAAATTTAGAAAGAATTTGTTTTTCTAGATGATTCAAGTCAACATTGAATTGATTTAGGCTTAAGTCGAAATCGCTCAAGTCGTGTTTACAATTGGAAAAGAACCCGATTGAGCTCATTAACCACAATTGCAAATTATCTTCTAACGCAACTTCATCCATTACTGCTAACTCATAATCTGTAACTTGAGAAAGGAAGAGGGGATATACTTCATTAAAAGGTGTTGCCATTTAAAACACCCTTTCTTAGTCAAGAATCTTGACATTAAAATTATTCTCAATTGCTCTAATTACGTGGAGATTAGACAAAGTACCATCTTTGTATTTTCGTTTTCCAACTGAAATAACTGTTTCACGCATAGCTAACGGCATCTTATCAGCAACTTTATTAAGTTTTTCTACATCAGAGAGTAGTTCTTCAACACCATCAGAGTCTAATACATTCTCATAAAGCTTAGTGTAGTTTAATTCCTCTACAGCTTCTTCGTCTAAAATAATAATGAAAGCATCTTCTAGATGACGTTTCTGAGATCCTGAGCGCATAGCTTGTAACTCACCAAATGGAACATCAGTCACATCGCCATACTCTTCTAATTCAAATGAATAGCCTGAGCGTCCGATATAACCGTAACGACCTGTAGTGTTATTCATCACAGGAATTTTGTCGTCTTTTGATAGCTTTACTTTTTCTTTAGACTTTTCTACTTTATTTTCCACTTTTTCTACGTCAGTCGTTTTAGTCTCGACCTTGGTTGTGGTTTTACGTGTAGGTGTTTTACGTGTGCTTGTTTTTTGTTCTGCCATTTTTATATTCCTCCTTAGAATCATCGAGGGTGAGTTAACACCCTCATCATTTTAATAATTTACTTACGTGAAACGTACGATACCAAACTTCTCAGTGATAGAAAGACCTACACCAGCTTTTTGAATAAAATAATGCTCAATAGACATATCACCTTGCATGTTTTGAACATCTTCAATAATTGCTGTGCCTTCTGTAACGATTTTTACAATTTTCTCAGATGAAGATGGTAGAATTAATAAATCTGTATTAGAAAGATTAAATTCATAAGTGTTAGGCTTGAATGATTGAACAAGAGCCACTGTATCATAGCCACGGAAAGTACCAATATAACCCAGTGCATTATAACGAGCTTTATCAGCGTCTCCAACATAATCAGGTTTGATTTTAGCTAAAGCAGCTTTAGTTCCAACTACCATTGCGTTACCATATAGTGCTTCAACATTTTGTAAAACACGTAGTAATTCATCTTCTGAGAATGTTCCAGAATATTTGAACGCAGCGTCAATGCTGTTGTAAGATCCGTAGATTGCAGAGTTAACAGATTCAGCGATACGTTTTTCATATGATTTAGCTACTTTAGCAACTAATGTTCCCCAGTCAGTGCGTCCAGCTAAGAAGCGGTAGAACTCATCATAAATAGCAATTCCGTAAGTTTTTAAATCAACAGTCATCTTACCGTTATCGATACGTTGTTTCATTAAGTTGCCAGTACCGTCAGCGATTACAGAAACCTCAAACAGCTCAGGATTCTCAATATCAAATACTAATGAATCTCCCCATCCAACATTACGGACTTCAGCAAAGCGTCCCATAACTTCTTCTAAACGGTCATTGATGATAGGAGCAATAGTTTCTTGTAGGATTTGGAAAATTTTATATTTATTTTGACGGTAAGTGTTATAATCAATTGCATCTGTACCGATTTCTTCTAAAAACGCACCACGAATCATTTCATTTGCGTCTGTGTTCGAGTAATTTGTTACTTGTCCTTTTGCAAGCTCTTTAGAAAGATTAAAAGCTACCTTTGTTAGTTCGTTCATTATTTGTTTCCTCCTGAATATATATTATTTTATTTTTATAAATTATTTTTGTTAAACAGTTAATACACGTAATAGAGCCATTGGACGTTGGTCATAACCAAACTTCGTCAAACGTTCTACTACAAATGTTGTTCTTGAGTCTGCATTTACTTTATAGCCATACGTAGCATTTCCAGTTACTACATCGCCTTCATTTGGTACAGCATCAAATAAAGATTGCTCAACCTGAAATTTATCTCCTTCTGTTAGGTGATATGCACGAACAGCTTTTCCTGCTGGTGTTGCATAATCTAATTGGTCTAACGATTGATTAGGCTTTACTTCTGGTGCAGCTACTAAAAGTAATTCTGCTGTGTCAGTTGGAGCTACTGCATTTACCAACTCTCGCTCACCTGCTACTGCTGTTCCAAGTGCCACCAATGCACCATTGTTTAGTGATACAGTACCAACCACTGATTCGATATTTCCGTTTGATTTAGCTTGAAGCTTGTCTAAATTAACTTTTGTCATTATTGTTTTCCTCCTAGAATTTTCTTAATTTATTTTTTAAATTTCTCAAATAACATGTCGTAAGGGGATGAAGTGCTGTCTTCCACTTGCGACACTGCCAATTTAACTTTATTAACTTGTGTATCTGATTTTGTAGATGAGATAGAGAAGTTTTTCTTGCCATATAAAGCAAATAACTTATCTTCTACATCTTGAATATCAGCATCTTTCATAGATTCAAAGACTTGAGCAAATTCTTCTTCTGATAATTTATCAGTAAATTTAGCTTTAATATCTAACTCTTCACGTTGACGTTTGTAAGTAGACAGTTCATCCAACTGAGATTGAAGTTGTGTAAATTGTTCTTGCAAGTCATTGTACTTAGCTTCGAAATCTGTTGGTTCATCTTCCTTAGCGTCTTCTTCGTCTTTAGGTTCTGCGTTCTCGCCAACAGCGATTGAATCACGTTTAGCAAGAGCTTCTTCTTCTGATTCGTTGATAGCGATATCTTTAGTAGATTCTTCTTCAGATTGCTCTGTAGCATCCTCAGTTGAATCTGGAGCGTCTTTAGAAGAGGAGTCGGATTGTTCTTCATCTTTCTCTAAGTCTTCTGTAACTTTATCCAAGTTCGTTTCTGGTTGTTCAAGTGTATCTGATGAATCTAGTAGGTCGAAGTCTTGTTCAACTGTTTCAGTTGTTTCTTCTTGCTTAATATTTGTTTTATTGTCTTCCATTTTTGTACCTCCTTCTTTAATACTGAACTTCAATTCAGCAATCATTTGATTGAATTGTGATTTGAAGCCCTCTTTATCTAGTGAATATGTTGTAATCTGAGCGCTTTCAAATGCAGGTTCAACATGACCTTCTCCATCTTTATCAATTCCAAGAATGCATAAAGCTGAGAATAGGAAGTTGTCCACTCTGAATGTTTCTATGTTGTCTATCTTTGAGAAGCTTCCATCTATAATTTCGATTTCCATCGACTGATTAAATTTTTCTTCTTCAAGTAGTGTATTTAATTCAGAGTATCTACCTGTCCACAAGTAAGCACCATCAATTGTTAAATATTCATTTATCGTCCCATCTGACTCTTTAACGTTTTCCCAATATACTTGTGCAGATTCAGGGACAACTCCGTATGGTTTTGTGCTATAAACTAGCTTGATATCATTATCTTTAAATTCAATTGAAGCCCCGTGACCACCAAAGTTATCAGTTTCTTCAATGTACTCGCCAATAATTGGAATATTGTAAATTGATCCTATACTCGATTCTACGGACTCCTTTGAAAAATAACTTCCATTTCTGTTGTGTCCCGTATATAAAACACGTATAGTTGCACGACTGAAGAGAGGATTGATTTTTTCAATACTTTGTATCTCTGAATTAAATCTAAGAGCTTTTTCCATTATTCATATTTCACCACCCCTCAAAATAAAGTGATAATTTACTTATGTTAATCATCTAAATTGTCTAAATCGACTTGGCGACTTTCTGAAATGTCATTTTCGTTCTTTTTTGGTGCTCCAGCTTTATTTGAATCTGTCTGGGTATGGCTGCTTTGCAATGGTATAAATAGGTCATGTAATTTAAATATTTCATTCTCTAATGTCGTTTTATTCAAAATTTCAAGGGGGCTTAGACCAAGGCTTGCAACCATTTCCATTTTTACAGGAGCTCCGAATTGTGCAGCTTTTAGGTAGCGATTAAATACTTCTTCACGACTAAAATTGGTTAGTTGCAAGAAACGAATATAAAACTTAATTGTTCCTGACTGTTTCTTTAGCTTCCTATTAACCCATCGCTCGATTTGAGTTAAAATACTAAATAAAAATTGTTCATCAGTTATAATTGATTTTGTTATGCCAGCAGAAGTATTCTTGTCTGAATTAAATAGATATTGAGATAAGCCTGCGTCTGTATATGTTTCCCGAATTGCCTCTGATACTGAATCATTATCTGATTTAGATTTTTCTAACTTAATAGCTTCAATTTCCATAGGTGTTGTTGCAAGACCAATTCCTTCACCAAGTGATTCTGACAACTGATTGTGGAATTGCATAGCTAAATCTAAGCTAATTTTAAATACATCAACATCTTGTGACTTATCATCCATTGGAATTAGCTGAGTAAGCAATAAAAAGTTGTCCATTTTCGCTTTCGCTTTTTTAATTTTCTTATATTCATCTTGATCGAAAATAGATTCAAATACAGTGTTGAAAGGGGGGAGTGCATAGTCTGTTATATCAGAATTAATTTTGATGCAAATGGTTTTATCAGAATCTAATTCAAGCCATCTATTTGTCTGTTTGTTCAAATTGTATATCTGATATTTAACTTTAAATTCATCGGGAAATAATTCTATAGAATCCTTGAACTTATCGAAGTAGCTAAAGTCATAAGCAAAATTAAAAACCCCATCTTCAATAGAGGAAATCTGACAATAATCAGCATCCAATTTTTGAATGAAGTAGGAGTCTTTAGATTCGTGCTCATATCCATAAAAAACATCTTCTTTAAATGCAACTTTTAATACTTCCGACATTTCATCTTTTAAATTTAACTTATCAACATACTGAGCTGCTTTCTGGTACGCTTTTGTAATTTTGTCAGCATTTATTTTAGTAGGCATTTCAACAATATTAAGCGTGTAATCATATGTTGGCAGTGTAGCAAAGTGACGAACAATTTGACGATACTGAGCATTGACGTTATATAAATAATTAGATAACTGTCGCAATTGTTTCTCATGTTTTTGAGGATTCTGTAAGAAGTTGGCTACTTGTTTAGAATCGAAGCGTGATAAAACAGATGGGGAAGAAGTTAATGCCTTGTTAAGATGTTTAGTATTCATCTTACGTATTGAAGCGTAATGATGATTTAATAGTGCTTGTTTCTGTTGCTCAAGTGTCAGGTCGAATTGGGATTTATTTGACATGAAATTCCTCCTTTCGTTGTTAGTTATTTTATAATTTACTTTTGTTAATATAATTTAGGTTTTTTAAACATGAACATTTGAGAAGGTAGTACATCTTGCTTTTTCTTCCGATTTTTAGGCTCTAAATAGTCTGTAACAAAGTAGTTTAGATAGGACAAACTAGAATATCTATCTTTCCTTGCTGAGCCGACTTCTTTTAGGGTTACTTCTTTGTTGTCATTATAAGTGGCTTCAAGGTTTATAGTTTCATTAATAAATAGAGTTGTTTGTATAAAGGGCATCTTAAATTTTATTTTTATGCTTTCTGGTAAATTTTCATATCCTTTTAAGTTGGTAAGAATTTCTTCTGCATCATTTTCATGAATCATCAGCTTCAACTTTTTATTTCTTAAAGCATTTCTCATAGCAACAGCAATCTTATTGTTAAGTTTAGAGCTACCTTGAATAGAATAAATAGCTTTAGGTGCGTCTGTGTAAACGCATCTCTTAGCTAAGTCGTCGTCATTAAAACATTTAAGAGGTGGGTAAACTTGACCATTTCTAGGGTCTATTTGCTCTTGTCCTAAGACATCAAGAAGGAATATTCCTGCATTCATCGTATCTAATACGATATAATCAGATGAAAATTCATGATATAATTGTTTAATTCTCATGCTTTGATCACTAACAATACCACCATCCATTGTTTCTGAATAAACAACTTGTCTCTCATATCCATTGTGAGTAGGTATTAGTCTAACGCAAAAAATAGCCGTAGCGTCATTGGCGTTTCCACCTTTAGCTGCAATATCGGCTGATACCACTCTTATTTCTTTAGCTTCTTTTTTAATTGTAAGCTTCTTATCGTTTATGTGTTCTGCAACTTCGGACGGGTAGAAGGCTTTAGCGACTTTTCGGTTCACATTTAAATCTTCGAAGCTAAAATAAGACTTCTCATTCTCGCCAAACCATAGTGCTTGCATCTCCATTTCCCAACCGATCGGGTCAAAATCAGCCTCAGACATTTCATCTAATACCTGATCCCTCATTAATAGGTTTTCTTTAATAGCTAGTTGATAGGGAAGACTGCATATGAAGTATTTCTTACCTTGAGCCATAGCCTTAAAGTAGGTTTGAGCTCTCTCCCATGACCAATGAGATTTGTAATAGCAACTACTTAAGTAAATTTCTTTATTACGCTCTTGTAAATGCGCAAATTCTGGGTTACTATGGTAGCCAGCTTGTCTAGGTGTCGTAAGAAATTTTCTCAATACTTTAGAAATGACTTGAATATCAACCATACGGAACTCATCCACTAGAATTATGTGCGCTCGAGCAGAGCGAGCATTATCATTGGAAGTTACTACTGTAATTATTGAGCCGTTGTGAAATTGACACGCTGCATTATTACTTCCTGTTTTAATATCTAATATTTCTCGTCTCAAGTTTGGAGAATCTGGCATCATCTGTTCTATCTTCTTTAATACTGCGGTGGCTTGCCCTTTAGTCCCGCTGGCTATTACTACAATTGTTCCAGGGTAAAGAATACAACGAGATACTGCGTATATAGCTGAAAGGAATGATTTCCCTTGTCCCCTTGATGCCAAATACATGAAGAAATGATTATTTTGCATTGCGTAAATTAAGATGATTTGGAAAAGCTTTAATTGAATTCCTAAATAATCCTTTACGAATAAATCCATTCTAAATCTATAATAGGACGCCCACACATTTATACCATTCATCAATCGTTCTGACTTGGTTTCTTTTTTTCGATTGTTTTTACCAATCTTAAATATATTCATGCCCTTAGTAGATTTATTTCTATCTACCTGAAAGTTTTTAATTCCTGCCATCTGCGTCACCTTCAGTATTCTCTTCGGAGTCATCAGTAGCTACAGTATATTTATTAATTTCTTCAAAGTACTCTTGCTCGTCTTTATTCTCTAAGCTGAACATTCTCATTAAATGTCCTGTAAACCAAACTTTAAGATACTTGCCAATCGAGTCATGCTTTTTCCATTCTGAATCATCTTGAATAGGTCGAGTGTCTTCCCATTTTTTAATAAGAGTACCAAACGACTCTTGATCCACTGACTGAGCACCTGTTTCTTGAACAGGCTTAAGATTCGCTGCTGTTAATAGTTCATTCAATGTTTTTATTTGTTTATCAACATCTTGTCCAATTTCACGTCTAGTTCTAATATCAAGTCTTGTTAGACATATTTCAGTAATTAAGTCTTCTAGGGTTTTACTATCAACTTCATATTTTGAAAGATATCCACCGAACTCAGTATTTAGCCAAATGTAATCACGTTCTTTTTTCCCAATGCCCCAAAAGTCTTCACTTTCTTTTAGATCTTCTTCAGATAGCTCAGTAGGTTTTGCTCGTTTAATGCTGCTTACATCAATCAATTGCGCTAGAGTATCTGATTGGGTGAATCCGACATTTTTATATTGAGGCATCGAATTGAGCATCCTAACGTAGTCTCCAGTATCGCCTTTATATAGGTCTTGATAAAAAGGCTTGTTAATCATTCTAAGCAAGCCTAATAAACCATCATGTCCGTTTTCTTCTACTATTTGTAGAGCACAATCTTTGCAAATATGGAGTTTCCCCGAAGGAAAAAACATTTTGTCACCATTATAAAATTCACTAGTAGCTTTTAGCTTTTCACACTTCTCGCATACTTTTTTATTTGGAGGTGATTTAGTTTTAGGTTTAGTTGTAGTCATTTCATTTCTCCTTTCTTTTAATATTTAATATATAATAATTTACTTATGTTAATATTTCGCTAAATTCTTCATTTTTAAATCGCTGTTTAAATTCTTCAAATTGTTCTTTAGTGTTATTTCCGTATCCATAAACGGTATGAAATAACAAGTGAATATCATGTCTTAAACATACACCTATATTTTCACTGTGTATTCTCACGCACTCTTTTCTTGTTAACTCTAGCTCTGAAGCTGTGTAATCGCTTATTGCGTTTTTTAAATTTAACCCTGTAATTCTTAAAGTGTCTTTCAAAATGTTATCGAAGCCGTAAAGATGATGAATATCATTAAAAACATCTCCAGTTATTACACACTTATAGTTTGATTGTTTCATACTTTCTTTTTTCCAGTCCAATATAAATGATCTTAGATGTTCTGATAAACTTGATATGCCACCATTCCAATTCCAATGATTCTCATCGCTATTATTTTCAAGGTAGCAGCTTTTACAAATAAATAATGCATCTCTTAGACTGTCATAAGTAGTGTATTTTACTCCTTCATTGATATGTTTTTTACATAAATATGGCAGGTGTTGTTTTGCATTTTTATAGAATTCAGCCTCAAACTCTGGAATTAATCCTTTCTCCATAAATGCTTCTAATACCACTTTGCTATTCATTCTATACTCAACAGACTTTTTCTCATCTGCGCACTGTTTACATTTATATTTTGAAGCTTTTATATTCTGAATTGTTGTGGAATACAAATGTTCGTTTGGACATTTTACTTTTATCTCGCTTACTCTATTCACGTAATTTGAGTCGTCAGATAAAAGCTCAAATCCATGTTGTTCTATACTTATCTTAATCTCATCAAAGTTTGTTCTTTGTATTAGTCTGCTTTTATCATAAAAACACTGTTTGCATCTTTTGCCATTTTTATAGTTTTTAAAACTAATAGAGCACTCATGATTATTGTCACAAATCATGTCTAACTTGTCAGTGTGTCTGACATATTCTGTACTGACTAATGTATAGCCGTAATTACTTAAATACTCTTTTACTTCCTTGTAAGTGTGAGGTTTTCTTCCTCCCATATCTAACATCTCCATTTTCTGTTTTCATCTCCAAATACAAATAAGATTGCGAAGAGGGGAGATGTTTCCTCATTCTGATGGGTAATTAAGCCACCAGTCGCAATCTACAAGTATTTAATTTAGTTACAATAATTCACTTATGTTTAATTAACTTAACCGAACACTCTCCAAAGAAAGTGCTCAATAAATTAACTAAATCAATACGTCATACATTCCATACTTCTTAGCTATTTTTGCATCAATGTACCAATCCGATACCTTTTCTTGATGATCGTCTAGAACTTCTTGAGTAACGCTACTATGATTGATGATATAATCATCATAAACCTTTTGAAGTCTATCATATTCTTTATCTAATCGCTTCACTTCTTGTCTTGTGCCATTTGCTCCACCACGCAATTCATGATACAAAAGTGTTGCATACTTGCCCATAAAACGCTTATGACCTGCTAAGAACAAAGGAAGTCCCATACTCATTGCATATCCAGTACAGTAAGTATGAACAGGTGTGATTGAATTTTCGATTTCGCTGAGCACAGAAAATCCGTCGTATGCGCTCCCGCCAGCACTAGTAATATGCAATTCTATTGGTTTTCGCTCTTCTGGTTTAATGTTTTTCTTATTATCTTGAACATTGATGTGTTTAATCAGAGGAACAATATTATCAATGGTATATCCGCTAATATCCTCATTTAAGTAAATCACTCGTTCGTTGAATAAATCTTTTTGCACCTTATCTAACAGGGGAGACTTTTCATCCATTGCTTCTAATAGTAATTCACTCATCCAACTTCCTCCTCATTCTCAACGAACCATATTTGATTCTATTAACTTCGTTCTTTTATCTTCTCATTTTGTAGAAATATCCAATTCTCAGCTTTACTTCTATATTCTTCTAACTTGATAAACCAAATCACATAGGCTAACAATATCCTATCATCTAACCTGTTTCTAATTATTTTTAATGATTCTTTGAATTTCATCATCGCTGTCCTCATCAGATAATGTAATCTCATATTCTTGTCCTTCATTATCAAAATCATTTAACTCATCTTCAGCTATTTTGCTTGACATGTAATCATGAACGCTGTCCAATGCTTTCTGTGATTGCTCTACGCCAAACATTATTCCATCATGAAATCCAATACCATAGCTCTCATCTAATAAATCACTTAAAAACTCTTCATCCTTAGTTAGAGCAACGTCAAGAATATGTCGTAAAGCATTTTCCCAATGAACGCCATCTTTAATCATTAGTCCAAACTCTTCAGTTAATGAACATGTAATACACTTATCATCTGTACATTTTTCTTGCTCGTTATAGTCGTTCATAGGATTCTCCTTTTAGTCAATTGTTTATATAATAGTTTATTTATCGAAACGTAAGTAAAATGTAGCTTTTCTACCGTTCTCATCTAGCCATAGTAGTTTTTGATGTGCTTTAGAGGTTAACCTAGCATCTTTAGCGTAATCATCTGTTCCACCGAATGAGCCGTTCATTATAATGTCTACACCATGAATTTCATTCTCGTAGTTACGATGAAAGTGTCCTAAAAATACAGCAGTAGGGAAACAACGTGTCATCATTGTTAAGTCTTGTACTACTTTACCTAAACCATCTAAATGTCCATGAACCGCAAAATAATTTTTTCCTAGAATGCTTGCTACAATGATTTCACTATCGATATTGTTATCATGGAAAATAACGTTCGTATGTTTTTCTAGTCGAACTTTCATATACCATACAATAAAACTGTGGAAGCTTTCTGTCTTAACTTCTTCTTCCTTACGAGCTGCAACTCTATCATGGTTGCCTTTTACATTATAGTAATGAACTCTTTCAAATGTGTTAGCTAACACTGATAGTAATTCAGCTAATGCTTCTGCAACTTTCTGTGTTGATTCCACTGCATTTTCTGTTTCAGATAGCTTAGTCATTCTGTGGATTACGCCACTTATTGCATCTCCAAGATCGAAAACGTGAATTTCATTTACGTTTGTAAGTTCACGATATTTCAAAACTTCTTGCGTAAGCTGATTTAATCGCTCATAAAACACTTCATTGTTGAATTTATTCCAGTGATTATCCGTTACCATGCCTTTGTGTAAATCACTTAGCAGTAAGGTTAATGCGCCATTACTACTGTTATTACTAACTGGCTTAGCCCATTCTAAAGGTTTCTTTGTGTTAATTTCTTCTTTGATGGAATCAAGCATTGTCTTAAGTAGATGATCTAATCGACCTTCATGACGTAGATAGTGTTTATATTCACGCTTTTGGTCTTGATATTGAATCTTAGCGATTTCTAGCTCTTTTTTCTTAGAATCTAGTTCAGCTAACAACTCATTTTCCATTGACTCAATTGTTGATACTTCTTGATTGTCCAACATTTCTTTCCATGCATATGAAAGTTTTCTCAAATGGTCTGGACTGCAATTTAATCCCAATAGTTCAATAAGCTCTAGCCAATCTAAATCATGTTCTTTATTTAACTTAGCTACACATAGTCGAACTTTATAGTCAAAATCTGATTCATTCTTTTTGCGTTTAATAATTGAATTGTTCATTCAATCACACTCCACTAACAGGCTCAATATCTAATTCTTCTTTACCACTGATTGATAAAGTTCTTCCTACGTATTGAGTCATCTTAGCAGTTAAATCAAATGTTTCTTCTGAATCCTTTTTAATTTCTGTAATGTAAAAACGACCATCGTCATATCCTAGTTCACCTTTAAATGAAAATCCTGAATTTTCTTTAGCCATCTATAATCAATCTCCTTTTTCTCATTAGTCTCAAATGTGTAATTTATATTCAGCGTCACACATCAGACGCTTTCCTCTATGTACTCAAGCATTTTCTTTAGGGAAGAAATAGCAAGCAAAGAACCACACTTTTCATTCAGAAGAAGGTAAGGCGAACCCTAGTAGTTTAATCCACTCTGACATGGACTCGAGTAGGACTACCATTCCTACAGAGGAGTGTCCAGCCACCTTAATTGGCAAGGTAGAAAGACATTTTATATTTGTGTATCCTCTAACCCCCCAAAGTTGGATACGGATGATCAGTCCACTTTTTGCCACGCTAGCTGTGACTTTGTATTGTAGGAGGTAATGTATAAAATTGTAGTTTTACTTATAATTTACTTATGTTTTTTCAATTAAATTTATTGTTTGTTGAATTTCATCTGACCAATTTGAGAATTGACCACGATAATTAGTAATTAATTTGTGCTGTACGCTAAGATGTCCTTCAAAATGTTTCATGTAGACTTCGAAAGGTGAATAACCTTTAATCATTCCTAGTTTCTTCACGTTGTCAATTTGTCGAGTAGAGCCAATTACAACAACTTTACAGCTATCATGAATACGTGTTAGAACTGTTTGCAGCTCGTTTAAGTCTAAATTTTGCGCTTCGTCAATTATTACAAAAGCATTCTTAAAATTAACACCTCTAAGGTAGGAGGTAGATGTCATAACAATTTTCTTATGCTCATCATCGTTTTCATACCAACTTGAATATCCATCGTGATGTAGATTGAGAAGAGCATCAAATAATGGCGCAAAGTAAACATATTCTTTTTCAGTTACAGAACCAGGTAAGAAGCCTTGATCTCGAACAGCTACTGCATTACGAACATAAATTATTTTGTCATATGTTCCTTTTTCAATCTCATAAACGCCAGCAGCAACAGCCAATGTGGTTTTACCAGTACCAGCTTTAGCATCTACAAAAACTGATTGAACTACATCAGTGGAAGCCCACAAGCTCTGCATGTAAGCATATTGATGCTTATCTCCAAGAACGCTATATCCTTTTTCTTCAAGCCATTTCCAACGAATATCTTTATCTTGATATTTAGTAGCCATCAGCATAGTCTCCATTTATAAGACCGAAGAGCACAGAATACAGAGGGGAGAGTAAGGTAAGATGATATGATGGTATACCTCTGTATTGTCTATTAAACTTCTACACTCTTCGTCATCTTTTATTTTTGAATCTGTTATCCTTGTACTGGAATTTCAGCTAATTCTTTTTTAAATGATTTTGATGGAGCAAACTTATGACCGTAATGTGCAGACTTAGGAATTTTATCTCCTTTTGGGTCTTGTGGATTCGTATGTTCACGAGCAGGTTTTAATTCAACCTTCAGTGTTCCAAACTCGCCTAATTTAACGCTTTTTTGTTGAGTAATAACTACGTCTTCTAATACTGCAAAAACTCTATCGTAAATTTCAATCGCAGCTGTTTGTGTTGTTTCAAATTCCTCAGCCAATAGTTTCTTTAGTTCGTCTCTTTTAAATAATTCCGTCATATTAAAAATCCCCTTTTTCTCATTGTTTTCTTGTCATTTTTATAGGAAAATGAACAAAACCATTAATTTTTAATACTATTTGGCTAAATTAATAGCCAAAAATAGAGTATTTATTTACAACTATTATGATAATTTACTTATATTAACCGCAATAATCATCAGTATCTACAACACCAATCGCTACTTGATTGTCATAACCCATTCCAGAGAATGTTGTGTGACGATTTGATCCTTTAATCATTTCTTTCTGTTTCCCATTTGATAAAACATCTCTATCTTCGCCTTCAGCATTATTCTTTGTTAAATAGTAACCGATGACATCCAAAGAAATTTTAGTTGGTTGTTTGTCCCAAGTGAATCTAAAATATTCTTCTACAGACATAATATCGTTTTCATTGTCTTGTAACCCTGTTGACTCCTCAAGTAACTTATAGATTTCTTCATTTCTTTCAGTGAATCCTAATGAAGTATCTAAAGTCGCCTCACGATGTGGCAAGTATAATTTCATTTTAAATAACTCCTTCTATATGACTAGTTAGACTTCTAAGCATTAAATGGTACGTTTTCTTTACTTTTCTTTAAAACACGATTTACATTGACTATGAAAACCGTCTTCGCTATCATTTTTGCTATAATAAAATTCATCAGTTGCAGGCAGTTCATCCTTACATTTACTACATTTCTTCATTTTCAAATCCAATGTATTTTTATAATTGACTTTTCTCCAATTCCACAAATTCTGCTTCACAACTTCTTTGCATATGGTGTTTATTCTTTTCTTGATATTTTCCTTTGAACCCATTCCAAGCTCAATTGCAATTTCTTGATGAGTAAGCCCATGTTCGTATAGTTCAATGATTTTCATTTGTTCTTCACTCAAGTTGCATTCTTTAATTGTTTCATCTAATGCTGCATATGTAAGTAGCATTTCTGTATTTACACCTTGCACTTCACCAGCGACATCAAATGCATTGTTCGATACGCTGTACAAGTAATTATCATATTTATATCTAAACTCTATTAATAGCCGAACAACATTGACATCTGATATTGTCAAATCTCTATAGAATAAATCCTTGCTATTTAAATCTAACTTCATTCCAGACAATGCATAACCCCCAAACCCTTCAATAATCACAAGGAAATGTCTTAACTATTCCCTATACTTCTACTATAGTCTCTTTTTTCGTTTTTATAAACTAGTATTTTAATATTTTTATAATTTATTTATGTTGACAAAACTAAACTATAAAACTATAGTATATTATAAGTGGGTATTCCACTTACTACACACAAATGGGGAGAGATGAAATTGACAGTGAAACAATATGAGCTTGAAGTATCCATACAAAGACAAGTGTATTATGACGAATCGAAAATGTTCGGTATTTTTGCATGTGACACGGTTGAATATAATAGAGAAGTAGTCAAAAACAAGTATGGCAACTTTTCCATACAAGGGAATACACGACCTTTGACAGAAGGGGAGAAGTATACTATTAAATTTGAAGGTGCTTACAGTCATCCTAAATATGGTGAGTACTACAAAATAATTGAGGTTGAAATGGATAAGTTAGACACATTGGATGCACAGGACAAGTTTCTAAAAGAAGTCATATCAGAGAAACATTTTAATGTGCTAAAGAAAACATATCCACATGAGAAATTAGTAGATTTCATTCTAGCTGATAAAGTAAACGTGCAATTGACTAAAGGAATCAAGCAACCAACTTTAAATAAGATTAAACAGAATATACAGGACAATATGAAACTAGCTAATCTGATTGCTAAGTTAAGTGAATTAGATATTTCAACAAGCAAGCTTTACAAAATACTAGAACACTTTCAAACACCTGATGTAGCACTCACTGCAATTGAAACTGAAATATATCAACTATGTGATATTAAAACGTTTGGCTTCAAAACTGTAGATGAAATTGCAATGAGAAGAGGAGATAGTCCCGAAAGCAAGAAACGTATTGAAGCTTGCATCAAATATCAACTGAAGCAAGATACAAATGAAGGACATACTTGGTCGGTTAAAAGCCTATTGCTAACCGAATGTAGCGACTTATTAAATCTTCCAATGGGATTAGTTGAGTCAACTTTAGCTAATATGCATAAAGCAATTGTATTTCAAAACGACAATCAAGTTGCTTTAGCCTCCATAAGAAAACTGGAGTATGAGGTATTCAACCATTTGAAACGTATATCCGAAAATTACACCCCGCCTAAGATTGAAAATATCGAACATAAGTTGAAAGAAACAGAAGAATATCAAGGATTTGAATTTACAGATGAACAGCGAAAGGCAATCATAGAGGGATCACAATATGGAGTCATGATTCTAAATGGGGTAGCTGGTAGTGGTAAATCAGCAAATGTAAAAGGTTTGATCGATTCTCTTGGAACTAGCAATTACATGACATGTGCATTATCAGGGAAAGCCGTGAATGTGCTATCTCAACGTGGAATAGAAGCTTCTACAATTCATCGTATGTTAGGATTCCAAGATGGAGCTTTCATCTTCAACGAACACTCACCATTGCCTTATAGTGTTGTTGTAATTGATGAGGTTTCCATGATTAATGTACAGTTAATTCATAGTGTCATATCAGCAGTTCCAAATGGTGCAAAGTTAATCATAGTTGGAGATAGTGGTCAGCTTCCTGCAATTGGCTATGGAGACGTACTACGTGATTTATTAGCTACTTCATTGTTTCCTAAGTTTGAATTAACAAAGGTGCATCGACAAGCCGCCAAGAGTGGAATCCTAAGTTTAGCTAACAGTATTCGTAATGGCAATCAAGTATTCAACTATGACACAGCAGGACAAGAAACTTTTGGTGAGCTACAAGATCAAACTGTAATTGCTTATCACAATAAAGAATCCATCATAAATGACTTATTGGAAATATCTAAAGCATATAAGAGTAGAATATACACACCTGAAGATTTATATGAGTTCCAAGTTATTGTAGCAAACAGAGAGCGAGGAAGTCTTAGCGTGAAGAATTTGAACATCGAGCTTCAAGCGATATTTAATGACATGAATAAAACTTCACTGAACAGAAACGGATATGACTACAGAGAAGGCGATAAGATTATTACACAAGGAAACGCCTATAAGAAGTTGAAGTTTCATGATACACATGAGTACCATAGTAAGATGGCTCAAGCTAGCTTCATGGAAGATGATGAAGCCGAATATTTTTTAAAGCCTTACAGATTTGATTTGTTCAACGGTACATTAGGATATATTGATTCATTTGATAAGACAAATAAGCTAGTATTTATTAGGCTTGATGGATATGATGGAGTAGTAGCATTGAATGAAACTGAATTGGATAAGATTGAGATGGCATATGCAGCTACGGTGCATAAATTACAAGGATCTAGTATTAAGAATGTTATATTCGCTTTGGATTACGGAGCATACAAGCTGTTGAGTAAACAATTAGTATATACAGCTATGACACGTACATCGTTAAAAGGAGTAGCATTAGTTGAAAATAACGCATTATATGCTGCAATTAAGAATGATGCCTCTGGGATGCGTCGAACCTTCCTTGGTGAAATCATTAATTCTCAATCTCAACATAAATAAGTTATTATAATATAAATATATAAAGAAACGGAATAGAGGTGACATTTTGGCTGAACAACATTTTGAAAGACCAGTAGCAATGCCAAATAAGATTTATGCTGATATGAAACAATGGCTTGATGAAGGGGAGTTAAAGTCTCCTCAGCATCAAGAGTTTTTGTATTGTTTCTATTGGGTGATTGCTTACCTTTGGGGATTTGCCAAGTATGGAGAAAAAGGATTTACAATGAGCGATATTAAACAGATACTAGGCTACAATCCAAATGAGAAGCGTGTTAACTATATCATTAAGCAAGATGGATTGTTAGATCAAAAGGGATATACCGATACAGTAAACGATTATCCTGTGTTATGGCATATGAAAGATGGAGAAGATATTAGCTTTACTATGCTTAGCGATTATGATGAATTAGATAGAGAATTGGTAAATAAATTTAAAACGCCTAAGCCATTTGTGAAAGCTCCATTGTTATCAATAGGTGAAGATAATGATGGATTGTATTGGAATGCTGAGAACAGTCATATTGTCAGAGGTGAAATAGTGGTTGCATGTATGGCTAATGAAAAATTGAAATGCGCTGGCATTTATTTATATGGAATATTACTGATGATGCGAGATAAGAATTTACACTTTCATGATACAGATGAATTCCAATGTTCCAATAGCACATTAGAAAAGCTAACTAGGTGGAGTAATCAGAAGGTGATAAAAGTGGTAAAAGGATTAGTGGAAGCTGATCTAATTGAGAAGAATCAGAAGGTGAAAAAGAAGGGAGAAGTCAATGTTTATAAGATTAAATAGATTATGTTGTGTGATAACGTAACTAGGGGTGAGGTTACGTTTTTATAACTCTATAATAAAAGAGTTTATATAATATAATATATATAATTAATATATAGAGTTTATTATAGAGAGGTGAAAACGTAACCTCATATGATTTTAATTAAAATTAGTAAAAATGATATAGACTAAATCTCCTCCTATCTGTATGATATTAGTAAATGATGGGAGGAAAAGAAATGCTTACTAAATTTATTAGAGTTATGTTATTAGTAGTATTAGTTTTCGGAGTCAATGTTTTTAATTCAGCTTCAAGTAATGCAGCAAGTGTAATGTGGGGTAAAACTGAACTTAAAGAAGGACAGATTGGTAAGGTTACGATTCTTAAGTCAACAGAACTAGTTAAACTTGAAAGCAATGGATCACTATCTACAGTAAGAAAGTTGAAAGTTGGAGATGAGTTTAGAGTCTACAGCTTTAAGAGTCAACATGGTGGTCTTTACGGTGTAGGTGGTAGAAGCTACGTGAGGAAGAATGAGCTAGCAAAATACGAAACACCATCTAAATCCAAGCTAGCTCAACTAGAAGAAGCAATCAATAATCCGACACCTGTAACAACAGTTCCTGAAGTAGAAGAAGGATTAGAAGTGGTAAAGGGTGCTCCATCAGTATTTAAAAACTGTACAGCGTTAAAAGAGTATTATCCTAATGGAGTTATGAAGGGTCATCCTGCATATGC
This sequence comes from Bacillus sp. FJAT-22090, assembly GCF_007676755.1. GTDB lineage: Bacteria > Bacillota > Bacilli > Bacillales_A > Planococcaceae > Psychrobacillus. The sequence continues at coordinate 220,482 of NZ_VEBK01000002.1, read as the reverse complement.
CTCTAAACACGATAGAGACAAGGATGGATGGGCTTGCGAGCCTAATTAATGCTTCATAATCAAAATTAGGAGTTGTATATGATGAACAAAAGGATGATAAAGTTTCTTCTAGTCACAGTATTATCAATAAGCGTTGTCGTATTTCACAATGAAACTGCTAGTGCAGACACATTGGCTAATAAAGTCATGTGGGGTAAGACAGAGCTAAAGTTAGGTCAGATAGGGAAAGTAACAATTAAATCCCCAACAGCTTTATTTAAACTTGAAAAGAATGGAACTCTAAGTAAAGTTCGCAACTTGCAAGCTGGAGAAGAATTTCGTGTATACAGCTATAAAAATCTAGATGGCTATATGTATGGAGTAGGTGGAGGCAACTTCATTTATGATATTCAAGTAGTTAAATATGAGACACCTTCTAAGTCTAAATTGGCTTTATTGAATGGGAAAGTGAATGAGACTCCAATTGTTTCAGTGCCGAATCCAACAAATCCTAAGTCGACTCCTGTAGTAGTTAAAGACAAGAGTACAATTTATAAAGAAAAGTTGAATGCCATTAAGAATACAAAATATAACAACTATAAGGACTATGCTAGCGCTATTTACAAAGAACAGTTTGAATTAGCGAAAGATGAGTATCATTTGCAACATGAGTCAATTGAAGCATACTATCATTATGGAATTGAAGTAAATGAAGTTGTACTTTCATTTAGTGATGGCAAGAAACTTTTGACAGAGAAACGTCCACAGCCTGTAGCTAACGCACTAAACAATAGAGTAGTGACACTATACAACGGGGAATATCATCTCTCTATCCCACTATTAGAACACATATTAAGTGTATCAAGAGAAACTTATTGGTATGACGATTCACCAAGAAGTGTAGGGTACGATGGATTGTTTTCTGGTGCTACAACAGCTCAGCCTTCAACACAGTATGAGGATGAATCAAATAAGCAATTAGGATTCTATAACGTGGTGACTTTAGAGGAAATTGTAGGAGATAGGAAGATTACCTTTTCTGAAAAAGAATATCCATTTGTTAGTGGAGGAGGCTTATTAACAGGATCAAATTATATTAATCCTTATAGCAACAATGAGATTAAACAGATATTGAATGTAGATTTTGATATGACATATGACAAAGCTAATAAGAGAATCACAATCCTTTTTGATAAACCATTGAAAGAGAAACCAGTTTTTCCTAATTATTAATTGAGGGAGGTAGCTAAATGCTATCTCTTTTTTTTATGTCTGAAATATATCCCCCCTCTACATAGGTAAATTATTAGGATAGATTATAGCATCCATTTAAATGATCATTTTGATTGATTGTAGACGTTTTAAAATTTGACAGGGAAATGTTCATCTTAGTCATTAAAGTGGCTCTAGGATAATCAGAGAACGTTAGAGACGCATGTGAGAGGTTGGGTGAACTGAGATTGAAATGCGAAGGAATGAATAGATGAAAAGTGGATGGTTGACTCAGGTTGAAATAGACACATTGAATTTAATTAAAAATATGCGATTCTAAGTGAGCTAACATAAGAATGAACATTTAGTCATGAGAAGGATTAAAGTGGCTACAGATTCACTATAGAACCTTACAGAGCTATGTGAGTAATTTGCTAAGATTAAATCCAACAAACGTCATTGAGAGTGATTCAGTGCCAATTGTTGGATAGGTTAAATTAATTTGATTACTGATGTATGAGAATGATTGTAATTGGATAGAATGGAATTGGGTTAGTAAAGTTGTGTCAGATAGAAGATAGCTGAATCCTAAGTTTAGTGTACTGCAACATGGAAATGTGAACAGAGAAGTCTGAGTGTCAATGTCAGAAATGGCTAATTTGATACTTGGGCTTTTTTGTGTTGAGTCGGGTTGAATGATGAGTAAATATGAAATGGAAACAATTGGATAAATTTATTAAGAAATTAATTTAGGGTGACTGATTTTGATGGAAACAGGATGAAAAGTTACAAAAGGATAGGAATATTAAGGATAAACGAGTGATTAGGGTGACATTTTGAATGGGAATAGATGGATAAATTTATATGACTCGAAGATGAAATGTGTCCGATTAAGATGAAAATGAGCTGCGAGATGGATACGAGATGATTAGTTGGAAAGGGTGAATGAAGGTAGGAAAATTGGGATGTGAGAGGTGATTTGATTCGAGTGATACAGATGATGAAATGAGTCGAGGATGGACTGTCTCGGATGAAGGTGGGATTTATAAGGGTTGAGAGGGGATAAATGGAGTGAATATGATGAGATTGAGTGAAAATGGGAAAATGGAGGGTGATGGAAAGGTGGGAAAACTTAGGGTTGACTCGGAGCGTTACGAGAGGGAAATCGAGTGGGAATTGGGGGGAGATTGAGGATGTAGTAGGACTATTGGATTAGGAGAGAGGATTGAGTGAAAATTTGATTGAGAGGATGAGATGAGAGGAGGATGAAAAATAAGTAGAGTGTGTGAAAGTACCAGGTAGGGGTATAATTAAGAACAATTGTTCCCTAATATCTGTAAATACCGCCCCACCTTAAAAGCCTTATAAATTACGGTATTATAATAGTCATTATACAACCTTTTTCATTATCTGCCGTTCTCAGTCCAATAATATCAAGTTTTTATCTAATCAATAAGTAATCATCCATAAATCACAAACTAAACGTATAATCAGATCACAATAGGGAATACAGCAACCACCAATCAAATTTTCCTATATAACTATATCAGCGTTCGATATATAACAGGCAACAAACTTGTCAGCACTTATTGTAACTATCATGGTTACATCCAATCTATACTGTATCATTTCATCTTCTCATTTATAATCCACAACACTCATATTATCCTTATATTCCTATCATCCTAACTGTATCAACTGTATCATTCCATTAGACTAATACACATATAATTACTGTATCAATCTGTTACATTCATATCCTATAATACAGATTCTAAATATCATAATCAGAATACCATATTCCCATTCTCACATACTCATACCAGTCATACGATCAATCCTATTCCATTCATTCACATACGCCAGCACATAATAAAAAACTAGCATACCATACAATCATACTGTATGATACACTAGCTACTATTTACGTCTATTCTATTCAATTGTATCATACTATCTATTCCATTCTATCTAACTCTACAAGTCCAGTCACCACATGATATAGTATGTTTACCTCTCAGTATAGGCAAGTCAATCTTCCCTAGTGTAGTAGCAAACTTTGTCATTAATCCATTTTCCATACAATATGCAGACTTGACAGCCGTTAATGGATCACATGTATAAATCATTTCCTCACCTGTTAATAGGTTTAATACGTTTACTCTTTTAGTTAGATTAATCATTCTCATCATTCCTTTTCATATAGTTTTATAATCTACTCATGTAATATCAATCAGTGACATATTCAATTCAATCCAACTCACTCAACCAATTCAATCCGTTCAAATTCATCCTCATATTCTCCCCAAACTACACCAATCTTATCACCAACATTAACATTAAACTCTAACTCATCTTTATATAAGAATATGCCTTGATTATCCTCACTCACTCTATTCAATGCTATTCCATGTATCTCATTATCTTCTATACTTGTGATCTCATACTCATATGCCAATCCATTGCCTACATTATTTGTCACACTGTCATACTCTACTACTGGTACATTGTTCAATCCTAATGTATTCATAATCATTAACATCAATCCTATTAGTGTTGTATTCATCCTATTCACCATTCCTATTCATATAGTTTATTGTAATAACTCATTCATGTATCATTCATCCAGTCACTTTACACCTTCACAACTAACATTCTATATCCTTCATATTCCATGCATACACTGTTTCCCATATATCCATGTATCAACTCTTTTTCTGTTCCATACTTATCTCTAATACATCTAACTTCATTATCAATACTGGATACATCCTTCATATACTCAAGCATCCGTTCCCAAGTCTGTAATATGTCATTACATTCTATTTCCTTGTATACCACAATCATATTTACATAGTCACCAACTTAATTGTATTAAATATTATCCATATGATACACAAGCACATAAACAATATGAGATAGCTATATTCATTCCATAGTTGTCTAATCATTATTGTTGTTGATCCATTCTCATGTTTAATTTATCATAGCTACAAGTGTAAACTCTTACATCATAGTCAAGTGTTCTGAATGTAATTTCTTGCTTATTGTTATCCAATTTAATCAATTGATTATTATTATCTTTCATAAATTGCACTACTTTGTTTTCCCATTCAATTGTATTCTTCATTAAATTAATCATTTATATTCCACCTTTTTATTATGATAATTTACTTTTGTTCTAATTAATTTCGTCAATGCTTACGATATTGAAACAATCATTAGTTAACGCTACAACTATAGTTTGATTTCCCCAACTAGCTTCTTTTATAATAATATGGTCATATCCAAGTAGTGTATAAACAGTGTTCAAAACGTCTTCACTATTTCCATATGCATTAGTAATAGATCCGATTAAGTCAGCATCGTTATCAGTTCCATAGTAGTCTATTTCTACAGCTTCATTAGTAACCTTTTCTATTCCATCCCAAGCCACGTCACCAAAATTAGATAAATATTCACCTTTTCGATCCAACTCTTTTACAAGTTGTCTATATTCATTTTCTGTTATTCTTTTATCAGTGTAGCCTAAAGCCTTCTTACCATGAAAATCAATTGTATATAAATAACCGTTTCCAGCGTATCCTTTAGCTATGTTATAGTTATTTGTAAAGTAAAAGCCTTTTCCTTCACTTGTTCCATTCAAGCCAATAAACGATAAGTCAAAGCGATTGAATTTACTTTTTGATCCATGGTACAATTCCATTTGTATTCCACCTTTTATTTTTATAATTTATTTATGTCGTAAAAAATAATCAATCACAATAATCCTTCATATTCATTTTCATATTGTGCTTCATCATAAGCATTTTCAAAACTGTTATATCTAACATGAGAACACTGCAAGCCTTCTTCTATTTCTTCATATGGCTTCACTACAATGTATTCAGTACTGATATAATCTTTGCCGTCTTGCACTTCAATAGCACAATCCAAATTGAAATACATATTGTCATGAATGATATATACCTGTAATACCGAATACTTGTTGTTGTCATTCTTATATGTTTCATATTTACTCATCCTAATTCCTCCTAATAATTTATTTATGTTATGTATTGTATTACACTGGACGGATACTAATGATCTTTTCTAGTCTCATCAGAAGTAGTATTACTACTTGACGTTCCCAATAGAAGAAGGAGGGAAGGGAACGTTTCGACTTGTTTAATATTCAAATATTTCAGTATCAACTAGTTGATCATTTTCCCAAGTTTCTACTACCATTGTATATTTCTCATTTCCAGTAAAAGAATATGCTTTTTCTTTATCAATTCCAGCATATTTAATTTTACTTGTGTTATTGCCGAATATTACTGATACTACGTAAACTTTCATTTGTTTTAATCTCCTTTTGATAACTTATTTCTTAACCTATATTTATTGTATCATACTTCTATTTATTATACAACCATTATTATAATAATTTATTCATGTTATTTAAAACGAAAGATGTAATTTATTCGATATTGTTACTATCTTCTAATAGAATCTTTAGTAGTTCTTCTTTGTTGTAAAGAATCCATTCTAGAGTATCTTCTAAATCATAAATATAGTTAGTTCTCTGTATCAATTCTTTTAGTTTTTCTTCCATTTCCTCAACTCCATTCAATTTTATTCTTCTATTCCATACTCTTTATATATTTCCTCTTTCATGCTATGCCCTTGTATTTTTTCTTCTTTACTAATCTCGCTAAAAGTCATTGTAAATTCATCAATTAATTTAAATTCGATTGTTCCAAAACCTTCATCGTCAATTAAATCATACATCTCTTTGATTGTGTATGTTACTAAACCTTTTAAACCGTCAACGTCAACGTCTAATATCCTTTTGATTGTTTGCTCTGTCATCTTTTATCCGTCCTTTTATAATTTATTTTTGTGATCTTATCAATCGAATACAATTTACTTTTTATCGGTTAATTAATTGATACTTACTAACTCGAATACTTCACTATTCCTTAACATGCTAACAAACATATGAGCATTTTCTTTTGTTCTAGTATTAAACATTGAATACCCATTATCATTTTTAGAAATATGAACAATATCGTTTGCTATATTTACATTTGTGTCAATTAACATTCTGCCTACTATAAGATCAAATTTCCTTGGTATTTTGTTGTTTTTCATTTTAATTATTCCCCATTCTATTTATAATTTAGTTTTGTCATATAAATTACTGTTTTTATTGATTGTTATTTTTTGCTTTGTACTCTTTAATCGCTTCATCAATTATTTCATTAGCTTCATTGCTTGTATATCCTTTTAAAACCAATTGGCAATACCATATTAAACGTTCTTTAGCATCCATTTTCATTCTCCTTTTTTAAATTTGTATTATTCGTTTATTAATGTATAGCCATTTCTAATTGCATTAACTAATAAGTCTAAAGGTTGTTCCTGTAAGCATTCCATTTCATCTTTAAAGATTATATCTTTACGGTTATATACTTCGATTAAATCACTAATTGCATTTTCAACATTATTGTCCCAACTACTTAATACTATTTGTATAGCTTTTTCAGTATTCTTGTTTATTTCTACTTTTAATGTCATTTCAATACTCCTTTATAATAGGTTATTTTGTTCTGATGTTTATTAAGATAGTTGCAAGTACGCTTCTTTCCATGTATCGAAATATTCAAAACTAAGATGATCCATTTCTTGTTTGTATTCTTTTGGATTGCCTTTTATAATACCTACTATAACTTTTTTCTGTTCCATAGAATAGCCTTGTAATCTGTATTGTGGATTATTTGTTAATAAGTCATAATATTTATTTTCCTCTGTGATTTTCTCTTTTAATTCTTTTCTCATTTTATTTTCTCCTTTTAATAGTTTATTTTTATTAAGTAACTTAAAACACTACATTTGTTTCTATTTCATCTTTGCAATTCTCACATGAGCAAGTATCATTTGTTTCTGTATCAATAAAAATTGGTGTAGCTTCATTCGTATTGAAATTTAATTTGTCTGCACATGATGGACAAATAGTTATACATTCATTTACCACATAACCAGTTAGCTCATAATTTGAATATCCCATTTTGTCATTCTCCTTTTAATATCTTATTTTGGTTAATCCTATAAAATAGTATTTTTAATCGATTTCTATTTCTAAGATATTTCTAAAGCTTTTTATTTCTTTAATGATGTTTTCTTTTGAATGGTCTTTAATTTCATTGTTTAGATATTCTTTAAGATGTTTCCATTGCCTCTCGTTTGCATTGGTTCTAATCGTTAATACTTCTTGATTTTCTACCTCAAAATAATAAGTGTTTTCCATTTTTCATTCTCCTTTTTAATAAGTTATTTTTGTTTAATCTTTCGTTTCCTTACCTGTTAAATCTATTGTAGCATATTTATTTTTATTATACAATACATTTTAATAACTTATTTATGTTATTTTCAATTTGTTTTTAATTCCTTAATATCCTACTGTATCGTCAAATATGATATGAATTGTTCTATCATCATATACTAATACACGTTTGCTTACTTCTTTGTATTTGATCTTGTTAGGCTTGCCAAATTCCCTAACCGCTATATCTTGCATGATTTTCATATCATATCTGTTTACACGCTTGTAAAGTAGCATACGTCCATTTTCTTCAATGTATAAAGTTGTTTCACCCATTTTGTTTTCCTCCTTGTTTGTAACTCTTAATCTTATTATACAACTAATATACGCAATTGCAATACCTAATATACATTATTATAAAACTTTATTCATGTATCTGTTTAATTGTTTTCTTTTAATAGGAAGAAACTTAAAACAGTAAGCATAATACCATAGCAAAAACATTGCTGTATCAAGCGTTGATTTATATCTACTGGAATGTATCTCACTATGCTTTTTAGTGTTTCTTCCTATTATAAGCAATAAAAAGTATATGGCATTCTATTCATTATCCTAATACGATCATTATCAGACCGTCTAGGCTACTATACACATACATCATATATAGAGGTTGCCTCATATCTCAAACTCATATAACAGCAATCAAAAAATCGAGCTGGCTATAACAGCAAAAATTTTTTCGAGCTGGGACTTTTTCAACTCTTCATGCAGTAACCAATCAGATACAGAAGGGGGAGGGCACAATCACGTTTAACTCATCAACATTTAAAAATATATATTTTACATTATAATAGTTGACTTATGTTAATTGTTAAGCTAATATGAAATTAAGCCAAACCAAACTACATAAACAACAATATGAAGTAGAAGGGAAGAGATAAGAATGGTAAGCAAAGTGGATAATGAATTACAAATGGATCATGAACAAATTGAAAAATATGCAAGAAGGTTTCTAAGGAGAGCGTATCAAATGGAGCTAATCATCCAATTGCTATCAATTCACGATTAAGCAGCACATTAGGAGTATTCTTCTATAATAAGAACAACATGCGACCAGTGAAATTAGAGTTCTCTAAAAAGTTTTTGCAGTACGGCAAGTTGGATGATATAAAGAAGACGATCAAACATGAATGTATTCATTATGCCTTATTTATGAAAAAGAAGCCATACAGGGATGGAGAAGAACACTTTGAATCAGAAATAATAAAACATAACGCCGTATCGACCAACAAAATAGATTTCAGGATAGAAAGAAACGTTAGAGTGTATCAATGCAATTGTAACGAGTATGTATACCTACAGACAATCACTCCTAAATACTGCACACGATGTAAACATAATCTAACTTATGTAGGCAGAAGAAAGCAATTAGTCTAATCATAAATAAATTATTAAATATCTATTAAATAATATACAATGGAGGTTCTAGAAGACTTCCTACATACATAAACTATAATATAAACTAAAGAGATACACTAAGCATCAATCAAACTAACTTAGCTAAAAGGAGAATACGCTAATGGTAACTATCCAGCACAATCAATACACATCTAAACATGCACACAGTCAGGCTACACATTTAAACGCTCATACACGCACTAATACGTCACCTTGTAGCTTCGATTCATACGATGAAGCTACACAGCATATAATGGATCATCTACTCAATCAATCAAACCTATTCAACGCTTTGCAGCTTGCACATCAAATTAACATACTCAATGGTTTTCAAGCGGTATCACAATATCATTTTGCAGAAATCAAAAGTTACTTTAGACGTAAGCACATTTCAAATATCAAAACTTCTCATATACAAAGTCAAAATAACAAAAACGGAAATCCACAAAGCAAAAGTAGCAATTTCCAAAGGGAATATAAGAAAGCATATATGAAACTAATATCAAACTAAAAGGAGCAATCACAAATGAAACTAATCAGAAAATCCATCTACAATATCGAATACTACTTCATTTCAGACAATCCAGAAGAAATATGCACATCTGATCGCATATGGTTTTATGTTCCTTATAGCCTTGCAACGTTGATAACACTAGCTGTCACGCTGTTTTAATAAGCATTCAGCAACAATTCATAAATAAACTATCATAATACAATCATATTAGTTGCACACCAAACATATACATGTTATTATAAAGACAGATAAGAAATACAAACGATTTAAACAACTAAATCATAAGCAACATACATTCGAGTACTGAGACTACTACAAACACGAAAACTGTTTTTGGACTCATTCATATTATTATAAAAAGACTACACTAAGTGTAGCAATCGATCAGTTTGTACGGAATGAGCACTCGAATGTAACTAGAGGTAGCAATCGGTTACCTCACTATACATAAGAAATACAATATTATCGCAGTCGAATGTTTAAACTGGTATTGAATCGATTTCAATGGTAGCAGAAGCATTTGAACGGAGAGTAGGAGGAGTCTTATATGATAATTGTTAATGAAGCTAAAGTAGATAACAACAAAGAAGCCATAAAGCAATCCATTAGACATGATATGGATATCATTATGACAGCTTTTAGGATTTATGAAGCTAATGGTATCATAAAGGCAATCAATCACGATCCATTCAATTTGCAAAACAACATGAATAAATTATCATAATAATATAAAGTAGTATGTAAACGCTTCTTACAAGTTGCGATTCATAAATATATTAAAAAGGGTATGAGAAAATGGTTAAAAAAGAGAACAAAGACCAATTAGTAGCACAAGTAACAGAAAGCAATGAAATGGTACTTATCGAAAGTAGAACAATGAGAGATCAAAACGTTTATCGTGATGATGTACTAGAAAAGGTTAAGACAATTTCATTATTAGGAAGTCAATTTGAAGCTACTACAGAAATGGCAGCAGAATACTATAATGTACCAGCAGACACAATCAGAACAATTGTAAAACGACACAGAGATGAATTTAACGAGTATGAGGAAATGAGAGTTTTAAAAGGCAAGGTGTTAAGTGAGTTTAAGACAGAGGTTCAAGGTGAACTTCTGTATAAAGGAGTTAATTCTTTAGCCTTATTAAACCGTAGAGGTCTATTACGACTAGGAATGTTGCTAACTGAATCAGAAGTAGCTAGAAGCATACGCAACTACTTATTAAATGTAGAAGAAGTATCAGACAAGAAGCAGCGTGAATGGGCAGTAGAAAGAGAGCTGTCTAAACGTGAGCGCAGACGTTTGACTGATTCAATCCAGCAATTCTTTAAAGGTGATATGAAAGGTTTTGAATATCCTACTTTCACCAACCTGGTGTATAAAACTTTATTTGATTGCACAGCAGCACAAATGAGAGTCATTTACGGATTGGAGAAGAAGGATCAGCTTAGAGATTCTTTGACTACAGAAGACTTACGTAAAGTGGTAGAAGTTGAAACGGTTATGGCTTCACTTTTGCGAATTGGCAAAGAATATGATGAAATTAAACAGGAGCTACTATCAAACAAAGAACGATTCCAATAAGATGAGTAAATTATCATTATTATGTTATCAGTTAACAACAATTTGACCAAACATTAATAAATTATAAGAATAACTAAAATGTTTGTTGATAAAAATGGCTTTTGAGACTATAGTATAAGTATAGGGATAATTCTGTCCTTATACTTTTTTGCATGTTTGGACTAATGTTAAATGGAAGGGAATAATTACAATGCAAAAAGAAAATGATGTTTTTTACTGTTATAGCAGCAAGCTTAGAAAGTACCTTAATGATAACAATGTTAGATGGTTTGATAAGGGAGTAAATAAAACGAGTGGATATCCTTATTGGGTATATGAAAAAAATGAATTACTAGGCAGGCATCTTAAATCTTATAAGGTGTCTGATAAATAAACTATAAAAAATATTAAGGAAGTGTGTTAATGAAGGTGTCAGAGTTAATTACGTCCAAAGACATTAAGTTTTGGAACAATGGTGATGTTATTACTGTAAAAGCAGGAACAGGTAAAGGGAAGAGTTATTTCATTAAGAATGGTTTATATGAGATAGCTAAAGAAGAAGGAAAGAAAATCCTCATGCTGATTCATAGAAAGAACTGTGTATCACAATTCAATATGGAAATTGAAGGAGACGAAAAGACAGATGTAATTGAAATTAAGACTTATCAATACATTGGCACTCAAAACAAAGATAAGAATAAAGTTGATTTTGATTTTAGCGAATACTCGTATATTGTGTGTGATGAATTTCATCATTTCTTCGATGATAGTTGGACTAAGTTTACTGATATTTCTCTTAATGCAATATTAGAACAAAAGGACAAAGTAAGAATATTCATGTCAGCTACAGGCGACAACATGAAGAAGTATTTAAACAAGCATAAGCACATACAAACAATTGATTATGAACTACCATTAGAATTTGATTTCATTAAACATATGGAGTTTTACCGCTATGAAGAAACACTAGAGCATTACATGAATATGGCTATAACAAGAAACAAAAAAGCGATATTCTTTATCAATGATACTGCACTAGCTTTCAAGTTGCACAACAGATACAAGGATCGGACGTTATTCAATTGTAGTAAGAGCAACAAGTATTATAGCTTTGTAGACGAAGAGAAAATTAATACAATGCTAAAGAATGAACGTTTTGAAGAAACGGTTTTAATTACTACTACTGTTTTTGAAGCTGGGGTAAACATACATGATGATGAGCTAGGAATAATACTTTGTGACAATATAAGAGACACAGGCACGCTATTACAATGTATCGGACGAAAGCGATTGAAGGAAAATGAAAAGATAACTCTAGTTTTAAAGCTGTTTAGCAATCAGTCTCTAGGTGGAGAAGAAACGAAAATAAGTAAGAAGATAGAAGAAGCTAACCTATTCAGAGAACTAGGGGCTACGGTATATACAGACAAGTATTACAGAATGGATAATAAAAATGCTTCTGGGATTATTTATAATGAATCAATAGGAAGTGAGAGCGAAGTGGAATTAAAGCTTAATGAAGTCATGTTCTTCAAAATGGTTACACAGTTACAGGAGTTGATTAAAATGAAAGACTACAATAACAAAGATAATTATCGTACGTACATGGAGGATGTTCTGAATGTAAAAGCAAGCATAGTTTACGAAGATTTAGTATCAAAGGAAACGCTAGAGAGCTATCTTGCAAGCTTAGTCGGGAAAAGACTTTATAAAGCAGAACAGAATGAATTAATAGGTAAGATTGATCTTAGAGTAGATGGGAAGCAGCAAAGAGGATACAAAAAGCTAAATGGTGGACTAGAAATGATTGGATTGCAGTATATTATTTTGCCTAAAAGAAGTAACAGTGAACGTTATTGGGAGATACATCAAATTGATAAGTGACAATTTTTCCGTCAAGCTTAATAGATAGGTATACGCAGTATTTGTCACCAACGGAAACATGTTTCCTTTTGCATTCACAAAAGCTAAAGCGTTTGTTCATGTAACATCTAATTTAATATTATAATCTAGAGCACCTATTTGATGTTTACAATTAACATAAGTAAATTATCAAATAGGTGTTTACTTTTTAGTTTAAGGTGGTATAATAAGTAGTAATAGCACATACAATACATTAAGAAGCAAAGGAGTTGAAACACGATAATTCCAGTCGTATATATAGAAGGAAACAAATTAAAAATAAACATAAATAAATTATTAAAATATTAAAAATAATTGTTGCAATTAAATGTGGTTGGTGTATAATAAAGATAATAGATAAGTGAGTTATTAAAATAAAACAAACAGAAGGAGAATGATTAGAATGAACAAAAGAGAAAAACTAATTAATTACTATGAAAAACAATTGGAAAAAGTAATCAGCTTTTATGAAAACGATTGGAGAAAAGAAGATTATATCAAGCAAGCAAAAGAAAATTTAGAAGCAGTGAAAAACGGTAGAGAGTGGTAATGATTAAACAAAAGGGGACATGAAAGATGAATAACCTAAACATTAATGAATTGAACATCACTGAAGAGCAAAAGAAAATTGTAGAAGGAAATTTAAAGTTCTCAAAATTAATTCCTGTATCTTTACACAAAGATGAAAATGGGTATTTATATACTACTGGGATTAATAAAGCAGGCAAACAAATTACAAGTAGAAATTTCAAGTGTGGATATTGGGATTCACAATTTAAACAAGGTAATTGCAACTTGAATAAACTTGAATTGCTTTACAGTTTCAATTAAGAATATTAAGTAATATTAAGTTTTAGATCGAAATACAAAGTAGACAAAAAAGGAGTCAGGAAAATGAATGTAAAATTAGAATGTGTAGATACAGTTAAAATTAAAACATCTTTATATGAAGAGGATTATTCAGAAATAAATATTGGTGAGGTTGTAGAAGCTCATTTCAGTCAGTTTGGTGTCAAGTTCTTAGTCAATAATGGATGGACGCTACATTTCGAATACGGAGTGGCAAATAAATGGTTTAAGGTTTATGGACAGTGAATAATCATATAACAGATCGAGAAAAATCGAGCTGAGAATTAAATATAAATGACAACAAACACTAGACAAAAACTATACATCAAAAAGGAGAATGAATTTGGACGCAAAAGAACGTTTAATATGGTATTGCCAGTTAATGCTACATGGTTATACAAGTAAAGAAGCTAATCAAATTATAGATGATGCAATTGAAAAGTATAAAGCTGAACACAAATAATGTTAGGAGCACATTAAAGATGGAATATGAAAAAGACATAATACTAAAAGATTTTGAATTCACAGGAGAGGGATACACTGAACAAGGAAAGAAAGTGGTAATCAAATTTAGCACCAGCAATATTCTTATTGATAGAGATCAAGCACAACCGCCATTAATTACTATTACGCCATTGTATAACGAAGATGCAGAGTCATTCATTCAAGTGGCAATCGATTAAAACAAAAAGCAAAATCGAGCTGAACATAATCGAATAAATACGATATTTTATTGCAATATGAGTGCCTGAAAACATAGGAAAACCAAGGGTTTACAGAATCGAATAAAACAAAAATTAGAATGGGGATAATTAAAATGAAATTTAATAAGCTTACTTACTTGCATACAGAATCTTTTGAGGACGAAGGTTTAGAAGAAATTAAGTTTTCGGCAGACTTTAAAGATAGCGAGCTTGAAAATAACACTATTGAAATATGGAAAAGTGAAAATGGCACAGATGTTTTAATGGTATGCAATGAAACAAATTACACTTCATATTTAAGCAGTGAAGAAGAAGCGTTTGTTCTAAAATATGCATTAGAGAACAACTTGCTATAAAATTCATCTTATGTATTAAGACTATAACAAAAATAAATTATTGAAATGGAGAGTATTAAAATGAAAATATTAATCGCACATACAGGAGAAGAGAATATTTTTGGAGTTGCAATTACAGCAGGAAAGACTTATCCAGTGTTTAGAGATGAGGAAAAAGACTTCGTAATTATTACTGACGCTAATAGAGAAATGTCATTTGCTAAAGAAATAAATCGTAATGGACTTTCGTACAAAGACTGGTTTGATCTGGTTGAATAATTACTAATATAAGAATCTGGAACTAATGGAAAGTGAACCGATTAAATGGGTATTAAAACAACGGATTTAAGAGATAATGAAGAGCGACAAACATGGGGAAACAAGGTTTAGAGAATAGTATATTATTTTAAAATACTTTATTAGATAAAATATCGAGAAAATATTGAAGGGAAGAGACACTATGGCTTTAAAAGGAAACATATTTATATTTGAAGATGGTCAAAGATGCATGGTTGTCGATAACAAGCTTAACAAAGGTGGCTTTGTCAATGAAAGTGAGTACAAAAGTTGGGATGAGAGTAGGTACTTACTTGTAAATATTGATACAGGAGAAGTTGAATTACACTATCGTTACGGAATACCATACGAACATGGCGAGCCTTATGTTCCCAGCTGGGGTGGAGTGGCAAGAGTGGTTAAAAATATTTCAGAATTGTAGTAATCTGTTAAACTTAAAGAAAGGTTTAAAGAGTCTCTTTTTGCAGATAGTCAGTTACCAAATAATAGATTAGAAAGAACAAAAGAATCAATTAAAAGAACGAATTTATATAAGGATATAGAGGAGAATAAGGATGAACAATTACAATCAAACTGAAGACAATTTTGATTTTCACGAGGAACACATTTATTTAACATTTAAGGATGGAGAAGTGGATGGGGCTTATCATAGTGAGGACTCAGCGTTTTCTCATTGTAGCAGAAATGAATCTAGAGATATATTTGTTGATGATAACAATACAATTAATAGGATATATAAAGCTATTTATGTAAAAAAGTTTTAAATTTAACATCAAGTAAAATAACGGTTTCAATGGAGGGGTGACATTGATAAATAATACACAAGAATCTTATGTATTGAGTGAAATAAATATAGAAGAAACGATAGTACGAATTAATGATTTTTGTAAAAATGGTTTTCAACACACTCATGATTGGATGGACTTTCCAGATAAGATAAGTAAGAATTTTGATGAACTAACTTTCGAAAAATCTTATCAAAGTTATTTATACAATGCTGGTACTGAGTGGGTAATTGCTGAGAACTTAAACAATGATTCAATTATCTATATAGATTCTTCTCAATATGAATACTTACAGCACAAGATTCTTTTAGGTTCAAAATTGATTTTTACTGAGAATGCTATTTATTACATCGAAAAGAATAGAGAGTGGCAAAAGTATGTAGGGAAAATTTACACATGAAATAATGTTTTCATAATATAAATAAATTATAAAAGGAGAATAAACTATGTCGAACAACGGTAAATGGACTTTTGCAAATTTAGATGGTAGGGGCTGGAGCGAACAATCATTTGAAACGAAAGAACAGGCTATTTCTGAAGCAAAGAGGTTATATCAATACAAAGATCATGTGGTTGTAGGGCAAATTGTGGAGTATTTAGGTGCAGGGGAATATATTGAAAATCAAGAATGGATCGATAGATAAAGGAGGTATTATAAATGACTCAACACGCTACAATTGTTTACTATACAAGTTATCACACTAATCCAGAAGCCATACATCTATTGAATATAGATCGTAGGACTTTACAAGAAGCATTCAACACTACTGATATAAATACTATTAAGTGTATTACTTTAGAAAATAACTCATTAGCTTCAAGAAAATATAATACTTTGTTCACTGAATCAGACATTCGAGATTTTTTGAATCAATGGGATATTAAATTTTAATTAAATGAAAGAATGGTTTCATATGAATTTCAAAATTGATATAATAAAATAAAATAAAATTAGGAGGTATTTAAAATGAGTAAAGTTATAGAATTGCCAAGATATTGTTATGCTGAACATCCTGTTACTGAAGAATTGATTCAAATAGTGAAAGGGACTAGCGGTTATTTCCCGATTACGGACGAAAGGAAGAATAAGTCTACTTATGAACTAAATGAAGAAATCGGTGTTTATGATGTAAGAATAATTGAAGCTATGATGTGCGGGAGCATGTTTGGTTGGGACGTTCCTGGAGCTGATCCAAATAGTTATGACGAAAATCTAAACTTGATTGAAGGATGAAATTCTAATTTTATACAGGGAGATGATAGTGAATGATTAAAGCATATAAAGTGATATTTGATAATAATTATTTCAGATATTATGAAGACCTAGATGATGCGTATAAATTTGCAGAAGAAAAAGGCTATATTATTGTAAATGCAGAAGAATGTACCGTAAGAGAAGAATGGGTTTATTGATAAAATGTTGATTTTAACTTAAAAGGAGGGATAACAAATGGCATTCAAGGAGTTAACTAATTGGATTGATGATGAACATTGCTCATATAGAGCGATAAAAGGAACTGACCATACTAATCCAGGAAATAGAGTTGCTTTTATTGAGAAAACACCAAGAGTTAATGTTAATCTGCGATATATGGAGAACACTCAATTAAGAAGGACAATTAAAAAATTCTCTACAAGGGATGGATGGGCTTATGGATGGATAAAGTCATCTGAGGAATATGGTAAGTATGTTCCAGCTAGAAATTGGTGTGATAATTTACTATATTTAATGGGATGGAGATAATAGGGTTACGATAAAATCTATCTTTTATAAGAAGTGCCAACAAGAACGTGATAGGTAAACGTTTGCAGAGGACAAAAAACTAAAATAGAATGGAGAAGATTAAAATGAGCAAGGAGATTAATATTAATGGCAAAAACTTGTTTGAGGTGGAGATTGATAATGTAAATGATCCATTTCATGTGTGCACCATTGAAAATGTAGGAAGAGACGAGTATCATGCTTACAATGATAGAGGAGAAGGTTATTCTATTGTACAGCTAGATACGGTTGACATAGTTGAGTTGTTGACTACTGGTAGAATTGATAGAAACAGTTTAACAATCAAGCATATTTAACTATTTAACTTGCAGATAAAATGAGCATTGCATTCGATAAAGGAGAGGAAGAACCATAAAAAAATTAGAGGAGAGTAAGGTATGCAACAGATGTAAAATTCTAAAGCCTTTGAATGAATTCTATTCACAAAATAAATCAAGTAAATCAAAAGGAAATTATATTTACTACTTTTCAGAATGCAAGGGATGCACAAAAACAAGAGCGTCCAAATGGCAGGCGGAAAATCCAGAGTCATATCGAAAAACACTAAGAAAATATCAAACTTCAGACCATGCTAAAATTAAACAACGTGAAAGAAATAAGAAGATGGTCAGAGAGGGGAAGGTTTTAGAGTGGCAAAGGAATAACAAAGATAAAATTAAAGAATATAATCTTTATAGGTCAGTGAACAAAAGTCATGAGATTACAAAACAGGAGTGGGAAGACTGTAAAAAGTATTTCGATTACTCATGTGCGTATTGTGGTATAAGCGAGGAAGAAGCAAAAGAGAAATACAAGAATAATTTACACAAAGACCACGCAGACCACCAGGGAGCGAATGATTTAAGTAACTGTATTCCAGCATGTAGATCATGCAATAGCAAGAAGCACAATTTTGAACTAGAGTTATGGTTTGTTGCAGCAGATACCTATTCAAAGGAACGTTTACTGAAGATCAATAAATGGTTGAATAAAGATTATAAAATATATTTAACATGAATTAGTTATTAATTTATAATCAAACAAAAGAAGAGATTTATAGGATAAGGAGGCGAGAATAATGACTATTAGTGAAATGAAGAGAGCTAAGACTGTTGGTAAACATGAAATATATGGAGAATTAAAGCACGATCAAATAGGAGAACATTTTTATATTAATCTTACTAATAAAACTGTAACTTATGCATATCCAGATGTAACTAGTGAAAATTTTAATTTTGATTTAGAAATTGACAAGGTGCAAAATGACGATGCATGGGCTTATGACACTTATACTTTTGAAGAATGGGAGAGACTATAATAATACTAGGAGGAATTTCATGAATGATTTTAGATTTGTGTTAAGTGACCAGAATAAAAGAAAAGCATTATATTTACTTGGGAACATGAGATTAAAAGGCTTTGTTTCTGAACATGGAACTGAAGGATTGTATTGGTTTAATACTATTGAAGGACTAGAGGAAAAGAAACGTGACTTACTTGTTTCTTCTACTGATGTAAAAGTATTAGTATAATACAC
Source organism: Bacillus sp. FJAT-22090 (assembly GCF_007676755.1). Classification (GTDB taxonomy): domain Bacteria; phylum Bacillota; class Bacilli; order Bacillales_A; family Planococcaceae; genus Psychrobacillus. The sequence goes on along the minus strand of NZ_VEBK01000002.1, from coordinate 201,281 downwards.
TACTCGAACAAAAAATAACTTTTAATCAACATAAATAAGTTATTATAATAAAGTGTATATAATTAGGGTGACATGAGTAAGCTATAAATGTAGAAAGGAGGTGGAAAGATGAATCAAACATTTATACTCACAGAAGATCATTTAACACTTTTAAGTAATTTGCTTATCACATGGAATCAGACTTCTAACATATATGGTTCTGTTGCCATTGATGGTGCACAACCATATGGAAGCACAGACATTTTAAGCAGCATCTATGAGCTGATAGAAGGTAAGAAGATTGATGCTGATGAATTAATGAGACAACTTAGATTAGATTATGAAGAACTTAGTACAGAGTTATATAAGAAGTACCAAGGAATTCATAGAGAGACAGAAACAGCATTACAGATAGTATTAAATACAAGATCGTTTGAAACAGGAAAATACAACAAAAATTCAGATGGAAATTGGAAAAGAGTAGGTGACTAGAAACAACATAAATAAATTATAAAAATATGATGAATATAGCTTTACTTTTATCTCATACAGTTGTATAATAAGTATTAGATAAAGGTAAGGCATTACATAACACACGCCAAACATAATAGAGGATGAACATTAGTGAATTATTACAATAAATAGTTGATAACATAAATAAGTTATGATAAAATGAATATAATATAACAAACAGAAAAGAGGATGCAATAATGACTGTAAAACTATACACAGCAACTAGTAATACATCTTCAAGAAAATTCAAGAAACACCTTATCGAGAATAAAATACCTTATGTGGAGCAAAACATGGATCATGAGTCTTTGACATGGGAGCAATTGTCTGAAATTCTATTATATACAGAAAATGGTGTAGAGGATATACTTTCTCTAAGATCAAATGCTTACATTGAATTAATACAACAAGGAATTGACTTTGAGGAATTAACACTTACCGAACTTCATGCGCTAGTCATTGAAAATCCTAGACTTATCAAAGCACCTATTGCAGTTGCAAAGAATAATACGCTAATTGGATTCCATGAAGAAAGTGTTGCCATGCTAAAAAGTAAAGCTGAACGCAGAAGTAGTTTTATGGAAATCCTGAAACAATTTGATATGCAGGAGGTTATATGTTGAGTCAGTATCTATATATTCTGAAAAACGATTTAAAGCGACTAGGTAGTGGTGAATCAGTCTATGTGTTTGTAGAGCCAGAAGGAAAAGAAAGTGGTTATGTGATGATTGAATCGAAGTTGCTTGAATTAACTTTTAAAGTTGATAATAATAAGTATCAAGCAATTAAGAAAAGAAACAATGAATGTTAAGACTGCATAACAGTTCACAAAATTTAGAGTAACAAAAATAAACTATAAAAATAAATGATTGTAGGTGAATAAAATAACTTCTATAGCATATAATAGAAGTATCAACAAATCCACTAGCCAATTGATAAATATAAATTATAAAAGCGAAGGTTCACTTTTGAACCTTGCGACAAGAATATAAGCAAAGCAGCATAACACTATTGTATTCTTGTCACAAGGTTCGAAACATCCTTAACAGATTAAACATAACAGAAACTTTAAAATAGAGCTGAAAGGAATTGATTATTCATGGTTGCATTACAATCAAACGTATCACAATTTCAAACTAAAGCGGGGAAAGCAATTGAGGACTTCTTAGTGGAGTACTCTAAAGGATCAGAGGATACTACTGCATCGTATCGAGGAGATATAAATAAATTTTTAGAGGCAATATTTAATAAAAAAATAAATACAATATTAGATGAGGAGCTAGAGCTGCTTGATTACGATTCATTTAAAGCGTTCTTAGACTCGTTATATGGAACATTAGCAAATGGGACAATAAACAGGAACAGTAGTTGCATTAGATCATTATATAAACACCTAAAAGCAAGAAAGATTATTAATATAGATATCAGCTTCTTTGAATTAATTAAATCTCTTCCGAATAAAATGGAAAGTTACGATGTTATGCCAATGGAAGTTGTAGAGCAATACTTATCAGCAATAGAGAAGTTTGAAAAACATAAACAAAGCGAAAAGAAATGGGCAGTAATGATGGCTATAGAACTAGGATTACGAGCTTCAGAGATAATCGATCTCAAGTGGTCTCAGTTTAAGCCAGATGGAAATATAGTTTACGTAAATGGATATGGAAAAGGAAATGTAGAATATATAGAAGTTATAGATAGAGAATTATACAATGAAATGATTTCTGAAATAAGAATTGAGAATCAGAAGAATTTATTTACTTTAAGTAAGAAGAATATTACAGATATGATGACTAGATTAAGAAAACTATTGAAACATGAAGATCGCAATTATGTGTTTCATTCATTCAAAAAGACTTCTGTAAACAATACCTTCAGATTGACTGGAAACATTAGAGATGCACAAGCAAAAGGAAAACATTCTAAAATTGAAACTACACAAATTTATCTTCAGGAAATTGAGACTAAAATGACAGGCTATTTTAGTCTTGAGAAAAATCTTAATCATGATTTATATAAGGAAGTTAATTACAAAACTTTGATTGAAACTCTAAAAACTATGCCTAAGGAACTATTATTTATACTCAATCTTAAACTTAAAGATAATATTTGATATATATTCGACAAAATTCGACAAAAAAGCTTTACAATTAATGAGAAATATAGTTAGATTGATTGGATTTTTGAGATTGTTAGTGATAGAATTAATTTTAGAGAGATTGAAATTGATTCAAAAATATATTATTGATATTATAAAAAATGTGATATTAAAGGGGTTGCTGTAACAGATGAAAAAGAACAAAGCTGAACTTTTAGAAGTAATTAAAGATAAGATTCAATATATATCTGATAATCGAAAAGCAGTTGATGAAATTAAAGATGAGTTAGCTAATTATCGGATTACAGATGGTCGTGTAGAGGAAGTATTAAATAATCCAGATGTGTTAGATGATATGAGAGAATTAGCATTATTTACAGAACAGTTCTATGTTAAGACAGGACTTCAAGATTTCAATCCAGATAACTGGTTTGAAATTCCCGAAATGAAAGAAGCAAGGCAATATGACTATATTTTTGAAAACACTGAAGAAGAAATGGCATTTCCTATAGAATACGATAAGTCACATCCTATCGGTAGAGACGTTTTTTCTACAATTATGAGTTATCAAGAAGTAGCTGAATTAATGAAGAATCAACTTTTAAATTATAACTTTGAAATACAACGTGAAGCCAAACAAATTAAACGTCACGATCACTTTATTATGACTCCAACAATTAATAAGAAAAACGTAAAAGAAATGCGAGACTTAATTCTAAAAGGCGAATTAAAAAATACTATGCTAGCATTTAATGCAGCACCTAGAACGAGTGATTTGGGAGAAGAATTAGACTATGACAATAAGAAGAATATACTTACAATTACAGAAGGAACACGTTTGGATATTCTAGATGGTTTTCATAGATGTTTAGCAAGTCAACAAGCATATGAGATTAATCCAGATTTAGATTTCAATTTTGTAGTTATGGTATCAAATTACACAACTAAAGAAGCACAAAACTATCAGGTTCAGCTATCTAAGGCTACCCCAATACCATTAGCAAGAGCAGTGGAACTGGCTGGCAATCGCTACGCTGACGATGTGGTTAAAATTTTGAAGTCTGACTCAGAGCTGAAAGGAAGAGTTACTTCTGCAAAAGGAAGATTGAATATAACAGCAGGAGATTTAGTGAGCTACACTGTTTTAGCCGATGCAATTAATAGAGAATTCAATATAAAAGTTAAATTAGATGTATATGAAGTTTCAGATTATCTAAAGAAGTTCTTTGAATATTTAATTGGAAATTTCCCAGAAGAATTCTCAGTAGACAGAAATACAAAATCATTAATGGCATATAATAAAATGTTCGCTGGTTATATTGGGTTAGCTGCGGCTATGAAGGAACAAAACATAGAACTAACAGAATTAAAATTGATAATAGAAGATATAGACTTTGATAGAGATAATCCAATTTGGGAAGATGTAACTTTAATCAAAAATAAAGGTGAAATTTCAAATAGAATAGATGAAAGACGTATTGGTCAATATTTTAGAAAGTTGGTAAGTGCTAAATAAAGTATATAAAATAATTTTAAACATATGATAAACAAATAATGCAGACAATGGGAGAGATCAAATTGATTATGGAAATGAAAACTAAATTCTACAACGCAGACATAAAAGAGCGCTACTTTGCAACTATTCAAAATGAAACTACAAGAGAAATTACAGAATATGCATTCAAAAAAGCATCTAAAACTGAGAAGATATTTGGTAAAGATATTTATGAAATGAATATTAATGAATTGGCTGAAGTAATGAAAGGTTTATCAGCTTCAACTCCTTCAAGCGCATATAATCAAACTTTTAAATTTCAGCATTATATAGATTGGGCAACTGAAAATGGACTTAGACAAACAAACATCAACCCTTTAGAAACTGTTGATAAAAAAGAATGGGTAAAGCCTTTTGTTTCTGAGTATAAACAATCTTATTTTACAAGAGAACAGATATTAGATATGTGCAATGAATTAATTAACTATCCAGATAAAGCGATATTACTGGCATTATTTGAAGGAATTTCTGGTGAAGGATATTCAGAATTACTAAATTTAAGAATAAATGATATTAAGAATCTAGATGGAAGATACTTTGCAGCATTAAAAGATAAAAATGATAATCAACGTACTATTGAGATTTCAGAAGAACTAGCGCATTACTTTGATAAAGCAAACTCAGCAACTGAATATTATAATAAAAATGGTTTATCCGATTCAGTGAGATCATCAAGAGGAACACTTGTAGAGTCTTCATATATTTTCAAAAAATCATCTAGAGGAAAACATAAAGAAAAAGATGAGCAATTAGATTTATTTTTCATAAATAGAAAATTTGTGATGTTCAAAGAGATCTTTGGAACTAAGCACCTTAGACCTAAAGAAGTAATTAACAGTGGAATTATGCATATGGCTAATGAAATTTTCATGAGAGATGGAGAACTTGGCTTAGATCAATTAAAAGAGATAGCAGACAGATTTGATACAACTTACTCAAAATATAATGATGAATATTTTAGAAACACTCATGTAATTAAAGAAAGATTAGATAATGATTTTTTTAAGGAAACATATAACATTAAATTAAAATAAAACTCATAATTATACACACTTCACAGTCAACAAATTTTTCTTAAGGGGGAAATTGTTGTTGGCTAGTCACAAGAATAAATTTTTAAAATACGTAACTTGTTTTTCGGACTTCAATGTTGTATTATTAAAAGAATATAATGAATATTTCAAAAATTGAAGCACTAAAAAGAGATTATGTATTAAATCGTATTAAAATTTACTTATAAAAATTTGACAGTTCGTTGAATGTATATTAAAATTAGAATAAATATACGAACGGACGTTCTCGAAAAGGGGTACAGTTATGGGGGAATCTATTTTAAAAATTGTTATTATTGCTACCGTTGAAAAAACGCCAGAAGAATTTTTAAAAACTCACAGTAATATTCTAATTGATGATGTAACAGTCACACTGCATGGAACAAAAAATAACGATCTAAGTCTGGAGGTGGAAGATTTCTATGTTTCAAATATCGAATCAATAGAATAATAGATAGTCAGACAAAAACAAAGTTTTGTAAATTCAGAGGGAAATTGAAAGTTATTGAATGAATTTACAATATTAAGAAACTTATATAACAGCACAGAAAATTTAGAGCTATGGTTTTAGCTGCAATGTATAGCTAAGAGCTGCTAGAACAACACTTGGCTTTCTCAAATAGATTGGACTTGGGGAAGTCAAAACGTGTTTTGTATTGTTTCAATTGAAGGATAGAGGGATTACTTTCCGTCCAATTAATCTTTTATGAATCAACTATAATATTATTTGCAATGTAATGGAAAATAATATATAGTAATACCAATGTCACAATTAACCACAACAGGAGGAAATATGGAGCTTAAAATTGCAAGGAAAATTGAAGAGCATCTAACGCTACTAACACAGGAAAAATGGAATGAACTAATGATCGAACTAGGTGCTTCTAAGCTCCTGATAACAAAAGAACAGTTAATGTTTTCTCGTCATATGTATCAAATAGCATATCAAGAGGGCTGCAAGGACACTCACGAACAGATGAAGGACATATACTTTAATGATCCTGACGAGTTTCAAGAAATGTTTGAGAAAGATGATGAGGAGAACCTATAAAACTATTATTATTCAACTAGAATCGGGGGAAACTAAGATGGAGAAGAATAGAGAAGCAATTAAAGATAGAGTATATTATTGGACAGTAAAGAAGGAAGTCGCCTGGCTGGAGGACTATACATAGTCCCAAATTGAATTGTGCTGTCGATATGATACACAGTAGAATATTTAGCATATGTATGTTTTAATTTTTTATTTAACATTAGTAAATTATTATAATACAACATGTGCTTTTGTTTTGAATTTCATATAACAGAAATCAAAAAATGAAGCGGAGGATTTCAAGTGACAATTAAAATAGGATTAGCTAACGGTGGTAGAGTTTATTATCAAAATGGTGATAAGACGATGGATGATATTACAAAGGCATTAAATGATAATCAGGGGATTGATGTGAATGGTACGACACTTTATCCGAATGACATTGCATTTCTTGCTGATGTAGATTCAGAGGATGTTATAGATGACACATTAAAAACCATACAAACGAAGTCGCATGAGTTAGCGTTCAATAGAGGCAAGTCAACAAAAAACAGCTACATAGTACCCGTATATGTGGCAGTTGAGCTTGATGAAAAAACAGGTACAGTAAAAGATATTCGATTAGACGGTGTTAAGGATTACTTATTGAAACACATATAACAGAACACTAAAATTAGAGCTGCGAAATAAGCTTTGATTGATCAAAAAATCAGCCGACGTATGCAAGTAAAAAGCAAACTATCATGATAAAAGTTAGAATTCCTATAACAGATTTGAAGTATTTGAGCTGAGGTTTTATTATGATTAAGAAAATAGTTGTGAAAAATAGAAGTATGAACATGAACAGCAGAGTAATTTTTAGAGTGAAGTTTAATATCACTTATACACCACCTAACATTTTACAATTAGTATGGGCATGTGGGTGGTATTAGATACATTCATATAAATTGATCCTTTTAATGTGATATGAAAAGAGGTGATTCAAATGAATACTAGAGAGTGCAATATATGTAAAGAAGTCAAAAGCTTAGATGATTATTATAAACAGATTAAAATTAGAGCGAATGGTGAAAAATATTTATACTATCCTCCTTATTGTAAAAGTTGTACGTCTAACAAATCAGCTAATTGGGCAAAGGAAAATCGTGAAAGCAAGTTAGAAAGCGATAGGAAATATTCCAGTAAGCCTGAAAGAAGAAAGTATCAAAAGGACAAACTTAAAGAATATTTTGCTCAAGGCAAGTATCGAGAATGGCAAAGGGAGAACAAAGATAAAGTAAAAGAGTACAACATGCAACATAGAAATCACAATATAACTGAAGATGAATGGCACTTGTGTCTAGAATACTTCAACTTCGCTTGTGCTTATTGCGAAATGCCTGAAGATAAACATTTAGAAGTATTTAACCAACAACTTCACAGAGATCACGTTTACCATGATGGGAATAACTACTATGACAATTGCGTACCTGCATGTCGAACATGCAATTCGAGTAAGAGAGATTATAACTTCACTGATTGGTATGCATCAAATAATAGTAATTACACAGCTAAAAGGTTTCATAGAATAGTTAAATGGATGACGGTTATTTCAATAGCAAATTAATGGTGTCGAATAAATGAATCGATTTATTAAGAAATGAGGAGTTGAGTAAATGGACTTGTTGAAAAGTATAAATGAGTGGATACAGAAGGGGTTTGAAATTAACTATTACATCGTTAATCAAGCTGAGAATGGATATATAGAGGACGTTTTAAATGGCGACAAGCCCAATTTCACTTACACATTTTCAATACATGAAATGGATGAAGAGTTGTTTATTTTGTCGGTGGATGATTTAGAAGAGGGTTTTATCGAAGTATTGAAATTTTTAGAGAATAAATAAACCAGTCATTTTAAATTAAATTGGAGGTGCTAAATTGTCAGAATTCCTTAATGAGTTAATAGGATTGCACCCAGAATTATATGCATTCTATGACTCTCAACAATATAAACTATCCAAAACTTTAATTGAACACATGGTTGCGAATCATTTAACAGAAGAACAAATTTGCAATTCCCTTGATATTGAAACGAACTATTTGGCTCGTCTAACAAGCGGAGATAATACTATTGATGCTTCTGAATACAATTATTTAATAAATAAATTACATGAGATAACCAAGTAAAACAAATATTTCATCGGGAAAAGGAGAGATATAAATGATATATAAACAAATGATGGGTGCTGGATCACCAATTGACTTTGACTATGTGAACTGGAAAGGCGAAAAAAGTCATCGCAGAGCATTAATTAAAGGTTTTTATTTTGGAAATACAGAATATCATAAAGAAAATCAGTGGCTATTAGAAGCGTTTGACATTTATAAAAATGAAGACAGAGTATTTGCAATGAAAGATATGAGTAATGTAGAAAGATAAATAAATTATTTAATGAAAAGGAGATATGACATGAAGGGTATTGTAAACGAAGATTTCAAATTTATAAGTGTAATAGAGAATGAAATAAAAAAGGGACTGTCAACCTTTGAGGATGAGGATGTATTTGGCTTTAACGAAGGTGATGAAATTGAAATTCTGAAAACTATTGAAAGTGATAATTTTCTAAGTAGGATTGCTTATGTGGTTTACGATTCAAAGACTGCTGAAAGTATAACAATAGATTCAGCGTTTGTAACTTTAATTGCAGAATGAAATGAATCTTTCATGAGGTGATAAAGTGGAGTATGAGTATAAAAAAGAAATAGAAATTAGCATTTACGATTATGACAATGATCTAATTGACAGGATTATAGTTGATACAGAGCGAGAGAAAGAAGAGATACTTGTAAAATTATACCATAACAATGAAGATGCAAGATTTTATGATTTAGAAGTAATAGAAAAACATAGTTGTAGTGTTTACAAAAATGAACTACTATTACAATTCAAGTGTTAAAACATAATTAAATATGTTTCCAAGTTCTGCGCAACACAATATCAGATATAGTTGGACGTTTAACTCCATACTCGTCAGCAAGCATGTATTGAGCTTCTGATTTTGTGAATGTTCCTAATAGGCGAGTATACTCTTCACGTATCTTAATAACATCAGCTTCACTTAATTTTGCTTGGTGATTATGTTCTCCAATTTTAGTTTGACGAATTTTCTCTTTGTATTCATTTGTAGAACGTAAAGCGAAAGATTTTTCTTTCGAACGAACACTAAAAGTATTATGAAGAATATCCCTTACTGATTGATAGCTGCAATTTAATTCATTGCATACTTTTCGTATCGAATATTTCTTAACATAATAAAGATAAACAACTTTCATTTCAAGATTGATGAATTTTAAATTAAGCTCTTTTTCAACAGTTTCAAAATCAAACATTGTAGAATACCCCTTTTAGATGAGTATACCAAATTTATTGTGAGGTGTAATAAATGAAATACTATTTTGTTAGTTATCAATATCATTTTAATAGTGCGAAACAAGAAATACTTAATAGTGTATTAGATATCCATCCGATTGAATGGTTATTAAGTAAAAATAGCGATGGTAAATCAAAGTATACAATTATATTTTATGACGAAATAACAGAAGAGCAGTATAGAAACAGTAATTATAAATTATGATAAAAGTCACGATTTATTTCATAAATAAATTATAAAAAGGAAGTGTTTTAAATGAACGTGCAACCTGGATATCAGTTAGATGAAATGTTAGAGATAAGAACTTTAAAAATGAATTTAAAAGCAAGGATTACCAAACGGACATTTGAAGGGAACTATGACACAGGAAAAGTAGTGTTCTTTTATGATTTCATACACGTAACTCATATCGACAAACCTTGGAGCTGGAGTAAGGTTAGCGAAGAGTCTCTAGAAGACATGATTTGGGAAGCAAAACAAGCTGTAGTTGAATGAAATATGGTTTTCATATAACAGATCAAACAAATTAGAGCTGGAGGTTATAGAATGTGCAAGGGTACATCGAACGGAGAAGAGGTTCATATTATAAATGTTGATAAAATACCTAACGAGACATTTGAAAGACTGAATAAAGGATGGATTACTAATCATGGCGGAATCCCTGTAGACAAATGCATAGGTGAAGAAGTTGAATACTTGGTTGTCAATGGAGTTGTTACACTTGGAAGTTGTTGTGGTCATGGTGAATATCAATCTCACATTTTAGCAGATAAATCTGAAAAAGATAAACTGTTAGAATTAGGATATGAATCGAAACCATTCAGATGGGAAATGATTATAGCGAATTTGAAATCAGGAACACAGACAAAATAAAGATTGTATTGGAGGAACTAGAATGATATTGAGTGATTTAAGACTGAAAGAATACGACTTGAGAACGCAAGCCGATAAAATTTATAATGAAATTGATCAAATTTTAGAGAAGCCAGTTGTATATAAAGGAATTAAATGCATTGTAACTGATTTTGATTTAGAGGCAAACTATATTAATATATATCCAATGGATGGAGAAACTCCATTAGTCAACGGCAACAGAAATCTGGATATTACTTTTGAAAGTTATGATGAACTGTTTAAAAAATATAAATATAAAATACATTTTTACAAGGGAATGGAAGCATTTGGGCAAGTTTTGGAACACTTCAAAACTGTAGAAGTTGAACTTGAGAGTAAACCAACTTCTGACAATGAAGTAATAACAGAAGGCTTAAAAATAATTGGCTCTTACCCGAAGTCATACACAGCTAAAGTATATGAAATTAAATAAATGGACTTTAGCGTCGTTATAGTTGACATTAATAAACTATTATAATATTATTAACTTATAAGAAAAATACAATAATGAAACGGAGAGATAAAAATGCAAACTAAGTTGGCTTTATCAAAAGGAATTTACCGTCTATACACTGCAACCGTTAATGGAAATGAAAACACAACACATCGTCAAACGATATTGAAGATGAAAAGAAATATACAGTTGGCACATCAAAGTGAACGACCAGATGGAAGCATTCATTATAAGTATGGCAGCTTACATTTTATCGTAGCTAATGGACGAGTGGTTTGGATGCAAAACAACTGTAAACCTGAAAAGGGCTGGAAACGTGACGATCATTTATATCTGAAACTGAATAAAGAACTAGGAATTGAAGAAGATGTAACACTTTTTGACTTAAAAGTACGAAATATAAAATGTAACCTAAAATACAACTTAAATAAGCTAAAGTGGAAAATTCGACTTCAATTAAACCCAGTAAAATAAGGCATCTAGAGGTATGCATAATCAAATAAAAATCAGAGTTTATTTGATGATTTGGAGATGAAGATGTGAAAAATAAATATGAAATAAGAGAAGATGTAACAGCTATTTTCCTCAGCAATAAAAAAGGAGAAGAGTATGAAACTCTAATCGACACAGAGGACTTAGCTAAAGTGAGAGAACAAAACTTATCGTGGCACTTAAAATGGGATAAGGTTTTAGAACAGTACTATTGTAAGGCTACAAAATATCTTGGGGTAGTTGAAGGGAAATATAAATACCAGACAATTCATTTACATGCATTAGTGGTTGACTTTAAGATGCAGCATATTGATCATAAGAACCACAATACATTAGATAATAGAAAGAGCAATTTAATTGACACAACTGCACAAAAGAACTTATTTAATAGGATAGGGGCAAATAAAAATACATCAACAGGAGTTAGGAATGTTTCCTTCTGTAAAACAACAGGGAAATATCTTGTACAGTTACAAATAAATAGAAAGAATGTATTGTTTGGACGCTTTAAAGAGCTAGAAGATGCGATACTGTGCGCAGAGGAAAATAGAGCAAAGTATTACACAAATGAAAAGTACTTATAAATAAACTTTTATAATCAAACAAAAGTGGAGCTTTATTTAAGGAGGATAATGCCAATGAACTTAACAAACCTTGAAAAACTATTGAGCTATTCAAAATATGGGGACGAAGACGGACTAAAGCCTAATCTAACAAGTGATGAAATTGCTACCCTAGAGTGGGCGGTAGGAACGATTCAAAAACAAGAAGAAACAATTCAGAAATATGTTGAGTTACAATTTAATGTCAGAGAAGAAAACAATGAATTACGAGATGCTTTGGAGTTCTACGCTAATAAGGAAAACCATTTAAACGAATACCACGATTTAATGGGTGAACTACCTTGTATAGTTCAAATGGATAGCGGTAGAGTAGCACGTATTGCATTGAAATAATCAAACGAAAGAATTATTTTAATCCAAGAAAGGGGAATTATTATGCAACATCAGTGGATTCCAGCTAAGAAAAATGACATAATCAAGAAAGTTGAAAGTCATTATTATTCAGAATTGGAGAATGGCGAACATTTTGTAGTGCTAGATGTGTTCAATGGAGACAATACGGCTATAGTGTTAGGTAAGGATGGGGAACTAAAATCGCTAAGCTATCCAGAAGAATATGAGGTAGTAGGTAGAACACGAGACTTAGTGGACGAAATGCATATGAAAATGCGAAAAGAAAGTGATGAGTACGAAGCTAAAATTGCAGAGCAGAAAGCGAATGGTACTTATATCGATCCTGTGAAATGGCTAGAAAAGCAATTTGGAATGAATAAAGTAGATAACTCAAAAGAGCAACATGAATAAACTATTATAATAATTAAGATAGTTATAAAAGATAAATTTTATATGATAGTAGAAACACCAAGGGAAGGAGATAGCGTATGGAAAGAATATATCCAGACACATTTTATATGACAGTTTACGAAAAGTTAAAACAGAAAGATGGATCTGATTCCTTCTACAGCAGAATCATGTTCAACCCTTCCGATTGGGATATCGGTGGTTCTATTTATGAGAAAAACATCCTGAAGGAAAGAGTGGAGAAAAGGTTATCGAATGTCGTTGACTTGGATGACTTCACTATAACGGAAACCAAATATGGTTGGAAATATGAACGGTTTATAAAATGGATAGACGAAGACAAAGGTATATATGAACTCGTTGAAGAAGGACAACACACTGATCACGAATTATATACAGTTGATATTTCTTATTACGAAGATGTGTCAGATATTTTGAAGCGGCTACGCTAATATCGAGTTAGATGAAACTATTATTTTATTAGGAGGAAGTTAAATGAGTAACACGGTTGAAACGATTTATAGAATGTCAGAAGGTTTTGCAGCTAGATACGGAATTTTACCTAACAGCGTATTCTTGGGTGAAGATTAGTATGAAGAACTATTAAATTATTGTGGCATGTCTCCAATAACAGAAAGCACAGTTCCTAATTCTGAAAGAAAAGACAAAATAGGAACGTTTGTGGGACTAGAAGTAACTCAAGTTTCTATTAACGATTACTTGCGAGTTGGATTAGTAGAATAAAACGAATTTTTTATCTAACATAACATAAATAAGTTATTAAATATATTTATATGATAGATGAAAAGGAAGTGAGGTGTTAATTAGTAAAATGGAAAGTAAAGAGTGTAAGTGGTGTGGCGAAACAAAATCAATAGTTGAATTTTACAGCACCAAAAAGTTCTCAAAAACAAAAGGAGAGTACATTTACTATAATCCAGAATGTAAGAAGTGCCGAATAGAAGCGTCAACTAAATGGAGAAAAGACCCTAAAAACAGAGAGTCATTTCTTCAGTCCCAAATAAAAAGAAATCGACACCCTGACCACTTAATCGAAAGAGAAAACGCTTATAAAAGAAGGAAAGAAGAAGGTTACTTCAAAAATTATTACAATGAAAACAAAGACATGTTCAAGAAATATAGCATGATGCATAGAAACCACGATATTACAAAAGAGGAGTGGGAAGATTGTAAAAAGTACTTTGATTACTCGTGTGCCTATTGCGGGATTGCTGAAGATGATGCAGTGGATAAATATGGACAAAAACTTCACAAAGAGCACGTTGATCATGATGGAGCGAATGATGTAAGCAATTGCATTCCAGCTTGTAAATCATGCAATAGTAGAAAGTGGATTCACAAAATAGATGATTGGTACAATTTTGACAATGAGATATATAGCTATTACAGACACTTTAAAATAATTAAATGGTTGGATTATGACTATAAGATTAGCTAGTTACCCAATCAAACACTTGTTTTATTATAAGACGTAAAAGACTCAAATTGCGAAGGAGAATGAAGAATGAATATAGAACGTAGTGACAGTATCAGATTCGGTGAACAGTATTGTGAAGAGCATCATAGATCTCATTTAGCAGGAAAGACAGTTAAACTTACTCCACAATACTTCGAAGAAGATAATGGATTGTACTGCTATGAAGTTGAAGAACCAGGAATTTGTGAACCAAACTCTGACGAACCTGACAGTATTTATCATCTTTTCGGGAACAATTTTGAAAATTTTATGGACTGTTCGTTAATAAAAGGCACTGAGCAAGACAAAGCTGAATATCAGAAAATAATAGATGATATGAGAAACGATGTAGGTGAGTATTGGGAAGAATTTGCAAAGTCGAATAATCTTTAATGTCACATTTCGTAGAAAGCACAAAACAAAAAGGGAGATGGACGAGATGAGAACTTGGCAAGTAGTGTTAAAAGAGTCAATCGACATACAGAATGACACAAAACTATTAGAGCTAGAGCAAGACTATCTATTACTATCCTTAAATGATGCTATCGAAGAGAATGATTTACAAGAGAAAGACAAGCTTATTGAATCATTGCATACAATTCAAAATCAAATAAGCTCAAACAATACAAGAAGAAAAGCACTTAAAAATGAATATGAAGCAATCAATTTAACTTCTAAACCAAAACAGAGGTAGTAGCCTTAACACAAGGCTCAATAATATAAATGGAGGAATCATACAACATGAAAAACACAAAGAAAGTATTATTGGTAGTAGCATTATTATTAGTATTTTTAGTGGGAGGGTTATTTGCTGGATCGAAAATTGGAGCTAATTCATCATGGACGAATGAAATTGTCACGTTAGCCAATAAACAGATTAGTGCAGCAGGATTTGCTAAGAAGGAAGAATTAAAGCAGCGAGACCTTACCGACAATATGAAACAAATGCTTGATCCTAAGATTGCAGAAGAACAAGCAGAGCTTGAGCGTTTGCTTGAGGAGTACTATCGTTTGAAATTGGAAGGTTTAGAGGATTCACCTGAATTCAAGAAAGTCGAGTCAGATATCGAAAAAATTCGGACGAATGTGTTTAATCGTTATAAGGAGGAATTGGATTTATTGTTTGCGAAATAAAAAACTTCTTTTATATGATGACAGATTTTTTGATTATACAACATAAGTAAATTATTATAATAAATTATATATAATAGAGGAGGGCATGAATTGAACAAGAAAGTTAAAGTGACACCAGAACAAGCTAGAGCAATCAAGCTAACAAAAAACTGCAACAATGAAAAAACTGTACTAAAATATATTACCCAAGATAAGCAAATACCAAATGAGCGTTTTAGAGCGTTAAGCGAATTATCACTAAATGATTTAATGAATGCATTCACCAATGGCTATGAAATTGAACCACAGTTTAAAGTAGGGGATTGGGTAAGGCAAGATGTAGGCGATGGTTATAGAGTTGGTAAAGTTACTGAATATAATTCAAGTAATCGGATATTAGTTGGATTTGTAGAATATAAGAGTCTATTTAACGCCTATACTGAAACGTTCGATCCTAGCGAAATAGCTCTTGCGACTTCCGAAGAAATTGATGAAGAGATAGAACGACAGCTTTGGACGAAATTAGGTCGTGAAGCTGGAGAGTTTCAAGAAGGCGATGTCGTAGTAAGAAATCATGGATGTGGCGACAGAGCCATGAGTATTGTTGACTTATTTGGTGAAGGTATTACAGCTTCCGAAGCAAGGGCTGCTTACAGCAATAATGAGCTAGAAGGAATGTTTCCCAAAGAATTATTCATCAAGTTTTAAAAGGAGCATCTATGAATATATCAGATGAACAACTAGAATACTATGCAGACTATTATATCAATGAAAACAAAGAAGAGAAAACTGGATTACAATTCCATGAGTATCTACATGCAATGATCATATTAAATAGAGTGGTAGAAAGGGTGGATGCAACTTGGCAGAAGGAACAGCAGAAAAAGAAGAGTATCAAGTATTATTATCAGCGGATTATGCGATTGATACGGACAAGCTGAACATTGTTCTGAAGGAAAAGTTCGGCAAGAGGGAGTCAAAATCAAAACATGCAGCATTGACTGGTGAATATGGATGGAGAGACTTGGGATACTTTCGTAATTTGACTCATGTAGCTGATTATATTGTGAAACATGAACTGATGAAAGAGCATGAAATTGGTGAGTTGAGAGATATTGCTGAACGGATTGAAGCAGTGAGAGATGATATTGTTGACCATATTACAGAACGGATAACTATCACAAAAGCGTAAAGGAAATTCATTTTGGGTGATGACCTACATTAGAGGAGAAATTAATAATGACAATTAACCATTCTATTAAAACACTTGAACAAGAAGAAAGAACACTTATGGACGATTTAGATGTACTCAACTCCGTTAATGCGAGAGACGAACTCAAACAAGAAACAATTACAAAGCTTAGAAATGTAAGAGCATCTATTGTTGTGTTAAATGAAAAGGCAGATAGTATCAACCGATACACTGAAGAAGGTGGCATCTTCCTATCAAATGATGGAGGTATTTTGATTACTGGTAAGATTACTATTAAATCTAATCAAGATTTATCCAAACCTAAAACTAAAGAAGAGGCTCTAAAATATCTTAAAGAATACAATGAGAACGTAAAACCAGAACACGCTATTACAAGACTTCGATATAACAACGGGAAGAATTATGTGCAGGACTTGTCATATTTCACTCACCCAGCTTATATGAGTAAAGGATTGCTTGAAGCGTTGCAGAACGGGCAAACACTGACCGACGACTTAGAAAAAGAATTTAATAGCTTTATTATGGAAAAGTCAGTTTAAAAGGAAAGTTTTATACGATACAGACTACATTTAGAAAGGGAGAATGAAAATGAGTTATTCAACGGAAGATTGTATTACAGACACAAGAAATCATATTTTTGAAGTCAGAAGACAGTTGCAACGTGTTATTACTGAACTAGAAGAAAGAGGGCGTGTTCATGACTTGTCTAAATTGCAATCACCAGAGCTAGAAATCTTTACTGAATTCACTCCTAAGCTTCGTGGTAGCACATATGGTTCTGAAGAGTATGCTGAAATTTAAAAGGGATGCAAGTAGCCTTGAAACATCACTACGAGAATAATAGTCATCATCCCGAATATCATCAAGATGGAATTAGAGGGATGGATTTACTAGATGTTGTAGAAATGTTTTGTGATTGGAAAGCTGCAACAATGCGACATGCCGATGGAGACATAAACAAATCAATTGAAATCAATAAGGAGAGGTTCGGTTATTCTGATGAATTGGCACAGATATTCAAAAACAGTGTGAAAATATTCGAATGATAGATTGGTTTTATCGGACAGCGAAAGAGGTGAGCAAGTATGGATATCAATAAAGAAGAGATTTTCAACAAAGCGATGGAAGAAGCTTCTAATGTTCTGGGTGCAGATCCAGCTTATTTTGGAGAAGAAGGAACAGAAGAGGTTGAACGACAACTAAAGAAAATGGGATATAGTTTGGAATACTTAAAAGAAAAGTAGGTGAGAGATATACGTTTCGTAGGAATCGACCCAAGTCTAACATCTACTGGAATAGTAATCCTAGATGAGAGTGGTAATGTAGCGGAACAGTTATCAATAAAAGCTGGCAAAGAAGATGATCCATTGCGATTTATGAAGCTGACTGAAAAAGTTAAGAAACATCTTAATCCTAGTACAGATAAGGTAATAATAGAAGGATTTAGCTTTGGGAGTAAAGGTTCTGGTGTATCTAAGATGTACGGAATAGGATGGACACTGAGGATTATGCTAGAGGAAGATGTATTTGCGTGGACAGAGGCAACTCCTTCAGCAGTTAAAAAGTTTGGCAGTAATAAAGGAAATGCTAAGAAAGAGGATTTGGTGCTACCAGTCTATAAGAAGTGGGGATTTGAAAGCAGCGTTAATGATATAACAGACGCTTACATTATGGCTCGTATTGCCTATAGCATGTACAATCATGATGGATTACTAGAGTATGAGAAAGATGTGTTGAGAAAGATTAAAAAGATATAACAAAAATAAATTACAAAAATATTAAAATTCTAGTTTATAAAAACGAGATTTGAGACTATAGTAGAAGTGAGAGACAAATTTTTAAAACTCTCACATAAGTAAATTATAAAAATAAAACTAACGAGAAAAAGGGGAAATCACACATGACAGAAACAACTAAAAAAGAACTTAAAGAAGGATTCAATAAAGTAACGGTGGTTGGAACATTAGTAGAGAAGAATTTTGAGGATACTTTCTTCACTAACCAGCAAGGTGAAAGAGTTGATCAGATTAAAGGTACAATCAGTATTCGAACTGGTGAAAATGAAGTTCATCAAGTAAAACTTGAATCAAATAAATTAAACAAAGAAGGCAAAGAAAACGGCTTAGCTAAGGGCTACAATACAGTTCGAACAGAATTTGTAAGCGTAGCAGACGTTGCGGAAGGAACTAATAAACTAGCCAAATTAAATGGTGTTAAAGATGATTCAGGAGAAGGTCTTGTCTACTCTTATGATGAAGCAGTCAAAGTGCTAAATAAGCAATCATTCGATACTAAATTTGTAGCTAATCCTACAGATAAAATTGATGTACTAGAAAAGGATGGACTGTTTACTTATAAAGTGCAATATGTAAAGAATGATGAGAATAATCAACCGTTGTACAGAATTACAATTGAAGCTTCTCAAGTTTCAGTAGATGGAAGCCTAATAACAAATGAATATTATGGACAAGACGGTCAACTTAAACAGTATCAACAGATTAAAGGACGATTTGTTAACCGTTTAAGAGAAACAGACGACAAGACGCCTAAAGCTCAATTCGAAATCGACATTTTTGTTGATAAAGTAAGACCTGAAATGAAAGATGGAGAGGAAACAGGACGAGCTATTGTAGAAGCATGGGTTCCAACTTATAGTTTAATTTTCCCTTATAAGTTTGTAGTAGTAGAAGAGGGTAGCGATTTCTTCTTGAATAGTCTTGAACGTGGTCAAACCCTAAAAGTATACGGGAATAACCTAAACGTTAGAAAAGAAACTATTAAGCTAGTGGAAGCCGCATTTGGCAGCCCAATCGAAGAAAAGACTGTAACATACGTTTCAGAATCATTGATCAATAACGCTAAAGTGCCATACGAAGAGGATTCAGCCAATTCATTCAAGCCTGAATTGGTGAAAGAGCGATTAACTAAACGTGAGATTAGACTAGAGCAACAAAAAACTAAAAAGCAAGGTGGAGCGTCTAAATCAGATAATCGCCCTAACGCTTTTGGTACACCTTCCAATACAGCACCTAAAAAGGAAGATCCAAAGGTTGATATCAGCAAGTACTTCTAAGTCTTTATTTTTTTTGAAATTAACATAAGTAAATTATTATAAAATGAATGGAGAATGATTTATAAATGACAATTGATATTTTTGGATTAGAGGAAACAAAAATTAGCAGAGATTTACGTGAGAAGATTATTACTATTTACGGGAATCCAAAAACTGGAAAAACTACAATTGCAACACAATTTCCAAAGTCAATCCTTTTGGCAGCAGAAAAGGGCTACAATGCCTTAGCTGGTATTAAAGCACAGCCGATTCATAAGTGGGCTGATTTTAAGAAAGTACTGAAACAATTAGAGAAACCAGAAGCGCATGACTACTTCGAGACTATTATACTGGATACGGTTGATTTATTCTACGATATGGCTGAGAAATACATCTGTGGTCGTGAAGGTGTAGATTTAATTGGAGATATTCCATACGGTGGCGGCTATAAGATGTTAAAACAAGAGTTTAATGATGCTTTACGCTCTATCCCAATGCTTAACTTTGGACTCGTAATGATATCACATAGTCAAACTAAGACAGTTAGCGATTCAGAAGGCACTGAATACAGTCGCACAATGCCAACTTTAGCTGATCGTCCACGATTAATCGTATTGGGAATGTCAGACATCATCGGTTACGCTGAAGGATTCTTAAAAGATGGTGAGCAAAAAACAGTGTTACACTTAAGAGAAACAGCACGTTTTGAAGCTGGGTCACGCTTTAAATATACTCCTAACGTAATTCGCTTTGATTATGATTCATTAGTTGCTGCAATTGCTGATGCTATTGAAAAAGAAGCAGAAGAAAAAGGCGCTAAATCGGTAACAGATGTTGCACAAAACGTGTATGAAGCACCAAAAGAAGTTCCATTTGAAGATGTTAAAAAAGAGATCGATGTAACCATTACCGAATTAATGAAAGACAAGACAGAAGAAGAACAAAACATAATCGCACCTAAAATTAAAAAGACTATTGAAGCACATCTAGGAAAAGGTAAAATGTTAAAAGATACGACAGAAGATCAACGTGACCATATTGAATTAGTACTTGGTGACTTGAAAGAGCTTCTTTCTTAATTAACATAAGTAAATTATTATAATAAACAATAAATAAATATATGCGTAGTATCCTCCCAAGATGCTACGCAATTCTTTTAAACAATCGAGCAGAAGAGGTGAGAACATGAAGCGCAACTTTAGCAATCACAACAAGCCACCTAATAATTCAATTATAACTGAAGCAAATAGAATTGTAACGAATCATTTAGCAAATACATTCTTGGATGAAGTGGATTATTACATGGACATCTCAGAAATTGGCGATCAGCACATAGTTTTTCAGAAAAAACGTGTAATTTGCGTCTTCGATAGCAGTTTTGATAGGACTTCTGAATCACTAATTGAGAAATTTTGTTATTTATTTTCAAGTAAAACGGATATTTTAATCGACGTAAAATGTGTGGATGAAAATGTTATAGCACCACTTTTAAAGCTTACATTACAAAGTGGAGAAATTTATTATATTCAAGATTTCTCGCTGAATTATTTCAAAATTTAAGGAGGTCGGGAGATGGCAAGGCTTCCAAAGTGTCCTGTATGCGAGTGCCAAGTAGATAAAGATACACAAGCACATGTTAAACATTCAAGTAAAACATATCATGAACACTGTTTTCAGCAATTTGAATTAAGAAAGCAGCACAGAAACGACTTACATAATTACATTTGTGAGTTGTATGAAATAGATTTCCCAAATACATTTATGCTCAAACAAATCAAGGAATTTCAACTTCCTCCATATAAATTTACAGTCAAAGGAATTGAGTATGCATTAAGATACTTCCATGAAATTGAGGGAAATAACCCAGATGCACAGGGAATAGGAATTGTCGAGTACGTATACAAAAAGGCTCGTGATTATTACGTTAACTTAAGCACTGTAAATCAGCACAATATGAATATCGAATATGACAACACAGTTGAAACTATATATGTAGCACCACCTAGAGATAGAAAATTAAAGTTAATAGATTTGGAGGAAATTTGATTGGCAAAACAGATATTACAAGACAAGAAATCAATCATTCATGTACTAGCTGGCTTAATGGCTAAACCTGAATTATTAAAGAATACAAGAGAGTACAAAATAACAATCGCAGACTTTCCAGAGCGTTTTCATAAGTTAGTCTTCGGTGCAATTAACAATTTATTTGAACAAGGAATAGAACAAATTACACCTGTTTCAATTGATGGCTACCTTTCAAATATGCCAGCACAGTATTTAACGTTTAATGATAACGGTGGTCTTGATTATTTATATAAGATGGAAGAAATCGGTGAACCAAGCAATTTTGACATGTATTACAACCAAGTTAAGAAGTATTCATTTTTAAGATCATGCGCTGCAAATGGCATAGATGTTTCAGACTTATATGATACCACTTTAGTTGATATCAAAGAAACGGAAAAACAGCAAGAAGTTTTTGATTCAATTACATTGGAAGAAATGATGAATCATATTGAAAGCAAGCTAGTGGATATTAAAGATGATTTCTTATCTGATAAAGATAATAAGGGAAGTCACATGTCTGATAATTTGAAAGCAATAGTACAGCAGAAGATGGAGAAGCCAACATATGGAGCTGGGCTTGCTAGTGGCTATTATAATGCAGTAACTAGAGCTGCCAGACTGCGAAAGGTGTACTTAGTATCAGGATCATCTGGGAGTGGAAAATCACGCTTTGCACTAGCAAACATGTTAGCAATTTGTGTTCCTGAGAAGTGGAATAGTAAGACTAAACAGTGGGAGAAAACAGGAGCAAGAGGGCGTTGCCTGTTTGTATCAACTGAGCTAGAAGAAGATGAAATTAAGATTCCAGCACTTTGCTACATTGCAGATGTTAGTGAGTATAAGTTACAAAATGCAAAATTAGATGACGAAGAAAAAGAGAGATTAATGAAAGCAATTGAAGTATTAGAGAAGACACCGTTTTGGTTTGAAGAATTACATGACTTTGATTTAGCAGACATTGAACATGTAATTAGTAAAAACGTAACTAAGAACGGTGTGCAGTATATAGCGTAGACAAAAGTTGTGCGCTTAGAGTTCTTTCCACTAATCAGTGGGGTCAATTATTAAATTGGCTAACGAGGAAACCTAAACTATTAAAGAAATATTTTAATAGCATGGCAATCTCGTGGGAAGCTTTGGTTTTCCCTCACCTTTCTGTAAAGGAGGTGTTGTAAGTGGCTACTATATATAAATTCACCAACAAAGTAAACGGTAAATCATATGTAGGGCAAACTATTAATCCTCGGCAGAGATTCAATGCTCATAAGTCGTCAGCGTTCAATCCTAACTCGCCTGAATATCATAAGCGCTTTTATCGAGACATTAGGCAGTATGGTTGGGATAATTTTATTTATGAAATTCTAGAAGAGTGCGAAGACACTGAATCAAAAGATAGAGAAGACTTCTACATTAAAGCACTTAACACTGTTGAAGAAGGTTACAATTTATTTTATTCGGGAGAAAATCCATCATGGTCTGAAGAGACAAAGAAATTTGCGTCAGAGAGAGCACAATTTAAAAATGCTGTTTTAGACTTCGAAGATATTGTCTATATAAGACGAGCATATTTAAATGGCAAAATGCCTTCTGAAATCTATGAAGAGTATAAAGAAATTCTTACTCATTACTACTCATTCATGAATATCTGGTGCGGGTCAAGATATGGATATATTATGCCTGAAGTTTTTGAAATTAGACCCAACAGAGTTAAGTTAGACTTTGAAAAAGCCGAGGAAATAAGAGCCTTATACAAAGAGATTCCTTCTTATGCTAAAATCTCTAAGATTTACAATATTGGTGTAGCTACGGTTCGAGATGTTATAAAATATCGAACATGGAAACCTAAAGAACCTGTATCGACTATCTCAGGTTAGACTGAGAGTAGGGCTACTATTGATACGTAGCTCGAAACGGACTCCTCTCAATTATGAGAGTAAGAAATAGTCAGTGCCATTGGAAACAGTGGATAACATGATGATTATATTCATACATCAATGAAGATATTTTCCTCTATGGCAAAAGCAGGGGCAAGGAATCTTCAAGAGCATCAAATCCTATTACAGATGTCTATCAGATTAAAAGAGTTAGCCAACAAGTACAATGTTTTCCTAACTACTTCCACTCAGCTAAACAACAACATCAAAGAAGAAGGAAACATGGACGACTCATCACTTTCTGGTGCGAAATCAATTGCTCAAAAAGTAGATATTGGAGCTATTATGATTCCAATTAATAAACAAGATGAAGCAATTATTGAAACGATCATGAGCAACAATTCTGGAAGCAAAGAATCCTTTGGACTAATGCCAACTCACTCGATCAATTTTTATAAAAACCGAGGCAATCCTTGGAAAAATGTTCGTATCTTCATTCATTTTAATATGGATAATTTGCAAGTAACAGACCTATTTGTAACGGATTACAAAGGAAATCTTATACCGAACATTAAACCTCTTGACGTTAAGTTTGACGACATTGAAAAAGATGAAATAGAAGAGCTAGCAAAAGTTGAAGAAAGTGTTGAAGAATACGATGAACTTCCAGAATCATTTGATGAAGAAACTAAAGAAGAGTTACCCAATGCATTCAAATCACAAAGCAGTGGTTATAGCTTCTAAGAAAGGAGCGATAATTCTGTGAGACATGATGCTGATGAACTAAAAGAGAGCCTTTCTGTTGATGACATCAAGTTGTTGCTTACAGAATTAGGCGCAGAACATATCCATTACAATGTAAACAGAGATGAATTAATCACAAACACAATTTGTCACAATCATAGCGGTGGCAGTCACAAGCTTTACTATAAGCCTTCTAAATATTCATTCCATTGCTTTACGGAGTGTGGCTGTAGTTTTAATATTTATAACCTAGTCGAGAAGGTATTTAATCTAAGAGGAAAAGAAATACGATTTCCTCAAATCATTGAATTTGTAGCTAGTAAAACAGGTAAAAGTAAGAACATATTTGGACAGGGTTTCTTGATTCCAGATGAGCCTAAACGCAATGAAGAGCTTGATTGGATGAATAAATTATCAAAAAGGAAGAAAGTAGAACTGTCTGAGCCAACTTTTCATAGCGATAAGATACTTGAAGTGTTCAGCAAAAGACATCATGAAAGTTTTTACAACGATGGGATAAGTCTTGAGGTATTAAATGCATATGAGGTTAAGTTTTACGATAAAGAAAATGCAGTAATCGTTCCGCATCGTTTTCATTCGAATGGAAAAATTGTAGGAATCAAGATGCGTAACTTAGATGCTTGGAAGATTGAAAATGGATATAAATATATTCCTGTAAAAGTGCAAGATACGCTTTATAATCACCCTTCTTACAGCAATTTGTATGGCTTATATCAGAACAAAGAGAACATAAAACGGATGAAAAAGGTAGCAATATTTGAGTCTGAGAAGTCAGTAATGCAGTGTGCTACCATGTTTGGACATGAAAACAATTTTACAACAGCTTTAAGTGGTAAGAATATTAGTCAGAATCAGATTGATATGTTGCTAGAATTGGATATAGATGAAGTTATTATCTGTATGGACAAGATGTACGAAGACCCTAAAAGTGATGAAGCTTTGAGATACGCAGCTAAAATTTTAGAAATGGGAAGACGATTTAGTAAGTATGTGAGAGTGTTCACTACATGGGACTTACATGGACTGATTGGCTATAAGGAATCTCCAAGTGATCGAGGTAAAGAAGTGTTGATGCGTCTTATGAAAGAGAAACAAGAGATATTAAATATAGAATAGGAGAATGATAATATGAACGGATGGTTTTTAGCAATAGTTATTTTAGGAGTTTTGAATGTAGGAGTCAACTTAGCGAAACATGGACAACCGAAAGAAGACAATTATAGTTTCTGGTCAGCGTTGTTCGGTGTGCTGATTACAATTGGATTGGCTTATATGGCAATTAAGATTGGATTTTAAAATAAGAACTGAACCCAATCCCAAAAGGAGAGAAAAACAAATGGATAAACAAAGGCTGAAGCATTTGAAAGCAATTATTAACACGGATTTCAGAGACAGACATGATATTCCTCAGTGTCATTTTAGTATCAGTGAACTTAAGTGGTTAATAGAGCAAGCAGAAGATATTGAAAGTATAAAAACATTTATGGTCGATTGTGATGCAGACGAAAGAGTCGTTCAACCTTATGAAGTCTTAGGTAGAATAAGTAGTTTTAACATCGAATAAAAAATGAATTTTACACGAAAAGGAGTGTTTTCATGAAATATGTTGATTTAGCCTTTGCTCTCTGGTTTTTGTTCATGTTTTCAGTTACTGCTTTTGGAGTCCTAGAGCCAACAGTGTTTCAACAGTGTATTGGAATGATATTTGCAGCTAGTTACTTTTTTATAGAGTTTATGAAAAACAAGGAAAACAAGAACGGATAAAACGAACATTTTAAACGATAATAAATTATTTAAATGGAGGTAGTATATGAAATTCTTATATAAGTTCTATTGGGATTGCGGAAGAAGCGGAGATTTAAAAGGTCTGTTTGTAGCCACAGAAGAAGAAGTAGCTAAAGCAATTGGTAGTGAAGCTTATTTTGGCGAGGTCTTAGGCAAGCATAGCGAAGTATACGGAACAATAGATGACGGAGATATCCAAAAATTAGACATTTCCTCTGAAGCGATAGAAGAAGTATCTCAGCATCTAGGCGAAACATGGAGTGGATTCAATCCTCTATATTATTTAAAAACAACTTGTGATCAATGCGAAGAGAGTTACAGAGCAGACGAATGGGACGTTGATTACAGAGAAGAGTTCGAAATGGAAATGTGCGATGAGTGTTATGAAGAAAGGAAGAATGAAAATGAATAGTGTTCAATTAGGTGGAATTAAGTTTGAAGGTAAGTATTCGAGAGCTGATTCAAAAGTTTTAACAGTGACAAATGTGCCGAAAGAGTATGAGAAAGAGAAGTTAGATATGCTGTTTGATTTAGCACGTTTTAAGAATATACCTGTGATCAGCTATTTAGATATATAACATAAATCAATTATTATAATAAAAGGGAGTGACATTAAATGACGATGTTTATCAGTATTATTTTAGGATTAGCTCTAGGAATGTTTTTAGGAATGTTAATAGTCCAATATGTATTCAATAATGGGGAGCGCCCTACTACTTTCATAGAAGACGAACAAGAAGTAGAACAAGAAATAAAAGCAGCAAGCACTAGCGAAAGCATTAACATTAAAATTTAAAACAGCTTTATAAATAAATTATTATAATTAAAAAGGGGAGATTATTTGTACAAGCTAATAAATAAAGAGAATGTAAACGTGTTTAAGCCAATTAAAACAATCTTCTCAAACAGAAATATTAGTCCAGAAGATATTGAGTGGTTTATCAAGCCCACTAAGTATGAATATTCACCATTACAACTGGGCGACATAGAAAAAGCTATTGAATTATTACTGAAGCATGTCAATAAAGGTTGGCACATTCATGTTCAGATAGATAAAGATTTAGACGGATTTACATCGTCTGCTATTCTAATAAACTATTTGAAGCGAGTCTTTCCTAATATCAGCATTAGTTGGTCAAATCATACACCTAAGAAGAAACATGGAATTGACGTGGATTTAATTCCTGATGATACAGCTTTATTTATTGTTCCAGATGCAGGAAGTAATGAGTACGAAATCCACCAAGCTCTACATGAAAAGGGAATTGACTTGCTCATATTAGATCACCATGAAGCACCACAGTATTCAGAACATGCTGTTACAGTTAATAATCAATTAGATGAATACCCGAACAAATGGTTAAGTGGTGCTGGAATTGTGTTCAAATTCATTCAAGTACTAGATAAAAAGCTAGGATTAAATTATGCAGATGACTATTTGGATTTAGTAGCTTTTGGAATGGTTGGAGACGCTATGCAGTTATCATCTAAAGAAACTAAATGGTTAATCACAAAAGGGTTAAGTAATGTTAAAAATGAATTCCTCCATGAAATCATTAAAGAAAATGTAGATGATGGTGTTGAATTAACTCCTAGTGTTCTATCATTCAAGTGTAATCCTAAGATAAACGCCTACTTGAGAATGGCTTCAACAGAGGAATTAGATGAATTATTTATGGCTTTGTTAGGACATCAAGAGGTTACTATCAACCCAAAACTTCGCAAAGCTGATAAGTCTGAGAGTTGGGCAAGACGGATTACAAGAATATGCAACAACATGTACGCTAAACAAAGACGGATAAAAGAAAAGCTGATTCCAGAGTTAAGCGAGAAGATAGAAAATGAAAAGCTGTATGAGAACACGTTTATGATTCTTGAAATCGAAGGCGACTTTGAAATGAATATGAGTGGTTATATCGCATCGTTTCTTGTTGGAAAGTATAAGAAGCCCACATTAATTCTTAGAAAGAATGAAGATGATCACAAGCAACTAGTTGGATCAATGCGTGGATATGATAGATTAATGGAGAATACGAAGGATTTCCTTCAAGGCTTGCAGTTGTTTGAAGCAGTTGAAGGACATCAAGGTGCTTCTGGATTAAAGATTGATATAAAAAACTTCACACTACTTGATGAAAGCATTAACGAAGCATTAAAAGATGTAGAAGTAGATGAAAATTATCTAGTTGATTTAATATTGCCTGGGAAATCGCTTACTAGTAGCTTTGTGAATGACATAGAACGCTATTCTCATATATGGGGGAAAGGGATTGAGCCTCCTACATTTGCTGTAGAGAAGTTAGAAATCAACTTAGGCGATTCTACATTAATGGGCAAGGAACAGACGATGATTAAGTTCAGCCATTCAGGTGTTTCTTATGCAATGTTCAATGATGCAGAGGAATTGATTCAATTAAGGTCAAAAAATAAAACAGCGATTTTAAACGTTGTTGGACGTACTGGTATCAACAGTTATAGAGGGAATACAGAACCACAGTTTATAATTGAAGCGTTTGAAGTGGTTGAGGTTAAGGATACTGCTAGGTTTGTATTTTAAAATATAACATAAATGAATTATTAAAATGGGGGATAAATAATGAAGTCAAACGCATTAGCAGGAAATAAGAACACTGGACAACGGGAAGCGAACGACTTTTACGCAACTCCTTCTCATGCAGTATTATCATTATTAGAGAAAGAAAGCTTTACAGGTAACGTTTGGGAATGTGCTTGTGGCGATGGAGCAATAAGTAAAGTATTAAAAGAAAACGGATTTGAAGTATACTCTACTGATAAAATTGATCGTGGCTATGGAGAGGGTACATTAGATTTTATCAGTGATCACAATATTAAAGCTGAAAATATTATTACAAATCCACCATATAATCAGGCACTTGAATTTGTAGAAAAGGGACTAGAATCATCAAGTGGAAAAGTAGCTCTATTATTGAAGCTTAACTTCCTAGAAGGACAAAAACGTAAAGTGTTTTTTGAAAAGTATCCACCTAAGAACGTTTATGTGTTCTCTAAAAGACTTACTTTTTATGAACCAGATTCAGATAAAAAAGGAAAAAGTGGAGTATTGGCGTTTGCATGGTTCGTATGGGAAAAGGGGAATACAGATAAACCAACCATTGATTGGATTTAGCATAATAAATATATAATAAACTGTATATAAACAATCATTTATACATGAATAAAGTATTAATATACACTAATTATCGAATGAAATTTAGGTTTTATCGAATGAAAGAATGCTAGTCAGATTGATTGACATAAGTAAATTATTAGAATATTATTAGAGTATGAACAAGTGAAATTGTTTGTGCTCTTTTTACTATATAAGGAGGAGAGAGAATGTGTGAGAAAGAGAGACCTGTGTTTGATGAGAGTGTTGTACTGAAAGATAACGCAATGCTTAGACATCGACCAGATTTGTTTGAAGAATGGGATTTTGAAAAGAATGAAAAGTTGGGACTGGATGTTTATCAGGTTACTAAGGGAAGTGGCAAAAGGGTTTGGTGGGTTTGTAGTATGGATCATAAACACAAATGGTGTACAGCTATATATTGCAGAGTGGGAAGCGAAATGAAAAAAGGGAACAACTGTCCTTATTGCAATGGAAGAGTTACTACTGACAAAAACTCTTTAGCTATGAATAACCCAGAACTGGCAGCACAGTGGCATCCAACATTAAATGGTGAACTTACTCCAAACAATACGGCTGTTAATAGCAACAAAAAAGTTTGGTGGCAATGTAGCAAGTTCTCTGACCACGGATGGAAAGCCAGTGTAAATAGTAGGAATGGGCACGGTTCTGGCTGTGCTATATGCAATGGAAGTGAAGTATTGGCAGGTTTCAACGACATGTGGACTACTAATCCAGAAAAGGCAAAACTGTTGCTATTTAAAGTAGATGGATATAAATATACTCAATGGAGTACTAAGAAAGCAGACTGGAAATGTTCATGTTGTGGAGGACACATAAAAAACAAGGCAATATACACAATTAAAAACAATTTTTTATATTGTAAGGGATGCGCAGATGGTGTATCGTACCCAGAGAAAATAATATATCATTTATTGAAACAATTAAAAATAGACTTTAACCATGATAAACCTTTGAAGTGGTCTCAAAATAAAAGATATGATTTTTATTTGCCGAAATATAAGTTAATAATTGAAGCACATGGCTTACAACACTATCAAAGAGGTTTTAAAGATTTAGGTGGTAGAACATTAGAAGAAGAGATTGAGAATGACTTATTTAAATATGAACTAGCAATAAGTAATGGAGTTTATCATTATCTTAGATTAGACGCTAGAGTCTCTGATTTTGAGTATATTAAAAACAGTGTTGAAGAAAGTGATTTGTTTAGCATACTCGAAATAAAAAGTGTTGATTGGGAGGAGTTAAAAACAAAAGCAGAAAGAAACCTAATGAAGACTGTATGTGAAATTTGGAATGAAGGGAATACGATTACGAAAAGAATAGCTAATGAGACCAGTCTATCGCTCACTACTGTCATAAAATACTTGAAAAGGGGTAATGAAATAGGTTTATGTAAATATGATAAAACAATGACTGTAGCTAATGGAGCAAAGACAATGAGGAAAAAGGTGGTAAAGCTAACGATGGACTATGGCTTTATCTGTGTATATGAGAGTCTTGCAGAAGCATCTAAAATTGAAGGCTTATCTGATTCAACGATTTCTAGATATGTTAATGGGAAAAGAAAAACGACAGGTGGCTTCAAATGGATGTACAAAGAGGACTATGATAAATTAAAGGAGGCGAACTAATTGTCATATTTTTCTACACACAATCATTCATCTTACAGTAACGCAAAAGTTGGACTCGACTCGATAAATCGTATAGATGAAATGATTAAGTATGCTAATGAGATAAAGTTGTCAGGTCTGTGCCTGAGTGATCACGAAATCCTTAGTGGGCACGTTTCTTTCATTCAAGAATACAAAAAACTTAGAGATGCAGGAAAGCTGAATGAAGGCTTCAAGGTAGGTTTAGCCAATGAAATTTATCTCGTTTTTGAAGACTCTTTAGATGAACTAAAAGAAAATCAGTTGAACCGCAATGAGGATTCTCAATTTTTTCATTTTTTGCTTGTCTCTTTAAATCCGAATGGATACTTGCAATTAAAAAAGCTGAGCTCTCTTGCATGGGAAAACAGTTGGAAAGCAGGTCTAGTTGAACGAACTCCTACATTCAAGAAAAATCTTAAGGATATTATTGAAAAAGGAGATGTTGTAGCATCTACAGCATGTTTGGGCGGAGAAGCCAGTCAAATGCTATTGAGAATTAAACGATATACAGAAGAAGGTAACATAGAACGTGTCGAACAATATAAGAAGAGATTGGAGGATTTCATTGACTTCTGTATAGATGTATTTGGCAAAGAGCACTTCTATTTAGAAATTCAGCCATCAAGTAATGAAGAACAAGTATACGTAAATAAAGAACTAATCAAGCTAAGTAAAGAAACAGGGCTAAAATACACCATAGCCACTGATGGACACTATCTAAAGAAGGAAGACAGAGGAATCCATAAAACATACCTACAGTCTCAGAATATGGAACGAGAAGTCGATGCCTTCTATGATGCCACTTATATTATGTCTGAAGATGAAGTTAAAGAGTATTTAATTGAGTATTTAACAGAAGAAGAAATTCAAGCTGGTTTTGATGCAACTATGGAAATCTACAATAAAGTTGAAATGTATGATTTAGCTCAAGATACTGTTGTGCCTGTACCACCAATCCCTGAATTTGATTTTCAACACATTTTAGAACAAGGCTACGATACCTACGAGTATATTAAAAAGTTTGCTATGAGTGAGGATAAAATTGATAGATACTTTCTTCATTTAATCCAAGAGGGATTAGTAGAGAAAATTGTTCGTAAACGTAAAGCAGATAAAGAATATTTTCATATATGTCTAGATAGAATTAATACGGAACTAAAAGAGATTTGGCTAATTTCGGAAAAGTTGCATCAGCGCTTGTCAGCCTATTACGTTTTAGTTAGGGACGTTGTAGTCAATGTAATGTGGGAATCAGGAGATTCAATAGTAGGGGTTTCTAGGGGGTCAGGAGCTGGATTTTTTGTGAATTTTCTAATCGATATCACCCAATTGAATAGCCTTGATTACAATTTACCGCATTTCCGCCACCTAACAGCCGAGCGTCCCGAACTCCCAGATATTGACATTGATACTGAACAGTCCAAACGTGGTCAAATTTTAGAAGCCATGAAGGATAGATATGGCAAAACGCACGTACTAAATATTGCAACTTTTAGTACGGAGGGCAGTCGTTCGGCATTGCTGTCGGCAGCTAGAGGAATGGGGATAGATATAGATGAAGTTAACTATCTCACTACTTTAATCCCTGTAGAGAGAGGTTTTAACTGGAGCCTTAACAAGGTTTTTTTTGGAGGAGACGGAGAAAAACCTGTAAAAGAAATTCTGAATGCCGTTTCCAAATATCCAGGACTGCTTGAAGCCTCAGTAAAAATTGAGGGGCTAATTAAATCACGCAGCGTCCATGCGTCAGGAATTTATGTATTTTCAGGGGACGACGGATATGTTGCTCAAAATGCGATGATGAAGTCTAGTAGCGGTAAAGAAACAACGCAATTTGATATGCAATCGAGTGACTATATGGGGGCACTAAAAATTGATGCATTAACTGTTGAGGGTATGGATCGTATTAGAACTGCAATGGATTTACTAACTGAACATGGTTTTATTGAAGACAAAGGTTCATTAAGAGCTACTTATGAGGCGTATCTACATCCAGATAATCTTGTATATGAAGATGATGAAATGTGGAATAAAGTAGCTAACAATGAAATTCCAGACTTATTCCAATTTGAAACTCCCGTTGGTGGTCAATGTGTTAAAAAAAGTAAGCCTAAATCCATTCCTGAATTAAGTGCAGCTAACAGTCTTATGAGACTAATGTCAGACGGAGAAGAACAACCCATCGATAAATTTGTTCGACATAAAGAAAATATTGGCGATTGGTATAAAGAAATGGACGAATATGGTTTAACTAACGATGAAGTTAAGATTCTTGAGAAACATCTATTACCTGTATATGGTGTGTCTTCTTCACAGGAAGAGATGATGTTGCTTTTAATGGACGAAGATATTTGTGGATTCAGTATAATTGACAGTAATACAGCAAGAAAAGTAGTCGGAAAGAAACTGATGAGCGAAATTCCTAAAATTAAAGATATGGTATTTACACAAGGAGTAGCTAGTCAGAATCTTAGAAGATATGTATGGGAAACTCAAATAGTTCCGCAACTTGGTTATTCTTTCAGTAATATACATTCATCAGGCTATTCGCTTATTGCATTGCAGGAAATGAATACAGCTCATTTTTATCCTCGAATATTTTGGGATGTCTCTTGTTTAACTGTTTCAGCAGGTGCAGATGAAGACAACGAGAATAACAAATCCACGAAATATGGGAAGATAGCAGCAGGAATCGGAAAAATGAAAAGTCATAATGTACAGGTAACATTACCTTTAATAAACCATGCTGGATTCGGATTTACTCCTGATGTGGAAAACAATCGTATTGTCTTTGGATTAAAAGGTATTGTTGGGATAAACGATGAATTAGTCCATGATCTAATAGCTAACAAACCTTACCAATCGTTTGAAGATTTTTATGAGAGAATGTATCAAACTAAAAACGTTCAGAAATCACAGTTGATTCACCTAATCAAAGCTGGTGTTTTCAATGAATTTAATAGTCCACCTGAAATAATGAAACAATTCCTAATCAAAGAAGTAGACGTAAAAGAGAAATTAAATGGTCAAAACCTTCCTAGAATTATTTCATTAGGATTACTAAACACACCAGAGTTGAAACATTATCAAGATTATTATAACTTCCGTAAACATGTCATGAAATCTGTTCATAAAACAGTAGACAAGCCTAAAGATAAAATTTACATCTTAGATGTCTACTCTCAAGTGTTCTTTGAAAATAACTTCAGTTCAGATTCAATAGTAGGTGAACACAGTGGCAAGCTTTTAATTTCTGACAAACTATTCAAAAAGGAATATGATACTAAAATGTTGCCATTAACAGAACTCTATACAGACGAGACGTTTGTCAGACAATATAACGTTGCCCAATTCTACGAGCTATGGACTGCACATGCTAGTGGCACAATAGAGAGCTGGGAAATGGAATCAGTGTCCTTTTATTCTAGTAGACACGAGCTTGAAGATGTAGACTATACTCGTTATGGAATTAGCAACTTCTTTGAACTAGACGAGAATCCAATTGTAACAGAAGAATACGAGTGGCGTGGACGACCTATGAAGAACTATCAATTGTTTAATATAGTCGGGACAGTCTTAGATAAAAATAAAAACAATCATACAATAACAGTTTTGACTCCTGAAGGCGTTGTTGTGGCGAAGATGTATGGTGGATCATTCTCCCATTACGACAAGCGTATTTCAAAAGTAGACAATGGCACAAAGACGGTATTAGAATCTAGTTGGTTTACCCGTTCTAATTTGGTCATGATGACTGGATATCGACGAGACGATCAGTTTGTTCTTAAAGCACCAAAAGGACAACACACAATTAACCTTATTACTGAGGTACGAGAGGATGGAAGTTTAGGTCTACAAAGTGAACGCACTAGAGTATAACTAGTCATTGAGTTCACAATGAGCGTAGGGTTGAGCGTATATATGAATTCTAACAACAAGGATAGCAACAAGAAGAAATTAGTAATAGCAGTGTTAGTAACAATCAGTCTACTAATCTGGGCAATAACCGCCTTAAAAATAATTCAACATAAATCAATTATTATAATTGACAATGAAATTAACGAATGCTATGATAACTGTAACAACTTAGAAGATACTAGATTAGCACTAGATGATTCTTCAATAGTAACTGAAATTCAAAATAATAAACTAGCAAACTATAAAGAGAATTTAGCAGAGAGGAAGATAATAGTAGCTAATAAGCTTGCAGCCGAATTAGAAGCTAAGCGAATTGCTAAGCAGAAAGCTAAAGAAGAAGAAAAGAAGAAGCAAGTTATAGTTAGCCGAGGGAAGCAATTAAATGACAATTGGATTGCATATGAAGCAACTCACTATTCAGCATTCTGTAATACTGGATGCACAGGCACTACAGCTTATGGATACGATGTAAAAAATACGATTTATGAACAAGGATATAGAGTTATAGCCGTTGATCCTAAAAAAATTAAGTTAGGCTCATTAGTAGAGGTAAAAACATCCTACGGAACATTTAAAGCACTTGCTGGAGATACTGGAGGAAATATTAAGGGCTTCAGAATCGACATCTTAGTTGAAAGCGATAAAGTAGCCTATTCATTAGGCAGAGAAAAAGTACAAGTTAGAGTATTAAAATGAACAAAACTAAACTATAAGAATAGAGGACAAATAAAATGACGATTAAAGCACACGAATACCAATATGATATCAATATGATTCTTAACAAAGACAGTGGAAATGGGCTAATTACTAGCTTTGCATTACAATTAGACGACATCTTATCACAGACTAAATTTGAAACACCTGAACAGTTGCGCTTATTAGATGAAACATTTCGATTCTTGCATGACTTAGTACAAGACTAATATGAGAAAACACATCGTAGAGTACACAGGGAAACAATGTAAGACAACTGAAATAAAATGGAATTCATCAAAGCATTACAATATGACACATTTGTATAATACTGTTGACGAAGCATTAGATTATATTGATGATATTGAAGAGATAGTTAGTCGTTTCAATCATTTATCATAAGTAAATTATTATAAAAATAATAAAAAGTGAGGATGAATTATGAAGCATAAAATAGGGGATAAGGCAGTTACTAAAACTGGTTATCATAACTTTGAAATTGGATCAGAATTAATGTTTCAAGGAATGGACTATGATGCATACGATTTAGAGACTTACGTATTTAAAGATAGCACTGGAAGAATTGAATATCTGGTTGCAAGCGAGTTTGAGTGGAAGTAGTCAAATCAAATTCAAGTTTTATTAAGAGGAGGGTTTAGATGACATCTACTTTTAAAGTAATAGTAGCTGGTAGTAGAAACTTTAATGATTATGAATTACTTAAAGAACAGTTATTATTCTATTTACAACGGTACGATTTAACTGAAGTTGAAATTGTATCAGGAGGAGCAAGAGGTGCAGATAAATTAGGAGAACGATTTGCACATGAATTTAATTGTAAATTGTCAGTACAAAACGCTGATTGGGATTCATATGGAAAGTCAGCAGGATATAGACGTAACGCTGAAATGGCAAAGTATTCAGATGGTTGTATTGTATTTTGGGATGGGATAAGCAAAGGAACTAAGCATATGATTGATTTAGCCGAACGAGAAGGGTTAAAAACGATAGTTGTCAAATACCAATAAAACAATTCATTTATTTGAAAATGAGGAGGATAAAGATGAATAGAGAGTTTAAATTTCGCTCATGGCAAGGGAAGACAATGCACTATTTTGATTTTTACGACATTATGAACAGAGGGTTTGACCCAACAGGATATGGAGTTTTTGACGCTGTTAATATGCAATACACAGGAATAAAGGATAAATATGGTGTGGAGATTTATGAAGGTGATATTGTCGATTACGGAGCTTTCGACTTATCGGTTATTAAATACGAGGATGGTACGTATTGGGCTCGTTTAGGACAATATCCTCTAAATGTTGTTCATCGAGATATTGAAGTTAAAGGCAACATATACGAAAACCTTGAGTTATTAACACAATAAAAAGTTAGTTTTATAAGATGAGAGGAGAACTAAATGAAGATAATAATCTCATATATCACTTACTTTGTTTTAATATCAATATTTCTTGATCAGGTAGAACTAAGTGGTTGGGACATGCTTCTATTGTTCGCATCAACTCTATCAGCAGTATACTGTGGGATAACAATTGGAGAAAAGGATAAGAAAGAATCAAAATAGTTGATATAACATAAGTAAACTATTATTATAAAAGGAGATATAAAAATGCATACAATTGATTCTCAGATGTTTGAACTCCACAGTCTAACCGTTAAATCGAATTATTCAGATTGGAACAAAGCAAAGGAGCAGTTAAGTAAGCAGTATCCTTTTAATACTCCATTATATATACACGCGGAAAACCAGCAGCGCTAACGATTGAAGAAATGAAGTATTTGCGTGATTTTATAAATGAGAAAATCGAGTACTTGGAGGCTGAATAATGTATGTCTGAAGCAGTAATTGTGATTTTTATTCTAGTTATAATCTCTTGCCTGTATTTAATTAGTGGTTCTGGAGGAGGCGGTGGAGGGTGCAAAATTAAACCACCAACTACCAAGCCAAGACCTCCAGCACCACCATCACGGTATGTATCCAGAAAAGAATATAGTTGGCTTGATATGGATGCGGAATACTTTGCGTTGGAAGATTTAGATAGAACGCCTGTAAAAATTAAATGGATTAAAAATGGAATAGTTCAATTTGAAAGTGAAAATAATTCACACTGTCTTACATGTGGAGTCGACTCTTTAAGCCAATACGTAACAATTATCAAAAAATAAATACGATTCTAAGCAAGTTAGACGGACAAGTCTTCACAAGTCGAATTCTAAAATGCTTAGAATCGCAATCTCAGCATTTAGAAAATGAAGAAGGAGAAGATTAAATGGTAATTATTTATCTAATAGCAACAATGATCATCAATTACACAGAAAAGACATCACAAGTGATAGAAGGTATTAATACAATTATTCAAAACGACTTAAGTGGAACTGCAATATTTTGGTGGGGATTGTTAATAGTCTTTATTATTGATGCAGTTGTTATTAAGAATTGAAAGTAAAACAAATGCAGGAATTTATTTGGAAAGGAGATAATATTTGAATACTAAAGTTTGTAGTATTTGTAAAGTGGAGAAAGAAATCACGGAATTTTATTCGCAGAAAAAGAAAAGTGTTAAGAAAGGCGAGTATATTTATCATAACCCCTACTGTAAACAATGTACAATTCAAAAAGG
The DNA here is from genome assembly GCF_007676755.1 of Bacillus sp. FJAT-22090. Lineage (GTDB taxonomy): Bacteria > Bacillota > Bacilli > Bacillales_A > Planococcaceae > Psychrobacillus. Next base: position 163,005 of record NZ_VEBK01000002.1, on the reverse strand, counting down.
AATGAAATGGGAGTCTGAAAACAAAGAAAGGACTCGTGAACGACAAAGAGAAAGAATGAAAAGAAAAGATGTTCAACCATATGTGAAAGAACAAAAGAGAAAGTACGTGGAAGCAGGAAAACATAAAATTTGGCAAAGTAAAAACAAAGATAAAATGAGTGCATACGGTAGAAAGCGGAATCAGAATAAAACTCATGAAATATCAAAAGAAGAATGGAAAAATTGTAAAGACTATTTTAACTATAAATGTGCTTACTGCGAACTTTCAGTAGATAAACACTATCGCCTATGGTATGGCGAAATGAAACAATTTGATTTGCATAGAGAGCACGTAGATCATACAGGGAGTAATAAGTTAGATAACTGTGTTCCATCATGCCATTTTTGTAATTCTAGTAAACGAGAATACAGTTTAGAAGAATGGTATAACAAAGATAACCCTAATTTTAGCCAAGAAAGATTAGACAAGATAATTAAATGGCTGAATGATGATTATAAATTATATATGAAATTATAATAAAAAATTCCTTTTATAAGGAGTAGGAAGTGGATAGTTATGAAGATTGAAAAAGCCGATGACTTTAAGAAAATGAAACCTTCAGAGTTTAGTGAGAGATATTTCAATGTTAAATTGTATCCTTATCAAAGATTTATTATTGATAATTACGATAAGATGAGCAAATTAAAGAGAAGAGTATTCAAATAAAAGCAACTATCGTTAAAAAAGGAAGAATTAATCATGAGTAAAACAATGAGTCTCAAAGGTGGACTAATTATGTACGCTGGTTTTGGTGAACGATATCAATCAGATGAATCGCAAGAAGGAAGAAAAGTAATTTATCTACAAAAGAATGGGTTCGATCATCAGGAATACGCCAATGAGTATTTTAAGAAAAATGACATACTAACTATCAAGGAAATATATGTAGGGAGAAGTAGCACTGAAGTGGAATTCGTTGAGTACCCAAATAAAAGATTTAATACTGTTATGTTTGCTGACTTAAATGCAGGCGGCTATGTAAGAAATACTGGTGAGATACTTGCTGAACTCCACAATGATTTTGTTTTACCTAAAAAGGACGCTGAAAAGTTTTTAGATACCACTAAAATAATTGAGAAACTGAATACTTTAGATAGTGCTAATTTATATAAAATCAAATGAAAGCAACCATTTATTATAATTAAATAAGAAGCGGAGGATTAGAATGAATATATTATTTTTTTGTTTCCTATTATACATGGGAACAGGATTTTGCTTCATGATGGATTTAGCTCGAAAGATCGATAGTGGAACCCATACTCATTTTATTAAGGGCGATATTGTTATGGCAACTATCTTTTTACCATTTACACTTATTCTTTTTGTTATTATGATATTTGTATTTTCATTTCAAGTCGCTATGAGACAACTAAAAACTAATAGAATAAACAATTGGTGGAATTCACCAATCAGAATTAAGAAATGAGGAAGAATATGATCAATATAGAAAAGAAACTAAAAGATTTGTACGAATCATACTACGCCGAACTCTTGTCTTGTCCATATAACGATAAAGAAAGGCTTCATTATATATGTGGAAAACAACAATCACTCGAAGAATTAGCAAATGCAACAGGAATAGAGTTAGAGCACAAAAATATCCTTACATTTACTACTGAAGTAGCTAATATTGAGGATGATCTGACTAAATTAGAAATAGAGACAGATAAGGCATGAAAAAACAATACGTATTAAACGAAGATGAGTATTTATTGGTTTGTAATAGTTTAGAGCAGCTAGATATTGAAATGGGTTCTCTTCACAATAAATTGTTTATAGATGGAAATGAAGAACTCAAAAGTCAACTATATCGAATGTCAAAAAGCATTAAAAAACTTATGTATGATTTTGAATGGATTGATTAAAGGTAAGCATGGGGCTTGTATGAGAGGGCGTGGCTGTTTGCAAGAGGAGAAACTGTTTGTAATTAAATGCGGTGGCAAATATGTAAAGTTTAATTTGGATGGTTCTATGAGAGGATCGAAAATGTACGGAGCTACTATGACAGAAAGCTATTTACGAAAGCTTCCATTCAGTGTTGAGTTAGCAGTAGCAAGTGGAATTATTACAATAGAAGAAGTGCCAGCAATTAGCTATAAATAAAATGAGGGTTTTAATGTAACTAAAAATGAGGAGGAAATTAAAATGTCACACCTACTTAAAGAAAAGAGAACAAAAGAAGAATTGAAATCATATTTAGAAGACAAGACGGATGACTACATTTTAGAACAATATGCACTATCTCGAAATGCTTTTGAGGAGGACGTTAAGAAAGGTCGGTATAGTGAACACGCTGAAAATGTAAGAGCTACGCTCAAACTCATAATTCTAAGACGTATGGCGAGGTGAAAAAATGAGTTTATATCCAGTGCGATCAATTCAAACTTGTTCAAATTGTAAGGAACATTTCCTATATGTAGGTAATACACTTGATGTTCCTGTTGATGTAAAATGTGATGCCTGCAATAATCCATTCTTTAAAGGCTATAAGTATAAACAATGGTTCAATACTGAAAAGGATCAGGACGAATGAAACAACTATTAAAGAAGCTATTGATTGCAGTGGTAATCTTTATTATTGCAACAGTTTTATTTCTTGCTGCGATAGTGAAATTGCCTCACATGAGTAATGCACAGATGTATATCTTGATTGGTATTTATTTGGTAATATCACAAATTGGCTTTGCTTTTGATAGAGACATCAAATAAAACGAAGTTTTCGTTCGATGTGGAGGTGAGGAAATGGGAAAGAATAATATAGAAATATTAGAAGAATACGCAGTAATGACCATAGTATCTGAAACTCATGGCACATTCAAAATTAAAGTAGACTTGGAAGACGTTGAAAAAATCCAACAAGTAAAATGGAGTGTAAACCATTTAAACAAAAAGAAGTATTATGTTGTAACAGGAAAGGGAATACTGTTGCACAGGTTAATTATGGATGCCCCTAAAGGAAAAGACATTGATCATATTTATGGCGACACAATGGACAATAGAAAGTCACAGTTAAGAATATGCGACAGGAAACAAAACATGAGCAACTCTAAACATTACGCTAATAATACAAGCGGTCATAGAGGAGTCACATGGAATAAAACAGTAGGAAAATGGATGGCTTATATCATGGTGAATTATAAGCATAAGAACTTAGGCTATTATGTAAACAAAGAAGATGCTATCAATGCCAGAAAACAGGCAGATGAAAAGTATTTAGATTATAAGAATAGCTTACCTGAAGAGAATGTAAATTAATAACATGAATAAACTATTAATTATTAAGGGGTGTTGGTATGAAGGACTTTCATTTTAAGAATATCGGAATAGGATTGAATTATGGTACAACCGATACTGATGAAGAAGATGTTATTTATATAGAAACAGACGGAAAATATTCTGGTGATGGGAACATTATAGCTGTAACAATAGAAGAAGCTGAAATGATTTCAAACGAGCTAATGAAATTTGTGAATTTGTTTAAACAATAATCAAACGAAATTTCCATTTTATACAGAGTGAGGTGATACTAACTTGACTAAGAAGCTTATCATTAAGGAATTATGGTTGTTAGATAAAAACGGTAATAGGAAAATAAAACTGACTCCTTTAAGTGAAGGTGAAATACCTAGTCTCGTTATCAAAGAAGATATTAGAGGTGGTTACGGAAATATTAAAGAAAATAGATAAAATGCGAGTATTACACTTATGAGGTGATAACATGGCGAAGCAAGATTTGTTTAATTGCGAATATATTTTCACTATGAAATGCATTGATCAAGAAAATAAAGATTGTGACAAATGCCCATTAAAGTCATGTAACAATTGCGATAATAATTGGAGTAGTCATGTATGTAATCAATGTAGATTTAACAAAGATTGATGAAACTTTTATTTCAACTGGCTATAAATAAATTATTAAAAGGAGGAAAATAAATGATAAAAGAAAACTATTTCCCTAAAGACTGGGACGATTTCACAAATTATCTGACAGAACTAGAAGAGCAAACTCATGGTTACAATTCAATAGCAGATGCTTTAACATTAAGCACAGTTGCATTCTTTAATTATTTTGCAAGCAAACATGGTATGACAGGATTTCAAGCATCGTGGTCAGGATTGCAATTTATTAAAACTACAAGAAACATAGATGCTCCATTCATGATTGTGGATTCATCCAAGCTACTGTATCCACAATATGATTTAGAAAAAGACGTTCATGAGTTTTTAGAGAATAGTAAAAAAGAATTGGCTGCTAAGGCTAGAGAGAACTTGAAAGACGTGGATAAACATACAAACTCAAAAGTAATTGAGAGATGGAAAGAAATAGCTGAGTACAACGAAGAGTCATAATTTAAAATAACGTATCTATATCAGGGGGCAAAAAATGGATAATAGAAGAACAGAAGTCTATATAAATGGAGAATGGAAAGAGATTAACTTCCAAGAGTTAAAAAAGGGAGATAATTTTAGAATGTTCGAATCTACTGGGGAAGAAGTTTTAGATTTAAGTGGCTCTACTGTCTTTCACGCAACTAGTGACTCTTATTTAAATGAAGACAAGGTATGGCAAATAAACAAAGCTTGAAGATGAAGTTAAAACACTATATATAGTAATAGTATTTTACTGTAACACTATATATAGGAATGAAAAGTGAATAAAATAACACTTTTATTGGAGGAATTTAAGATGAATAAATTTGCTAGTGACAATCCCTGGATGGTATTCTGGTTAATCGTAATTGCACTTTTTATGGCAGACAGTATCATTGAGCACATTGCTAGAATATTTTACTAAACAAATAGAATAAGGAGGTGGCTACAATCTTAAAGCCTCATACAGTTGTAAGAATAATAGGAATACCAAGATTGATTGAATTCACGCTAGATCATGCTACAATTGTTTATTGGAGCGTTCCTGTTATAATGGAAAGCCATAAGAGCAAGCTTTATGAATCAACAGTCACATTTGAAACACTTGAAAAAGCAGAAAAACTAAAAGTTGGAGATGAATTTCTTCGATGAAAGCAGGTAATTAAGTGTACGGAGAAGATATGGAATTAGAAAATGTAGAACGAATTGAGCGCCAATTAATACAAAAGCATGGTCAATTATCGGCTTCACTAACAAACAGCTTTACTTCTATTAAGGAGAATTTACGGTTGTACTTAATTGATGATGTATTACTGAATCGTATAAATGAAGAGATGTATGCAGCAAGTCTTCTTGAAGACATAAAAGAAGTGGAAATAAAGGTAAAACAATTATCTAGTACATTTTGGGATTAGAAGAAACATATTCATTGACATGAATAAATTATTATAATAAACTACTAGTATAACAATTGAAAAAGGAGAATGACACATGCAAAATTTAGTTGAAGTGTATCAAAAAGCAACACAACAATTACAACAAGTTGTTTCTCAAACTCCAGAGCGAATTAAAGTGCTGAATGAAATTATCAGTCGTGCAGACTTAGAAGTACAAGATTTATTACACCTAGCAGAATTAGATACATTCAATGCAGCAGAGGGCTATCATATCGCAAATCAAATTAAGAAAGCCAGAGTTAAACGCAGACAAGCAAAAGATGAAATGGATATGCTTTCTTCTATTAAAGCAATAATAAATCAGAATTCCAAACTTGAACCACATGTTCAAGGAATACAGAAAAGTATTAGCACACACGTTGGTCAAAAATCAAGACGAACCTATACTGCTAGAGTACGCACAGATCTGATGGTGCGTTTCAATAAATGCAACATAACTAAATTATAAAAATGAGGTGTTAAAATGAATCTAGCGTTTATATCAGAAGCTGGAGGAGGAAAGGACTTTTTAGCTGAATATGCTATTAAGAAATATGGATTCACACGATATGCATTTGCAGACCACGTTAAGAATGTAGCTAAAGTTTGGTTCCCTCATCTATATGGAGATGGCACGTCAAAGAATAGGCAGCTACTTCAAGCAATTGGAACGAAGTTTAGAGAAATTGATGCAGAAGTTTGGATTAAGAAGATGTTTCAAGACATCGACGCAGAAGCTGACATGAGAAGAAAATTAAAGTACAGTAAAGAATTCATCGTTGTAACTGATTGTCGTATGCCAAATGAGTATCAAGCATTGAAGGATAAAGGATTCACATTCATTCGTGTTCAAACAGATGAAGCTGTCAGACAAGCTAGAATGATAGGAAGAGGTGACACATTTTCTAATAAGGACATGAAGCATCATACTGAAACCTTCTATGATCAATTTAAATGTGATTATACCATAAGCAACAATGGAACAGTAGAAGAAGCATATGAATCATTAGATAGAATAATTGATGAGCTTTTAGATAAGAAGGTGACAGCATGAGTCAATTACTCGCTACATTCCTAACTCTAACTATTTTCAACTTTGTTATCGCAGGGGCTTATCGGTTGCGATACGAAAGAGAAATAAAGAAGAAAACTGTAACATCTAATCAGCTTGATAGATTGGTAACATTAGAGCAAATTTACACATTCTTTGGGATTGTTTGTTTAGTTGTAACGCTGATTATGTATAGCACGAGCCATGTATAAAGGAGGATAAGATGGAAAATATTTATGAGAAGATGTGGAAAGATAATAAGAAATGGTTTGATAGCTCTTTAATCTATTATACCAATTTACTTCAAAGCTACAGCCCAGATGTTAATCCAGACTTTCATAGGGTAGCCAATCTGCAAGGAATGTTTCAATTTCTAGTGGATAAATTGAACCGTGATGAAAAGATAAATGCTGAGAAGATAGAAGAGTATGAGAATAGGAGTGATTAAGTGGAATACCATAGTCAACAAGATAGAGCTAATCGAATGGTAGAACGGACAATGGAATTGGTATTAATTCAAGTTGATAGCGCAAAGGACGAACTAGAACATTTAGCTATGCTTATTGGGGAAATTGAAAATGAAAAATTGCGAGATAAGATGGACAAGTATGTAGATAAAGCGATGAGGTATTTGGATCAGATTTGATTTAATTCAAGCTGATTAATATAAATCGAACATAAGTAAATTATTATAATGAATAACTGGTGGTGAGTGTTATGTAATGGGAAGTGGCATTAGACGAGTCCAAATTAATGAAAACAAATGCAGAAGGGAAATGATTAAGTGGCAACAGTAGTAACTAAAAACAAGGGTACACGCAAATTAGAATACAACGAAACGAGATTAATGAATTACATTGATAATGTGTTAAATGAATTTGAAAGCATTCCGCAAGTTGAAAAGGAAAAATATAAAACAAAGATAAATAATTCGATTAAAAAACTCGATGAAATCCGAGCGGCAGAAATCACGAATCGATTAATACTAGATGCTCTAGATAACATGTCAAGAGAATCTACAGCTTGGACTTTCGTAGCAAGTCGTTTCTATTTGATTAAATTATACAAAGAAGCTTCTTATAATCGCTCATATGATTCAAGTGAGAAATATGGCAGTTTAATTGGACTACTAAAAACACTAGGCGAGATGAATATTTACTCTGAAGATATTCTTAAGTATTACTCTAAAGAGGAAATAAAGTTAGCACAGAGCTGGATTGATCCTACAAAAGACCATCTATTCAATTATATTGGACTTAAAACTCTATCAGATAGATATTTGGCAACTGACCATAATAAACGTACATTTGAGCTTCCACAAGAACGCTATATGATTATTGCTTTAGCTTTGATGTGCTTAGAGCCAAAAGAAATACGCATGGAAAAAGTAAAAGAATCCTATTGGGCTACATCAAATCACTATATGACAGTAGCTACACCAACATGGGCTAACGCTGGCAAATCACATGGGCAGCTATCATCATGCTTCATCGATACAGTGGAGGACAGTCTGCAAGGTATTTACGACAGCAATACTGACGTAGCTAACATTTCCAAGTTTGGTGGCGGAATTGGCGTATATATGGGAAAAGTACGTGCTAAGTCATCAAGCATAAGAGGGTTTAAAAATGCTTCAAGTGGTGTTATTCCTTGGATGAAACAATTGAATAACACAGGGGTATCAGTCGATCAACTCGGTGTTAGAAGTGGGGCTATTAATGTAACTTTAGATGTATTCCATAAAGACATCTATTCATTCCTTGAAGCTAAATTAAATAACGGAGATGAACGACTGCGTACTCACGATTTATTCTTATCAGCAAGTCTTCCCGACTTATTCATGGAGGCAGTGGATAAGCGAACAGATTGGTATTTATTCGATCCTCATGAAGTCAAAGAAGTTATGGGTTACTCATTAGAGGACTCATACGATGAAGAAAAAGGCAAGGGTTCATTCCGTGACAAGTATGATGAGTGCGTTCGCAACAATGATTTATCTAAAGTAAAAGTTCCTGCGATTGATGTTATGAAGAAAATCATGAAAGCTCAACTGGAAACAGGAGCAATGTTTATTTTCTTCCGTGATACAGTTAATCGTATGAATCCAAATAAACATGCTGGAATGATATATTCTTCCAATTTATGCCAAGAAATCGTTCAAAATCAGACTCCTACTTCTGTAGTTGAAGAGGCTTTAACTGAAGACGGTTTGATTATTATTACTAAAAAAGCAGGGGATTTTGTAGTTTGTAACCTTTCGTCTATCCACTTAGGAAATGTTTATAAAGATGATGTATTGGAACGACTTATTCCTATTCAAGTTAGAATGCTAGATAACGTAATTGATATGAACAAGTTACCTGTTAAACAAGCAGAGTGGACGAATAAACGATATCGTTCAATTGGTTTAGGTGGTTTTTCATTCCATCATTGGTTGGCTTTAAGAGGATTACATTGGGCGACACCAGAAGCAATTGAAGCTACTGACCATTTGTATGAAAAGATTAACTATTTAACTATTAAAGCATCAAACGATTTAGCTAAAGAAAAGGGCTCATATCCTCTGTTTGAAGGCTCGGATTGGAACACTGGAGAATACTTTGAACTTCGTGGATATGGAAAAGAAGAAGATGATAACAATCGTTTAGTTAGCAATGAGCAATGGAACGAACTACGACTAGATGTTGCTACAAACGGTATACGTAATGCATATTTACTTGCTACAGCACCAAACGGTTCGACAGCAATCTTAACTAATGGAACGCCAACAATTGATCCTATTTATAACCAATTCTACTATGAAGAAAAGAAAGACTATAAGATTCCAGTAGTTGTTCCAGACTTAACTCCTGCAACAAACTTCTATTACAACAGTGCATTTAGCTTGAATCAGCATGGCTCAATTAAACAAGCAGCAGCAAGACAAAGACACATTGACCAGTCACAATCATTTAACTTATATGTAAGAAACGACATTAAAGCCAAAGAGCTTCTATCCTTGCTTTTTGAATCATGGGAATACGAACTGAAAACGTTGTATTATGTGCGTTCAACAACTACAAATATTGAAGAATGTGAATTCTGTGGTTCATGATTAAGGTTGCAATTGTGTATTTAACTTTCAGTGGCAACACTAGAGACTTAGCTACACTAATTAAGGGTTATATAGAGGAAGGTGGACATCAAGTTCACCTATTCTCCCATAAGGATGATTTTGACTTAAGCGAATATGACTATGTATTATTTGGAAGTTTGACTTGGGAAATTAAGAGACAGCAAGGAAAGTTACCGATTCCCATGAGAAAGATGTTTAAAAAAATTCTTATTGAAGAGCCACAAAAAATAAAGCGCTGTTCATTATTTGGAACAGGTGAAACCCAATGGGGTGAAGAGTATTACTGTAGAGCTGTAGATGAAATGGAATACCATCTACAAAAGCATGGAATTATTGTTGATTGTAAATTAAAAATTGAACAGAATCCAAAAGGAAAAGAAAACAAAGTCAAAGAATATACAAATGAAATCTTGGAGGTAATTAAGTGAAAGTAAATCGTGTAAAACTATTTGATCCATCAAAAGAAAACCAATCAAAAGCAGTCATTAATGAGCAAGCAAGTGGTATTTTGAACTGGGAAGATATTAAGTATCCACAGTTTTACAGTATCTATAAGGCACTATTAGGGAATTTCTGGACTCCATTTGAAATTAATATGACGTCTGACACTAAGCAGTATAACTCAGTACTAACTGAAACTGAGCGTGAAGCTTTCCGTAATATTATCGGACTGCTTGCTATACTTGATTCTGTTCAACCGAAGTTCTTTGGTTCTGTACAAAATTATTTGTCAGATGATTCAATACGAAGCTGTCTAATCGTAGCAGCTCAGCAAGAAGTAGTACACAATCACTCATACTCTTATGTTCTCTCATCTGTAGAGCATGAAAAGAATCAAGACATCGCATTTCAAACTGCCCGAAAGAAGGAGGTATATGAGCGAAACGCATTAATTATTGAACACTATGAAAACTTCCTGAATGACAGCACAATTGAAAACCTTCTAAAAGGTCTAATTGCATCAATTATTTTAGAGGGAATTAATTTCTATTCAGCGTTTGCTTTCTTTTATAACTTAGCTCGTCATCAAAAAATGGTAGGGACTTCTACTATGATTTCCTATATTCAAAGAGATGAAAATCCACACCAATTTTTAACAGCTCAAATAATTAAACTGTTAATCGAAGAGAATAAGGATGAAATCGGGTTTGATGTAGAAAGTTTTGCACAATCGCTATTTAAAGAGGCAGCAGAAAAAGAAAATGAATGGTCAAGATTCATTTTAGCTGATATTCCTGAGATTGATTTAGATGAAATGGAAGGGTACATTCAATATCGTGCTAATAAATGTTTGTCTATGATTAATGTAGCACCAATTTATGAAGGCGTGAATGAGAACTCTATGAAATGGATTCGAGCATATGTAAGCGAAGGCGATGATCAAGACTTAACTAAAACTGATTTTTTCGAGCAAAAGTCGAGGCAGTATGCAAAAGTTACAGACGATAATGGTTTTGACGACCTATAAAATGGAGGAAATTAGATGACTAAATTAATTAAAATTTATAAGCAAAATTGCAATCCTTGCACGATGGTAAGTGGATTTTTAGATTCTAATAGCGTTGTATATGATGAATTTGACATCATGGAGAATACAGAATTAGCTGTAAAGTATGGTATTATGTCAGTGCCAGTAACGATTCTACTAGACAATGATGGAAATGAAATAGCTCGTTCTAATGGATTTAATCCACCTGAATTAGAACGACTTATTTCACAGCTTTAATACCATGACACAAGGAATTTATGAACTAGTCATCAATGATGTTAAATATATTGGTAAAGATTCAAACATAGATAGTTCTACAAGATACAGACACCATCTATGGCAACTAAAGAACAATGTTCATTTTAACAAACATTTGCAGAGAGCTTTTAATAAGTATGGGAAGCTGGAATACAATGTGTTGGTAGAGTTTAGTTGCATTGATGAAGAAACATTAAATAAAGCTGAGATGTTTTATATCGATTTGTTTGACACATTAACTGATGGGTTCAATCAAACCATAGGTGGCGACGGTGTTAGAGGAAGAAGATTAACGCAGGAAGAAATAGAAAGAATACGTGATACTAAATTAAAAGGATTCAGTAACGGTCTTTATAAAAGAACTACTGGAGAAACAAACGGGATGAATAAATTATCTGAAAATCAGGTCAGAGATATCGTTTCGCAGTTTTACAAAGCTGACAAAACACACGTAGAACTTTCCCACGAATACAATGTGGACAGAGCAACGATTGGATCTATTTATACTGGAGCTAGGTGGTCTTACTTGAAAGAGGTCGAGGAATGGTTGCTATTCAAAAATGAAAATAGTCATAAGCTAAGGAAACAGGGTACAAATACTCTTTTGCCTTCTGATGTTTATGAGATAAAGCATTTATTGAGAGCTGGATTTGGAAAGAGCGAATTGGTTAGTTTATATGATTCTTCAACAATGACTATATATAGAATAAGTAAGAATATAGCATATACAGAAATAGACATAAGCAAGCCACATTCTTACTACAAACTTTAAACATAAGTAAATTATAAAAATAAGTGAACAAAAGGGGAAATAAAACAATGACATTCGTAAAAATCCAATTAGGTGATTTAGTATTCGACAAGCAATTAAAAGAAAACGGTAAAGTTACATTTATCAATAATCAAACTAACACTGCAAAAGTAGAAGTAATTACAGCACAAAACAAAGAAACAGGAGAACGTACTACAAAATTAGTGGAATGTCGTTTGTTTAATCTGACTGTGATTGAGGCTAAGAAACAAGCAAAAAAGTCTAAGGCTCCTCTAAAAATCAAGGTTAAGTATTTCAATAAAGACATCACAAAGTTAGAGAAAATCACTAAAGGGGATTGGATTGATCTACGAGTAGCTGAAACGGTTGAATTAAAAGCTGGAGAATCAGCAGTAATTAAGCTAGGTGTAGGAATGAAGTTGCCAGAAGGCTTTGAAGCAAATGTAGTACCACGCTCAAGCACATTTAAGAATTACGGTATCATCCAAACTAATCACTATGGAGTAATTGATAATTCTTATTCAGGTAATGAGGATGAATGGAGATTCCCTGTTTATGCAACAAGAGATACAGTTATCAACTTTGATGATCGAGTTTGTCAATTCCGCATTCAACGTAAAATGCCTGAAGTTGAAATTGAAGAAGTAGAAGAATTAGATGTAATTAGCCGCGGGGGATTCGGAAGTACGGGAATTAAATAATCAATTATTCTAAAGGGAGGGAATCAATCCCTTCCTTCTTTTTATATCCAAATACAAAACATCCAACAGGGGGAATCACTTTGCAGACAAAGACACAAGCAGACAAATTATATAGAGAGAACGAAAAATACATTGGGCAAACAATAAGACGACAATTTCCATTACATGAACAATTCGCAGCTACGCATGGTTTAGACACAGATGACTTAATTCAGTATGGTAGAATCGGTCTTTACAGAGCTTGTAGGACATTTGATCCGAAAAAAGGTAAGACGATGAGAAATCACGCCATACAGAACATCATATGGTCTATACAGGACGAGTTACCGAAGGATAGTCTAAATAATGTGGACAATAAAAGTCTAGTTTTATTGGATAAAAATAGCCTAGATGTAGCGTTTTCATCCAAAGAAAATGAAGATTTACTACTACATGATGTGGTTGGAGAAGAAGATAGAGGATATGGAGAGAAAGAAGTCAGAACAATCCTTGAAAATCTGAAGGGTAAATTTGCTGACAAGTTAATTAGGATTGTTGAATTGCGTTATTTAGAATACACATTTGATGAAATAGGGCAAGTGCTAGATTGCTCTCCTCAGTATTGTAGTCAGTTACTAAAAACGAATAAAGAAAAACTAAAGCGAGTATTGTTTGCATAATTAACATAAGTGAGTTATTATAATATTATCAAATTAATAGAGGGGAAGATTGAATGTTAAATAAAGCTGAAACGTACTTTATCCAAAACATGCTTGACATTATTGAAAATGGAACGACTGATGAAAATCCAAGACCAAGATATGAGAGTGATGGACAACCTGCACACACACAATTTATTACACAGGTATTTGAAAAGTATGACATTGCTAAAGGTGAAATACCTATTACAGTATTAAGACCTATTTCAATAAAGAATGGAATCAATGAAGTAAGGTGGATTTATCAAGATCAAACTTCTGAGCTGTCTGTATTAAAAGAGAAGCACAATATACATTGGTGGGATAGTTGGAACATAGGAGACGGAACAATTGGTCAACGTTACGGAGCGACAGTTAAACGTTACGACCTGATGAATAAGCTATTAGATGGTCTTATAAATGACCCATTCGGAAGGCGACATATTATCAATCTATGGCAAGAAAAAGATTTTGCTGAAACAGAAGGCTTGAAACCTTGTGCGTTTGAGATAGAAATAAGCGTAGTCAAGAGAAAAGGCTCTGATAGTAAGTATATTGATTTAACTTTAACGCAGCGTTCATCGGATTATTTAGTCGCTGGGCATATAAATAAAATGCAATATTTAGCATTACAGATGATGATAGCGAAACATTGCAGCTATAAAGTAGGAAACTTTGCTCACTTTGTTCAGAATTTACATCTGTATGACCGTCAAATAGAACAAGCTAAAGAACTTTTGAAGAGGGCTTTAACATTTGAGGGAGTAGACAGAGGCGGTAGAAAGCCAATTTTCACATTAAATGTCCCAGACGGTACTAACTTCTATGATATTACAGACAGGGATTTTAAATTAATTGGTTATAATCCCATTAAGCCTAATATGAAATTTGATTTAGGAATATAAGGAGACAATTGAATGAATGAGCCTAAACTAAGACGTAATAGAGTCAGATGCAAGCATTGTGATGACATAATTGAATCATATGACCGACACGATTTTAAATTTTGTAAGTGTGGAAAAGTGGCTGTAGATGGTGGACTAGCTTATGCAAAATGCTCATTTCCTGACTTTCCATTGGAAGACCACATTGAAGACTTATCGGAGTATGAATAAAAGTATAAACAAAAAGTAGATTTTAATTAGACATGATAAGCACATATAGTGAAGGGGAAGAAAAGATGATTTGTAGAGAGTGTGGAAACGAAACAGAAGAGAACAAAATGTTTTGCAGTGAAAAGTGTAGAGAATCTTACATGGATTATCTAAATGATAAGTAGAAGCTTGTAAATCAACAAAGGGGTGAATTAGATGGGATCATTTATTGCGAAACAGCCAAATGGGTTGTATTGTAGATTTTCAACAATTGTTGACTGTCCGACACATTGGAACATGACTAGAGAAGAATATTTAAACAATGTAACTGGAACTGTAGCTAATAGAGAAGAAGGTGAATCAATACTAAAGCATTATATTAAACCATTTGACAATGTTATTAATTATTTTGTGCCAAATAATATGAGTCAAGAAGAATTTGATGTTCTGGTAAAAGAAATGAGTTCTTGATGCACAGTTCGTTACACAATAAAAGAGACTTTTCATAAGAAGGAGAAGGAAGATGCAAACAGAGCAAATGGCTAGAATTAGGTTAAATATGCAAAAAGATCAATTAGAAGCTCTCGAAAAGGATTTTTGGCGAGGTAAATATGATGGGAAATGGCTTGAGTACAGCAGTTTGAAAAGTATGTTAATAAGTAAGATAGAAACTTTAGATTGGGTTTTAAGTGGATAAAGCGTTCAAAATGCTTATTTTAAAGGAGGAAAGTAGATGTCTTATGGAATATTCCGAAATGAAGAGCACATTTACACGCTTGACAATGAATTGGCGGCAAATGATTTATCAAGAAGACTTGGAGTAGAATACTACATCAGAGAATTAACTCATGAAGAATATTGGAATCGCATGAAAGAAATTTATGTAGAGGGTAAATACAAATAGATTAATATTCTCGTTTTATAAGAAAAATGGAGGTGACTTAGAAGATGGAAAACAAAGCAATCTTAGAATATCTGAAGCTTGAAAGAGAAAACCTTCTGTTAATCATAGGTGACAATATGAGCGAATTTAATAAGGGTCGTATTTATGCTATGGATAAAATGATTGAAGCTGTTGATGGCATCTTCTTTTATGAAGAGAAGTAAAAATCATGTTTTATTATATTTAACATAAGTAAATTATAAAAATATAACTAGAATAAAAGAGGTATTTCATGAGTATAAAAATGATTGCGGCAGTAGGCAAGAATAATGAAATAGGATACAAGAATGACTTATTATTTCGTATTCCAGAAGATATGAAACACTTTAAAGAATTGACTACTGGAACAGTAGAGGGCGGTCATTTCTGTGTGATGGGAAAACGTACATTTCAATCGTTACCTAAGCCATTAGCTGGTCGTGTAAATGTAGTGTTAACTAGAGATAGTAATTTTCCTCATCCTCCTGAAGTTTTTGTAATGAACTCGGTTGAGCAAATAATAAACCATTACCAGAGTGGGAATCAAACCAAAGATATATGGATTTGCGGTGGATCAGAGGTATATAAGCTTTTCCTTCCATACGCAGATGAAGTTCATTTAACTCATATTGACAAAGAAGCAAAGAAAGCTGACACGTATTTCCCTAAAGATATTCTGAAAGAGTATTTTAATGTAGATAAGTATTCAGAATGGCATTTCAGTGAAGAAGAGGATTGTAGTTATTGCTTTGTAACTTATCTACATAAGTAAATTATTATAATATTAATAAGAAGGAGAATGTTCATTGAAAAGTGGAATGGATAAGATATTAGATAAGTATCGACAAGAAGGCAGAGAGATTGAAATAATTACTTTATCCACAGGACAGGAAGTAACTATCGTTGGTAAATTGGATGTCAAAAGACTCGTTAAGAAGGCACTGGCTGAATTAAGCTAGTGTTTTTTCTTTTGCCTAAAACACTTACAAGATTCATTACGACGGATACATAGGGTGTATCTCATGTCTTGCGCATTTCATCTCTTCTACTACTTGTTTATGGATATGCTCTAAATAGGGCAATGTCTTTTTATTCAGCATAGTCTCAGCTGATACCATAACACCCGCTTCGGAAAGCATCCTGCTATTATCGATCATGCGTTGAAACAAACTTGCTCGTTGCTCATAGGTCGGTTTTCTTTCCATCATCGCAAAACCTGTTTCAACAAATTCATCAATTGTTCCCCAGTTATGAGAAATATGTAAGACATCTAAATAAGGGGCAATAAGTAAGTATCTGTCAGGATCAAGAGTAAGGTTTGAATTTATTTGAGTACGAACTCCGCGTTGATTCGCATATTTTAAAAGCGGTAGCACATAATTCATCACTGATTTTTTTGACAGCATCGGTTCGCCACCTGTAATGCTAACCGTTTTTAGATGTGGTATTTCTTCCAGTCTTTGAATGATCAACTCGATTGGAAGTGCTTTCGGATCTTTCGATTGTAATGTATAGCCGACTGCACAATGTGCACATCGCATATTACAAAGATTAGTTGTCGTGAATTCAATATTGGATAATGTAAGTTTCCCGTATGATTCGATATCACGATAGGCCTCCCACGGGTCATTCAATGGTGTCATACTATTTGTTGCTATCATATAAAACTTCCTTTCCAGCATTATATTGTCTCATATTCTAGTGAAAATGAAAATATAGCGTGACGGAAAGATTGCATAGGCAAGGTATAGGGTATAACATATATAATCAGTTATGAGTGGAGGAATAATATGTTTATCGAAAAAAATAATGAAATAAGAGCTGCCTTGTTTCAACAGGTAGATACACTAACAGAATTAGAATTTAACAAAAAACCAGACGCCGAAACTTGGTCTCCAAAAGAAATTATTGAACATTTAGTAAAGATGGAAAAAACGATTACGAAAGGTATTAAAGCACAACTGGCTGATCCAAATAGTCCTAAAGCAAAGAAAAAGCCAATACAAATTTCGACGTTGCGGTTTGTAAAAGTTAAGGCACCAAGCCATACAGTCCCAACTTCTGACTACCAAACAAAAGATGAAATGAAAGCATTGCTCCACGAAGCGAGAATGGAGTTGCTCTCTGTTTATACCTCTAGCAATCTGATTGACCTAAGATCTAAATCTTTAAAACACCCCGTTTTTGGAAAAGTACCACTTATTCAGTGGTTTCCTTTCGTAGGTCTGCATGAAAAGAGACATTTAAAGCAATTAGAAAAAACAATTGAGAAGATAAAAGGTCATAAGAAATAATTATCACTTATTATAATATTAATGTAATTTACTTATAGACTTTATTCGAGTATGATTGAATTTGGAGAGAAGTCACTAGAATAGAGTCTTTTCAATAGACATTAGGAGGAAAAGAAATGGCAAAAAGTAATTTACACAACAGCCGTACTTCTTTTTCTGTAAATGGTAAAGAGTATAACTACTACCGTTTAGCAGCATTAGAAGAAGCGGGAATCGCAAATGTATCACGCCTTCCTTATTCAATTAAAGTATTATTAGAATCCGTTTTACGTCAATATGACGGCTATGTAATCAAAGATGATCATGTAAACCAATTAGCAAAATGGGGGAAAGACGCTGATACAGAAGCGGAAGTACCTTTTAAACCTTCACGCGTAGTACTACAAGATTTCACTGGTGTACCAGTAGTAGTGGACTTAGCTTCTTTGCGTTCTGCAATGAAAGAAATGGGTGGTAATCCTGATAAGATCAATCCTGCTATCCCAGTAGACCTTGTAATTGACCACTCTGTACAAGTAGACAAATATGGTACTGCAACTGCCCTAAAAGCAAACATGGATCTTGAGTTCGAGCGTAACGCAGAGCGTTATAAATTCTTAAAATGGGCTCAAACATCATACAATAATTTCCGTGCTGTTCCACCAGCAACAGGTATTGTTCACCAAGTAAACTTAGAATACTTGGCTCCAATCGTGCATGTAAATGAAGATGCTGATGGCATATTAGAAACTTTCCCAGATTCAGTAGTAGGTACTGACTCACATACAACAATGATCAATGGTCTTGGTGTTTTAGGTTGGGGTGTAGGTGGTATCGAAGCGGAAGCTGGAATGCTTGGCCAACCTTCATACTTCCCAATTCCTGAAGTAATTGGGGTTAAGTTAACTGGGGACCTTCCAAACGGCACGACTGCTACTGACTTAGCACTTAAAGTTACACAAGTATTGCGTCAACGTGGTGTAGTTGGTAAATTTGTAGAATTCTTTGGTCCTGGGGTATCTAAATTACCACTTGCTGACCGTGCAACAATTGCAAACATGGCTCCAGAATATGGGGCAACTTGTGGTTACTTCGCAATCGACGAAGAATCACTTAATTACTTACGTTTAACTGGTCGCGACGAGGAGCACATCGCTGTAGTAGAAGCTTACTTAAAAGCAAATGATATGTTCTTTGATCCAACATTAGAACCGGTTTACACAGATGTAATTGAAATTGACTTGACACAAATCGAAGCAAACCTTTCTGGACCAAAACGTCCACAAGATTTAATTCCTCTTTCTGATATGAAAGCTCGTTACCATGAAGCAGTTGTTGCTCCTCAAGGTACACAAGGTTTCGGTTTAACAGAAAAAGAATTCGATAAAACAGCAACTGCTAAATTTGCAGATGGCGATGTAGAAATACCGACTGGTGCTGTAGCAATCGCTGCAATCACTTCTTGTACAAATACATCTAACCCATATGTAATGCTAGCTGCTGGTTTAGTTGCGAAAAAAGCAGTTGAAAAAGGATTAACGGTACCTGCTTATGTTAAAACATCATTAGCACCAGGTTCAAAAGTTGTTACTGGTTATCTAGAAGATTCAGGATTAAACGAATATCTAGATAAAATTGGCTTCAATACTGTTGGTTACGGATGTACTACATGTATCGGTAACTCTGGTCCCTTACTTCCAGAAATTGAAAAAGCAATCATTGATGAAGATTTGTTCGTAACATCTGTTCTTTCTGGTAACCGTAACTTTGAAGGTCGTGTACATCCACTAGTAAAAGCGAACTACTTGGCTTCACCACCATTAGTTGTTGCTTATGCACTTGCTGGAACAGTAGATATCGACTTACAAAAAGATTCATTCGGTAAAGACAAAGATGGCAATGACGTGTTCTTTGCTGATATTTGGCCTTCAACTGAAGAAGTAAATGCTGTGCTTAATAAAGTGGTTACACGTGAATTATTCCAAAAAGAATATGCACGTGTGTTTGACGAGAACGAAGCATGGAATGCGATTGAAACTTCAACTGAATCATTATATACATTCGATAACACATCAACGTATATTCAAAATCCACCATTCTTCCAAGGACTATCGAAAAAGCCAGGTGATATCCAAACACTTGCTGGCCTTCGTGTAGTTGCGAAATTTGGGGATTCAATTACGACTGACCATATTTCACCAGCTGGTGCGATTGGTAAAGATACGCCGGCAGGTAAATACTTGCGCGAAAATGGGGTAGAAGTACGTGACTTCAACTCATACGGTTCACGCCGTGGTAACCATGAAGTTATGATGCGTGGTACGTTTGCAAATATTCGTATCCGTAACCAAGTAGCTCCTGGTACAGAAGGTGGATACACAACTTACTGGCCAACAGGAGAAATTATGCCAATATATGATGCTGCAATGAAATATCAAGAAGCGGGTACTGGTTTAGTAGTACTTGGTGGAAAAGATTACGGAATGGGATCATCTCGTGACTGGGCAGCAAAAGGAACTAATCTTTTAGGTATCAAAGCAGTAATTACTGAAAGCTTTGAACGTATTCACCGTTCAAATCTTGTAATGATGGGTGTTTTACCACTTAATTTCTTACCTGGTGAAAATGCTGAAACTTTAGGTTTAACTGGTAAAGAAGAAATTAGTATCAATATTGCAGAAGGTGTAAAACCTCGTGATATTCTACAAGTAACAGCAAAAGCTGAAGACGGTACTGAAAAAGTCTTCAATGTACTTGCTCGTTTCGACTCAGAAGTAGAAGTAGATTACTACCGTCATGGTGGTATCCTACAAATGGTTCTACGTAATAAAGTATTAGAAGGATAATAAACGTTAAAAGGCCTAATTCGTATGAATTAGGCCTTTTTGTTATTTCGAATAGCTTCTACCGATAAATCATATGATTATTCTAAAAAGAGTAGGAGTGAATGAGACGAAAAGAAGAAAAAAGAATTTACTAATAGGTTTTTTCTTGATCCTTCTCTCTATCGCTTTAATCGTATATACACCAACATCTAAAAAGATTGTAGATATTTGCTCGCCGTTATTTCAACTAGGCTCAGTCGAAACTCAAATTTTGCAAATTACGCTAATGGAACAAGGCGGGCTGTATGAACAAGTTGGTGATCGATTAAAAGAAAAAGGATATGAACACCATATTCTCGTAGGAATAAATGCAAAGGATCAAATATTAGTGAAAGTAGTATTAGCAAATAGAGAAGCAAATGAACATAAACAGAAAGAGATAATAGCCATTTTTAATGACTATATCATCAAAAATAGCTTAGATCCTCAAATATTTCAAGTAAAAGTTAGTAATGACGAGAGTATCAATTGGTAAGACAACTATGTTAAAAGGATTTTCTCCACTCAGGCTGTATTAAAGAAAATACAAAAGTATCATTTGATTGCTCATTTTGATAAATATATCCCCTTAATAATCCTTCCTTCTGAAAACCTAATTTCAGTAAAAGCTTATAGGAGGATTCGTTTTCTGTGAAAGTAACAGCAGCAATGCGAAAAAGAGCTAATTCGTTAAAGCAATAGCGAATCACAGTTTCAACCGCTTCGCTAACAATGCCTCTTCTCCAATATTCAGGGAGCAGATCATACCCTATTTCAGTACGTTTCTGTGCTCGGACTAGATTGTTTAAGCCAACTGTTCCAATTACTTCTTCAGTTTCTTTTAGGACAATGCCCCATCTAATTGAACGATTTTCCTTAAAACCTTTTGAAAAAGAGTTAATCAGATTATTTGCCTCATCTACCTGAGTAAAAGGTGCCATACCATAAAACTTTATTACTTCTGAATTTGAAAAAATACGATATATGCTATCTGTGTGTTCTTCTTTTATTTCAACCAGTTTTAAATGCTCTGATTCTAAAACGGGAAATTCCATTATTTTGCCCCCTTATTTGTATGGCATTTTATCCTATTTTTATATTCCTAACTATACCATAATTATCGTTCAATTATGAATATTAATATGATAGGATAAGTTTAATAGATTAAGTTATTTGATGGGAGCGTTAAGAATGATACAACCAACGATAATTATGTCTAAACTAACCCCACCTATAGCCTCTTCTTTCTATATGAGAAGATCGTCCCTTATTAAAAAGCTAAAAACAAGTTCCCGAAACAAACTTTCCCTCTTACATAGTGGTGCAGGATTTGGAAAAAGTTCTGCTCTGGCACAATATTATTCTGACTCAAGAGAAAAATTTTCTTGGTATACGATAACAGAAGAAGACGACGATATTCTTCCATTTTTAAACTATTTAGTTCAAAGCATAAAAAAAGTAATACCTACTTTTGGTAAAAGCTTAATGGATAGTGATTTGCTATCTATGTATCCAAAAGAAGCAGAACTAACGCATTGGTACTCCTTATTTAGTAATGAGCTCTCTATTCTAGAAGAGCCTTTCTGTATTGTGCTAGATGACTATCATTTAGTGGACCATGTATTTTCTATCAATTATATAGTAGAGAAAATAATCGAGTTTCTACCTCCAAAGGTTCACTTGATCGTAGCCTCGCGCATACGCCCAAAGTGGTCTATTTTACTGAAAATGAAATTAAATGGGCAATTAACAGAAATAATTGAAGCTGACTTTATGTTTTCAGAAGAAGAAATTCAAGTTTTTTTTGAGGATTATTTCGACAAGATCATCTCCTTGGAAGAAGCATCAGAAATCATGAGACTGACAGAAGGATGGGCAATCGCTATCCATCTACTTGCTATGCAGGTGGCAGAGACAAATAAGCAAATCACACAATTTTTCGATCCTGCATTAAAAGATTTGTTCTCTTATTTGTCTGAGGAAGTTTTCTCGTTCATGTCACCCGAAGACCAGCAATCGTTATTGAACTTTAGTATTTTCCAATTGTTCAATGTAAAAGAAATACAAGATTTTTTTGGAAAAGTAGAAGCCGAAAAGCTAGACAGACTGTCAACGAGTAATGCATTCATTCAGCGATTAAGCGAGACAAACGCATACCGCTTTCATGCTCTATTCCAGCAATTTCTAGAAGACAAGTGGATACAAAAGGACATAAGCGTTTACTATGATAACCATAAAAAAGCAGCAAATTATTTTAAAGAAAAAAATAATATTGTACAGGCGATACACCATGCTGTTAAAACAAAAGATGAAATCTTCTTGGGAGAAATAGTCATCTCGTTTGCAGGAAATATGATCAAAGCTGGTCAATTTGACTGGTTACTGGACTTGCTGAAAGATCATTTTTCAATAGAAGCTAGAAAACAGTTTTATGAGCTTTATTATTTTGAAGGTGAATGTCATCGCTACCGAGCATTTTACGAAAAGGCAAGAAGGTCATATAAGGCATGTTTGAAGAGAGCAACAGAAAACCAAGATATTCAATTTGTTAGTCGGTCTAATGCTGGGATAGCACATATTTATTTAGACACGATACAGCCTGCCCTTGCAAAAGGTTATTTGGAAGAGGCAGTGAAATGGGCAGATAAAAGTGAGGAAATCCATCAATCAGAACGACTATTTTTAAAACGATTACTTGTTGAAAATTTAGTGAACCTGGGAAGAGCAAATGATGCGAGGAAATTGGTTACGCAAGAGCAGCTGGAGGCCGCTGTTATAAAAGAAGGAAACTTAGATGCTCGTATTTTACTGCGGACAGTCCAATTGAATGAGGCGCAACACGTTTTAGAAAATCGAATGAAAGATGAAAAAGGTTTACCTGACTCCCATAGAGAAACAGAAGTATTATTATCCTTCATTTATTCCCTATCTGGACAGATGGAGAAAGCAATACATTCTGCAAATAAAGGAATTGAAATGGGGATACGAGAAAAATCTGGATTTGTTGAAGCGGTAGGTTGGATCAGGAAAGGACATGCAGAATTTTTAGCCAATCCCCTGGATTTGGAATGCCCCGAAACCTACTATATGAAAGCAATTCAAAGGATGGATGAATTGAGCGTATCTAGGGCAAAAGCGGAACCATACATGGGCTTAGCCATGATTAAGTCCAGACAAGGAAGGCTTCAAGAAGCAATTTCCTACGGAAAAAAAGGATTGCAAGAAACGAATACAGGAAATGATTATTGGCTGTCTGCGTATATTTTACTTTGTTTAACTATCGTATATTTTGAACATGAACAGTTTGAACAGGCTATACAAGTTGGATCCGAAGCAATTGGGCACTTTATAAGTGGAGGGGATGTCTACGGAGAAATGATTGCCAACTATTGGTTGATGTGTATATGTAGCCGTTTAGGAATAGAGGAAGACCAGATCCGGCATGCACAAAGATTTGCTGACATATGTGTCCAACATAACTTTCACTTTTTTGTTCAGAGTAGAACGATATTTGGACCGGCAGATTTACAGATGAACTTACCACTTATCCAAAAGATATGCTTCAAGCAGTCAAATGATATCCATTTACACCAGATTGCGACGACGTTGTCAATTGATACAAGTATCACTTATCCTGGATACCAACTCAATCTGCGGCTACTAGGATCATTTGTTTTGTTTATGGGAAGAAAAGAAGTTGACGAACGGAAATGGCAAAGGGATAAATCTAAAGAACTGTTGACCTATCTATATTTGCAGAAAAATCGTTTTGTTCCAAAAGAAGAATTAATGCGTGCATTATGGGGAGAAAATGACGAAAAAACAATGGATCGTGATTTTAAAGTGACGTTAAATTCTTTACTGAAAGTAATCGAACCAAATAGGGTAGCAAGGGAGGACTCGTATTTTGTTATCCGCAAACAATCGATGTACCGTTTAAACCCTAAAGCAGTCATAGAAAGTGACTTAGAAACATTTATGAAATTAGCTGAAAAAGGGAGAGATGAACATAATCCGACTTTATGTAAAGATCTATTATTGAAAGCTGTAAAATTATATGAAGGAGAATTGCTGGAAAATAAAACAACTATCGATTGGATTTTACATGAGCGTGAAAAGGCACGGCAGCAATATGTTCTTGTACTAGAGCGACTGGCACAGACATCTACACGATTAAAAGAATTTGATCGAACGATTTATTGGGCGGAACAACTACTAAAAAAAGATCCTACCTGGGAAGAAGCTTACCGATTGTTGATGTTCGCGTTTTATCAGAAACAGAACAGAAGCCAGGCTGTAAAATGGTATGAAAGGTGTGTGGCAGTACTCGAAGATGAGCTAAATATTGAGCCGATGAATACAACCATTCAAATGTATGAAATGATTATAAGCCATGGATGAGCTTTGTACTTACGCTAAAAAATCGTTTGCTTAATGCAAACGGTTTTTTTGTAACTTTTTTGTAACTCCTGTTATGTAAGATAAAACAGAAGCATGAGAACGCTTACAAATGGATTAAAGTGGGATTTACATGCCAAAAAAATGGGTCTTAATGTTGATGTTTGTATTCGTCCTAATTTTCAGTGCTGCTTGTAGCGATAAAACAAATACCACGCAAGTAGATGAAAATAAAGATGAAGGAACAACTCCAGTAACAGGGGAAGTGAAGGAAAATGCCGGGACGATAAAAATTGGAGTCCTTGCATCTATAACTGGAGCACTAGAGTCTTATGGAAAGCAAACAAAAAATGGGTTTGAATTGGGTCTGGAATATGCGACAGGTGGAACGATGGAAGTCGCGGGTAAGAAAATTGAAGTCATTTTCGAAGACACTGAAACGAAGCCCGAAGTCGCTGTACAAAAGGCTACTAAGCTACTAGAAGAAGATGAAGTAGATTTTCTTGTTGGCTCCTCTAGTTCGGGGGACACATTAGCAGTTCTTCCGCTAGCAGAAGAATACGAGAAAATCATGATTGTTGAACCTGCTGTAGCAGATAGTATTACGGGTTCAGAGTTTAACCCATATATTTTCCGAACAGCCCGTAATTCTTCACAAGATGCAGTAGCAGGTGCAGCAGCAATTGCAGGTCCAGGTGTTAAAATCGCCACTTTTGCACCAGACTATTCATTCGGTTGGGATGGTATAGCGGCATTTAAAGCAGCAGCTGAAAAGCTTGGTGCTGAAATTGTACTGGAAGAATATGCAGATCCAGCTGCTACCGACTTTACATCCAATTTACAAAAAATTATTCAACAAAAACCAGATTATCTCTTTGTTGTATGGGCAGGTGCGAACTCACCGTGGAACCAAATTGCTGATTTAAAATTGCAAGAAAAAGGCATCAAAATTTCTACAGGAGCCCCGGATATTCCTGCGCTATCAATTATGGAACCTTTAGTTGGGATGGAAGGATTCTCGGTTTATTATCATACGCTACCTGATAACCCAATAAATGATTGGTTAGTTGAAGAGCATAAAAAACGCTTTAACCGGCAAGTGCCTGATTTGTTCACTCCTGGCGGCATGTCTGCAGCTATATCCATCGTAGAAGCATTGAAAAAATCAGAAGGAGATGCAGATGGAACTAAACTGATCAAACTAATGGAGGGAATGTCATTTGAAACACCTAAAGGTACTATGACATTCCGTCCGGAGGATCATCAAGCATTACAACCTCTTTACTCTATTAAACTAGAAAAACAAGAGGGGGTAGACTATCCGGTACCGGTACTAATAAGAGAATTATCACCAGAAGAAACCGAGCCACCAATATTAAACACTAAATAACATGAAGAAGTGACGACCTGAAATTCAGGTCTGTCGCTCTCCATAGGGTGGACAATATCCTACCTATGGAGAGCGACAGAAGAAGGGGGAATACGAAGTTGGAACCAATACTGAAAACAGAGAATTTAACGATAAAGTTTGGCGGACAGACTGCTGTTGATAAAGTGAATTTTGTGATGCCTGAAAAACATTTTAAATCGATTATCGGCCCTAACGGCGCTGGAAAGACGACTTTTTTCAACTTGATAAGCGGAGAGCTGAAGCCTACCGAAGGAGATGTTTTTTTTAGAGGGGAATCTATGGCGAATTATTCTTCCGTTGAACGGACACGAAAGGGACTCGGACGGTCCTTTCAGATTACAAATGTGTTTCCGAATCTTACCGTTATCGAAAATGTAAGGTTAGCGGTCCAATCTAAAGAAAATATTCGATATCAAATGTTTCGACATTTCAAAGCATATAAAGAACTCCATATACAGGCGGCAAGATTGCTAGAAACCGTGCTACTTTCGAAAAAAGCTAATGCTTTTGCTAACCAACTGTCCCATGGGGAAAAACGAAAACTAGAAATTGCGATGCTACTTGCACTTGATACTGAGGTATTGCTGTTAGATGAACCAACTGCCGGCATGTCTTTAGAAGAGGTCCCGGCAATCCTAGACGTGATTAAACAAATTAAACAAACTGGTGAAAAAACGATCTTATTGATTGAACACAAGATGGATATGATTATGGATCTATCTGATTCTATTATGGTGCTGTTTAATGGAAGATTACTAGCGGACGGAACGCCTGCTGACATCATGGAAAACGAAACAGTGCAACAGGCTTATTTAGGAGGGTTATACGATGAGCATCTTGCTTAAAGTAGAAAACGTTCAGACATTTATAGGTCAGTATCATATTTTACAAGGTGTTTCTTTTGAAGCAAAAGAAGGTGAAGTGAGTGTACTGTTGGGCAGAAACGGAGCTGGTAAGACTACTACTCTGAAAACAATTATGGGGTTGACCCCTGCAACATCCGGAGCAATCCATTTTCAAGATAAGCTCATTACGAAACTAGCCACTCATCAAATTGCATCTAACGGTATTGGTTATGTACCAGAGGATCAAGGGATTTTTGGCGCACTCACAGTAGAAGAAAACCTAAAAGTTGCGATGAGAAAAGAAGATGATGCAGCTTTAAAAAGGCAAGAATATGTTTTGGAGCTTTTCCCGGATTTAAAGAAATATTGGAAAAAGGATGGGGGCCATTTATCAGGGGGGCAAAAGCAAATGCTGTCAATGGCTCGTGCTTTTATTAATGACAGCAAACTATTGTTGATCGATGAGCCATCAAAAGGTCTTGCACCGGTTGTTATCGAAAAAGTGATGGAAGCAATAGCAGAAATGAAAAAACAAACGACCATTATTCTCGTAGAACAAAATTTTATGATGGCAAGTAAAATTGGAGATACATACACACTAATCGATGACGGTGCAACCGTTCAATCAGGGAGTATGAACGAATTAATACAAAATGAACATTTGAAACGCCAGTATTTAGGAATCGGGTAAGGAGGATCTAAGAATGGAGTTAATTATCAATTTATTGGTTAATGGTCTAGCAACTGGCATGCTCATCTTTTTGCTGGCAGCTGGTCTGACCTTAATCTTCGGTTTAATGGATGTATTGAACTTTGCACATGGAGGCTTATTTGCATGGGGCGCTTTTTCAGGGGTCTGGTTTTATGGACTTACGAATAGTTTTACCTTGGCCATCCTTGGGGCCATTTTAACAGGAGCAGCGCTTGGCTTTATAACAGAAAAGTTAATTATTAAACCTGTTTACGGTAATCATATACAACAAATTCTCATAACACTCGGTTTTATGATTGTTTTGTCTGAGATGTTAAAAGTAGTTTTTGGACCAAACCAACTGGCCGCAAAAACGCCTCCTTTATTGTCCAGAAGTTGGGAAATAGGCGATGTCATTATTATAAAGTATCGATTGTTCATCATTGTTGTAGGAATTTTAGTATTTGGAATCTTCCAGTTCATCCTCAAGCGTACGAAAATTGGGCTGATTGTTAGAGCGGGAGTGATGAACAAAGAAATGGTGCAGGCACTTGGTATTAATATTAAACAAGTATTTTTGTATGTATTTATGGTAGGAGCAGCTCTTGCAGCATTAGGAGGAGTCCTTATGGCCCCTTATTCTGGAGTGGTTTATGCGGAAATGGGAATGGAATTTGCGATTTTAGCATTTATCGTAGTTGTTATCGGGGGCATGGGTAGTTTTTCCGGATCTCTTCTTGCTGCCATTCTAGTTGGGCTTGCAGGTAGCTTTATGGCATACTATGTGCCTGCTCTATCACTTGCGGTTAATATGATGCTTATGGCAATTGTATTAATCTTCCGTCCGCAAGGATTATTTACCGCGAAAGGATGATGGAAGATGAAAACTAAATTCCAAGTTAATAACTGGATCTTACTTGTTCTAGTGGCAGCATTCGTCGTCTTCCCGTTTGTATCTGATTCGCGAACATGGACCATCTTACTCACACAAATATTCATTTTTTCTATATTGGCCATGAGCTATGATATTTTACTAGGCTATACGGGAATCGTTTCTTTTGGCCACGCCATGTTTTTTGGAATGGGTGCTTATACTACCGCTATTATGTTAAACAAACTGGATCCCACTTTAGTAACTTTTTTCTTATAAATAGCAGTCGGTATGCTTATTGCAGGTATCATCAGTTTCCTAGTAGGGCTCCTCACATTGAGGTTAAAGAGTCATTTCTTTGCGATGTTGACTTTAGCCGTTTCTGGATTATTTTTGGTATTGGCAGAGAAATGGAGAACACTCACACACGGAAATGACGGTTTCACATTTCGAGCTCCCGAGTTTTTTAAAGATCGCATGATGTTTTATCTGTTAGTTCTTGCTTGCCTCGTATTAGTTTATTTGTTTTTACGCAGATTCGTACATTCACCCCTAGGAAGAGTACTAATAGCTGTACGTGAAAATGAGCAGAGGACGAAATCGCTAGGCTTTCAAACGCTGCATTATAAAGTGATCGCATCTGTCGTAGCAGGTTTTGTAGCGAGTTTGGCAGGCTCCTTATATGCTGTTTCATTACGTTTTGTGAATACAAGTGTGCTGACGATGGATATCACACTAGATGCTCTCCTCATGACGATTATAGGAGGAGTTGGTACACTAATCGGTCCAATTATAGGAGCAGGAGTAATTGAACTTGCACAACATTATTTATCTGGACTTGCAAAGGAATATCCTATTTTTGAAAGATGGATCATCTTTTTCGGAATCATTTATATATTGGCAGTTATCTTCTTCCCTAGAGGGATTGTCGGTACCCTTCGCCACGCTTTTATGAAACATAAAAAAAAGGTACCAAAAGTGGAAGTAGCTGCTCCTGCTAGAAAGGGGCTAACAAAATGAATATAGGTATTGTAAGTACAGGGGTATATATACCAGACAACATAATGTCGGCTGAAGAAATTGCTACACTGTCAGGCTTACCTCTAGAAGTAGTGAAAAACAAAATGGGGATTATACAAAAGCCAATCCCAGGACCAGATGATCACACAGTAAGAATGGGAATTAAAGCAGCTGAAAAAGCATTGCAAAAGGGGAATATTGATCCTAAAACAATCGACTTGGTCATTTATATAGGAGAGGAACATAAGGAATATCCTTTATGGACTGCTGCAATTAAGCTCCAGGATGAAATAGGGGCATATCATGCTTGGGGTTTTGATGTCGCACTTCGATGCGGAACGACCATTATGGCGATCAAGGTAGCTAAAAGTTTAATGCAGACGGATTCCACGATCAATACTGTTTTGCTCGCTGGCGGTTACCGTAATAGTGACTTTATCGATTATACAAATGAGCGGACTCGTTTTATGTTTAACCTTGGAGCCGGTGGAGCAGCAATAATCTTGAAAAAGGACCATTTAGAAAACCTTATTTTAGAATCAGATATTATGACTGATGGATCCTTCTCCGAAGATGTTGTCATACCTGTAGGAGGAACGAAAGAACCCCTGACTGTGGAGCACTTGCAAAAAGGATTATACCGCTTAGATGTAATAGACCCGGAAGGAATGAAAACACGACTCGAGCAGAAATCGATGCAAAACTTTTTAAAAGTTATTCGACATGCGTTATTGAAAAGTGGTTATTCGGAAAATGATATTGATTATTTAGCCATACTTCATATGAAAAAATCAGCACATGATTTTATGTTACAGGAACTCGGCTTAACTAGTGAGCAGTCTACCTACTTAAGTAATTATGGTCATATCGGCCAGCTGGATCAAATCCTATCATTAGAACTTGCTCAAGAATCAGGGAAATTGCAAGATGGAGATTTGGCAGTACTAGTTAGTGCAGGTATCGGCTACGCATGGGGAGCCGTAGCAGTAAAATGGGGAAAACAAGAAGGGAGAACTACAAAATGAGCTTACAAACCGTACAATTGACTAATGGGGAGACTATCGCTTATCGACTGCGCCATGGGGGACAAAAAGTACTTTTCTTGGTACATGGAAATATGACGTCCTCTAAGCATTGGGATGTATTAATCGATAAACTAGATTCAGTTTATACGATATATG
The DNA here is from genome assembly GCF_007676755.1 of Bacillus sp. FJAT-22090. Lineage (GTDB taxonomy): Bacteria > Bacillota > Bacilli > Bacillales_A > Planococcaceae > Psychrobacillus. The sequence continues at coordinate 132,026 of NZ_VEBK01000002.1, read as the reverse complement.
CAATTGACTTAAGGGGATTTGGTGAGTCAACTTACCAAAATCGTGTGCAAAGTATAAAAGACTTTTCTGATGATTTAAAAGGCTTTATAGATGCATTAAATTTAAATCGTTTCGACTTGATTGGCTGGTCGACTGGAGGGGCTATCTGTATGCAGTTTGTCGCCGATTACCCAGGTTATTGTGAAAAGCTTGTTCTACTTGCTTCTGCTTCCACTAGAGGATATCCATTCTTTGGAACAAATGCAGATGGCTCACAAAACTTTGCCCACCGACTACAAACTATTGAAGAGGTGGAAACAGACACTTCCAAAACCATCCCGATGCAAGCGCTTTATGATACAGAAAACAGAGAAGGATTAAAGGCAGTTTGGAATGCCGCAATCTATACACATTGCAAGCCATGTGAAGAACATTACGATGCTTATGTGGATGATATGTTAACCCAGCGAAATTTAGCGGATGTGTATCATGCATTAAACACCTTTAATATTAGTTCTCAACCAAACGGAACAAATCAAGCAAAAGATATTACAATGCCTGTACTTATTTTACGAGGAGATCGTGATTATGTTGTTACGGAAGAAATGACACAGGAAATCGTTGCTGATTTGGGAGATAATGCAGTGTATATACCATTAGTCAATTGTGGGCATTCTCCATTAATCGATGATTTGGAGCAGTTAACAAATCAAATCGAATCGTTTTTAAAAGCGGAGGTAAAACTATGAGATTACAGGATAAAGTAGCTATTATAACAGGGGCTGCAAATGGTATTGGTTTGGCAGCAGCTCAACGCTTTGCAGAAGAAGGGGCAAAAGTTGTTCTAGCCGATTATGATGTGGAAAAAGGGGCAGAACAAGAGAAAGCATTGTCAGAACAAGGCTACACAGTAAAATTTGTTCAAGTAGATGTAGCAAATCGAGAAAGTGTAGATTTTTTAGTAAAGCAGACAATAGACCATTTTGGAGAAATTCATATATTAGTCAATAATGCAGGAATCACCCGTGATGCGATGCTGACGAAAATGACGACTGACGACTTCGCCCGTGTGTTAGACGTAAATCTTACAGGTGTTTTTAATTGCACTCAAGCAGTTGTACCTTATTTAATTGAACAAGGATATGGAAAAATCATTAATACCTCTTCGGTGAGTGGTGTTTATGGTAATGTCGGTCAAACGAATTATGCCGCCTCCAAAGCAGCAGTGATCGGAATGACCAAAACATGGGCAAAAGAGCTCGGGAGAAAGGGGATCAATGTAAACGCAGTTGCACCAGGGTTTACCCACACCTCAATGGTAGCCAAAATGCCAGATAAGATTATCGATCAAATGAAATCCATTGTTTCCTTACAACGACTCGGTGTGCCTAGGGATATTGCCAATGCTTATTTATATTTGGCTTCGGATGAGTCTAGTTATGTACATGGTCATGTATTACAAGTCGATGGCGGGATTATGATGTGAAAAGAGGAGCGGTGCAATGTGTATACAGAACAAGCTTGGATTTATAAACGTGCAGCACTGTCTCCAACAAAAATTGCGTTAATTGATAGTGATACGAACGAGCAATGGAGTTATCAAACGTTAACAGCCCATATAACGAAATGGCTAAATTATTTTCACGAGCAAAATTTTGTAAAAGGGGACCGAATCGTTATCATATCTCAAAATCGAATAGAATTATTTGCGATTTTGTTTGCATGTGGCATTAAGGGACTTTTTTATGTTCCCCTCAACTTCCGTCTAAGTCGAATGGAACTTGCCTATATTTTAGAAGATTGTAAGCCTGTTCTGATAATTCATGATGAAACACATCATTCGATTTGTGAATCTTTTAAAACAGTAAAGCGGCTATTAATTACTAATAGATTAGGAGAACAACATGTTTTTAAGCCCGAAGAAAACAATTGGAACCCTACAGAAACATGGATTATCATCTACACTGGAGGAACAACAGGGAAACCAAAGGGAGTGGAGCTATCATTTGATGCAGTTAACTGGAATGCTATCAATACCATTATTAGTTGGGGACTAAATGATTCAGACACAACGTTGAACTATATGCCAATGTTCCATACAGGTGGAATAAATGCTCTCTGTATACCAATATTAATGGCTGGAGGGACGGTTGTGACAGGCAGTCGTTTCGATGCGGAAACAGCGCTAAAAGCATTAAATACATATAAAACAACGATGTCTTTATTTGTTCCCACTATGTATCAAGCAATGCTAGAAACAGCCTATATCCAAACTGCAACTTTTCCGACAGTGAAAGTATTTCTATCCGGAGGTGCACCATGTCCTCATACAATTTATCAAAAGTTTGAAGAGAAAGGGATTTTCTTTAAAGAAGGGTACGGACTGACAGAGGCGGGACCCAACAACTTTTTTATAGAACCATATGATGCTCTAATGAAAAGAGGATCCGTAGGAAAATGCATGCAGTTTAACGAAGTAAAAATAACGAATGATCGCGGGGAGCTATGTCGTGTAAACGAGGTAGGAGAGCTCTCCATTTCTGGCAAGCATGTTTTTACGAGATATTGGAACAATGATGAAGAAACAAACAAAGCATTTAAAGACGGCTGGTTAAAAACCGGAGATTTAGCAAAAGTCGATGAAGATGGCTTCTATTTTATCGTTGGTAGAAAGAAAGAAATTATTATTTCTGGAGGGGAGAATGTGTATCCCCAAGAAGTGGAGCAGTGTCTGATCCTACACCCCAATGTCCGTGAAGCAGCGGTAATCGGTGTAGCTGACGAGAAATGGGGAGAATGTGTTACTGCTTTTGTTACGTGTAACGCAGTAACTGAATCTATTGAATCCGATTTAGTAAACTATTGTAAGCAAACACTAGGTGGCTATAAAGTTCCGAAAATGGTATTTGTTTTGGCTGAACTACCAAGAACAGACGTTGGTAAAATTGATAAAAAGAAATTGCAACAGTTAGCTGTAAAGTAAGAATTTACAGCTTTTTTGTTGCTATATTGCCTAACTAAGATTTAGTTTTTTTAAAAACAGGTTTAAAAAGACTTGAACGCTGAAAAACAAAAGAGCTGAAAATGCCCCTACAGCTGTGAATAATATAATTCCTTCACTTAATATATGAGAATATGCTTGCATACTCACCATGAATATATAATAAAGAAACCCAATGATCCCACCACCAATTACATAGCTTAAAATGGTTCCCAGTTTACTTTTCATTTTTAAATCAACAAACATCGAAAATAATATTCCTACTGTTAAAAATATCGGCAGTGCAAATATAAAATATAAAACAAATAAATCTATAAACGTCATATAGGAAGAGGCTGATTCTTGTTCACCTTTAGGTGTGTAGCCTATAAAGCTTAATACTAAACACAAAATTAGCGTAGACAATATTGCGGAAAACAATTTTTTCAGTATCCTACTAACCATTCAATAATCCTCCTTAATTATTAAATTTTTCTCGTCATCAAACTAATTATATAAATTTTTTTAAATACCTTTAAACTTATCATAGTCTTCTTTTCAGTAATTTACCTCTTTTTTTTGTATAATAAGTACAGAGGTGACATGTATATGTTTATTAGTGAAAAAGAAATTGAAGTACGTTATGCAGAAACGGATCAAATGGGTGTTGTATACCATGCCAATTATGTAATATGGCTAGAAATAGGTCGCACCCAGCTTATTAAAGACTTAGGGTTCTCTTATGCAGGACTTGAAAAGGATGGTTATTTATCGCCTGTGACGAATGTGAATATAAATTATAAATCATCTGTGAAATATGGAGAAACCGTGGTCGTAAAAACTTGGATTGAAAATCACGGTAAGCTGCGTACTACATATGGTTATGAAATTGTTCATGCGGATGGCTCTATTGCTTCGACAGCCACGTCGGATCATGTCGTCGTGAAAAAGGATAATTTTCGACCGATTTCACTAAAAAAAGTTCATCCTGAGTGGGATGCGAAATATGTTGAAATTGCAAAGGTGACTGAATAATGGCTTTCGGCATAACTCGACATGAACTAAATGAATGGAAAAGTAACGTGCAAAATGGCAAAATAGCTTTTCTTACACATTATTGGATAGATAAACGTTTTCCTGGGTGCAATACGGTTACAAAAGTAGGTTGCAGTAATCTGCCTACTTTAATCGAGTGGGGAAAACAATACGGTTTGAAAGAAGAATGGATTGACCATAAGGAAGCATATCCTCATTTTGATCTGTTTGGAAAGCATGAATATGATATCCTGGTAAAAGAAGGTTTGCTCGATCAGCTGAAGCGGTTTAAATAGACGAGATATTATGTACAAAAAAAGCGTGATAAGCAATCACGCTTTTTTATACGTATAGGCAAGTTCCTCTAGCTTGGGATCAACGTCAACATACAGATCGTGGCCATCAAAATACCATTCATCTCGTTCTTCAATAAAAAACAACATATCTGCAATTTTTATCGTTACAGAAGGCTCAAAAGGTTTATCTTTCGTTACGCCTAGTGAAAATCCATCCTGTACAGCACTCGATCCACCATAACGGGCGTAAAAACGAATTGTATCGCCGGCTTCCGCTTCCATCTCATTTTGAAACCAAATTTCTGCCTCTGGAGATATAAAGATTTTCATACAAATCACCTTTCTTTAAATCCATTTTACTTTTGGCTCTGTACCATTTTTTATACGTGTAATATTTGCACGGTGTCGATAAAAAATAAAAACAGCAATCAAGCATACAAATACAATTAAAGGCCAATCCCTCTCAATCGTAAAATAATAAACAACTGAATAAATAAGTGCTATGATAGCAAGACACATAGATGTAAGGGATACCATTTTAGTGATCTTTAAAATGATAAAAAATCCAACGATTAAAAGAACAAAGATTGGCCAGTTATATCCAAGTAGAATACCACCGGATGTCGCAACTGCTTTGCCTCCTTTAAATTTAGCAAAAATCGGAAACATATGACCGATTACTGCAATTATCCCCAGAATGAGAGGATGCACATTGACAGATTGGAATATTGCTAGGGAACCTAATAGAGTCGCTGCAGTTCCTTTTAGAATATCCATAATCGTCACAATCATTCCAGCTTTTTTACCAAGTGTTCGAAACGTATTTGTTCCGCCTAAATTTCCACTTCCATGCTCGCGAATATCCGTATTATAAAATAACTTTCCAATCCATAAACCTGAAGGGATGGACCCGATTACATAGGCAAGTAAAAGTAAAATGATAATAGTCATAGTGTGCTCCTTTGATTATGAAACTAATATTATATTGAACTAATTCAGTTTACCATGTACGCTTAGTTTTGTTCAATGTAAAGAAGGAATAATCTATCCTCACAGAGAATGCTACAGTTGAGTAGATTGCATTCTAAATGATAATTACTTACAATTAAGTTCTGGCCTTTGCTCCAGAACACTATTGACATTATGATAATCTGTTTGTACGCTAAATAGAGAATAAAGAACAGATGTTTTGTTTTTTTGGAGGGAACGTATTTGAGTAAAAATAAAGAACTAACGAGTTATGGTGACGACGATATCCAGGTATTAGAAGGACTAGAAGCAGTTCGAAAGAGACCTGGTATGTATATAGGTTCTACCGATGCGCGTGGTTTACATCATCTTGTTTACGAAATAGTAGATAATGCAGTCGATGAAAGCTTAGCCGGTTTCGGGAACCATATTAAAGTGACGATTCACGAAGATCAAAGTATTACAGTACGTGACTACGGTCGAGGTATGCCAACAGGAACACATAAAATGGGAATACCGACAGCAGAAGTTATTTTTACTGTATTACATGCAGGTGGTAAGTTCGGTCAAGGAGGTTACAAAACAAGTGGTGGACTCCATGGAGTTGGTGCCTCTGTAGTAAATGCATTATCTTCGTTTGTAGAAGTAATCATTCACCGTGATGGTAAGAAATTCATCCAGCGTTTTGAAAACGGGGGAAAAATAGTACAGACGTTAAAAGAAATTGGTACCACAAAAGAAACAGGTACTTCTGTTCATTTCTTACCAGACAACACAATTTTCTCTACGGTCAAATATAATTACGAAACTTTATGCGAAAGACTAAGAGAATCTGCATTTCTTTTAAAAGGACTTAAAATCGAGCTGCTTGACGAGCGTACGGGTGCTCATGATGTTTTTTTCTATGAAACGGGCATTCAAGCTTTCGTTTCTTATTTGAATGAGGAAAAAGATGTGCTCCATCCTGTTTTCTACATGGAAGGTGCGCAGGAAGAGATCGAAGTAGAATTCGCATTCCAATTTAATGATGGTTACTCAGAAACCATTTTATCGTTTGTCAATAATGTACGTACTAGAGACGGCGGGACACATGAAACAGGTGCTAAGGCTGCTTTAACAAGAGTATTTAATGAATATGCACGTAAAACAAGCTTATTAAAAGAAAAAGATAAAAATTTAGATGGCTCGGATATTCGAGAAGGAATTTCAGCGATCGTTTCCGTTCGAATTCCAGAAAACATTTTGCAATTTGAAGGCCAAACAAAAGGAAAATTAGGAACTAGTGAAGCAAGAAGCGCTGTAGATGCGGTTATTTCCGAAAAACTACAATATATTTTAGAAGAAAACGCCGAGTTAACTGCTACTTTAATTCGAAAAGCGATTCGTGCACAACAAGCTAGAGAAGCTGCTCGGAAAGCTAGAGAAGATGCACGCAACGGGAAAAAGCGCAAACGTTCCGATACTTTATTGTCTGGTAAGTTAACACCCGCCCAGTCAAGAAATGCGGCTAAAAATGAGTTATATCTTGTCGAAGGGGACTCCGCGGGAGGTTCAGCAAAACAAGGTCGTGACCGTACATTCCAAGCAATCCTGCCATTACGAGGAAAAGTTATTAATACAGAAAAAGCAAAACTTGCAGACATTATGAAAAATGAGGAAATCTCCACGATCATCCATGCAATTGGTGGAGGGGTCGGAGCGGACTTTCAAATAGCTGATATCGCGTATGATAAAGTCGTTATTATGACCGATGCCGATACTGACGGGGCACATATTCAAGTGCTTTTGCTGACCTTTTTCTACCGCTATATGAAACCGTTGATCGAACACGGCAAAATTTATATTGCATTGCCCCCTCTTTATAAGGTATATAAAGGGCTAGGCAAAAAAGAAGTGTTTCAATATGCATGGACGGAAAAAGAACTGGATGCCGCTTCAAAAAAAATCGGTAAAGGCTTTATGCTCCAACGTTATAAAGGACTTGGAGAGATGAATGCTGACCAATTATGGGATACAACGATGAATCCAGAGACTCGAACACTAATAAGAGTAACGATTGAAGACGGTGCAAGGGCGGAAAGACATGTCACGACATTAATGGGTGATAAAGTAGAGCCACGTCGAAAATGGATTGAATCGAATGTTAACTTTAGTTTAGAAGATGATTCGAATATTTTAGAAAATGAAAGAATACACACGGAGGATGAGTTAGTATGACACAAACCGAACGTTATCAAGATTTACCACTGGAAGAAGTGATAGGTGATCGGTTTGGACGTTATAGTAAATACATCATTCAAGACCGAGCTCTACCTGATGCGAGGGACGGATTAAAACCCGTTCAGCGTCGAATATTATTTGCTATGTTCCATGAAGGTAATACAAATGATAAGCCTTTCCGTAAATCTGCTAAAACAGTCGGAAATGTAATCGGTAACTACCATCCACATGGTGATAGTTCCGTTTATGAAGCAATGGTGCGTATGAGTCAAGACTGGAAACTACGTCATATGCTTGTGGAAATGCATGGAAACAATGGTTCGGTTGATGGTGATCCACCAGCTGCAATGCGTTATACAGAAGCAAGACTTTCTGCTATTTCTCATGAATTATTACGTGATATTAATAAAAATACAGTAGACTATATACCAAACTTTGACGATTCGGATTCAGAGCCAGTCGTCTTACCTGCGCGTTTTCCGAACCTGCTTGTAAACGGTTCTACAGGTATATCAGCAGGCTATGCTACAGATATCCCCCCACATGCACTACACGAAGCACTTGATGCCGTATTAATGCGTATGGAAAACCCTGCTGCAACTGTAGACGAGCTTATGACTGTCATTAAAGGTCCTGATTTTCCAACTGGAGGAATCATTCAAGGTGTAGATGGCATTAAAAAAGCATACGAAACTGGAAAAGGTAAAATTGTTGTACGCTCTAAAACGGAAATCGAAACGATTAAAGGCGGCAAGGAACAAATTGTTATAACGGAAATACCTTTTGAAGTAAATAAAGCGAACTTGGTAAAAAAAATTGATGAACAACGTCATGATAAGCGTTTAGACGGCATTGCTGATGTTCGAGATGAGTCAGATAGAACCGGCTTGCGAATTGTCATTGAGATGAAAAAAGAAGTAGATGCTTATGGTATCTTACAGTTTCTTTTTAAGAATACAGACTTGCAAGTAACGTACAACTTTAATATGATTGCCATTCATAATCGGAGACCAACTATGATGACACTACCGTTATTATTAGATTCTTACATTGGTCACCAAAAAGAAGTAGTTACACGAAGAACAGCATTTGATCTTGGCAAAGCGAAAGAACGTCTGCATATTGTAGCCGGCCTCATGAAAGCTCTATCTATTTTAGACGAGGTTATTCGAACAATCCGCGCATCCAAAGATAAAAGAGATGCTAAAAATAACTTAATTACTACTTTTGATTTTTCAGAGGCTCAATCTGAAGCTATCGTTTCTTTACAGTTATATCGATTAACAAACACGGATATTACGGAACTTCAAAAGGAAGAAGAAACTCTAAATGCACTAGTAAAAGAACTAGAGAATATTCTTGCAAAAGAATCCGTGCTCATGAAAGTGATAAAAAAAGAATTATTAGTTGTTCGTAAACAATTTGCTGAACCACGCAAATCAATTATAGAAGACGAAATTGAAGAGATAAAATTGACATTAGATGTCCTTATTCCAAGTGAAGAGGTTATTGTCACAATAACAAAAGATGGGTACATTAAACGGACGAGCTTAAGATCGTTTACCGCATCGAATGGGCAAGATTTTGCGATTAAGGACTCGGATTATTTATTATATCAAGATTCAATCAATACGCAGCACCATCTACTCTTATTCACATCAAAAGGAAATTATATATACCAGCCAGTGCATGAGTTGCCGGATATTCGCTGGAAGGACTTGGGCCAGCATATTTCAAGTATTGTGCCTTTGGATACTAATGAAACGTTAATAAATGTCATTGGGATCGATTCATTCGAGCAAGATCTATGTGTATTAACCGCTACAAAAGAAGGACAAATTAAACGATCATTATTATCAGATTACGTTGTACAACGATATACTCGACCGATTAAAACAATAAACTTGAAAAAGAATGATGAATTGATACTTGCTCAACTTGTAGCACCATCCGATGAAGTCTTATTTACGACGCATTTCAGTTACTCTGTTCGTTTCTCATTAGATGAAGTGCCAATTACGGGAGTGAAAACAGGCGGCGTAAAAGGGGTTAGTTTAAAAGAGGATGACTATGTGGTTAGTGTAAATGTCGTTCCAATGAATAGTCAGGATGATATTACATTAGTTACACATCGTGGTGCAGTAAAGAAAATGGCACTGAAGGAAATTGAACCAGGCGTACGCGCCAAACGAGGCGTCGTAACTCTTCGAGAGTTAAAAACAAATCCTCATAAAGTGTTTGAGGTTCTATTAACAAATAAAGAAGACGAACTAGTTTTAGAAACAGAAAAAGGGTTACAAGAAACAATTCAAATGAACACACTTCGCTCTACTGATCGTTATTCAAATGGATCGTTTGTGTTAGATACAGAAAAAGATGGTCAACTGACAAGAGTTTGGAAACAAACAAAAGATCAAAATGAATAAAAAATAATAAAAAGCATTTCCATAAGGTAGTCTTACCTTCTGCGAAATGCTTTTCTTATTTTGTCCGTCTAAGACAAACTTCATTCTTTCTTCATAACTATATGGTATAAATATATAGGCAGAAAGCTAATAAATATACACATATGGAGGAAAAAAATGAAAAAGATTATATTCATGACAATCGCATGCCTACTTTTATTTAGTACGCAAGCCTTTGCACACACAGGATTAGAAAACTCAAACCCTGCACAAGATAGTACGGTAACTGAGGCGTTGAATGAAATAACGTTAACTTATGCAACAAACATTGAAGAAACTAGCTCTTTTAAATTAGTAAATGACGCAAATGAATCAATGGAAATAGAAAATTTAGCTGTAAACGACAATGTGATGTCTGGTACTGTTAAAGAAAAAAATCTTGAAAATGGTCCATACAAAATTGTTTGGAAAATAGTTGGTATCGACGGACATCCAATTGAAGGAGAAGTAGACTTTGTATTAAATGCTCCGATCAAAGAAGAGGCTGTGGAGGATACTGCAACAGAAACGGTGGAACAAACGGAAATTGCAAAACCGGAAGTAACGGAAGAAGAACCAGCTGAAACAACATCAACTGCTGGAGAAACGGAAGAAAATAAAAACGGTAAGACAGGGCTAATTATAGGAATAATTGTTGTTCTTGCTGCGGCTATTTGGTTTGTAACACGGAGAAAAAAATAAATGATTTTTTTTCTGACAACAATTAGCGAAGCACTTTTATATATGTGCTTCGCTTTGTTAATGGGGAGCTATATTTTCACATTATTTCCGGCAGATTTAAAACCAAAGATAGTTGTTCCGAAAACAGCAAAAATATGGGCTGTGGCGGGTATCATACTTTTTTCTTTTATGCCACTCCTCGATTTAGTAATTTTTTTATATGACGATTACGGTCTATTTCAATCATTGAAATCGATTATTTTCACATTTGAAGTCGGAAAATCGTGGTTATTCATGGCTATTATTACTCTTATTCTAGGCTTATATATTTACTTTTTTGATAGAAAAACAGCTGCAATCTATTCGATCGTCGGAATCATACTGCTATTTGTCTTAATTGGCGGAGTAGGGTGGTCAAGTCATGCAAGCTCTATTTATCCTGTTAGAGGGTTTCTAACCCATTTTACTCATTTTGCTTCCGTCGTCATTTGGGTAGGTGTTTTAATGGTAATCAGTTGGTTTTCCACAAATACAGAGAATTGGCTTCGTTTTTTAAAATGGTTTCATATAGTTGCGTTATATTGTTTTAGCATTGTCATTATTACAGGTCTTTCTTTAATGACTTTTTCAATGGAATGGAGTGCTTATCCAGATTCTTGGATGCTTTCGTACGGACAAAGTTTATTGATTAAGCATCTGCTTATTATCCCGTTAATCGGATATGCATTTATTAATGGTATTGTAATGAAGAAAAAACTTCAAAAAGACGCGGATTTTGACCCAAGACCATGGACAAGAATAGAATTTTTTATTATTTTACTAATTTTCACAGCTACTGCTGCATTAAGCCAGCAATCCCCACCTAGTAATTTAGCTCACATATTGAGTTCTGAGGGTATTTCCCCTTTATTTGCATTATTCTACGATGGGGCTGTTCAACCTAGTTTAAACGTTCAATTTACCCCTGAATTTGATGGTGTATTGCTAGGGTTTGTAGCTTTTTTGTTTTTAATCGTAAGTATTCTATCTTTTTTCAAAAAAATGCCTCCTATATTTTCATTTATAATGAGCATTTTAGTCGTAATTTCTGCTTATTTAGCAATATTATTAAGCGTTCACGTAGTGTAAAAAGTTTTAAATTATTTAAGCAATATAAAAAGCATTTCCATCGGGGTATACACCTTGTAGGAAATGCTTTTTATGTTTGTTATTAAGCTGTTGCAATTTTTCTTTTTTCGTTTTCGTCGTTCTTACATGCATACTAAAGTCTATTTCATTTCGAAGCTCCGTCACATCTTTTCCCGTATTGCGTAACTGATGTGCTCTTTTTCGTTTGGCAGCTGATTTCGCCATGTAACTCACTCCTTGTTCATTTATTATTTCAAGAAATAGAATAAACTACTTAATGCCGAAAAACAAGCCAATAGAATAGGAAATACTGATGAAATTAAATGCGGCAACTAGACTCTGGTGGGGAGGGCTTCGTAGAAAATTTAATTGTGTTTAGTGAACTTCCATAGCATCTTATCTAATAAAGCAGCACCTATAATTCCTACCGTATATCGAATCAGATCCACAACGAGAAAACCTTTTCCTAAGACTAATGCTCCTAGCGTTGTATGTCGAATCTTATTGATCCAGTCCTCTTGATATAGCTGACTGAATTCAATGCCATAGCAAAAAGCAAAGCTGAGCAAAATGGCTATATTAATGCTTTTATGTATAAGTAAAAATCGGAACCCCAAATATACCATTGTAGCCCACAATATATCACCAGCATTCTGAGCAATAAAGAAAGGGAAGAGATGACTATATTTTCTGGAAATTAAACCCAATATAATTACCACAACAATAGCTATTATATAAATGACCCTAAACTGACGATAACGGGAAGGAAGAAGTGTATAGTTAGTTATCAAAGCAATCACTCTTTTCACAGTATTATTTTTCACAAAATACTTATTTATATTTCTGAATATATAAGTACTTAGCATTTAAAACAAGACTTTATTAATAAAAAACAGCTAAAAGGTAATGGAAAAACTTTTTAAATACAACTAGAGTAATTACGCAGAAAATTTGAGCAAGGTATAACAGAAAATCTCGATGCAATTATTGCAAAGTTTAAATTGCCTTAATTCTAGAACGACGTAAATAAAACATACATAATATAATTCAGAAAAGATTGTATTTTTTTCTAATATCTCACTATTTCAAGTATACTTATTCAATGAAACGCAGCTCAATATAATTTATATTATGACCACGGCGTTTCTTGGAATGTTAAAATTATTCACCCTCTCTCTCTATTCTATAACGATGATTAGATTTTTTACTATCTGTAATTTGGATAAATTGAACGCTATATTCGATTACATCATTTATATATAAATGATGTTTCTTTGCAAACTTTTTCACTTCTTCAAGCAACTCACAATCATAAGTTGTTTTATATTGTATACGATCTTTTGGTCTATATTCTTTTTTAAAATCAATCATGTCATTAATTAATACCTGTTTTAAACCACTTTCCAACAAATAATTTTGATGTGTGTTATGCTCCTCAGCTAGCTTTTTTAAAGTGTTTAATATAGATTTACTTATATTCGTTCGAAATTCTATTCTTGATTCATCTTTCGACTGTATTAATCTTCCATTAACTACTTTCCACATTATATATCGTCTCCTTTTCTTTTAACCTTTGTGTTAGTCTTTCCCTTTTAACATAATTGTAATTGTCTGTAGAATGCTCGTAAATTATTTTCGCAAGTTTTGGAAGATCATTTTTACCTTTAACCCACACTCGGTATATGATTCTGTTAGTCAGACTAAGTTCTTCTGTAATTTCTGTTCTTAAATCCCACGATTGGAATACGGATTTAAGACCTTCAGCAAAGTTTATACTTCCAGTAGTTACATTCATTACGTACCCTCTATCTTGTACCCATCCATCCCCATCAATCACTCCTCTAACAAATGAAGACAAATATTCATTTGGTACTTTAGGAAAAGGAATGGTTAGCGATTTATTAGCAACGATACCTAATAAAGCAAGATCCTCTTTCATAATCTTTGAATTGATAATTAGTGTGGGAGTTGTTTTAGTTTTTCCATAAGGAGCTAACACATAGTCAGCCTCCATGTATTTTGCTATTAGCCTCAGTATTCTTTCATCCTTTTGTGAAAAATATATACTATGGTATTTCTTATTCACATGACCATCTGTCACTAACATTCCCAAAACCCAAGCCATTTCATGCGACCATAATTTGAAGTAGTTTTCATTGACTGTGTGCTTGCGAGGTCTTCCAGCATGTTGTTTTCTATTTAATGGGATCTGATGTTTTCGTATCACATTCAAAACCGCACCCGGTGTTAACCCAATAATTGGCTCCATCTCTTTATGGGTCATACCACTTTTATACATTTCAATAATTTGTCGGTCTGTTATACCCCTTTTTCTAGGCAAATTCCATCCCTCCAGATTAGCTTTATTATCATTATACAAACAAATGTTCCTTAAATCAAAAAAAGTGCTATTTATTCTGGGACCAGCAGACCCTTTAATAACATCTTACAGTGTTCTTAAACTAGTAACTTGATAAATGAACAATTTAAACGTATAATTAAGGAAATATCTGAGTAAAATAAAACAGACCGCTTGGTGTTGTAGCACCAAACGGTCAAATATAACAGTAGGTCCCCTCAAAGGGATTGGCTGAATAAGGTAGAAATAACTCATCCGGGCGCTAACTCAAGGATGGGTTATTTTTTATGGTTAAATGAAAGAACTGACACGATCAATGCTGCAAATGCTACTGCGAACATCAATGTTTCAAATACTGTCACCGGCACCACCCCCTTTCGAACGGGAGTGAGCCAACCACCCTTGAGTTACCTATCTATTATTTTCATATTATACCATACAAACGTTCGAGTGCCATGTCGTTTTCGTACGATATCATGAATTATCGCCTATGACTATACGTCGAGCCTCTCTACTTAACTTTATATACTGTATCCCTTTGCAATTAGAATACGACATTCATGGTATTCTCAACACGCTAATCAACCCGTTTTTCACTCATCAAATCGCTCACGGTCCCCAGCTTAAACTTCTTTGCTTTAATAGCCGCTATCATAGAATCCAGCCCTTCGGCAACAGGTTGTGTGGGATGCATAAGGATCATTGAACCATTTTCTACTTTCGAGACGACACGAGTTACCATTTCAGAAGGGGAAGGTTTCTTCCAATCAACCGTATCAACTGTCCATAGTATTGTTTTCATATTCAGCTCGTGCGCGACATTAATCGTTTCCTGATTAAAACTTCCACTTGGTGGTGCGAACCATAAAGGTTTTATACCGAGCGTCGCCTGGATTACGTCATTCGTTTTTTTTATTTCTTCCATTGTCTCGTCTTTGGAACGCTTTTGAAGATCCGGATGGCTGTATGCGTGGTTGCCAATTTCATGACCCTCTTTATAAATCAGTTCAGCAAGATCTGGGTTATTCTTTACCCAACTGCCGTCAAAGAAAAATGTCGCCTTGACTTCCTGATTTTCTAATGTTTTAAGAATTGGTGGGATATACTCATTACCCCAGGCAACATTAATTAGCAAGGTTACCATCGTTTTATGGGGATTTCCTCTGTAAATCGGTTGGGGTTCTAAATCGTCCAAATGGATTTTCGGCGGTATTTCTTTATATACGATTTTACTTATATCAAATATATTATCTTTTTTCATTTTTTTATAACTCGCTTTGATATTTACAGTTAAACCATTATAACCTGGTATTGCTTTCCACACTTTATCTACCTTAGCATCTACCGGCTCTACTGTATGTTGCTCGCTGTAGGTTTCAATTTTTTTATAAAGATCATCCTTATTAGGCTTGGCAAAAGTAATAATTACGAAACTCCCCAATGTTATAAATACCATACTAACTATTATAAAAAGAAAATGTTTTGTCCGCCTATGCAAAATCATAGTTGCCCTCCATTCAAAATGTCAATGTTGTTAAGTTTCCCTTATATTTGATAACTATACTTTTTCGTTTTTCAGTATGTATCAAAAAAGATATTTATTTGGGATGATTTAATGAAAAATACTCACTCTATAAAAAAGGAGCTGAGTTTCATGAAAAAGACATTTATTTCACTAGGACTTCTATTTATAGTCAGTATAATATACCCGCTTTCTTCCACTCATAATTTCGCACAACTAGAAGAACCTTCCTACGCTAAATGGGGGAAAATTGCTATTAAAGAAACACAATTAAAGTATCCCAATGCCAAAATTATTGACTATCTCCATGAAGAAAGCGAATCAAAAGAAGGCTCGACTGTGGAAAAGTTTAAGCTATGGTTAAAAGATAGCAACCATGAATTCGGTGTATTAGTCAGAATTACGTATACTACTGATACAGAAAAAATGGTTAATATTGAATTTCATGAAACAACTAGCTAATCATTTTACCTTTTTCCCGTACCATTACAAACTGGACACTTTATTTCCATTGGTAAGGGCAGGAATATTTTAATCTTTCCTGTCCCCATACATCTTTTGCATATCATTTGTTGCACCTCCCATTGTACTATTTGGTAATTCTTCGTTTTGAGATGCTCCTTTTTGCTTGTAACGAATTCTAATAGATGCTATAAGATGCTCTAGCTCCTCTTCATCCAGAGTATCGATCTTCGCTAATCGTCGAGTAATATAAGGGGTGAAATCATCTTCATCCACTTCCATTGGCATGTCGTCCTTCTCCACTGTACGTTCCAAATTTGAAAAATACATTGCCATACTCCCTGTAATCGAGCCGATTAATCCAATTCCAACTAACATAAGTATCCCTGCTATAATTCTTCCTCCCATTGTCACGGGAGATATATCTCCGTATCCTACTGTTGAAACTGTTACCACTGCCCACCAAATTGAATCTAGGAAACTATTAATATTCGGATTATGCCCTTTTTCTAATATAAAATTACTTGCAGCTCCCCAGGTCAAAACTAGAAAAGTAAAAAGAAAGATATAGTTTAACCCACCAGATTTGAAAATTCCTTGTACTGTTTTAGAGATTTTCATCATACGAACTAAACGTAATAAGCGCATTAAACGAGCAACTTTGAAAAATGCATCGAAAGGAATAAGTGCAATTAGGTCAAAAATATTCTCTTTTATAAACTTCCATTTATCAGCAGCAAAAGAAAGTCTAACTAAGTATTCAATGAAAAAATAAACTATAAAACTATAATCTATCCACTTAATTTGTTTAGCTTCTAAAATTTCACTTCCTGTATATCCTGCGATAATTATAGTTAAATACAATAAAATTAATAGAAAGACAAAAACCTCATAAATAATACTGAACGCTTTGTTCTTCATCAGATCACTCTCCACGTAAACTAAGGCACTTGGTTTCTTAAATTCTGTTATACCCTATAGACAAAAAAAGAAAACAGACATAAACTGTTTCCCTTAGCTGTAAATGATTAGATTCATTGGAAATGTTTTCGTGTAAAATTTCGATAAAATTATTGTCCTCAGTGGATGCTTTGTCAGTGAAAAGATCCATTTGCCCATTTTGAATCAATTGAATCAGTTTTTGAATATCAGCCTTTGTGGCAGGTTGTTTTTCAGATTTTAATGTATACCCCAATTGTCCACTAGATTCTAATGTTGCGTATTGGACATCATTAATTGTAGTAATTCCGACTTGTCGAAGGCGGGCTTCCAATTTATCCACAGATAAACGTAATTTCTTTAAGGATTTTTCATTTACAATCCCGTTTTCAATGACTATAACTGCTTTACCTGAAATAGCAGACTCCGCTTTATCGAATTTCAATTGAATATATTCGGTAATCAGTAGAGCTAGGATTAATATGGTGGAAACACCAAATGTCACCCATAGACCACGTCCGGTTACCGGCTCTATAAGCAAAGTTCCTATTGCAATCATAATGACGGTTTCAGGAATAGTCATTTGAGAAATTGACTTTCTTCCACTAATTCTTAATAATAATGTCCCAAAGAAAAAAATTAAAAGTGTATGCCAAACTAGTTGTAAATCCATCATCATTCTCCTATTCATCTACCATGCACCAAATAACTTGATTTAGTTTACCCGATAGATACAGTTGTATTCATTTTTTCTTTAATTATAGTAGCGCTGTCGTTGCCAAATATAAAAATGAAAAACCGATTTTTCCAATTAGAAGGAAAAATCGGTTTATATTATTATTAAAGAGTAAATATGTTGGTAGTTCACTTCAAAAACTTATATTCATGTCATGTTCTATCCCAAAAGCGTTGCTGAGCGATTGCAGCGACAAAATCATTACTAAAGTTAGAATTATTTGTAGCAAAAACAACACCTGCTAAGTTATTTTTATCGGTCCCTTTTATAAAAGACTGTCCTGTTGAGGCAACACCAATTGGTTTATAATGTTTATATGCGTTACTTACGAAATACTTCATATCTTGTTTAAACTTTGCTTGATTTTCGCTACTTCCTCCAACGACATAAACGCAATCTATAAAATAAGGGCTTGAAGTAAGGAAAGTCTTATTGGCATTGACTGTTGTTCCGTCTGCTCCAGTGACTGTTCCCAGCCTTTCACTGATAATCTCAATAATAACTCCATTTTGCTGTAAGAAATTAAGTACACTTGTTACTTCTTGCCCGTCAAATCCATTACCAATCAAGACACCTACTTTTTGCGTAACTGCATAGCTAGGTGTACTATATTGACTAAGAGAAGGATAACTAGTAGATACAGGTACATGTGAACCACTAGGACGTGCAACTCCAATATTATCAGCAACAATATAAGCCAAGTCTTGATCTACATTGACCAACAAGTCGACATTTTGCTGGCGGACTGATTCACTTTTTACTTTACCGAGCTGATAGCTGAATGCTTCTATCGTGTGTTGTTTTTCAATAGGCGTCAAACTATTCCAAAAAATTCTAGTTTGTGAAAAGAAATCATTAAAGGATTTGCTTAGGGCTCTTACTACGTACCCTTCCACTTTTTTTGGATAATGCTCATACCCTCCTTCTTCAGGAGGTGTTTCGTAAGGAGTATTATTCGCTAATGAATTTAAATGATAGTTCACCTCATCTACATCAATTCGAAATCTCATAGGACCACGTCGCTGATTATTATGAAATGGGCAAATTGGTTTGTTGATCGGTAATTCTTGAAAATTCGTTCCAATTCGATGCACTTGTGCCATATGATAGGCAACTAATCTTCCTTGTAACACGGGATCATTAGAAAAATCAATTCCCGGTACGACATTTGCAGGGTTAAATGCAACCTGTTCTGATTCGGTATGGTAATTATCAATATTTCTATTTAATGTCATCTTCCCTACTAATTGAACAGGGATTAGTTCTTCTGGCCAAAACTTAGCAGGATCAAGAATATCAAAGTCGTATTTAAATTCATCCTCAAGCGGAATTAACTGCACACCTAGCTCATATTCTGGATAAAACCCCGTGTCAATTGCTTCTCTTAAATCTTTCCTGTGAAAGTCCGGATCCAGCCCGCCAATTTTCAGTGCTTCATCCTGCAGGAAGGAATGGACACCTAGAACAGGTTTCCAAACAAAACGCACAAAGGTTGCTACACCTTCTTCATTGACAAATAAATACGTATTTATAGACCATGATTCCATCATTCGATAACTTCTTATAATTCCACGGTCAGACATGATCCATGTCACCATATGAATCGATTCCTGATTGTTTGCTACATAGTCCCAAAAACGGTCATGTGCACCGGTAGCAGTTGGTATATCATCATCCGACTTCGCTTGATACGCATGCATTACATCCGGAAACTTCATTGGATCTTGATTTATTAATACAGGCATTGCGATTGTTGTCAGGTCATAATTTCCTTGCTCTGTATAAAACTTTACGCCCTGACATCGTAAATCCCTAGCCGTATCATAGGAACCCCTTGGCCCTTGCACGGTTGAAAAACGGATAGTTAGCGGCGTCTTTTTCCCAGGTTCCTCTAAAAAGCAGGCTCTAGTCACATGTTTCATCGACTGATAACATTCAAACTCCCCGTAGGCACTATAACCTCTTGCATGGACAGTTCTTTCGGGGGCTTCTTCCTGTACAAAGTGTGTCATCTTTTCAAAGTAGTGCCAATCTTGATGTAATGTTGGTCCACGTACACCGGCTTTTAATATTTCCCGATCATTTGATATTGTTCTTCCTTGATTCGTCGTTAGTGGTTTTCCTTTATTTTGTACACGGAATCGGTTTAACTGTTCATTTTTACTATTTCCACCTTTTGGTGATGATTTATCATCCACAATTATCACCTACCCAATCCTTTATTCTCTACACTTTTTAAGCATATGCTTATTGCCCTAAATTATGCATTGCGTATGGGCTGCTCCTTTTATAGAAAAAAGTTTCTTACATATAACGAAATATAAAAGGCAATACTTTGAATATGAATTGGAAGTGGAGGAAAAATAATTTGACTACAAAAGATCAGACGTTATCGATTTTCGCACTTGGTGGTGTAAACGAAATCGGAAAAAATATGTATGTATTACAGTCTGCAGATGATATTGTGGTAATTGACTGCGGCTCAAAATTTCCAGATGAAACACTATTAGGAATAGACTTGATCATCCAAGATATCTCTTATTTACAAGAAAACAAGGAAAAGCTTCGAGCAATGATTGTAACGCATGGACATGAAGATCATATTGGAGGTATCCCTTACTTCCTAAAACAATTAGATATACCTATTTATGCTACAAATTTAACGTTGGGGCTTATTGAGATTAAGCTAAAAGAGCATGGTCTTCTTAGACAAACGCAGCTAGTGATGATAAATGCAGATTCAAAACTGAGCTTTGGTACAATCGAGACTACATTTTTTAAAACGAGTCACAGTATCCCCGACTGTTTAGGGATAGCATTCCATACACCACTGGGTACAGTCGTACATACGGGTGACTTTAAGTTTGATTGGACACCTGTTGATGAACAAGCACCAGACATTCATAAAATGGCAGAGCTCGGTGAAAAAGGGGTGTTACTGCTCTTATCTGAAAGTACAAATGCAGAAAGGCCAGGTTCCACCCCTTCCGAACTAAAAGTAGCAGATCATATTGAAGAATCATTTAGACGTGCTACCCGTAAAGTTTTCATCACAACATTTGCCTCCAATGTCCATCGAGTTCAACAAATTATAAATGCTGCGATTAAAACAAATCGAAAGATTGCCTTACTAGGACGTAGTATGATCAATGTCGTCGCTGTAGCAATAGAAAGAGGTTATTTAGAAGCTCCAGAAGGATTATTCATAGAAGCTAGTGAAGTAAGTTTAATGGAACCTGAGAACGTCGTTATTCTTTGTACAGGAAGCCAAGGAGAACCAATGGCTGCACTAGCACGTTTAGCAAGCTCTAATTTTCGAGGAGTAGACGTTCTTCCAGACGATACGGTTATTTTTGCTGCGAGCCCTATACCTGGGAACGAGCGAGGTGTTTCTCGCATCATCGATAATTTATTTCTTCTTGGCGCAAAGGTAATCTATGGTTCTGGTAATGTAACAGGCCTTCATGTATCGGGACATGCCTGCCAGGAAGAGTTAAAGCTTATGCTTACTTTGATGAAGCCTAAATACTTTGTACCAATCCATGGGGAGTATCGAATGCTTCACCAGCACCGGTTATTAGCACAATCGGTTGGAGTGAAAGAAGAGAATATTTTTATAGTAAATAATGGAGATGTCGTAGATATAATGGATAGCACAGCTATTCAAACACGCAGCGTGGAAGCAGGTAACGTTTTCGTAGATGGATTTGGAATTGGGGACGTTGGAGAAATTATTTTACGTGATCGGAAATTACTGTCGGAAGATGGAATGTTAGTCATTGTCACAACCCTTAGTAAATCACAAGGCAAAATCATTTCTGGTCCAGATACTATTTCACGCGGATTTGTGTATGGACCAGAATCTGGCGAGCTTATAAGTGAGGTAAATCAAACCGTACGTGCAACCATTAGTAAAATGAAAGACAAGAATAGGAATCAGCGTGTATTAAAACAAAATATAAAAAAGTCGGTTGAACAACTTTTATATTCTCGTACAAAACGCAAACCGATGATCCTACCTATAATGATAGAAGTCTAACATCCGCTGGAGGACGATTATGGATGACTTTGAGACAGCTTTAATGGATGCAGGATACAAAAAATATTATGGGAAAGAAGTAGATGTCTTTTTTCACCCTCTAAAATGTACACATGCAGCCAATTGCATAAAATATTTACCTTCATCCTTTAATGTAAATAGAAAACCGTGGATATTTCCTGATGCAGCACTTAAAGAAGATGTTAAAAGAGTCATTACTACCTGTCCTAGTGGTGCATTGTTATTTAGCGAGAAAAAACGCCCCATTACTATAAGGTAAAATGCGACTGCTCCGGTGGCAGTCGCATTTTTAATCGATAGCTCCCCGACTCCTTTCTCGTTTTTAAGTTCCCAATAATTGCGCTAATCTTGCTGAAAATTCATGACATAAGTATAGATATTTCTTTTAAAGCCTATTCTATAAAATGAATCTCCTGTCTAGGAAGATTTTATTCCATTAGTTGAATTGATCCATGATTTAAAGCCATTCAACATAGGAAAACTAAGCAACAAATGAGAGGAGCCTACTATTCAAGATGAAATTTAAACTACCTTTCAATAAAAAACAAACTCCAGTAAAAATAGAAACAACTAAAGAACATGTAGGCATGATTTCTCCTTTAAAAAGTAATTTTATTCAGTCAATAAAAAATGCCACACATGATCCATCTGATTTAATCGTTAAATCTATTCCGCCAAACATTACCCTTATCTATATAGATAATTTAGTAAATGGGCAGACTTTGAATGATCATATCATATCTAATTTACAGGACAAATTAATAGAATCACCAGAAACCATTATGAGCTTTCTTACCGTACCCCAGGTAAGTAGCTCTAATCAATTAGATGAAATAATAGAATCAATCGTAATTGGGTGTGTCCTTATCCATTTGGATGGGTTTTCACAAATCATTTTAGCAAATATCGCCACCCGAGAGTCGAGAAGTTTGTCGGCTCCGGAAAATGAATCACAAGTAATTGGAGCACAGGTCGGTTTTAATGAAAGTCTTTCAACAAATATTTCGTTAGTCCGTCGTTATATAGTGAGTCCTGATCTTTGTAATGAGGAAATTAAAGTTGGAAAGCGTACAAATACCTCTATCTCGCTTCTATATATGAACGGCATTGCCTCAGATCAAATGGTTAATACGCTACGTCAAAGAGTCAAAGATCTAGATATAGATGCATTAATTGATAGTGCAGTACTAGCAGAAATGATTGACGATAACTCGATGTCCGTTTTCCCGCAAATGCTACTAACTGAAAGACCTGACAGGTTTTGCGATAGTCTTTTGAACGGGAAATTGGGTCTCCTAGTAGATGGCAGTTCAATGGCAATTGTTTGCCCTCAATCGTTTACGCAATTTTTTCAAAGTCGAGAAGATCAAAACCTGCGATGGCAAATTGCTACGTTTGTAAGATTATTACGATTTGCTGCATTCTTTATTTCCATCTATTTAACACCGTTTTATGTAGGAGCATTAACCTTTCATTACGAAGTAATTCCTCAGGCCTTCTTGGTGCCTTTAAGTGAGTCTAGGGCTCTAGTACCTTTTCCACCCGTATTTGAAGCATTACTTCTTGAATTTATCATTGAGTTGCTTAGAGAGGCTGGGGCACGATTACCAACAAAGATTGGACAAACCATTGGTATCGTAGGTGGTATCGTAATAGGTACTGCTGCTGTTCAAGCTGGAATTACAAGTAATATATTACTTATCATTATTGCCTTAAGTGCCTTGGCCTCCTTTACTTCACCAAGTTATATGATGGGAAATGTGATACGACTTATTCGGTTCCCAATTATTATATTAGCTGGATATTGGGGCTTTTATGGAATTATGCTCGCCTTTTGTTTTATACTCATTCATCTCTTACGTCAATCTAGCTTGGGTGCTCCTTATATGGCCCCTTTTTATCCCCCTAGGTTGAAAAATATGCGAGATAGCATTATTAGAATGCCTTTACCACTTACAGCAAAAAGACCTATCATTACAAGACCTGCTGATGAAGATAAGCATCAACCAGAACCTATAAATCCTGAAAAAAGTTGAACTGAAGGTGAAATGAATGAACAATCCTATACGACTTAGCCCTAAAGAGATGATTAATGCTTATTTGCTATTTTTTGTAATTCACAGTGCTCAAGTTGGAGTAGGAATACAGGGTTTTCAACGTATTGTGTATCAAGATGCAAGACATGACGCCTGGATCTCAGTTCTCCTAGCGGGTCTTGCTTCTCATGTCGTCGCTTTTTGTATGATTAAAACACTAGAAATATACGGTTCTAATGATCTGTATGGAATCCATCAAGATATTTACGGAAAATGGTTAGGAAATTTTTTAAACGCCATTTATGTAGTCTATTGTTTCGTTGGATTCTTCTCTGTTTTAAGAAATTACATTGAAGTTATTCAAGCATGGATTTTTCCAGGTCTAAGCACATGGTTTCTTTCGGCTACATTACTAATTATTATTATGTATGCGTTTACAGGGGGACTTCGCGTTATTGTAGGTGTTTCCTTTTTTAGCGTCATCCTCGCTTTATGGATTTTTCCTATGCTCGTATTTCCAATGAAGTTTACGACTGCAGAAAGTCTATTCCCTATTTTAGATACAAATTTTGTCTCCATTTTAAAAGGAGCCCAATCTATGACTTTTACCATTATTGGCTTCGAAATTCTAAATGTGATTTATCCATTCATAAAAGACAAAAAAAATGTAAAAAGGCATGTTCATCTAGGATTATTAGCATCAACAATAATCTATTTATCTGTGATGATGGTTTCGATTACTTATTACAGCGAGGGAAAACTACTTAGAACAATCTGGGCGACCTTAACATTATTCAGTTTTATTAGTTTTCCTTTTATGGAGCGATTTGAGTTTGTTGCTGTTTGTTTTTGGATGTTGATTATATTACCAAATCTTTGTCTTTATTTATGGTCTGCTTACCGTGGGGTAAAACGATTAGTTAAAATAAGCGAAATGAAATTCGTTTGGATTTTCTCTGTTCTGATGCTCATTGCCACACTACTAGTTCAAACTCGTACCCAGATAAATACGATTAACACTCAATTTGGACAGGTAGCTTTTTATATCGTATTCGTGTATCCAATTTTCCTATTTATCATCACCTCGCTAAAAAAGAAACTCACATCACAGAAGGAGAAAAAAAATGAGAAAGTTTAGTTCCTATTTCATTCTTCTTTTTTTATTTGGTTTGTTAGCTGGTTGTACGGAAACTAATATTCTCGACAGGATCGGGTTAACTACCTTGGTTGGCTACGATAAAGGGACAGAGGAAAAAGTATCGACTACCGCGGTTATTCGCGAAGTAAACCCTGAATTTCAAAGCAATGTGGAAGTCATTACCACAGAGAACGAAACTAGTAAAGGTAATCGAATGAAAACAAATCGAAAGTTATCAAAAAAAGTAACGGTAGGTCAAATGAGGGTCATTTTGTTTGGCGACGAGTTGGCTAAAGATAATCTCCAATCTTACATTGATATGCAGTTAGAAAATGCTGATGTTAGTAATAGCCTCTTTATGGGCGTGGTAGAAGGAGAAACAACTCCCTTACTTACATACGACTACAAGAATATTGATGATATAGGCCAACATATCTATAAGTTAATAGAACAAAACGTGAAACAAGAATATATGATTTCCCCTACCCTTCATGAAATTGCACATGATTATTATTCAGTTGGAAAAGATTTTGCAATGCCAATTTTAAAAAGGGATGAAGAACTTGTCGCATTAAGTGGAATCGCCCTATTTAAAGAAGGCAAAATGGTAGGTACTCTTCCTGTTCAAGATAGCTTTTACGTAAAGGTTGTTAGAGATAGTTTCAAGGCAGGAATATTCGAAGCTATCCTAAAGGAAGAGGATTTCTCCTCTGAATTAGTTGAAAACGCCCCTAGCAAGATCCCTATAGCATTAGATGCTATACATTCAAAAAGGGAATTGAAATTAGTCAATGCTTCCACACCAGAATTTGATTTGAGTCTAAAATTGAAAGGCAGATTATTAGAAATTAATCCGGATGTTAATTTAGGTGATCCCAAAATAGTTGCCAAGCTTGAAAAAGCGATTAGTAAAAACCTCTCTAGGGAAATATCCAGGGTGATTGCTCATACCCAAGAAGTCGATTCAGATATATTTGGGTTTGGAATGAAATATAGAAGCTCAGTTAGAAACTCAAATCTAACAAAAGAAAAATGGCATACAAAGTATAACAATATGAAAGTAAACGTTAAGGTAGATTTTGTTATATTAAGAAATGGAGTTTTTGAGTAGGGACGAGTGTAAGGCAACTAGTAATTCCCTATCCAGTTCAATTAACATTATTTAATGGTTGACCTGTCATAACAGATAAGAAATTATGAAAGAACCTCCCATAATTGATATCAAATGCAATTCGGTGGGTCTTTTCGCCGTTTTGTTTCTCATATTGACGAGTTTCTGCAATACTTTGACCTCTTGCAGGCCCATCTAGTTCATCAACAACTGTAACTGGATATTTTTCATAGCTGAACATCTCAGGAAGAATCGTTGCCATGAGGGTTAGCGCATCATGCACAGGACTTCCCTCTAAAGATGGGTCTCTTTCTTTATAAAAACGTGTATAGTATTCCATTAATGGCTTGAGGATTTTTGTTTTCCCAAATTGATCTATATAGTCAACCATTCCAGGTGTTACAATTGCTTTTTGGGTAGCATTTAAAGGGATAATCGTGACATTATTTGCATACGTCAAGACAATATTTACGGCAAAAGGATCCCCATGAAAGTTAGCTTCAGCTACCGTTGTGACATTTCCAGGTATCCAAAAGGCCCCACCCATAATATAAAATTCTTTCACACTCTTCATTAACTCCTTGTAAAGGATAAACATTGTGGCAAGAGATGTTAGTCGACCGATATTAACAATTACTAGCTCATCCTTATATTGTTCAATTATATTCACGATTTCTAAAAAGTTTTCTATTTTTATTTCATGATTATCATCTGGTATGATTGGTCCAAGTCCGTGCTCTCCATGAATCTCGGGATAAAAAGTAGGCTGTTCACCGGTTAATGGCACCTCTGCCCCTCGTATTACAGGGATTACCTTAGGGAAATTAAACAATCTGATTAAATAATGGATATTTGACACGGCATCTTCCCTTGATACATTCCCGTAATCTGCAACTATACCAACAATTTCTACTTCCTCATTTAAGCTTGCGTATATTAATGCAACGGTATCATCAATCCCGATGTCCCCGAATAAAAGCACTTTTTTTACCAAGGAAATCCCCCTTTTCATTTCCAATCAATATCCTTATATTATGGTTGCAAGGCTCGATACGACACTTCGGTAAATAATCCACTATGTTTTGATGAGTGACTAATGTAAACTAAAAAGGAAGTTATTTTTACAAATCAGCTATCAGCAAAGGGGAAAAACATGTTAACAAGCAAAGAATTGGAAGATATTGAAAGGCTTCAAAAGGAATGTGAAGCATATGACCATATTCAATTGAAATTGAATTGGGAAATGTTAAGAAATCGAGGAGCGTCTAGGCTTGATCTACTCCATTATGAACAAGAAGAGCTTGTCGCTTTTTTAGGTTTGTATCCTTTTGGATCCACAGTCGAAGTATGTGGAATGGTGAAACCCCAAGAACGACGAAAAAAACATTTCACTAGATTATTTCAGGAAGGTATGGCTCTTGCAAAAGAAAAATCATTTAGCAAAATCTTATTAAATACTCCATCAAGTTCTATAGCTGCCAAAGCTTTTTTGGGTGAACAAGGGGCTATTTACGGATTCACCGAACATCAAATGCAGTGGCAAGAACAAATGTTGAAAGAAGTAGAAGGCTTTAAATTGCGTCCTGCTACAACAACGGATTCAGATATGCGTGTCCGCTTATCTATGGAAGCATTCGGTTTATCAGAGGAAGATGCAAAAGCTACCGAAAGTAGAATAAACGGGGATGCCAACAACGCTATGTTTATGATAGAGGTAAATGATGAAACAGTAGGAAACATTCGGATAAAGAGCGAAAATGGCGAGGCTTGGATTTATGGATTTGCAATCCTACCTGAGTACCAAGGTAAGGGCATTGGTCGAAAAGTATTGCAAAAGGTAGTCAAGAAACAATCTGGAATGGGATATTCTGTTCATTTAGAAGTAGAAACTAAAAATGCTCATGCACTTGGCCTGTACGAATCGATCGGTTTTAAAGTAGTTCATGCCCAAGATTACTATACATACAACTTCCATTGAGCATCTATGCAAATATAACCTTGATAAATTTTTCTAATCGAATAATTTATCAAGGTTATTCATCTCTTATTTTTAGATTTTTTGGGAGTTCCAATCCCCTCTTAGCATTCCGTAAACGATATGATCAACATAATGGTCGTATAGCCATTCTGCCTGACGTACACACCCTTCTTCTGTGAAACCAAGCCTTTCAGGTATTGCCCTACTTTTTTTATTATCAACTGCTGCACGTATTTCCACTCTATTTAAATTCAAATCATTCAGTGCATAATTGACAAAGGCTTGGACAGATTTTGTCATTAACCCTGCTCCAACATAGTCATTCCCGAGCCAATAACCAATACTCGTGGATTTATTATTCCAATCAATTTTATGGAAACCAATGACCCCTGCAATTTTGTCCCCATACCAGATACCTGCTTGAAATCCATTGTTTTCACTATATTGTTTCATCGTTGATTGGATAAAACTTTTTGTATCATTCACTTCCCTCGTATAATCGATGAATGGTAACCATTCCCTAAGTGTATCTTTTGACTTCACTGTTAAATCGAACAAATGTTCACTGTCCCGTAAATCGAGCATTTTTAACTTTAACTTATCGTCAATATTATATGTAAACATGAAATCTACCTCTTTCTTCTATGTTTTAGTTATTATAACAAATCTTCTGATAGATGACATCTAATAGTTAGTTTACATAATAATATTATTGTAAAGTTCATTGAATATCTCTTACATTTGATTTTTCTCTTTTTGATTCTTATGTAATGTGTGATTAGTTCCCCATTCATGCATCGCATTCAGAATTGGTTCTAGGCTCCTTCCATATTCCGTAATAGAGTATTCGACTTTGGGTGGGACCTGAGGGTATACTACACGCTTAATTATATCTTCTTCCTCCAAGTCTCTTAACTGATTGGTTAACATCTTTTGTGTGATTCCAGGAATACTTCTTTTTAGCTCATTAAATCTCTGTGTACCATGCTTTAATAAGTGTAATAATATGACTGGTTTCCACTTACCAACTAATATACCTAAAGCATCTTCCACACGACATAATTCGGGTTCTATTTCCATAATCATCTCTCCTTAGTATCCTTTTGTATATTATACCACTTAAAAGTGCGTACTTATTAATAGGAGAATTATAGGTATAATAGTATAGGGACATGAAACGGAACAACTTTATATATAGAAAGGCTGATTAATGTGGAGAAATATAGAATCGACGAAAGCAAAGGACTAGAATTTGGTCTTTATACATTGGGAGATCATATCCCAAATCCCAGTACAGGAAAGTCTATAACAGCAAAACAACGGATTCACGAAATTATAGAGTTGTCTAAACTGGCTGAACAAGCAGGGATTGATGTTTTTAGTGTGGGAGAAAGTCATCAAGAATACTTTGCCACTCAGGCACATTCAGTTGTTTTATCAGCCATTGCCCAAGCGACAGAAAAGATAAAAATCTCCAGTTCATCTACCATTATTAGTACGTCGGACCCTGTTCGAGTGTTTGAAGACTTTGCAACAATCGATTTGATTTCAGACGGTCGTGCTGAAATCGTTGCTGGTCGTGCGTCTCGTATAGGACTTTTCGACTTATTGGGCTATAAAGTTCGTGATTATGAAGCGTTATTTGAAGAAAAATTTGAATTGTTACTAAAACTTAACGAAGATGAAGTTATCAACTGGAGCGGAGAATTTCGGGAGCCATTAAGAAATGCTAAGATTTTGCCAAGACCTAAGAATGGGCAACTCCCAATTTGGCGTGCTGTAGGTGGTACTCCTGCTAGCGCCATAAAAGCAGGTTTTGCAGGAGTTCCTATGATGCTCGCTGCTTTAGGTGGACCTGCAAGTATCTTTAAAAATACAATCGATGCATACAGGGAAGCTGCTCAGAGTGCTGGTTACGATCCAGCAACATTACCAGTTGGAACGACAGGCTTTTTCTATGTAGCTGAAACAACGCAAGAAGCAATGAGAGAAATGTACCCCTATATTAATGAAGGAATGAAATTAACAAACGGACAAGGCTTCCCAAAACAAGCATTCGCCCAAGCAATAGATAAACGTAGCGTTTTAAATGTCGGAAGCCCTCAAGAAGTTATTGAAAAAATATTGTATCAGCATGAGTTATTTGGTCATCATCGTTATTTAGCACAAATGGATTTCGGGGGGATGCCCTTTGATAAATTAGCGAAGAACATCGAGTTAATCGGCTCAGAAATCCTACCAGCAATTAGAAAATACACGAAGAAAAGATAGGAGGATTAAACGTGAAAATTGTCGGCATATCTGGGTCCATCATTGGTTCAAAAACAAGAACGGCAATGGATTATCTATCCAAAGAGATTTCGGAAAAACATCCAGAAGCAACTTATACGCTTATCGACTTAGCCGAATATAATGTTCAGTTTAGTGATGGGCGCAATTACTTAGAATACGAAGGTGATACTGGATTTGTAACAAAACAGATTATGGAAGCTGATGCTATCGTGATTGGAACACCCATTTTTCAAGCATCTGTTCCAGGCACCCTAAAAAACATTTTCGATTTACTGCCAGTTCATGCTTTGCGCGACAAAGTGGTTAGTATCTTAGTCACTGCAGGATCACCTAAGCATTTTTTGGTAGCAGAGCAACATCTAAAACCAATTTTGGCATATATGAAGGGTCAAATTGTTCAGACGATTGTCTTTATTGAAGAAAAGGATTTTAATCGTAAGGAAATTATTAATGATGATATATTTTTCAGAATAGAACGCTTAGTAGAAGATACTGTTCTACTAACGGAAACTTTTACAAAGCTGCGAGAGCTAAAGGAAGCTAAATATGATTTCTAATAAGGAAAACGCAAGCGCCTTTTAAGACCAAGAACTGTATCTATCGTTTTCTTTTAGATAGACTTATGCTATATGATAACCGATTGTATTTAAAGAGATGTTATTCATGTCTGAAGTCATGAATAACATCTCTTTTTTCCGTAGTTCTCAGTTGTTTGTCCGTCATCAACTACAACTTTAGGCAGGGCTTTGGCGTCTATCATTAAACAATGAGAATAGAATAGTGAGTATTTAGTTTACATAATAATAATATATTAACCTATTTGATTGAATGGATTGTTTTCTATTACACGTGCAATTTCTTTATCTTCCACATGCGTATAAATTTGAGTAGTAGAAACACTAGTGTGCCCTAATATATGCTGAAGACTTCTAATATCTGCCCCACTTTTATACATGATGGTTGCCGATGTATGTCTTAGCTTATGGGGGGTTAGTTTTTCTTTGTTTAAGCCTGAGTCATGGTTAATTTGTTTAATAATTTTTGCAACTGTTTGCCGTGTTAGCCTCGTCCCTTTTTGTGATAAGAATAGCGCATCATTTGTCGTTGCACCTTGTATGTATGGTCGTTCCTTTTGCATATATTGTTGGAGTGAGTGCACACAAGCATTGTTTAAAAAAACGGTACGCTCTTTGTCCCCTTTTCCTATTACATGTAATACATTATCTTGGATGGATGTAAGGTTTAAACTACATAGCTCTGAAACCCGTAGACCTAAGTTTAAAAAGAACATAATCATACTATAGTTCCGATAGTAGTGATTACTTTTTTTAATTCCAGCTATAAATATTTCTGCTTCCTTTTGATCCATATAAATTGGCTTTTTCTTCCCGATTTTTGGTGTTTCTAATTCTTCTGCTGGATTATAGTTCAACATTCTCCTTTTCACCTTTAAATACTTAAAGAAGGATTTGAGAGTTGCCGCTTTCCTTGCTCGAGAAGATGCACTATTATTACGCTGTGTTTCGCAGTACTCTAAAAACAAATACATATCTTCCAAAGAAATCTCTTTAATAAAGTCAATCGTTACCTCTTTAATGATAATATCGTTGATTTTAGCAACATCCACATTCTCTTCTACTGCTTTTAAAAATCTAAAAAATAAAGTTATATCGTATTCATATTCTTTTCGTGTCCGTAATGATTTTCCTTTTATCGTTGTTAAATAGACGAGAAAATCTCTTACTATTTTCGGTATTTCTCTTTGCATCGCAACCACCTCTTCTTTTCCTATTTTATCATAAAATAAGGTTCCCAAATATGTATTTGGGAACCTTATTAAAAAAAATGCTATTTACAACTAAATAGTTAGAAATTCATCTCTGAATATGGATAAAAATAGGATGCTTCAAATTAGCATTGAGAGCCTTCTAACTTTCAAGTTATGTGTAATTGTACATTAAAGTCTCTAAAATTGATTTTAAGTTTTATAGCATGATGGATAGAATATTGGCTCTTTGATACTAGTAGGTTAAGAAGAGATAAAAAGATTGGAAAAAGTCAAAACGAAAGCCGAATTCCACAGCCATCGGAATTCGGCATTTCACATTGACTTTCATCAATTGTTTATATCTAATGATCCAATAGCTATATTAATCTACAAAAATCTCATCTCATAGATTTTTTGTAAGGTATTAAGGTGGATTGATTTATCTTCGGGCGACTTAGCGAATTTATACCACTCCACAAGCCTGTATCCAAACATAACAAGGATTAGTTCATAGATACAATAATCAGAGATATGGGACACATCCGCATATTCTGAAAAACCCCTGTAATATGCCGGAATGCATTTTTGGTAGTATTCAATCATATGACAGACGTCCGCTTCATCCGTTATTAAACTAGCGATATCCTCACCCATGTACCCCCATCCGGAGGTATCCCAATCGATAAGTATTATTTTACTGTCCGAATAGAATATGTTTGCCACCCAAAAATCTCTATGGCAAAGGACTATTGGTAGCTTCTCAATCCGGCTGAATATTTCGTCCTCATCGTTATCTAAGTCAATGAGCATTTTACATAGGTGCTTTGGAATTTCGCAGTCATCGGAACGTATATAATCATACAAAACATTCCATGACCGATAATGCAGATAGTTGTTTTTCGTAAACTCTACCTTGCTTAAATTGGACAAATTTTTCAATACACTTGGTCGTTCAGTATACAATTTCCCTTGAAATCGTCCCAATTCCTCGGCTATACGTTCATACATTTCCGTGGTTAAGTTTAAGCCTGACACGCCATCGATATATTCCATCCACAGTTGAATCTCATCATCATTTATTTCGGCGTGATAACACTTCGGACTTCGGAACGAATGGAAGAAAACCTGTTTGAAATCGGATGCATAGAGATCGTATTCTCTACGCCATGAATCTGAATCACTATAACGCCCAAATTTTTTCTGTATTTTCCAAACCACCTTATACGGCAGTTTTTCACCATCAGAAGATTCAGCCGTGCCTGATACAAGACGAACAACCCCTAATGTCCCGCCCTGCATATCTTTTAGTTGATAATCTAAGCGAACTATCGTCTTATCTAGCATTTTACTCAAAACTAGCTCCAGTATTTCAGGCTTTACATACTTTTCATCGTTATTGTTCATTGCCTGTATCCTCCCTTTTTACCCTTATGTCGCATGGCAATCGACTTTTGCTTCGACCTTTTGTCCATGAGATACTTTGATTTATCATCCACAAACTTGTTTTCCCTCTTCTGTGCAAGGTAATGCTCCCAACGTTCCAGTGCCAATGATCCCTCAGCAAGACTAGCATGAACTGCACAGCCAGGTTCCGATTGATGGCGACAGTCATTGAACCGACACTGTGTGAATAATTCCTCCACATCTTTAAATCCCGTACTAATCCCGTCGTCCGCACCAAACAACCCTAGTTCACGCATACCTGGCGTATCAATAACCATCGCACCAGAAGGAAGCATAAAGAGCTGGCGATGCGTTGTTGTGTGACGGCCCCGGCTGTCGGTCTCGCGGATAGCCTTGACAGTCATCACTTCCTGATTCATCAAGGCGTTTAGCAGTGAGGATTTTCCCACACCAGACATGCCGAGGAATACCACGGTTTTCCCTGGCTGCAAATATTCACTCAACCCGTCTAAACCTCTCCCAGTGTGACTGGAAACTGCGTGTACCGGCACATCTGGAGCTGCTTTTTGAACCTCAGCTAACTGCGCGCTGAAATTCTGAATCAAGTCAGCTTTTGTTAAGATTACGACAGGCTTTCCGCGGCTCTGCCGTATCTGTGTCAGGTAGCGAATGATGCGTCTGACATTGAAATCCCAATTTAGAGATGACACGATAAATACGTAATCGAAATTTGTTGCTACTACTTGCTCCAGTACGGTTTTGACATACCCTACCGCGTGTCCCGAATAATCAGCGCGGGAAAACTTCGTACATCGAGGTAGCAATTTGGCAATGTGCGAAGCACCGTTTTCGTTGTATTGTAGAAATACAAAATCGCCAACGCACGGAAAGTCCTCCCGAGTGACCACAGAGTGATAAAAAGCGCCCTTCAATACAGCAGTCACTTCTCCTTGTTCGGTGATGACCGTATATTGCTCTCGCTGTAGTTCAGTAACCCTTCCAGGTATGAAACCCTTCGGCGGCGTTTCGGCTTCGATATAGCCGTATTGTTTCAAATCAATCATTGGACCAATCCTTTCCAAAAAATTCAAGTGTTTTTTGGGCATAAAAATACCGCGAACAAGCAGCCTCTTAAGAAGCTGCTGTTCCGCGGTGATAAGCCAAAAGTTGACTTATAATCAACAAGGGATACGATTTCTATCGTATCCCGCTAACAGCAGTATTCACGAAAGGTTACTGTTTACGGCACAGCAAAAAAAACACGGGTGGTCTTCCCGGTTGCTCCCATTCCAAACTATAATAAAAGATTGGAATCTACTATGCCTAAAATTCGGTTAAGTTAAAACCACCAATACCATATAAGCAGTCATTAAAAACATCCCCTTTCGCAGGAAAAAGTTGAAATATAATTTCACATCTATAGTGTGACATAACCACTCGTGAGAATCAACAGAAAATTTTGATTATAATCGCATTTAATCTTTTTCTTACCACTCCAACTCACTCTCCGCAACTGTCGCATATAACATAAGAAAAGCCACTTTCGATGGACACACTAATTTAAAGAAAAAAGACCAATAAACAACTTGCGCTGAAGAGCGGATATACAATACCTAAATCAACATTGTGGAGGTTTTTTTCTATGGAAACAAGAGTCAGTTAACTAGTAGAAGTGTAAATTAAGACCTTTGAAATGCGGTTGGCTAAGGTGCCAATAAAAGAAGTAATGGAAGCATTGGATATTCAAAACTATACGCAACTGAAGAAATGGATGCTCTCGAAACGGAGAAATCCACCGTCACCATCAATGGATGGTAAACTATTTAACTTTGGCAAGGGTACAAGATGCCGTATATGTATAATCATCTTCCCGAACAGCAACTTTATAAATAACGACATCGTTTTGAGCAATTCGTAAATTGGCTTATTACAAATGATAAGTAATAACAGAAACAACCAATCCCTAAATTGAACAGCATACATCTCAAATTAGTTGTCAAATCATAGTTTCAAACGTATAATTAAGTCAAAGTTGAAATATAATAAAAGACCGAACGATGTTGGTGCATCGAACGGTCACTACGTAATAGCTATTTCCCTCAAGGGGAATGGCTGATCGGTTCGGAATAACCCATCGAGCGCTAACTCAAGGATGGGTTATTTTTGTTTTTGGTTAAATGAAAGCATCAATACAATCAATGTTGCAAAAGCAATCGCAAACATTAATGATTCGAAAACTGACATTGGCATCACTCCCCTCACTAGAAGAGTAAGCCTTCCACCCTTGAGCTACCTATACTATTACCTACTAATTATACCACACATACGTTCTGTTTTAAAACATATTACTAATCCAACATTTCTGCAAACCATTGAGCACATTGGTATGCAGTCTCCCAATCCGTGTCATTATCCTCTATCCCCCAACAAGCTGATAAAGTCGACATTGCGACTGCTGCTTTCAAAAGTCTTCCTTTTTCCAATTGCATTTCATTACACAATGATGTTACTCTTTTCTCCAACAGCTGTTTTGGATTTGGTTTATGAAATAATTGATTGATTAAAAACGAAATAATATCAAAATAAGGATCGCCAATAACCCCTTTCGGGTCAATCGCAAGCCAACCTCGAGTAGCAGAGAATAAAATATTTTGGTGATGTAAATCACCATGCAACAGCTCACTTCTTTTTGAAGAATTCGTTACATCAATAAAACAAGTTTGTGCGAGACGAATAAAAGCATCTGAAATAAGACCTTCTTTTGACGATTCCCCTGCTAGATAACGATCTAGCGACTTCATCCAATATTCGATAGATGGATGATCCTCATTTTCTTCCATCGGTCTCCTAAGAGTAGTCCAAACCTTCGCAAAGTGTTTAACCGCCATTTCTTCTTCTATTTCTGAAAGCATCTTTCCTGGCTGTAAATGTTCGAGTAGCATTGCTCCGTTTTCTGCATCTGCTCTAATGATCTGAGCACATCCTTTACCATCATACGCTTTAAGTGTTCTTATTTCATTGTTAAAATCATAATTTGGAATGCCTATTTTCAGAATGACAGGCTTGCCTACTGCATCTTTTACTTTTAAGACGTAATTATATGAGAGGTTACCTACAGCTCCCACTAAAGTTAAATTCCATTTCTCTAATAAAAATGGAACTATTGCATTCAAATCTTCCAACCACTTTTTCCCTGTATCACTAAATGCACCGATTATTTTACGTTCAAACAAATCTGGGTATTCCATCAAATCACCACCTTAGCTATCTATATATGCTTTGCTTCCTTTCATTTTACATGAATTAATACACACGGGAGAAAAGAAAAGTATTTAGTTACGCAAAAATAAATGGTAAACTGTTCAAATGCATAGACACAAAACGTATGTAATAAGAGTAGAGGTGTAAATTTTAGTGTTAGAAAAGATAAAGAAAGAATGGTTTACAAATGTACGAGCGGATATTCTTGCTGGAGCTGTCGTTGCACTAGCTTTAATACCAGAAGCAATTGCTTTTTCGATTATTGCTGGGGTCGATCCAATGGTTGGCTTATATGCTTCCTTTATTATTGCGGTAACAATATCTTTCGTTGGCGGAAGACCAGGTATGATTTCCGCGGCAACAGGAGCAATGGCATTACTAATGGGGCCTTTGGTGAAAAATTATGGGTTAGATTATTTGTTTGCGGCCACTGTCCTGACGGGTATTATTCAACTATTATTTGGTATCTTTAAAATAGCAAAATTGATGAAGTTTATACCGAGAGCAGTCATGATTGGGTTTGTAAATGCACTTGCAATCCTAGTTTTTATGGCGCAGGTACCACATATTCTAGGTGAATCAGCAATGACTTATATTTTTGTAGGAGTCTCACTTATAATTGTTTATGTGCTACCTCGATTTGTGAAGTCAATTCCTGCTCCTCTTATTGCAATCGTTGTATTGACTGCAATTACTATTTACGCTGGAATAGATTTGAAGGTAGTTGGCGATTTAGGTGCTATTACAAGATCATTTCCTGAATTTTTCATCCCACATATACCGTTTAACTGGGAAACTTTTGTAATTATTTTTCCTTACTCTATCGCATTGGCAATCGTAGGCTTATTAGAGTCATTATTAACCTCCTCTATTGTCGATGACATGACAGGTACTGAAAGTAATAAAAATAGAGAAGCCAAAGGACAAGGAATTGCGAACATTATTACAGGATTCTTTGGAGGAATGGCTGGTTGTGCGATGATTGGGCAATCGGTTATAAACGTCAAATCCGGTGGACGTGGCAGACTATCAACATTCGTTGCAGGTGTTTTATTAATGTTTCTTATCATTGTATTAGGTGATTTAGTCGTAAAAATCCCTATGCCCGTTCTTGTAGGTATTATGATTATGGTATGTATCGGTACGTTTGATTGGAGTTCCTTTACATATTTAAAGAAAGCCCCTAGAACAGATGCTACTGTAATGTTGGTTACAGTTATTATTGTAGTCGCAACACATGACCTTTCAAAGGGTGTTATTGCAGGGGTAATTTTAAGTGCTGTTTTCTTTGTAACTAAAATTGCTAAAATCCGCGTGACTGAAAGAACAACTACAGATGTGATTTTCTTTGATATTGAAGGACAACTCTTTTTCGCTTCTGTAGAAGAATTTATAGACTCATTTGATTTTCAAGTTAAAGAAAAAAATATTATTATCGATTTTACGAACTCCCATGTTTGGGATGATTCCGCCGTGGGTGCTATTGACAAAGTAGTTATGAAATACCGAGAAAATGATAATAGGATAACTATCCAAGGATTAGACGCAACTAGTAAGAAACTGGTTGAGAAGTTAACGATAATTGAAAAGTCAAATCTTCTATCCAATTAACCTTTTTGTGGAGGTGTATGAATTTGTACGAAAAGATTTTATTAGCAGCTGACGGGTCTACCAACTCGTTGAGAGCAGCTACGGAGGCAGTTAAGATTGCAGCTTTTAGTCCAACTTGCAATGTGGAAATAGTATTTGTTGCGGATTTTTCTAAGTCGAAGAATGATATATTGCATGCGCAAGGAAAAGAAGAATTGGAGTTATCTCGCCGAAAAAAAGTATTACCTATAGAAAAGCAGTTTCAACAGCAATGCATCCAGTATTCGGTAACAATCTTACGAGGTGATCCTGGACCAATTATTATCGAATATGCCAATAGCAATTCCTTTGATCTTGTGATTATTGGATCTAGAGGACTAAATACTTTGCAAGAGATGGTATTAGGCAGTGTGAGTCATAAAGTGGTTAAACGTGTGAATTGTCCTGTTTTAATCGTTAAATAACAAAATCTGCTATCCAATTCTTCTTGGATAGCAGCTTTATTATTAACTTCGGGCAAAGTTACCATCGACTTCAACCGTTTCAAAAATATTTATAAAAGCTTTATCATCGTGTTTTCGCACAATTTGTTTGATTTGAATAGTTTCATAACGGGTTACAACCATCATTAATATTTGCTTTTTCTCTAGCGTGTAGCCGCCGTACCCATCTGTTATCGTAACTCCCCTATAAATGGAGGCTAGTAAATCATTGCGTATTAAGTCACCTTTAGTCGTTACTATTTGCATCGTCAATTTTTCATGATTTGTATAAATTGTATCCACCATTTTCCCGGTTAAATAGATTGATAATAGTGTGTATAAAGCAATTTCCCAATTAAAAACCGCACCAGATACTAAAACGATGACTCCATTCATTCCTGTTAGCAGTAAGCCCACACTAACATTACTCATTCTAGAAACTATAATTGCGATAATATCCAAGCCTCCTGAAGTCCCAGAATACTTTAATATCAATCCCACTCCGAGACCACCAATGATTCCCCCGAATATAGACGAAAGCAAGATATTATCCGTAATCGGATTCGCTGGTATAAAATATAAAAAGACTGAGAGCGATATTACACAAATAAGCGTATTTAACGTAATCCTTTTTCCTAATTTAAAATAGCCCAGAACAAGCAGTGGCAAATTCAAGATAAAGTTTAATATTCCAGTATCAAATGGAGTGATTAGCCCAAGCAAAATGGCGATCCCACTAATTCCACTACTTAATATCCCATGTGGTACTAAAAAACAGTTAAAACCAAATGCAATAATAAGTGAACCTATAACAATAATTATATTTTTCATAAAAAATTCCCTTCTAGCTATTTAAAAAAACTCGCCCCGAAGTAGGACGAGTTATACCTGTACCGTATACATACAAGTTTCTTCTCTTCACAGATTATTTATACTAGGAACAATTTATCAGAATTGACGTGCCAAGTCAATTTAAATAAAAAAACCGATTGAATTACTCCTCAATCGGTTTTCGAGTTTTATTTTGTTTTCACAGTCACTTTACCATTATCGGTTTTAAGGAAAATTAAGTTATCTCCTTTACCGAAAATCGACTGGCTATTTTCCGTTCCGAAAACATCAATTTTACCGTTATCTACCTTCACTTTAATCGTGGCATTTGTAGGCTCTTTGTCAGTTTGGACCTCGATTGCTCCATTGTCTGTTTCTAAACTGATTGAGCGATTTAAATTGGGAGAAGCAAAAATAATTCTGCCATTATCTGTTTCCACATTTATCGTACCATCTACATCTTCCATACGGATTTGTCCGTTATCCGAATTAGCTTGAACATTTTTTGCAGCTATATTCTTTAAGTCAATCATTCCATTATCAGTCTCTAAATCGATCTCCTGGACTTTAATGTTTTGTATCTTAATTTGCCCATTGTCTAGCTCTGTTTTAATTATATTATATTCTTTTTCTGGTACATATACGATCAGCTTCATATTGTGAGAGTTAAAACCAAAACTGATAAAGCTCCATCTTTTTTCTTTTAACTCGACGTAAAGGGTGTCCCCTTTTATGTTTGCTTGGAAATTGTACTTGAACTTTTTCTTCATCTTGCCTGAAAACTCAACTTTCGTCTTTGCCTCTTTTGTCGGTAGTATATCTACAGAAGCATTATCTGTTATCACTTCAATATTTGAATAATTTTTATCATTAAGAACAATTTCATCTGATTTATCGACCATTTTGTCTTTAATGTTGAAGAAAACACTAATAGCTGCTCCGGCAAGTAACACAAACAAACAAATTATCGCGATTTTCTTGGGACCCATTTTTTCAACCTCCATTTGATATATAACTTCTTAAATCTTATTATATAGCACATATAACATATTCAAATGGTCTGGAGCAGTGATTCCATCTAAGCCTCAAGTCGTATAATACCATTTCATATTATATATCTACCTTTGTACAAGCTGTCTTTCAAGTAAATTTGTTTTCTCATTCAATATCTCTGTATAGCTTGCTAATTCTTCTTTACTGCTCGACGTTATGTAAAATGGTTCTCCAAATATGACGGTAGCCTTTTTCATTTTTCTTAGCTCTTTTAATGTTCTTGGACCGATGTATAAGGCAGGAACAATTGGTGCTTTCGATAAATTCCCAATTGTTACAGCACCCCTTTTTAACGGAGCTTCTTCAGATGTTCTAGTACCACTTGGGAATATTCCCACTACTTCTCCCCTTCTTAAAAGCTTTACGGGCTGTTTTATACTACTCGGTGATGGATTATCTCGATCAACCGGAAAGGCATTAATTTTTTTTAGGAACCATCCAATCATTTTGTTTTCAAAAAGCTCTTTCTTTGCCATGAAATGAATCGGTTTTGGGACACACATTCCTAAGATGACGATTTCTAACCATCCTCTGTGCGTACAAGTCACGATATATCCCTCCCTTTCAGGCAGTAAATGCTCATTTCTCTTCTCTATTTTTCCAAATGAACGCACTACTAATTTCGCAACAAATAACGTAAAATTATACATCTGTATCACCTTCTAACAGTAAGTTTTAGAACCTAGTACTAATTATATTGTTTTAAACTCGAAAATACCAGACCTTAAATGGCCTGGTATGAATTCTATAATAACATTTCTGTCCCTTATTAGATAAATCGATTTTTAGCAGCCCCTAGCCCAAAGATAAAGAGCATTACTGATGCACCAACCAATAATAGAAAAGGAATAGTCCAGCTACTAGTTACATCGTGTAGATACCCGAAAAGCGTTGGGCCAATAGCCGCTAGCAAATATCCGAATGATTGAGCCATTCCCGATAATTCTGCTGCTTGCTGTGGAGTCTTTGTCCGTAAGCCAAAAAACATCATAGACAATCCAAAAGCAAAACCACCCCCGACTCCAATAATAATGATCCACAAGACTAGTAAATTAGGATTTCCATAAAGTAATCCAAGCGTTCCGCTCAAAAGTAAAGTAGACATTACGCAAACTAAAGTACGTTGACTTTGCATTCGTCCTGCGATTATTGGAACAATAAAAGTAAATGGTAGCAGTGATAGCTGCATGGTGGAGAGTAATAAGCCTGATTGATCCGAACTTATTCCTTGTTCTTTTAGAATTTCGGGTAGCCATGCAATAAGGACATA
Source organism: Bacillus sp. FJAT-22090 (assembly GCF_007676755.1). GTDB lineage: Bacteria > Bacillota > Bacilli > Bacillales_A > Planococcaceae > Psychrobacillus. The sequence continues at coordinate 90,002 of NZ_VEBK01000002.1, read as the reverse complement.
AAACACCATTGATTGCAACCCCATAAACATAGTTACCTGCCACGCCAAAGGAGAACGCCATAAGCTCATTTTCTGATCGTCTGTTTTATTTGTAATAGTAAGCGTTCCTATTTGGCGGTGTTTCATTTGCGGCAACCAAAGCAAGATAGAAACGAAACTCAGAATTCCCCAAACACCTAATGCCCCTTGCCATCCAAATCCTAAATGTATTGCAATTGGAACACTGATGCCAGAAGCCATGGCTCCAAATAAGTTCATCGATATAGAATATACACCCGTCATCAATCCAATGCGTTTGGGAAATTCCCGCTTAATAAGACTAGGTATTAATACATTACAAACGGAAATTGCAAGTCCTAAGACGACAGTACCGATATATAAATTAGAAATACCTGAGAAAGACCTTAAAATAATTCCAAGAGTAAGAAAAATGATAGAAATCAGTATGATTAATTCAAATCCAAACTTCCGCACTAACTTAGGTACAAAAGGGGAAAAAATTGCAAAAGCAAGTAATGGTAACGTCGTAATCATTCCAGCTAATGTATTGGATAAGTTCATATCATCCCGAATATAACCTACTAGAGGACCTACTGAAGTTAGAGGTGCGCGTAAATTAGCAGCTATAAAAATAATGCCAATAATAATCAACCAAGACGGCGATTGGTTTCGAATGGTTGATTTAATTTTATTATGTTCGTCTTTATAAAAATGACTTTTTGACTTCATGTCGCTTCCTCCTTCTATAACACTCTACGATTAGTAGTATTGCCAATTTATCGTGTGATCTATTGTACTGCATTTTATAACCACAAAATACTTACACTATAATATAATATATCTTTGAATTTGTATACTATAATATACTAAAAAGAATAATCCCTTATCAATCGTAAGATTGATAAGGGATTATTCTTTAATGAGGAAACGAGGTACTAAACTCCGTATTTCAATAAAATATGGAGTACAGCAACATCATTCGTGTTATTTATGTAAGCATGTGTACCATCTGCACGAAAACTAATAGAATCATATTGATTTAACAAATATGTTTCTTCATTCACCTTAATAGTAACTGCTCCTGTCATTACGGTAACAATTTCTGTTGTATTATGATGATGTTCTTCCGGTTGGTATGTACAATTTGGTTGCAAATAGGCTCTGCACATTTCAGTATCATTACTTGCATGTTGAAAAATTGGTTCAACAGACCACGTCTTTTGATCTCCAGTAATCCTTAGCCCTTCTCCAGCTCGTGACAGACTCACATTACTTTCCTCCGAAAATAAAGCTAGAAGTGGTATAGACAATCCTTTCGATATTTTCCATAGCATACCAAGCGTCGGGTTTGTTTCTCCACGCTCTATATTGCCGAGTGTTAGCTTGCTTACACCAGTTATGCCTGCTAAATCTTCCAGGCTTAGCTGCTTTTCTTTACGAACTTTTTTTAACGCAGTCCCAACTTGTAAAACAACTTGTTTTGAATCATCCATTGCCATTTCTCGTCAAGCCTCCTTCAGTATTTTGCAATTAATAAAAATTAGATGTTTTAGTTTATAATATCACACAGTCTGTATAAGACAGATCACTAGTTAATGATTAATCCGGGACTATTCATACCATTTGGGAACAAGCAACTTAAAATTCTCGAACTGTTCCAACGTAAATCGAGAATACCGTTGAAATTTTTCCCGTTGGTTGACGGCAACCTCATTACCCCAAACTTCAGCAGAGACAATATGAATCGCTGCATATAACCGATGCAATTGCCAAAAAGAAAGAGGTATTGGCATATTATTATGATAACCATCTAAGACCCCTTTGGAATAGGCTCGACTAATTGGCACGTTAAAATACTCCATTTTATAAAATTCATTAATCGGATCTGCATATGTAATTTTTTGCATATCAATCAAACCAGAAAAACAATCTTCCTCTATCAATATATTTCCAGGATGAAAATCATAATGCTGAACGCAGCTAGGTCGATTTTTTAATAAATGTAAATTATTTTGGATAAATGAAAGGATGCTATCATAGTTGGGGTTTACTTCAACTATTTTTCTAAAACGGGGTATTTGTCTTTCCACTCGCTCACGCCAAGTTTCTTCCCAACTATACGATAATCGGCAGGTGCTTGGACGCTATGCATATGCTTGAGAGTTTTCCCTACTTCAGTCCCAATTTTATATTGTACTACTTTACTTTTTGTTGGTAGGACCGTTTCCCCATTCTCTCCATTTATATAGTCTAAAATCATATAGGCCTTCTCATCGACCACTCCTACATCATGCACAAAAGGTATATGGTTGTCCAAGGCATGAACCTTATTAATTAAATTCGCTTGTTTTTTTAGTTTTTGCAAATCTCTATGTGGGGAAATACGTAGTAAATAGATATTGTCGACCCGCCATTTCTCATCGTTTGAATATCCCTCATTAATTCGTTTTAACGTTGAACTGTTAGATAAAAAGTTGATTTTTGAAATGTCCATATACATGCCCCATTCGTATGTATTTCTTAACTATAGAAGTCTTCCCTCCCTATTGCCTTAGTATAAATATCCTGATTACTGAATATACTTCATGTAGACGAAGGGATTATAGATGCGCTATTTTATTATTCTACTACCGATTCTATGTCTATGTGGTTGCAGTCAGCGTGACTTGGATGCTCAAAAAGGGGAAACGGATAAAACCAAATAATAAAGTATTTGAGATGGCCACTTACATACCAGGATGATTTCAGTCTAACAGGTGCACCTAATGATAGATGGTACTTACTGAATTCTGGTTACCATGATCATGGAAGGCTTCACCATTATTTAACCGAGCAAGTAAGTAGTTCTTCTGGAACTCTAAAACTACAAGTGGATAAAAATCCATATAAAAGCTCCCCTTATCGTTCAAAAACAGTCATACTCAAGGGAAAGAATTAATTGCCTATTATACTTATATATAATTCTATAGACGTATCTACTATCCCTCTTATTATAGAGATAAATAGATACGTCTATTTGTTGATACACCCTTCTTATTTACTAGATCTAACATTCACCAGTACATTTAAAGCGAACATAATGACACTAAAAACTACTAGCACGCCGCCAATCGCGGTGAAGATTGCCGCCGATTCTACCCCATTCAAAATAAGTATGGCTAGGGAAACCATCATCACCGGAAGTCCGATATTTCCGCTCCAAAAATGTAACTTCGCGTACATATTGCTACTGGAACTTGGAAATAAGTGATATACAACCCCTGCTAGTGCAAACGAAGCCCATCCTAACAGATTGATGTGTACATGGACTCCTGTTAGTACATAATCATGCGCCATCGACATGTACAGTCCTAAAAGAACACCGATGACAAAATAGATAGCCGCAATCTTGATAAATCGGACACCCATATCAACCATTCCCCTCTCCTATAATCGAATAATAAGTACTTATATATTCTATTTTTAGGAAAGGGGTAATATTCTAATTATTGTAACTGTTAAATCGTTCTCTTTTACTGCCAGATTTCATCGAGTTTATCGGCATAGAAATGGATTGCTTTTTGATAGTTCAATATTTCTTTATCAGTAGTTGTATTTGTTAAACATGTTAATAATAATTCCATGGCATCCTGATGTTCCTTTAAATTATAAAGTGTCATGGAAAGGAATACTTGTATTGCTCTATTATTTGGGAACAGATTCATTCCGTGGAGCAATACTCTTTTGGATTGTTCATAGTCCCCTAATGTTCGATATGTACTTCCCAAACCTAATAATGCTCCTTGTAGCTCCTCGTCAAGGAGACCTAGTGCAAGTGCTTTTTCATAATAAGGGACAGCTTTCGATTCTTCTCCTAATACGTCAAAACTCCAAGCACATTGATAGTTAAGAAAAGCTTCGTTTGGGTGTACATCTATCATTTTTAATAGTAATGTATTAGACTCTAATAGCTTGCCTTCAGTACGTAAAAGTATCGCTTGATCTAATTGGTTATTCATTTAATTTCTCCTCTCTTATTTTTTGTAAAAGACCACTTTATTAAAAGGTAATCCATCCTTTTGCATAGAATGATACGAAAAGGAGTGGGGTGGCCTTATAGAACTTATGACTAGTATCTTTGCATTTATTTATCTATCTATTCCTACTTCTCCTCTTCTTTTTTCCATATGTAATGTATTAACTCATGCATTACCACAAAACCAGCAGCATTATAAAGCTTAATCGCTTTCTCATTGTCTATATTTACACTAATTGTAATTTCTTTTATCGATTTGTAACGAGAGAGATGAGCTAAAGCAGCTCTGAGTAATTTTGTCCCAATGCCTTGTTTTCGATGGTCATCCGATACGGCAATATATTCAATCGCCCCTTCTTTATGTGCGGGGTCTGCTTCAACATACACATACCCTTTGATCACGCTTTCAGTATCAACTGTTATAAATAATTGATTATCTTCACCTAATCGCTTAAGTATTTCAGTAGCACTAAAATATGTATTTGGAAATGCGTTTTCATGAAGTCTTGTAAAGGAATCTTGATATGAAGGATTATAGGCTCTAACTTGACGTAAATCGATTTCAACTAAATCTTTACATAATGCTTTTAAAATTAGGTGATTTCCTTTACGAGCAGCCTTTTTGGCTAGTGCAAATTGCTGGGCATGTATGTTTTTTTTATTTATAAAAAATGAGAACTCATTGAACTCGAAAGTAGACAAGGAATTTATTTTTTTCCATAGCGCATCAGAGAGATCTGGATATTGACTTGAGCTCTTTATAAATGGTCCCCATACTTCTGCACTCTTGTTTTCTATATCTAAATCGAAACCAAGTGCTCCAATTATTTCCTCGTTTTTATATGCCACTACAAATGATTTAGATAAAGGTAAATCAGAGAAATTGTGAAGTATTGTATGAAAAATTTCGGTTTTAGATGCTCCACAATACCCGATATGATTTTCTTCATTAAGATTCATTTCTTCTAAGAACAACGAAAGAGATTCAACGTCATTAGGGGTATCTATTATAATGCTCATTTTCCTATACCTCCACTTCTATCATAATTTGTGTGACATAATTATCCTTACCGCTAACAGATATTCCATCTAGCACATATTCCTCATAAGAAAAATTGCCGAGCTTTATATGTTGTGTATCGATGAATCTCATTATTTCTTTATAAGTTTTCGAAATGTCTTTATCATTCCCTACATGATAAGCGACGACATATAATCCTTTTGGTTTCGTATAGAAAGAAACGGCCTCCATATTATCCTCTGTTTTTGTATATAAATATGAATAATTATCATAATCTTCCTCTAAAATCTTTTCTTTGCTGACAATTGCACCGATAGGATATCCGATATCTAACTCGTTTTTATATAGAAAATCAATGAATTGTGATACAGATTTTAAAAAGGACCGATCCGAACAATCTAAAATCGAGTCACTTAAAAATAATAACTCCTCCTCTTGTTCCTCTAATCTAATTTGAGTAAAGTCCATCATTAGTGCATTTTCCGTTAGAGCTATCTTTGTATCGATTATCTTTTGTATTTGGTTCAGATTGTTTATCTTTTTTTGAATTTCTAAAGACTTCCCTTTTAAAAGTTCAATCAATTCAGCAGGAGTCTTGTTTTTCAAAAACAATTTAATTTCTTTTAAAGGCATATCCACCTCTTTTAAAAGTTCAATAACGTTAAAAACATCAAATTGATGATAGGAGTAATATCGATATCCTTTTTCATTTTTGATTTCTGGCGAAAGCAGACCAATTTCATCGTAGTGAAATAAGGTCTGTTTTTTTACATTGCACAGCTTAGCAAACTCACCTGTCGTAAAATATTTACGTAAATTATCGCTCATCGCTATTATTCCTCCTTGACTATATGGTTACCGGATACTTTAGGATGTAAATATACCATGTTAGTACATTAATTTGCACGAAAAAGAAAGGATTTGATAGTCATGGATATATCCATTCATGACGTAACACAAGAAAATGTTCAAGAGATATTAAAGTTAAGTGTGGGCAATTCACAAGCTTCTTTTATTGAAACGACTGAACAATGCATTGCGGAGGCAAAAATATGTAATCTCTACAAACCAGTTGGTCTTTATTTTGACGGGTGTTTAGTTGGATTTGCAATGTATGGCTATTTCCCTGAAGAAACGGAGAATGGTAGAGTATGGCTCGATCGTTTTTTAATAGACTCTAAGTATCAGGGCTTTGGTTACGGGACAATTATGTTGAATGCGTTGATTCAAAAACTAGTCATTGAATTTTCATGTACTCAAATATATTTGAGTGTATTTGAAGAGAATAGAGCTGCGATTCACTTATATCAAAAATTTGGCTTTCGTTTCAATGGTGAAATTGATCTAAAAAATGAAAAAATCATGGTAAAAAATATAACAAGTTTAAACGGACAGCAAGAATAATCTACTCTAAAATAACAGGAGAATAAAATGAACGAAACATTAAGAAACACACCAACAAAAAAATTATTTCTTTCGTATTTAATCCCTTCTTTACTCGGTATGCTACTAATGTCTGTCAATATATTAGTCGATGGTATTTTTGTTAGTAACGGAATTGGTTCAGAAGCTCTAGTAGGTATAAATATAGCTCTGCCTATTTTCTCTATTTTACTATCCATTTCACTTTGGATCGGGATGGGAGGAGCAACGCTTTATTCCATTTCAATAGGAGAAAATAATAAGCAAAAAGCACGATCTACCTTTACTCAATCCTTTTTCTTAGCCATTATTGTTGTTGGAATACTAGTCATTCTAAGTTTATGGAAGCAAAAAGAAATCGCATATTTGTTTGGTGCAAGCGATGAAATTTTCCCTTATGTAAAAGACTATCTTCATATTATCTTACTATTTGGTGTTATTTATGTGATGGAAAATATTTTAAGTATCTTTATACGGAATGATGGAAATCCAAAACTTGCGATGCTTGGACTAGCTATTACCTCTCTTCTCAATATTGTATTAAACTATCTATTTATTTTTGTAATGGAACTTGGTGTTGAAGGAGCCGCTTATGCAACCGTTCTATCAACCGCTATTGGATTACTCGTTTTACTACTACATTTCACTCGAAAAACGAGTATGTTGAAATTTACTAAATTTAAATTTGAGTTAGAGACAGTAATTGAAATATTAAAGATCGGTTTACCAAGCTTTATAGTAGAAGCTTCTGCAGCAATGACGATTATTGCGTATAATGTGACGTTTATGCAATTTGTTGGGGCAGTTGGGGTTACTTCGTATGCTATTGTAAATTATTTACACGCGGTTTTCATCATGCTTTTTATCGGCGTCGGTGTGGCACTCCAACCTATTGTAAGCTTTCATTATGGGGCGAAATTATATAATCGCCTACAGCAATTCTTGAAATTAGGTATTAGTACAGGGATATTATTCGGAGCTTGTATCTTATTAGTCGGCTTGTTTTTTGGAGATACAATTGTTTCGCTATTCGGAGTTACTTCAGAAGAAGTTTTTGAATATACGAAGCAAGGTATTTCCATGTTTTTCATCGGCTATTTATTTTTGGGATTTAATTTAGTGTATGCCGAATATTACCAAGCAATTAAGAAGATTAAACTTTCTTCTATTATAATAGTAGCAAGAAGCATCGTGCTTTTCTTACCGCTTTTGTGGTTATTACCCACATATGTTGGAAGTGATTACATTTGGCTTGCGTTCCCAATAGCAGAAGGAATTACAGCAATTGGTTTGGTAATCGCAAGATATACATTAAATGCATTAGCACCCTTCAAAGATACATCAGCAAATGGCATACATGTAGTAAAATCATAACAAACAGAGCTGCTCATTTGAAGGAGCAGCTTTTTTCGTTTTATAAATGCATACAAGACGCCAAATATAGCTTAATGAAGCACTTTCTTAGACGCTACAATTAACTCTTTTATATTGTCTAATTCCTCTCGATGAAATGCCTCGACAATCGCGCTTCCAACAATCACACCATCTGCTATAGAACCTACCGATCGAACTTGTTCAGGAGTCGAAATTCCGAATCCAGCAAGGACTGGAACCGGACTCATATCTTTCAAATGTTTCAAATGCTTTTCTAATTGAACATCAAATCCATCCCTTACTCCCGTAATCCCATTAACTGTTACCGCATAAATGAAGCCTTCACTAGCAGCTGCAATCATTTTAATACGGGCAGGAGAGCTCGTTAACGAAACAAGTTGAATAAGTGCCACTTCTGTTCCTATAAATATTTTCTTCAATAACTCACTTTCCTCCAGCGGTACATCTGGGACGATTAAGCCATAAACTCCACTATTCTTACACGCTTTTGCAAACGCCTCGATGCCATAGCTTAAAATCGGGTTTATATAAGACATGATAATAAGCGGTACAGTCAATTCATCGCGAATTGCACTTAACTCATCTAATATATCTCGTAATGTTACTCCACTTTGAAGCGCTCTCTCTCCTGCACGTTGAATCGTAGGGCCATCTGCAACTGGTTCAGAGAATGGGATGCCGACTTCGATTGCGGTAGCCCCTGCTTTTTGAAGGAAAATTATTTGTTCTCTTAACTCTCCATCTCCTCCCATAATATATGGAATGAATGCTTTTTCACTCTTCTCTAAACGTTGTTTTATTGCATCAGTCAATGTTGTTTTAGTCATTTTGATTACCTCCCAGCGCATCTCGAACTGTATGAACATCTTTATCACCACGACCAGATAAACAAATGACAACGATTTCCTCTTCACTCATTCCTTTTGCTAGCCCCGCGGCATAATAAATGGCATGAGCACTTTCCAAAGCCGGAATAATTCCTTCTGTTTTTGCGAGCAATTGTAATCCTTCCAACGCCTCGGTATCCGTTACGGATGTAAATATTACTCGACCTATATCATGTAAGTAAGAATGCTCTGGCCCAACTGCTGGATAATCCAGTCCAGCAGAAATGGAATGTGCTTCCTGTATTAACCCGTCCTTATCTTGCAGTACATACATATATGCACCATGCAAGACACCTTCTCTTCCACCCGAAATTGCTGAAGCATGCTTCCCTGTTTTAATCCCACTTCCTGCTGCTTCGATACCGAATAAGCCAACTTGCTCGTCTTCAATGAAGGGGTGAAACATCCCAATTGCATTACTGCCACCTCCTACACAGGCAACTATTGCATCAGGCAAACGTCCTTCTTTTTCTACTATTTGTCTTTTTGTCTCCACCCCAATAACTCGTTGGAAGTCACGCACAATTTTAGGAAATGGATGTGGTCCAAGTGCAGAACCTAGTATATAATGTGTATCTTCCACATTTGATACCCAGTATCGAAGTGCTTCATTCACTGCATCTTTTAATGTGCCAGAACCTTGGTCAACCGAAACTACCTTTGCTCCTAAAAGCTCCATACGAAATACGTTTAACTCTTGTCTGCGAATATCTTCTTTCCCCATAAAGACGACACAATCCATGTCAAATAATGCACAAACAGTCGCTGTTGCCACTCCGTGCTGTCCAGCACCAGTTTCAGCAACTATTTTCTTTTTCCCCATCCGTTTTGCAAGCAACGCCTGCCCAATTGTGTTATTAATTTTATGGGCACCAGTGTGATTCAAATCTTCTCGCTTCAAATATATTTTGGCTCCTCCAATATGACGAGTCAAACGTTCTGCAAAATAGAGTGGGTTCTCACGGCCGACATAATCCTTTAAGTAATATTTGACTTCTTCTATAAAAGACGGATCAGCTATCGCATTCTCGTAAGCTGTTTCTAACTCTATCAATGCTGTCATTAGTGTTTCTGGAACGAATTGACCTCCAAAACGACCATATCTACCAGTCTTTGTCTGTACCATTTGCTCATCTCTCCTCATCTTTAACCGCATGTATAAACGTACGAATCAATTGCTCGTCTTTTCTACCCTGTCTTTCCACCCCACTAGACACATCTACCATATAAGGTTTGACACGATTAATAGCTTCCTTAACATTTTCTAGGTTTAGACCACCCGCTAAAATAACTTTTTCTCGTGGTACGTTCAACCCCTCCATTAGCTTCCAATCAAATGTGTGGCCGCTACCAGCCTGTGGTGCGTCAAACAAAAGAAAATCTGTATCATATTGGTTTGCATGTTCTATATCTTTTTCACTTAGTAAAGCAAATGCTTTAATCGAAGGAAGATTTGCCGAATGAATGAAATCACTAGTTTCTCCACCATGATATTGAATTATATCTAATGGTACTTTATGGAATGCCGTTTTAATTTCTTCTTGCGTTGGATTCACAAAAACACCAACCTTCAACACGGAAGTTGGTATGCTTTTTGCTAACTCATGTGCTTTTTCCACTGTTATTTTTCGCTTACTCGATGCAAAAACAAAGCCAATAGCGTCTGCTCCCGCTTCTATAGCGGCGGTAACATGCTCTTTTTCCATTAATCCACAAATTTTCACTTTCATCATTTTAAAATGCCTCCCAACACTACCTGTAAGTCTTGGAGGACGTTATTAATGTTTTCGCTTCTCATAAGTGATTCGCCAACAAGCACTCCACTCGCACCTACTCTTGCCACTCGCTCTGCGTCTTCTCTTTTCCAAATACCACTTTCACTGATGAGAACTCGCTCTTCTTGAAACGGAAAGATAGCAGCAATTTCATCCGTACGAGCTAAGTCAACGTCAAAAGTTCGTAAGTCTCGGTTATTAACACCTATAATCTTGGCACCTACTTTTAAAGCACTATTTAACTCAGTTTCGTCGTGTACTTCCACTAATACTTCTAAACCTATAGTTGATGCATATTCAAAAAGGACTTTTAGTTCTTCTTCTTTAAGTGCAGCAACTATTAACAGAATTACAGAGGCTCCTGCATTTTTAGCGTGATCTATTTGCACTGGATGGATAATGAAATCTTTACATAGTACAGGAATAGGAACCGTGCGTGCAACCGTGGCTAAATCCTCAAAAGAACCTTTGAAAAAAGGGGTATCAGTTAAAACTGAAATACAAGTAGCACCTGCCTCATAATAGACTTTCGCCTGTAGTGCCGGGTCTACTTCTTTCGCAATAATTCCTTTCGAAGGAGAAGCACGCTTTATCTCTGAAATGACTTGCAAATTTTCACTGTAATATAGTCGATCAAATAAAGAGGGACGTTCTACATTTCTTTCTATCTTAGAAGCGGATTCCACTAGAAGGATTTCGATTTGTTTCTTTTTCTCAGTTAAAATCTCATCTAAAATGGTTGACATTACACTACCTCCCGTTTACGCAAATTGTTGCTGAATGCAATAACTGCTTCTAACTTTTCGAGTGCCTTGCCTGACAAAATACTATCCGTTGCTAGTTTGACTCCTTCTTGAATACTACTCACCATCGCATTTGCATAAAAACCAACACCTGCATTAAAGAGAACTGTATCAAAAAAAGGACTACGCTCCCCTGAAAGTACCCGCAGCATAATATTTGCGTTCTCTTCTGCATTTCCTCCTCGTATTGCTGATATAGGGGCAGATTTAAGACCGACATCATCCGGAGTTAATGAAAAAGGTATCAAATCACCTTTATCCACTAATACAAAAGAGTTTTGTCCTGCTAGAGACGCCTCATCCAACCCTTCTGCACCACTCACAACAATCGCTCGTTTTCGACCAAGCATCTGTAATACGGTTGCATATTCCATCGTAAAATCTGTTCTACTAATACCTGTATACTGGCTAGTTAGCTCTACTGGGTTTGTTAATGGTCCAATAAGATTAAAAATTGTTGGCTTACCGATCATGCTTCGAATTAATCCAATCCGTTTTAATCTTGGATGAACAGAAGGGGCATAAAGAAAAGTGATACCTTCTCGCGCAAGTAAATCCATCGATGCATCTGCATCAATTTGGGTATGTACCCCAATTGCCTCTAATACATCAGAACTACCAGCTGCACTTGAAATTTTCCTATTACCGTGCTTTGCAATAGATGCTCCCCCTCCAGCCAAAACAAAAGCAGATGTTGTGCTAATATTGAAACTGTTTAAACCATCTCCACCAGTCCCACAGTTATCAATATAATTGCCTTTTGGCTCATTCAGCTTTAAAGCAAACGACTTCATAACGGTTGCAAGAGCCGCTACTTCACTAACAGTTTCTTCTTTTTTAGATAATGCAATTAGAAAATCAGCTATTTCCTGAGCATCTGTCATTTCATTGAACATCAATCGCGAAGCCTCCACCATCTCTTCGTACAGTAAATCCTCGTTCTTCTCTACTTTCTCTATAAAACTTCTCATCTCTATCTCTCCTCTGCTCTGCTCTACTTTTTAGAAATAAAAAAAGCCCTCTTCAAAGGAATTCAAAAAATCCCTTTGAAGAGGACGGTATTGACCGCGTTGCCACCTCTAATTGGAGCGTACCTACTCCCACTTCATATCCTGTAACGTAGGAAACACGTCTACTTCTAAAACCAACTACACGTTCTCAAAGCAGCTCTCATAAGTCCATTCACATTTGCTACAAATCAGTTTTCACCAACCACTGACTCTCTTCATTGCACACAAATGTTACTCTTCTTATTCAAACAATTTCTCAGCTATGCTCAACTAATCTCAGCTCAACTGTTCATTAGGCGATCTCGCTCCCGAGATCTTCTGCCCATACCCGAACATTTAAGTTATTGTCTACTATAGTAGCAATACTTCTAATTGTCAAATTATTTTTTCTGTTAGTTATCGCAATTATTTTTAATCATATAGAAAAAACATAAAAATTACGCTTAGTTTTTAGTAAAGCTACGGCTACATCGAGTTAATAGAAACAATTAGTATTATCAATCATTTGTATTCTTATTTTTAAAATATTCACAGGTTAATTTTATAAAAGATTCGAGAGGCGGAGTCATCCACTTATCCTTATGCCATGCTATTTGAGTAAAAACAGGTGATAAGTTGTTTGCCCAAGCCAATTCCTTCATTTTACCCGATTCAAGTTCCGATTCGACTGCCATTTCTGGCAGCGCGGCTATTCCCAATCCAGCGATTACACATTGTTTAATCGCTTCTATACTACCAAACTCGAACTTATTTTTTGGGTATACTTCTACTGAGCGAAAAGAGTCTTCTAACAGAGTACGGTAGGAACATCCTGTTTCAGTAAGTAAAAAAGTTTCATGTTCAAGATCTTTAGATACTACTTCGTTTTTTGAAAGTAATGGATGATCTGATGCGGCAACCAGCTTTATTTTTTCTTGTGTAAGATATTCTATTTTTAAAATATCGTCCGACTTAGAGGTATCCATGAAGAATGCAATATCCAACAGACCCTCCTGCAGATTCCTTCTAGCCATTTCATCGGAATGTGCAGGTTTAAAGATTAATTTAACATCTGGGTAAAGTTTTTTAAACTCCATTAGAATATTTGGAAGTCGGTAGGTGCATTGACTTTCCTGTGCCCCAATCACAAGGGTTCCCGAAAATTTTTCACCACCTCCTACAATCATCTTTGCTTCATCGTTCAGTTTAATCATTTTATCAGCGTATAATTGAAACTTTTGCCCCGCTTCAGTCAAAATTAGACGCTTTCCTAGACGTTCAAACAACGGTGTTCCAAGTTCCACTTCAAGCGATTTAATCTGAGCAGTGACACTAGATTGCGCAAAATTTAACATTTTAGCCGTTTCAGTAAAATTCAGGTTTTCTGCAGCTATCTTAAAAGTAATGAGCTGTTTAATTTCCAACTTTCTCTTCTCCTTTCAATCGCTTTTATCGATTGATTCAATCAAAATAATCTGTTTTAATGATTTTCAATTTCATTATATAATTTAAACTATAGGAATACAAATAACTAAAAATGGAGGAATTGTTTATTATGAGTATTGCAGTACTTTATGGTGGTAACCGTTCGAATGGGAATACAGAGACGCTGACAAAGAAGGTCACGCAAGGGTTAATAGTAGAAGAAATATATCTAAAGGATTATTTGATTGAACCTATAATCGATAAACGTCACACAGATGAAGGGTTTTCAGAAGTCAATGATGATTATAACTCTATTATTGATTGTATTCTCCAGCATGATATTCTTATTTTTTCTACACCGATTTATTGGTATAGCATGACAGGGGTAATGAAAAACTTTATTGATCGGTGGTCCCAAACATTAAGAGATGATAAGTATCCCGATTTTAAAGATCAAATGGCTCAAAAAAGTGCATATGTAATTGCAGTGGGTGGAGATGAGCCAAACATGAAAGGTTTACCATTGATCCAGCAATTCCGATATATTTTTGATTTTATAGGGATAAACTTCGACGGGTATATTATTGGGATGGGAAACAAACCTGGCGAGATTTTTCAAGATAAGCAAGCGTTATATGCGGCTAATCAACTTCGAGATAAACTAAAATAATAATTTAGGCATTTCTTGGTAACACGAGGAATGCCTTTAAGATTGGGATTCAGTAATGAAAAATTAGTATGAGATAATATTTAAACAGTTTGCAGTTCCTCTTACTTTCGTTGATAATAGATTACATATCAAATAGAGAGAAGCGAAATAAATGAATAGAACCCTTGTAATAAGTGATATACACGGCGAAATTGAAAAGTTTGAACAATTGCTTAGCGATGCAAAATACACTCCAGAAGATGATCAATTAATTTTATTAGGTGATTATGTCGATCGCGGTCCAAATGCAAAAGCTGTTATTGAAAAAGTGATGAGCCTACAAAAAGCTGGAGCTAAGGTGCTAAAAGGAAATCATGAAGACATGATGATAAAAGCGCTAACAACAGATGTAGAAAGGTCTTGGAATCATTGGGTCAAGTTGTGCGGCGGGGATAAAACCTTATTTAGCTATGGTTTTTCCGAGAATGATATTGCAGTATGTGCAGAAGATTTTCAAAAACCGATACTAAATTCAGATACTCTGCAACAACATTTAAAATTTGTACAAGGGTTAGAAACTTACATAGAAACTACTAACTATATTTTTGTTCACGCTGGCGTACATCCAATGACACCTATTTCTGAGACAGATCCACATATCTTACTGTGGATTCGGGATGAGTTTCATAAGGGTTATACTGGTGATAAGACTGTCATCTTTGGACATACAGAAACAAGTTCCCTTCATGGAGAAACAGAAAATTATAAAGTCTTTTTTGGAAGCAATCGAATAATCGGTATTGACGGAGGGGCTGTCTACGGTGGTCAATTGAACTGTCTAGAGTTACCTAGTCAAAAAGTGTATTCGGTAAAATAAAACAAAGGTAAGCTTAAATTAATACATTTAGCTTACCTTTGTTCTCGTGTCTAATCTGCTATTACGTTATAAGATGAACTTTAATTTACGGAAGATAGTTGCAATAAAAGAGTATGCTGTGAGATTTTGATTTCTTTTCCTTCACGAATATCCTCGTTAATCTGTAAATGGCGCATTAATAAATTTTGTTGTAGCATTTGCTCATACTTTTCAAGGATTGTGTGAATTTCTTCATCTGCTTTTACTGTAATATCTATCCGCATATCGATTGGCAGATTTAATTGTTTTCTATACGATTGTATAGCACGGATTAATTCGCGAGCCATTCCTTCTTGTATTAATTCGTCAGTCAAATTAATATCTAACGTAACGGAATATTCCCCATTTGTCGCTGAGGCATATCCTTCCTTCGCTATTTGTTCCATTTGAACATCTTCGGCCTTTATTTTTAGCTGTGTATCTTCCATCATTTCTACAAAACCTGCTTGTAATAATTGTCTTACCTCTTCTTCTTCGAGATTTTGAAGGAAATGATGAACGGTATTGGAATGCTTCCCAAACTTTGCACCTGATTTCTTAAAATCAAGTTTAACCTTAGTTGTTACAAACTTGGCTTCATTCTCCGTTTGTTCAAATTTCTTCACATTCAGTTCATCCTTAATGATATCCTCATATAAATCCCAATTAATTTGTTTAGTTGAATCCATAAGCGATAATTTTCCCAGTGGTTGTTTTATTTTTAAGGAAACTGTATTCCGAATACTCCTCCCTAACTCTACTACATCTAAAACTGCTTCCATTTCTTTTTCCAGTTTCTCATCAATTAGTTGTTCATCTGCTAATGGAAAATCGGATAAATGAACACTTTTTCCTGTTAAGTTCATAAATACATCTTCAGCTATAAAAGGAGTGAGAGGTGCTAGTAGTTGGCTAATTTTCGTTAATACTTCATAAAGCGTGTTGTAAGCAGCTACTTTTTCAGGGTTCATACCATTTGACCAAAAGCGTTCTCTCGATCTTCTTACATACCAGTTACTTACTTGGTCTAACAGCTTAGCAATTTCCCTAGCTGCGTTTGTAAAATGATAATCATCTAAATTTTCTCGAACAGTTTTAATCGTGCTATGCAAACGTGAAACTATCCAATCATCCAATTTATTTTTCTTTTCATCGTATTCAGCTTTTGGGTTATAGTCATCTAAACTAGCATAAAGAGAATAAAAGCTATGCACATTGTCTAGGGTATCAACTAATTTCGATTTAGCCTCCTGTACAATTCGTTCCGAAAAACGCTTTGTATTCCATGGTGCACTATCGATTAATAAGGACCATCTTAACGCATCTGCTCCATATTTTTGGATCAACTCAACTGGATCTAGAGCATTGCCTTTGCTTTTGGACATTTTTTGTCCATTCTCATCTAAAATGTGGCCAGTCGATAATACTCGTTTATAAGGGGCTCTACCTGTAAATAAGGTGGAGACAGCAAGCAAGCTATAAAACCATCCACGAGTTTGGTCAATTCCTTCGATGACTACATCTGCTGGAAATTGCTTTTCAAAAAGTTCTTTATTCTCGAATGGATAATGGTATTGAGCAAATGGCATGGATCCACTGTCGAACCAGACATCAATTACTTCGGGTGTTCTAGTCATTGTTCCGTTGCAATTAGAACACTGCAGCTTTACTTGATCCACGTAAGGCTTATGCAATTCAATGTCCTCTATAGGCAGAATCGAATGTTGTTTTAATTGTTCGATGCTTTTTGGAGCGAACTCGTGATCACATTCTGAGCATTCCCATACATTGAGAGGTGTCCCCCAATAACGATTACGACTAATATTCCAGTCCACCATTTGTTCTAAAAAGTTGCCGAATCGGCCGTGTTTAATATGTTCGGGATGCCAAGTGACCCCTTCGTTATTTTGTATAAATTGTTCTTTTAATGCAGTTGTTTGGATGAACCAGCTTTCGTTTGCATAATACAAAAGAGGAGAATCACATCGCCAACAATAAGGATAGCTATGTTCATATTTTTCTTTACTATAAAGGAAATTCTTTTCTGCAAGGTAACGAACTATATCTACGTCACAATCTTTTACAAATCTGCCTTCAAAGCCTATAACTTCTGCAGTATACCTGCCTTTCTCATCTACCACATTAACGAACGATAAACCATTCTTCTTTACAACTTTATAATCTTCTTCCCCGTAAGCTGGTGCAATATGAACTATTCCTGTACCACTTTCTGCAGAGACATAATCCGCCAATATGACTCGATGCCCATCTTTTACTTCTACAAAATTAAATAAAGGGGTATAAGGAATATTCTTGAAATCAGCTCCAAGATGGACGGAAAGTATTTCATAATCATTTTTTAATACCGTATCTACTAGAGCTTCAGCTACTATAAAGATGTTCGCCCCTTGTTTTGCGCGAACGTATTGTAATGATGGATTAACCGCTAGCGCTACATTTGCTGGCAAAGTCCAAGGAGTTGTCGTCCATCCAAGAAAATATTCATTGTCACGATCCTTTATTTTGAATTTAGCTGTAGCCGATAAATCCTTTACTGTTTTATAACCTTGGGACACCTCATGTGAGCTAAGCGAGGTTTGGCAGCTAGAACAATATGGTGAGACACGATGACCTTTTTGCAATAGCCCTTTTTCGTGGATTGTCCCAAGTATATTCCATTCACTTTCAATATAATCATTGCTCAAAGTCAAGTAGGAATCATCCATTTCCACCCAGTAACCTAGTTGTTCAGTAAATTCTCTCCATTGCTTTTCATATACAAAAACACTCTCTTTACACTTCTCAATAAAAGCTTCTACTCCATATTTTTCGACGTCACTTTTACCTGAAATCCCTAGTTGCTTTTCCACGCCGAGCTCAACCGGTAATCCGTGCGTATCCCATCCTGCTTTTCGAATGACTTGATGACCAGTCATTGTTTTATATCTCGCCACGACGTCTTTAATTGTACGTCCTAAAGCATGCCCGACATGTGGCAATCCATTTGCAGTCGGTGGTCCTTCATAAAACACAAATGGGGGACTATCTTCTCTGTAGTCCACCGTCTTTTTGAATGTCTCCTCTTTCTCCCATTGTGCTCGAATTCGTATTTCTCGCTCTAAGACCGTTTCTTTTTCACTTGCTTTAACCATTTGATATCACCTCAATATTTTTTTAATAAAACATACAAAAAACCCGTCCCTGTATAAAGGGACGGGTTTAACCGTGATACCACCCTAATTCTACTTACAAACTTTCGTTCATAAATAGCACTTAGCCACGTACAATTATACGCGTTCCTTTTAACGGTAGACACCCGGTCTCACTTACTACGCTTCAGCTCGACTTCTCAGAGAGGATTTTCATAAATGAGCTGAACACCGGCTTTCAGCAACTACCGGCTCTCTTTGGAACAGCTTCACAAATTACTTTTTCTCATCAACGAATTTGTATGGTTTTATTACGTTGAATTTACCATAGGACAAAATAGCTTGTCAACTTAGTATATGCGTTATATATTATTTTGATAATAAATAAGAAAATCCGTCCATTCATCGTTTTCTAATGAAAAACGCTCACGTTTACATTCAAATGCAAAACCAGCTCTCTTTGCTAAATTTATAGACGGCATATTATCCGTATTAATATGCAATTCAATTCGGTGAAAATGTAACTCATGAAAGAATAATTGTTTAGCAACATTTACACTTTCAATTCCGTAACCATTTTTCCAAAACTGATTATGTATCGAATACCCCATCATCGCCCATTGATAATCCATCCTTAGAATAGTAATCAATTCCACTTTCCCTACATTGACACCATCTTCTTTTCGAAAAACTCCCAATATATACATTTCGTCTTTGTCCGCTGCTTTTTCAAACCCCTCAATCCATTGGACAAACCACTCTTTTGTAGAACTCGACATATCAGAATGGCCATCATCGTATTTGTACTGTGACGGCAATCGATCATCAAAGCTCTTATACCAATGTTCATAATCATCTTTTTGAAAAGGTCTGATAATCAGTCTTTTTGTTTCTTTGTATAAAATTGCTTTTTTCAACTGCGCTCCCCCTCGATTAATTGTTCATTAATTCAAAAATATCATACTAATGAATTAAAAACTTGATTCTAACGTAACGGTAGGTTTTATAATGATAAGAGGAATATTTCAGTATGCGCAAGTTGAGAATAATATTAGCCTAGTGATATGATAATAGTTGTAGATAAAGTACATATACGTAATGAGCCAGTGAATATAAAAGATTCCTACTTAATTGTTGGAAAGAAAAAATTCTAATATAGGATTGGAGAGATTTAAATGAAAGCTGCAAGAATTTATGCTGAAAAGGACCTACGTGTTGAGGAAGTTGAAGTAAAAAAAGTTGGAGCAAAAGATGTAAAAGTGGAAGTTGCTTGGACTGGTATCTGTGGTTCTGATTTACATGCCTATTCTCATTTTATTGGTATTCCAACTGAAGAACATCCAATATCAAAAAGACAAGCCCCCTTAACATTGGGACATGAATTTAGCGGAACAGTAACAGAAGTAGGCAGTGATGTTACATCGTTAAAACCTGGTGACCGTGTTTGTATAGAGCCTAATCTTCGTTGCGGAACATGTAAGGAATGCCGTGAAGGAAATTATCATCTATGTAGAAACAGCAATGCAGCATTTATCGGACTTGCTGATGACGGCGGTTTTGCAGAATACTGCGTGATAGATGAAAAATACTGCCATCATATACCAGATAATATGACATTAGAGCAGGCTGCTCTAGTAGAACCAACTGCAGTAACCTATCATGGGGTTGAACTTGCGGGCGTCAAGGCTGGCGATGCAGTACTGGTAACTGGGGCTGGCCCAATCGGTCTATTGACTGTTTTATGTGCACGTGCAGCTGGTGCTACTAAAATTTTTGTGACGGATGTTTCCAAAGAACGGTTAGCGTTAGCAGAGAGTTTTGAATTTGTAAAAGCACTAAATCCGGTTGAAGATGATGTAATTGGCACGATTATGGAAGATACGAATGGTGACGGTGTTGATGTAGCATTAGAATGTGCAGGCGTTCAAGCTACTTTTAATACCTGTTTAGGAGCAATTAAACGCAAAGGAACGGTTTGTATTATAGCGATCTTTGGTAAAAATCCTGAAATTGATGCTTTTTCATCTACTATTAAAGAAGCAAACATTAAATTTTCACTAGGATATGCAAATATCTATGACCGTGTTATTAATCTTGTTGCAAGTGGGCAAATTCCTGCTGAAAAAGTAGTAACGAATAAAATTACTCTCGATAGTATTGTAGAAGAAGGATTTGAATTATTGCTTAAAGACAAGAGCCAATCTAAAATTCTTGTCAGTGCAAGATAAATATAGATAATATTTTTAAAAAGCCTGCTGAGAGTTTCTGCAGGCTTTTTAACATTCCATAAATATTTATGACCTATAGTCTAAAAAGCTACTTCAAAGATTTCTATCTTTGAAGTAGCACTTAGAATTATAATTTTCTATACTTGTCTGGTACTCTGGACTCAAAAATAGGAACTTCTTTTCTTATTTGTGGTACTTTTTCTAAATCCAATGTTGCTTTTATTTGACCAACTTCTTGATCCAATTTCTGAACGACGACTCCCCAAGGATCCACAATTTGTGAACAACCAGCGAATTCCACTCCTAAAGTTGTACCGGTTATATTTGACGCAACAACATACATTTGGTTTTCAATTGCACGTGCACGTATTAACGTATTCCAATGCGCTTCCCTTGCAATTGGCCATTCTGCTACAATATGAAGTACTTGAATACCCTGTAATGCTAAGTCACGAATGATTTCTGGGAAACGTAGATCATAACAAATAATAATTCCCATTTTCACACCTTCAAGTTCAAATACTTCAACTTGTTTATGACCGCCCGTTAAAAACTTCGGTTCGTTTAACATAGGAACGAGGTGCAACTTGTCATATGTATAAACCACTTCACCCATTCTATTTATAATCATGGCACGATTAAAAATATCTTCCCCATCTAAAATAGCAATCGAACCACCTACTAGGTTTACATTAAACTGTTTAGCTAGTAATTGTAAGAATTCAATTGTTTGATTTCCATCAGCTTGAACAATTTCTTTCAATTCTTCTAATGCATACCCTGTAGACCACATTTCAGGAAGTACCACAATATCTAAATCATCACTATGGTTTGCCTCCAACCAACGTTCAATAATTTTCCTATTTCCTTCTGGACTTCCGATTTCTAACTCCATTTGAAATACTAAATAATTCACAAAGTTCACTCCTTAACATGCCCTCATCTAACTTTTCGTGGTTACTTAAATTTTCACTAAGATTGACTATCGTATTTCTATCCTTTAGCAATCGGTTAGGCGTTCTCTCATTTATTGTAACATTTTTCAACTACCCCTCCCCTATTTAAGTATTTTTAAAAATTGACTATTTCTGAAAACTAATTTCTAACTAACCAGCTAATAGGAAGTAGCTATTTTTCTTTAAAATTATTATTACTCCTATGTTATACTTTTTTGTGCGTGACAATAAGTCCGCATGAAGAACTGCTCAGGCCACTGATAGATTTAATCAGGTAGTGCAAAACTATATGTTCCTCTTTTAGACATAGCATTGTAAATGTAAAAGCAACAAGTTGACTAAAAGAAATGGCTGGACATGTGGGAAGATTAATGATTTTACAAGAAATGGAGAATTCGATATGTGGGATTTACTAGCACAAATGCTATCAAGAATGACACTCATCGTCACGATTGCTTTCCTCATTACTCGTCTGCGCACTTTTAGACAGATAATTTATCGAGATTTAAATATAAAAGACAGCTTGATAATGATTATGCTCTTTGGTTTATTTGGTATTATCGGAAATTATACAGCCATAGTCGTCAATCCAGAAGCTCATGTAATTTCCAACTTGTGGAATCCAGCTCTTCAAATGGACAATGCTATTGCCGATACTCGCAATATCGGTATCATCATAGGCGGATTGGTCGGCGGTCCACTTGTTGGACTTGGATCAGCTTTGATTGCAGGTGGACATCGTTTTATTATGGGTGGATTTATTAGCGATGCCACTTTCATCGCTTCACTTATTGGTGGTGGTTTGGCAGGTCTGTTTGGACGTAAATTGCGTGGCTTTGGCTTAATCCGTCCTTTGCAAATGTTTTTAAGTGGCCTTTTGATCCTTATCATCCAAATTCTACTTATCCCTTTGATTGCTTCCCAGCACAGTACCGCTTTTCATTTGATCAGTTATACTGGGATACCTATTATTGTTATTAATAGTTTGGGGATCTGGATTTGTGCGATTGTTTTTAATAGCATTATTCAGGATGAGGAGCATACACGTGCGAGCCAAACGGCAACGGCGCTCTCGATTGCAAATCAGACGCTAACACTTTTTCGCCAAGGATTAAACGCATCCTCTGCAACAAAGGCCACCAAGATTATCCAGCAGTTAACAAACGTTGACGATGTAGCAATCACAAGGGGCATTAGGGAGCTTGCACATACTGGAGGAACTAGCAGCCAATATGAAATAGAATGTAGAGAGCACGTGTTTAAAACTGGGAAAATGGAGAGCGATCACTCCACAGAGTATGAGTTTATTGTTTTTCCGTTGATTGTAAAAAGTAAAACAATTGGGACATTAACATTTTACTTTAACCATCCCTATCAAGTCACATCCGTAGATCGGGAAATGGCAGAAGGGCTCAGCAATTTATTTTCTAGTCAATTGGAGTTGGGCGAGGTTGAACGTTATAATCAATTGTTGCAAGATGCCGAAGTAAAAGCGCTCCATGCACAAATTCACCCGCACTTTTTATTCAACGCCTTAAATACGATTGTGGCACTATGTCGCATGGATCCTTTGCTAGCTCGTCAATTGCTACTTCATTTATCGACTTTTTTAAGAAACAATTTAAGAGGACTTACAGATCGCCTTGTACGTGTTGAAAAGGAGTTGGAAAATGTCCATGCTTATTTTGCATTAGAAAAAGCCAGGTTCCCTAATAAGTTTGAGCTTACAATTGAAATGGATTCCCATCTGAATCAGGCACTCATACCACCTTTCATACTACAGCCGCTTGTAGAAAATGCAATAACACATGGAGAATTAAAAGACCTGGGAGGTATCGGAAAAATACATATCGATATTAAACAGCAAGAATCGGAACTGCAATTAA
This sequence comes from Bacillus sp. FJAT-22090, assembly GCF_007676755.1. Lineage (GTDB taxonomy): Bacteria > Bacillota > Bacilli > Bacillales_A > Planococcaceae > Psychrobacillus. Next base: position 66,507 of record NZ_VEBK01000002.1, on the reverse strand, counting down.
TCGTCACCGATAACGGGATTGGTGTGCCGCTGGAAAGGCTTGCTGATTTAGGACAGCGAGTTGTCAATTCAACGAAAAACGGCAGCGGTTCAGCGCTATTCAATATTAAAGAGCGCTTAACGGCACTGTTTAGCCAAGACGCCACTTTTAAAATAGAAAGTAAGCAAGGACATGGGACAAAAATATTCATAACATTACCGATACACTTTTAATAGGAGATAGATAGGTATGCTACAAGCTTTTATCGTTGAAGACGAACAGTTTGCAAGAGAGGAATTAAAATATTTATTAACCGAAACTGGCGATATAGAAATCATCGGTGATTCTGAAACGATGCACGAGGCGTTGTGGGATATTAATGATCTTCAACCGGATGTTGTCTTTTTGGACATCGAGCTCGCCAAAGGAAATGGATTGGATCTAGCGAAACAATTTATGCATATGAAAAAACAGCCGATGATCGTATTTGCAACAGCTTACGATGAATATGCGCTTGAGGCTTTTAATCTTGATGCCGTTGATTACATTGTCAAACCAATCGATGAAGCAAGACTCCGAAAAACCGTAGACAAATTACTAACACTCGCTCAGTTCCATCTTGATAGGCAAAAGCAAAAAAGTAACCAGCCGCAAGGAACAAAAACAATTCCTGCAAAAGACGGAGATAGAATGATTATTGTCCAAGCAGATGAGATTTACTACATCGGAACGGAGAACCGCCAAACTTTTATTAGGACCGCTCATCACCAATATGAATCGGATTTGTTGCTTTATCAATTGATAGAAAAACTAGGTGAAGACTTTTTACAAGTTCATCGAGGGTACATTGTCAATGTCAAGCATGTTTCTGCAATAGAACCATGGTTTAACCGCGCATATAATTTATTTTTAAAAGACGGTTCTAAAGTACCTGTCAGCCGCTCATTTGCAAAAAACGTTATGCAAAAATTAGGATTTAAATGAGCATCTATTGCTTTGCCTTACTGGAAACATAATAAAAATAGCACCCATTTGCATGGATGCTATTTTTATTATTAGGACCAACCAATTAATTGGGCGATGACAAGTACTACAATAGATATTCCAGCCCATATTAGAAATAGTGGATAGAAGAAACGAATCCACGTTTGCCATTTCACACCTGCAATTGCTAATGCTGCCATGAAGTACCCGCTTGTCGGGTAGAAAATATGTGTAAACCCATCTCCAAGCTGATAAGCAAGAACAGCAGTTTGTCTTGTCACTCCAACCATGTCTGCTAGAGGTGCCATAATTGGCATTGTAACGAGTGCTTGCCCACTGCCAGACGAAATAACAAAGTTAATAAGAACTTGTACAACATACATACCAACCGCTGCTAATGCTGGCGGCAAATCACCGACAACCGCACCAAGTGCATGTACAATCGTATCCATGATGTTACCGTCCTCTAGTACAACTGCGACCGCTCGGGCAAGTCCAACGATGAACGCCCCCATTAAGACGTCTTTAAAACCTTGATTAAATGCTTCGCAAATATCGCCGACTTTTAGACCAGCAATCATCCCCACGACGATTCCCATAATGATAAAGAGACCCGCCATTTCAACCATAAACCAGCCCTTTGAAATGACACCGTATACAAGAATGGCGAAGAATACAAGCGCTACTATTGCTGCCAACTTTTGTCGTCCTGTTGCGGGAATGGCCTCTGCTTTTCCTACATTGTTATACAATGCACGTTTTTCCATATCATCTTCAAACACAAGACTGTGTTTTGGATTTTTTTTGACTTTCTTTGCATAACGGGTAATGAATAAAACCGCTGCCGTAACCGCTATAATAAATACGATTAAACGTAATCCAAGGCCAGAGAATACCGGCAGTCCCGATAATTTCTGTCCAAGCCCTGTGTTAATGGGATTTAATACTCCTGCAGTAAATCCAACAACGGTCCCACAAAGTGCAATAGCAGCTGCTGTTATTGAATCGTAGCCAAGCGCAATAATCAGCGGCATGATTACCGGAATATAAACAAGTGATAGTTCAGCTGTTCCAATCAATGTCGCTATCAATGCGAAGGCTGCTGTTAAAACAGGGATGAGCATAATACTTTTATGCGCAAATTTCCTTGCGAGTTTATCAACAGCTATTTCAATGATCCCAGTACGTCTAAGCACCATAAACATTCCACCAATGATAAAGGTGAAAAATACAACTTCTCCCGCATCAATCAACCCTCGGGGAATAACCGTTAAGAAATCTTTAATACCAACTGGGGTCTGATCAACATAATGAAAGGAATTTGGATCGATGGTCGTTCTGCCATCTGGTCCAGGCACACGTTCAAACTCTCCCGCCGGAATAAAATATGTGGTCAAAGCCGCGAACGCACTAAAAACAAATAAAATAACATAAATATGCGGCATCTCAAATTTCTTCTTTTTCTTTTCTTGCTGCTGTGTATGTTGCACGATGACCCCTCCGAAATGTAAATTATAAGACCAAATAAATACAATCAATTTGGAATATAAACACATTATAATCGGGTAATTATTGCCTCGGCTGTTTTTATAACCAAGCGTCCATATTTAAAACAAAAGGTACGTGATCCATAACGAAAAGTACAATTTTTGAGGTTGCATTTACTTAAGTTATTTGATATCGGACAAATAATCTTATAGTCTATTAATGATGTTTCAGTAACAAATATACTTGTAATGTCAAGTTGATTAGATGTTCTAAACTAATATTAATAGATAAAATAATGTTAATACTATTTCAAACACATTATTAATTTGCATTTTAACTCATTAAAAATAGTGAAATTATAATGAAAATTGAAAAGGGGATAACAAAGAAAGCTTTCAATAATTTTAATTTCTAAGCCGTCCTCGGAACTCTTATTTAGCAAGTTGTTTTGTAGGAGTATGCATGTTGTTTCTTAAAAGAATAAAAACCAAGCTTAATACTAACGATAATATTCCCACCAATACAACGTACTGTGTACCAAATTGTGATATAAATAATCCACCTACAGCTGTTCCAATGGTTGTCCCTAAATTAACGGATGATAAAAATAAACCATTAGCAAAATCAGGAGCCTCTGGAGCTGCAGACGTAATCCAATATTGATTGATATTAGCTCCTATACCAGCTAATATTCCCCACCCTAAAGTCATAACAGCCATAGGTATGGTGAACTGACCTATGAAGAGTAAAATGATGTAAACTGCTCCTAAGGCAAAAGGAAAAGATACTACAGTTTTGATCACATTTTTTGTAAGTAACTTCCCTGCAACTATATTTCCAATAATATTGGCCCCTCCAAATACGACTAACATTAAACTAATAGATTTTCCAGACATATTAGTAACGGTTTTAAGATACTCGGCAAGAAAACTGTAAACTCCAAATATAGCTGAGTTTAGTAAAATAACTGCAAAAATGGACAGCCAAGTAATTCGTTTTGTTAATACCGATAATTGAGCTCCGTAAGAAAGTCTTTCTTTAACCGGCATTGAAGGGAAAAATACTAATGTAGCAATCAAGACAAATGCGTTCACAACAGCAAAAAATGTCATGGATATTTGAATTGAAACTGTACTAGCTAGAAAACTTGCAATTGGTACACCAAGTACCATCCCTGCTGACACTCCAATAAAAACTTTTGAAACGGCTTTTGGAGCCTCTTCCTTTCTAACCGAGTCTGCAGCTATAGTAAAAGCTGCTGTAAAATAGATTGGCTGTAATATCGCTGGAATTACACGCGCAATTATTGCAATGGTAAAATTCGATGTAAATATAGATACAATATTACCTAGAACAAAAATACCAAGTACAAATAACATGGCTTTCTTTCGATTTATCCCCGAAAATAATAATGGCATGGTTGGTCCAGCTACAGCAACAGTAAGAGCAAAAAGGCTCACCAATAACCCTGCTTTTGATACACTGATATGAAAGTGATCCGCAATGTAGGGTAATATTCCTATAACTCCCATTTCAGTATTTATGATACCAAAAGCACCTACGGTTAATATCAATATAAGTAACTTTTTTTGTTTAGCCATAAAAGATTTCCTTCTTTCAGAAAAGTGAAGTCTTAGATGAATAATGACACTACGTTTATTCCATTTTTTCAATGCAATTACATCTTAAACTGATTTACTTCCATTCCAGTTGCTTATACATCCCTATATCCTTTCGCTATTAATTCTAACTATGCTTTATGACAATGCCAAATACTTATATTGTATATATAGATATGCTTGATAGGTATGCTCAAAATGTTTATAATCAAACGTTATAAAGGAGGAGTGTTTTATGGAATTAAGAGTTCTGCGATATTTTCTTGCTGTTGCAAGAGTAGGAAGCATTACAGGTGCTGCTAATTTTTTGAATCTTACACAGCCAACTTTGTCTAGACAATTAAAAGATCTTGAACAAGAATTAGGGAAAATTCTATTTATACGCAGTAGCCACAGTATCATTCTTACGGATGAAGGAATGTTGCTCCGTAAAAGAGCAGAAGAAATCGTTGATTTGGTCGATAAATTAGAAGCAGAATTTAGGTCCATGGAAGAAACTATAAGTGGTGATGTTTATATTGGTGGTGGGGAAACAGACGCCATGAAACAGATTGCACGGGTAGGTAAGGGTTTACATTTACAATCTCCCCAAATACGGTATCACCTCTACAGTGGAAACGAAGACGATGTGACTGAACGGCTTGACAAGGGTTTGCTTGACTTTGGTATTTTAATACAGCCAGCTGATCTATCAAAATACAATTATATCAATATACCAGCCAAAGACATTTGGGGGGTTGTTTTGAGAAAAGATAGTGCCTTGGCTTCTAAAGATGCCATTCAAGCAGATGATTTATTAAATGCACCACTAATTTGTTCGCGACAGGCAATGAAACAGACGTTTTCTAAAAATGAATTTGCCGACTGGTTTGGCGAGGATTTTGATAAACTAAACATCGTAACTACATACAATCTAGCCTACAATGCTGCTATTATGGTTGAAGAGGGAATCGGTTATGCGGTAACCATTGATAAAATAGTGAATACGTCTAGTGATAGTAACCTTTGTTTTAGACCATTAGAGCCAAGACTTGAATCTGGCTTAAATATTGTTTGGAAAAAGCATCATGTTTTTTCCGCTGCTGCTGATATGTTTTTAAAAGAAATTCGGGAAAAGTTTTCGAATTTTTAATCGGATGTACAAGAAAAGGGGCATTAGTTGAACTGACCTCTGTAAAAAGCAGGGTTCTTAGCGTATAGGAGTTCGTCTTTTCATGTTTAGATTACTTGTATTGCTGCAACTTACGTAAGGTAAATGGTAATGAAGTATTATATCCTCTTTGCTTTCTGTCGGAACAACTAGATATTTCACAAAAAGATACTCATCAGTTCTTTAAGCTGATGAGTATCTTTTTCTTCTATTTACACACACTCAAAAACAATCAACAATTTATATTAAGGATGAGTATTCGATCGATGTAGGTCTAGGTATTTCTTCTTCGGCAATATTATTTGTGCTAGTTGTAAAACTTAAAGCCAAAATCATAGATAAAGTTAACCATATAAATATGCTTTTCCTTTTCACTTTACAAATCCTCCCACTTAGTAATTAAATTTTGTTTATATAGAAGTTGTATTGCTTTTTGGTAATATAAATCGGCAGCTTTAAACTTGCTTTCCTTAAAGTAGTAATTTGCTAATAGAATGGAATACTTTTGTACATGTCGATCGTCATGGATTATCTGAAAGTAATTGATTCCTTTCTTTAGCACTATTTCAAGTTTCTCTGTTGAAGAATGGAGAGCTTTATATATTTCTAAATGACAGCTATAAGATTGGTGTTCTGTAAAATCCCTATTCTTTACCTCTTCAATTGCTTTAAAACCCTTTTCACACCATTTAAGAACCTCTATATGATTGTCTTGTTTAGAAAACTCTTTAATGATGGAAAGAATTGTTACCAAGTATCCTTCCACATTGTCATTTTCTTCTTTGCTTTTTAAACTAAGCTCGTAATATTCAATGGCCTTCTCATGACTCTCTTGGACCGCATATAATGAACCAATATTTTGATAAATCATCCCTTCATAATGGATTACTTTATAATCTATCACTAGCTTTTTTGCTAGATTATAATTTTTTTCTGCTTCTACATAATTTCTCATTTTTTTATGCGAGGCACCGATAACGATATAGTTATCGATAGCTCTTTCAAATAGAAGATTGTCTTTATAGTACATCAACGATTTTGAAGCATGATTAATCGTGTTAAAAAATTCATTACATTTAAAGTAAATAGAGCTAAGCACATTATGAAAGTCTGCTACTTCCCATTCTTCATTCGAAGCACTATTAACAAATTTCAAGGATTTTTCTAATCTGCTGAGAGCTTTGTAATAATCGCCATTTAAATAAAAATAAAGACCTATATTTAGATTAGCTAAAAATCTCTGCTTTTCATCAAAGTTCTCTTCTGTTTGTATTATCATCTCATATGCAGATTGTAAAATGTCAATCCTTTCATTCAGTATTAGCTGTAATCGGAACATATAAAGATTATAGGTATAAAAATTATTAAGTTGCAAAAAGTAGCTTTTCCGTACGGAAAATTCTTTTAATGCGGCTCTTATCCATTCTTTATCCCGCTGAAGAAGTGCATTTTTATATAGTACGAAAAAAGATTTTAGAAATTTATTTTCATCTTCGGTTGATAATTTATCTATCTTTAAATTAAGCCTTTTCAGTAAAAAATTTATTAATTCTTCGCTTGGAACTGTTGAATTATTTTCGATTTTGCTGAGATAGGAAGTAGAACAAATCCCTTTTGCCAAGACGGACTGTTTGATTTTTTGGTTTAATCTCTCCTGTTTGATGATATGACCTATACTACTCATTTTCTCCCACCTCTATGAACGTAGTACATATATTAATTCTTTAAAAATTGTAAAATACCTTTTTCATTCGCTCGACATTTTACGACAAGAATTATAGACCAGCGTATGATTCACAAGCTATATATATAGATATGTCCAACATCCAAAAAGTAGTATGAATTATTAAAATTTCCTTCTTTCAGGAAATAAGATGCATTTACATATAAATAATAATAAACATAAAACGATATTTCCCAACTTATTTTAGTACTAAAAATGTTTGTTTTTTAGTAATATTTAGGAAAGAACGATTACTTTTTTCATTTATTCATTTTATTTAATTATACCCTAGGACTTAAAATGGCTCCCCTACTACTTATAGTTCCTCATCCACTTCAATATTTGCACATCTGATACAACAATAAAATATTTTATTAAGACTGGTTGTTATTGATCTAAGGTGATCCCCTTTATAGGACAAGATATATCTTATAACTTGGGAAATAACACATTATTTTTCACAGACCAAATCAGAACGAGTATTCTAATTTGTGAAGGAGTGACAAAATGAGTGCTGAAAAACAGGTAATAATTCAAGAATTTTTAAAATGCCCTTCTAACAAGAAACTTTTCGAGGAGTTCAACGCAACTAAGTCAGATGAAATAAAACTGCAAATTGACTCTAAATTCAAACAGCACTACCAAAACTACAGAATTATCTCCTATCTTCTAAAAGTCTTGCAATATGAAAGTAAACATTATGATAAGAAGATGCGAACTTATAGAAAAAGAAACCAATTAATTCTTGCAAATAATACAGATTTTTCTCCAATTTACCTGGAAAAATCTTTTTCCGATTCAGTTGTTTTTTCTGACAATATTGTTGACCATATTTCAAGTGATGACTTATTTAATTGTTTAAGAAAGCTTTCAGATAGACAAAAGAATATACTATCACTTGCTTATGTTAGACAAATGACAGATAAAGAAATAGCAACTTATTTAGGAATTACTCAACAAGCTGTATCTAAGACAAGAAGAAATGTAATAAAAACTATTAGAAAGGAGATTGCTCATGATTGATGCAGGTAATATCGTACAATTAATCGGTAACTTTGGCTTTCCTATAGTAGTTAGTATCTATTTGTTACATCGCTTTGAAAATAAATTAGAATCTCTTGAAAATGCCGTGCACAGTATAGAGAATGTTGTTAATAGTAGAATTGAAAAAAGAAAAGGAGAAAAATAAAATGGACGAAATTGATATACTGTCAATTTTGAAACAGTTAGAACCAAAACTGCAATGTGTATTATTTCAAACAACGATTGACTGCCGAGAGGACCTAGAACAAGATTTAATAGAGCGAATTATTAAAGTCATACAAAATAATATTAACCTTGAGGTTCCAGGATTTTTCGACTTCATAGGAGAAGAATTATTGCTAGACTATTTTGGAGGATTAAAGAGGTGCTGAAACAATTTTTCATTCAAAATTTCTTACGTTGACTATGTCACTAGTAATACGATCCATCTTTGAAACTATCGAAATCCTTAAATAAACTGCACCATATTTGCTAGTACTAACAAACACTTTTGGTGCAGTTTTTTATTCATCTTACTAGAATTCCATATTTGTATAAATAGATTTTTCGATGCCTGGCAAGAGTCTATAAATACTCATCCCTATAAAAGATTCTATCTCTTTTTTTATCTCGTAAAAACCTCTCCATCGAATTGCGGTGTATGTATCTGTACCGTATCTTAAGCCAACTGATATAAACCGTTTCTCAAGCGTTGTAAAACCATTTTCATCGGCTAACGCATCGCATAACGTAATAACCTTATTGTACATATCATAATTGAAATTCCGATTTAAGACTTCTTCTATTTTTTTCTTCATATAAAGCGGAACAACTTTCCAATCGGCTGCTACTTCAATATCCCTATTTTCGCAAGGAAATGAATGTGTTATACATATAATAGCGTTCCCTGTATAATCAAGCTCTTCCAAATACATATAACCATCATAAGAATGAACTACTGACGGCGTAAATCCCTTATATATTCCTATATCATGAAGAAGCCCTGCGCAATAGGCGATGTCGCAATCAAGAGTGAATCCCTTTTTTACAACTCGGAAATAATATATTCCGCAGCTCTAGCTACGTTAAGTGAGTGTTTATACCAAGGTCCAACGTTTTGCAGGTAGGCTTGTCCAAGTAATTCAGTAGCATAGATTCTATCCGTAATATAGTTCATATCCCGTTTTTCATAGCGAGTTCATTAAGCAACTGTTTTAATTCGTGGATTTCTTTCATTATTTGATTTGGTTTTGTAATAAATTCAGTGGTTTGATAATCTTCTAACCATTGTACTCCGATTGTGTGAACACCTGCGGACACCCCAGCTGCTATGTCTGCCTCGCTATCTCCTACAAACATCACATCATTTTTGTTTACCTCTAGTTGAGATAAAGCCTTCATTATTCCTTCGGGATGTGGTTTCGGTTTAATTACATCATCACCTGTTATTATTACGTCAAATAGATTGTTCATTTGAAGAGCTTTTAATGAAATCTCTAAACTCCTTCTCGCCTTACCAGTAACGATACCTAGTCGAAGTCCTTTCCCTTTTATAAAACCGAGCAAATCATCCATCTCTCTGTTATGTTCAACTAATTGCATATGCATCTCTAAATACTTCTCATAATATAGTTCAATTGCCTCTTCTTTATTCGAATGAATAAGATTATTACTAATAATCCCTGTTTCTGATGGACCAAACATCGCTCGTATTTCTTCCGCAGAAAGGGTTTTATTATCATATTTTTTAAAGACATTTTGAAATGCATAATAACAGATTGGCAAAGTATTGGCTATAGTTCCGTCAAAATCGAAAATGATTGCTTTCATATTTATTTCCTACCCCCAGATAGTCTCAATTCACTTCAATTTTACCAAATACTCAGAATTAAAAGTACTCTATTTTTCTAAATTAATATAGACTTTTTATTAAGAAACTCTTTTCCCTAAACCAAAAAGCCCATTCTCTCTGCAAATAAAAAGAGAATGGACTTTTCTTTACATCTTTAAATTATCAAAAACCTGTTAACAACATGTATTTTAGTTATTATGCTCAAGAAATTGGTAAATAACCATCATTTCTTGCTTATTCAACTCACGTATACGTTTGAAAATTTGAAGATCCATAATAGGGTCAGAGTCTAGACTTTCGGTACTAACATCACTAACTTTACCAGTTAGCCATGTTTCAACATCTATACCTTCGACAACCTCTTTAAGTCCTTCGTTATTAATACCAGTTTCTTTACAACTTACACAAGGTATCGTTAATTTAAATACACCATCATGGAGGTTATCCTCCGTAATGACTTTCTTTCCATTGCAGAATGGGCATGGATGACTTTTCTTTATTTTATTTATTAAAGTGACAATTTTTTTATACCTCAATGCTTCATAGACATACGTTAGTTTTTTGTATTTTCCAGTGGTGAAGTACTTATCAATGATGTTTTCTCTTGTCTCTGTGATATTAGGAAAATCACAGATCGTAATTCGATTATTCCTGCTGATTTCCTCGATATTGCTGCTAATACTATTCCAAAATGGCAAAGCATTTTGTAAAACAATTTCATAGTGCGCAAAGCTTGCTAACTCTAGTTCGAACATTTTCAAAGCGACTTGTGTTTCTCTAGGTAGTAAGGAGACATCTTCTATCAATGTCATTTTTCCTCCGACAATAGATTTTAATTTAACTAGTTCAGGTAACGCTCCTACTGTTTTCAATACTACTTCAAGCGGTTGCTGTATGATTTCACGAATATCTGTATCGCTAAACTTAAGTTGTTTATGATGCTTCAACACAGATCCTTCGCAAATCGGACAAGTAATCATCTCTTTGGACTCTTTCATATGCTCTTTAATAATCGATTTCGAAATGAACATATACATCCCGATAATATTATTAAAGCCTGTCCAAGTTCTACGTGTCTTTCCTGCTTTATCATAAAAAGACTTTTCCCAATATCCATATAAAAATGTATGCTTTTCTGCATCGGTCATCTCGTTATAGCTTTTACTTATATCTTGACCAAGCTCATTCTTAATCTCTTCAAAAAGGAATTCCAATTTTGGGTATTGATAATGCTTTAATACTTCCATCACATCAGGATGCAATAATCCATCCCAAAACGGTGTATTCTTGTCTTGAATTACGACATCAAAATTGAATTTTTCTATCACCCCTCGTCCTGAGCAGCTTGGACAATGATTGTCTTGATAATAGAAATCGAAGCTTCTAGTATCTCTATTGGTTGAATGTGACGCCACAATGTGATTGATTAATCCACCTATTTCATAGAGAAAAGTATATTGACTATATAGGTGACGTTCAAGATCAATAGCGATAACAGGTGCAATTATGTCCGAATCATATTCACCGTAGATCAAGCGAGCCATTGAAGATAAACTTTTTAAAATACCGCCTTTATAAACATTTTCTGCTTCTTTAAAATAGTTAATATGATTGTCTTTTAAGTAATTAACCCCATTTTGTTGATTGATTGTTGAAGGAATATGCAATGAAGAAACTTGATCCTCACTATGTTGGCTGTGAAAATAATCATCATGACTAACAACGTCAAGCCGTTCTATAGGTTCAAGCTGCCTTTTACCAAAATCGATAATGAAATCAGAGTTCTCTAGCATGTAAGCATTATGTTCAATCATTATCATGGAGACAGATTTATCTTGCAGAATGCCCCTTACACTATCAATAAATTGATTTAGAATGTTTTGTGATAAACCTTTTGAAGGCTCATCAAAAATAAAAAGTGTATGTGGGTTTCTGGAGTTGGTAAAAAGCTCAGAAACTAAATGAACACATTGAAATTCACCCGTCGATAAAGATTGTGTTTTTCTTTCCAGCGTCAAATAACCAAGCCCAAGTTTGATCAATAAACTTAAGCGTTTATGAACAATATCTTCCTTCGGCAGTTCCTCAATAATATCTTCTATCGAGCGCTCGAAAATATCATTAATATCTTCACTATATTTTGTAAGTTTCTTTTTAATATCAAGAAACGTCGCAACTGTAGACCTACTAGTAATCGATTGGTTTCGATCTTGTCCAACCATAACTAGCTTATCTTTGGGATATCGCTTTTGAAAATCTTTCGCTATACACTCATTGACAAGTGTTGATTTGCCACATCCAGACTCTCCGGTGAATGTGACAATTCTGTTTTTAGGAATCTGCATTTCAGCCATTTGAATATTTCGACAGTAAAGGTCATGAAACTGATAGAATTCTATTGGCATTTCCTGATTTAGTTCACCGACAATCGGCTTTGGTCGCGGAGATTCTTCCACGATTTTCCCGCCGTATTTACCACTACCAGGTCCAAAGAACAATTGAGTTTCCGCTGCGTTTAGAACAGTGTCAGAATGGTCTATAACCCAGATTTGATTCTTACATCCTAATTGTTGAATCTCTTCTAAAATTTTTAATAGGGTTTGATGATCCAGACCAACTGAAATCTCATCGATAATTATTACGGTATTTTCACTGGAAGACATAAATTCTGCCAAGTAAAGTCTTGTTAACTCTCCACCTGACAATGTACCCATAATGCGATTTAATGTTAAATAGCCGATATTCATATTAATAATGTTTTTAAGAATATGTTGTTTCGCTTCACTAATATGTAATTCTTCTCCAAGCGAAAGTATTGTTTCGATACTTAAGTTATTGATGTCGGATATACTATGTGGCCTCGTCAATAATTCAATCTTTCTTTGTTCTACTTCAAGATTATAACGCTTGCCCTCACACTTTTTACATTCAACATTTTTGGTTGTGCCGCGTCCTTTACAATCAGGACACCAGCCTAACGCATTATTAAAGGAGAAAACTTCAGGAGACAGATTAAACTTTTCAGCAAGCCTCTCTCGAATCTCTTTAAAAACTCCAGTATGCGTCCCAATCGTCGAACGTGGATTGGAAGAGATAGATGATTTTCCAAGGAAAAGTACTAAAGGAATTTCTTCCATCTTTATGCTACTAAAATTGGTTTCCATAATATCGGGAAATAAATACTGATATTCTGCTTTTGGTAATAAGGAAACGAGACGTTTCTTGGATTCTTCTCCAATTGTCTGACAAAAAGTTGTTTTCCCAGACCCCGACAAACCAGCAATTCCTAATGATTTGTCTACTGGTAGGACTGCATCTAATCTGTTGATATTATTCGCAATTAATTGATTTATCTTCATAGGAACATCCTCTCTATTGTCTAATTTAGTATCGCCATTTTAGTTAAATTTAAATGAGCTGCATGTATACTTTTATTTTTAAAAATGGTTTGCACTATAGGGATAGCGTGTTTTAACAGGTAACCACTATGACTTTCTCTGCTTGCGGACGTTTTCCGTCGGATGAGCGATGAGCCACCCCCCGCCGCTTAGGCATCGTTGGGCTGTCTCATTTGCCCACAGCGGAACAAAGGCTAAGATCGCCACATCGTGTGGCAACGCCTTCGTGACCAACATCTTGTTGGTCTCGGCAGGAGTCGCCTCCAGCAGAGAAAATCAAATAAATGGACTAGGGTAACCAATCGGTTATCGAAAATTACTCGTGAAAGCAACTAATTCATAACTTAGCAAGTTTATTGGGAGAAAACCGATTATGATTTCCCGATTTGATAGGGGCAATGTGCCACAAATTTATTGCTATCCGAGCATAAAGTTCCATCCGTTCAAAATGTTGCGCATCCGGTCTATAATGTTGCGAGTAACGACTGAAATGTTGCGCAATATTGAATGGACCATCTTACACATGTTGATTAAGCAGATACTATAGGGGAAATGCATGGTTATCAATGTCCGCAAGCCTTTCTGTGGAGAATTGGTTGCGCTCGTTGTCGATCTGGTTGCTTTCAAGCGCAAACTGGTTGCGTTGCCTATTGAATTGGTTGCTTTCAAGTGACAATTGGTCTCGCTAAGCCATTTCCTAACTTTTAATGGCTAATAAATACAGATAAAAGCGCCTATTTTGATGGATTGGAGCGAAAAGGGCGGCGACTCCAGTGGGATCAAGTGAGTAAGATGAGACTTCACATCGACCGCCGAAGCGGACGGTGAAGGCTCATCACTCATCCCACGGAAAGCGTCCGTCCTTCAGCGGAAATCCAAGCGGACACTTCCTTAAGACGCATTATCTCAATACTGTGTTTAATGTAAAATAGAGAGGCTTACTTTTATGATTGGAGAATATTATTCGCATAACGCTATTCTTAAAATCTACAAAGCAACGAAAAAGCACAATTCTTACTACGGAATTGCGCCCTATTGTTTATAAATAGTTTAATTGTGTAAAATAATTAAAAGAAATCATAGTATATTTCTATTTAACTGATATTTTTTAGAGAAGCTGACATCCATTACAAAGTAGCTAACAATTTTTCAAGCTTATCATTCATATTAGACCAACCATATTTAGCTCCCTCAATTGCTCCTTTTCGAGCTTTTGTTTCCTCGCTAAATCCTGTTTGATCAAGATGGAGATGAATAGTCCCATCAGAACCCTCACTCAAAGTCCATGTAACGGTAGTGCTTTCTCCAGCACTTAGCCAAGTATAAGATAATTTATGAGGCTCTTCCACTTCAAGAACTTCCCCATTTACAATTCCGTCCCACCATTCGGAAGGCTCTGCTCGAAATTGAAATTTATACCCAACAATTGGTTTAAAATTATTATCCCATATCCATTTCGCAAGCATATCCGAGTCTATTAAAGCATTCCACACCTGTTCGATTGAGCTTGTATATTGAAAATCTAAAGATACGTCTGGTTTCATTTTTCTTCCTCCAATAATAGATTTAATTTAATCATTCTTTCTCTCCAGAATCCTTCATAAAAAGAAACCCAATCTTGAATTTCTCGGAGAGGAGTCGCATTCAACCGATACCTTGTTTCTCTCCCAACTTTTCTAGCAATTACGAGATCAGCTTCTTTAAGAATAACCAAATGCTTAGAAACTGCTGTACGTCCCATTTGAAAATGAACAGTTATTTCATGTAGTGGTAATTCCTCAACGTCTGCCAACAATCGAAGTATTTTACGTCTTGTTGGATCCGCAACTGCACCATAAACATCTCTCACTTGACTATCTTCGTTCAAAATCACCCCCACCTTTTCTTTAATATTTCCTGTTAGGCCAATACTTATACCAATAGGACACCATTTGTTGTCTCATTCATCATACGCAACCAATTGGTGTCCAGTCAAGCATCTTTGCTTTTCTATTTCTCTGAGCAGCAGAATCTACAATAAGGCTAACGAAAAAGGCAATTGGGTATAATCGTTCCATTCTAATGGCATCCTATCTAATCTCTTTAGATGAAGCAATTTACAGTAGAACTAGTTGGGAAGGTAACCGATATTCTTTCTTTTACATATTGTAGAGTGATACATGGAATAAGGAGGATACTTCTAGTGGTTAACCCTATGTATGGACAACGAGTTTCCGTTGAACAGGCAGTACAAATTGCGTTACAAAGAATCCCAGGGCAAGTTATGCATGTAGATTTGGATATGGAAAATGGACTTTTAGTATACGAGGTCTTTATTGCCACTGCTCAAAACAGAGTATATGAAGTGGAAGTTAATGCGAAAACAGGAGCAATAGTCGATATCGATGAGGAAAGCAGTATATTCTAAACACACTCTTACTCCCCCTTCTATTTATTGAAGAGGGAGTATTTTTTATTGAATATAATATTTTAAAGAGTCCAAAAAGCAGCACCTAATAATAGGTGCATATATTCATTTTAAGCTATTTTAATTAAATCACATATAATACCTCGTTAATCGCAATATACAGGCTTTAAAAGATCTAAAAATAGCGTTTAAGACTGTATTTAAACTACAGAAACTCTCACATTTAACATTAATTTATGGTATATTAGTAATAGGAGTTTTATCATTTCATTATAAAATCAATATCAAAAAAGTACCTGGCTCTAGGAGGAATTTAATGACTATAACTATTATTACTCTAGCAATCCTTGCAGTGTTTGTAGGAGCATTGATGAGAACAGTGTTTGGTTTTGGGGAAGCAATCGTGAGTATGCCTTTACTTGCTCTTCTTCCAATCCCTCTTCATACTTCTGTATCTTTGATTGGACTAGCAGGGCTAACCGTTGCAGCACTTACAGTCGTCAGTGGCTGGCGCCATATCGAACGACCTGTTTTGATTCGATTAGCTATTTCTACAGTAATCGGCATTCCAGTTGGGCTAGTAATGCTACACCTAGCCCCTACTATTGTAATTACAACGGCTCTTGGAATTTTCTTGGTTTCTTACGGTGTATACTCATTGCTTAAGAAAAGGATTTTTAAAGCAATTGATCGTCCTTTACTTCTTGCCAAGGGGTGGGTGCTACCTTTTGGCTTTGCCTCGGGTGCTTTAGGCAGTGCCTATAATTTTAACGGGGTACCAATTGTAGTTTATGGTACTTTACGTCAATGGGACCCGAATCGTTTTCGAGGTACATTACAAGCTCACTTTCTTATATCCGGTCTATTAATTGTAACTGGGCATGCACTTGGGGGATTGTGGACGTTTGATTCTTTAAAACTTTATGCGTTTTCTCTACCCGCAATTCTTTTAGCTACAATGATTGGTGTATTCTTCAATAAACGCATCCCTGCTAAAAAATTTGAACATTACTTATTTATCATGATAATTGGACTTGGAATTCTCCTGCTAATACCTAACGGGCAGCATTAACGTTAGATCAACTTTCTTTAGACTCTTCTCTCGAACGGTTAATTTATTTGTAACCGTTGACCTTCTTCCTACATATTGTAAGATGATACTTTCTGTCGAGGAGGATATTTAAATGGTTAACCCTATGTATGGACAACGTATTTCAACAGAACAAGCTGTGCAAATTGCACTTCAACAAGTATCCGGAGAGGTAATGCATATAGATTTAGACATGGAAAATGGTCTCTTAGTCTATGAAGTGTTCATTTTAACACCACCAAATACTATTTATGAAGTAGAAGTTAACGCTAAAACAGGAAAGATAGTAAAAATAGAACAAGAAAATGATTTTGATTAATTCATTTTATAAAGGCAATGGTGCAAAAGTTAAAATTAATCCTTTTAGATAAATTATATCTAAAGGGATTAATTTTTTATAAATAGATTTTAAATTGTTATTTAAAGAAAATCATATGATTTTTTTCTTGTTTGTAATAATTCATCCTGTCTTCTAAAGTGCCAGTATGGAATTCAAATTTATGCCCGTCCGGATCAGTAAAATAAATGGATTTTTTATCTTTTTCGTCTCTAGCACGCCCTTGAAGAATATTTATGTTCATGCCCATTAATTTTTCATATGTATGCTCAAATTCTGCTTCGTCAATGGAAAAAGCTATATGTGTATATGATTCCTTTATTTCATTGCGTGGAATGGCTTTTTCCTCATTTAAAGCAAGCCACATTCCTTGAAGATCAAAATAGGCTGTGCTGTTTCCTCTCATTAAAAGTTGTGCATTGAATACGTTTTGATAAAAGTTGATGGAGTTTTCTAAATCAGAAACAGAAAACAAGAAGTGACTCAAACCTTTAATCGTCATTCAAACATCTCCTGGCTTTCTCTATTTCTATTTATTCTTTTAACTAAAACTAAATCTTTTTCATTAAAAGCAAGTTTGTAAATATCCGGAATTTTAAGCTGTTCCCAAAAGTGCATATTATATTTTCGGTCGAAATGGTTCATTATGAGCACCATGATATTACCATGTGTACCTATCGCAATATTTTGCCCTTTATATTTTTCTATTATCTCCAAGGTTGCGTGAACTCCTCTTGCTTGAGCAAAGTTGTTTGACTCTCCTCCCTCTAAAGAAAGATTGAAATCAGACCATACTTTTAAAATAGCCTCGTTAAAGTTTGCAATAGGATATTTAGATAACATACGCTCCCGAAGATCTTCCACAATTTCTATTTCTTTATTCAGGTTTTTGGCAACCCCTTCGACGGTTTGTATTGCACGTTTATATGGACTAGATATGACATGATGAATATCCTCTAATTTTAATTGTTCTGTAATTAGCTTCGCATCTTCAAAACCTCTCTCGGATAAAGGTCTTTCTAGTTCATCAGGTGTAAATGTAGAATGGGCATGTCGGACAAAATATAAATTCGTAATCAACGCTTTTCAACTCCTAAGTTTTATATTTTCATACACTGCATAAATTATTTTTAGACTTTTGCATTCCTCTTCATACTCTTAGAGCGAATGTTTGCTCTGTGCTTATAATTACTCCCACTCATAAGGTGTTTCCTGGTATACATAATAGTTTAACCAGTTCGAAAATAATAAGTGCGTATGTGAACGCCATGTATTTAAAGGCGATTTAGTTGGATCATCATGCGGAAAATAATTTTTGGGAACATCGATAGCAATCCCTTTATTAATGTCCCGATTATACTCTTCTGCAAGTGTTGTAGCATCATATTCTAAATGTCCAGTAATCATGATATTTTTTTCATCATTTGAGATAACTAAGAAAACTCCCGCATCGTCTGAATAAGAAAGAAGATTAAGTCGTGAATCGTTTTTAATTTTGTCATAGGAAACTGAAGTGTAGCGAGAAACTGGGGCATAAAATTCATCATTAAACCCTCGCACTAGGTTGACGGTTGGATCAGATAATCGATGGTCAAACACCCCAAAACATTTTTCTGACAACTCATTTTTATTAATTCCATAATGATAATATAATGCAGCTTGAGCACCCCAACAAATATGTAAAACGGACGTCACATTGGTTTTCGTCCACTCCATAATCTGAGTCATCTCATCCCAATAATTCACCTTTTCAAATTGTAGATGTTCTATGGGAGCTCCCGTAATAATCATACCGTCATATTTTCGCTGTTTGACCTCTTCAAATGAAGTATAAAATGTGTCTAAATGGGTTCTACTTACATTTTTCGATTCATGTGTTGCAGTATGCATAAAAGTAACATTCACTTGTAATGGGGTATTTCCCAGTAGTCTCAGAAGTTGTAGTTCTGTTTTTTCCTTTTCAGGCATTAAATTCAAAATAATTATATTCAGCGGACGAATGTCTTGTTTACCAGCTCGTTCTTCATCCATCACAAAAATCTTCTCTTCTTTTAATAATTTTGTTGCGGGCAATTGCTTTGGCACATTAATCGGCATTGTCTGTCTCTTCCTTTCTTTATTTTACTATGTAACTTAAAAAAACCTCCTTTCTTAAAGATAAGAAAAGAGGGTTTATTGATAGCTCTCCATTCTTATCTCTCAAGACAAAAAATCTCGTAGGAGTTAGCACCTTTCTGAAATGTCAGAGGTTGCTGAAGCTTCACAGGGCCATTTCCCTCAGCTTCTCTTGATAAGAATATTTAATTTGTGTAGAAACATACTGAATCGACTTAAATCTACTAAATATTATCATGCGAAAAATGGTTGCGCAACTATTAAAAATAATTAGGAAATATACAGTTAAAGATTATTATTCCTTTCTTCTAGTTAGCTTCTTCAACCGTTTCTAAAATTTGATCAGTAGATGCAGCTGTACCTGGCAAAGAGCGCTTAGTTAAATGTTTGGCCGCTTCGATGGTAGACGTTGCTTTTATTTAATCAGGAAACTCTCAACCCTTTTATTGCAAGGATAAATTCATATACAAAGTACCCTCCAAAACCTATTAATATAAATCCAGCAATGATGGATATCCATTTTATAACAGAACGATTCATGACCTTCCTTGTAAGGGCGATAATAGTAAGCAAACCAACATCATGTAATAGAATACCTGCTAATATACCTGCTCCTACTATTAAAAACTTTGTTGGCTGGGTCATATCATATGAATCGGAAAGCACAGCTCCAAAAACGGAGATCCAAAATACAAGATTTCCTGGTGAAATTGCTACAATTAAACCATTAAGATAGGAGCTAAAGAAAGATTTATTTGGTTTTTCTCCTTTTAATGTAATATCCTGATCTGAATTTTTTATAGAATCATAGCCCAAAAATACTAAGAAACATGCACCAATAAGCCACATTGGTATTTGAATGTAAGGAATAGAAAGTATGGATGCTAAACCCATGTATAATGCAATAATTAAAAGAAAATCGATTGTCATTCCACCTAGTCCTACAGCCCATCCATGCATAAACCCGTTTTTTAGGCCTTGCTTTGTCATTTCGACGGTCATTGCCCCCACAGGCATTGCAATTGCAAGACCTGCTAAAAGATACGTAAAAAATAAACTCAACCAAAACACTTCTTTCCCAAAGGATCCCTTCATACGTCCGTTTATATTCATATATTAGCACAAAATTTTTAATAGTTAATCTAATTTTTGCATTTTAATTCAATAGGAGATTATTTTAACGAGTTTGAAGTAATTGTTTCATAGTACGCAATATAGGGATAATGCGTCTTAAGGAAGTGTCCGCTTGGATTTCCGCTGAAGGACGGACGCTTTCCACGGGGTGAGCGATGAGCCTTCACCGCCCGCTCAAGCATTCGATGTGAAGTCTCATTTAACTCACTGGATCCCGTTGGAGTCGCCGTCCTTCAGCTCCAATCCGTCCAAATAGACGTTTTTATCTGTATTTATTAGCCATTAAAAGTTAGGAAATGGCTTAACGAGACCAATTGTCACTTGAAAGCAACCAATTCAATAGGCAACGCAACCAGTTTTAGCTTGAAAGCAACCAGATCGACAACGAGCGCAACCAATTCTTCAAGTAAGGCTTGCGGACATTGATAACCATGCACTTTACTTAAGTTTACGCTTAATTTACATGGATTAGATCGTACATTAAATTTGCGCAACATATCAGACGATACTCGCAACTTTATAGACCGGATGCGCAACATTTTGAATGGATGAAGCTATTATACTCGGATAGCAATAAATTTGTGACACATTGCCCCTATAATGCTGGGAAATCATAATCGGTTTTCTCCCAATATACCTGCTATGTTATGAATTAGTTGCTTCCACGAGTAACTTTCGATAACCGATTGGTTACACTAGTCCATTTATTGGATTTACATACAAAAAAGTGATAATTTTTTTAGCAAGTCGATACTGGGAGATAAGCATTTTCTTTGATTTTCTCTGCCGGAGGCGACTCCTGCCGAGGCCAACAAGATGTTGGTCACGAAGGCGTTGCCACACGATGTGGCGATCTTAGCCTTTGTTCCACTGTGGGCAAATGAGACACCCCAACGACGCCTAAGCGGCGGGGGTGGCTCATCGCCCACCCGGAGGAAAGCGTCCGAAAGCAGAGAAAATCATAGTGGTTACCTGTTAAGACGCACTATCCCTAATCAACGTCCTTTTGATAAAAACTGTTTTTTTATAACTCTTTTTCCATCCATGCTTCCAATAACTTATCTAAAATTTCTTCTTTTTGTTTCTTACTTTCCACCAATCGCTCATAGTTCTCCCAATCATCTTCCTTTTCGATTTGTTGAACTAATAATTTGATTTCTGTTTCTACTATAGCAATTTTCTCATCAATTGCTTCGTCTTGTACTGTTTTTAAATTGGTCGGTTTAAACCGTTCTTTTATTGTAACTAATTCTATTGGATCTAGATCCTTTTTTAATTCCTCCCATTTTTCACGAGCCCATTCATATGGGCCTTCAAAAGTCGTTAATTGTCCTTTTTCTAACCAAGCAGTTCTAGGAAAAAGCTTATTTAGAAAATAGCGGTCATGTGACACCGCTAATATTGTGCCTTGGAAGTCTTCCAGTGCATCCTCCAATACTTCCCTAGAATCTATATCTAGATGGTTGGTCGGTTCATCTAATATTAAAAGATTGATATCTTGATGCATGAGCTGAGCAAGACGGAGACGCATACGTTCCCCACCACTTAGGTCACCAACTCGTTTAAACACATCCGGTCCATAGAACATAAACTTTGCTAAAATATGACGAGCTTCCCCTTCAAATACATTTACTTCACTTCTAAAAACATCAATGAGCCGTGCTTTTGTATCAATCACTTCAAAATGCTGTGATAGAAACCCAACACGGACATTACTACCTAGACGTGCTTTTCCGCTATCCAACGGTATGTCACCGCGAAGCACATTTAATATCGTCGATTTTCCAGTACCATTTCGACCAACGATAGCGAGACGTTCTTTCCAGTACACATTCAAACATGCTTTTTGTAGAAGCACTTTGTCCCCAAATGATTTATACACACCTTCCATCACAACGACTTCTTTTCCACTTCTAGGTGCAACTTCAAAAGACAAACCCATCTTTTTCGGATCTATCAGGGGTTTTCTTACTTTTTCCATTCGCTCCAATGCCCTCTCCATATTTCTTGCTTGACGATGGAGTCCGGCGTTCGGTGGTACAGCTTCGTTTGCCCATATTTTTAATCGTTTGATTGCTTCTTTCATTTTTTTTATCTTCTTTTGTTGTTCTTCATACTCCAGGAACTCACGCATAATTCTTTCTTCTTTTTCAACGGTAAATGAAGAGTAGCTTCCGTGATATAAAGTTAATTCGCCTTCCTCTAAATCAGCAACTTTCGTAACAACTTTATCTAAAAAGTATCGATCGTGAGAAATGATGACTACGGTTCCTCCATAGACCACAAGATACTCTTCTAACCATTCCACAGCAAATAAATCCAAATGATTAGTTGGCTCATCCAGCAGTAATAGATCAGGTTTTGTTAATAATAGCTTACCAAGCATGATCTTAGTCTGTTCCCCACCACTCAAACTTGAAAAAGATTGATGGACAAAGTTTGCTAGTTGAAGTCCTTGAATTACCTTATCGATTTCAGACTCCATTAAATAACCGCCAAGATTTGTGAATTTTTCTTGTATATCACCATAGTTTCGCAATAATATATCCATGTTTTCAGTCTCTGAATTAGATAACTTCATTTCAAGTTGTTTCATCATTGATTGTAATTCGTTTAATGTTTGGAAAGCACTGCCCAACACGTCATATCCCGTGATATCAACTGTAAAAGAAGGTATTTGCGCTAAATAACCAATTTTAGTTCCCTTTTTAAAATGTATGCTTCCTTCGTCTGGAGCTTCAATCCCCGCTATTAGTTTGAAAAGTGTCGTTTTCCCAGAACCGTTTCTTCCAACAATCCCAAGTCTATCTCCAGTTTTGATGGATAAAGAGAGATCTTGAAAAATCGTATTTCCTCCAAGCATTTTGCTAATTTCTTGTATTGTACATATCACTTTAATCGCTTCCTCTCAAGTTAGATACAGCTGGAAGCATTACTTTTCTCCATGAAAAAAAGACTGCCTGAAATGCAGTCTTTTCCATAAAAATATGGTTCAGAAAGAATGACTTTATCAGCTGTGAAATTCATTAATTTTGCTAAAAAAGGGCAGACCTATCCCGTTGGCAGCAATTTCATGAGTAATCGCACAAGATGTGGATAAAAATTCCAGTAAAAATCTACGTGCATTCACAGTGTTTTTCATTCTTTCTTCACCTCCGTTCTTCTTTCTTTAAATTAATTTTATCATCAATTTTCTAATAATTCAATCGTTTTTTACTTTGGTTTCTCAAAACTCGGATCATTTAATAACCCACCAGTATTCGGAACTCCTAAGTCATTTTCTTCATTCACCTCTTCATTACCCGTGTTCGGAACATCCTGGTCTTGACCATTTATTTGCGTCTCGGGATTTGCGGGGTCATTAGAGTTTCGGTTAAAGCCACATGCAGAAAGTACAATTATTACTAGTAAAAGTAATGAAATTCTTTTGGCCATCTATTTTCCTCCTATTTTTTTATTAGATTGCACAGATTTAACAGCTTTATGCACAAGATTAAAACTTCAGTAAAATTACTGAAGTTTTAATCTTTCCTATTCTTCTATATCAAAATAGATCTCATCTTCGTCACTAAACTCATTTCCATTTTCAAATAGGACAGTAGTTCTCAAGATAAGTTTAGATACTTCCTCCGTTCCATCCGGAATCCATCTTTCATCTGGCATAATCTCAAAAGGTATCATTTGCATATCTTTTGAAGCAACTGATCCGACCAATTCAATGGAGTGTTTGGATACCAATTCGGAAACAAGTTCGTTTTTAATTTTAAAAACTTCCAATTTAATATTTTCTACCGATTCATCGTCATGTACACCATCAATATAAATAGTGCCCGAAAGGTTTATTCCATGCTCGATAAACGGATGATCCACTACTGTATCAATTTTAATCGATTGTACTTTTATAGAAGACTCAAACTTCTTGGCCATTACTCTCATTCCACCTTGTTATTTATATGCTCATACTGATTTTCGATATTCGGCTCATACCTATTATAACGCTTTTTAAATAAAGTATAAAAATGGGAAACAATTACCTTAATAATTGCATACCCAGGAATTCCTAATACTACACCTGGTACACCAAATAATGCTCCCGAAGTAATTAATACAAAAATTATCGTAATAGGATGAATATGAAGTGATTTCCCCATAATTTGAGGAGAAATAAATTTTCCTTCGACTAACTGGACAATCGTCCACACGATTGCAAGTTTCACTAACATAAATGGCGATGATACAAGAGCTATAATTGCTGCTGGTGTTATTGCGATAACAGGTCCTAAATAAGGTACAACACTTGTAACCATCGCAATTACTCCTAAAAGCAATGCATAAGGCATCCCAATAATAGTAAAACCGATAAATATCATGAATCCTATACACATAGAAACTAATATTTGTCCTTGAATGTAAGAACTAATCTGATTATCAATATTTCGGAAGACGATAAGAAAATCATCACGCATACGAGGCGGGAAAATTTTAATAACAAACTTCGGTAGTTTTTCTCCATCTTTTAATAAATAAAAGAGAATAAACGGTACCATAATAATCGATAAAACAAAACTTGTTACAGCTCCAACGATAGAAGTAATACCACTTGCAACACTAGCTATCGTATTCTGAAAAAAGTTCCCAATTTGCGCAGGGACACTCTGTAACATAGTCATCACATCTTTTTCGATTTGTACATAATAATCTGCTACAAATGATGTTCTTAGAAAATGATCCAACGAATTCAGTAATTGGATAAGGTAGTCGGGTAATTCTTCGACTAATTTAGTAGACTGCGCCTTTAAAAATGGAACGACTAAAAAAACAAGTAAAGTGATCAGTCCTATCAATGCCAAGAAAATGACCAATATGCCCCATACACGTCGGATTCTTATTTTCTCCATTAGTCGTAATATCGGTCTTAATAAATAATATGCGATGACCGCTAAAATAATAGGTAAAACAACATTGCCTAAAAATACAGTTAACGGCACAAAGATAAACGATATTTTTTCGTATATGATGATAATAAGCCCGATTAATAAAAGCAATATTAGGGTAAAGAACGTATTACGTCCTCCTAAAAATTTTATGTATCTTGTAGAAAAAAAAGAAGGTTTTTCAGGCTCCACTTATATCAAACATCCTTTCTTATATACCTTTATTTTACGAACGATTAAAAAAATTGGCAATGTTAATGCATTATTATTTTTCTAAGAAATCATTAATCGCTGTTTTATTTTTTTCTGTATCAATTTCAATAACCGAGCCGGCATGTTTGTAATTTTTAAAAGTGTATGTGCCTTCTACAGGTACAGTTAACTTCTCCATTTCGAGCTTCCCACTAACTGCAGCATCTATTATACGCTTGGCTTTATCTGCCCGTGAATAATCAGTTTCAATATATCCTTCAGCAGCTCCTAAAAATTTTGGTACATTTGATAAGTTTCCTACTGACAGCAACTCATTTTTCAATGCTTCCATCACAATTTGTTGTCTTTCTACCCTACCAAAATCCCCTTGGGCATCTGCACGAAATCTAGCATAACCAAGTAGTTCTTTACCAGAAAGATGTTGTTTTCCTTTTGTTAAGGAAACACCTATTTTTTCAGACATATCTTTTTCAACATTAATCGGAATTCCTTCAGGAGCAATAATATCTACTAAGGATTCAAAGCTACTAAAATCGATTAATGCATAATGATGAATCGGAAGATCAAACATATTTTGAATTGTATTTTTTAATAATTGTACACTATCTAGATAATAAGCAGTGTTTAGCTTGTACGATTGATAACCTGGTATATCTGCATAAATATCTCTCATAAAAGAGATTATTTTAACGTCATTTTCTTTTTTGTCCCAGGATACAAGCATCATAGTATCCGAACGAGCCTTTGTTTGACCCCTTGAGTCGACTCCTAGTACTAATATATTCTCACGTTCTCCCTCTTTTAAAGGATCTCCTTTAAAATCTATCGTTAAATCGACCTCTTTGTTTGCTAATTTATATCCACTGGAATACTGGGAAACCGTATATATTCCACTAACTAATACAATGAGTACAAGAACTAATGTTAGTACTCGTCCAATTCGCAGACGCTTTTTTCGCGTTCGTCTCATTGGTTGTTGTTCTTCGTCCATCTTCCATCTCTCCTATCTATCTATAATAATAACGTATTTTTGTTCCGTTAGTTTCGGAATTTTGTACATTTTATAAACTCATGGTAAAATACATTTTACTATAATGGGGGGAATGACAATGATAGAAAAAGCAACATTTGCAGGTGGCTGTTTTTGGTGCATGGTAAAGCCATTTGATACATGGGACGGCATACATAAAGTGACTTCCGGCTATATGGGAGGACATCTAGAAAATCCAACATATGAGGATGTAAAAAAAGGTACATCAGGTCATCTAGAAGTAGTCGAAATTCAATATGATCCTTCTATTTTTTCATATAACGAGTTGCTTCAAATTTTTTGGCAACAAATTGACCCGACTGATGCAGGCGGTCAATTCCAAGATCGAGGAGAAAGCTATCGTACAGCTATATTCGTACATACAGAGGAACAACTCCAGCTAGCACAATTATCCAAGGAACAATTAGCTTCAAGTGGAAAGTTCTCTAAACCTATTGTTACCGAAATCCTTCAATCGAAAACGTTCTATGAAGCGGAAGATTACCACCAAGATTTCTATAAAAAAAGTCCAGATCATTATAAGGAAGACCGGGCACAGTCTGGCCGAGACGAATTTATCGATAAGCATTGGAAATAAGCTAGGTATACGTTTTCAAATTTCTTAAAAGTATTAGGAACTTAGGGAGCGTTGTGAAACATAATTTATTTATGTATTCAACATACCAAGTTTCGCTTGTTTCATGCTATAATAAGGGCATTGTGAATTTTAGGAGGTACTACCATGATTGCAGTAAGTAACGTAAGTCTTCGTTTTGGTGATCGTAAATTATTTGAAGACGTAAATATAAAATTTACACCGGGTAACTGTTATGGTTTAATCGGTGCAAATGGGGCAGGTAAATCTACATTTATCAAAATCCTATCGGGAGAAATTGAGGCCCAAGAAGGTAATGTTATTATGAACCCAGATGAGCGTCTGGCAATTCTAAAACAAAATCACTTCGAATACGAAGAATACACAGTTTTAGAAACGGTTATTATGGGACATAAACGCTTGTACGAAGTTATGAATGAAAAAAATGCCATCTATATGAAAGAAGATTTTTCAGATGAAGATGGTATGCGTGCGGCAGAACTTGAAGGTGAATTTGCAGACTTAAATGGTTGGGAAGCAGAGTCAGAGGCTGCCATCCTGCTACAAGGTCTTGGAATACCTGATAGTATGCATCAAAAGAAAATGTCTGAATTAACGGGTTCAGAAAAAGTAAAAGTGTTATTATCACAAGCTCTTTTTGGAAAACCAGATGTTCTTTTACTAGATGAGCCTACCAACCATCTAGATATTAAAGCAATACAATGGTTGGAAGATTTTCTAATCAACTTTGAGAACACTGTTATTGTCGTTTCCCATGACCGCCACTTCCTAAACAAAGTGTGTACACATATTGCGGATTTAGACTTTAGCAAAATCCAAGTATATGTTGGGAACTATGACTTCTGGTATGAATCTAGTCAACTTGCATTGAAGTTAGCATCAGACCAAAACAGTAAAAAAGAAGAAAAGATTAAAGAACTTCAAGCCTTTATCGCACGATTTAGTGCAAATGCTTCCAAGTCAAAACAAGCGACTTCACGTAAAAAAATGTTGGACAAAATTGAGTTAGATGACATTAAACCATCTTCTCGTAAATATCCTTATGTTAATTTCGCAATGAAACGTGAAATTGGGAATGATGTTCTACAAGTACAAGATCTTGGATATACATTCGAAGGTGAAAAACTATTCTCTAAAATGAACTTCACATTAAACAAAGAGGACAAAATAATCCTGCTTGGCGATGAATTAGCAAAATCTGCTCTACTTCGTGTATTAGCGGAAGAAGAAGAACCGCA
The DNA here is from genome assembly GCF_007676755.1 of Bacillus sp. FJAT-22090. Classification (GTDB taxonomy): domain Bacteria; phylum Bacillota; class Bacilli; order Bacillales_A; family Planococcaceae; genus Psychrobacillus. Next base: position 38,177 of record NZ_VEBK01000002.1, on the reverse strand, counting down.
AGAAGGTTCCATCCGTTGGGGTGTTACTACTACGCGTGCTTACTTCCCTCTAGATAATGCAAAATATTTCGAAGGTAGCGAGCCGTCTCTAGTGGATTGGCTACGTCAATATTCACCTGATGATGAAAGTGAAACATTCCTACGTGGATTCTTAGGCCGTATGTTATTCTCCGGAGAAGAAGTGAAGAAAAAGCCTTCTGTTTTATCTGGTGGGGAAAAAGTTCGTTGCATGCTTTCTAAAATGATGCTGTCCGAGTCAAACGTTCTTTTACTAGATGAGCCTACGAACCATCTAGATTTAGAGTCAATCCAAGCATTGAATAATGGACTTACTGCTTTTAAAGGTGCCATGATTTTTACTTCGCATGACCACCAATTCATCCAAACAATTGCAAATCGTGTAATTGAAATCAGAGAAGATGGCTCCATTTTGGATAAACAACTATCGTATGATGAGTTCTTAGAGTGGAAAGAAGCTCAAAAAATATCTTAATAAAAAAGCGTGAGGCTTGTCCTCACGCTTTTTTATTTGTTTTGATAAAGCGACCTAGAAGTGATCTAGCTGGTAATTTTCCAATTATGGAATCGCTCGTTTCTGCTATTTTCTTTAATGCATTTAGTAATTTTTCGTCTCCCGACCAATGCTCTTCAATAATTTCCGATGAAAATTTATTTAATAGCATATTTACTACGAACGTAGCAACTATAATATCATCGATAAATCCACCAGGACCAACCAATCCCTCTGGTAAGGCATCAATAGGTGATATAAAATATAAAATACTGCTTCCTATAATTGTCTTACTCTTCGTATCAATTCTGTTATCTAATAATGCTTTTATTAATAAATGAAACAAATCAGGCGCAAACAATAAATATGGTGTGAATTTGCTCTCTTTACCTGTTTTGGATTGTACATAATTCGTTATCTTTGATCTTAACTTCACATAAAAGTCTTGCTGCTCCTCATAAGGAGGTAATTCTTTCTTTAGTTCCATATTCAATACAATCTCTCCCCTCTTATAGACACTATACCAAAAATTCGACAAATTGAAACATTATACATTCAATGGCCGTCTAATTCATAACAAAAAAGGAGGAAAACCCAATGAAAAAATATTTATTCGTTTTCATTCCTACTTTATTTCTAATTGCTTGTGGAACAGACTTAAATAAAGAGCAAGGTTCATCTACTGATAGTACGTCTGAAACCGACGTACCATCTAAAATACCTTTAACCGAATTGTTTCTACCAGACAAATCCATTGCTACGTTTAAAGGTGATGGAAATGAATATGCTTCTTTTACGTTAACAACAAAGTATTTGTACGATGTTTATGTCGCCACTTACGAAGATAATGGTGGAACGATAGTCCAAAAAATATATTATATTTCAGATGACAAAATTAGTTTGCTTGCCAATAATGCAGAAGCATATGATGTAGGGTTACCATCACTATCAGAGCTTCAATCCATGCAAGAAATTGATGTATATATGGTTAGCCCACTGAGTGTAGGCACGCAATTCAATGGATGGAAAATCACCTCAACAACCGAGACGGTGGAAACGGATCTTCAAACATTTGAAGATGTCATCACAATAGAAAAAGTTGATGAACAAGGTTCCAAAACTAGAAAGTATTTTGCCAAAAATTACGGTGAAATTAAGCGTGAATATATTATGCCAGAAGGCGACGAACCATTCATTGTTACTTCTACAATTGAAAGTATAAAGTAAAAAAGAAGCCTCTCCTACTTGGAGGGCTTCTTTTTGCCTATTATAGTTTTGTTACATTTGCAGCTTGTGGTCCACGGTTACCTTCTACAACTTCAAATTCAACTTTTTGTCCTTCTTCAAGAGACTTGAAGCCCTCACCTTGGATTGCAGAGAAATGTACGAATACATCATTTTCTCCTTCTACTTCGATAAATCCAAATCCTTTTTCAGCATTAAACCATTTTACAGTACCTTGTTTCATGTTATTACCTCCAAAAAATTAATCAATATGCGAAAAACAAAAATTCACATATTCCATGAAGTACCGACATCACATCGATCACTACATAGGATATGTGAATTACAAATACGGTTTCTCACTTTAAATTGTTAATTAAAGTATACCAGTTGGATAAATATAGTCAACAAGTTTTTTTATTATTCTAAATCGTTTACGTTAAAGCATTCCAAATAACTCCGTGATAGATTTGCAAATCATCATCACAAGATTCACAAAAACATTGTTCTTTCACAGACCAAAACGCCCAATACCTTCCCTCTTTTACTCTTTCTTGAGGAAATTTAACCCGAAATTCTTCTAATGTCTTATTTAAATAAGACAATGCCTCTTCTTCCTGATCAAATATAACTTTTTCTACAATATGTTGCTCCCAGCCTTCAAATGCCCACCAAGGTTCATAATCTGCTTTCATATAAATAATTTCAAACATTTTCATCGCCTCTAACATTTATTGTTAACTCATATTGTACTGCTATCAGCAAAAATGTCTACTTAAATGACTTTTTCAATTTTTATCATGTATATTTCGAAAGTACTAAAAAGCGACTCACGAAGCGAAATTTGAATAGGTTAATGAATTGAAAATGTAAGCAATATCAGTTAAGTTATAGATAATACATTTTAGCCACTGAAAAAGGGGTAGATGAGTTGAAACAGCGAGCGCATATTCATATGTACGGTGATGTAGATGGAGTCGGTTTTCGTTTTCTAGTTAAACAAAAGGCACAATCACTTAGATTAAAAGGATATTGCATGCAAAATGAGAAGAATGATATTGTTATCGAAATAGAAGGCGATACAAAATCATTAGATGAATTTATTGAATATATACAAAAAGGGGTATCGCCCTTATCAAAAGATAATGCTTTTGAAATTGAGATCTTCAATAACCTGAAAGGATATACAACAATGGAATCCGACATTATTTAACTTTGAAGAAAATGAAACCTTCTTCCCTTTCATTCGTATAATATAGTGTAGTAAAAAGGGGGCAACCATTCATGACTGAAGTAGTCCATTCTATTATTCGACATCTTATCAATATACCTATTATGATTATTTCCTGGTTCGTTTTCTTTTTCTCTGTTGAAACTAGTTTCTTCACTAGCTCAGTATTTTCTATTCTGCTATATATCGTTTCGAATTTTGCAATTAAGAAATTACAGCAAAGAAGCATTATGAAAAAATACAATCTAACCATATCTGAGTATTTTCATATTCAGAAACAATTAAAAGAAGCAAAAGCTAAAATTCGAACACTTAATAGCCATTATTTAAAAGTAAGGTCTTTCAGTTCCTTTAAACAATTATTTGACATGAATAGGCTGGCAAAACGGATTATTTCCTTAGTTAAAGAGAATCCTCGTAAATTTTACCAGGCAGAGAATTTTTTCTATGCACATTTAGATTCTGCGGTAGAACTCACGTCAAAATATACGTTATTGGTATCACAGCCGATGAAAAATAATGATTTAAAAATTGCATTGGCAGATACTCGTGATACGTTAGAATCGATGAATTCAATTATGGAAGATGATCTTAAAAGTGTACTAGCTTCCGATATTGAACATCTCAAAATGGAACTAGATTTCGCCAAACTATCTGTACGTAAAAGCGAACAAGGGGCTTTATATTTAGAAGGAGAATCAGAAAATGAGCGAAAAACGAGTAAATATAAGTGATGAATTATTAATGGATGAGTTATTAGCAAGTCCATTTGAACTGAATACAGAGAAACCTCAAACAATAGAGAATTCGGCAAGTGAACCATCACCGGCAAAATTAATCGATCGTTTATCCGAAGTGGAACAACATAAAGCTAGACAACTTGCGGATCAAATTCCTGCTGGTAACTATGAGGCCATTTTAACTTATGGAGCAAATGCCCAAACAGAGTTATCCAGATTCTCTCACCAAATGTTAGATCATGTACAAAAAAAAGACATTGGTCCGATTGGTGATATTTTAGGGGACTTAATGAATAAGCTTTCAGATCTCAATCCCGAAGAGCTTTCTAAACAAAAAAAATCAGGAATCAAAAAGTTATTTAATCGAGTAAATCGTTCCGTTCAAGAAATGATGACAAGATATCAAAAGTTAAGTACGCAAGTTGATCGCATAGGAATACAATTGGAACACTCTAAACGTGGCCTTGTAGAAGATGTACAAATGTTGGATAAACTATATGAGCAAAACAAAACCTATTTTCAAGCACTAAATGTTTATATTGCAGCTGCAGAAGTAAAAAAAGAAGAAATTCTAAATGTTACAATACCAGAATTACGACGTAAAGCGGAAGCTTCGAATGATCAAATGGCCTACCAAGAAGTAAATGATATGGCACAGTTTGTGGATCGTTTAGAAAAACGAATGTATGATTTACAATTGTCTCGCCAAATCACTATTCAAAGTGCACCGCAAATTCGGATGATTCAACAAACCAACCAAACACTTGCAGAAAAAATACAATCATCCATCATGACGTCCATCCCTCTGTGGAAGAACCAAATTGCAATCGCTTTAACTTTAAATCGTCAGCAAAAAGCAGTGGAAGCACAAAAACAAGTGACGAAAACAACAAACGATTTGCTTTTGAAAAACTCAGAGATGTTGAAGGTGAATAGTATTGAAACTGCAAAAGAAAATGAACGTGGTATTGTTGAAATTGATACCTTGAAAAAAACCCAAGAAAATCTGCTTCAAACGATCGAAGAAACAATGCGCATTCAAGCAGATGGACGTGTAAAACGTAAGGCTGCAGAAATTGAGATTGGTCGTATGGAAGAAGAATTAAAACAACGACTTCTATTAATAGCAGATCAATCGAAAAACCGTCCCTCTTAAAAAGAAGGACGGTTTTTTATGTGCTTTTTACTACATGATGGAGCATTTTACGAAGAAGCCGCAAAGTTTCATCAGAAAATTTTTCTAATGACGATGCAACGGCAGTTTTCTTGCCAAATATTAAACGAAACAAATCTAATTGTTCTTCAGTTGCTTCCATATCATTTAAAAATAAATGCAATATGGAGATATCCTTACGTTCTAGCTCTACAACTGCTTCTGCAGTGTCCATAATGCCATTTTGGGCATAACCAAATGCGGATGGTTCTCCGTCAGAAAAAATCAGTAGAAACTTATGTGCTTCTTTGCGCTTTTCTAATCTTTTTCCCATCCACCTTACAGCGAATCCATCCCGGTTATCCTCATGGGCTTCAATAGAAAGTATGTTCATTCCATTATCTTTTTCTCCGTCTTCTAACTTATGAATCCATTCGAATGTATTTGGCTGAGAGGTTTCTGAAGCTTCAAATGCATCCTCGTAATATAACACAATCTCATGATCAATCTTTAAGCGTCTTAACACGTCATGAAACAATAAGACTGCTTTTTTTGTCTCATCTAACTTATCTTGCATAGATGCAGATCCATCTACAAGCAGACCGAATACCGCATTTAACTGAGCGCTCGGTGCATTCTTTTTATAAAATGGTTTTGGTCGTTCTTCTGTCCAAAGTGTTGTTAGGTCGGAAGAAAGTCTTCCTTTCGACAAATTCACCCGTTTGTCTACTTTCTTTTGTTCCATTCGTTTTTTAATTTCTTCCACAAATGCTTTTACAAAAGGTGCTTGCTCCTGGCGATATGATTGAAGTTGAATTTTATTTTGATGGTTAGAGACCCCATCCAATCGCTTTTCTTCATACATTACATGTAAATGCTCTTTACCAAACATTTTTCCCGCTTTTTTCATACCAGTAAATTTTTCATTATTATATTCTGTTAGCAAATTCTCTTGGCTATTCCCTATCGATTGACCTTGACCAATTTCAGTAATTTCATGGCCTTCTCTTCCTTCTTCAGAAGCGATATTCTGTTCAGCTTTCCCATCCCTTCCATGTTCTAGTTCATATTGCAAATGCAGTCCATCTTCCTGCTCATTTTCTCGGTGCCAAGAGCGAAAAACTTCTTCAATCGTTTCCTTCTTCCCCTCTTCACCGACAACTGATTCTTTTACCCCTTTATGGTAAGGATTATCCTTCAATGATAAATTAGAGGCTGAAAGAATCGCGTAATATTCATGAAGAGCGTCTTCATTTACATGCTCCTGTAGAAAATAATAAAGCTGATAGACGACATTGATAGAATCCTTTGTATCGCTGCTATCATAAGCTTTTTGAATAATACTGTTTGCCAATTGGAAGATTTCCGGTCCTTTTACATTCATGGTACCCTCGTAAAGGCAAATATACAAATAACTTATAAAGGCATCCGCCAAAAATCCTTTTTGACTATTTACTGTTAGCTGCTGTTTATGAAAAGTTAAATAGGTTTGAACTCTTGTATTAAAAATCTTAATTGTCCCTACCCTTTTTTTCTGAATCGCTTCTATTATACGAAATTCCTCTAAACAAAATAAAAGCTGATCTAATAACTTTATATGTTTTTCCGGTTTTTCTTTTAAATAATCTACCCATTCATCGACATTAAATAGCTTCCAGAATCCCTCTGTTAGCAAATAGATATCAGATAATCTACCCGCATGCATAATTGCTTCATCTCGATGTCTCCAAAATACACTAATTGAGATTGTTTGCTCAGCAAGTTGAAATTCAATCAGCTTTCTTTCGTTCACGCGAACCATCGTATTTTTTATCAATGCTCTTGCTACATTTTCATAATGCATTAATTGGCGTGCGTCAATTGTCTCGTTATTAAATTGAATAAACCGATTAACAGAGGCCATGTCTATCCCTCACTTAATCCAAGAAGAGGCTAACTCCAAAACAAGTTCTCTCTCTTGCTCATCCTCTAATTTTTCTGCAATTGCATAGTTTATCGCTCTCAATGGTTCTATGTAATGCCCTAGTTCCGTTGCGTCCAGTAAACTTCGAATGGACGCTGCCTCTTCTGAAAGCAATCCTTGTTTTACTTGTCCCATTAAATCTTCTGCTAAATGTAACATCATTTCTATTAGCTGTTTAGATGCTTTTGGGAACATTTCGTTCCAAAGATTTTCAAGCAGCTGACCAGAAATATATGGAACCGAATAAGAAACGAATCGATTTTTTAATGCTTCATTCATCGGTGTCGTTCCAATATACCCCTCATTTATAGCTGCAATGACAGAGAAATCAGGGTGGGCATGGATCACCTCGCCAGTAAAAGGGTTTGTAAGCATCCTTCTATAATCGAGAACACTATGCAATATTGGTAAAGTCTCCGCTTTTGCCATATTAATCTCATCAATGTATAAAATATGACCTTTTTTCATCGCTTCAATTACTGGTCCTTCCACGAATTCAATCATATTAACCCCGTCTTTTATAACAATTGTTTTAAAACCTAATAATGCCTCCGCATCCAGATCAACGGAGCAGTTTATACTTTGTACTGGTTGTGTAAAATAATGAGATACAGTTTCTGCTAGCTTAGTTTTCCCTGCACCTGTTGGCCCTTTTAGCAATACAGGTTTTTTTAAAGAAATAGCGACCAATATGTCTTCGAATAAATGAGCATTCGGAGATAAGTATCCGCCAGATCCTATTAATTGACTGTCTTCTTCATTATGAATTCTACTATTTCGTTTTTGTTGTTCTTTGTTTATTAAGTCATTCATTTTCTAATCTCCTTATGAAAAAAATCCGATGAATATTCATCGGATTTTTATTGAAAATATTCTTTGTAGAAGCCGCCAATTTTTCCAGTGTTGTCGACAACAAATAGAAACTCTTCTGTTTCATTTTTCACTTCATATGATTTCCCTACGGTTAGTACATTACTCACGAGGAATTTCTTTGCGTCCGTTTGAACACATGTAACTGTTTTAAGTGTTGGCTTAGTAGCCCAATTTGTATGTATCATATATACACTTCCTTTTCTTTTAGTATACGATTGATAAGCGCAGATTTCAATAATAGAAGATAAAAATGCAGGCCCTTTTGAATGGGGCCTGCATTTTTATTTATTATGAATTTAGCATTAGATCTTCTGGATTTTCTAGAAGCTCTTTTACCATTTTCAAGAATCCAACTGAATCTTTACCATCAATTACTCGGTGATCATAAGATAATGCCACATACATCATTGGACGAATTTGAATTTCATCTCCAACAGCAATCGGACGTTTTTGGATTGTATGCATTCCAAGAATACCGACTTGTGTACCATTTAAGATTGGTGTTGATAGTAGTGAACCGAATACCCCACCGTTTGTGATTGTAAATGAACCACCAGACATATCAGAAAGAGCTAATTTGTTATCACGAGCTTTTTTGGCAAGTTCTCCAATATTTCCTTCGATTTCAGCAAAGTTTTTACGATCTGCATCACGAACGATTGGCACAACTAGGCCACCTTCTGTTGAAACAGCGATACCAATATCGTAGAAATTATTTTTCACAATATCTGTACCATCGATTTGTGAATTTACATATGGATATTTTTTAAGAGCTGCTACTACAGCTTTTGTAAAGAATGACATAAATCCTAAACGTACATCGTTTTGCTCAAAGAATTGATCTTTTTTACGAGAACGTAATGCCATAACATTTGTCATATCAATTTCATTGAAAGTAGTCAGCATAGCTGTGTTTTGTTTCACTTCTAGAAGGCGGGAAGCGATTGTTTGACGGCGACGTGACATCTTCTCGCGTGTAGTACGACCATCGTCTTCTTTTGGTGCAGTTGCTGCTGGAACGGGAGCCGCTTTAGCAGGTGTTGGTGCTGAACCATGAGCAGCGACATCTTGTACACGAACGCGTCCCATTGGATCTACAGGCGAAATTTCACTTAAATTAATACCTTTTTCACGAGCTAGTTTTCTAGCAGCAGGACTTGCAATTGTACGATCTTGCTCTGAAGTAGATTCCTCTGCAATCGGTGCAGCTTTAGGAGCTTCTGGAGCTTTTTCCTCAACTGGTGTTGTTGGCACTGAGGTAGTCGCAGCACCTGATCCAGCTCCAACAATAGCAATGACTTGACCAACTTGAACAGTGTCGCCTTCTGCTGCAAGTAATTCACTTACAACTCCAGCTTCTTCTGAGATTACTTCTACGTTTACTTTATCTGTTTCAAGTTCAACGATGAACTCACCTTTTTCTACTGTATCACCTGGTTGTTTTAACCATTGTGCAATGGTACCTTCTGTAATCGATTCTGCTAATTCGGGAACAATAATTTCTGCCACTTGAATTTCCTCCTCTTATCTATCCTAGCTTACAAGTCTTAACAAAAACACCTTTGCTGGATTGCATCCAATTTTTGAATTTTATAATATCCACAGAATGAGGCGAACTTAGGTTGTTTACCTCATTCCTTGTAAAAATTGGTGACATCCGCTTCTGGCTTCGAAATAATTTCGCCGGTTAATTTATACCATTCGAATTATTTTAACGCTTCTTCAATAATACGGGCCTGCTCTAATTTATAAGTGTCCCCGTCACCTTCAGCTGGACTTGAACGATGCACACGACCAACATAAGTAATTTCTTTGTCATTCGCCAATTCTAATAAGTATGGAAGTGCAAAGTTCCAAGAGCCCATGTTTTCTGGTTCTTCTTGTGCCCAAGCAAGTTGTTTCACGTTTGGATAACGATCTACAATTGCTTGAATTTTTTCCGATGGGAAAGGATACAACTGTTCAATACGTACAATGTGTAGGTGATCGTAACCTGCTCCATCTTTTACTTTATCCGCCAAATCAATGGCAAGTTTACCACTTGCAAAGACGATTTTCTCCACTTTCTTAGCTTTAAGACCAAGACCTGGTTGTTCAACTACAGTTTCAAATTTACCTGAAGCAAGTTCTGAAACATCCGCTCCAACCAATGGATGACGTAATAATGATTTAGGAGATACGATTATTAATGGGCGAATCGCGTCTTCTTTTAACATTTTAGCCTGTCTGCGTAAAATATGGAAATAGTTTGCCGCACTTGAAAGATTGGCTACTGTCCAGTTATTTTCCGCCGCTAATTGTAAATAACGTTCTAAACGCGCACTAGAATGTTCTGCTCCTTGTCCTTCAGCAGCATGTGGCAATAGCATAACAAGACCAGACTTCAAGCCCCATTTAGATCGTGCAGCACTTATGAAATTATCGAACATAACTTGAGCCATATTTGCAAAATCACCATATTGCGCTTCCCATATGGATAGAGAGTTACTATCTTCTAGATTATAACCAAATTCATATCCTAAGATTGCTGCCTCTGTTAGCGGACTATTATGCACTACAAACGATGCCTTCGCATCACTAATAGAATGGATTGGAGTTAACTCCATACCTGTTTTTTCATCATGCAATACTAAATGTCTATGAGAAAATGTTCCACGTTGTGCATCTTGTCCAGTTAATCGAATAGAATTTCCTTCTTGAAGTATTGTTGCAAAAGCAAGAGTTTCTGCATGACCCCAGTCGACTTTCCCTTTACCATTAAAAGGTTCTTCACGTCGTCTTAAAATTTTCTCAAGCTTTTTAAACGGAGTAAACTCGGAAGGCCAAGTAAGAAGCTCTTCATTAATCTTCGCAAGCTTACTTTCTTCCACCCCTGTTTGAATTTCAGGCATACCGTTTAGTACTGCCTCAGGAATAACAATGTCATGTGCAGTTGTTTGTGGAAGTTCTTTCACACGATCATAAGATTCTTGCATACCCGTGAAAATTTCAGCATCTAATGTTTTTACATCTGTTGATTCAATCAGTTTTTCATCTACTAGCTGCTGTCCATAAAGTTCACGAACTGTTGGATGTTTATGAATAGTATGGTACATGGTTGGATTCGTTACTAAAGGCTCATCCATTTCGTTATGACCATAGCGACGGTATCCTAATAGGTCAATGACAATATCTTTACCAAATTTTTGACGATATTCATGTGCAATCTTAGCAACACCTAATACTGCTTCGGGATCATCTGCATTTACATGGATCACTGGAACTTCATAGCCTTTTGCAGGATCTGAAGAATAGTGTGTCGAACGTGAATCGTAATGTTCTGTAGTAAATCCAATCATATTATTTGCAATAATATGAATCGAACCACCTGTTTGGAATCCACGCACTCTGCTATAGTTTAAAACTTCTGTAACTACACCTTGACCAGGAAATGCTGCATCCCCATGTATTAAAATGGCAAACGCTGCATTTTTATCTTGTACCGGGTAACCAGCTACATCAGTTGTTTCTTGAGCAGCACGAGTTTGCCCAGTCACAATAGGGCTAACAACTTCTAAATGGGAAGGGTTATATGCTAATTTTAAAGTTAAACCAGATTTTGAATGGAAAGAGGCACCTTTATGGTACTTCACATCTCCATACCAGCCTTCAGACATTTCAAGTGAGCCATCCTTTGGTAAAAATGATTCGCTTGGAACATGTGCAAACTCTGCAAACATCATTTCATATGGTTTTTGCAAAACATGTGTTAATACATTTAATCTGCCTCGGTGAGCCATTCCGATATTAACTTGTTTTGTATGTGTTTTTTCAGATTGACGTACTAATTCATCCATTAACACAACTAAAGTATCTAATCCTTCTATAGAAAAACGTTTCGCTCCTACAAATGTACGATGAATGAATTTCTCGAAACCTTCAATCTGAGTTAAACGTTTAAGTAATTCTTTTTTGTGATCTGCCGATAAGTTTTCTACAAAGGCACCTTTTTCAATTTTTTCTTGGAACCATGAACGTTCTTCCGAATTAACAATATGTGCAATTTCAAAAGCAACTTTATTTGTATAAACTGCTTTTAGCTGTTCAATTGCCTGCAAGCCATTCGTAATACTACTAGGTGCATCCGTTATTAAAAAGGAAACCGGTACTTCTCGCAAATCTTGGTCCGTTAAACCATATGTTTTAGGATCAATTTTAGCATTTTCTTTCGGTCCATCCTTCAGTGGATATATATCCGCTGTTAAATGACCATGTGTTCGAATAGCATCCGCTAGTTGAATAGCACGAATAACCTTTTCAAAATTATTCGACTCTACATGAGCAGTAGTGGCATTTGTACTAGATTGTGCTGATGATGCAATTGTTGGTGCACCATACTGCTGAAACAAACTAACTAATTCACTGTCCACTTCGTCCGGAGCTTGCAAAAACAAATCATACTGCTCCATAACGTAACCAAGGTTAGGACCCGAAAAAGCTGACCAAGGTGATTGATTGTTCGACATTTAAGAAAACCTCCAACATTTTGTGCCTTCTAGGCATTGATGAAAAAAATCATTAATAATATAAAATAGAATAAATGCGAATGTAAACATTGTATGGTATACAAAAATTGTACTCATTTATAGTTTACCACTCTTTCAAAAAGACTGAAAGTATCCTCTGAAAGAACAATTTTTCCATATCCATCTTACTACTATAGAAAAAAAAAACAATGCTTTTTAACAAAATAAAGTAGATTTTTAAAAGTTTTTTTCTCGCACAATAATGAATGATTATTCACTTCTGAATTTAGGGAAAGTAATATCAAATTTTGTCCCAATTTTCTCTTCACTTTCTACATGAATTACTCCCTCATATTCCGATACCAACCTTTTTACAATACTTAGACCTAGACCCGATCCACCTTTTGTTTTGGTTCTTGCCTTATCCACTATGAAGAAACGATTAAAAATCTTAGGAAGCAATTCATTTGGAATACCTACTCCATTATCGGAAAGCGATAAGATGGTTTGTCTGGCACTATTTGACACCTCAACTATAATTTGAGGCTGACGTTCATTGTATTTAATCGCATTATCTATTAGGTTACCCATTATTTGTTCTAATACGGTAGATGGGATAGCGATCATGTCATTGTCGTTTCCTTTAAATTGTATATCTACTTCAGGTGATAAAATACGATATTTTTGTTGCAAATCAAATACTATTTTAGAGACTCGTGCTTGAAGCTCCTCATTAGAATGTTCTCTTTTAGCAAGTTTTAGCATTTCTTCTATTAATAATTTCATCTTCTGCACTTCAGTAAGGGCAATGTGTAACGAGTCATCCAGTACTTTTGGATCTTCTTTGCCCCAACGATTTAACAACGACAAATGCCCTTCTACAACTTGTACCGGTGTACGTAGTTCATGAGACACATTATAAATAAATTCATCTTGTCTTGTAATTGTTTCGGATACTTCATTCATAAGCTGTTTATAGATCTTTAATAGTTCACCAATCTCATCATTTGTTGCATATTGAAAGTTCACTTGGTTTAAAAACTTCGTACGTTTTGCTTCCTGCATTTCATTGCGGAGTTCTTTTAAAGGTTTCAGTAAGATCGATGACAATGAATAACCGATCAAAGCCGAAAGTATAAGTGCAACCATTGTAAAAATAGTCATGGCAATTAATATATAGCGCATTAATTGAGAAAAACTTTCTAAGCTATGTGAAATTTGTACATAGCCTTTGAATAAGCCAAAATCAATCTCCGCAACTTTATGAAGGAGAGGCTGATTATTAAGTTTCTCCCTTTCAAAATCATTTGTTAAAGTAGGAGAAAAAGCTGGAAATGGGCTTACATCATTTATACGAAGCACTTCTATTCCATCTGCATTTAAAATACGAACTGATTGTTCTTGATTAACAAGTTGATTGAGCAGTGTTTTATTTCTCTGAATATCTTGTATCGATATAATAGGTCCTTTTGATTCGAAAAAATTCGCTACTTCATTCAATGTATTTTGTGCAATCTTTTCTTCCGAGATAAGCAACCAATTATAAAGAGAAAAATATAAAATGACACACATCATAAGAAAACTTAAGAAAATTGATATGGCTGAAGCGTATGTCCATTTTCTTTGCAACGTCCAATTTTTCATGTGCGCATCACATATCCAACTCCTCGAACTGTCCCTATCATAGCCGCAATTTCTTCCGGCAACTTTTTCCTTAAGTGGCGGACATATACGTCGACCACATTAGTTTCAACCTCTGCCTCATAGCCCCAAACTTTTTCTAAGATGGTATCTCGCGTCAGAACGATATTATTATTTTCTATAAAATAGATCAGCATATCATATTCTGTTTTGGTTAAAAATAGTTCCTCTCCATGAAAGAATACTTGATGTGCTTTTTTGTCGATTGTTAAATTATTTATTGTAAGCTCTTCTGTTGACTGGGGAAGTTCTACTCTTCTTAAGATTGCTCGAATTCTCGCTAAAAGCTCCTCTATTGCAAATGGCTTCACCACATAGTCATCTGCACCCGCTTCGAGACCCGAAACTCTGTCGATGATCGCATCCCTTGCAGTTATCAAAATAATAGGCGTTGATTTCTTTTTTCGAACCCTTCGACATATTTCCAATCCATTTAAATTTGGAAGCATGACATCTATCAACATCAAATCATAGGAATTAGTTAATGCAAGTTCTGCGCCTTCTCTACCATCATGGGAAACAGTGACTAGAAAATTTTCATGCTTCAATTCTAACTCTACAAATTTCGCAATATTTATCTCATCTTCTATTAGTAATATATGACGATCCACATCAGCACTTCCTTCAAAAAATACCGTTCATGTTAGTTATGAACGGCACAAGTATAAATATAATTGTTTTTTCCAAGTTTCTTTGGATCATATAATGTTCGATCCGTCCTATCAAGTAATTCATCTACAGATTGGCCGTCATAAGGATAAAGTGCGATGCCAATCGTGCACGAAGTGTTATCTTCTTTACGCATATAAAACACATATTCATCTGCTAAATCATATAATAATTGGAATTGGTTATGCGTAATAACTGATTGAGGCATCTTCTTAAACAAGCCCCTATCTCATTCTATACTTATATCTTTTTATCATATGTATTTCAAGTTCAACATACAAGTATTTAGACTGTTCCATGCAATTTATTTCTTTACAAACATTTAATAAATTTGACAAGATTTTAGACTATGCAAAAAGGAAAAAACGAAGTATATTATTAATGCAAATAATTTTATAAGGCAAAGTTCACTTTGCCGAGGGAAGGCAAATGGTGCGCCACCAGTTTTGAGCTGGTCCTAGTAGGTTCGATTCCTACCCCGAAATTTTTTATGCAATTCGAAATGAAAAATTTCAGGGACCTAGGATGAGTATGCTCATTTCATGGTTCTTTAGGGGGCGCTTTTTTTGATAAAAAAACGAGATTTGCACGAATGTACTTCTCTTTACGAACTTATGTCCGATCCAACTGTATTGCCGTTTGTACGGCATAAAGCATATTCAGTGGATGAATATTGGTTTTCAACGAAGCAATTAATGGAAGAAGAAGAACTGGGAACAGTCATTTCTCGCACTATTGTAAGTGACTTTGGTCAACCAATTGGCACAATCAATCTTTTCGATGTGGAAAATGGAGCTGGATTTCTAGGCACATGGATTGGCACTCAATTTCAAGGACTTGGATACAATAAAAAAGCTAAGGAACAATTTTTAAAAGAATTGTTTTTTGAGTTAAACATCCACACTGTTTTTTTACGTATTCGAAAAAACAATGTAAAAAGTATCCGAGCTACAGAAAAGCTCCGTTATGCTCTTAAAGCAAATGATTCTCATCCTTCTATCTATGAGGAGATTAACAAACAACAAGACATATATGATTTATACTATATTCCGAAAGATTTGTTCCACTTAGTCATGTTGCAACAAAATAATGAAGAAGAACAAGCAATGTAAAAAAACAGGACAAAAAGACGCCGGGTTCTTTAAAAAACAACAAAGACATACCATAGATTTCCGCTCCGGGTGGACGCTTTTTCGTGAACACGGTCAACCTTTACAAAAATTGATAATTGAAATCAGGATCAGCTAAACAAGCAAGGATTACTTGAAAACGTCCAGATGAAAGTAACGCTTCTTATCTTTTTAAACATAAACTCCCGCCAAATGGTTTATTTGACGGGAGTCTCTTATTTTTTATACGTAAGTAGCAGCTCTGTGAATTGCTCAGGTGTTTTTGAAGAAGAAGCAGAAAATTGTTTATCAATTATTCCTTCTTTATATTTTACCAAATCGGAAAGTGTCTCCATAAAACTAGTAGGCGTCAAATTTTCCTCCTCAATGACGAGCCCATATCCTCTTTTTTCGAAGAAGTTGGCATTCAATACTTGGTCTCCCCTACTTGCATGAATCGATAAAGGGATTAATAACATTGGTTTTTTCAATTCTAGAAACTCAAATATGGAATTGGAACCTGCACGACTGATGACATAGTTAGTTATTTTTAATAAGTGCGGTAACTCATCTGTCACATACTCAAAGGCCTTATAATTAGGTCTGCCTACTAATGTTTTATCTAAATTCCCTTTCCCACATAAATGAATGATTTGAAATCTACTCGTTAAGGCATCAATATTATCTTTTATTACTTCATTTATTTTCGCGGAACCTTGGCTCCCTCCCATAACGATAATTGTCTCTTTTTCCGCTTGAAAACCAGTTAGCTTTTCTGCAGTCTGTTCATTTCCATGAAACAAGTCAGGACGAATGATAGCACCGATAGAGGAAGCTTTTTCTTTTGGTATATAGGTCAATGTTTCATCAAACACAGTAAAAATATGTTCTGCGAATGACGAAGCTATCTTGTTCGCAAGCCCAGGAGTTATATCCGACTCATGAATAACTACTGGAATATTCGCAAGTTTTGCAGCGATCGCTACCGGAACAGAGACAAATCCGCCTTTTGAAAAAACGAGAGCTGGCTTTACTTTTCTAAGCACACTCAATGCCTGTAATGTACCGTATAATACCTTGAATGGGTCTGAGAAATTTTTGATGGAAAAATATCTTCTCAATTTACCATTAGAAATTGAATGGTAAGGTAAAGTTGGAAAATTCTCTTGTATGATTGTTCTTTCAATACCATCATGCGAGCCTATATAATGGATCTTATATCCTTTTTTTATTAACTCGGGTATAATTGCTTCGTTTAATGAAACATGCCCTGCGGTTCCCCCGCCTGTTAATACAATTGTGTTATTATTCATTCATAATCTCCTAACTATTTTAAAAACTAAAAGGATGTCTGCCAAAATGCATGAAACTAAATCACTACCGGAAAAAAGCAAGTATATGATTAAAATTGTAGTGCCTATTTTAATCACACAAGTTGCACTTTATTTAATGACCTTTTTTGATATATTGATGACAAGTAAATATAGTATTGATCATCTAGCAGGTGTCTCTATTGGATCGTCCATTTGGGTTCCTATATATACTGGTCTTACTGGTATATTAATAGGAATTACGCCCATTGTAGCACAATTAGTCGGCGCAAAAAAGAAGGAAGATGTACGTACCTTTGTACAGCAGGGTTTTTACATAGCAATTTTACTAGCGTTACTCGTTTTTATCGGTATTTTTGTTTTTATCGATCCGGTATTAAATTTAATACCCCTTGAGGATAGTGTACGCCTAGTTGCGAAGAAATATTTGTATGTAATGAGTATTGGCCTTATTCCACTATTTTTGTATAGTGTGCTTCGTTCCTTAATCGATGCCCTTGGACGAACGAGAGTTTCCATGGTTATTACTTTATTATCAGCACCGATTAATATCGCTTTAAATTATATATTTATTTATGGAAAGTTTGGATTCCCAGCACTTGGAGGAGTAGGAGCGGGTCTTGGTTCTGCCATAACATATTGGGTTATACTTATCATCGCCGTCGGTATCGTCTATAAAAATAAATCATTCGCTGATTTAGCGATATTTAACTTTTGGAAAAAACCATCGTTTTCAAAAATGGGTAGTTTAACAAAAATCGGTGTGCCTATAGGCTTATCTATCTTTGCTGAAACAACTATTTTCTCGGCAGTAACCATTCTAATGAGCGTATACTCCACACAAGTCATTTCTGCCCATCAAATCGCGATGAATTTTACTTCCTTACTTTATATGGTACCGCTTAGTATTGCGATGGGAGCAACTATACTTGTAGGTCATGAAGTAGGCGCAAAACGTTACAAAGATGCAAGAACGTATAGTTGGTTAAGTGTAGGTACTGCTGTATTTTTCAGTTTTATATCAGCATCTATCCTATTACTTTTCCGTCATTCGATTGCTTCCCTATATACAGATGATTCGCATGTAATCACCTTAACAGTCCAATTTTTCTTCTTTGCCGCGTTATTCCAATTGTCGGATGCGATTCAAGCTCCAGTACAAGGTGCATTACGGGGATACAAAGATGTTACGATTACGTTTATCATGGCTATCATTTCCTATTGGATCATCGGATTGCCGACCGGCTACTTGCTGGCGACCTATACTTCTTTCGAGCGTTTTGGCTACTGGATTGGATTGATTGTCGGCCTTACACTAGGGGCCGTTACGCTCGGCATACGTTTGATATATATACAAAACAAGTGGAAAAAAGTCGATACTACGAAGGTAATGGAATAACAATTGTAAGATTTGTTAGGATGGATTTGTGTCGACTATAAAGTACACTATCAATTTAATACATGTTTAAAAGCCTACCAAATTTTCTTGGTAGGCTTTCGTTTTGTTTAATTATTTTCCTATAAACTGTTGTGTCCAGTAAAATCCACTATCAGATAATCCTACTCCAATATGTGTATAAGCTGGGTTCATAATATTTTCTCTATGTCCTGGTGACTTCATCCATGCATCCATAACTTCTGCTGCAGTGCGTTGTCCCATTGCAATATTTTCACCTGCAGATTTATATGTGATGCCATTTGATTTCATTTGATCAAACGGTGAGCCGAATGTCGGGCTAGTATGAGAAAAGTAGTTTTTGTTTTTCATATCTTGAGATTTTGCTTGAGCTGATTGAGTAAGCTTAGAATCGATTGTTAATGGTTTTAAACCAGCTTTTGCACGTTCTTGATTTGTTAAATCTACTACTTGTTGTATAACAGAAGACACTTGAACATCTCCTGAATTTTCTTTTACCGGTTCTTTTACTACAGGTGGCGTTACAGGAGTAACTGGTTTCTCCACTACTGGTGCTTTTTCAGGTGTAGTTGGTTTTTCAACTACCGGTGTTTTTTCTGGCGTAGTTGGTTTTTCAACTACTGGTGTTTTTTCTGGCGTAGTTGGTTTTTCAACTACCGGTGCTTTTTCAGCTACTGGAGCTTTCTTGATCACTTCTGATTTTTTAGCTGCTTCTATTTCTTTTATCACAAGTGGTTTCAGGTTTTTTAATTCTTCATTTATCAAATCCTGAATATCCGAGTTATTTAAGTTAATATTGTACATTACGTTGTACGGTGATTGCAGTTGATACGTAACGGATGTTTTTGCCTCGGAAGTAGTAGGTGAATTTCCAGTGATCATCGCTGCTTCTGTTGTATTTGCGGAAAGTAATAATCCTCCTGCAAGTATTCCAGTCATTATCGAATGCTTCTTGTTCATGTTCATTTCCTCCTTCTTTTGTGCTCCCCTATTGTAAACACAAAATCAGCGGAAAAATTATTATAAAATATTCCAACGTATCCATTTTGAATGCAAATGTTGATAGAAACTATTATTCTATATAAGCAAATTGGTTAACTTAACCACTAAACTTAAATATTACATTCTATCTTCTGTTGACAGAATCTTATATTCTTCTTTGTAAATTTCTTTTATCAATTGTTTTTGATCTTGTGGCAACTGACTTTGATCAATTCTCTCTAGAGCAAGCGCATATTTCTTTTCGATTGATTGCCTAGCTCTTGGATGTGTATATTCATCTAATAGCTCTGATTGAATGACTTGCCGAACCTGTTCTTCCGTTTGAAGGACATCGATAGACTTACGACCTTTATATAGATGCTGAAATGCTTTAATCATTTACATTACTTCCTAGCATTTTTAATTTGTCGACTTGTTCACCGATAATAACGATTTGTGGGGGCATTTTCATATATTCAGGAATCCACTGGACAGTTCCATAAGCGTATTGAAATAGAACTGGATTTTTATGTCCGTTTAATGGTATATATCCTTTCATCCGATAAATGGTATTTGGCAATTCCTTTAGCCATTCTTCAAACTCCTTTTGATCTATATCTTCATGAAACGTATGTAACCTAGAAGAAAGTGATAATTGCTTTCCGATTGCTGTTTGATAGATGTCTTTTTCATGAAAAGTAGCTTCTAAACCTTTTATCGATTTTAAAGGAAGTTTACTATTTGTAGTCTGTATTATCGGTGCCGTGTCATTTAACGCTTGTAATTGCATTGTAACAGTTAACATTTCTTCATCAGTTAATAAATCGATCTTATTCGCTACTATTAAATGGGCATGTTTAATTTGCTCTAAAAATAGCATTCTCATTTGAGGAGACATCTTGTCACGATCTAGCCACCTTTTGCAATCGGCTACGGTAATAATTCCTTTCATATTTAACCTGCTTGCAAATAAAGGGGAAAATACCGCGTCCATAGCCTCCACAGGATGTGCGGCACCTGTCGTTTCGATTAAGAGTACATCGAAATCCTCTCCTTCTAAAAGCATTTGCAATTGTGCTTCCATTTTTTCTGATCCAGTACAACAGATACAACCTTCTAACATTTCTTTTAAAGGTATACCATCTTCGACCGCCCTACTATCAAAAGCAAGCTTTCCTAACTCATTCATAATAACTGCCGGTTTAAGCCCCTCTACTTTAAATTGCTCGATAATATGAGACAATAGAGAAGTTTTCCCGCTTCCTAAAAATCCGCTTAATAAATAGACATCTTTCATTAGAAATCTTCTCCTTTATACACGTATTGAAAAAGCTGACCAAACAGGCCAGCTTTTTTTATTTATTCAACAACTCTGTTACAACTTCTTTTGCTTTTAATAGTTGTGGATCATCTTTAACTATTTTTTCACGAATTTTATCCATTAAAATGAATGTAGACTCTCCTGTTAGTTCACCAGTAACTTCAAGCTTGTTATCAGATTGGAACTTTTTCACCGCAGCTGTCATCTCTGCATCGAAATTACCGTCCACTTCTCCTACTTTATAGCCAATTGCTTTGAGTATTTCTTCAGCATTTTGAACAGCTTCGGAAGATTGGCTTTCTTTTAATGTAGTTGAAGGGTCTAATGGGGATAACATTGCATAACTTGGATATTCCACTACATAGTCAGGTTTAATTCCTTTGTCATGAATCCAATTTCCTTTTGGAGTTAACCACTTAGCAGTTGTAATTTTAATGTTCGAGCCATCTGGTAAATCATTCACTGTTTGAACAGTACCTTTACCAAATGAATTTAATCCTACTAAAGGAATGTTTGCTGATTCACTTAATGCACCTGCTAATATTTCTGATGCTGAAGCACTTCCTTCATCAATAATTATACTTACTGGGACATTTACCCGTTGACCAGGAGTCGCTGGAGTGACAATTTTATTTCCTTTGTCCTCAATTTGAACAATTGTTTTTCCATCTTCAACAAACAAGTTAGAAATATCAATTGCTGAATTTAAAAGTCCTCCTGGATTCTGTCGAACATCAAGCACCAATGCTTTCATACCTTCACTTTCCATTTCATCAATGGCAGCGAGTAGCTCATCATACGTATTAGTTGAAAAGCTAGAAATAATAATATGTGCAACTTTGTCATCTAACATTTCAGCATAAACCGTTTCAATCGGAATTTCATCTCGTACAATAGTAACATCCATAGCCGCATTTCCACCGCGTTGAATGGAAAGAGTTACTTCAGAACCTTTGTCTCCTCGAATTAACAAAACCGCCTCAGAGGCGCTAAAACCTTTAATATCTTTCCCGTCTACTGCTAAAATCTTATCATTTGGTAAAACTCCTGCTTTTTCTGCGGGTGAGTTTTTTATAGGTGAAACCACAGTTATAATTCCGTCCCGTTCTTGTATTTCCGCCCCAATTCCTTGAAAACTGGAAGAAATACTCTCATTGAATTGAGAGGCTTCACTTTGGTCCATATAATCCGAGTAGGGATCTTCTAACGCATCAATCATTCCGTTTATAGCACCATTGATAATCGTTTCTTCATCTATATCCTTATAGTATTCTGCTTCTAGTTTGTCATATGCCATGTACAACTTTGAGAACTCTGTACGTTCTGTTTGTGGCTTTGTGATACTCGCCACTTTATCTTTTCCCCATGTAGTAGCAAGCATCGTTATAGCCGCTGTTACAATTATTAGAGCGAAAATCGTTAATAGAAAAACAGGTGGTTTCATTTTAATATAAGATGGTGCGGGTTTCCCCTCAGTTAACTGTTCTTCTTCGTTATTTTGCTTTTGTTCGTCCAAATTTTTCACCCTTTTCCCAAAACTGACTACCTTTTAAAAAATAGACTGCCATTTATGACAGTCTATTCTCGCTTTTTTGTTATTCCTGAATAGCTGCCTCTAAAGCAACAACTACCATATCATTGAACGTTGTTTGACGTTCTTCAGAAGAAGTTGCCTCTCCTGTAATAATATGATCACTAACTGTTAATACAGATAGTGCTTGGCGACCAAATTTAGCAGCCAATGTGTAAAGTGCTGCAGATTCCATTTCCACTGCAAGAACACCATAGTCTGCCCATTTTTCATTCTGCGCATTTTCATTATAGAATAGGTCTGCAGTAAATACGTTCCCTACTTTTAAATTTAATCCTGCTTCTTTACCTGCATTATATGCTTTATATAATAGATCGAAATCTGCAGTAGGCGCATAGCTTACATCACTTAACAATACTTTATTCAAACTAGAATCAGTTGAAGCACTTTGAGCAAGAATCACATCACGTACTTTCACGTCTTTTTGAATTGCTCCACAAGTACCTACACGGATTAGTTTTTGGACATCATAATCATTCATTAGTTCGTGAACATAAATAGAAATTGAAGGAACTCCCATTCCAGTACCTTGAACAGAAATTCTTTTCCCTTTATATGTACCAGTATATCCAAACATATTACGAACCTCGTTATATTGAACAACATCTTCTAAAAATGTTTCTGCAATATATTTTGCACGAAGTGGATCCCCTGGAAGCAAAATTGTATCCGCAATTTCACCTTTTTTTGCACTAATATGAATACTCATTTATATGACCTCATTTCTATTACGTATCGGCTTAATAATACCGTTTTTTTAATATAATTGCAACGAACAAGCTACTGATTATCTTCTATATAAGACTCCCACAATTCATCAAAAATGACTGCTGGCATTTCTGGATGTGCCAGCTCCTCAATATATTGTGAAAGAGCGTGAAATGAAATTTCGGCTTTTGGAAAATCATGTTGGCGAAACATGTTTTCCGCAAAAAGAGATTTCTTATCCGACTTTTGTCCCCCTCGATATTTTAATGCATATAAATAAAATGATTGCTTCATATTATTTCTCCTCCTTTAGACATACGTACATAGAAAATTCATAAAAATGTAGATAATTTAACGCAAAACAAGTAAACTTAAAACTATTGATAGGTAACACATCAAGAAGGGGCTGGTTTGATTGATAAAAGGAGTTAAGCAAAAGAAAAAACCAATACAATTACCTAAACAAAAAAGGCGGAAAAAGAACGATAACACATCAAAGAAATTCCCTACTTTCTCCCTCTTTAAACAAACAAAGAAAAGAGAGAAAAGACCTAACAACAATAAAAAATCCAATATGTTTCAATCTATTCGTGGAAGGGTTCTCTTAATATTTTCCGTATTGATTGTCATATTAATTTCTATGTTAGTTTTAACATCTACTAAAATGTTTTCATCTCAGCAGGCATTTGAAAAGTTTACAAATGTAGATATTAAAGAGCAAATGATGGTCAATCAAATCTCCACGGAGATTGGCAAACTTGCAAATGCAGAACAAAGCTATGTCATCACAGGTAAGACAAATTATATGACAACTTACCGACAAAATAAAGACGCGATTGTTACTCATTTAAAAGAATTAAACGAAACATATAAAGATCGTCCTGATGAACTTCAAAAGATTCAATCGATTGATCAATTTTTTATGACATATCTTAAATATTCAGAGCGAGTTATTCAAGTAAGAGATGAACAAGGAATTGAGGCAGCACAAAAGTTAGTAAATACAGGTAATGGTAAAACCGCAATGAGCTATGTGGATGTACATATCGCTGCTATGAATGAACTACTCTCTAAAAAAAATGCAGCACAAATAGCTTTACTTAAAAAGGAAAATAATACATCACTTTATTTATTCATTGCTTTAACAATATTCTCTGTTGTACTAACGTTATCTTTTGGAATTTATTTATTTTATTCTATTAAACGAAGTACATACTCAATTAATCGTTCTATACTTGATATTGCTCAAGCTGGCGGTGACTTAACTCGACGTGTAAAAATACGTACAAAGGATGAATTTTCAGAAATCGCTGAAAGTACAAATATTTTAATAGGGTCGATTGCGAATTTAGTGAAACGGGTAAGTTTGCTAACTGAAAATGTAACTGCAAGCGGGCAAGAACTGATGGCATCATCAGAAGAAACTGCCGTAACGATTCAATCTATCGCTGACACGACAAATGAAATCGCTTCTGGTAGTGAACACACCATGCGAAGTATGACTGTTGCCATTCAAAAAATGAATTCACTTGAAGAAGCTACTCGGTATTTAAATAGCGA
Organism: Bacillus sp. FJAT-22090; assembly: GCF_007676755.1. Classification (GTDB taxonomy): domain Bacteria; phylum Bacillota; class Bacilli; order Bacillales_A; family Planococcaceae; genus Psychrobacillus. Next base: position 13,589 of record NZ_VEBK01000002.1, on the reverse strand, counting down.
TGCTCAATCTGTGAAAGTAGCTACTGATCATATGATCGAAGCTGCGCGCAAAGGTAGTGAATCTGTTCAGCATTCTTCGAATGTAATGATGAGCATTGAGGAGACGATGGCTAACACGTCCCAAACTGTGGAAGCATTGGGAACAAAATCGTATGAAATTACATCCATCATTAAAACAATCACTGCTATTGCAGAACAAACAAACCTACTTGCACTCAATGCGGCAATCGAAGCTGCACGAGCAGGAGAACATGGCAGAGGATTTGCAGTAGTAGCAGATGAAGTAAGAAAGCTTGCGGAACAATCTCAAAAAGCTGCAAAAGAAGTAACAGGAATAGTGACTTCCATTCAAACAGAAGTAACTTCTATTGTAAAACAAAATCACGCAGGCGTGGAAAATGTTATTAAAGGCGTTGAAGTGGCAAATGAAACAAACGCATCACTTGAACAGATTATGCAACAGACAAACGATACGATTTCCATCATCGATAAAATGGTTAACCAAATAGAGGAAACTCTCAACTTTAGTCAAGAGGTTGCAGCATCTTTCGTAGAAGTAACACAAATCGCAGAAAACACTGCATCCAATACCGAGACATCTGCTGCAGCGGCACAACAAGGCTCCGCAGCAATGGAAGAAATCAATGCCTCTGCTGTTGAATTATCGAATCAGGCTGACGAGTTAAGAAAGGTAGTAAATGAATTTAAATTGTAAGAAAGAACAGAGAAGGCAAAATGTAATTTAAGAGAAATCGTGCTATTCGGATTAGTACCTACTCGTATACTATATTATTAACGATAGACAATGTTCTAGAGGGTTGGAATTGGCAATGCCACTTTCAACCCTCCTTTTTTTTAGTAATTTTATCGTAACGTTTGTATATCGTGATCTTGGAATATGCGAAAGAGACAGACTGCTTTTGCTTTAGTGAATAAAGAGACTATCTTCTTTTAAAATTGCGATACAATATCCCGTGCACGTCCCCTATTTAGAAAGGTTTTTTAATTTTTTTCACATTATTAAACACGAGAATCTTTGCTTCAAATTAGTTTTTCACTACAGTGGAAAAGTTAGAGCACTTATTAACTATGGGCTATTTTGATAATTTCTCGAATAACCGAAGGAATCTCATTGGCATTTTTGACTATAAACAAATGGTCCACTTCGTCTAGGGTTGGGGCTAGTGCTTCTTCATTCTGCTGACGTGTGAGAACTTCCTCAAAAGTTGTTACTGTTCTTAAAATGGACGTACTACGCTGACTTTTTGTAACCCGCTCCTGAAGAACATATTCAGGTATATCAAAATTTACGATGACACTAGTAAAATTTTTATCTTTGTATGGTTTTAGTAGTTTCAAACGTCCTGTACGGTTCCGATTTGAGTTGCTTAAAATAATGTGGCAATCTGTATCATTAATTGCATGATTTACTATAGTTTGTGTTAGTAAATATTTAATCGTATTATGTCCTTGTTGTGGTATTAATTTTTCGTAATATGTATGTAAAAATACAGCATGGTTGTCTTGATCAATAACAATCGAGTTTAACATATCTTTTTCTAAAGCAAGAGCAAATGTAGTTTTGCCACTATGGGTTTTTCCAACTGTCATTACTACTAATCTATTCAAGAATCCCACTCCATTCGTAAAATTGCTGTTTCTACGTTTCGTATGTTTGCTTTACAAAAGTTTACAATTTAATACATGATCAGCTAGATAACATTAAAAACGTCAAGATGAAATTAACTCTAGTAATAAGGTAAAATTATCTAAGCTAAATGCTTTGCCCAACCACCTAATGAAGTACTACTCAGTTATTGATTTTCGTTACAGGTGGCTACTCTAGCGGGGTTAGGGAGACAGGGGAACCAGCGCAACGTATCCGAATGTGCGCTAATGGTTCATCGCTCCCCCCGGAGAATAGATTCACTTGAAACGGAAATCAAAAGTATTGCTCCCCTAAAGTATCAGAAACCCCGTGTTCAGTACATTGTAATAAACTTTCCTATCTTTTAAACAAGCACAAAAAAGCTTTTGCTCTTTTGTGCTCATTAGAGTTATTAAAATAACTTCAAATACTCTTCATAACCTTCTGCAACTAACTTCTCTTTTGGTATAAATCGCATCGAAGCTGAATTTATACAATAGCGAAGTCCAGTTTCCTCTTTTGGTCCATCCGGGAAAACATGTCCCAAATGGGAGTTTGCTGTTTTGCTCCGCACTTCTACACGTCGCATCCCATGGCTATCGTCAAATTTTTCAATCACTTCTTGATCCTCAATTGGTCTTGTAAAACTTGGCCAACCACACCCTGCGTCATATTTATCCTTTGAGTGAAATAACGCTTTTCCTGAAACAATATCTACATAAATCCCTTCTTCAAAATGCTTATCGTATTCATTTTGAAATGGTGGCTCCGTTCCATTTTGTTGCGTTACATAATATTGCATATCAGTCAGTTTTTCTTTCATTTTAAACCCTCCTTCATTTTCTCTACAAATGCTGCCCTTCCAGAACCAACAAAGTATCTGTTATAATGCGCTGGGTTTTTCTTATAATAGTCTTGATGATAGTCCTCCGCAAGGTAAAACGCTTTAGCCGGCAATATTTTTGTAGCAATCGGTACATTGAATTTTCCCAAGGCATTTAAGGCTCCCTTAGAATTTTCCGCTTTTTCACGTTGTTCTTCTGAATGATAGAAAATCGCTGTTTGATAAGAAGATCCACGATCAAAAAATTGGCCATTATCATCTGTTGGGTCAATATTTGACCAAAAAATTTCTAATAATTCATCATACGAAAACTTTTCAGGATCATATGTAATTTGAACGGCCTCATAATGTCCTGTAGCATTTGAACAAACTTGTTCATACGTAGGATTTTCAACATGTCCACCCGTATAACCCGACTCCACCTTTTCAATTCCTTCATAAGAGTCAAAAGGCTTTACCATACACCAAAAACAGCCTCCTGCAAAAGTAGCTTTTTCCATTGTTTAGCACCTCACTTTGATGGTATTACTATTTCTAAAGTAATAATATCTTTTTCTAAATCTAACTGTTTAGCACGCACATGAACTCCAGAAGACATTGGAATACTTGCTAACTGGATAAGTACTTGCTTTTCTGCGGGCTTTACTACTATCCATTCCGGTAAGTCAATTGAGTCTTGTAGTAATTTTAAAACAGCTTCTGGTTGCAGTTTTGCTTGACCTATCTCCAAGGAAGATTGCTCTAACCGAATATTCCCTCCCTCTTCCACAAATGGCTCAAAATACATCTTAATCGGGAAATTTAATGAGAAGATGGTTAACTCTGAAGACAGTATTATCTGATCATCCACCGTTAGTTGTATAGGGAGAGGTTTACCTTTCATCTCTTTTTGAAGATACGTATTGGCAATTCCTTGAAAATCTTCCTTCGTAGCATTTACTGTTAGAACATGTCCTTCTATATGCGGTATCGGTATTTCTTGTTGAGTCGGTTCTATTGGAGAGGTAATCCAATAGACAACCGCTCCAATACTTCCGAAAATTACAAGCACTAATAAAAAAAATGCAATCTTCCACTTATTCATTCAAACAACTCCTCAAAACAACATTTCCCTATTTCGTTCATCAATTAAACTACATTCTTCTAATGAATTAACTAAAGCTTCTTCTATTAGTTCATATCCTTTACTATTCGGGTGAAAAAAGTCTGTATGGTATACTAAATTCGCATTTGTAATAAACAGTTGATCAATTGGAACAAAACATGCATTTACATCGCTATATGCCATGGATTCAATTGTATTGTTCCAATCCGCTACAATAGAATCTATTTCGCTTTTTTCGTCTGTTACAGCTGTAATAGGATTATAAAGGCCAAGTAAAATAATTGGAGCGCTACTATTAACCTCTCGAATTTCTTCTAATATGCGATCATAGTTTTTTTCAAACTTTACTAATTCCCTTTCAAAGTTTTCCACTTTCAGGTCAAATAAATCTTTTTTTACTACCTTCATCATATCATTGCCACCAATTGTTAACGTAATAATATCTGCTTTACGTAACTGATGATCTATTTCACCAGCTTTTAGCATTTTCAATAGTTGGTCACTTCTACGTCCTCTTTTGGCAGTATTGGTTAAAATAACCTCTTCTATTCCTTTATATTGTGAAATTTCTTTTTGAAGTAGTCCAATATAGCCACCTCTTTTTAATTCATCACCAACTCCCTGAGTTAATGAATCACCAAGTCCAACAAGTTCAATCGTTCTAGGGAAAAACGAAAAAGGGATAACATATTCTTCAAATAGAACAGATTGCCTTTCAGAGAAGTTTACAACCTTCATTTCATTAGACGCACAACCAGAAAGCAAGAGCACGCATAAAAAACTTACAAAATATTTCATTTTAAACCCCTTTATTTATCAATAAAGGCAGGGAATCACCTTCTTCCCTGCCTCTTCACTATTCTGTCATATACATAAATCCAATAGCACCAGGACCTGTATGAGTACTAATTACAGGAGAGGTAAAGGACATTTGAATGTGCTTAAAACCAGATTCCTCTATCAGCTTCTTTAAGGGAGTAGCCATCGAAAAACCATTTGCATGTGATATACCTACAGCTTTCACTATTTTACCTGTAGTATCTTTAATAAATTCATTAAATAGATAATTGACCACTTGTTTATGGCTACGTACTTTCGCAACAGGCGTATATTCACCGTTCGCCAAACTAGCTATTGGTTTAATGGAAAGTAATGAACCTAACATTGCTTTTCCTTTTCCAATTCGTCCACCCTTTACTAAATTATCAAGCGTATCTACCACTACAAATAGGTTAGTATTTGCACAATTTTCTTCGACCTTTTTCAGAATTTCTTCAACCGTTTTACCTTGTTTCGCCATTTTAGCAGCTTCTTCCACCTGAAAACCTAAAGCAAAGGAAATAAACCGAGAATCGACAACCGTCACATCCGATTCAGACATTTCAGCAGCCGCTTGGGCAGACTTAACTGTTCCACTCATGCTTCCTGTCATATGAATAGAAATAATTTGATCTCCATTTGCCCCAAGCTCATCATATAATTCTTTAAAGACCCCAACTGCTGGCTGAGATGACTTTGGCAATTCTTTTGATTTCGCCATTTTTTCTAAAAATTCTTCTGGCTGAAGTGTAACACCATCAATATATGACTCTCCATCTATATGAATTGAAAGCGGGACTACTTGGATATTATATTCGTCTAATAGTTCTTTAGTTAAATCAGCTGTTGAATCTGTTACGATGTGGATTTTATGCACTATATCTCTTCCTTCCTCTAAAGTTCTATTATAAGAAGAAGCAACACTCCTTGTAAACTAATTTAACAGTATGTTGAAAACTGTCATGCAATTTTCTTTCGATCATAAATCAAATACGAATATATAGTTCCCTCTGGAGTTTTCATTTCTTCTGAAGTATCCACTAAATCCCAGTCTTCAAGGTTATATGTTGGAAAGAATGTATCTCCTTCAAACTGCTGTTGTATCAAGGTGACGTATAGTCTATCTGCTATCGGCAACACTTCTCGGAATATTTGCTCGCCGCCGATAATCATCACTTCCGGATGAAATTCTTCTGCCATATTGATCGCATCCGTCAGATTTGTCACCACTTCTGCACCTTCTGCTTTATAGGAAGGGTTTCTTGTTACAATTATATTCTTTCGACCCGGTAAAATACGACCGATGGATTCAAACGTTTTTCTTCCCATCACCATGCCTTTATTCATTGTTTTTTCTTTAAAATACGCTAGGTCACCTGGGATATGCCAAGGCATTTTATTGTTTAACCCAATTACTCGATTTGGATCGTGTGCTACGATTAATGAAATCATGAAATCCCTCCATTATTTTCAGTTATACAGCGATTGGTGCTTTGATGCGGGGATGTGGGTCATATCCTTCCAGCACAATGTCCCCTAATTCATAATCGAATATAGAATTTTTCTCACTCGATAACTTAAGAGTCGGTAACTGACGCGGTGTGCGAGCTAGCTGCGTTTCCACTTGTTCCATATGATTTAAATATAAATGTGCATCTCCAAGCGTATGAACAAACTCTCCAACTTCTAAATTGCACTCTTTTGCTATGAGATGTGTTAATAGAGCATAGGAAGCGATATTAAATGGAACACCTAGAAACACGTCTGCACTTCGTTGATATAGCTGGCAGGATAATTTTCCGTTTGCCACGTAAAATTGCATAAATGCGTGACATGGTGGTAAAGCCATTTCCTCTACTTCAGCAGGATTCCAGGCAGTGATAATATGTCTTCTTGAATCTGGATTTTTCTTGATTTGTTCAATGACGTTTTGTAGTTGATCAATCGTGTCCCCATTTTTGTTTGGCCATGATCTCCATTGTCTACCGTATACAGGACCTAAGTCTCCAAATTGCTTTGCAAATTGGTCATCAGCTAGAATTTTCGAACAAAAGATCTCCATCTGTTCATCCAGCACTGTTTTGAAAGCTGGGTCATTCGCTGCACGAACACCAAAATTAGTCATATCAGGACCAGTGTATTGTTCACTCTTCACCCATTTCTCAAATGCCCAATCGTCCCAGATATGATTGTTTGCCTCTATTAAAGTTTTTACGTTAGTGTCCCCTTTTATAAACCAGAGCAATTCACTTACCACTAAACGAAATGCCGTCTTTTTTGTCGTCAACAAAGGAAATCCATTCGCCAAATCGAAACGCATTTGGTAACCAAACACACTTTTTGTTCCGGTTCCTGTGCGATCTTCTTTAACGACGCCTTGCTCAATAATATATTTACATAAAGATAAATACTGTTCCATTACTATACCCCATTTATACTTTCTATTCTTGCTTTTATTATAACAAAAAATGCCCTCCATATGAGGACATTTGTTTTAATATAACGTTTTCTATTAATCGGCAATACACACATTTTTTCAAAACAACTTTTAGATGTACCATGTTACAGATTGTAAACTTAGCTTGTGAACAAAACACAACGTCACATTAAGGAGATTGAATCAAAAATATCTCTCCTTTTTCATCAAAAGCATTTTTAAAGTCAAATGCAAATGGTGTTGGTCCATGCTGTATATAATAGTTGTATCGATTGAATGCTTCTTCCCAAAAAACATCCTTCACATTTTCTGTCCACCACATTATATAAGAAAGGTGTTTCTCCGGATATTGCTTCATCCATTTATTTCTATCCCGTAATGCTTGCCTATGCTTACCTGAGTAGGTAAAGTGATATAAGGATTCAAGGCTTCTCCATACTGTTAAAGTAAGAATAGGAGATCCGCTACCCCGTATCGATTCTTCAGGGAAAGGAACTCCATCAGAAGAAAAAGTTTCTACAAGCCCTGATTTTTTTGCTTGACGGTATACTTCATCTCCTATTTGAAAAAATTCACGTGAGACAGGATGGTCGTTGGGATGATTAAGCCTACCAACTGTATAAATTGAAACAAATGCCATAAACAGACCTCCTCTAGTCATTATCTATATATATTCAACTAATAGATGAAAAATCCTAGCTTTTGTTATCTGATCCGAATATTGAAATGCCAGCAAATTAGCGAAACACTACTAAATCACTTACTAATCTGAAATGCCCTTTTGACCTATCCTCAAACTACAGTTACTACTAGCATTTGTTGAAAACCATCTCTGAGAGAAATCATTATTATAATTTTGAATCATGTTTTTAATAGTAGTGGTCATCATAGGACTGAACAAAAAGAGGTATCCAAACATTCAACTATTGTGTAGTTACTGAAAAGAAAATTTGAAAAAAAACCATTTTTCGATGGGTGTCAGCATTAATCTAGGATAACCACTTAGGCAGAGTGTTTTTGGACCTGCGTAGTATCCGATCAGCTCGCCTTCTGAGTCGTTGATAGTTTATGCATCAAATCTTTATTTAGCCCATCTTGAAACACAAATTCATCATTCGGATATACTTCATCGACATAAATTGCTTTGTATACCACTAAGTACCGCTAAATCGTTTGACACTTAATATCCAGTTGAAGCTGAACATTCTTCCTTCCTATCAATAATTAAATAAGCTTGTCCAAGATCTGTATTTGGTATTACACCTAGTTGAGCAAATTAGATGATAGCATCTAAGTAAGTCGTCTGGTCACATTCTAATAACTTAGGTGTAATACGTACCGCTGTAAGAGCGATACGTGCGATGCAGTCTGCGTCCATATAGTTTTGGCAATGCTCGTTGAATTTCTGGACCCATGCGCTTTAAAAGCGCATTTATTTGATTATGAATTTTCGTTCTGAAGTAGTATTCGAATATTTATTATATAGTTCTGGTTCCTCTTCTTTTAAGCGTTTCGAATCAAAGCGTGTTACATCATTTGACTTCCAAGTCACTTTCCGAGTAGCTGTAAAAGCTTTTTCGTTCACACCCATAAACGCTTTGATTTGATTTTTATATTCCTTCTCTTTTTTTTGAAGGACAGTCAAATCAACTTTGATTTGTTCTAATGCGTCAATAAGAGTTTCCATTTCAGAAGGTAGATAAATTTCGGTGTCATGATCCGATTCAGGATAAAGTACTTTTAGTAAGTCTACAGATGCATCAGTACCATCAAATGCAGGCGGAATTTGTTTCAACACGTGGTTTTCCCAAAAATCTTTTTCTATATTAATTAGGTATGTGATTAATTCCTCATCACGTTCGATTTTTTTATGGACAAATTTATTTCCTCCAACAAGTACTGCTATATGCCATGCTGTGAAGCCTGTGACCGCCATGTAATGCTGACATTTGAGTATATAAGCGGTTGGTATTTCTTCACAATCCCACTCCCCTTTTAGGTATTCAGAAGTTGTTTTACACTCCAACCCTTCTCGTTTACCAATAACCAAACGATCCACATTAGCTAACATGAAAGGATAATCTGAGTGTCTCAGTATTGCGTTTCTTCTCCGTACCTTTAAACCAGTTCGTACAGTAAATTCTTTAGCAACTATATCTTCCATAACATTGCCCCAGTACGCTGCTTCCCCACTCAAATCCTCATGCGGTGCTTGACCGATCTTATCTAAATAAACTCCAACTGGTGACTTCCACTTGTTTAAGCCTGCAATTGCTGATACATCACTACCACCAATACCAAGCTTTCTTGCCTCTAACCACTCTTCACGGGTCAAATCAACAGTTTTTATTAACGTTTTGGCTTGCACAATACCCCTCCCTGAGATTTCTGATGCCTGCCGATATAATAAAAATATTAATTTAGTTCCAGAGCTTCTTACCAATCCACTACTTCGAATATTAGACTTCTTATGCACTTAGATCGACTGCCTCGCCTTTTTCGATAAGATGTTCACCAATGCATCCTGTAGAGCAATATAAATAACCATAAAGTTCATATCCTTCACCCTCGTACAGCTCTTCTCTACAGTGTTTGTAGATGCATTGACCAACCTTTCTAGGTTCTCGTAATGGCTCTTCGTATCCGTAGCCTGCTACCATTCCATTTTCCAACATGTTTCCACCCTCTTTCTAATAATTGAACCCCTAGAACAAATCTTAGACTTCTTGGCGAGAGCAAATGCTCTCATGTTATAATATTCATACGTATTCAATTTTGCTAATTGACTTTGCCGAGTCAGTTAGCTTTTTAATTGCTCTTTTTCGATTAAAAAGTACCGTACAACTGGCTCTAATGCTATCCAACCGCTCACTTTAATTTTCATGTCTATATCCCTAACAAAGCAAAAAGATTCATCTAATTTTCCTCTTTTCAAGTTATGCTCAATTGCTTTCGAACAATCTAAGATACAAGTAAGTTCCCATAAAGCAGTACGGTAATCTAGTGTTCTGAATAGGTCATATTTCACACACTTCGTTGGAAGACTAATATAGATTTCAAAAACAAAGTAATCCATATTTATAAAATCAAAGATCATTTTAGAACTAGAACTTCTAAAAGAAAAAATAGTTATCGGAAGTTCTCTAGGAATGAATATATCAAAAGAATTTTAGTGGATTTCGAAATCCACAAGGTGATGTTTTTTTGACTTACGTTGGGGAACACTTGGAGAGCGATACTAAAAGGTATAATTGAGCTGATGTGTGAGAGAGAAACATTTCCATTTCACTTCCCATTATTTGTGACATACTTTTGTATCGCTTTACTTTCTTAAAAATATACCGTTTACAACCGTCGCAGCTCTAGTAGCTGACACATTGGAAACAATTTATAAGATACGCTCATTCATTTAACGAAATCGAAAATTAAACATTTCGAGATACAATTTGGGGTAGATTGTTTTTTCATTGAGTAAAATGTAGAAAAAAAAGCTATGTTAAAAGTAAAGGTTAATTTAAAAATTCATAAAAAAAAAAGCTGGAAATGTATCTCCAAACTCTTTTTATTTTGATATTGTTTTTTACTAAAGCACCTGTTAGTTGAATAAGAAAAGATTTTTGGTAACACCAATTTGAAACTGTTCAAAACTGTTTTCCACAAAAATCATCAATGTTTGAGTGAATATAGTATCCAGACACAAGGGCTTTACCACCGCTAAAAAAATGAAAAGCTTTTGTTTCGCCATCACTGTTTTCAAGTACAGCTCGATGTTCAATTTCGAACTCCATTTCTTGTGTACCTTCTCTTTTTGAATTGTTAATTTCCTTAATTACTTTATTAATGGTTTTCAGTTCATCAATTTCAATCGTCTCACCACCTGAACATTCAATAGTAAGTTTGACCATATCACTCTCTATTAAGGGTTCACTGTAATGATTACATGCACCCAAGAAGATAATACAAAAACAATATAGTAACCTTCTTTTCATTAATTCACCTCCTATGGTTTGTTATTCTGAATTACAAGCTTCTTTAACAAACTGCTGCTTTAGTTGAAGTGTAACATTTCACAGTGCATATCCGAGATCAACATAATGTTTTAGACATAAAAATAGACCATCAAAATGATGGCCATATTTTGCTAAAGCACCCGTTAGATTAATAATATTGCTTTTGATTAATGCTGTTTTTATTTATTATGTCGTTTTTTTACTTTTGGAAATTCACTATTATTAATTTTGTTCCAAATTTTTAATGCACTTGGATAACAATTATTAATCGAATGTTTTTCACTCACCGAAAACATTTTATCAAAAACCTCATGTATCAATACAGCTAATTTTTCTACAGATGTTGCGGTTGGTAATTCCAATACAATTAGACTTATTTCTGGATCATATTCATCCTCAGATGTGTAACGTATAAGCTGTTGCGGGTCCCAGTCATTAATTACTTCTTTTACTATTTGGTAGTGGTCTATAATTCTACCCCCTTATTTAGCTCGTCTGCCTAGTTTCTTCAAAAAAAGCCACCCCAGACTTAAAATAAATCCTCTAGTGTTCATTAATTCACATATATGAACTTATTCAACACAATCACAAAAAATCCCCAGGAACTATTGTTATTAATTTGTTTCTTTCTGTTTTTTTCATTAAGCCATATGTTATTGCATAATTTTGATTTTCTTCGATTAAAGCCCATGTACTAAAATTTTCTATATAGATTTTCTTATCATTTGAAGTACTATCCACTGTTCTTCAGAAGATTTATCCTTGCTAATTACTTGAACGTTTAGCTAGTAAATCCAATAACAGTGATTAAATCAATTATAATAATTAACTCAACTTTCGGAGTTAGAAATACCGACTAAAACCTTGTTAAACCAAACTTTATAACCTGTTTTGGTATAAAAAACTGAAAATATGAGGTTGCAATTACTTAACGACACGGTAACGTAGGTGGGTTTCGCTCGCATAGGCAGCTGTTTCTATCCGCTCCAACTTAATACGCTGTCCGAGCCCACCAAATAATGAAATGCCGTCACCCAGCAGCAGGGGTACAACATGTAATTGGATTTCATCCACTAGGCCAAGCTTTAGGCACTGCCGGCAGATGCTACCTCCTAAAAGCACTACACTCTTATCACCGGCGGCTGCTTTGGCCGCTTCGACTGCATGCGTAATGTCATTAACAACAAAAGTATAGGTTATGCCGTCCCTTTCGACCGGTTCATGAGCCTCATGAGTCATTTCGTATACCGGAATCTTCAACATACCACCGTACGGTATCTCACCTTCCTCGATGGTCTGCGTATTGTTAGCGCCACCGACTACGGCGCCTAATTCTTTCATAACATTACTGACGACCGCTTCATCTTCGTCTACAGACGAAAAGCCGAACATCCAATCAATGCCTCCGTTAGTATCAGCCATAAAGCCATCAAGTGTTATGGTCGCATGAATAATAACTTTCCCCATTTTACTACCTCCCTCTTCCTTTATTTGCCTTATCTTTTTCATTCATTACTAATGCGGAAACGAAACAGTCTGTTTTGGTGGTTCATATTCCATCTAACATCACCTCATATACTAGATTCGCCAACCTCCAGTAAACTCCTTCTTCAACTAAATTGCTTCGTTAGTTTAAGTGAAAACTTTCACAATCTTACTCAAATATTAATGTTATCATCCAATTTGGCACCATTTATTTTTTAATAAAATTAATATTTGTAAGATCAGATCTCCTGATATCATTTTCTCCAACTCTATTTGCTTAATTTTCAGTCGTTTTCGCGTTAATCCTTCTTTCGTTAACTTCTTGCCAATATGGCAAAGATATACTTAAAGCGACTGCTTTTTCGAAAAAAAATAAAGCATAAAACTTCCTAAAATAAAATAAAGCATAAACTTTCCAAACGGAAAATTTATGCTTTACGTCACATTTTCATAAATTGCACCTTTTCGGGTAGCCCTTACATATGGTCGATCGATGTACATTAAAACATAAGGACGGTTGTATCGATCTATCAATTTAATAGCCTAAATATTTTCCATCTGGACATTTTTCAACCTATCTGTAACAACTAAAATACCTATAGGTAAATTATTCCACTGCCTAATATGTTCCGTGCTCAGTCATATTGCTGATAATCCAATCAGCCATACTCCATTTACTACCTGGGTAATGCAAAATTCTTGGTACAGCCAACTTTATTTCCTCCTTCCAGTTTAAAAACTTATCGAAATGTATAAGCTTTATACCCTAGAGTTAATATCAGTCGGGAAAGTCTGGTATTAGCCCTTTTTATTTTTTTTCTAATTCGAACGAGGTGGAACTTATGGAAACTAAAGGATTCTTTCATGTTGCTACAGCAATACTTTTGATTTCTTTGGTATATAGCGCAATTGTTTATTTTATTTTCGTCAAAGAATACAGTAAGAAAAGATGAGCTCCAGTTGGGCTACAATATTCCAGCATTTCACCCCACACTATTTTAGACATACGTTTGTATCAATTCAGATTTCTAAAATAAAAAATAAGCGAATTTGGGGTACATGCTTTTATATAGGATTTTACAATAGGATGGATGATACTAAGGTTAGAGCTTAAAATTAACACAAACGTTGGTATATCAATACTTCGGAAAAGAAAAACACTCGTGATTTACACGAGTGTTCAGATTGTAGACAAAAGGGTTTCGAAATGGTCGTATTTCGAAACCCTTTCTATTTTTTAT
>NZ_VEBK01000029.1 GCF_007676755.1 Bacillus sp. FJAT-22090 | reverse complement strand
GTTAATCATTCTAGCTATATGTCTTAACGTTTTGCATGTTCAGTTTTCAATGTTCATGTTGTCTGCCGTTTTGTTTACCTCTTGGCGACTTCTACAATATTACTCTCTTTAATTATATAAGTCAACACTTTTTATAAACTTTTTAAATAAATATAGAAATAGCTACAACTGACACGATTCCCGGTACTCCCAACACAGCTACCACAGTACCGGTGAACAGATTAATCGGAATTGCATATCCAGCTAAACCTAAAAGTAGATGCACCCCAAATAATAATAAAACAGAAAAACCAATTCGAAATAAAAAGATAGATAGACCTTCTATTACTCCCGAAAAGGATTTTCTAAACATAAGAAGTAATAGTAATACTAGCGAACCACCAATGATAATTAACTTCATGAATACCATCCTCTCATAAAATCACTATCTATTAATGTATGAGGCTAGTACTACTATTATACTTATTTTAAAACTACATTTCTTATTTTTGCTTCTTTATATAGATAGAAGTGAATGCTTTCTGCAGTTTTCCTTTTTGCAACAGCGTCTAAATCATAGTCATTCAAATAATCTTCTATTAATTGAGCTTGCTGCCAATCTTCTTTTGTTTCTTTTATAAGATTAACAAATTGCTGGTCAAATTCTTTTTTTAATTTACCTTTTTGAAAAAACATACTACAGCTATATCCCCCTTACAACTCACGTCGACCTTCTAATGCTTTTGATAAGGTTACCTCATCTGCATATTCTAGATCTCCACCTACAGGTAAACCGTGCGCAATTCTTGTTGTTTTAATACCAGAAGGTTTTACAAGTCGAGAAATATACATCGCAGTTGCTTCTCCTTCTATTGTAGGATTAGTTGCTAGTATAAGTTCTTCTACTTGTGTATCCTGCAACCGCTTTAAAAGTGAGGGGACATTTATGTCTTCAGGACCAATGCCATCCATTGGGGAAATAGCTCCATGAAGCACATGGTACAAACCATTGTAATCTCTCATTTTTTCCATAGCTACTACATCTTTTGTGTCTTGGACTACACAAATCATCGATAGGTCGCGTTGTTTATCCTGACAGATATGACAAGGATCAATATCGGTAATATGTCCACAGACCGAACAATAACTTAAATTCCGCTTAGCATCTACTAGTGCCTTAGCGAAATCTAACACCGTGTCTTCTTTCATAGTTAATACAAAAAACGCCAGACGGGCCGCAGTTTTCGGCCCGATTCCTGGCAATTTCATGAAACTATCTATTAGTTTTGATATTGGTTCAGGATAATGCATGTTATTTCCTCCTAGAACATGCCAGGTAGGTTCAATCCTTTCGTGAATTGACCCATCGTGGAGTTAGCTGTTTCTTCTGCTTTTTTCATCGCTTCGTTTGTTGCAATTACAATCAAATCTTGCAGCATTTCTACATCTTCTGGGTCTACAACAGTTGGATCTAACTCTACTTCTAGTACTTCTTTATGACCAGAAACAACTACTTTCACCATTCCTCCACCAGCTACAGCTTCGAAACGTTGAGTTCCTAATTCCTCTTGTGCCTCCGCCATTTGCTTTTGCATTTTTTGCATTTGTTTCATCATACCTTGCATATTACCCATTCCACGCATAATTAATTTCCTCCTTAGTCGTCATGTACTTCTACAAATTCTTTTCCAAATAACCTCTCTGCTTCTACTATTAATGGATCTTCCGAAATCTCTTCCATACCTTGTAGAAGTTCCATTGCCTCTGTCGGTTGAGAGACAGAATCCTCTGTAGATTCTCCACCGCCTTGTTTTAAACCATTTTGACGAATAAAATCCTCTCTGATTTTCAACCAGTTTTCTTCTGGTACGTATATAACTTCGTACATTGTACCAGTCAAGTTTGCTATTAGCTGTGGAAACGAAGTAGAAAAGGTTTTATTCTCCATGGCCATTTGGCAATGAATTTCATATTTAAATTTTAACACAAATGCACTAGAAGATGCTGCTACTGGTTCAGCGTCATTTAATAATGCAGCGTGTGATTTCTGAAGCTGTTGCAAAATATTGGCCCATTGAGATTTAATCGTTTGGACATCCGTCTTTGTCGCTGTTTTTAATATTTCTTGAATTCGACCACTGGATACTTTCACGCTACTGCCAGACTTTTGTCTTTGTCTTTTTGGTTGCTCTGAAGCGCCCATACTTGCTTGTGGTATAATTCCTTGGCTTATTTGCTGCTGTAATTGTTGCAATTGGCTTTCAAGAGTTTTCACTTTTATTTCAAGTTCTGAATTGTTCCCCGCGGCAGCCGTTTCTTCTCTTGGAACTTGTGCCAAGCGAATGATTGCTGTTTCTAAATATACTTTTGCATGATTAGAAAACCGCATTTCCTGTTGAGTGTTGGTTAATATAGAGATGCTTTTATATAACGTATCCTCTGGAAACTTGGAAGCTAAATCACGGAACATCGAATCTCCTGTTGCTATTTCTAACAACTCTGTTTGTTCTGGTGCAACAAGTAAGACAAGTAAATCACGATAAAATGTAATAAAATCTTCTGTTAAACGCACAGGGTCTTTACCATCGTCTACTAATTGTTCCACACAGCTTAAAGCTCTAGCAACATCCTTCTCAATCAATGCATCTGCTAGTTGAAAGAAGACATCCTGTCCAATGGATCCAGTTACTAGCAACGCATCCTCTATCGTCATTTTCACTCCGCTAAAGGATACCACTTGGTCGAGCATGCTTAATGCATCACGCATTCCACCTGCTGCGGCTTGTGCAATCACTTTTAATACATTCTCATCATATTCAATCTTCGCGTCTGTTAATACTTCAATCATACGAGCGACAATATCAGAAGATGTAATTCGCTTAAAATCGAATCGCTGACATCTTGAGATAATTGTCAAAGGGATTTTATGTGGTTCAGTAGTTGCTAAAACAAATACAGCATGTGCAGGTGGTTCTTCTAATGTTTTCAACAAAGCATTGAACGCGCTTGTTGAAAGCATATGCACTTCGTCAATAATGTACACTTTATAGCGGGCGTTTGAAGGAGCAAAACGAACTTTTTCAATAATTTCCCGCATTTCTTCCACACGGGAGTTGGATGCCGCATCAAACTCAATCACGTCGGTATTAGAGCCTTCCGTAATACTTCTACATGTTTCACAAGTATTACACGGTTCTTTTGCCGGACCATTCTCACAGTTTAAAGCTTTGGCGAAAATTTTTGCGGCACTTGTTTTCCCAGTTCCTCGTGGTCCCGAAAATAAATAAGCATGTGTAGTTTTATTGTAAAGGAGGGCATTTTGAAGAGTTTGCTTAATATGTGACTGACCAGACATTTCTGCAAACGACTGAGGTCGATAAGCACGGTAAAAAGCTTGATACGACAACAAGTTCCCCTCCTTCTACTTTTTAAGTAAATAATGTTTTTATTATACCATAAAGCGACTATGACTTCGCCTATTTATGAAAATCAGATAAAACAAAAAACTCATTCGTCTATTAGACAAATGAGTTGATAGTTTTATATTATTGCCGTGCACCTTCCTTCGCTTGAAACACATAAGCGGCACCCTTGTCGTTAACTCGGCTTAGGCTACCCCGCGGCACATGAGAAAGCACCACTTAATGCTGCTTCCTTCCGGACCTGACATGGTTCATGGGCACCCATTGCGCAGGACCCAAACGTCAACATCACGTGCAAATACCAGACCCTACATGTATTCAACCTCAGAGAAGGAGTTCAGTCTCGCTAGAGCGGATTGCGAGTTACAAGACACCGCTACCTTCCCACCTAGCACGGCATTACCTAGTATACTTTTTTTAGAAAGAAAAATCAATAAAAACGACTAGTTATATAAACTTTTATTTACTAAATAGCTTATGAAATTTTTCCTTAAAATTTTTTAAATAAAATATATTGACTTTACATTTCATCCATGATAAATTAATTCTTGTACTTCGGAGGAATACCCAAGTCTGGCTGAAGGGATCGGTCTTGAAAACCGACAGGCGGGTCATACCGCGCGGGGGTTCGAATCCCTCTTCCTCCTCCATTTTAAATACACACACGCATAAATTAGAGATTGAATTCGTTGCATTGGTAACGAATTTTTCTTAGCATAACTTGTTCAGAATATTATGAAGGTAACTATAATGGTTACCTTCTTTTTGTTTGCACAAATATAAAACCTCCTATCTTTTAAATAGGAGGTTTTGTGTTATTTCCGCAATGCTGCTGTTTGCTCTATGAAATGTCCAATTCGTTCAATAATCATTTCTACGTTATCTGGATTTTGTACTATATCATAATCATTTATGTTTAATCGCAGAACCGGACACCCATTAAAAGAATTAATCCATTTTTCATATCGGCCATGCATTTCTTCCCAATAAGAAATAGGTGTTTGCTGCTCCATTGGTCGTCCTCTATCATGAATACGATCAATAATATCATCTAAAGATCCTTCTAAATAGATGAGTAAATTAGGGTGTGGAAAGTATGGTGTCATGACCATCGCTTCAAATAAGCTTGTGTATGTTTCATGGTCTACTGGATCCATCGTTCCCTTTTCTTTATGCATTTGAGCAAAAATACCGGTATCCTCGTAAATAGAACGATCTTGAATAAACCCTCCGCCATATTCAAACATTCTTTTTTGTTCTTTAAAACGCTCTGCTAAAAAATAAATTTGTAAATGAAAGCTCCACTTGGAGAAGTCTTCATAAAAACGATCTAAATAAGGATTTGAATCTACTTTCTCAAAAGAAGTTTTAAAATGCAGTGCTTCTGCAAGTGCTTTTGTCATTGTAGATTTTCCTACACCTACAGTACCGGCAATCGTGATAACTGCATTAGGAGGAATACCATATTTTTCTCTTAAATTCATACCTTATAAACTCCTTCTATGCAATGTCGCATCTACTTTTTCTAATATTAATTGTAAGTCTTGTCCATTTTGAACAAAGTCTATTTCATCTCCGTTGAATCGAAGAACTGGGACATCTGGATGTTTTTTTTCAAAATTATTGATAAACATACGATAATCTGCAGATAGCTGCTCCAAATACTCTGGACTGATCTTTTTTTCAAAGTCTCTTCCACGCATATCAATCCGGTTAACAAGGACATCTAAACTTGCATCCAAATAAATAACCATATTAGGAACCGGCATATCTTTTGTTAAAATTTGATAAATAGCTTCGTACTTATCGTACTCTATTGCTGTCAATGTTCGTTTAGCAAATATTAAATTTTTAAAAATATGATAGTCTGCTGTGACTGCAAGATTTTTTGATAAATACTTCTTTTCTATATCGCTTAGTTGTTTGTACCGGTTACATAGAAAGAACATTTCCGTTTGGAAACTCCACTCAGCAATATCATCATAAAACTTATTTAAAAAAGGATTTTCATCCACAATCTCTTTTAGCAATTCAAATTGATATGTTTCGGCTATTGCTTTCGCTAATGAGGTTTTTCCAACGCCTATTGGACCCTCTACCGTTATAAATGGAATGGTCATAATTTACCCTCACTCTAATGTTTCAAATCGTACCCTTTATATTAACATAGCTCGAAAATAAAAAAAATAGAATATAATTGTCTTTCCAAAAGAAAGACAATCATACTCTATTTTTTCTTTACCCGGAACATCTCTTGAAGCAAATACCAGTTTTGCGGGAAGTTAAAGCCGCTATGCCAATAGGCTATACCTAGTAACTTCAATTCTTTTAAAAGCTTAAACTTTGCCTCAATGGATCTTGCATCTTCAAACCATACTTCATGTTCTTTCCCATCCAGCCAATAATGGAAATATGGTGCTTGTGCAATTTTATCATATTCAATAGCGGCATTTCGATTTTTGGCTAATTGAATCGCTTGTTGGGGACTTAATGCTTTAGCAATTGGATTTCCCTGTTTAAACGGTAACGTCCAATCATACCCATATAGATTTTGTCCCATCATAATTTTACTAGGTTCTATTTCTGTAACGGCATACTCTAACACTTTTCGAACTGGTCCAATAGGCGATACTGCCATAGGAGGGCCTCCGCTATATCCCCATTCATAGGTCATAATGACAACAAAGTCTGCTACTTCTCCTATTCCTTTGTAATCGAAACCTCCATACCACTTTCCATTTTGAGCGGCACTTGTTTTTGGGGCTAGCGTTGCAGAAACTACGTAACCTTTCGCAAAATTTTTCAGTTCCTTTAAAAAAGTTACGTAATTTTCCCTGTCCGCTTTGTCGATATACTCAAAGTCGGTATGAATATGCTTCGTGCCTCTTTTTTCCGCTTCTGCAACTGTTTGTTGAAATAACCTTTTTTTCACTTCTTCATTTGTAAAAATAGTATGTGCTAACGTATCACTAAATCCGTAATTCTCAATATTCACGAGTACAATTACTGTTTCTACCTGATGCGCATTAGCAACTTCGGATAAACTTCCCCAGTTCATTGGAGTTAAAGAGCCATCGCGTTTCACTTCATATGCAAAAGGCATCATATACGTTAGTTGGTCTGCATTTT
The DNA here is from genome assembly GCF_007676755.1 of Bacillus sp. FJAT-22090. Taxonomy (GTDB): domain Bacteria; phylum Bacillota; class Bacilli; order Bacillales_A; family Planococcaceae; genus Psychrobacillus. The sequence continues at coordinate 9,380 of NZ_VEBK01000029.1, read as the reverse complement.
TTTCAACTTGGCTAATTACCTGACTTGACGGTACCTCTGTGTACCACTCCACATACAAATTTGTCTCAATTATAGGTCTATCGGGGCTAGGTGTGGACGGTAAAACAAGTGCCTGACCAACGACTAACACATCAGGATCCGGAAGTTCGTTTATAGAGGCTAGCGTTGCAACATTCGTGCCGAAATGCTTCGCTATGGCATATAAACTATCTCCTTGTTTCACTATATAAACCAATCGATCACTCCTTCAAAATAGAATATGCACGTTGGAAATAAAACATGCTACACTATGCAAGAGGGGCTGATTCAAATTGGACGAACATTACATGAGCTTAGCTATAGAAGAAGCATATAAAGCAGCTGCAATTGGTGAAGTACCAATAGGGGCTATTATTGTATACAAAGATGAAGTTATTGCACAAGCATACAATCTAAGAGAAACAACCCAAAATGCAACAACGCATGCTGAGTTACTTGCTATCCAAGAAGCATGTGCGAAAATAGGCAGCTGGCGGTTAGAAGAAACAACAATATACGTTACACTAGAACCATGTCCCATGTGTGCAGGAGCTATCTTACAATCACGTATACCAAGAGTAGTCTATGGTGCCAAAGATGCCAAAGCGGGTTGTGTGGATTCCTTGTATCATTTATTGAATGACAACAGATTTAATCATACATGCGAAGTGACTGAGGGTATTATGGCAGAAACTTGTGGTGATTTACTCACACAGTTTTTCAGAGAACTTCGGGCGAAAAAAAAGAACCAGAAACGCAATTAATTAGCGATTCTGGTTCTTTTATTGATTATTTAATAACTGTTTTTCCACCCATATATGGTACTAAAACTTCTGGGACAGTAACTGTTCCGTCAGCTTGTTGATAATTCTCTAAAATAGCGGCGACTGTACGGCCAAGAGCAAGCCCGCTTCCATTTAAAGTGTGTACATATTCTGGCTTAGCTCCAGTTTCTCTTCTAAAACGAATTCCTGCACGACGAGCTTGGAAATCTTCAAAGTTACTGCAAGAAGAAATTTCTTTATACTCTCCGTAACTAGGTAACCAAACTTCTAAGTCGTATTTTTTTGCTGCAGTAAACCCTAAATCTGCTGTACACATACTAAGCACACGATATGGTAAGCCTAAAAGTTGCAATACTTTTTCCGCATGACCAGTTAAAAGTTCCAACTGCTCATATGATTCCTCTGGTTTAACAAAGCGAACTAGCTCCACTTTGTTAAATTGATGCTGACGTATTAGACCACGCGTGTCACGACCAGCAGAACCTGCTTCAGAACGGAAACAAGCACTAAAAGCAGTAAATGCCTGCGGTAATACTGCACCATCTAAAATTTCATCACGATAAAAGTTCGTTACCGGAACCTCTGATGTCGGGATTAAAAAGTAATCTTCTTCATTTACTAAAAAAGCATCTTCTTCAAACTTTGGAAGTTGACCAGTACCAGTCAAACTTGTTCTATTTGCTAAATAAGGAGGTAACATTTCCTCGTATCCGTGTTCTTCTGCATGTAAGTCCATCATGAAGTTTATTAAAGCGCGCTCAAGTCTTGCCCCTAAACCAAGATAGAAAGCGAAACGACTTCCTGTAACTTTTGCAGCACGTTCAAAATCGACTATTTTTAAATCTGTTGCAATATCCCAATGTGCTTTCGTTTCGAAATCAAATGAAGGCACTTCTCCCCATGTACGAATTTCCACATTATCATCTTCCGTATCGCCAATTGGAACACTATCGTGGGGAATATTAGGAATACGCATCATCATATGTTCAAACTTCTCTTCCACATCTCGTAATTCATCGTCTAATGTCTTGATATCCTCGCCTACTTCACGCATACGAGCAATTAGGTCATCCGCATTTTCTTTGTTGCGCTTCATCTGCGAAATTTTTTGAGAAAACTCATTTCTTTCTGCCTTTAACACTTCTGTTTTTGCGATCAATTCTCTACGTTTTTGATCTAATGGTTGAAACTGATCAAATTCTGATATTTCTTCCCCACGTTTAGCAAGTTTCGCCTTTACTTCTTCATAATGATCTCGAACAAATTTTACATCTAACATTTAAATTCCTCCTCTTAAATAATTAAAAAAAACGACAAAAAAGCCCTCATCCCCTGAAAAAGGGACGAGAGCATACCCGCGTTGCCACCCTGATTGACTCGATAAAATATCGAATCCACTTGTAAAATAACGGTTTTTCAACCGGCTTCGACTTACTAAAATTCAGTCGTGCAACTCAAAGGACGGATTCACAAGTGTCTTTATCAGCTTTCACCAACCGCTGACTCTCTAGAAAAAAACGTGCTTGTTACTACTTCCTATCATCGTTTTTAAATCATGAAATTACTCATACTTTACTACACTGTTATCTTTTTGGCAAGTGATTCCTTTACCATATATATAAAGTATTCAGTAATACGGTTATCTTCTGTTAATTCTGGATGAAAAGAGCATCCTAGTATATGTCCTTGTCTCGCCATTACAATTCTATCTTCATGTATAGCCAATACATCTACGTCTTCTCCAACCTCTACTATATGAGGTGCTCTTATAAAAACTGCGGGAAAATCCGATGCAATACCTTTTACAATAAGTGAAGTTTCAAAGCTATCTACTTGTCGTCCAAAAGAGTTACGCTCCACTGTAGCATTTAATACACCAATATGTGCAAAGTCATATCCAACTAAATGATTCGCTAGTAAGATTAAACCAGCACATGTACCAAACAATGGCTTTTGTTTTGCTGCAAAACGTTGCAATGGTTCCATCATATTATGGTGATCAATTAGTTTGCGCATGGCTGTACTTTCTCCCCCAGGTAGGATTAGACCATCCACTAGATTCAAATCTTCGGCACTTTTTACTAAAATTACTTCTGCCCCACATGCTTTAATTGAACGAATATGCTCAGTAACTGCTCCTTGCAATGCTAAAATTCCTATCCTCACCATTATTGGATTACCATCCTCTGTCCTGCATACGTTCTTCTGCTGCTAATCGTGAAATTTCAATTCCCTTCATAGGGATACCTAAGTCTTTTGAAATTTCTACAAGTAATTTATAGTCTTGATAATGTGTAGTGGCTTCTACGATAGCACGAGCAAACTTCTCTGGGTTTTCTGATTTGAAAATACCAGATCCAACAAATACTCCGTCTGCCCCTAGTTCCATCATAAGTGCTGCATCTGCTGGAGTGGCAACACCTCCTGCTGCGAAGTTTACAACTGGTAGTTTACCATTATGTTTAATTTGCAATAGGATATCATATGGTGCACCTAAAAGTTTTGCTTCTGACATTAGCTCATCCTCGTTCATATGAACAATCTTACGAACATGCGCATTCACTTTACGTAGGTGACGTACTGCTTCTACGATATTTCCTGTTCCAGGCTCTCCTTTAGTACGTAGCATAGAGGCACCTTCCCCAATACGGCGAGCTGCCTCCCCTAAATCTTTACATCCACATACAAATGGCACTGTAAAATCACTTTTACGCAAATGGTACTCTTCATCAGCTGGTGTTAAAACTTCTGACTCATCGATATAATCGACACCCATTGCTTCTAATATTCGAGCTTCGGTAATGTGTCCAATACGGGTCTTTGCCATTACTGGAATAGTTACTGCTCCCATTACTTCTTCCATAATTCGTGGATCCGCCATACGAGCAACACCCCCTGCTGCACGAATATCAGATGGCACCCTTTCTAAAGCCATTACAGCAACTGCACCCGCCGCCTCTGCAATACGCGCTTGTTCTGCATTGATAACGTCCATAATAACGCCACCTTTTTGCATTTCCGCCATTCCACGTTTCACTCTATCTGTCCCTGTCTGATTTAATGTCATATTATTTATCCCTCCAAATTGTTATAATGTTTAGTATAATAAAAGATGACCATTTGAAAAGCATCAGAACTATCTAAATTAAAGTGGTCAGATAGGTGGTAATTATGCATTCTCTTATGTTTCAACTGGAAACAAACTCACTAACCCCTTTATATGAGCAGCTTTATACAGAAATAAAAAAAGCAATTATTAATGGAACAATTGCGGAAGGAGCCAAACTTCCTTCTAAAAGAAAATTAGCGGAGTATTTATCTGTCAGTCAAACGACTATTGAGTTTGCCTATAGTCAGTTAGTCTCTGAAGGATTTATATCATCTGAGGCAAGAAAAGGTTTTTTTGTACAAAATCTAGCAGAATTAGCGTTAATCGAACAAAGCACACCTATTATCGTTCAAGACGAACGTTCAACAGATAACTATTCCATCGATTTCTCACCAGGGAAGATCGACATCGATTCTTTTCCTTTTCCCATTTGGAGAAAATATTCTAAAGAAATCATTAGCGAAACAAATAAGGAGTTTCTTTTACTTGGACATCCTCAAGGAGATTATGCATTAAGACAACAGATTTCATCGTATTTGTATCAATCTAGAGGGGTACAATGTACGCCGGAACAAATCATCCTTGGATCTGGTACGGAACAAATAATGCCGTTAATAATTCGTTTACTAGGAAGTGAGGCTGTATATGGTATTGAAAATCCAGGTTATCCACTTACGCATCATTTACTTTTAGACGATAGGGAAAAAACGGTACCCATTTCAGTTGATGAGGATGGCGTGCGTGTTTCACAATTAGAACAATCGAATGCAACGGTTATGTATGTAACGCCATCCCATCAGTTCCCATCAGGGGCTGTTCTCACCGCAACACGCAGGACACAGCTGCTTTCCTGGGCTTACAAAGCTGATAATCGATATATTATTGAAGATGATTATGATAGTGAGTTTCGATATACAGGTAAACCAATCCCTTCTTTACAAGGAATTGATCAAAATGAGCGAGTTATTTATTTAAGTACCTTTTCTAAGTCATTAATGCCTTCTCTACGTATTGCATATGCGGTTTTACCAAAGTCTCTTATTGTTCAATACAAGCAAAAGTATTCATATTATGCTGCTACCGTCCCCCGAATGGATCAGCAAATACTTGCTAAATTTATGGAAACAGGTTATTTTGCAAAGCATCTCAATAAAATGCGGAAAATTTATAAGCGAAAATTAGAAATAGTTACTAAGACTATTGCAATGTATGATCCACTTGTTACAATTTCAGGAGAACAAGCGGGGATGCATCTTCTGTTGACTGTTCAGACATCTAAAACCGAAAAAGAGCTTATTGACCTTGCAAAACAGGTGGGGATACGTATATATGGATTACAAGAATACGTTACTGGAAACTTAGATGCGTTTAAACAACCGAAAATTGTATTAGGATTTGGGGGTATTAAAGTCGACCATCTTGAAATAGCCATAAAAAAACTAATAGATACATTAGAAATAAGAAAAGCACTGTAAGCTCAAGAATCTGAGTTTACAGTGCTTTTCTAAATTAAAATAATCCACCAATAAAGTCTGTTGTACTACTCCATAAGTTTCCGAAGAATTTTCCGATACCTTGGAACATTAAACTAATCCAGCTAGCACGCTCTACAGAATCAGTAGTGACAACATCCACTTCAGATGCTTTGTCTAGTATATATCCGTAATCTGTTCCATCTGTTTTTTCCAAATGAATTTTACCCACTACTGCACCTTTTTTAACTCCAGCTTCTAATTTATCTTTTTCAGCTGTAAAAACAGGCTTGTACAATTCTTTTTCACTAGACTTAATAACCATTGAAATTGGATCTTTTACTGCGATTGCAACTGTCTTCTCTTTTCCTTTTTCAACTGGTAATGTTTTATGTTTAGGAATTTTATACCCAGCAGGAACTATTTCTTCTTTTGAAAATTGGCCGAATCCATAGTCAAATAACGCTCTTGTCGCATCAAAACGTGCTTTATATGAACCAACGCCATTTGCATCTACAGCTTTCATTACAACCGCAATGACACGCATACCATTTCTAGTTGCTGTTCCTGTAAAAGAATGACCAGCAAATTCAGTCGTACCTGTTTTTAAACCGTCTACACCCTCATATTCAAAAACTAACCCTGGAAGCATCCAGTTCCAGTTACTCATTTCGATTGCATCGGTAGTCCCTTCACGGAACGTTTTTTTAGGTATTTTTGTTGTTTCAATTACTTCAGGATAATCCTTCATTAATAAATAAGCCAAAGTCGCTACCGATTTTGCTGGCATTATATTTTCATCAGAAGCACCCGTATTAGAGGGATGCATACCTTGTAAGTCTGCATTATTTAAACCGGTAGAATTAACAAATTTATAGCCTTCTAAGCCCATTTTTTGAGCTTTTTCGTTCATTAGTTTTACAAAGTTTTCTTCCGTACCAGCAATTGTTTCGGCAATAGCAATTGTTGCAGCATTAGCCGAATATATTGCCATTGCTTCATATAGCTCTCGAATTGAGTAAGTTCCATCTGCTCGAAGTGGAACATTACTTAAACTGCGATTTTGAGAAATTTTATAAGTATAATCTGTTACCTTGTATTGTTGATCCCATGTAATTTTTCCTGAATCAATTGCTTCAAATAGTAAGTACTCCGTCATCATCTTCGTCATACTTGCAATACCTAAAGGTGCATCTGCATTTTTTTCGTACAAGATTTTACCTGATTCAGCGTCGATTAAAATTGCAGCATCGACATTTAAATTTAAACTCTCCTCTGCTTTTGTAGCAGTCGGTATTCCACATACAACTGAAACAAGAAACATCGGAAGTACTAGCCACTTAATCATTGATGTCATCCAAACTTTCTTCACTACTGTACCTCCACTATTAGTTTTTATCATTGCTCATTTTATCATACTTTATCCCATAAAGCGCTTAAGTAATTAAAAAAGCACCCATTCGGCCTAGATTAAGACGCCGAATGAGTGCAAAAGTTTCTAAATATACATAAAGCTTAAGAAATAGAATAGTTTGGAGCTTCTTTTGTAATTTGAACGTCATGCGGGTGACTTTCACGGAGCCCTGCACCAGTCATGCGAATGAATTGTGCATTTTCGCGTAAGTCTTGTAAATTTCCAGTTCCACAGTAACCCATACCTGCGCGTACTCCACCTAGTAGTTGGTGAATGGTATCCGAAAGAGGTCCTTTGTATGGAAGACGCCCTTCAATACCTTCTGGAACTAATTTTTTCGCTTCTTCTTGGAAATAACGGTCTTTCGAACCTTTTTCCATAGATGCAATTGAACCCATGCCACGATATACTTTAAAACGTCGTCCTTGGAAGATTTCTGTTTCCCCTGGACTTTCCGTTGTTCCTGCAAGCAAACTACCTAGCATAACTACGTGTCCACCTGCCGCAAGAGCTTTAACGATATCTCCAGAGTATTTAATACCTCCATCAGCAATAATCGTTTTACCAGCCTTACGTGCTTCCGTTGCACAGTCATAAACAGCTGTAATTTGAGGTACACCAACTCCAGCTACGACACGGGTTGTACAAATAGAACCTGGTCCTATACCTACTTTCACAACATCGGCACCAGCTTCAAACAATGCGCGTGTACCTTCCCCAGTTGCAACGTTTCCAGCAATAATATCTAACTCTGGATAAGCCTCACGAATCTTTCTTACAGTGTCGAGAACTCCTTGAGAATGCCCATGCGCAGTATCAATAACAATGATGTCTACTTGCGCTTGTACAAGTTTTTCTACACGGACCATTGTATCTTGTGTAACCCCAACAGCTGCCCCTACAAGAAGACGTCCAAGATGATCTTTTGCTGCATTTGGAAACTCAATTACTTTCTCAATATCTTTAATAGTGATTAATCCTTTTAACATTCCATTTTCATCGACAATTGGCAGCTTTTCGATTTTGTATTGTTGTAAAATCTTTTCTGCATCTTCTAGCGTAGTACCTACCGGTGCAGTTACTAGCTGTTCTTTTGTCATTACTTCATCAATTGTTAAAGAATAGTCTTGAATAAAGCGTAAATCACGGTTCGTGATAATACCAACTAGTGTCAAATCTTCCTCGTTATTTACAATAGGTACACCAGAAATACGATATTTCCCCATTAAATGTTCTGCATCATAAACTTGATGACTAGGTGTTAAGAAGAAAGGATCCGTGATAACACCATTTTCAGAACGTTTAACTGTTTCCACTTGTTCGGCCTGTTCTTCAATGCTCATATTTTTATGGATAACCCCTAGTCCACCTTGTCGCGCCATAGCAATTGCCATTTTTGCTTCTGTCACTGTATCCATGCCAGCACTAATTACCGGAATATTTAACTTAACTTTCTGCGTCAATTGAACGGATAGATTAATATCTTTTGGTAACACCTCTGATTGAGCTGGAACTAGCAAAACATCGTCAAACGTTAAACCTTCTTTTTGAAATTTAGTCTCCCACATTTCTTAATTTCCTCCTTCTATAACTGAATATTATTACAAGGTTATCAGCGTGTACGTCTAGTGTCAAGAATCCAAAAATAATATATTAATTCCGATTTTTCTATTAAAGAAGCTTTTGAATATCCGCTTCCATTTTCAATGGAGATGTTTGTGGTGCATATCTATTTACAACATTTCCTTCTTTATCAATAAGAAATTTTGTAAAGTTCCATTTTATACCACTCGATAAAAATCCTTTTTTCTCTGTTGTTAAATACTGAAACAAGGGATGTGCATCCTTTCCTTTCACATCCACTTTTGCAAACATAGGAAACGTAACACCATAATTGAGTTGGCAATGTTCCATTGTGCTTTCTATGTCCTCAAATTCTTGGTCATTAAATTGACTACAAGGGAATCCTAATATTACTAGCTCGTTGTCTTGATAAAGTTCATATAGTTTTTGAAGTTCAGTAAACTGAGGAGTAAACCCACAATGACTTGCTGTATTTACAATAATCATTGGTTTCCCCTTAAATTTGTCTAATGATACATTTTCACCTTTTGTATTTTTAGCCATAAATTCATAAACTGAGGTCATTTTTTAAGCTCCTTTATTTGTGTTATCTTTACAATATTTCTTTTTGAGTATACTCACAAGCTATTTGATTGAGAGATGTATACTTTTTAGATAGTTAAAGCATAGATAGCTACTATTATAGGTACTTTAATAAAGAGGAAAATAGTGTTTGAAAACTATATTGATTATTTGAGAGGGAGATTCTAGTAAAAGCAATAATGAGTTGGGGATTATAAGGCTTAACGCAACCTGTTTCTCGTCAAGAGCAACTAACTAAGCTTAGGTTACCTACCAGTATAAAAATTATCTAATAAAAGAAGAGACTATTTGGAAATAAATTCCTTAACACAACCAATTGTGCCGGGAGAGCAACCAACTGAGACCTCACAGCGACCAGTTTGATCACGAGAACAACCAATTCCCCTCCGAAAGCAACCAAATGAGGTTGGTCTGCG
>NZ_VEBK01000028.1 GCF_007676755.1 Bacillus sp. FJAT-22090 | reverse complement strand
CGGAAAGCGTCCGACTGCTGAGAAAATCATAGCGGTCGCTAGTCAAACGCACTGCACTAAGACTCACTTTCCCTACAAAGCGAATCGAAACATAAAATAGTAGGCCCTCTTTTTTTGGTAATGGAATAAAACGGATAATAAACAAGTGTCATAAGAAAAACGATCAAAAAAGCGATACTTCCCTAAATCTTCTTTAGGAAAGTATCGCTTTTTTAATAGAGGATGTCTTACCGTACCCTCCGATTCTTTTGAAGCTTTTCTTATTAAAGACCAGCTTTTTCTTTTAAAGCATCTGCTTTGTCTGTTTTTTCCCATGGAGCGTCAATGTCTGTGCGTCCGAAGTGGCCATAAGCAGCAGTTGGTTTGTAAATTGGACGACGTAGGTCTAGCATTTTAATAATTCCTGCTGGACGAAGGTCAAAAAGTTCACGAATATGTGCTACTAATTGTGCTTCTTCTACTTTTCCAGTTCCAAATGTATCCACTGCAATCGACACTGGTTGTGCCACACCAATTGCGTATGCTAATTGAACTTCGCAACGATCTGCGATTCCAGCAGCAACAATGTTTTTAGCAACATAACGAGCAGCGTATGCAGCAGAACGGTCCACTTTTGTTGGATCCTTACCAGAGAATGCTCCGCCACCATGACGAGCGTATCCGCCATACGTATCCACGATAATTTTACGACCTGTTAAACCAGCGTCCCCTTGAGGTCCACCAATTACAAAACGGCCTGTTGGATTGATAAAGTATTTTGTATGTTCATCGATCAATTCAGCAGGAACAATCGGGTTGATCACTACCTCTTTAAGATCTTTTTGAATTTGTTCTAACGTAACTTCTGGATGATGTTGAGTAGAAATAACAATTGTATCGATACGAACTGGATTATTATTCTCATCATATTCCACTGTTACTTGTGTTTTACCGTCCGGGCGTAAGTAATCTAACGTTTCATCTTTACGCACTTCAGCCAAACGGCGTGATAGTTTGTGCGCTAAACTAATTGGAAGTGGCATAAGCTCAGGTGTTTCGTTACAAGCATAACCAAACATAAGTCCTTGGTCTCCTGCTCCAATTGCTTCGATATCCGAATCGGTCATAGAACCTTCACGAGCTTCTAATGCTTGGTCAACACCCATTGCGATATCAACAGATTGCTCGTCAATTGCAGTCAATACTGCAGAAGTTTCCGAGTCAAATCCGTATTTTGCACGAGTGTAACCAATTTCTTGTATAGTAGAACGTACAACTTTTGGGATATCTACATAAGTAGATGTTGTAATTTCTCCTGCAACTAAAACAAGGCCAGTTGTAACCGTTGTTTCACAAGCTACACGAGCATTTGGATCTTCTGTTAAAATAGCATCTAAAATAGCATCTGAAATTTGGTCACAAATTTTATCCGGATGCCCTTCTGTAACTGATTCCGATGTAAATAATCGGCGTTGTGTCATAGAATATTCCTCCTATATCCTGCGAGATTTCTCTCAAGAATTGATACGGTACTCATTCCCATGTCAAGCCATTGTAGATTAAACTTGAAGCCGTTTCGGACTTGGCACACAAGGATAAAGGGCAATGTAAAATAAAAAAACCTTTCACTCACGTAAATTACATGAGGAAAGGTATTAATATCATAAGCACCTTTCACTCTTATCAATCAAGGAATCGCACCTTGTCTCAGGTTGGGCACCTTTGTAAAAGTAAAACAATTACAGGTTGCCGGGTTTCATAGGGCCTGACCCCTCCACCAGCTCGGGATAAGAGTATCCGTTCAATTTTTCATCATACGGAAATCATATACAAAAGTCAATATAAATTTTGTTAACGTTTTTATAAAATGAAAAAATAATCAATTCATTAGTGTAGACTATTGAGTTAAATGTGTTATACTATTTCACATATCAATGAAAACTTCCTTTACATTTTATAAAGGGAAAAACGAAAAAAGGATGGTAAATACAAAATGAATTCAATCGATACTGTGAGTGAACTGAACGAATTGCTAGCTGGAAACAATGTTAGCGTCCAATTGTCAGTGCCGCAACTTGTGGAAAAAGCAACATCTAGAGGAGAAGCTGTCTTAACCTCTACTGGAGCAGTAAAAGCAGAAACAGGTAAATACACAGGCCGTTCCCCACAAGATAAGTATATTGTTGAAGAACCTATTTCTCAAGACAAAATCGATTGGGGCTCAGTTAACCAACCTATATCTTCTGAAATTTTTGAAGCATTATATAAAAAAGTAACAGACTATTTAAAAGAACAAGACGAACTATTTGTGTTTAAAGGGTTTGCTGGAGCAGACAAAGAATCCCGCCTTGGCATTCAAGTGATAAATGAGTATGCATGGCATAACTTGTTCGCTCACCAATTATTCATCCGCCCTACAGAAGAAGAGCTGGAAAGCCACCAATCGAATTTTACGATTGTAAGTGCGCCTAATTTTAAAGCAGATCCAGCTGTTGATGGAACGAAAACAGAAACATTCATTATCGTCTCCATGGAAAAACGCATCGTGTTAATCGGTGGAACTGAATATGCTGGTGAGATGAAAAAATCGATATTCTCTATTATGAACTATTTGTTGCCAGAACAAAACATTTTACCAATGCATTGTTCTGCAAACGTTGGAGAAGATGGGGATGTTGCGTTATTCTTCGGTCTTTCTGGTACAGGAAAAACTACGCTTTCTGCGGATGCAGGACGTAAACTAATCGGAGATGACGAGCATGGCTGGTCAGATAATGGCGTATTTAATATCGAGGGTGGCTGCTACGCTAAATGTATCGATTTAACGCGTGAAAACGAACCACAAATTTTTGACGCAATCACATTCGGTACCGTTTTAGAAAACGTAGTAGTGGATGCACAAACAAGAGTAGCGAACTATGCAGACAATTCATTAACTGAAAATACGCGCGCTGCCTATCAAATTCAAAACATCGATAATATTGTAGACCCTTCTGTAGCAGGTCATCCAAATACAATTATTTTCTTAACTGCTGATGCATTCGGCGTACTGCCTCCAATCAGTAAACTAACAAAAGAACAAGCAATGTATCACTTCTTAAGCGGCTTTACATCTAAGCTGGCAGGAACAGAGCGTGGAATCACTTCTCCACAACCAGCATTTTCTACATGCTTCGGTTCACCGTTCTTACCATTACACGCGACTGTATATGCTGAAATGCTTGGAAAGAAAATCGATGAGCATAATGCACAAGTATTCCTAGTTAACACTGGTTGGACTGGTGGCGAATATGGCGTTGGTAGCCGTATGAAGCTTTCTTACACACGTACAATGGTACGCGCTGCAATTGATGGAAAACTAACTGACGTGGAAACGACAACTGATTCAGTATTTGGTCTTCAGATTCCTACTCAGGTGGAAGGTGTTCCAACTGAAGTATTAATTCCACGTAATGCATGGGCAGACAAAGAAGCATATGACATGAAAGCAGCAGAACTTGCACTAGCTTTCCGTGAAAACTTCAATAAATTTGGTTCAGTTTCGGAAGAAATTTCGTTAAAAGGTGGACCTTTATCGTAATATATAAAAAGTTAGCACATTCATTTGTGCTAACTTTTTTTAATCTTCTTCATCCTCACTAAAATGGATGTTAGAGGATGCTGGAAATAAAGAGATAAACTTTGTGGCATCTTCTTCGTCTACATCATCGAAAATAATCTCGGATCCATAATGACCAATTTCTAATCGTTCATCCCCATTTAAATTAAAAAACATCGTAAACCATTTTAAACCACCTCTTGGATCAATGGAGTGATTTCGGAAAAAGTTCCTATTTTCCTCACTTAGGTTTACCGTGATGACTTTAACTAGTCCTTCATTCATTACACTAACCGCACGTTTACTTAACTCCTCTATTGCTTCTTGTTCTTCTGCCCAACAATGGATAATCACTTCAGGGAAATCTCGCGTATAAGTATCCCATAATTCCGTCCAATAACTAGTATCCGTTGCAAAGGACGACTTGCTATCGGTGCTCATTGCTTCAATAGTGACTACAGCACTTCCCAATTTTATACCCCTCTCTGCTTTTTCATCCATCTGCATGCATCCTTCACTACTTGACGATTCACTTTGCTCGGAAAGTAGTGCGTAAATTCTGGATAATACCATGTTTCTACTATTTTATTATTCCCCAAAAGTTCTTTTTCTAACATTACAGCATGCTCAAAGGAAACATTTTGGTCCTTCTTTCCATGAATAATGAGCGTAGATGCTTGTATTTCGGAAATCTTGGGTAGGACATTTCTTTCCTCATATGCCTCTGCATGATTCGTCGGTGTACCTCCGATAACACGTTTCATCATCCTTCTCATATCCGTACGTTCTTCGTACGTCAAATAAATATCAGAAACACCCGCCCATGTTACAAGCGATGTTATATCACTTCGTAGAACAGCCGTCCAAAGTGCCATAATCCCTCCGCGTGAAAAGGCAAATAAATGAATTCGAGTTGGGATACAAAAACGTTTCAACACCTCTAATGCATAAATAGCGTCCCAACGATCCTCCCCTGCAAATTCATCTCTACCTTCTCCTCCACGATTTCCTCGATAATACGGAGCAAACACTGTAAAGCCTTCCGAGGCGATTTGTGCAATACGAGCGGGCCTAACCATACCAATGCTTTGCATACCACCCCGTAAATACAATATCCCTTCATAAGTTGCCTCTTTTTTCGGCGTAGCAAGCATTCCTTTCACTCGTAATCCACAGGACCAATACGTAATTTCAGCTAGAAAGACATGTGGATTAGGAGAAGGATAGTCACGTATCCTTTCAATTGTTCCATTTTCCTTCATATACATCCGCCTTTCCTATAATCGCTTGCATACCAGCATCTTTCATGTGAAAACTTAAATTTTCACTGTTTACTAATTCCTCGGTGGTCAGCCAAACTGCGCCTTCCGTCTCATAATTCACTTTGTTTTCATTTATCTCACGGACTTTTGCTACAAAGACGACTTTACTAAAAGGCTCTATATCCAACACCATATATTCAGCAAACCACTCTACATGATGTATCTCTACATTTGTCTCTTCTAATGTTTCCCGAATGGCCGCTTCTTCTATCGTTTCGTTATCTTCTACTTTCCCACCTGGAAACTCCAAACCTCGCTTTGGATGCTTAGTGAGTAACCATTTATTTTCATGCTTCGCTAGTATCAATACATGCATCGCTCGTATTGGAAATGCTCCTCTTTCAAAGGAAAGTTCTACTCGAATTCCATTTAAATCTTGGAAAGAAATCATCTGTTATTCCTCACTTTTTGTTCTATAAGTAGTCTCTTATATGTAAAATCTAAAGAATTATGTGCCAGTACACAAGCATAATACCAATATCAGCTAGGCAATGACTAATAATAGGAGCAGTGATTGATCCTAATTTAATTCGAAAGATTCCCCACATAATACCTGCTAAAAAAACAGGAATTACTGCGAGCACATTAAAAGGAAAGCTGAAAATAGCGATAACAACAATTAGATGATACATACTATAAAATATAGCCGTAATCATCACCGCTAAAACATTTCCTACTTTTAGAAATAGCCTTCTATACATGAATTCTCTCCAATAAAGCTCTTCTAATATAGGATTAATCAGCACTAGCACTAACACAAGTAGGATTACTTTCGTTCCACTAAAATCCCATTTCTCTAATAGTCGCTGTAACTGGGGTATATCCAATACAGAGGATTGAAAAATGACAACAAAGCCATAAATTGCTGCCAAACAAATTAGTCCACTTATAATTCCAATAATAATGGATGTCTTGGATATAGGCAGTCGTATTTGGTATCGATTTGTCTTTTTCCAAAAAGTTATGATAATCGGAACAAACAATAACCATCCATAAAATAAGAAAAAGGTAATGAGAACATTTTGCATTATCGAAAGCCCTATGAATATTAAAATTGTTGGTGCAAAAAGCAGCAAAATTTGTTTGAACATACATCTTCCCCATTTGTTTGTTTATTATCCATGTTAGCATATATGTATGAAAAAAGACTTAGCAATCACGCTAAGTCTTCAACTGGATTAATCTTTCGTTTCATCCCGCTTATAATGTTCATTTCCTTCTTCTCTATTTTGTGCAATATTCTGTTTAGCCTTCAGTTGGGGAGATTGATTTAATAACGAACTTACATTACGGTAGGTTGCAGGATTTTCATTACCTTTTCGTTTAATGGTTTTGCCCAATTGCCTCACTCCTTCTTGGGTTAAAATATGGTAACTGTTCTATAAAATTTCTTGACTCTTCGTTACTAAATTCATGGATTAATGCATAAATCTTTTTCAATCTTCTATCATACTGGTCGTTTTCCCTATCATGATGATATAGCTCTATTGGTTTTTGAGCTCTTAGAAAATTGCTGCTTTCCACCATCTTCACCTGATCAAAAAGCTTTTGAAATATAGGAATTATATTTCGTTCTGCCACTACTTCAAACTCCCATGGAGACTCATCTGGATAATAATACACATGTTGGTTCTGAATTGACACATAAGCTTTGTATAACGTCATTTACACACATCCTTTTCATTTAGTATGGTAGTAAAAACAAAAAACATGCACCAATTAAATGGCACATGTTTTTTTACTTATTATGCTTGAATATCTACTACTGATCCTTTATAAGGATGTGGAGCAGCTGTTTGGGGCATATCTTCTAATAATTTTACTGCTGCAACTGTGTCCATATTCATCGCATTTTGTAAAACACTCATTTGGACTGTTTGTTGAAGTTGACTTAGCTGTGAAGACATAATGGAATTTATATCCATAGAAATCCCTCCTTCATACATACTTAATATCGGCCATAAGGTAGGAAATTTCCATAGCGTTGTTTAATTTGTTTCACCTAAAAATGCACCAAGCATCCATTGATGTTTTTCTGTTTTTTGATAAATGGCATTTAACATGTCCTCTGTCATGTCGTCACCATCCTTTGCAGCTTCTTCCATTCCTTTTTTTAAAGACTTCATCACTTTATCAAAGTCTTTTACAACATCTTCTACCATTTCATTGGCTGTTTCTTCATTCTTTGCTTCTTTAATATCTGATAGCTCGAGATGTTCTTTTAGAGTTGCTACAGGTGATGCTCCTAAAGTTAATAGGCGCTCGGCGATTTCATCCATATTCAATGTTGCCTCATTGTATAATTCCTCAAATTTAGCGTGTAAGGTAAAAAAGGAAGGTCCCTTCACATACCAATGAAAATTATGTAGTTTTGTATATAATACCGACCAATTTGCTACTTGCTTGTTTAACTCCTTATTCAATGCTGCTGACATAATATCGACACTCTCCCTTAAATAATAGTTGCTTTCTCTTTTAATATACCTCTTAATTACTTACAATAAACTTAAATACAAATTTTTTGGAGTGAATGGAAATGGTATTCTGGATTTTAGGTGCAGCTATCCTTTTAAGTATTTTTGGATTTACTTTTTTATATAAATTGGCTAGAAATGATCAATCATCAGTGGTGGATCCTAAGCCAAAGAACTTGGAGAAATTATGAAACAAGTTATCATTGGAATCTTCCGCTTTTATCAGAAATTCATTTCGCCCCTTTCTCCACCAAGCTGTCGTTTTTATCCTACATGTTCTCATTATGGGGTTGAAGCGGTACAAAAACATGGTGCATTAAAAGGTGGATATTTAACTATTAGAAGAATATCTAAATGCCATCCATTTCATGAAGGTGGCATTGATCCCGTTCCAGAAGAGTGGCCTTTGAAGAAAAAATAATTCAAAGGCTTTTTTTTCTTGCTTTTTTTTTATTTGTCTTGTAAGATGTAAAAGTTATCACTTTTTAAAACGTAATCATTACTATTTAGGAGATGGGTATTTTGAGAAAGATTGCTTTATTAGTTTTAGTACTTATGCTTGCATTATTCACCGCTGCTTGTGGCAATAAAAATAAGGAGGAGTCATCTGTTTCTAAAGAAGGAAAAATTAATATTTACACTACTGTTTACCCGTTACAATATTTTGCAGAAAGAATTGGTGGAGACGCGGTAAATGTGCATTCTATTTATCCAGCAGGTGCAAATGAGCATACATTTGAACCTACTCAAAAAGACATGATCGCTTTGGCAGACGCAGATTTATTTTTCTACATAGGTTTAGGATTAGAAGGATTTGTTGAAAATGCAAAGAAAACATTAGCAAATGAACAAGTAAAAATGATTGCGACAATCGATGCAGTTTCTGATGATCAATTAATGGCTAGTTCACACGATCACGAGCATGAAGGAGAAGAAAATAGTCATGAAAACGCTGAGGATGAACACGACCATGAAAGCGAAGACCATAGCCACGAAGAAGGTCATGAAGGCCATGATCATGGTGGAATAGATCCACATGTATGGATTTCGCCTAAGATTAGCCAAAGTCTTGCTTTGTCTATTAAAGACTCTCTTGTAGAAACTGCTCCCGATCAAAAGGAAAAATTCGAAAAAAATTACGAAGAATTAATTACGGAGTTACAAAAATTGGATGCGGACTTTGCTGAAATGGCCCAGAATGCACCAAACAAAACATTTTTCGTTTCTCATGCAGCATTTGGATATATCGCAAATACCTATGGGTTAGAACAAATTGCGGTTGCTGGACTAAATTCACAGGATGAACCTTCACAAAAAGAATTGACTACGATTATTGATTTAGCAAAAGAGAAAAACATACAGTATATTTTATTCGAACAAAATGTTTCTTCCAAATTGACGAAAGTTGTTCAAAAAGAATTAGGTGCTGAAAGTTTAGTGTTGCATAATTTAGGTGTACTTTCTAAAGAGAATGTGGAAAATAATGAAACATATTTTACCCTTATGTATAGAAATTTAGACACAATCAGAACAGTATTACAATAATAAATAAAATGCCCCTTTTACTAAAATAAAAGGGGTATTTTTTACGTATTTTTTATAAGACTTTCGGATAGCTTTCTCCGCAATAATTTATTTGATGCATTTCTAGGAAGCTGGTCAACAAAGTAATAGGAAACTGGTTGTTTGTAAGGTGCAACCAGACTTTTCATAAATTCTTTCAGTTCCACTTCGGATACTTCCCCTTTTAATACTAGGAACGCAACTGGAACTTGTCCCCATTTGTCATCCTCTTTTCCGACAACACCTGCTTCTTTTACTGCAGGATGCTTGACCAGAGCTTGTTCTATCTCTGCTGGGTAAATATTTTCCCCACCCGATATTATTAAATCCGAACGGCGATCAACAACAAATAGATAGCCTTCTGTGTCTATATATCCGATATCTCCCGTATGTAGCCAACCATCTATTAATGGGTTCTTAGACTCCGCTGCTCCCACATAACCTCTTGTCACATGAGGTCCCTTAATACAAATTTCTCCCACTTCTTCTTTCCCCTCAATACGCACTTCCGCAAAGAAAAGAGGCTTGCCTGCAGATCCTAATTTACGAATTGCATCCTCACCAGGTAATGTGGTTGTTTGAGAAGCAGTTTCTGTCATGCCATATGTTTGGAGGACAGGTATATTTCGTTCGATCGCTCGTTCTAAATAATTTAATGGCACCGGTCCTCCACCAACTAGCATGGATTGAAACGTATCTGGAAATAATAAATCTTTTGCTTCCAATTCAGTTAAAATTCTTTCTAACGTCACCGCTACAACCGACATACGGGTTACAGTACCTGATAATATTTCTTCAATAGATGTTAAAGCATCAAACTTACTGTGCAGATTGACGGTCATACCATATAAAACAGAACGCATCAAAATAGAAAAGCCGCTTATATGAAACAACGGCATAGTACATAACCAGCAATCATTTGGCTGTACACCTAGGTTTAAAGCTGACCCCATTGCATTCATCACATGATTTTCAAGCGATTGTCGCACACCTTTTGGATTTCCTGTTGTACCAGAAGTATACATAATAGTGATAGTTCGCTCTTTCACCCACTCTTTTTCAACCTCAAAAGCAGTTCGTTCAGCACGTTCAATATCATCGAAGGACCATTTATGAGCAAAAGGCAAATCCCTTTTTGCGTGATCATCTACTAACAAATAATCTGCTGCGCTGTCCGCTAACTGATAGTTTAGCTCTTTCTCCGTCAGTCTTTCATTTAGCATAACAAGCTCACAGCCTAACTGCATACATCCATGCAGAACGAATACTAATTGGGAGTTAGAAGAAGCTAATATGGCTATCCTCTTGCCTGGTTCTATGCCTTTTGTATAAAGCTTCTCGGCAAATTGGATTGCTTTTGTTGATAGTTGTGCAAATGTCCATTCCACATCGTTATATCGCAAAGCAATACGATCTGGAGTAAGACTTGCACGTTTTAATAATAAATTAGGATACATGAAATCAGGCATCTCCTTTTAAAAAGAAGCTGTCCCAAGGAAAGGACAGCTTCACTAGTATAAAAATCATGGAAAACGTGGGAATTGACCAAAATCAGGCTTACGTTTTTCTTTAAATGCGTCGCGACCTTCTTTTGCTTCGTCCGTTGTATAGTATAAAAGTGTTGCATCTCCAGCCATTTGTTGAAGACCTGCTAAACCGTCTGTATCCGCATTCATCGCTGCTTTTAAGAAACGAAGTGCAGTTGGACTCATTTCTAACATTTCTTCGCACCATTGTACCGTCTCATCCTCTAATTGAGCATAAGGAACAACTGTATTTACTAATCCCATATCAAGTGCTTGCTGAGCATCGTATTGACGACATAAATACCAAATTTCACGTGCCTTTTTATGACCGATAATACGTGCAAGATAACCTGATCCATAACCCGCATCAAACGAACCAACTCTTGGTCCAGTTTGTCCAAACCGTGCATTATCTGCAGCAATTGTTAAGTCACAAACTACATGTAATACATGACCACCACCGATTGCATATCCTGCTACCATTGCTACAACTGGTTTCGGAATAACTCGGATTAAACGTTGTAAATCGAGGACGTTTAAACGAGGAATTTCATCATCTCCTACATAACCACCATGACCGCGTACTTTTTGGTCTCCGCCCGAACAAAAAGCATGCTCGCCTTCACCTGTTAAGATGATCACTCCAACATTTTTGTCATCACGTGCGCGTGAAAATGCATCAATCATTTCCATTACCGTTTTAGGACGAAAAGCATTTCGAACCTCTGGACGGTTAATCGTTACTTTGGCAATCCCATTGTAATACTCATACTTAATATCTTCATATGTATGTAGCGTTGTCCATTCACGAGTCATTATTATTCCTCCTCTAAAATAACCTTCTTTAATATTGTAGCAAACATTTTCGGATTTTCCACATGAATTGCATGTCCCACATCTTTTACGACCTTCCTAAAGGAATTAGGCAACTCATGATCCATCTGTCTTGCAATTTCACAAAACTTGAGATCTAGCTCTCCTGCAAGTAAATAAACCGGGACTGACAGCTTGGTAAGTGATTTCCAATAAGAAGGCTGTACGCCTGTGCTAAATCCCTTTAAGCTATTGGCAAGCCCTATTTCTGACTGCATAAGCCTTTCCTCTCGGATTGCCAACTGTTTTTCTGCTGACAATCTTTTTTGGGAAACGAACAAAGGAATATCTTCCCAAAAGTTTACGAAAGAAAGAATCCCTTCCTTTATTATTCGCTCTGCTAGCAATTCATCCGACAGCTTCCTATTCTTACGTTCCTTTTCATTTTCAAGCCCTGGAGAACTGCTCTCTAAAACTAATGTATCTACTGGATATTTCGCTGCATATGCCAGCGCTAATCGGCCGCCCATTGAATAACCGACGAGTGTAAAATTCGACCATTCTAATTGCTGGAATAACTCATGAAGGTCTTCTATTTGCTCTTCAACAAAGTAACGTTTAGCATCACTAGGTTTAGCAGTTTGACCGTGACCAATTAAATCAATTGTCAACACTTCCACCTCAGAAGGTAAATGTCTGATTACCTCTTCCCAAGTATCACTAGAGCCAGTAAACCCGTGCAACAATACAACTTTTCTAGGAGCCCCGATATGATACCTTTTTATATGGATATCTAATGATCGGATCGTCATTATTAAACTTTCCAAGTGCCGTCTAACTCCTTAGAAATATTTGCCCACAATTTTCGATGCGTTTCTGTATTTACTTGTCGATTTGTAAACACTTCTATAATACGGATATCCTTGGTCTTAGGCTGCAACAATACTTGTTGAAATGCTTCTTTTGTATTTACAGCATCATATTGTGCATCGTACATAGCGGCAATATGGGAAAATTTCAAGCCTGTTGGTGTTCCAAATAAATGCTCAAAATAATTGGTTTCTGTTGATTGTGGCAAATAAGAGAAAATTCCGCCCCCATCATTATTCATAATAACGATCGTTATATTCGTTTTTTGAAATCTGCTTACGATTAGACCATTTACATCATGTAAAAAGGCTAGATCACCGATAAGTAAATAGCCTGGTCGATTGGTTGCAGCTTGTACACCTAATGCGGTTGATACAACACCATCAATTCCATTCGTCCCTCTGTTGGCATATATATGCACATCTTTTCTTGTTTTATTGAAAAATGTGTCTACATCGCGAATAGGCATACTACTGCTCGCAAATAAATCAGCTCCGTTAGGTAAAGCTTGAAATAATGTACCCGCAAGTGCCCCTTCATCTTCCTCCGTCTCCATATACGTCCGTATATGTTTGGTTGCAATCTCGTTCGCTCTCGACCAATCGCTTGTATAGCTAGAAATTTCTTTGTCTTTGATAGGCGTCCACAAAGAAGCGGCTCCAACTTGAACATGATGAGTCACCATATGCAGGGAATCCCGGAAGATAGGACTTTCATCTACTGCTATATAAACGTTTGGTTTATGTGCTTTTAAAAATAATGTGAGCGGTTTGGAAACAGGCTGTGCTCCAAAACGGATTACGACATTCGGTACGGCAATTTGCTGGAATAGTTCATTTTTCAAAATAGCATCATATTGATCTATACATAAATCCAAGCAATCTTCAGGAACCGATGCTCTTAAGTTAGAAAGCGGATCGACTAAAATCGGCCACTTAACGGTCCTTGCAAAATTCCAAAAGCCATCTATAGAATGAATAGAATCACCAACAATAAAAATACCTTTTTCCTCATGACTGAGTATGTCCTTATACCACTCAACAAACTGCGCACTAGGCACTAGTTGTCCCACTTCTGATACTTGTACTTCAGTGATTGGTAAAGACTGTTCCATATTCAATAAAAGCGGCTCCCGAAAAGGCATATTTATATGCACGGGTCCCATAGGCAATGTCTTAGATGTAGAAACTGCACGATGAATATGACGCTCCATAAATGCTAAGCTTTCGAAATTATCCTCTGGTATTGGAAAATCCACCGTCCATTTTACATGCTTTCCAAAAAGATGGATTTGATCGATCGCTTGGGGTGCTCCCACTTCTCGCAATTCATGGGGACGATCCGCCGTCACAACTAATAAAGGGACACGTGCATAAAAAGCTTCTACGATTGCTGGAAAGAAGTTTGCCGCTGCTGTGCCAGAAGTACAAAGCAATACAACAGGCTCTTTTTTCGCTTTTGCAATTCCTAAAGCAAAAAATCCAGCGGAACGTTCATCGATCTGGCGATAAAATGCAAAGCCCTCACTTTTTGCAAAGGCATAAGCAAGAGGCGTCGATCTAGAACCTGGACACATAACAATATGTCGAATTCCAGCTTGTTTAATCGACTCCACGAATCGATTTACATAGGATGTTAAATACTCGATATTAGTCATTCATATTTCCTCCAAGTGTTCGAAGCATAGGACGGAATTTTACACGTGTTTCCTCAAATTCTTCTATCGAAGACGATTCCGCAACAATTCCTCCACCTGCATATAAATAAGCATGTTCATTTTCTACTAAAGCGGAACGGATACCAACGGCAAACTCTCCATCCCCCTCTGTGTTTATCCAGCCGATCGGAGCTGCATAATATCCTCGATTCATTTGCTCCGATTCACGTATAATTTTTATTGCATCCTGACGCGGCTCCCCACCTAAAGCAGGTGTTGGATGTAATGCTTGAACAAGTTCAAACAACGAGGAATCCTTTTTCAACTGCCCTTCAATTGGCGTAAATAAATGTTGAATATCCCTTATTTTCATTAACTTTGGGCTAGAAGGTATCTTTAGATCTTTACAGTACTGTGTGAAAACTTTACGAATCATTTCAACAACGTATTTATGCTCACCCAAGTTTTTCGGATCAGCAAGTAACGAGTCTCCCAACGCTTTATCTTCCACTGAATTGTGACCGCGTCTAACTGAACCTGCAAGTCCAGCAGACTGGGCATTACCATTTTCTACTTTCACCAATCGTTCCGGTGTCGCTCCAAAAAACATTTTTTCTTCATTCTCTAAGCCAAATAGATAACTTTCCGGCTGTTCCATCGATGCATGATAAATTGCAGTAGCTGGAGAAAATGCTTCATTAAAAGTTAGTTTCAGAGAACGGGCAATCACTACTTTATTCACTTCATCTTCGCGTATCCGCTTTGTGACATCTTCCACAGCAAATAAGTATTGCTCTTTCAATCTGTCTTCTCTTTCCACTAAAGCAGGCTTCTCATGTACATGTAATTCCTTCACTTGTGCAGTATGGACAAGTGCGTCTCTTTCCACCCGTAAATGTTCAAATGTCTTCGAACTCTCTTCCTCATCTGTAATATAATGAATGCTTACAAATGCTTGGTCGTGACGAATTACTAGCTGAAACGTAGCCACTACAAAAAATGCTGAAGGAAAGCTATCCCACTCAGATGAAATTTTGTTTTTAGGATCAAATGCAAATCCGCCAAAAAGAATCGGAGATACATCCACCTGCTCTTTCAAAGATGCTTCTCGTAATTCTTTCCATTTTGCAGCAACGTCTCCATAGCGATCCTCTTCTAAATTATTTGTTATCGTATGGGCGTGACCCAAGCCAACTAATGTGAGTGTTTTTTCTTTGTTCTGCCAGAAAAATCGTTTTCCTTTGTATTTTTCTTCTCCTGCTTCAAAAAAGGCATGGGCAGATAATCGAGAAACCTCTATTGTTTCTGTGTAAAACCGTAATGTTGTTTTCTTTTGACCGGTGGTTTTCGGCATTAAAATTACCTCCGTATAAAATCTTGATGAATAACATGATGTCAGTTATTTGATATATAAAATACTCTACCCTTAATCATACAACTTTCTGCGCTTTTCAGCACACATTTAGAAGCGAATATATGCTAATATTGATAATGGATTGTTGAAAAGGAGAGAAAACTTTTATGTCACATGAACTTCAAGCCGAAAAAGGCTGGCGTGTTTGGTGGAAATTAACAAGACCACATACATTAACTGCTTCATTTGCTCCTGTTTTTTTAGGAACGATGATTGCGCTTTACTACACTAATATTAACTGGCTCTTATTTTTAGCTATGTTAATTGCTTGTCTTTTAATCCAAGCAGCTACTAATATGTTCAACGAGTATTATGATTTCGCGCGTGGGCTTGATACTGAGGAATCAGTAGGCATCGGCGGGGCGATTGTTCGTAATGGGGTCAAACCAAAAACAGTTATGCAATTAGCACTACTCCTATATGGAATTGCGGCATTACTTGGACTCTATATTTGCTATAAATCTTCTTGGTTATTATTAATCGTCGGTGCAGTAAGTATGCTGATCGGTTATTTGTATACAGGAGGTCCCTATCCTATTGCCTATACCCCGTTCGGAGAATTATTTAGTGGCGTGGTGATGGGAATGCTAATTGTACTTATTTCTACTTTTATTCAAGTAGATTCTGTACCTAATTTTGCAATACTATTGTCCATACCAAGTGCCTTACTAGTTGCAGCCATTATGCTTTCGAATAATATTCGAGATCTTGTAGAGGACAAAGAAGGCGGCAGGAAGACTATGGCAATACTTGTCGGAAGAAAAAATGCAGTTACTATCCTTGCTTTATTCTTTGTCATTTCATATATCTGGATTATTGGGTTAGTCATTCTGCAGATTGTTACTCCTTGGGCATTATTAGTATTACTAAGCATAAAAAAACCACTGCATGCTATTAAACTATTTAAAGAAAAGGAAAGCCATCTAGAAGTAGCACCTGGCATGAAAGATACTGCCTTGACGAATACAATTTTCGTTTTCCTATTGGGATTAGGTTTACTCATTGGGTACTATTTGTAAATGAAATTGATATGTATATAGTGTTAAATTAAAACGGCAGAAGAAAAACTTATCATTTTTCTTCTGCCGTTTTATTTAACTTCTTATGAGGAATTTAAGTCGTCCACATGTATTTCAATGAGTTCGTAAAGCTCCCGCATTAGAAAGATCAAGCCTGTATCTATTGTTTTAGAAGTTCTTCGGGAAACTTATGCTCTATTATAACTAATTTCTTTTCTCTGTAACTTTATAGTGATTGTCTGTCCACCGGCTTTTACAACTTTAGGAACGAGTTTAGTACTCCACCATGGAAGAAGAGAAGCGACACTTTCTTACCCTTAGAAGAAGCGGCCGAAGATAAAATTATGTTCGCTAGTTCGCTTTTTTGTTGGTAAACACTAAATATTTCTTTATAATTACGCTACTTAACATAGGGTCCAGCTGAAACAAAAATCAGTAGTTTTACTCACTCTTACAAGTAACAGAACCCCCTAAGTTCATCGCACATTTTTATAATCTTTCTTATCCATTAAAAAAAGCATGTTTCCAATTTGGAAACATGCTTTTTAATATGACCCCTACGGGATTCGAACCCGTGTTACCGCCGTGAAAGGGCGGTGTCTTAACCGCTTGACCAAGGGGCCAAACATATGGCGGAGAAGGAGGGATTTGAACCCTCGCGCCGGTTGCCCGACCTACACCCTTAGCAGGGGCGCCTCTTCAGCCACTTGAGTACTTCCCCATATGTATGGCTCCGAAGGTAGGACTCGAACCTACGACCGATCGGTTAACAGCCGATTGCTCTACCACTGAGCTACTTCGGAATAATGGTGGGCCTAAATGGACTCGAACCATCGACCTCACGCTTATCAGGCGTGCGCTCTAACCAGCTGAGCTATAGGCCCATTATTTGGAGCGGGTGAAGAGAATCGAACTCTCATCATCAGCTTGGAAGGCTGAGGTTTTACCACTAAACTACACCCGCATTACTATGGTGGCTCAGGACGGAATCGAACCGCCGACACAAGGATTTTCAGTCCTTTGCTCTACCGACTGAGCTACTGAGCCTCTTCATTTTTTACTGGCTTACTTGTCCTAAATCTCAAACTAGTTTAAATGAATGGCGGTCCCGACCGGGATCGAACCGGCGATCTCCTGCGTGACAGGCAGGCATGTTAACCGCTACACCACGGGACCATTTGGTTGCGGGGACAGGATTTGAACCTGTGACCTTCGGGTTATGAGCCCGACGAGCTACCGAACTGCTCCACCCCGCGATAATAATATACTTACAAAAACGATGACGCTACGCTCTGAGAAAATAGGACACCTGCTTCGACTACGTTTGCATCGGTGTTAATCGCTTTCTTCGTGAAGCGATTTGCTCCACCCGCGATAATAATATACTTATTAAAAATTTTAAAAATGGAGGAGGAAGAGGGATTCGAACCCCCGCGCGGTATGACCCGCCTGTCGGTTTTCAAGACCGATCCCTTCAGCCAGACTTGGGTATTCCTCCATAAGATTGTTGGTGGACCTTGCAGGACTCGAACCTGCGACCGGACGGTTATGAGCCGTCTGCTCTAACCAACTGAGCTAAAGGTCCTTAAGATGGCGGCAGAGGGAGTCGAACCCACGACCTTTCGGGTATGAACCGAATGCTCTAGCCAGCTGAGCTACGCCGCCAAGATATTTAAAATTTAGTTTGGTGGAGCCTAGCGGGATCGAACCGCTGACCTCCTGCGTGCAAGGCAGGCGCTCTCCCAGCTGAGCTAAGGCCCCAAATAATTTAATACTGGTCGGGAAGACAGGATTCGAACCTGCGACCCCTTGGTCCCAAACCAAGTGCTCTACCAAGCTGAGCTACTTCCCGTCATATATGGCGCGCCCGGCAGGAGTCGAACCCACAACCTTCTGATCCGTAGTCAGACGCTCTATCCAATTGAGCTACGGGCGCTTATTTTTTTCTTAAAAGTGGTGCCGAGGACCGGAATCGAACCGGTACGGTAGTCACCTACCGCAGGATTTTAAGTCCTGTGCGTCTGCCAGTTCCGCCACCCCGGCACTTTAGTGAATCTATGGAGCGGAAGACGAGGTTCGAACTCGCGACCCCCACCTTGGCAAGGTGGTGTTCTACCACTGAACTACTTCCGCTTATATTTTAAATTAAATGGTGCGGGTGAAGGGAGTCGAACCCCCACGCCTTGCGGCGCTAGATCCTAAGTCTAGTGCGTCTGCCAGTTCCGCCACACCCGCATACATAATTCACATAAAAGTGATGAGCCATGTAGGATTCGAACCTACGACCCTCTGATTAAAAGTCAGATGCTCTACCAACT
>NZ_VEBK01000027.1 GCF_007676755.1 Bacillus sp. FJAT-22090 | reverse complement strand
CACATTTTCATTCTCTGTGGTGTAGCGCTGATTTTGCGCTACATGGATGGCTAACGGGTGCTTGTCTTCAAGAAGGAGTATGGTCTAAAGCGGCAATTTAGTAGAAGAGCGATGATTAACTGTGTTCAAAAATCGAGCTGAATTATTTGATGATTTAAATTTTTGATTCAATTTGTTAAGATGGTACTAATTGTAAATGACTGGAGGCTAAATTTGTGGTAACAATTGAGGACTTTTTGAAATTGGACATCCGTATTGGTACTGTTATTAACGCAGAACCCTTTCCAGAAGCAAGAAAACCTGCAATAAAATTAGAAATTGATTTTGGAGAAATTGGTGTTAAACATTCTTCTGCACAAATTACACAAAGATATACACCAGAACAACTTATTGGACATCAGGTGGTTGCAGTAGTAAATTTCCCTCCAAGACGTATTGCTGGTTTTAAATCGGAGGTATTGGTAATTGGAGGTGTACCAGAGGAAGGTGACGTGGTACTTTTAAAGCCAGATGAATCTGTTAAAAATGGAACACCAATAGCATAGGCATGATAAAAGGAACATCCTACTTGTTTTCAGTAAAATAGTAACGGTGCTATCTTGCAAAAATGTCGGCAACGAACTCTAACGGGTGCTTTACTTCCAGAAGGAGTAAAGTTGGTTTTTCAACAGATGTAAATGGAAGTAATTTAATGAGAAATAAAAAATAACATCTTCAACTAACGGTATGCTTTAGTAAAGTTCATAGGGTTCTTAGGCAAATCTTTTTTCTTATTAACAAAAGTGGCAGGTTAGATGAGGGATTTTAAGAGTAACAAAATAATATACTTTTTTTCTGTAGAACAATGATTCAAAAAAACCTAGCATTTAGCGGGGTTTTTTTATTGGAGAGATGCAAGTAATATTAATTAGTCGAATGAGCATGGATGACAGAGGGAAACAAATGAGATTATAATTATCTAGAAAATCTTTAAAAACAGTATCTAAATAGGTTTTGATAAATGAAGCTTTTCCTCCTGATTGTTTAAGCTTTGTTTATTATATTCTTCTTAAATTACTAACATTAAATACGTACTAGTTGGAAGTAACTTCCCGGAAAACAAAATTTTATAGTGTCCCTGTGTCAGAAACTTTCATGTTAATTCAAATAAACATGAAAGTCGTGAATTTCACGCTTTTTTCTGACATAGGTACATATTACAAAACCATAGTCATTTCAAACAATCCCCTTAAACAACCGCTTCTTCACTGCTTTGTCTGTTATAAACTATTAATCCCATTACGCCGCTGAGGAATAGCAAAGTGGAAGCTAAAACAAAAACAAACGCATAGGGAATGGTTTCCGACAGCCAGCCTGTCAACAACTGAGAGATGGGAACTGCCCCGAAAGCCGCTAGCGAAACGATACTCATCGTTCTGCCGAGCCTTGCCCTTGGAACATGGGCCTGAATCTTTGAAATGATGATGACACTTGATATACCATTCAAAATCCCTATGGCCGCTAAAGATAGCAACACGACCCATACTGAAGGAATAGCTACCAAAAACAAGAGCAGTCCCTGTATAAGTTCAAGCCAGTAAAACGAACGAAGTGTTTTATATTTTGGGTGTAATTTGGTGACAAACATCATGCCTATGACCGAACCAGCTCCAAAGGCAGCCAAGACAAATCCCATCTGTGAAGGTGCCAGATCGAAGCTTTCCTTTGAATATAGCGGTAATGCGATCTGCATTGGACCGACTACTACCAGTCCCCCCACTAAATTTACCAACAGTACGGTACGGAGCCACTTGGTTGTCCACACTTGCTGAAACCCTTCCACGAAATCTTTCACAATACGCGAGTCTTTCACTTTAGGTGAGTTTTCCTTGTTAACGCTGACCATAATCCCGGTGATAGCGCCAATCAAATAAGACATGGCATTTATGAGAAAACCAGCCTCTATTCCGTAGAGCCCCACCACTAATCCAGCAAGAGGAGGACCAATGAAGATGGCGGTTTGAGAGATTGATTGAACCCATGCATTGGCATTTTCTAAATCCCTTGTTTCTACGATGGAAGGAACAATGGTATTAAATGCCGGATAGAAAAAGCCGCTTGCCACACCAGATAAAGAAAGTAAGAGGTAAAGCAGTGGAAATGACAAGGCATCAAAGAATAAAAATGAAATCAAAACGGTCAAAATCACAAACCGAGCGAAGTCTGAAATCCAAATAACCTGTTTCGCACTTAACCGATCAACTGCAACGCCTCCCACCAGCAATAGAAGAATGCGGGGAAAGACCGAGAAGAATAGGGAAAGAGCCATTTGGCTGCTGCTTCCACCCATCTCAAAAATCAAGTAAATCAGGGTGATCTGCTGGAATCCATCTCCTATTGTCGAGAAGGACTGACCAAAGAAAAAATAAGTGAAATTCTTATTGGAGAAGAGGCTGTTTTTAAATAGTCTTCTCATTGTTCTGTTTCTCTTCTCTTAGATTTTGGAGAAACTGGATGAAAAAAACTGCTGAGCGTGTAGAATTTCCGATTATCTGTAGGTGCTCGTTTCATGGAAGAATTATTCATAATTTGATCGATAGCAGATAAATGCTTCTTAATAGAAGCTATTTCTTCGTCTGTTAACCACGCGTGTTCCTGAGTGATGAATGAGTTTGGAAGGAAACCTTCGTGATAATCGACACTTTCGATGAGATTCCGGTAAGTTTCATGAAAAGTAGATTCGTAGAGCATATGTTCATCGGATTTGGCCAATTCAAGAGAAGGAGAAAGTCGGAATGAACGGGCTGAAGCCGTATAATATTTTTCGATGATGGATCCTTTTACTTCTTCTCTTGTAAGTCGGATAATGCCAGCGTTCAGGAGTTCCTTTACGTGAAAGTGCACTTTAGGTGCAGACTCTTTGAGGGCGTTTGAAATTTCTTTATTTGTCATTTCATCAAACGAAAGAACGGTTAAAATACGTTGTCTTAACGGATGAGATAATGCGTGCAGCTGTTCAGTCGTTTCGATGATCATTTCATATTTCATGTTTTAGTCTCCTTTGAGTTTCTCATATAATAAAATTATATTTATCGATAAATTATAATTTATTAAAGAAATTATAAATCACCTTTTTTAAAATTGCAATATACACATCTAAAGTTTTAGGTTAGAAGCTGGGATAAACTAAGGACTGTTTCTCATAAATTTTATTCTAAAAAGAATCGAGCCTTTTGATATTTAAGAAAGAATCATTTAAAAATGATAGCAGAGTCACGTTTTCTAATGAGGGAATATCAAAAGGGAAAAGCAATGCTGATCAGCAAGGCCATTCCCTCTTTTTATCTGTATGAGTTTACTTTTATAAACGGTTATATTTTCGATATTAAGTAGCTGACATTGACTTGCGGTGTTGCAAATTAGCATTACTTTATCTTTATAAGTTTGCATTGAGAAGAATATCTCCATTAGGCTTCTACACTAAATAATTATAAATACCCATTAAATA
Source organism: Bacillus sp. FJAT-22090 (assembly GCF_007676755.1). Taxonomy (GTDB): domain Bacteria; phylum Bacillota; class Bacilli; order Bacillales_A; family Planococcaceae; genus Psychrobacillus. The sequence continues at coordinate 21,195 of NZ_VEBK01000027.1, read as the reverse complement.
ACCTCCATTTATAGAAATATTAGTATACAGATTTGTTAGCACGGATTGGCTGTTCATCATCCAAATACAAGTGTTTTACAAGTCGAACAATATATAAAAAATCTTGAAAAGAAACTGTAACAAGATTATAAAAAATTGCCATTTTCAAGGATCGTATCAGAAGTTATTACATCGTACATAGAAAAAACCCACTCTTAGGTATTTGAATAGTTTTTTCTATTGCATCTATTTCTCGGCTACTCCATTCAGTTGATGTAAAAGGTACATGATTCTTTCTTTTATTTCATCCAATTCCTTTTTATTCATGCCAGTTGCGTAGAATAAGGATTGCGGAACACACGATGCCTTCTCCTGTAGTACTTTGCCAGCTTGCGTAATATAAATGTTCATGACGCGTTCGTCCACTGTGTCACGGCGACGCTCGATGAGACCCGCAGTTTCCATACGTCTGAGTAGTGAAGAAAGTGTACCAGTTATCAAGATTAAGCACTTCACCCAGCTCTTTAATTGTTCTTTGTGGCTTCTCCCACAGGGTAACTAAGACTAGATACTGAGGATAAGTGAGCTGAAGTTTATCTTTGAAAATGTACTTTATTAATCATTTTTCCTTCCATCATTAAACGAATAAATTGCATTAGATTTTCATTTTTAATTTTGTAGCTCAAACATTGTTGGCTATTTAATTTGGGAAAAAAAGGACGTTGACACCTCCATCCTACAAGTGTAGTCTATAACAAGATTACACTTGTAGGATGGAGGAACAAGATGAAGAAAGCAGAGTGCAAAATATCTGATGCAGAATGGATAGTAATGAAGGTGTTATGGGAAGAAGCTCCATTAACTTCTGCGATGATAGTAGAGGCAGTAAGTTCTAATAAGAATTGGAGTCCGAAAACAATTCATTCATTAATAAGTAGACTGGTAAAAAAAGGTGCTTTAGGTGTGAATAAGGAGAAGTCTCTTTATGAGTATTATCCTTTAGTAGATAAAAGAGACTGTATGTTAGATGAAACAAGATCGTTTATTCAAAAGGTATACGATGGTTCGATCCACCTTATGCTCGCCAATTTTATAAAGGAAGAGAAAATTTCTGAGAAGGAAATAGAAGAACTGGAACGATTGCTTAATAAAAAAAATAACAAGTAAAAGGCAGGTAATGATGTATGGTTTTATCTGCAATATTTAAAGAAGTATTATTACTTTCACTTATGGGCAGTATTTTAGCATTAGGGATATTAGGTATTAAGGCTATTTTTAGACAAAGACTTAGTGCAAAGCTTCATTATTATATTTGGATTCTGCTTGTACTTAGGCTAATACTGCCAATAGACATTCAAAGTCATTTAAGCTTTATGAATTTTATTCCAATTGAACAAAAGGAACTTGATCCTCACTTTATAGCAGAACATTATGTTCCTAACATAATACCAAACAATACTATCACAACCGAAAATCCACCTTCTATAGAAGATAGTAACGCATTAGCTGATCCGGGTATTATAGGCGCTATTTTTAGTTTTGATACTGCAGCGGTGCTGTGGATAATAGGGGTTTCATCACTTTTACTCTATATTTTAAGCGTAAATATCTTGATGATGGCTAAATTAAAAAAATGTTCAGTCTGTGAAAGAGAAGACTTAATTAAAATTTTAGAAGCAGAAAAATCAAAGCTTAAAATTAATTCGAAGATAAAAATTATTTATAGTAATTATTCGAAATCGCCAGCAGTTTATGGGTTGATCCGTCCTAAAATTATTATTCCAGACGAGCTTATAAACAAATTAACTTCGGAAGAGTTTAGGTTTGTATTAAGCCATGAATTAACTCATATTAAAAACAAGGATTTAGTGGTAAACACCTTACTTATGATTGTTAAAGCAATCTATTGGTTCAACCCCTTAATCTGGTATTCACTTAATCAGGTAAAACAAGACTGTGAAGTGGCTTGTGATGCGTCTGTCATCAGTACTTTAAAGACAGAAGAAGTCAAAAAATACGGCGAGACAATAATCAATATGCTTAGATTATTCTCAGAAAAAAGGAATACTACCGGTACATTAGGATATGCAAATAAATACAGTAAAAGGAGAATAGTCATGATTACACAATTTAAAAAAAGTTCGGCAATATGTGCAGTTTTAGCTGTATCTCTTACAATTATGGTAGGCTGCTCAAGCACCATTAAACCAGGCACCTCAGAGGATATCCCAAATGAAGATAGTGGCACAAATAGTTCTACTCCATCAGAAGAAATAACCTTACAAGATGAAGCACCACAAGGCAATGCAACTCAAGATAATGCAAATCAAGCAACTCAAAACGATACATCCCAAGACAATACAAGCCAAGCGTCACAAAACAGTGCAAAACAAAATAACAATACAAACCAAGGTGAAGCATCGAAAAACAATACCTCTGCTTTATCGTCTAATGGGGATACTCAGCGGAAACTTCTTTCAAGTATCATGCAATTGGCAAAGCAGGGTAAAATCATCAACTCAGAGTTTCCTGTTAAAACAACCGTTATAGAAGACGTAGAGAAAAAACTAGGAAAAGCGGAAAAGGTTGATTGGGTACCTAATGCGAAAGGAAATTATGCTGTATTTTCAAAATACAATGTGGTATTTGGTTTCAACAAAGGATCACGGGTTTTTGAGGCGAGATCGTTTGATAAGAAATTAAATGAATTATCACTTTCTATGGTGAAGAAAGAATTTGGAACTCCAGATTATGATGTAAAAAGTAATGGTGAGGAAATTATAGGGTATGTTGCAAGCTCTGATTTCAAGATTTTGTTAGTATTTCCTAAGTCTTCAAACAGTAATCCAGACCCGGTAATGGACCACTACTCCGTGTTTTACCCTAAGGGGACAGTTAATAATATGTCGAATGATCCGGGAAGACAATGGTAATAAAATGTGAAGCGAAAAAGTAACCACACGTAACGAGCTTCTTTTACAGCGTAAACATTATAATTAACAACTAAAATAGAGGATGAATGGATGATTTCATCCTCTGTAAATTACAGGCTTTATTGAGCCGATTTAACGCAATAGAAATAAAGATCAGAAACTGAATTCGAAAAATGTAAAAAAGATTATAATAGTTAAAGGCGAAAAGTTAGAAAGGAAAATTGGATATGAAAAGACAACAAAGAAAATCACGAAATAAACAACGTATTTTTACGATTCCACTTTTAATTTTAGCCTTAATTATTGGCGTTTATTATTATGCAATCAAAGAAAATAGTAGCGAACAGACGACGCAAGATAAAGAAAGTCCAATTATTACTCAACCTACCGGTAAAAATATAGTGGATTCAAAGAATGATCTGAATTCAAATCTTGAGAAATTGGTAGAAGAAACTTTTTCCTTATCGAAGGAAGGCAAGGTTCCGAATATTCCCTTTGCTTCCGGTAAAACAGACTGGAAGGAAGTAAACAAAGAGTGGGGAAAATCAGACCATATTTCGGAAACTGCTAAAGGCAGGTATGAGGAATACAAAAGTCATCATTCTACAATCGGCTATACCGATCAGACCGTAAATGATATACGTTCTTATGATTCTGAACTACAAAATATTTCTTTAAATGAAATTACGAAAATTGGTGGAGAACCCGATGCCATTCGATACTATAAAGATTCAACTGTTGACCAAATGATCCTTGTCTATCATGCAACGGCCTCTACTGACTTATTGTGGGTTTTACCAGTAAAAACAGAGTTGGAGCCAAATCCTAAAGTTGACCATATCTCACTCTATACACAGGTTGAAAAAACACCAAATCAGCAAGCCCAAGATGAAAAGAGCCCAAATCAACAAGCAGAAGTAGGGAAACACTCGAATCACCAAGAAAAAACCATTTCAGAAGTAATATCTAAAATGAGCTTAGAAGATAAAATTGGCCAGATGATTCTTGCTGGGGTTTCCGGGACTACAATGGACGCAAATGCAAAAAAATTAATAGGCCAATTTCATGTCGGGGGAATTATTTTCTACAAATATAATTTTGACACCCCTTCACAAACAGTTCAACTTGTTAATCAGCTGAAAGCTAAAAATAGTTCGAGTCTTCCGCTTATACTAAGTGTTGATCAAGAGGGTGGACGTGTGACAAGATTGCCAGGTGGACTTGTAAACTTTCCACCAAATAAACAGATTGGACAAGTAAACAATCCTGATTTTTCTTATAAAGTCGGTACACTCTTAGGCCGTGAATTAAAAGAATTTGGTTTAAATCTCGATTTTGCACCTGTTCTTGATATTAACAGCAATCCAAATAACCCAGTAATCGGAGATCGATCATTTGGGAACAATCCAGAAATCGTAAGTAAACTTGGAATTCAAACGATGAAAGGGATACAGTCTCAAAACGTCATCACGACAATTAAGCATTTTCCTGGTCACGGAGATACATCAGTTGATTCTCATCTGGACCTTCCAATTGTAAATAAAAGCCTAAATCAACTTAAAGAACTAGAGTTAATCCCGTTTGAACGTGCGATTAATCAAGGAGCAGATGTTGTGATAGTGGCTCATATTTTATTGCCTCAATTAGATAAAACGAATCCAGGGACCATGTCAAAAGCTGTAATGACGAATCTTCTTAGAAAACAACTAGGCTTTACAGGTGTAATCATGACGGACGATATGACAATGGGAGCCATAACAGAACATTTTGATATTGGTAAAGCATCGGTAGAATCAGTTAAGGCAGGAAGCGATATTATTTTAGTAGGGCATGACTATAATAATGTTGTACAGATTATCTCCTCTTTAAAAGCTGCTGTTCAAAATGGGGAAATTTCCGAACAAAGATTAAATGAAAGTTTAGAGAGAATTATTCAACTAAAAAGGAAATATAGCATTAACGATACGAAAGTAGAAAATCCTAACATAAATGAAATAAATAACTCCATCAATAGTCTTCTGAATAATTATTTACATTAATTATTAATATTGGTGGTTAACCTTATAACTCGAACGGGTGTGTAGTTGAATAATTAAATAAAGGACCATACATATTAGACTTATCTAAAATGTGTGGTCCTTTTATTATCAACCCTATTGACGCCTAACCTAAATATAACATTGGTTGTACCCATATATGCACGATGCTGATAAGGACGGTATGGTAGGTGAGTAAGCCCTAGAAGATAAAATAATAGAGTTAATTGATAAGAATGAAAATGAATTTTCTTTTATAAAATAATAATTGTAAAATATTACACTTAGACTATGGGTGCTTTAGTTCAATAAGGAGTAAAGCCTTTTTTCTTATTGAACTAAAGCGGCAGTTTAGTTGTGCGAAATGTTCCTAGTTAAATGGAGGATGGTTACATCTCTCTGGTAAAGGCTAGGCAATTCCTTATGGAATTGAAGGATTATATCGAAGAATCAAATGAAGAGGTAACGCTCTGAAGGGTTCTCTCTTAGTCGAGTAGCACTGGATTTAGTAAGAATGACCGTGTTATAAGCTCGGTGAAAAGGCGTGAGAAACTACCGTACCAGTTCGGCTGACGAAAGCCTACTCGATGGAGTGGTGTAGTTCATGATGCTTGAGTTGAATGAATATGGTGAGAATGCGAATAAACCTACAAGAAAAGGTTAAGCTGACGAACTTCTGAACGTACGGGTCTAGAACTGCGATACATAGAAATGTGTATGTCACCAAATTGTGAGGTTAGAGGTGGATGAGTAAGACTAGCTAATATGAAAATCCATGATATGTTACAGGCGTATGAATGCTAACAGGCTTACAGGAAGCACCTAAGTTCATTCTATAATTGTCTCATTTACTTAGGTCAGTGCAATTAGACATATCTAAAATGTGGGCTCCTTTTATTATCAATCCTATTGACGCCTAACCTAAATATAACATTGGTTGTACCCCCGTATATGCACGATGCTGATAAGGACGGTGAGTAAGCCCCTAGAAGATAAAATAATAGAGTTAATGGATAAGAATGAAAATGAATTTTCTTTTATAAAATAATAATTGTAAAATATTACACCATAGACTATGGGTGCTTTACTTCAATAAGGAGTAAAGCCTCTTTTGTTGTTACGACATAGTTAAGCAGTAAATAGTCGCCAGCCTTATGGATGAGTAGACTAAATGACTTTTTATTTACTATAATTTGATGTATGTATAATTACTTTTAATTTTTCAAACAACTTGATTGCTATTAAGGTATATTTAAAAAGCGAAAAATCAATTGGAAGTAAATGTTTTAATGAATTATCTATACATTAAATAAGGAAGGTGTCTAAGGACACCTTCCTTATTATTAATACTTCTAACGTATTTCCTGCTTTGTAATAATCATGATTTTAAAGAATGAATAAACCTTATAGAATTAGTAAGTAAGATAGCGTTATAAAAAGGCTATCAAAATAGCTTAGAATCTCCTCCACATTAGAAAAACGTATTTTCTTTTTATTCAAACCTTTCCCACAAATGTTGTATGTCTTTCATTGGGGGCAGGCCAAACATGCGGCTGTATTCTCGGCTGAAATGCGATGGACTTTCATAACCTACCTGGAACGCTGCTTCAGCCGCTTCCAGTCTTTCCGTTAAAAGCATTCGGCGTGCCTCCTGCAGCCGAAGCTGTTTCTGATACTGGATCGGGCTCATGCCTGTGATTTCCTTGAAATGTTGATAGAAGGATGAGGCGCTCATTCTGGCCTCTTTCGCTAAGTCCTCCACCTTTAAAGGTTGAGCGAATTCACGGTTCAATACCCCAATCACCTTTGCAATGCGCTGGGCCTGACTGCCTACAAGTGCAAAGTGCTTCAAGGAATTATTCTCATCATTCTGTAGAATCCGGTAAATGATCTCACGCTTAATACTTGCGGCAAGGACTGGTATATCCTTTGGAGTTTCCAGCAGCCTGATAAGCCGCAATACCGCTTCCAGGAGTGATTCGTTTATAAGGGTGATTTCCAGACCACGTCCTGTGGAATCACTGGAAATTCCTTGATTCGATGATTGAATGACTTCGAAAATCTGATTCATATCAAGCTGTAAATTTATACATAAATAAGGTTCTTCAGGTGAAGCCACCACGACCTGGCCTGTAATCGGCAAATGAACAGACGCAGTCAAATAACTGGCCGAATCGTACTGATAGGTTTCTTCACCGAGCATGACTAATTTTGTTCCCTGAGCCACAATGCACAGGGAAGGTTCATAAACAGAGTAAACAGGTTCAGAAACGTGGGAGGCCCGAACAAATCGCAAGCCTGGTATACAGGTCTCAGACGTCCCATCCACCGTTACGTTTCTCTCAATCAACTCTGCTAATTCCTTAATTCGCTCCATGGCAGTTCCTCCATCTTTTCCATCAACACTTATGGATTCCTTAGTCACTATACTATATTTTATTGGAGGATTAGGCAATTATTTCGTAAATATCGGCTACCTTCCCTTTAGCACAAAGATTCATAATATGTTTATGGGCAGGTATTTCAATGAGATAGTACGGAATAGAGCACGTTTCTGTTCTGCTCTTCGGTAAATTTTTTCACTTTAATTCTATCTAGGTTTTAGTGCTGCCTATCGTTTACATGTGGAAGGAGATAATGAAATGAAAAAAGAACATGCTAATTTATATCCCTATGTAGGCATATGGGTAACTGCGGACGGTCATATTCGGCACGAGTTACTGCCGAACGGACGGTATGACGAAGCACGTGGCAACAAAAAAAGCGCCTATCAAGGTAGCTATACCATCAAAGGCAATCATATCGAATATGTCGATGATACAGGCTTTACTGCTGATGGTGATTTTATAGATGGAGTGCTTTACCATGCAGGTATGGTGCTATATTTAGAGAAACCTAGTGAAGGGAGCAAGGAATGATGACTGTAATTAATGGAAAAGTAGTGGTGATTACGGGAGCAAGCAGCGGAATTGGTGAAACAACAGCCCGACTGCTCGCAAGTCTAGGCGCTCATGTTGTCATCGGGGCAAGGCGTGTAGAAAGACTAGAGGTATTGGCATCTGACATTAAAAAGGATGGCGGTTCTGTAGTCATTCAACAGCTCGACGTGACAGAAATGGAACAGATGCAGGCGATCATTGAAGTAGCCCAAAGCCGTTTTGGACGAGTGGACGCTGTAATCAATAATGCAGGGGTGATGCCGCTTTCTTCACTGGAAGCACTCAAAATTAAGGAATGGAACCGAATGATTGATGTCAATATTCGCGGTGTTCTCCATGGCATTGCCTCAGGTCTTCCGGTCATGAAAAAACAAGGTTTCGGACATTTCATCAATATCGCTTCCATCGGCGCCTACGAAGTGAGCCCGACAGCAGCTGTCTACTGCGCGACCAAATATGCTGTACGTGCCATAACGGATGGACTGCGGCAAGAGACTGCAGGGCAAGGCATCCGTGTGACCCTTATATCGCCGGGGGTAACGGAATCAGAACTAGCCGAGAGCATTACCGACAACGAGGCAAAGGAAATCATGAAGGAATACCGGCGTACCACTCTCCCAGCGACGGCTATTGCTCGTGCTATAGTCTATGCGCTAGAACAGCCTGAGTATGTCGATGTAAGTGAACTAGTCATTAAACCCGTAATATAGATTAAACAAAAAGACATTAGTATATTGTAGCTTTAGAATAAAGTTTGAACAAAAACGACACACAGACCCATATTTTAAGTAAAATTAAAAGAGCCCGTTTTGAACAAACTTTGTTCAAAACGGGTTAATTCTTTGTGAAACACTGTGCAATTCTCCGCAAAATCCTCGTCTACTTTGAAAATTGGCTTAATCACGAGTTTGCCCTCATGTAATTCAATCATTACTTCCTCACCGATATGTAGGGCGTCATAGTATTCTTTCGGAATCACTTAATGACGCTATGCCGATACTTTAATTTTTTTACTTTTAATCATTTCATTATTCAATTAATTATCATTACTTATTTTTATTTATGAGGAGGAAAATCGTTGAACAACAAAAGAGTAGCCTTCTTAATTATTGGCGTTATGCTATTTAATGCTGTGATAGTTAATGGCACATCTATCATTAACGGGAGATTTCCAGATAGGTTAATGACTATTGCTTTAACGATTATGTCTTTTGGTTTAGCTTATTTAGCGCCTCACTTTACGGAAAAAGACGAATGTGCTCAAATGATTCGAGAACGTGCCATTTATATTAGCTATTTTTGGTGTGTTAGTTATGTGATTATTTTAATGCTGATTTTTAACCCAACTTCAAATATTGATCTAATTTCCTTCCACACACTCACAATATTTGCCGTATTATATATATCTACGGTCTTTTTAAATATGGTTTATTACGCAGAAAAGTACTGAATTCTAAATCGAATGTTTTTGATAAGATTATTTCGGGGTTCCATTAACAACCGTTTTTGGTGCTCATTTTTAGAAATTAATTGGATATTTATATTAAGATAGATAAGAGATTGTGAAAAATGCACTTAAAGTAACTTGCAGGTTAGTTCAATAACTGCAAGATTCTTATGATATATTAAGTTAGAATGTGATACAAAGGGGAGTTTAATATGGACAAATACAAAATAGTTTTATAGACGGAACGCTTTCAGACCCTAAAATAGGTATAACAAAATCTGTTCAATATGCATTGCAGGAAATGCACATTATTGAGCCTGATATTGATAAACTTGAATGTTTCATTGGTCCGCCACTTCAAGTTTCATTTGCTGAATACTACAATTTGGATGAGGAAAATACGCAAAAAAGCCATTGATTTTTATAGGGAGAGATTTAAAGAGGTGGGTATGTTTGAAAATGAGTTATATTCACATATACCGTTACTATTGAAATCATTGAAAGAATTAAATTTCACTTTAGTTGTTGCAACATCAAAGCCTACTGTATTTTCTGAAAAAGTACTGATTCATTTTAATATTGACCAATATTTTGACCTTGTTGTTGGAAGTAATCTTGATGGAACAAGAACAGCAAAAACTGAGGTTATACAATACATACTCGATATGCACAATGGGCATAAACTAGATGACTTTATTATGATTGGTGACAAGAAGCACGATATCATTGGGGCAAATAACAACGGTATTGACTCTATTGGAGTAACTTATGGATATGGTTCTTATGAAGAACTAACTCATTCTAACCCTACTTATATTGTCCAAAGTGTTGACCAGTTAAAAGACATTTTGATTGGAAGTCAAGTCAAATAATTGATATGTAGTTGCTCAACTAACGGGTGCTTTACTTGAAGAAGTCAAAAAAGTCGGTTCCTTAACGTACAGGGAATTCGACTTTTTTATGTTTGAATTTGCTTAGCGTACAAAATTTCCGAAATGTTGGCGATACCCCTTTATGGGCTAGTATGACGGGGTACTCGAAAATATCATTTTATTGCTGGAGATAAACACAGTTACTCTACTATCACAAACTAGTCCGTGCTATTCTTAAAGAAATTCATACAAGATGTTCACACGACGTACACAGGAATCTTCTATACTCGGTTTAGATAGTCCTGCTGGAGGTGTATGAAGAATGAAATCATACTAGTATTCATGTCCCATAGTGATAGGGCGACGTGGATAGATGTGGAGAGGAAAGACATGAAAAGAAATTTATTATTAGTCGAAGATGACTTGCTGATGCGTGAGTTTATAACGGATTATTTCAAAAAGGAACAATGGGACGTGTACGAAGCGGAGAACGGTAATCTCGCACTCGAGATTTTTGAACGACAAGCCATTGACCTAATCGTGCTGGACATTATGATGCCAGAACTGGATGGGTTTTCAGTGTGCAGGCAGATTCGCAGGAATTCAGATGTTCCGATTATTATGATCACAGCTAGGGTGGAAGATGATGATCAATTGAGAGGGTTCGAGCTTGGTGCGGATGAATATGTCACAAAGCCTTTTAGTCCAAGAGTATTAGTGGCCCGTGCTATTGCACTGTTGAAACGGACGGAAGGTACGATTGGTCGAGAAGGAAATTTACTCACCTTTGGCGGGCTGACGGTAAATAGAATGTCCCATACTGTTTCCGTAGAGGGAAAATCGATTTCCTTATCACCGAAAGAATACGAGTTGCTTCTCTTTCTTACGAAGCATTATGGGAAAGTGTTGTCTCGAGATTTTATTCTGAATGCTGTATGGGGCTACGATTATATAGGTGATTTGCGGACAGTAGACACCCACGTTAAAAAATTGAGGGCGAAACTCGGTGCAGAGGGCAGATGCATCGGAACTGTCATCCGTGCAGGGTACAAGTTCGAGTTGGAAGGATGAGGAGGCAGGGAGTCGTCCTTAAACTTTTTGTTGTTACGACTAGTTTGATCTTGATTGTTTTTTCATTTGTAATGATTGCAGAAGGACTTTTTTTCGAGCGGTTTTACCGAATGTCTAAGATCCATACTCTAGAACAGAATATGAGTCACTTCGAGGAACAATATGAACAAGTTGTACCCGATAGTCAGAAAATCTCACGGTTGCTCGGTGCATTTATGAATGAGAATGATACGAGTACTTCACTTTTAAATCAAAGTTTTGAACAGATAATTTTTAATCCTTACTTTTTAGAGCTGCAAACAAACCATAAGACCATCATTGTTCCTCTGCCTACGGATGGAATGGAATATGACTCGCTTCCAAAGGGGATTCAAATCGGCGATCAATTGGTGATAGACGGTATTTTTATGGACGAAGATGATACCGTCATGCAACCTATTACTATTCAGAAGGATCAAACGGAACTCACAATGGGGTTAACACGGGTTCAAGGGAAGATTATTGATCTGATGGTGCCTGAGCATCGCTCGTATAACCCTCTCTATCAGGATACACTAATCGACGAAGCGCTCCAGGAATGGATGACCAAGTTGGAGCACTATCAATCGCGCTTGCAAGATGGATCGCCTGTTCAGTTGGAATGGGTAGATAATTGGAGTGGTGTTTCATATGCGATTGTGATTCAACCGCTAGCAACGGATGAACCCACTGCTCGTTATTTATTTGTCATGACTTCTCTACAACCAGTTGGGGAAGCAGTCGATATACTTAAGAAATATTTTGTCTATTTTGCTCCTATGATTCTAGTGCTCGTTACAATTCTGTCAATGATTTACTCCAGAATTGTATCCCGTCCTTTAGTTACACTCAACCATGCTGCTGCACGTATGGCTAACTTGGATTTCACGGGAGGTCCCGGACTTAATTCGAAGGATGAATTCGGAGAACTGTCCCGTAATCTGGAAGTGATGTCTCAGAATCTGGATACGGCCTTACAGGAACTGACCAATACGAATGATAAGTTGCAAGCGGAGATGGAAGAAAAACGACGGTCGGAACAACTTCGGAAAGAACTGATTGCCAATATATCACATGAATTAAAAACCCCATTAGGTATTGTGAGAGGATTCGCGGAAGGATTGCAGGATGGAGTAGCGAAAGATAAAAAAGAACGGTATCTGGATCACATTGTAAATGAGACAGATCGGATGAATGCATTAATCATGGATATGCTAGAGCTTTCCAAATTCGAGGCCAAAGCGATTCAATTAAAATGGTCACATTTCTCTATGACAAGACTTGTTCAAAATTTGGCGGATTCGTTCTCTCAACAAATGGAAAACAGAAGCATTCAGTACAAGTTGAATCATCAAGAAGAGCATTACGTCACGGCGGATTCTAGAAGAATCGAACAGGTCATTCTGAATTTAATGAGCAATGCCATACGCCATGCAGTGGAAAACAGCGTCATTACGATTACCATCGACCGGGATTCTTCCGGAAAGATACTTACGGTCATCGAGAACATGGGAATGCCAATTGCTGAGACCGATTTAAGCAGAGTATGGGACCAATTCTACCGAATTGAGCGTTCTCGAGATCGGAAATCTGGAGGAACGGGTCTGGGACTATCTATAGTCAAACACATCCTAGAGCTCCATCATAGTGAGTTTGGTGTGATGAATACGAATAACGGTGTCGCATTTTCTTTTACTTTATATGAAAGCAGAGGAGAACTACATGAATAACAAAAAATACGGCTATATCGTTTCAGTACTATTCGTGCTTCTTATGACGAGTGGTTGTGCCTCGGAAAAAGAACCTGAGGCATCGGATACCATTCATGCGAAGCCATCTGAAACCAATCAAGGCAGTGCTACGAAAGAAGATGCTAAAGCAAATCCTCAGAAGGAAGTACTCATCATTATTGATCAGACGCCGAAACCAACTGAGGGCAATAGTTTCGATTTCGTCGTGAAACAGGTGCCAGAAGGATTCACGCTAGCCGAAATGGAGTGGAATTCCAAGAAACACCGGATTGTCAATACGGTTCTAGAAGCCAAAGTACATGGTGCTAATGGGGAAGACGGATTTTACATTAGTGGAAACGGGCAGTTTTCAGGGTTCATCTATCCAGACACGATGAGAGGGGATGAAGGAGAAGTTGTTTTCCGATTCACCAATTCGAAAGGTGAAGAAGTAACGTGGAAAAAGAACCTGACGTTGATGCTTCTAGAAAAAGAGGATAATGCAGCTGATGGTGTTATTGCTGACGATAAAGAGGTCGTGAAAGAGGAGCCTATGAAGGAAATTCTCGTCATTATTGACCAGACACCAAAACCGATTGAGGGCAACAGTTTCGACTTCGTCGTGAAACAGGTGCCAGAAGGATTTACGCTAGCCGAAATGAAGTGGAATTCCAAGAAACACCGGATTGTCAACACAGTCCAAGCAGCGAGGGAACATGGGGCGAATGGGGAAGACGGCTTTTACATTAGTGGAGACGGGCAGTTTTCAGGGTTCATCTACCCGGATACGATGAAGGGTGAGCAAGGGGAGGTTGTTTTTCTATTTACCGATAGCAAGGGAAAAGTGATAACGTGGAAGAAGGATGTAACATTGAATTCTTCAGCAACTTCTCAGAAAGAGAGTAAAAAGGAAGTTGTCACTGTGAACCCACAAGAGACACTTGAGGTCTATATGCAGGCTATCGCTAGTCAGGATGCTGAAGCACTTGTCGAATTATACGGAGGGAGCTATCAAGGACTCAGAAATTTATTTCCTGAGACTGACCTTAATGATAAGCATGCACTAGTAAAACAGTATTTGGAGTTAGGACCTAAAGTTTCACTGAAAGAGATTCTGAGTCGGACTGAAGTGAGCAAAGACGTGTATACGTTTGTCGTTGCGTTTAAAAATGAAGACGGCACGCGGTTCGGGGTAAGGGAGTTCGACAAAATCACCAATACTTTTACGTACACAGTTAAAATAGTGAATGGCAAACTGAAAGTGATGGAACTTCCCCCCTACCAAGCTTAAGTTGTGATTCATCAAGAAGAAGTCGAAATGACATCATCCTTTTGATGATATCATTTCGACGTTTTATTTAAGGGTAGCCGTAATCCAACCTAATTTCATCTTCTATTACGCCCAGCTCGCTAACTTTTTCAGGTTTTGGGCAGCAAAAGTTAGCATCGCCTGCCTAGACAATTTTTTAAGACTCCTAAGGTTTGTTTATCGCATACCATGCTTTTCTTTGGCATCGGCAACGACTCCTTCAACCGTCTCTTTGATTTCATAATGGTGTCTCTAGTCTTCTGCTGCATCTGGATAGTCTTGTAAGACATGACGTTGAATTAGTTTTTTTTTATTGCTTCTTACTTTTCGTGCACTGATCAATTACAGGGCAAGATCCACAAATGGATGGTGTCGATGGGTATTGACGATACCCTTCCTTATGTCGTATTTTACTTAGCGTATGTCTTGTGCTTTTTGTTGGTAGGACCCCTTATGTGTGAAAAAACAAGGGATTTCTGAAGAGATCCCTTGTTTTTTCACATATTAGCGCTTATAACAAAACTTGTCGCGCTGCTGCTGTTGAGTGACAATAAAGTTGTTTCATTACAAATAAAGTCGTTTAAGTTACAATAAAGTTGTTTAAAAACTTTAATTATTTGATTCCATTAACAGGCCATTTTGTTTGAAATTTGGGAGTGAAGAAATGAATAACTTTTTTAGCTGAATGGCTAATTTAAACTTAGATATAAAAAGTTATCTAAATATTTAAAAGTTTTGGATTGGTATAACTGTTCGGAATAAATTAATTGTGCTAGGATAATTTAGTGAGTCGAAATAGATTGTTATATGAATTGGAGAGAGTCATGAGTAATTTTAATCTTTTATTAGTTAAGAATAGTCAAATAGAAGGGGAATGTATTTTATTACGACCAGTTTCGTTTAATGATGCTGAAGATATGTTTGAATATACATCTGATGAAGAAACAACGCGTTTTTTATACAGTCCACATAAAGATTTGGAACAAACTCAAAGTATGATTGCAAATTATTTTGTCAAAGAGCCTATCGGTAAATATGCAATTGTCTTAAAAGATAGCAATAAAATGATAGGTGCTATTGAGTTTAGAGTGGATGACTGGAATAAAAGCGGGGATCTTGGTTTTACATTAAATAGAAAGTATTGGGGCAATGGCTATATGACTGAAGCTGGAAAACTGATACTAGAATTAGCCTTCAAAGAATTAGGGTTAGAGCGTGTACATGCAGCACATGATGTTATTAATGGTGCTTCTGGTAAAGTATTGCTTCGCTTAGGTATGCAACGAGAAGGGACCCTTCGTAAAAGCGAAATGATCAAAGGTGTATTAGCAGATAGCGCGTACTATTCGATTTTAAAAGATGAATATTTGAATGCTGGGAAAAAAGAACAATAATCGCTATTTGTTTTGGCAATTCCATTTACTAATGCATTTTTAGAAATCTACTTGTCAGATGAATTGTAATTTCAATAAGGAAGGTGTCCATTTGGGCACCTTCCTTATTTATTGGATAAGACAATCCAATTAAATATTTTTATTAACGATATTTTAAATAGTATAGGCTGGCAACTAGTCATACTTGAATGTAAAACGAAATATTAGAACAATTTTGACATAAGTAATAGATAAATATTTTTCAAAAAAATGTAACGAAACAGATAACCAAGGTATTAATATTAAGAACAGCAAGAGAGAGAGGGCGTTATGAAGAAGCTTGAAGAAGAATACGAAAAAATTCATCCGAAAATCTATACGTTTTTTTATGCTAAGACAGGGAATCAGGCAACAGCTCAAGACCTTTGCCACGATACCTTTTATGAGGCATGTAAAAACATCGCATCATTTAATGGACATTCCACCTTGTCGACTTGGGTGTTCTCGATTGCGAATAATTTATTAAAAAAGTATTACCGAAAAAATAAGTATCAGCAAAGCTTAATGCAAAAACTTGCATCTCTTCCAGATAATGAAACCCATTCACTGGAAGAGATGGCGGAAATTAATGAAGAAACAAAAATACTCTTACATCATATTTCGAAACTGGATGATGCCTCTAGGGAAATCATATTGCTACGCATATACGGAGAACTGAGTTTTGCAGAAATCGGCATTTTGATTGGCAAATCAGAGAATTATACGCGCGTGACATTTCATCGGTTGAAATTAAAGATTCAAAAATTAATGGAGGAGACTTTATGAAAAAAGAATGTGCGGTTGTGCAAGACCTTTTGCCTTTATACGAAGAAGACTTGTTGCAGCTAGAGACAAAACAATTTATCGAGGAACACTTGAAAAGTTGCCAAAACTGCCGCCAAATCGCAGAACAATCACAAATTCCTCTTCCCACGGAAGTAAACGTAAGCGGTGTTTCTAACAAAATGATTCGAAATATAACGTTGAAATTGGCGACCATACAGATTTTCTTTGTATCCATTGCTTTGATATTGGCTATCGGCACGACCATTATGAAAGACAATAGCGGCTTTATCCTGACCTATGCCCTTTTGGGTGCGGTTACGTATCTATTTTACCGATCGGCGCTCGTTGCCATCCTGCTTGCAGGAATACCCAATTTCATATGGAATTGCCTGTCATATATGACAGATTGGTTCGGCGAATTCTATGCTGAAAGTTTTTCGGAAGCTCTTCTAATAGCACTGACGTCCTTAGTTATCCACCTGCTGTTTACTTTTATTGGAATCATTATTGGCTTTTGTATACTTAAAGCAAGAGAGGAAAATTAAATATGATAAAGAAAATAATATACAGTGTGATTGTAATTTTATTAATTGCAGCCGTAGTATTCGCTTACATGCAAATGAGCGGAAATACAATCGACAAGCACAAAGCAAAGGAGAGCCTTGAAAATTTTTTAGAACAAACTTATCCGGACATGGACTACGAGATCAAGCGGTCTGTAGGATATGGATGGTCCGATGGCACTTATGAGTTTAAAGTGGTAAAAAAGGACACGACTGCAGTTGAAAACACTTATACCTTCCATGTCTCCGCTTTCGAACCGTATGAAGTTTTTAGTGATACAATCCATGAATCCAAGATAGACAAAGCGGCATCCGAAAAGCTAAACGCGGAGGCAGAGCAGTATATTCTTACGCTCCTTCAGAAAAAAGTGCCGCAAGTCGATTCAGTTGATACAAATGTGGAAGTATACAACCAAATTGACGAGGAATGGACGCCGCAGTTGAAAACACCAAGGCCGATTCACATTATGCTGGAAATTGAAAAAGGCAATTTAACGAAAGAACAAATGTTGCAACAGAGCCAGGAAATACAGAAGCAATTGAATAGTGAATCCATCAATTATGTTTTAGCAGAAATAGAGTATAAAAGCGTCATGAATGGTGAAGAAATTTATGATTACTACATTAGATTTACACCGGAACAAGAATTAACGATAAAAGAGGTTAATTAATACTTTATCAAAATAGATTGTGTATTGAATTGGACATAGTTTAATACTTTTGAAATCTAATTTAATTGCTAAAAAAGCATATATTCCACAATCGGGCGCGATTGTGGAACAATTTAGATAGGAAATGATCAAACTTTTTTATAAAAATTGAACAATACTTCACAAAGAAAGAGCCCATTTTGATTAATCCTTTTTTCAAAATAGGTTCTTCTTATTTATCATAAAATACCGGTTTGTGAGGTATTTTTGTTAATAGATGAGCTCATTTTTTAATGATAATAAGTGGATTATTCTTATTTCATTATTGATTGTATTACAGTCGAGGCCATCTACTTCGAATTAAAATGGCCAAATCTTAGTACACCAATAAAATACCTTACATATAAGGTGTTATAAGGTGGTTTCCTCATTAAGAAGCCTCTTCTGGTTGTGCGATTTCAAATTCACCTTCTGCATACTCTTGCTCCGCATAATGGCTTCCCCATTCACAGAGCTCCTGCAAGATTGGTTTAAGAGATTCTCCAAGTTCAGTGGATGAATATTCAACCTTCGGTGGTACTTGATTATACATCTTTCTGCTCACAAGTCCACTGTCTTCAAGCTCTCTAAGTGTTTGAATCAGCATTTTCTGAGTTATATTTGGGATAATGCGCTTTAATTCACTCGTTCTCTTTGGTCCATTCATTAAAAAGTGTAATACAAGACCTTTCCATTTTCCGCCAATAACTTCCTTTGTCACTTCAAAACCACAACTAAATTTTTTCAAGTCTAAACCTCTCCATTCCACATTTATTACTTTTTAGTTACTATATCACTAAAAAGTGGGCACTTCCGTTAATGTGCTTACTGAAGGATACTATATCTTGTGAGTTGTTCTTCAAGTACTTAAAGGTACTAGACATAAATTAATTTTAAAGGAGTGTTAAATATGGGTAAATTTGAAGGTAAAATAGCGCTTGTAACGGGTGGAACAAGTGGGATTGGTCTTGCTACAGCACAAAAATTTGTAAACGAAGGTGCATATGTTTATATCACGGGACGTAGACAAAACGAACTTGATAAAGCTGTTAACCAAATTGGCAAGAACGTAACCGGTGTTCAAGGTGATATTTCTAAGCTTGAAGACTTAGACAAACTTTATGACATTATAAAGCAGGAAAAAGGTAAGTTGGACATTCTTTTTGCTAATGCAGGCACCGGCAACTTCCTTCCATTAGGTGAAATTACAGAAGAGCAGGTTGATAGAACGTTTGACATTAACGTTAAAGGAACCATCTTTACTGTTCAAAAAGCGTTATCACTATTCCCGGATAAAGTAGGTTCTATTATTGTAACGGGCTCTACTGCTGGGTCAATTGGCAACCCAGCGTTTAGTGTATATGGAGCATCTAAAGCAGCATTAAGAGCACTAGTTCGCAACTGGATTCTTGACCTAAAAGGTACTGAAATCCGTGTAAATGTGGTTAGTCCAGGAGGTATTCTTACACCTGCATATGATGAGCTTTTTGGTGATGCACTTGAAGAGGTACTGGAAAATAGCAGAAATACTGTTCCAGCTGGAAAAGTTGGGACACCTGAAGAAGTAGCAAACGCTGTATCTTTCCTTGCTTCAGACGAAAGCAGTTACTTGACGGGTGTAGAATTGTTCGTAGATGGCGGGCTAGCACAGGTATAATTTCACTGCGCAGAGATTACAAATAGTCCGGAAAAAAGGTTAATGGGGAATGGTGTAACCGAATCGCCGCAAAATATATAATTTATAGGAGGAGTCAATATGACCAATCAACAAGTTCAACTCAATATTCGTTTTAAGGCTAAACCAGGGAAGAAAGAAGAATTCCGCAAGGAGCTATCTTCCCTTATTGAGGAGATGTCATCCGAGAAGGCATTCATTAGCGCCATTGTATCGGACGATCTGGATCAGCCAGATGACTTGATTATTTATGAAACATGGCAAGGCACGAGAGATAGCTGGCTTGCGGAAGAATTTATTAAACCATACCGCAAGAATTACGAAGGAACACTGGGCGATTTAATTGTGGATAGAAGCGTCAGCTGGTTGCAACCTAACCGTGAATGGGGAAGTCATATAACGAATGCATATTAATTTTTATAAATGAGAAATAGCATCTACAGCTGTACAAATGGGCGAAGTCACAATAGCTGTCTTCGACGATACATGCGGCAACATTATTCAGATAATGCAGGAGTAACCTTATTTATGGTAGAAAAAATTATGCAATAAAGTGTTTTTATAAACAATTTAACAACAACTTTATGTTGAGACCTAATAGAAGGAGGAAAGCATCATGGCATTTTTCGAGACAAGTGACGGCGTCAAATTGTATTATCAGCAAAAAGGAGAAGGACAACCGATTGTGCTCGTCCATGGCTGGTCATCGGATCATAAAACATTCGATCAACCATTTGAAGAATTGAGCAAAAAGTTCAATGTAGTGTCTTTTGATTTGAGGGGACATGGCGCTTCTGATCGCCCGGAGCATGGTTTGACATTGAAGAGATTCGCTTCCGATTTGGAAGAACTAATGGAGCATCTTAACTTGATGAATGTCACATTGGTTGGACACTCGATGGGGGTTTCTACGACATTCGAGTATGTAAAAAACTTCGGTGTATCCAGATTGAAGGCCGTATCGTTGTTCGACATGACACCAAAATTAGTCAATGAAGAGGATTGGAATTTAGGTCTTTATCACGGTAAATATACGCGGGAAGACTCATTGAATGATTTGACAGTGATCAATGATAGCTTGAAGGAATTCGCAAAGCCTTTCTTTAAAGTAACCGTCCCATACTTGACTGGTGAAATGATGGAAGAGCAGCTCAATTTAGTAGTCAACGGCAATACCCCTCATGTATTAGCGGCAATGTGGCATGCGATGGCAGTTGGCGATTATCGTGACGTGTTACCACAAATCACTGTACCAACACAAATTGTGTATGGAGAAAAGAGTACACTTTACTCAAAAGAAACAGCGGAATACATGAAGGAACAGATTCCGAATTCTGAAGTGATTCCGTTTGAAAACTGCACGCACTTATTAGTTGCGGAAGATGTAGTAAAAACAGCAAAAGTAATTGAAGAACTTGCAAGTTCTATGGTGAATTCATAAATAATGAAGGGGCTGTCTAAAAAATCCCTAAAATGAAGAAGGTGGAGAAAAATAAATCGTTTTTCTCCACCTTCTTTTTTGATTTTTCGTTTTATAAGGTGGTTTCTGCACAATAGGCCCACCACTTTCAGCAAGTTATGGGCCATTGCCAGTATGCCAAATTCCGTTTGGACCTTTTCAAGGGTGTTTACTAAATAGCATAGATGTAAGGGTAAACAAAAAGTCTTGTTCAACTCCCATGAAAATTAAAATCTTCGATTTATAGAAAAAGGCAATACGAAATCGGACGCAGCTC
>NZ_VEBK01000026.1 GCF_007676755.1 Bacillus sp. FJAT-22090 | reverse complement strand
AAAAGCGTCTATTTGGATGGATTGGAGCGAAAAGGACGGCGACTCCAGTGGGATCAAGTGAGTCAAATGAGACTTCTCATCGAACGCCTAAGCGGACGGTGAAGGCTCATCACTCACCCCCCCCCGGAAAGCGTCCGTCCTTCAGCGGAAATCCAAGTGGACACTTCCTTAAGACGCATAATCCCTACAATTTGAAAATGTTCCAAGTAAAAAGGTTTGATTGACGAGATGAGAGCCTGTCTATTTCTATGGCGCTATGCATAACCTTTTGAGCAGACGAAAAATGCTTACTTACAATCGTATCCTAGTAAATACAGTAGTCGAGATTCAATTTGTTTGACTTGTTTTAATTACTAAAATATAATTGCTTACGAAAAGTAATCTAAGTAGAATAGTATAGAAAAATGCAACAATAGTACTCGGGGAAAAGAGGAATATAATATGGTGAATTTGAAAGAGGTTTCAAATAATGCGATTAATGTATTAAAAGATAAAATTCAATTGATTAAAGCAGCGGAAGGTTCTATTTACTTAGTTGGACCTATTCGACTTCCAGTTAATTTGCATGGGGAAACGGTTATTTTTAAATGGTATTGCTGGTTAAATAGCCAAAAGGAAACAGAAGATATCCAACAAATTATTAATGATTTATCCTCTTCAAATTTAGCGGAATATCAGCAATCCAGCGTTCTTGTCTATGGTGATTTTGAATATGAAGAAAATGCACTGATTCGAATGCATTCCATTTGCCATACGGGTGATATTTTTGGAAGTAAAAGATGCGATTGTGGATTCCAACTAAAGCAATCTATGCAAATGATTGTTGAGCATGGAACTGGTGCTTTATTTTATTTAGCAAATCATGAAGGTAGAGGAATTGGCTTATTTAGTAAAGCAATGGCATATATATTGCAAGAAAATGGTTCTGATACAGTGGAGGCAAACGAAAAACTAGGCTTTGTGGATGACTCCAGAAATTATAGTGATGCAATCGAAGTATTAAAAGTGTTACGTTCTAAACCTGTTACTTTAATTACGAACAATCCTAAAAAATTACAAGCATTGAAGGATGCAGGATTGCCTGTTTCAGGACGTACTCCATTATGGGGGGATGTATCCGAGTATAACGAGAGTTACTTGCAAACAAAAATCCGACGCTCAGGTCATTTGGAGGAAGAAGGTACATTCCTACATGACTAATCACGGATTTTATATGGATATTGCATTGAAAAATGCTCAAGCAATGAAAGGACAAACCGCCCCCAATCCACTTGTAGGAGCAGTGATTGTAAACGACAATCGTATCGTTGGGATTGGTGCACATATGAAAGCGGGCGAACCCCATGCGGAAATTCATGCGATTCAAATGGCAGGAGATCATGCAAAAGGTGCTACCATCTACGTAACACTCGAACCTTGTTCCCATCATGGGAGAACAGGTCCATGTGCAGAAGCTATTGTTAGTGCAGGCATTCAAAAAGTCGTTATTGCAACACTAGACCCAAACCCACTTGTTTCAGGTAGAGGAGTTAAAATTTTAGAGGAAGCTGGTATTGAAGTTATTGTCGGAGTGCAAGAAACAGCTTCCCGTAAGATGAATGAAGTATTTAACAAGTTTATAGTGGAGCAAAAACCGTTCGTAACATTAAAGGCAGGTATCACGTTGGATGGGAAAATCGCTTCACATACGGCTCATAGCAAATGGATAACCTCGGAGGATGCCCGATTGGATGTACACCATTTACGCAATGAACATATGGCTATATTAGTAGGTGTCAACACGGTAATCGCTGATAATCCAGAGTTAACAACTCGAATCCCTAATGGTCGAAATCCCATTCGAGTAGTACTTGATTCTACTTTAAAAATTCCTATGGATTCAAAATTAGTTACTGACAAGCTAGCGGATACATGGATTTTCACAAGTGAAAATTATGACCAAGTCAAAAAAGAAGCTTTGCAAAAACAAGGAATATCTATTTTCCATACAACAGGTCAGGAACATGTGAATCCGCTAGATGTATTAAATTCGTTGGGGGAAAAATCCGTTTCTTCCCTGTTAATCGAAGGCGGAGGAACGATTAATGCCGCCTTTTTAGAAAATAAATTAATCGATAAAGCAATCATTTACATCGCACCTAAATTAATAGGTGGAAAAAATGCACCTACTTTTATGGAAGGCAATGGCATAGAACAGATGAGTGATGCGGTAGAACTAGTAGATACGGATATTACAAAAATCGGAAAAGATTTTAAATTTGTTGGGTATCCTATATATAAATGAGGGAATATAGTATGAGATTTGGTTTTGATATTGACGATACATTAATCAACCTTCGGGAACATGCTTTTCATATTTACAATAAAAAGCTGAAACAAAACATACCACTTGAGATTTTCAATGGATTAAATAAAGTAGAAATCCATGAACCATTTGGAATGACTCCAGAAGATGGGGCAAAAATGTGGAATAACTCTTTAGAGGAGATATATTATACAAACTGCCCTCCTTATCCTGAGGTGATAGAAATATTACAGGCGCTTGAAACAGAGGGACATGAAATTTTTTATATTACAGCCAGACCATCCGAACATGGTGAACGCACAAAAAAATGGATGATAGAAAAGGGCTTTCCTGTACGAGATGAAAACTTTTATTGTGGTATGAAGGATCAAGAGAAGGTAACTATCATACAAAAGCTACAATTAGATTATTATTTTGATGATAAGCCAGACGTATTAAATACACTTGCAAACAGTTCGACAAAAGTGTTTGTCAAAACGCAATCATACAATAAACATTTGACAATTCCAAGATTTTCGGAGTGGTCTGAATGGAAGCATCTTGTAACGAAAAGCAAGCTTTGAAATGATTCATTGTTCTATTTTTAGCCACTGATTCATAAGTTGTCCTATATGAAGGAGGATGACAAATGGAAGTGAAAAAATGGGATGAAAAGGAACAGTTTCTTTTTCCAGCAAGCTTTGGGGTACCAAAAGAAATAAAAACGGTGGCAGTTAACCCACAATTTGAACTAAGTGAAACAGAGGACTCGGTTCATTTAGTGGGAATCTACCATATCACTTGCCATGTTGAGTTCGAAGAAGGTGAACATGCACATCATGCAACGAGTGAGTTTACCCAAATTGAAGATTTAGATGTACAAGGTGAAGTAGGTTACTTCGAATATGCTGTACCAATGAGTGTAGAAATTGGAAAAAATAAAATAAAGTCAGGCAGTTCACCAACTTTGAACGTTCAACATATTGATGCGAGAACAACAGAGCATGCATCGATTGAGATTGCATGGTCTGTTCATTGTGAATTTGAAGCACCGGTAGCGGCAAATGTAGAAAAAGAAGTGGAAATTGCTTTAGATATAGAAATCGAAACTAAAAGAGAAATAGAACCAGTGTTTGAAAATGAAACTACCCAAGAACCCAACAAAGAAGAGAGTACAAATAACCAATCGGAACTTCAATTCATTTTAGATTTAGATGATGGTTATTCGAAGCTAACATTTCCTTCAAATTATGTCTCTGTAAAACAAAAAGCAGATGAACAGTAAAAATACAAGTAATATAATGTCCCAAGTAGTTGGGACAATTAAAACACGTATTACTTGAAAGCCACAAATAGGAATAATGACGCCTTTGCAATAAAACCGTGTTCTGCGAAGCCAATCAGGCAATAGATATGGATTATAACCTTTTCTTTTCATGATATTCTCCTTTCACGAGACTTGACTTGACGACATATCATAAGATTAGGTACAATATGAACAACTAAATATCGATGCAATGAATGGGAAGAGTAAAATGATTTGGTTATCGAAAGAAAGGAAACAACTTGCTGAAATGTTTCTGTTAGCCACCATTTGAAGGTAGCCCACGAGCAGTATTTGTGAACTTTTAGTAGCAAATGCCGGTTTGAAGCCGTTATCTAATTGAGAGCGTGATGCATAATTTTGCATCTGCGAATAAAGGTGGTACCGCGAACAAACTCCTTCGTCCTTTAGTGACGACTGGAGTTTTTTTATATTCTTTTTTAGGAGGAACCAAAAATGACAAATGAGACGACGATGCCAACTAAGTACGATCCTCAGTCGATTGAAAAAGGTCGATATGAGTGGTGGCTAGAAGGGAAATTCTTCGAAGCCCACCCTGAAAGTGAGAAAAAACCATATACAATCGTAATTCCACCACCAAACGTAACAGGGAAATTACATTTAGGGCACGCTTGGGACACTACATTACAAGATATTATTATTCGTATGAAACGCATGCAAGGATATGATGCACTTTGGTTACCAGGAATGGACCATGCTGGTATTGCAACTCAAGCGAAAGTAGAAGAAAAGCTTCGTGCTGAAAATATTTCACGCTACGATTTAGGTCGTGAAAAATTTGTAGAAGAAACATGGAAATGGAAAGAAGAGTATGCAGGCCATATTCGTGCACAATGGGCTAAATTAGGCCTTGGTTTAGACTATTCCCGTGAACGTTTTACATTAGATGAAGGCTTATCAAATGCAGTAAAAGAAGTATTTGTAAAGCTATACAATAAAGGACTCATTTACCGCGGTGAATATATTATTAACTGGGATCCTGCAACAAAAACCGCTCTTTCGGATATAGAGGTTATTCACCAAGATGTACAGGGTGCATTCTATCATATGCATTACCCACTAACAGATGGTACTGATTCTATTGACGTTGCTACAACAAGACCTGAAACAATGCTTGGAGATACTGCGGTAGCAGTTCATCCAGAAGATGAGCGATACAAACATTTAATCGGTAAAACAGTTAAGTTACCTATCGTTGGTCGCGAAATTCCAATTGTTGCAGATGACTACGTAGATATGGAGTTCGGTAGCGGAGCAGTAAAAATCACTCCAGCCCATGACCCAAACGACTTTGAAATTGGAAATCGTCATAATTTAGAACGCATTTTAGTGATGAATGAAGACGGTACGATGAATAAGAATGCTGCGAAGTATGACGGAATGGATCGATTTGCATGTCGTAAACAAATTGTAAAAGATCTACAAGATGCAGGCGTTCTATTTAAAATTGAAGAGCATCTACATTCTGTGGGACATTCTGAGCGTAGCGGGGCAGTTGTAGAGCCATATTTATCTACCCAATGGTTTGTTAAAATGCAGCCACTAGCTGAAGAAGCAATTAAATTGCAACAAGCAGAAGGAAAAGTAAATTTCGTACCTGACCGCTTTGAAAAGACATATTTACGTTGGATGGAAAATCTTCATGATTGGTGTATTTCTCGTCAATTATGGTGGGGTCATCGAATTCCCGCTTGGTACCATAAAGAAACAGGTGAAGTGTATGTTGGGCATGAAGCTCCAGCAGATGCAGAAAATTGGAACCAAGATAATGATGTTTTAGATACATGGTTCTCATCCGCATTGTGGCCATTCTCTACACTTGGTTGGCCAAATACAGAAGACCAAGAATTTAAAAAGTATTATCCTACGAATACACTTGTAACTGGTTATGATATTATATTCTTCTGGGTTTCACGTATGATTTTCCAAGGTATCGAATTTACAGGAACTCGCCCATTTGAGGATGTATTGATCCACGGGCTTGTTCGAGCAGAAGATGGTCGTAAAATGTCTAAATCCCTTGGAAATGGTATTGACCCGATGGAAGTAATCGATCAGTATGGAGCGGACTCCCTTCGTTATTTCCTAAGTACCGGTTCATCACCAGGTCAAGATTTACGCTATTCTACAGAAAAGGTAGAAGCGGTTTGGAACTTTGCCAATAAGATTTGGAACGCTTCTCGTTTTGCCTTAATGAATATGGATGGCTTAACATTTGAAGAGATTAATCTAAATGGTAAGAAATCAGTGGCTGACGCATGGATTTTAACTCGATTAAATGAAACAATCGAACAGGTAACGAGACTTTCTGAAAAATATGAGTTTGGGGAAGTTGGTCGTGCTCTATATAACTTCATCTGGGATGATTTCTGTGATTGGTATATTGAAATGTCGAAACTTCCACTAAACGGAGACGATGAAAATGCGAAGCATATGACCCGTTCTGTATTAGCATATGTTTTGGATAATACAATGAGACTATTGCATCCATTTATGCCGTTCATCACAGAGGAAATTTGGCAGAACCTCCCACACGAAGGGGAATCGATTACAGTAGCTGCTTGGCCAACTGTAAACGAAGCACTTTCCAATAAAGAAGAAGCAGCTAGCATGAAATTACTTGCAGAAATCATTCGTTCTGTGCGAAATATTCGCTCAGAAGTACAAACACCGATGAGTAAAAAAGTGCCATTATACATCTCAGCAAAAGATGCTGATACATTAGCTGTACTAGAAGCAAATGCCAAATATTTAGAACGATTCTGTAATCCAGAACCTCTTGTTATCGGGCAAGAATTAGAAGCACCAGGCCAATCCATGTCAGCTGTTGTAACAGGGGCTGTTTTATATCTACCGTTACAAGGATTAATTGATATTGATGCTGAAAAAGCTCGCTTGGAAAAAGAATTAGAAAAATGGGCAAAAGAAGTGAAGCTAGTTCAAGGAAAATTATCCAATGAACGCTTCGTATCGAAAGCTCCAGAAGCAGTAGTTGCAGAAGAACGTGCAAAAGAACAAGATTATCTTGAAAAACATGCAACTGTTTTACACCGCTTGGAAGAACTAAACAACTTGTAAGGAAAAAAGAGTGTAGCTGACTAATATTCGGTCGGCACACTCTTTTTTGGTTTAGTTGGAAAATTAGTCGCTTTAGTTGTAAAAAACTCTAAGTTAGTTGTAATAAATGATGATTTAGTTGTAATTTTTGAATGGTTAGTTGTAATATCCATTTATATGGGAAAATAATTCATTAAAAAAGAGTGCAGCCAATTGTATCAATCGGCGCACTCTTTTTCTGTTAGCTTTTTATGAATATACTCCATAATTGGAATTGCAATGTCTTTATTTGTTGTCGTGAAATAAGATCTTGCTCCAACAGGATCTTCGATTTCATTGAATAACCAATTTCCATCAGGAAGCAATAAAAAATCGATTCCAATATAATCACTTTTCAATGCTTTTGCAATTTTTTCAACTTCTTCAAGTTGTTGTTTATCAAGTATATACTTTTCAACGGTTCCGCCAAGTGTGAAATTAGATTTAAAACTATTTTCTGCACCAATACGCTTTACCGCACCAACAACTTTTTTACCCAACATAAACACGCGTACATCCGTAGCGTTTGTTTCGATATAGGATTGAACAATCATCGTTTGCCCAACATGATTTTTTATGAAAGTTTCTGCCTCATCCTCTGTATGAACTAGTTCTACTTGTGTACCGCCGTATCCATCGATTGTCTTTACAACTGCTGGATAAGCGTGAATATCTGAGACATGCTGTATTTTCTTTGTAGGTACAGTAGAAATCCCTAAAAGCTGCACCAGTTGAATAGCTTTCAACTTATCATTAGCAATAACATTTACTTCTGCACGATTGAACATCGGAATATTTCTCTGCTCTAATTGCTTAGCCAGTTTGGGATTTCTAGCTCTAAAAAAAATGAAATCTGTTTCTGGAATAGAAGAGTTTTGATCATCTAAAACAGTAAGTGTATGTCCATGTCTTTCTGCTGCAGTTATTAGTCGATCGATAAAATTCCGGTTTCGTTCGATTTCTTTTGATTCGTAAATTAATAAACCTTTCATAATGCAAATGCTCCGACTTTGGAAAGGATATAGCTAATCATAAAATCTCCCACGTTAATGCCAGTTACATTATATATATTACGAATATGAGCAACGCCGTTTACTTCGCATACAAGCGGTTCTTCATTTTCGCCAAATAATAGGTCTACCCCGGCAAATTCTGCGTTTAATGCTTGTGCCGCTTGAATAGCCACTTCTTTTTGTCTTTCGGTCAAAATAATAGGAGACGCAGTACCGCCATTTGTTATATTGGCACGGAAATCCGTTGTCGAATGGCGATGCATGCAAGCGACAACTTGTCCACCTACTACATTTACCCGTATATCCCGTCCACGGCTATTTTCTACGAATTTTTGGAATACGTATTCAATACCTTTAAGTTCTTCTACTTTTTCGTAAAACTGTTCTCTTGTTTCTATTAAATATACACGCATACCAAAAGAGCCATGTGCTTCTTTTATAATCATTGGTAGCTGCATTGTTTCAATAACTTGTTCATAATAACCTGTATGTTGTATTGAAAATTCAGGATATACTTTTGGAGCAATAATAGTTAATGGCATAGGTACTTGCGCATTGGCTAAAGCTATGTATTGCTGCGCTTTATTGTCACAAATTTCAATTACATTTGGATCATTAAAAACAGGAATGCCTTGGTTTTTTAAATATTTTGCAAGCAATATATCTTTATCAAGAAAAACAACAAAATCGGGTTTTGTTACTAAACTTTGCTGGACGTTCATGAGCAGCTCATAATTTTTTACTAAAGTTGCTTGAATTCCTTGTTTTTCAGCTGCTTCTTGAAGGAGGAACGCCTGGTCGATAAATTTGTCATGAGTAAGACTACCATTGTATACAATCCAACATGTTTGCATAATGAATGACCTCCGCGAGTGCGTGTTATAATAGTGTTCACAAGAAGTTTAGCATGAAAATTACGAAGACGGAATAGGGTGAAATACATGGAAATAATAAATTTTAATTTGTACAAAAAAAAATGGAATGTGGAAAGTGAAACAATTATTAAACCTGGACTCGAAGCCATTCAAAAAGCATTAAAAAAACTTAGAAACCCGCAAAACAAACACCGTGTCATTCATATTGCAGGTACAAATGGAAAAGGATCTACTATTGCTTTTTTAAGTGCACTTGCAAAAGAACATGGACTAGCTTTTGGGGCATTCACATCCCCAAGCATTGTGGATGTCCACGATCAGATACAATTGAATGGTCAGTATGTAACTGAACAACAAATGGATAAAGCTTTTCAAAAAATGTACGAGGCTGGCTTAAGCGGGATGCTAACTGATTTTGAATTATTAACGGTTGTTGCATTTCTCATATTTGAAGAAGAACTACTTGATGTAGTTTTTATAGAAGCAGGCATGGGTGGCAGATTAGATAGTACCAATGTTATGGATCATTCTGTAGCCGTAATTCCAAGCATCTCCATCGACCATACGAATTTTTTGGGAGATACAGTCGAAAAAATTAGTTGGCATAAAGCAGGAATTTTGAAGGAGAGCGGCAAATTAGTAGTAGGTACATTATCAGAAAGTGCAAGCAACATTGTATATGAAGAAGCCAAGCAAAAAAATGTGCAAGTATTAGAAATTGGAAAGGCTTTCACTATTCAAGAAAATATGTTTACATATGGAGAGACTATTTATCAAAATCTTTATCCTCAAATGTTGGGGGATCATCAACTATCTAACATGGCTCTAGCGATTACTGCATTAGTTGAAAGTGGTTTTCATTTAAAAGAAAGCAAAGTACAAAATGCAGTTAAAAAAGCCTCCTTACAAGGAAGGATGGAAAAAGTAAGTGAACATATTTACTTTGACGGGGCACATAACAAAGCGAGCATTGATGCGTTAGTGGAAACGGTTAAGAATACGTTTTATGACAAAGAGATCCATTTCATTGTTGGTATATTAAAAGATAAAGATTATATATATATGTTAAGAAAATTAGAGGAGGTTGCTACTTCTTTTGAATTTGTTAATTTTCATCATGAAAGAGCTTTGCCAGCCTCTGTTTTGTATAAATCCTGTTTGCATAGTGTAAAACGTATTACTAAAGATGTAGAACATATACTTTTTAAAAATATAGAAAATTCAGGTATAACTATTGTCACAGGATCACTTTATTTTATTACAGAATTAAGGACAAAAACAGCCGAAAAGTAATTTAAGTTTTCTATAATATTCGTGTTACAATTGAAATAATTAGAAACAGTGCTATTCGTATTAGTTAATATATACTAATGAGGTGGAAAATAATTCTATGGAGATTTCGATGAAAGCTAAAAGAAATATTTATATATTATGGCTATTAGTTGTACCTTTTGGTACGTATTTAGCTTATCAGTATACACCTATACGGCAAATAGAATGGGGTTCCCTTGGCTTATTAATCATTCTCGCTTTATTGACGATGATTTTTCCTTTTTTCATTTCAGGAACGACCATGTTTCTTGTACAATGGGTAACACTTGCAGTCTTTTTGAATTATGGGATATTCGTAGAATTGTTAGTAATGCAGCTTTGTTTAATCCCACTTGCTTATCATATGAAGACTAATCGAGAGAATGCATATCGAATCATCTACAGTTCGTTTATGTTTTTTCTTATTTCTATTATTTGCGGTACTGTTGTGCATTTTCTCGGGTTTGAATTAGGGACACTAGTAGTGAAGGATGTATTATTTTTTGGTGCCATTCATGCAATAATTTATATTCTTTTAAATCACCTATTATTATATATCCGTGATGTATTTATAGGTAAGAACCCAGGCTTTTTTACAAAAGATTTTATGTGGGATCTTATAGGATTACTAATGACTTTACCATTTGGGCTGAGTTTATATTTTCTCGCTAATTATATTGGAACTAGCGCATTTTGGTTGCTTGGAGTTCCTTTTATTATGATTACCTTTTTAATTAGGCTTTATAGTGCTTCCGAAAAGGTGAATAGTGATTTAAACAAAGCGAGCGAATTTGGACATGAGTTGGCTGAAAGAATGACGGGAAAAGAAATTATCGATATGTTTATAGAACGGATATCTAAAATGTTCCCATTAGATGCAGCCTACATTGTGGATGAACTACATGGCAAATTCATTATTCTACGTGCAATTGAGGATGGAGAAAATATAGAATTGTATTTTGCTCACGAAGACATTGAGAATAGTCTTGCCGGAATCGGTTATAAGAAAGGAACACCAGTCTTATACAATAAGCAAAGTGAATGGATTCATATTAAACCACCATTTCTATCTTTGGATATGCAAAGTGTTATGTGTGTACCCGTCTATCGCAATCAAAAAATAGAAGGTGTACTTGTGCTAGCCTCCAGAAAAAAACATAGTTTCGAAGCTTATCAACTGAAAATAGTGCATCTTCTTTGTTCATATTTCGCGGTTTCTTTAGAAAAAGCAAAATATGTGAGAGAAGCTGTGGCGAAAAGTGAACGCTGTGAGCTAACTAAACTATACAATTATCGTTATTTAGATAAACAATTAGAAATAGATATGGAAAGATTATCAGTAGGCCAATATAGTTCGTTGTCGTTAATTATGATGGATATCGATAAATTCAAAGCCGTTAATGATACATATGGACATCATAGCGGTAATATCATTTTACAAGAGTTCGCCCAAATCATTAAAAATGAAATTGGAAATAACGGGACAGTAGCAAGATATGGCGGAGAAGAATTCGTCATATTACTTCCGAATTATACGAAATTAGAGGCACTGAACATCGCAGAGCAGCTTCGCCTTAAAATAGAACAAACCCCATTTATGATTCAACCAGATTTAAGTGAAGTTGCTTGTGAGGAAATTATTTTCATAACAGCAAGTATCGGCGTTTCCACTTCACCAGATGATAGCGATGAAGGCATGTCGCTTCTTCGAAATGCCGACCGGGCTTTGTATACTGGTGCCAAACAGGCAGGTAGGAATCGAGTTGCGGAGTATGTTAGATAGGTGTTATAGTGAATTAGAACCAATTAGATTATGCTAATTGGTTTTTTTTATACTCGAATACGCAAATCATAGGAAAAGGGAATGGAAATGATAATGAAATTAAATTCTCGTTTAAATTCAAAGGGATTAACGCTTATTGAAATTCTAGTATCTATTATTTTAATTACTATAATATTAACTGCTTTTTTTTCATTATTTATACAATCTGCTAAAACCGGAAAAACTTCAGAAGAAGTAGTGGATGCTACGTATATAGCACAAGCAGAGATGGAAAAATTATATGAAATTAGTAAAAATGCAGATTTAAACTCTAGTATTAATGAAGAAGTAAAAAGTTTAAACTATTCACAACCTAATCCAAAAGAAGATTTTTTTACAAAAGAGACAAATGGATTATTCGTTCACTTAAAATTGAAAAAACATTTTTATCCCCAAATGTATTATTTAGTAATAGAAGTTTTTGAACAGGAAAATGGGACACGGCCTAGAGCTAAAATGGAAACGATTTTAGAATGGGGGTCTTAAATTTTGCGAAAACATGTGAATAATGAAAAAGGTATCACTCTAGTTGAACTTCTAGCAGCTATCGTGCTTGCAAGTATAGTGATGCTGTTAGTTTATAATGTTTTGATGGCGGGTACGAAACAATACAAAAACCAACTCGAAAAAAACAATCAATTAACTGAAATCTCTTATGCTTTGAAAATGATAACAAAAGATATAAGAAAAACAGAAAAACCTCAAATAATCAGTAGTAGTCAAATAAAGCTAAACGATGTCAACTATTCAAAAGATGGTAATACGATTACTAGAAATGGTGTTGTTATTGCTAGTTCTATCAAACGTTTTCAAGTGACGAGAGATAATATTAAGTGGGTTATCGAAATAGAGAGTACTAATCAAATAAGTGGAAAAACCGGAAAAGTTGAAAAAACTGAAATTTATTTAAGGAATGAGGATGATTAAGTTTGAAACTAAAAAGTGTAATAAAGTCTCGTTATTTAGATGCAAATGGTTTTACACTTTTAGGTGTATTGTTGGTGTTAGTTTTAATCAGTGTTTTAGGTGGAAGTATATTAATGGTTACTAGTAATAGTTTAAAACTATCTGGAAATGAACGCACGGACCAATCCACTTTTTATATTGCTGAAGCAGGGGTTGTCGTAACTAGAAAAGATATAGAGAATAAATTGCAACAGGCATATAAGAACGCATACAGAGATACGAAAATATACTATGATAGTCTGACTAACGAAAAGAAGATAGAATTTAACTTTATAGCTGAATTAGAAAAAAACTACTTAATTCAAGTGACAAATTTACCTAAAACGTGGACGGTAGAATCAAAAGAAGATAGCTTTAAATTTGATTTTGAGGAGAATGGTGGGGTTAAACCTGCTGTAATGGTATATGTCAGCAGAGAAGGACTTGATTATATAATTGAGTCAATCGGTACAATTGGCAACAAAAAGCGAACCGTTAAACAAAAACTAATCGTCAATTTAAAAGTTGGCAGTCTAGGTGACCTTGGAACTCCAGGGACACCCGGGACACCGGGAACTCCTGGACAAGGAGGACAAATAGGCAATCTGCCAGGTGAAACAGCGATACTAGTAGAGAATCAAATAAAGGTGAGTGGTAGTGGACAAGTTATCGGGAATATGGGTACTTTACAACCGGGTAGTGGTAGTATTGTACTTTCTGGTAATCCAAGGGTTAGTAAAGTTGGCTCAATTTATGTACCGAAAGGCTCGGAGATAGATGCTATAAAGAAACCGAATAATAACTCTGAATGGAAATTCTTAGATTCGTTGAGTGTTGGAGTAAAGAATGCGAGTATTCCAAAACTGCCTTTGTTTCCGCCTGTCCCTAATACGTCTACTTATGAAGCATTAGGTGATATTAAAACATTGAATTATGGCGAATCTTCTATGAAAATATCGGACAAAGTATTAATTGGTGATTTAAGTGTAGGAGGAAGTCACAAGTTAACGATAGATATTGGAGACAAAGATACGGATGTAGTTTTGGATAATATAGAAATTACGGGTAGTGGGCAGGTTGTTTTTAAAGGAACAGGAAAATTGACCTTACATGTGAAAAAAACTTTTAAAGTTACAACTAGCCAGTTTGGATCCCCTAGTAACAATATAGAAATTTATTATTCTGGCAACGGTATACTAGGTGAGGGAAATATTGGGGGTAACACAAAAATATATGCGTCTATATATGCGGAAAAAGCAGATGTACATATAGCTGGATCAACGGAAATACATGGGAATATCCTTTCGGGAGGAAGTTCTTTTAAAGTAACAGGTGCGGGGGGCATAAAGCCATCTCTCTATTTCGCTCCTAATGCTAATTTTGATATTAGCGGAAGTGGAAAAGTAAATGGAACTATTATTGGTAAGTCTATTAATATTTCTGGAAGTGGAAGCGTTGAGTATGGAGAACCGCAATTTGATACATGGGTTCCCGGGACACCTAGCACCCCAATTATTCCTGGAACGCCCCCATCAGAAGCAACTGATCCAAACTTAACTAAAAGAGGTCCTTTGGTTGAAATCTAGTATTCATTTTTCAAATCTATATAATTAGTTAGTTTTTTTATGAAGTATAGTCTTAAATTACTGAATTTGTATCTTTATATGATTCTAAAGAAGTAGTACGTTTTTGTTTATATACAATAAATATAAATATATATGAAAAAAGTCATATACAACTATGGAATCTATATTGTATTATGATTACAGTATTTATTAAACTCAGATTAAATAAATGAGGAAATATTGATCGGAGGATTGATGATGAAAATACTTACGAAAAGTATTACTCTAATATGTTTAGTTACTCTCTTTATCTACTTATTATTGCCGGAAAGTAATATTACATTTTTAACTGTTGATGCTAAATCGGTGGGCTCTACAATCGGTGGAATAGAAATAGAAGATTTAGAGAAACAGGAAATAACTAATCGTTTAGAAACAGCGGTTGATGATTGGAAGAGAGACACTACGTTAGCGCTAGAAGGTGAAGGAATTAATATAGCATTAGATACTAATTACTTCATTTTTGATGTTGAAGCTTCTGTCAATCACTACCTAAGTGTTTCCCAAAAGCCTTGGTATGCATTTTGGAAATCAGATTCAGTCGTACATATTCCTCTTCAATTAACAATAGAGCCGGAATTATTAACAATGATTGAAAAAAATTCTCTATTAGATAAAGATAATACAATCGAAAACATCACGTCACAAGTTAGCATGTTATCAAAAGATCCAATCCAAGCCGTTTTAACAGATTTATCCTTATTTGAATCAGAGCGAATTGCTTTCTCACTCGAAGAAGTCTCTATAAATGCAGTAGGTTTAACAGAAATTATTGCTGCATTAAATGAACAAGTTATTTCTACAGGTAATTTGTTCTCTTTGTCAGAGAAAATGAACGAAATAAGTGGTGTGTATGACGACAAAACCGCAGATTTCGTTGCATCATTATTATATAGCGTACTATTACAAACTGATTTTGAAATTGTAGAGCGACATTCTCAAGGGGCTCTACCTACCTATTTAGAGCCTGGTATAGAGGCAGATATAGACTTTAATACAAATAAAGATCTTAAGTTTATAAACCATGGCAACCCGGCGGTATTAAAAGTGAGTTTAAAAGATTCTAGCTTATTAGTTGAATTATACTCTCTGCGCTCTGAAACAGTAGGGAAATATGAAGTACGAGATAGTCAGGTAGTTAATCCACGAACAATTTATCGGTATTCCTCCGATTTAAAAGCTGGTGAAGAAAATCTGATTCAAGAAGGTAGCCCAGGGTTGAAAGTGACGGTTTACCGAATGATCTCCGATAAAAAAGGACCTTTTGAAAAAGAGGAGATTATTAGTCAGGATTATTATCCGCCGACTCATCGAATAGTTATGAGGTCTTTATTAACCCCTGAAACAAGTCCTGAACCCGAATTGGATATCGATCTAAATGGGGATGGTTTAACGGATATGAATAGTAATAATTCAGGCAGTGATAACTCAGCAAATAACACTAATACAGATGAAGAATCAGGAAAAACTGATACGGAAGATGATTTAGATTCTTTGCCAGAGGGTAGTTATTATGATAAGGCAGGGAATATCATTACACCAAAATAAATGAATTAAATGGTTAGGATGACGCGCTGTGAAAACGAATACTCGTAAACTACTTGGGGATTTACTAGTTGAGTCAGGAATTATAGACAATGCACAGCTACAATTTGCATTGTCACATAAAAATAAAGATGAAAAATTAGGAGATTATTTAATAAGTGAAAACCTAATCACCGAACAGCAACTTATCGAGGTGTTGGAGTTTCAGCTAGGCATACCCCATGTCAATCTCAATCAATATTCTATTGAACCAGAGCTTATACAATTAGTTCCTAAGGAATTGGCTAAACGCACAAATGTAATGCCACTTAAGAAAAATAAAAACCGATTGTTGATAGCGATGGCAGATCCAATGGATTATTTTGCTATTGAAGAAGTACGGATGGCTACAGGCTGTCAAATTGAAACAAGTATCGCCGCAAAAGACGATTTATATCGAACGATCACGAAGTATTATGATTTACAAGAATCCATGGATCAAGCTCTAATAGACATGACACCAATGGAAATAGAAAATGATAACCAAATTACGGATGAAGATTCTCCGATTGTTCGTTTAGTAAACCAGATTATTGTAAATGGCGTAGCACAACGAGCGAGTGATATACATTTTGATCCACAAGAAACAGAGTTAAGAGTTAGATATCGTGTAGACGGTATGTTAAAAACGGAACGGGCTTTACCAAAGTATATGCAAAATGTAATTTTGGCTCGTATTAAAATTATGGGTAATCTTAATATTACGGAAAATAGAATACCACAAGATGGGCGTATTAAAATAACGGTCAATATGAGAGCGATCGATATCCGACTTTCTACTCTGCCAACTATCTATGGGGAAAAAGTAGTGATGCGTATTCTAGACATGGGTAATGCGTTAAACGACTTAAATAAATTAGGGTTTAATGAAAAAAACTTAATCGCCTTTAATAAAATGATTGAACATCCAAATGGAATTGTGTTACTAACTGGACCAACTGGATCCGGTAAATCTTCCACGCTATATGCGGCTTTAAATAAACTTAATAATGAAAATGTTAATATTATCACCGTGGAAGATCCAGTAGAGTATCAATTGGAAGGGATCAATCAGATTCAAGTGCGAGAAGAAGTTGATCTTACTTTTGCTGCAGGTCTTCGCTCCATTTTGCGTCAGGATCCTGATATTGTAATGGTAGGGGAGATTCGTGATTTAGAAACAGCACAGATTGCCGTTCGGGCTTCTTTGACAGGACATTTGGTTTTAAGCACGCTGCATACAAACAGTGCCGTTGAATCTGTTTCTAGATTAAGAGATATGGGTATTGAACCGTTTTTACTTTCTTCTTCATTGGTTGGAATAGTTGCTCAACGTTTAGTTAGAAAAGTATGTAGAGACTGTGGAGAATTAAAGGAACCAAATGAACGTGAAAAAGAAATCTTTGCAGAGCATGGAATGTCGGTGGAAAAGGTTCGTCGAGGAAAAGGCTGTCCGGCTTGTAATCAGACGGGATATCGTGGTCGAATTGCAATTCACGAAGTATTGACAGTGGACGACTTTGTCAAAAATGTAATTCTAAGTGGAAAAAGCCCAGCTCATCTAAGAGATTATATGAAAGAAACAGGATATTTAAGTTTACTAGAGGATGGACTATTGAAAGTAACAGAAGGGCTTACGACAACAGAAGAAGTGCTGCGTGTAGCTACAGTTAATTGAGGTGAGTTATATGGAATACAGTATCATTCAATTATTAGAAAAAACCTTTCATGATAAGGCTTCTGATCTTCATTTAACAGTAGGGGTAACGCCAGTTTTTCGCATCAATGGAAAGCTAAAAGCGTATGGCGAGTATTTATTGAAAGAAATGGATACGAAAAGAATGGTAGAGGAATTATTATCCCATGCCAAGATGGAAGAGTTTGAATTTAAAGGAGAAATCGACTTTAGTTATGCGTTGCCAGGACTATGTCGTTTTCGGATCAATGCTTATCATCAACAAAACAATATAGCAATAGCTATAAGAATGATTGAATCGAAAATTCCTTCCATTGAAGCTTTAGGAATGCCAAATGTACTTTATACGCTTGCAGATAAACCTCAAGGGCTTATTTTAGTAACGGGTCCTACTGGTTCCGGTAAATCGACAACATTAGCTTCAATGATCGATTATATTAATTCTACTACTTCTAAGCATATTATTACACTGGAAGATCCAATCGAATATGTACATGCACATAAAAAGTCTATTATCAATCAGAGGGAAGTGGGTTCAGATACGCAAAGCTTTTCGAACGGGTTAAGGGCCGCTTTACGACAAGATCCAGATGTTATTCTTGTAGGAGAAATGCGAGACTTAGAGACAATCTCCACTGCAATTACTGCTGCTGAGACTGGACATTTAGTAATGGCAACTCTCCATACGAGCAGTGCACCTACTACAATCGATCGAATCATTGATGTGTTTCCTCCGCATCAGCAAGGACAAATAAGAATACAGCTGGCAAATGTATTACAAGGAATTGTGTCACAGCGATTGTTTATCCGAAAAGATGAAAAAGGTCGTGTCGCTGCTACGGAAATTCTTATGCAAACACCATCGGTTGCCAATCTTATACGAAATGAGAAAGTACATCAAATACAAAATGTCATGCAAACGAGCCGAGCGCTTGGAATGCATACATTGGATTCATCTATACAGCAATTAGTGTCAACAAACAAAGTTTCTTTAGAGTCAGCAAAACCTTATATGAACGTTGGTGACTACTGATGGTTGTCTATAAATATACGGGTCGTACCTCTCGAGGAACTGTAAAAAAAGGAATCGTTGATGCGGCCAATAAACAGATGGCTATTACAAGACTCCGGAACCAAGGGATAAATCCGCGAGAAATAGAAGAATCGAACAGCATTCTTCATAAAGATCTATCTTTAGGTGGAAAAGTACGAAACCAAGACTTTGTTATATATAGTAGGCAATTTGCAACGCTTATAAGAGCAGGGGTTTCTATATTAGAATCTACTAAAATTTTAGCGGAGCAAACGTCAAGTAAGCCATTAAAAAAAGGATTACAAGCTGTGGAAGAGGATGTGCGGTCAGGATTATCTTTTTCGGATGCGGCAGCAAAAAATCCAAAAGTGTTTCCAGCGCTGTTTGTCAATATGATTAGAGCCGGTGAAGCGACTGGTAATTTGGACGAGTCTCTTGAACGATTGGCCTTTTCTTATGAAAAACAATTTAATTTAAAGAAAAAAGTTCAATCTACTATGGCATATCCAGTCGTTTTACTATTTCTAACGATAGTTGTTTCAGTATTTTTAATGCTGACAATTGTTCCGCAGTTTGTATCTATGTTTGAAGATATGGGAGCGGAATTACCAACTATCACGAAAGTTGTAATGGGGTTAAGTGAATCCCTACAATCTTCATGGTATATATATTTGATTCTTTTCCTAATGGTAGTTATTGTTTTCAACTATTTATATAAGAAAAATGAACAATTTAATTACTCGACTCATTTATTGCTTTTAAAAGTACCCGTATTTGGAAAGCTGTTGCAAAAGTCCGCAATTGCTCGTATGACAAGAACACTTTCCTCGCTTTTTAGCAGTTCAGTACCTATTTTACAAGCGTTAACGATCGTTGAAAAAGTACTTGGAAATCCAGTTGTCGCTAAAGTTGTAAGAGAGTCACGGACAAGCTTGGAGCAAGGGAGTACATTATCTGCCCCGCTTGCAAAGAGCTGGATTTTCCCTCCTTTAGTCACGCAAATGACTTCCATAGGAGAATCCACAGGGTCGCTTGACTATATGCTTGAAAAAATTGCCGATTTTTATGAAGATGATGTCGACCGTACTGTTGACACGCTAAAATCGTTAATCGAGCCTTTAATGATTGTTTTCCTTGCAGCTATTATTGGAACAATCGTCATGGCCATTATGATACCAATGTTTAGTATGTATGAACAAATTTAATACTTACCCATTTGAAGGAGGTGAAAATGGATGAAAGAAGAAACGAATGAAGTAAATGAAATGACAAATAAAGGAGCTAATCAAATGAAAAAAATGAGAAAATTATTAAAAAATGAAAAAGGTATGACGCTAATCGAGCTTTTAGCCGTAATCGTAATTCTTGCAATTGTAGCAGCAATCGCAGTTCCAGCAATAGGGAATTTAATTGAGAATAGTAGGGTTGGGGCTATTAAAGCAGATGCTCAAAATGCTATGGCGGGAGCACAGTTGTACTTTCAGGATAATCCAGATAAACCAACTGTAAAAGTCTCAGTCTTAGTGACAGATGGTTTTTTAGAGGACAAAGGGTCCTTAGTAGATTCTACCGAAATTACTAAAGGTACTAAAACTAGTTCAGGGGTAGAAAAAATGACTATTGATGGCTCCGGGCAAACTGGTGGAGTGAAAATAGCATTTGCCAAGGCAACTAACGAAAATATAAACAATACTAAAAACAGTGAAAGAGGAACAAAAAATAATCTTACTATTTCTACAGGTGAAACTGAGACTGAGACTACTGAATAATGTAATGTATTCTACTACAGCAGCCCTAGCTGCTGTAGTCCCTTAGTTTTATCTTTGAGCAAATGAATACTTCATTTTCTGAACCATAAAACTAACTACAGCT
Organism: Bacillus sp. FJAT-22090; assembly: GCF_007676755.1. GTDB lineage: Bacteria > Bacillota > Bacilli > Bacillales_A > Planococcaceae > Psychrobacillus. Next base: position 5,103 of record NZ_VEBK01000026.1, on the reverse strand, counting down.
ACATATGGGGGAGAAGAATATGTTTAAAAAGAAAGCAAATCGCTATATTGCTTTAGATGTAAATGAATATATACTAAGAGCAATAGTGATGACCGGTAATGATATTGCACAATCAGCTGTCTATGAGTACCCATTGGATAAAGGGATTTATGTTGGAGATATTTTAGTAGATGAAATGGTGCTATATGAAACGTTGAAAACCCTCATACACGATTGGGGTATTAAGCGTTATGATGTACGCTTTTTTGTTCCGGACAGTACGGTGATGATGAAGTCGTTTGAGCATCCTATTGATGTAACTTCCGCGAAATTAAAAGGGTATGTGGAGATGGAATTGGGACAAACGATTCATTTGCCTTTCTCACAACCGCTTATAGATGTATACGATTTTAAGCCGAATGATGGAGAGGCGGTTTTGTTTGCTGCTCCTTCTGAAGAAATAAATAAAATAGCTGGATTATTAGACGATTTACATCTAGATCCCACTACTGCAGATGTTAGAGCATTAGCTACTATCCGCTTTTTAGAGAAAACGATTGGTTTGGAAGAAAAGAAGAGCTATTTAATTACAGAATGGTCTATTTCAGGTGTTTCGATCAGTATTTATACCGGAGGAAACATAGAATTCCTTCGCTATCAATCTATTGATACATTTAAAGAAAAGTGGCAAAGTAAAAGTGACCAGCATGAAATCAGTTTTATGTATGATGGAGAACTGGAAGAGTATCGTGCACAATTGATGGATCAAATTGCTGAAATAGACCGAATTCTAAATTTTTATCGCTTCTCTTTATATAAGGGAGAAAAAGCGGTCGATGAAATAATCACATTGGGAGACTCTCCAGAAATGGACTATATTGCTTCGGAGATGTCGGCGAATTTTATTACTCCCGTTACATATATAGCTGATTCTCAAGTACAAAAATTTCATCCTAATTTGAAGTCTAAGCATATTCCACTTATTGGACTTATATATAGGGAGGCTTGACGATGGTTCCAGAGATAAATTTATTGCCTAAAAGAGAGCGTCAAAAGTCCAATTCTATTTTAGTGCTTGTTATTAGTATAATTTTACTTATTACCATCCTTTTGTTGTTCTTTATTCAATATTTATCTGTAAAGCAAGATATTGAAACCCTTACTGCTGATGAAACTTATTCGACAGCAGAAAAAGAGGATTTAACGCAGGTAGTAAGCGATTTAACATTGTCCGGACAAGGGGATCTACAGGCATCTGTCACTTTTGCTGATCGCGTTTCATACCCTGTGAGCCCTTTACTTATAGAAGTGAATGCATTACTAGAGCCGCATACATATTTACGTCAATATGAAATTGTCGAACAAAGTATTCAAATCTCTGTGGATGTAGAAACGATGAATAGCTTATCTTTATTCGTTGATAAATTACTAATTAGCGATTATTTTTCGGATGTAAAAGTGGAGAGTGTCACTAATTTTGAGCTTTCCAATTCAGAAGAAAATACAGATAAAAAATATGAGATTATTCCACGCTACTCAGCAATTTTGAGCCTGGATATAGATCAATCTTACTTGGAAAATGGAGGTGTCACTCCATGAACGAATTAGTTAGTAATAAAAGAACAGCTTTTTTATTAATCACTGCTCTAGTAGTCGTTTTGTTAGGGGCGATTTACTATTTTGTCTTGCAGCCACTAAAGGATGAAAAGGCATCGAAGGAAGTAAATGTTCAGATTTTACAAGGGGAAGTAGCTGCTTTAAAGGAGGAATATTCCTCTGCTCAATTAAAAGGGAATCCTTCCGAGAATACATTCTTTTTAAAAACGCAGGTACCATTGACCCGTGAATTAAATGAACTTATTCGTTCCATTGAGGAAGTTGAATTGCTAAGCGATTCGAAGATTCTTTCGGTGGAGTTTAATAATTATGATGGAACACTAGAGGAAGCCCAGCTGCTACCAGAGACATCAGAGGAAGAGACGGAATCAGAAAGCGACGATGCAACCGCTGAAGAAACAACAACGGATGAAACTTCAGACGAAATATCGGAAGAACCGCCTGTTTCTCCAGTCGCTGAGGTTGTTCTTCCTGAAAAATTAAAATTAATCACCTTTAATATTTCTATTTTAGCAAAAAACTATGACCAACTTGTTTTATTTATAGAAGAAATAGAGAATTTAAAACGCATTTATCGTTTGGACCAGATTACTTTATCTGCACCCGGTGAAGAACAGTTATTGGATGAGGAACAAGAGGACGATATAGCCGCTACGATACAACTGACTACTTTTTATCATGATGAACAGGGATTAATGGAGAATGGAAATGACTAGTGTGTACACATTATTATTTTATATATATGGGTTAATATTCGGTTCTTTCTTCAACGTCGTCGGACTACGTGTGCCTAAAGGGGAGTCCATCGTGAGACCACCTTCGCATTGTACAGTATGTGACCGGAATTTGACGAGCATAGATTTAGTTCCTGTATTTTCCTACCTTTTTTTAAAAGGAAAATGTAGAGGCTGCGGGACGAAGATTCATTGGATCTACCCCGTTATGGAGCTTGTAACGGGATTATTATTTGCCCTTGCGTATTATCAGCTTGGTTTTTCATTAGAATTGATCGTCGCTCTTTTATTTATTTCCTTGCTTGTAATTATTACCGTTTCGGATATCGCGTATATGCTAATTCCAGACAAGATTCTGTTATTCTTTATAATTCCTCTTATAATCGCCCGGGTATTTTCTCCTTTGACCCCTTGGTGGGATAGTGTGGCAGGAGCAGTTATTGGGTTTGGGGTTTTGTTTTTGATCGCACTTGTGTCGAAGGGTGGTATGGGCGGAGGAGATATTAAATTATTTTTTGTAATTGGAATTGTCCTTGGCTTGACCAATACATTATTGACATTATTTTTGGCTTCAGTAATTGGAACGGTTGTTGGCATCATCGTTTTGCGCAAAGCGAAAAAAGGGAGGAAAACACCGATTCCATTTGGTCCATCGATCGCTATAGCTGCGATACTTACTTATTTTTATGGGAATTCGCTTGTCGATTGGTATGTGAATTTGTTTTTTTAACTCGATAAGTTTTTAGGACGAGCCGACATAGGTCTCGTCTTTTTTTACGCCCTTCATGGTAAGGTTGTGAAAAAAGAGGTGATGTTATGCCATTAAGAAGGCGAAATCCAAGAAAAAAGATAATATTAGCGGGCGTTCAAGGACTTGTTATAGGAGTGGTGGGGGTTTTACTATTTGGTTTTATATTAAACTTTGCAAATGATAAAAAAATAGAAACTGCCAAAGAAGATGAAAAAGTTACTACTCAGAAGAAGGAAGAAGAGAAGAAAATAGAGGCTGCTGCTGATGGACTTCTATCCTTCCATGTGAAACAATATGGAATGTTTTCTTCAAAAGAAAGTGCTGTTTCTTTTATGGCAACGCAACCTACTTTAGAAAAAGCAGGGATAGTTAAAGTAGAAAATCAATTTTTTGTCTGGAGCGACTTATTTATGAATGATGTTCCTGCGACGGGACAAACGGAAGCTCTTCCGAGTTTTACTAAAAACTTGTTTGTCTCTACAAAAGGTTGTGAAGATCCGAAAGTGAAGAAAATCATTAATATTTTACAGGAAGATAATCTTTCGAAAAACTTTTTTGATTCGATAGCCAAAAAAGAAGATTATCCCGATGATCTAATGACGATAATCCAAGCGGTGTCTACCTTTTCAGACGTTTCATCGGTTATGAGACTTCACGTTTTTTCACATTATTTAGAGAAGAATCCATGTATAGAATTGAGTTTTTGAGTCTAAATCAAGGGTTAAAATGAAGTAGATTCGTTTTTACGACAATTTTCCTTTTTTCAATTTTTTTGTATGCTATTGAAAAGGAGGAATTTTAAATGAAACTTATAACAGATCAATCATTTATTTTGGCGAGTGAGTCACCAAGAAGAAAAGAACTTTTTAGTATGCTAGGTATTCCATTCGAAGTACAGCCAGCGAGAATTCTAGAGACGGTTGAAGGTGAACTTACCTCAGAAGAGCTGGCTATTTCCATTGCCTATAAAAAAACGGTTCCAATTGTCCAATCGAATCCAAATGCCATTGTTATTGGAGCAGATACGACTGTTCATCTCAGTGACGAATTATTAGGCAAGCCAGAAAATAAAGAGCAGGCAAGGAAATATTTAAAAAGACTCTCTGGTCAAACACATACCGTAGTGACAGGTGTCTCAGTTCAAGGATGCGGCACAAATATAAGCTTTGCAGAATCTACTCAAGTGAAATTTTATGAATTATCGGATGAACAGATCGATGCTTATGTCGCAACAGGAGATTCCCTTGACAAGGCTGGGGCTTACGGTATTCAAACAATGGGGGGATTATTCGTAGAGAAAATCGACGGTGATTATAATAATGTGGTCGGTTTGCCGATTAGTCGTCTGTTCCAAATGTTATTAATGCTTGAAGTGATAGCATTTAAAAAGGAGCTGAGCGAATGACAACAGATTTATCGCCAGCTCTTATGATACGAGACGTTCATATAGCAGATCGACCCCGCGAAAGACTTGTAAGACAAGGCGCACAGAGTCTTTCCAACCAAGAACTAATAGCAATCTTGCTTCGTACTGGTACGAAGCAAGAATCTGTTCTTCATCTAGCCAATCGAGTCCTCAATTTTATCGAAAAAATTCAAGAATTAAAAAACACTACGTTGGAAGAAATAATGTCTGTAAAAGGCATTGGAGAAGCAAAAGCAGTTCAGCTTCTCGCAGCAGTTGAATTAGGTAGAAGACTTTCCCAACAACAAACTGACGAAAAATTTACGATTCGTTCTCCGAAAGATGCCGCGGATTATTTAATGCCAGATATGACTTCTTTAAAACAGGAGCATTTTGTCGTTCTTTTCCTAAATGTCAAAAACCAAATCCTTCATAAACAAACGATATTTATAGGCTCTCTTAACGCTTCCATAGTACATCCTAGGGAAGTGTATCGGGAAGCTGTAAAACGCTCTGCAGCCTCAATAATTTGCGCACACAACCATCCTAGTGGAGTGCGCCTGCAAGGTGCGTAAATTTAGTGATTTCAATTGAAATCTAGAACTTCTTACAATGTT
>NZ_VEBK01000025.1 GCF_007676755.1 Bacillus sp. FJAT-22090 | reverse complement strand
AAGTTAATCATTCTAGCTATATGTCTTAACGTTTTGCATGTTCAGTTTTCAATGTTCATGTTGCCATCTCGTTTTGACGACTTTATTAGTGTATCATCTTTCGTTTTTGATGTCAAACATTTTTTTGAAACATTTCAAATTGTTTGATTGTCGTTCCGAAGGACAAGTATTAATATACATGATATTAAAATATAAAGCAACCCCTTTTTAAAAAAAACTTTCAGTATTAAGACTGGAAAGCTAAATAAACAAGGTTTACATCAAAAATGTCAAAAAGAAATTAGCGCTTATAAGAAGGAAAACCTTATCATCCAAGCAATATATATGCTTTGCCAATCACCTAATGAAGTACTACTCATTATTGATTTTCGTTACAGGTGGTGACTAAGTAATCTAAAACAGGGTATATCAATAATCTACATTTCCTTTATGTGAAAAGTTTTGTTTTGGAAAGATTCGTTAACGATATTGATACTTCGATTGACCAACCCGCGTATTCAAAATTAATTCAATTAATTTCAACATATATATATAATCAATTGGATAAATGAAATAGGAGGAATACAAGATGGAATGGTTGCCAGACATTAGCGGAAGCGCAGAAATAATGTTTAAATTAACTATTGCTGCATTATTAAGTTTAATAATAGGTATAGAGAGGGAACTAAAAAAGAAACCGGTTGGTTTAAAAACAAGTATTGTAATTGCAACATTTAGTTGCTTGCTCACATACATATCGATCGAATCCGCATATAAGGCTCATCCCAACGAAGGCATCAATATTACAATGGATCCACTTCGATTAGCCGCACAAATTGTAAGTGGAATCGGTTTTCTCGGTGCTGGAGTTATCCTTCGTAGAGGCAATGATAGTATTACTGGTTTAACGACGGCCGCTATGATATGGGGTGCCGGGGGGATTGGAATTGCAGTAGGAGCCGGATTCTACTTTGAAGCAGCATTAAGTGTATGCATTGTCTTAATTGGAATCGAAATAATTCCACCGCTTTTAGCGCGAATTGGACCAAAACGTTTAAGATCAAAAGAATTATCGTTAATCGTACTTGTTTCTAATACAGATAACATTACGAAGGTGTATGATTTTTTACAGGCTAGCGGTCTTTATATAGAAAGTATTCGGATAAAAGATATTACATTAGACAATAATACTATCAAACATGAGATGGATATGCGATTGTCTATAGTTACTAAAAAAAATACAGTAGAATTTTATCACATTTTAAAAAAGCAGGAGTTTATTGAAACTGTGGAAGTAGAATCTATCTAACAAAGGAGCAAACCTATGGGAGAATTTTTTAAACTGTTAAAAGGTGGTAGTAAATCTTCTTTAACTGCTGCAATTGTAAATACTATTATTGCCGTATTAAAAGCAGTGGCATTCTTTTTAACAGGAAACGTAGCAATGTTTGCTGAAATGATGCACTCTTTTGGAGATGCTGCGAACCAATTTTTTGTTTTTATCGGTTCTGCATTATCTAAAAAAGCACCCACTCCCCGATTTCCGAATGGTTTTGGGAGACTCGTAAATTTAGTATGTTTAGGAGCCGTTATTTTAGTAGGTATCCTTTCTTATGAAACGATTAAAGAAGGATGGCAACATATTCAACACCCTACCGCTTCAAGTGGCCTTGCCATTAGTTTAATCGTTTTAGGATTAGGTATCATTCTAGAATCTGTCGTTCTGTATAAAGCAGGAAAAGAAATTTTACATGATGTTGGTATGGAAGGAGGCTTCCTTGCTCCCTTTACGAAAAGTATTGCGTATTTAGATCGTGCAAAACCGGCGACGAAGCTTGTATTTATGGAAGATTTAGTCGCTACTTCAGGCGGAGTACTCGCATTTATAGCAGTATTAATCTCCCATTTCACAGGATTTTTACAAGCAGAAGGAATAGCATCTATTCTAATTGGGGTGATGATGTTTTACGTTGTAGGAAAAGTATTTTTAGACAATGCGCGCGGTGCTCTCGGGGAAACTGATGAACAAATGCTTATGCATATTGCACATCTTTTATCGGAGAATACTCAAGTAAAGGACATCCAAGAATTAGAGGTAATCAAAGAAGGAGAATTTCTGCATGTAATGTTAGTAGCTGAAATAGATCCTACACTTTCGTTCGCAGAAGTCGATGATATTCACGATGTTTTGAAAGAACTTATTTTAAATCAACAAGGAGTTACTGACGTTACGATTGCATTCGATGAAGATGATGGAATCCGAAAGTGGACACACCACAGAGATCAGCATACAATATTAAAAACACATGATTGAGCATATAGCCCATCATGTGTTTTCTTTTTATAGACAAGCAGTCAATATTGCTTTCGTATCAGCTTCGTCTAACTTATTAAAATTACCATACTTCCCATTGGCCATTGCTTTTTCCACCATAAGATCAATTTTTGAATCATCAATATGATAATCAGCAAAGTTTGTTGGTGCATCTAAAGAAGACCAGAACTCCTCTAAGCGTTCAATTCCTTCTAATGCAATTTTCTCTGTAGTTTTTCCGGTAGGATCTACATGGAATACATTTTTTGCTAACTTCGCAAAACGTTCTGGATTCACATGCACATTATGACGCATCCATCGAGGGAAAATTATTGCAAGCCCACCCGCATGTGGAATATCGTACACAGCAGAAACTGCATGTTCGATATTGTGACTTGCCCAGTCTCCATTGTAGCCCATTCTCAAAAAGCCATTTAACCCTAACGTGCCTGCAAATAAAATGGTTTCGCGTAATTCATAGTTTTCAAGGTCTTTCACTAGTTTCGGTGCAGCTTCAATTACAGCACGCAGAACCCCTTCAATCATTTCATCATGGACTGGGGTATTTGTAGCCTCGTGGTAATATTGCTCAAACATATGCGACATCATATCAACAATTCCATAAACAGTTTGATCCAGCGGTACAGTAAAAGTATTTACAGGATCTAAAATAGAGAACTTAGGGAATACGAGAGGGCTACCCCATCCGTATTTTTCTTGTGTTTCTTCATTAGTAATAACGGAACCTGAATTCATCTCAGAGCCCGTCGCTGCTAATGTCAATACAGTTCCAAATGGAAGAGCTTCTTTAGGAATTGCTTTGCGTGTCACTAAATCCCATGCATCTCCTTCATATTTTGCTGCTGCCACGATTAGCTTCGTGCAATCGATAACGGATCCCCCACCTACAGCTAGTACAACATCAATTCCTTCTTTTTTACAGATTTCAGCTCCACGTTTGGCTGTCGATAATCTCGGATTCGGCTCTACTCCAGCCAATTCAAACACGTCCATATTTGCGCTTTTTAAAGCAGACATAACTTGGTCATACAAACCATTTTTCTTTATACTGCCACCACCGTACACGACAAGCACTTTCTTACCATATACAGCTAGCTCAGTCGTTAACTTTTCCAGTTGACCTTTACCGAATATTAGTTTGACTGGATTATAAAATGAAAAAGCATTCATCTAAACATCTCCTCTTCTATACGTACCCTAATAATATAAAAAAACCGCTTGTAAAATACAAGCGGTTCGTTTTTATACCCAGCCACGGAAACGAGAAGCTTCTGCAGTTCTGCGTACCCCTACCATATATGCAGCTAAACGCATATTGATATTACGAGTTGTAGCTACTTCATAAATATTCTCAAAAGCATCTACCATTTTTTTCAATAGTTTTTCATTTACTTCATCTTCTGTCCAGTAATAACCTTGGTTATTTTGAACCCACTCAAAGTAAGAAACTGTAACTCCACCAGCACTAGCCAATACGTCAGGAACTAATAGAATACCTCTATCATAAAGAATTCTAGTAGCCTCAGATGTTGTTGGTCCATTCGCAGCTTCTACTACAATAGTAGCTTTGATATTATGTGCATTTTCTGAAGTAATTTGGTTCTCAATTGCAGCAGGAACTAATATATCACAATCTAACTCTAAAAGTTCTTGGTTAGAGATTGTATTTTCAAATAAAGTCGTTACTGTACCGAAACTATCACGACGATCCAATAAATAATCGATATCTAAACCGTTAGGATCATGTAATGCACCATAAGCATCAGAAATACCAATAACTTTAGCACCTTGATCACTTAAAAACTTAGCTAAGAAGCTACCAGCGTTACCAAATCCTTGGATAACTACACGAGCACCTTGCATATCAATTCCACGTTTTTTTGCAGCTTCATTAATAACAATAGTAACACCTTGTGCAGTTGCACGGTCGCGTCCTTGTGAGCCACCAAGTACTAATGGTTTACCTGTTATAAAACCTGGTGAGTTGAATTGGTCCATACGACTATATTCATCCATCATCCATGCCATGATTTGAGCATTAGTGAAAACGTCTGGTGCTGGAATATCTTTTGTTGGTCCAACAATTTGACCTACTGCTCTTACATATCCGCGGCTTAAACGCTCTATTTCTCCCATAGACATTTCACGTGGGTCACAAACAACCCCACCTTTACCTCCACCATAAGGAAGATCTACAATTCCAGCTTTTAATGTCATCCACATTGAAAGAGCTTTCATCTCATCCGGTGTAACTCCTGGATGGAAACGAACTCCTCCCTTTGTAGGACCAACTGCGTCGTTATGTTGTGCACGGAATCCAGTGAATACTTTCACTGTGTTATCGTCCATTTTGACAGGAATACGTACTTCCAACATTCTTAGTGGTTCTTTTAGAAGTTCATACATTGCTTCATCGTAACCTAATTTTTGCAGAGCCTCGTGAATGACAGCCTGGGTTGATGTGAACAGGTTTAAATTTTCAGCCATTTGATTATTTCGCCTCTTTAAATTCATAATAATTTCTTCGGAATCATTGTAACATACATTAGTTATTATTTGTCTACGATTTATTAGTTACTGAAAACTTTTTTGATTTTTTCGATTGCCCAGTCTAATTCTTCTTTAGAAATAACTAAAGGTGGTGCAAATCGAATAACTGTATCATGTGTTTCTTTACATAGTAAACCTAATTCTTTTAACTGTTCGCAATATGGACGTGCTGCTTCAGTCAATTCCATACCGATAAATAATCCACGACCGCGAACTTCTTTAATAGAAGGATGTTGTATTTCTTTTAATGCATTCATAAAATATTCGCCAAGCTCTAATGAACGCTCCGCCAATTTTTCATCGATCAATACATCTAATGAAGCAACAGAAACTGCACAAGCTAATGGGTTACCACCAAATGTAGAACCATGAGAACCTGGATTGAATACACCTAAGATGTCACGATCTGCAACAACACATGAAATTGGGAAAACCCCTCCGCCAAGTGCTTTACCTAAAATGTACATATCAGGATTTACATCTTCCCATTCGCAAGCGAACATTTTGCCGGTACGTCCAAGACCTGCTTGAATCTCATCTGCGATAAATAACACGTTATTTTCTCTACATAATTCAAGAGCTGCTTTCATAAATCCTTCAGAAGGAATAAGAATTCCAGCTTCTCCTTGAATAGGTTCAATTAAAAAAGCTGCAGTATTTGGAGTAATTGCTGCTTTTAACGCTTCTAAATCACCATAAGGGATTAAGTTAATGCCTGGTAACATTGGTCCAAAGCCACGTTTGTATTCTGGGTCAGAAGATAAAGATACCGCTGTCATTGTACGCCCGTGGAAATTTCCATCGCATGCAATAATTTCAGCTTGATCTTCTGCTACACCTTTTACATCGTAAGCCCAACGACGAGCCGCTTTAAATGCAGTTTCTACTGCTTCAGCTCCAGTGTTCATTGGAAGTGCCATTTCTTTACCAGTAATTTCACAAACTTTTTCATACCAAGGCCCTAATTGATCATTATGGAACGCACGAGATGTTAATGTAACACGGTCCGCTTGATCCTTTAATGCTTGAATAATTTTTGGATGGCGATGTCCTTGGTTCACTGCAGAATATGCGGAAAGCATATCCATAAATTTATTACCTTCTGGATCTTTTACCCATACACCCTCTGCTTCCGAAATAACGATCGGAAGTGGATTATAGTTATTAGCCCCAAATTTATCAGTTTGTTCGATTACTTGTTGTGAGTTTGTCATTTTCATTTCCCCCGTTTCTTAAAATAGGCAGACTCATCCATGATGCGTCTGCCTATTTAATGTGTTGAAAAAATTAAAGCATTTCTGAAGTTGTTTTAGCTTGCATATGAAGTCCGATATAGTCTGGACCACCTGCTTTTGAGTCTGTACCAGACATGTTAAATCCACCAAATGGTTGGTATCCAACAATTGCACCAGTACATCCACGGTTAAAGTAAAGGTTACCAACGTGGAAGTCTTCACGAGCTTTTTCTAGGTTCATACGGTTATTTGTGATTACAGCACCTGTTAAGCCATACTCTGTATTGTTTGCAATTTCAATTGCTTCGTCAAAATCTTTTGCTTTAGTAATACCAACAACTGGTCCAAAGATTTCTTCTTGCATAATGCGTGCAGTCGGAGATAGGTCAGCAATTACAGTTGGTTGGATGAAGTAACCTTCAGAATCGTCACCAGTACCACCAGTTACTAAACGGCCTTCACCTTTACCAATTTCGATATATTCCATAATTTTGTTGAATGCTGCACCGTCAATAACTGGACCAACGAAATGCTCATCATTATCTGGAATACCTACTGTTAATGCATTTGTTAATTCTTCTACACGGCCTACTACTTGATCATATACGTCTTCAACGATTACAGCACGTGAACATGCAGAACATTTTTGACCACTGAAACCAAATGCAGATTTTACGATTGATTGAGCAGCTAACTCTAGATCTGCTTCTTTATCTACAACGATCGTATCTTTACCACCCATTTCAAGGATCGTGCGTTTAATCCAAATTTGACCATCAGCCAATTTAGAAGATTTCTCAACGATTCCTAAACCAACATCACGTGAACCTGTGAAGCTGATTAAACGAGTACGTGGATGTTCAACTAAGAAATCACCAATTTCAGCCCCTGAACCAGGGATGAAGTTAACAACTCCTGCTGGCATACCTGCTTCTTCTAATACTTCAATAAATTTATAAGAAACGATTGGAGTAGTTGAAGCTGGTTTTAATAGAACTGTGTTACCTGCTACCATAGCTGCAACAGTTGTACCAGCCATAATTGCAAATGGGAAGTTCCAAGGTGAAATAACTACTGCAACGCCTAAGGGAATATAATCATAACGGTTATACTCACCTGGACGGCTCTCAACTGGTTGCCCGTCTTTTAAACGTAACATTTGACGACCATAGTACTCTAAGAAATCGATTGCTTCAGCTGCTTCTACGTCTGCCTCTACCCAAGTTTTTCCTGCTTCTTTTGATAATAGAGCCGAGAACTCAGATTTACGACGGCGCATAATTGCTGCCGCTTTAAAAAGAACGTCTGCACGTACTTCAGGTTTTACTTTTTTCCATGTATTGAATGTTTCGTCCGCAATATCCATTGCTTTAGAAGCGATGTCTTTTGTAGCTTTGGATACGATACCTACTACTTGTTCTTTATTTGCTGGGTTATAAGAAGTAATTTTACCTTCTGTAGTAATACGCTCTCCACCAACGATTAGTGGATACTCTTCACCTAGATATGCTTCTACTACTTTATAGCCTTCTTTAATTGCTTTTTTGTTTTCTTCTTTGGAGAAGTCTGTGAATGGTTCGTGTTTATAAGGTATCATGTAAATCCTCCTTTAAATGTGGGTGCAAAAATAATTTGCGCTTTTAATTCATTTACATATATAATAATGCAAAAGATTGTTGCGTTTTTCAAGTATTATTTCTTAAATATCAAAATTTTTTTGAGGTGAGATAGATGAAAGACCCTTTAAAGGAACTCCTCCCCTTTTACAAGTTCGCTACAGAGCAAGTATCAGTGGGTATCCACGCAGTCGATATATTCGGAAAAACCATAATCTACAACGAACAAATGAAAGAAATTGAAGGATTAAATTCTGTAGATGTAGTCGACCGCTCCATTGTAGAACTTTTTCAATTCGAGCAACAAGAAAGCACATTATTGAAAGTACTACATAGTGAAAAACCGATTCTGCGGGTCAAACAAACATATTGGAATAGAAATGGGCAAGAAATAACTACTATCAATGATACTTACCCTGTCTTTAATAAAGAGAAACTAATTGGGGCCATCGAGTTTTCTCGTGACATCACTACATTAGAAAGACTAATCTATCAGCCATTAAAAAGATATAACGAAGCGATTACCCTCTCCACAATTACTGCTGCATCTAAAATGATGAAGGACGTAAAAGAAAGATCCATCAAGGCGGCACATGTTCGTATGCCTGTCCTCCTTATTGGCGAAGCCGGTACAGGAAAAGATTTAATCGCTGAAGCAATTCATCACCAGCTTTCACCGCCTAATGAGCAATTTATTAGTTTGTATTGCCATAGTTCAGATACCCATTTGATCGATAAATTTCAAAAAGAGCTAATACATCTATCTAACTGCACTATATTTTGTGAAAGAATCGATCTATTATCCATTGACTTACAAAATAAGCTGTTGCATATCTTAAATGCAAATAGCGAAAATCACAATGTCTATATTGCCAGCATCGGACAGGATCCTATCGATCTCATATCGCAGAACCAACTAAGTAAAGAGCTATATTATTATTTCACGACGGTTACGATAAATATTCCACCTCTTCGAGATCGAACTGAAGATATCTTGCCATTTATACATGATTATTTTAATCGCTATTTAAATCTATATGGATCCACCATTCAAGAAATTGATGAGGATGTCGTAGAAGCATTTGTAACCTATGAATGGCCAGGTAATTTAAAAGAACTAGAGTTACTTTTGGATGAAATCAGCTCTATGCTCACAACAGAGCGTATTTTAAAATTTGATATGTTGCCACTACACTTTAAGTTAAAAGTTCAAGATTTCAACGAAACATCCAAAAAAGCACAAGACTTTATTGTATCCTCCGATAAAGATTTATTACCATTAGATGAGTACTTACGAGAAGCAGAAGTATATTATTTACAAAAAGCGCTCGATAAATACGATGGGAATATTACTAAAGCTGCTGAAGCTCTAGGTATGAGTCGTCAAAACTTACAGTATCGATTACGGAAAATGAAAAATGGAAGCACTCCCTAAACAGAGAGGCTTCCATTTTATTGTAGGTAAAGTTACTTGGTGTAATGGAACAGGTGCGTGCAAAGTTATAATACTAAGTCTAAATGGATTTCTTGATCCATTCACCTAATTTTTCTTTAAGCGTATTAAAGCCTTCTTCATCATGTTCATCTACCCTAGCTTGTAGGGTTTTACGAGGCTTATCTTCTTTTTTAGATACAATCGGTTTTTCTTGGAGCTCACGAATAGATAAACTAATTTTTCCTGCTTCATCATCTATTTCTAAAATTTTCACTTCGACCTCTTGGCCTGCTGTTAAAAACTCGCCAACCTCTTTTACATAGCCATATGTTATTTCAGAAATATGCACAAGTCCTTGTGTATTTTCATCTAAACTCACGAACGCTCCGTAAGGCTGTATGCCAGTTACTTTGCCTGTGACCACATCTCCTACCTTATAAGTTATTGTCATATTACCCGTTCCTACTTTCTATATATACGTTTTAGTCATGCTAAATTATAACATAATCGAAAGTAAGCGGGCAAAAATCACTGAGTGGGCATGAAATTGAAATTTTACCAAAACATATTCAAAACGGAGGAAAGAAACCTCTCACAGAAATAAATTATTAAACAACTCATTTTATTTCTTCTCCTAGATGCACATGTGCGTCTTAACAGGTAACCATTATAATTTTCTCTGCTTGCGGGCGCTTTCCGCCGGGTGAGCGATGAGCTCACCAGCAGAACAAAGGCTAAGAGCGCCACCTCGTGTGGCAACGCCTTCGTGACCAACATCTTGTTGGCCTCGGCAGGAGTCGCCTCCAGCAGAGAAAATCAAAGAAAATTGCTTCCGTTCCGAGCAAAGAATGTTGTTATGCGAGCATAACGAGGTAGCATACGAGCATAAAAGTTCGATCTGTCCCAAATGTTGCGAGTAAGTAGGTAAATGTTGCGCATCCGGTCTTTAATGTTGCGAGTATCGACTAATATGTTGCGCAAATTTAATGGACGATCTAATCCATGTAAATTAAGCGGAGACTTCAAGTAAAGTGCATGGCAATCAGTGTCCGCCGCCTTTGCATGGAGAATTGGTTGCGCTCGTTGCCAATTTGGTTGCCTTCACGCCCATATTGGTTGCGTTGGGTAGTGAATTGGTTGCTTTCAAGTGACAATTGGTCTCGCTAAGCCATTTCCTCACTTTTAATGGCTAATAAATACAGATAAAAGCGTATATTTGGATGGATTGGAGCGAAAAGGACGGAGATTTCACATCGAACGCCTAAGCGGACGGTGAAGGCTCATCGCTCACCCCGTGGAAAGCGGCCGTCCTGCAGCGGAAATCTAAGCGGACACTTCCTTAAGACACAATATCCCTATAGATTCAAGTGAGTATGCTAGCAACCACTGGATGTTAATCATAATCCTTCTGGGGTATTTTCTATGAATTGCCCCAAGTCTCCATTGATTGCTAGATGAAGTGCATCGTCAATATCATTATAATCAAGGTCTTCCCAACTGTCGGATTGAACCCAATTACTCGCTTCAAATTCCTCCACAATTGGTGCAAGTATATAATTAACTGGTGAATTGCTTGTTTCGGAAACCATTTCTTTCCATAGCTCACGGTACTCTAGCTTCACTGTTCCATCTGTACCAAAAATCAATTGATCTTTAGTTCCTTTCACAATCGCATGAAAGATTTCTGTGTAATATGCTTTCATCTTACTCTTATCATTATATGAATCGGAGCTATCAAATAAGCAATTTTCTAATTCGAACATAAAAGCCACGGATTCATCTAAAGAATAGATAAGTTCTCCAGCATAAGTAAATGGCTCTTTTTCTAGCATTTTAAAATATCCCGAAGCAGATGGTGCTAAGGAATGTATGAAATTATAAGATCTATCATTTTCTTTAATTTCATAACGAAGCTTATCCTTGTCAACATATAACCATTCGCTCTCAAGTATCTTAATTTGTTCGGGCGAAACATCATGTTGATTGTTAAAGAAATTCTGTAGCTCTCTTATTTTCATAGAGTAGCTATTAAAAAAATTGGCGGTCCCTTCTTCTGTTAAAGTAATTTGATTTTTCTCTATATCTTCAATCATTTGCGAAGGTAGATATAGACTATATAGTATGTCATTCACTCGAGATTGCAATCTGTCACCGTTATTAACTAGTGTACCTAAAAGATCATTATTAGGACTCGTATAAAAATTATATCTGGAATCTGCGTTCTGGATAAATCCTATTTTTGAGAATTCTTCTTCCGTTAAATCTAGAAGTTGTCTTCTTTTTTCCCGCTCTTTCGGATACTCCTCTTTTAACGTTGCTAAAAATTGCTCTATAACAATACTTTCTTCTACCTGTTCACTCCCAAAATTAGTCTCCTTTTTCGTATAACTAGCACCTAAAATAGTAATTACAAATATACTCGCTATACTTACTGCCCAGACTGTCACCCGTTGCCAGCCTGTCCCTTTGTTTTTCTTTTCAAGCATCGGCGGTGCTTCTTCTATTTTGTTTAATATACCTTCTACATCCATTTGTTCTGGTAATCGTTCATAGGATTCCTTCAATAAATTTAATCGTTCTTCCAATTGCTTATTGTCCATGTTCAGCACCTCCATTCGCTTCCAAGGCAGTTTTTAAATGACCCTTTGCTCGTAGTAATCGTATTTTAATAGTGGAAAGTGGGACATTCAGTACTTCAGCAATTTGCTCATATGATAACTCGTGGAAGTAGAACAAAATAATTGGGAGTCGATACTTTTCATCTAATAATTGAATAGCATTATGTAGTTCTCTATCTTCTTCAAAGACAAGCACTTTATCTTCTGTTGATTTTGCTGCATAAGTTATAGCTGTATTTCTCATTAGTTTTTCTTCTTTGGCCAGCTCCCTAGACTCTTTCCGGTAATAATCCCTCGTTGCATTTAAAGTAATTTTGTATAACCAAGTTGTAAATCGTTCACGCTTAAATTGATGCAAAAATCGATAGAGCTTCACAAACACTTCTTGTGCAACATCGGGTATATCATTTATATGTACACCGCATTGATAAGCAAACTTTTCTACCGTTCGATGATGTATGCGTATTAGTTCTGCGTATGCTTGTTTATCGCCTTTTTGCGCACGTTCGATTAATTCATTTTCGGGCATTGCTCCCCCTCGCTCTCACTTGTTGTAATGGTGGTACGAAAGATATTTCTAAAATGTTTCATAATTTGTTATACATTTTCTTTTAAACCTCGTGTACAATAAGACAGTCCTAATGAAGGAGGAATTACTTTTGACAAAACGAGATCATTTTGGATCCAAAATTGGATTTATATTAGCAGCAGCTGGAAGTGCAATCGGCTTAGGAGCTATTTGGAAGTTCCCATATATGGCTGGAAATAATGGCGGCAGTGTCTTTCTTATACTTTTTATTATAAGCACACTGCTGATCGGTCTTCCTATTTTGCTAGCTGAATTTGTTATCGGGAGACGTGGGCAAGCAGACCCCGTGACTTCCTTAAAAAAACAAGCACCTGGAAAACCGTGGTATCTTATTGGATGGTCCGGACTATTATTTTCATCTATTATTTTATCTTTTTATAGTGTGGTAGGAGGATGGATTTTAAGCTATTTAGTTCGCTCCATCTTTTTCAAACTTAAAGGTGGGTCTGATAATTATTTCAGCGAATTGTTTGGTTCTATTATCCAGAACCCTTGGGAAGTCATCATTGCCCAAGGAGCATTTATGTTAATAACTATATGGATTGTGCAAGGCGGTATTAAAGGAGGCATTGAACGTGCAAGTAAGTGGATGATGCCTCTATTATTTGTTTTTTTCATCGCCCTCGTAATACGATCGTTAACACTGGACGGTGCAATAGAGGGTCTTAAATTTATGTTCGTTCCGGATTGGTCTTATTTTAACGGAAAAACGATTTTACTGGCTCTTGGACAAGCCTTCTTTTCCTTAAGCGTTGGTGTGGCCGTGATGATTACCTATGCTTCTTATTTATCGAAAGAGGAAAAACTGGGAAGCTCCTCGTTAAATGTGGCACTTATGAACATTGGTGTTTCCATTTTAGCCGGATTAGTAATATTTCCTGCTGTTTTCGCTCTCGGTTATACGCCCGACCAAGGACCTGGCCTAGTATTTATCATACTACCGGCTGTATTTGAACAAATACCGTTTGGTGCATTTTTTATGATTATATTCTTTATCTTGCTATTATTCGCAACGCTGACATCCTCTATCTCGATGTTAGAAATATCTGTCTCGATTGGAATTCGTTCTAATTATGAACGTCGTAGGAAAGCATCTTGGATCTATGGTTTGATCATCTTCTTAGTTGGTATTCCAAGTGCTTTATCTTTTGGAGTACTTTCCGATATTCATATTTTAGGCATGACTTTTTTTGACTTTGCCGACTTTATCACAAGCAGCTTTGGGTTACCTTTAGGGGCATTATGTATTTCCATTTTTGCCGGATACAAATTAACTAAGGCACAGCTTTCAAATGAACTAATGCTAAATAAGCCTTTGTTCCGTACATGGCATATTATTGTTCGTTATATTGCTCCTCTTGCAATCATTATTATCTTTGTGCAAGGGATCATTAAATTGTTTATGTAAAAAATGTGCTTTTTCTGTCAATACTTTAAAAGTGGTTATAAACAGATTTATGTTATAATATAATAACAATTAAGACTTTTAAAGGGGTGGCTGAATTCATGAAGAAAGAATTACATGAACAATTACGTCAAATTAGAGA
The DNA here is from genome assembly GCF_007676755.1 of Bacillus sp. FJAT-22090. Lineage (GTDB taxonomy): Bacteria > Bacillota > Bacilli > Bacillales_A > Planococcaceae > Psychrobacillus. Next base: position 15,661 of record NZ_VEBK01000025.1, on the reverse strand, counting down.
AGAACGCAATATTTCATTAGAAGCACTTGCCTTAAAAACAAGAATTGGTACAGGAAAATTAGAAGCATATGAATCAGGTAGTGAGACACCTTCTGTGCAAACAATCTTAAAATTATCGAATGCCTTAGAAGTCCCAGCCTCCAATTTATTGGATGGCTTACAAGAAGCATAATAAAAAAGCTTTCGGGGTCTAAACCGAAAGCTTTTTCTTATTTTAGATAATGCTTTTCATTTCATATTTTAACGCGATAAGTTTATAAGAGATTTCTACACATTTTTCAAGCGGAATCCACTGTTCAAATGAATGTTCATAGATTTCCTGAATTCGTTTGGCCAATTCCGATGGATGATCGATGCTTTGTAAATCGGCCACTACATCCGCTGTTTCCGCTTCATAGCTATCTACACCTAGATTGAATGGATCCCATTCTTGCAGAGTCCAAATAGCTTTTCTATTCATTTCAATTGCGTCCATATATATTCACCTTACTAGTTTTATTAGTTAGGGTTATAATAACATAATAATCTTAAATTGAAAGGAGAAATTACTTTGTCTATTTTTACTACTGTTTATAACCGAAGAAATACTCATTCTGTTAAATGGGATATGCTTGATAAAATTTATGCGCTGGAGGATGCTTCAGATGTACTTCCAATGTGGGTAGCTGATATGGATTTTGAAATTGCACCCGTTATTAAAGAGGCCTTACATAATCGAATGGAACATCCTATTTTTGGATATTCTGTTACACCTGACGAAGCAAAATCTGCATTCACAAATTGGAATTTAAATAGGCACCAGTTAACGATTCATAATGACTGGGTCTTACTTCGCCAAGGCGTTATTCCAGCGATGGCAGAAGCGGTAGAAGCTTTCACAGAAGTTGGAGATAAGGTGCTCATTCATACTCCTGTTTACCCGCCATTTACAAGCATCCCTCAAAACTTAGGAAGAGAAGTTGTCACCTGTTGTCTCTTAGAAGGAGAGACTAGTTATGAGATTGATTGGCAATCATTTGAATCTTGTTTACAAACCGGTGTAAAGGCATTTATCTTGTGTAATCCTCATAATCCAAGTGGAAAGGTATGGAGCAAAGAAGATTTAACGCAAATGGCAGCGCTATGTAAACAGTATAATGTACTAATTATTTCAGATGAAATTCATTCGGATCTAATTTTTAAGCCAAATAAACATATACCAATGCTTTGTGCAGCAGAGGATATCAATAATATCATTACCTTTATGGCTCCAACTAAAACGTTTAATATCGCTGGAATTCAAGCTGCTGTCACTATTGTTCCAGATGAAGAGAAACGTAAAGTACTAGAAAAGCTGTCTATGAGCCGCGGAGAAATGGGTTTAAACATCTTTGCTTTAACTGCACTTCAAGCAGCTTATGAACAAGGAGAACCTTGGTTGGAAGAATTACTAGAAGTCCTTTCTTCTAATATGAATTATGTAATTGAGCAATTATCCAAAATAGAAGGCATAAAAGTAATGAAACCGGATGGTACATATTTGTTATGGATTGACTACCGCGGGACTGGAATTTCTGAAAAAGAGATAATGGAATTATTATTAACAAAAGGGAAGCTTGCTTTAGAGCCTGGAACGAAGTACGGGGAAGCAGGTAATGGTTTCTTACGTATGAATTGTGCATGTCCATTTGAAACGATAGAAGAAGGCGTTTCACGTTTTACCAAAGCACTAAGTTAATAAGAAGTGTACAGAGAAAAAGCAGCCATCTCATTGGGATGACTGCTTTTCTAATTCTTCTTTTCTAATTTGCATAATTTTTTCTTCTAGTTCTCTTGCTTTTTCAGCGTCTTTAATAGATTTCTTCTTTAACCATCTGAAGACTAATACACAAATTACCATTAATACAAGAAACTCAAGAACTACTGGAATGTATTCCGTTTTATCTTCTGGGAAATATAAATAAAGAAATCCTGGTCGTAAAAAGGCAAACATGTTTACACTTCCTTATTTTTGTATAACTTCGATTGAATCGATTGTAATATCTTTTACTGGCTTATCTTGCGCACCAGTTTCTACTGCAGCCATTTGATCGACAACGTCCATTCCTTCAATTACTTGTCCAAAAACGGTGTGCTTATGATCTAAATCCGGTGTTCCTCCCAATTTTGCATATGCATCTGCGATCTCCTCTGGCCATCCACCTGCTTTTAACTTCTCCGCAGTTGCTCTTAACTGTGATGTTTGAACGATAAAGAACTGACTACCATTCGTATTTGGGCCTGCATTTGCCATAGATAGAGCACCTCGTAAGTTAAACAGGTTCATGGAGAACTCATCTTCGAATTCTTCTCCATAAATACTTTCTCCACCCATTCCTGTTCCTGTTGGGTCTCCACCTTGAATCATAAAGTCTTCTATAATACGGTGGAAAATAACGCCGTCATAATAACCATTTTCGGCATGGGTTAAAAAGTTTTCGACAGTTTTAGGGGCATATTCCGGGAATAGTTTAATCTTTACGTCTCCCATTGATGTATGCATAACAACTAAAGCCTCATTTGAAGCAACTTCTGAAGAAAGTTGTGGATACATGGTTTTCTCTCCTTGTTTTTGGGTATCTGTAGTTACAGCTGTTTCTTCTTTCGTGGTTCCTGCATCTTCTTTCGGTTTTTCCGTTGTAGTTTTTCCGCATGCACTTAAGATCATGGCAGTAACTATACACATTAATATAAGTATTTTTTTCACGAATTTTTCACCCCAAGTTAGTTTACCATAATGGTACTGGATTTTCAGTGACAAAGTATCTAACTTTCTTAGTGGCACGAAATGTTCTATAATAAGAAGTACGCAACAAAAAGAAAGAAGGGATTTCGATGAGCGTACAAAAAAGAAACTTTACGATCATGTGGTTTTCTAACTTTCTCGTATCAGGTACGATGACCATGATTATGCCTTTTTTATCATTATATATAAATACGATGGGTAACTTTTCAGAAGCATACGTTCAAAAATGGTCTGGTTTGGTTTTCGGCGCTACGTTTGTATCCGCTTTTTTAATGTCGCCCATATGGGGAAGAATAGCCGATAAATATGGGTACAAGCCTATTCTTATCATCAATGGTTTCGGTATAGCAATTAGTGTTTTTCTAATGGGATTTGTGCATTCCGTCGAAGCTTTTTTTGTCCTCCGTTTATTTATGGGGATTGTAACAGGATTTATCCCTACTTCGCTCGCCTTCATCAGCTCACAAACACCTAAGAATATTGCTGGTAAAACGATGGGCACTCTTCAGATGGGAAGTGTATCTGGCACACTTTTTGGACCTGTAATGGGAGGCTTTTTAGCTGATACTTTCGGTTTCCAATATACGTTTATCATTACTTCCTCCGCTGTTTCAATCGCCGCCTTGCTTGTTATTTTTGGTATCCATGAAATAAGGAAAGAGAAGAAAAAAGGCGATCATGAATACTCTAGAAAAACGGTTATTTCTAGTATTTTTCATCATCGACTCATCTTAAACGTACTAATGATTACGTCCATTATTCAAATTGGCTTATTTAGTATTCAGCCGCTCCTATCTTTATATGTTTCCCATCTAACGAATTCGACAGAGGTTGCTTTTCTTGCTGGGATTACGTTTAGTGCAACAGGAATTGGCAGTCTGCTGTTTGCTAGAGTATGGGGGAAACTTGGGGATTCCATTGGATATGAGAAAGTATTATCCGCATTGTTAATGATCGCTTTTATATTCATCATCCCTCAGGCCCTCGTCACCGATTTGTGGCAATTAATAGCCCTGCGTTTGTTATTTGGTATTGCATCAGGCGGACTAATCCCCATTACAACCGCATTAATACGAAGAGAAGCACCTATTGAAGTACAAGGGGAATTAATGGGATACAATACGAGCTTCCGCTTTTTAGGGAATATTGTTGGTCCAATGTTTGGTGGCTTTATAAGTGGATTTATTGGAATTTCTTCCGTATTTTTCGTGACAGGTAGTCTATTTCTGATCGCTTTTTTCATCATTTATTTTGCAAGAAAAAAACCAACCAAAGATTTCGAGGATGTTTTGTTAGAAGAGGAAGAACTACATGCGAAACCTTCCTAATGCGCTTCTTTTTCGTTCTCTCCAAAAAGCTTAAACCTAAGCACACTTTCCATAAGAAAGTGTGCTATTCTTTTAAGTAGATTATTGTGAAACGGAGAACAACAAATGCGCCAAGCAATAGGGTTTATTATTATATTACTTTGCTTTCCATTTCTATGGATTTTATATTCTTTTATCCACTCTGAAATATTGACTGCAGATTCCTATAAGGATGGTCTTGCGGAATCTATTGAACTATCCAGTCCACCGATATCTGCTCCGGTAGTGTTGCTCGATGAAAATGAGCAGATTTTCTCTGAAGATTATATTGAATGGCGGGACCCACTTCCCCTTGAATCGATTCCCTTATTTGCACAAGAGCTATTTATTCAAAGTGAGGATGTAGAATTTTATAATCATATTGGTTTTAACTTCAGTGCAATCTTCCGTGCGGTTTTCGCAAACGCCATCGCAAATGCAAAAGATCAAGGAGCAAGTACAATCACACAGCAGCTCGTCAGACTACGTTATTTATCTACAGAAAAAACGTATGAGCGAAAAGTAACCGAACTTCTTTATGCATATGAAATGGAGAAACAATCAACAAAAGAAGAAATATTTTCGAATTATTTAAATGAAATATACTTTGGTAACCAAGTATATGGTCTCGGGTCTGCCGCAACTTATTATTATGGTCGGCCATTGGATCAGTTAACAGACGCCGAGTTAGCATTTATCAGCGCTATTCCCAACAACCCTAGTATTTATGATCCTTTAAAGCATTTTGACTCTACCAAAAAGCGCCAAGAGTTGTTAATCGATATATTAGTCAAAAACGGGAAAATCACTGCAGATTATGGAAATACATTAAAATCAGCGCCTATTGTCCTTTCGACAAAAACGAAAACGCAATTATATCCGGCCTATAGTACGTATGTATTGGATGAATTAAAAAATCTCATAGCATATAAAGAAGGCTATATCGAGAAAATAAATTCAGCTCAAAATGAACAACAAAAGCTCTTACTGGAACACCAGCTACAAGCACGTGTAAATGAAATAAGTGCAAAAGGAATAAAGATCTATACAGCCCTAAACGCAGAGAAGCAGCGAAAAGATGATACATATATTGATCACCTATTAACGAAAACGAACAATCTACAAGCTGCAGCCGTGGTTATCAATAATGAAACAAGAGAAATTATAAGTTTGTATGGTGGAAAAAACTATAAGAAATTTGACTTTCACCGGGCATACCAAGCAATACGTCAGCCAGGCTCTTCTTTTAAACCGTTGCTTGTATATGCACCATTATTCGAAACAACGACATTTACTCCAAACAATTCGGTGAATGCAGGGAAATACTGTATTGGTACTTACTGCCCTCAAAATTATGGCGGAGCGATTTACGGGAACGTCACGATTAAACAAGCATTTCGTTTCAGCCATAACACGCCAGCAGTTCGCTTATTGAAAACGACTGGCATAGAAACTGCATTTGATAAATTAAAACCGTTCCAATTTAATCATCTGGTTAAAGAAGATCACACATATGCCGCCGCTTTAGGAGGGCTTACGAAAGGAGTAACTCCTCTTGAAATGGCGGATGCGTATACAAGTTTCATTAATGGGATGTATAAACCTGCCCACACCATTCGTAAAGTGGTCGATGGCAAAGGGGAGATTTTATATGAATGGGATGAAGAAAAACAAGAAGTTTGGTCTCCTAAAACGGTGCAAACAATGAGGAATTTGCTAAATGACGTTGTAACAAATGGTACTGGTAGAGGGATATCCATTCAATCGTCTTATGTAGGCGCTAAAACCGGTACAACAAATAATTACGTCGACTATTGGATTGCGGGACTGACGGATACGTATACATCTACCGTTTGGATTGGATATGACATACCTAAAAATATGAAATCCATTGAATCAAAAAAAATACATCACTCTATTTTTAATCAAATAATGAAGTGATAGACAAGTCTTTTATGTGCAAAACCTGTATCTATCGTTTTCGAAGTGCTTTGGAAGGACTTATGCTATAAGATAACCGATTTTTTTAAGAGCTGTTGATCATGACTTACTTCATGATCAACAGCTCTTTTCTCGGTAATCCTATGGCGGTTGTCTGTCCGTCGCCCTTCTACAACTTCAGGAATAGGTTTCGTACATGTTTGGGTAAGGAAGGAAAGAAAAGATACTTCCTTATGTATAGATTAAGCTCTCGAAAATACAATTTCGTTCGCAACCCACCTTCTTATTAGTAATCACTTACTATTCGCTATTATTCCACTATGAATACAACAGGGATTACCAAATTGGTATTTATCCAAACACCGCTAAATCTAATCCTCAGCATACGGTAAGCTAATCTCTAATTTTCGTTCTGTGAAACACCACATATATGATTGATTGTAGTGAAAGGCGGCGACTCCTGCGGGATCAGTGAGACAGATGAAACATCTCAAGCGTACCCGCAGGGGCGGTGATGGTTCATCGCTCACCCCGCGGAAAGCGTCCGCCTAGAACGGAAATCAACCCTGTGATAGAATTGATCTTTTTCACAAAATAGCTAAAGATTCTTTTCTTTCCTATAAAAACGGCAAACTTGCGATGATTCCGTTATAAAGTTTAATAATCGCATACAGTATCAACGCCAAAAACAAACTCCATATTATTATTTCAAACATGATCAATCCAACTGTTCCCAATAAACTCATCGAGCTGCTTAACTTAAATACGACATATATAAAATAAAAGAATGCGGTTGCCAAAAAGATGGCCAGCAATAAGTGAATGGATTGTGAACCTACCGCAGAAACGGCTGCTCCTACGAAAAAGATGACATACCCGCCTCTTGCTTGCGAAATTGTCTTTCCTTCTAAATCTTTCGAAAAAAATAACATTCCTAATTCATGAATCGTTTCAGCTATTAGTTTTAATGCGGAAAACAGCATAAAAAACACAAGGACTAAAATAACGAGTAAAAATAATTTCAATTCTAAATCGGAGAGAAACTCCCTCATTCCACTATATACGCCAATCACTTTAAAAAGAGCGATTGCCTTGTTCATCGTATAAACAGAAAAAGTTAAGCTAAATAATAAAATAGTAATTAACGGTAAAAATCCAAACACATATGGGTTTTTCATAACTAACCTCTTATTCTATGAAGTATTCATTTGTATCATATCGAAGTAAAGGTCTGTTCTGCAAGTAGTGTTAGTTATTTCATCATGCAATTACTATACATTTGCGTTATAATTTTAGAGATGCATTAAAATACATACGTTTGAAAGGAGGATTCCATTGTCTTTCGTTTTTGCAATATTCGTACCCATTATTGCTGCTTTGTTGATCCCTTTCTTATATAAGAAAGTTTCTGGCATCCATACGGGGTGGTTTGTTTTACTTGTCCCTGTTGCGCTTGTGATTTTCTATGGGACATACGTACCAACTGTAATGGAAGGATCGACTTATTCAGACAAGCTCTCTTGGATTCCCTCATTAGGAATATCATTTATCTCCTATATGGACGGATTAAGTTTACTTTTTTCGTTATTGATCACAGGTATTGGGGCACTTGTAGTTCTCTATTCTATTTTTTATTTGGATAAGAAAAAAGAGAAATTAGGAAATTTCTATGTGTACCTGTTGTTGTTCATGAGTGCAATGCTTGGGGTTGTACAATCGGATCATTTAATCAGCTTGTATTTCTTTTGGGAATTGACTTCAATTTCGTCATTTCTTCTCATTGGTTATTGGTATACGAGAGATCGCTCTCGTTTAGGAGCTTTAAAGTCAATGATGATCACCGTATTCGGTGGAATGATGATGCTTGGTGGATTTGTTATCCTTGGAATTATGGGAGACACCTATTCTATCCGTGAATTGATCGCACAAGCCCCTACCCTTGCAGGACATGATCTGTTTGTATTGGCGCTAGTCCTTGTATTAATAGGAGCATTTACAAAATCTGCACAGTTTCCATTTTATATTTGGCTACCAGATGCAATGGAAGCTCCCACACCAGTTAGTGCCTATTTACACTCCGCTACAATGGTAAAAGCAGGATTATATTTAGTGGCACGATTTACCCCAATTTTTGCCCTGTCTGAGGTTTGGATTTGGCTCGTAACAGGCATTGGGATACTTACATTGTTGTGGGGATCGTTTTTCGCTGTAAAACAGACGGACTTGAAAGCGATATTAGCGTTTTCCACAGTTAGTCAGCTTGGATTGATCATGTCTTTACTCGGTATTGGTTCCATCGCTTATCATGTAACGGATGATTTAGTCGCTACCTTTACTGTTGCCACATTTGCTGCCATTTTCCATTTACTAAATCATGCGACCTTTAAAGGTAGTTTGTTCATGATTGCTGGAATTGTTGATCATGAAACCGGTACGCGTGATATTCGTAAATTAGGTGGATTAATGAGTTTCATGCCTATTAGTTTCACGATTGCATTGATAGGTGGCTTATCAATGGCTGGTGTACCTCCATTCAATGGATTCTTAAGTAAGGAAATGTTTTTAGAAGCAGTTTTACATGTACAGCAGTTTGATCTTTATGCGTTTGACTCTTGGTGGATTTTGTTTCCGATTGTAGCTTGGGTTGCAAGTGTATTCACCTTTGTATATAGCTTGTATTTCGTTTTCCATACGTTCCGTGGCGAACACAAACCGGAACAATTGCCAAAAGCTGCTCACGAGGCGCCAATCGGCATGCTTATGTCGCCTGCTATATTAGCTTCCCTTGTGATAATTATTTTCTTTATTCCTAACTTTTTTGGTAAAACAATTATAAAGCCTGCTGTAGCGGCTATCCAGCCCTTAATATACAAGACTCCAGCAGATGTAGGGTTTACGATTAAAGCATGGCATGGTTTACACTCACCAGCTTTGTATATGACACTAGGCGTGTTTTTAGTAGGGTATTTATTGTATAAAACGATTCACAAATGGTCTCCAGTTTACGAAAAGTTTCCATCTAAATTCACATTAAATAATATGTATGATGGTTTGATGCGTTTAGCAGATGGCGGAGCGAATCGTTTTTCATCCATCTATATGACCGGCTCCATTCGTTCTTACTTTGTGTACATGTTTGCTGCAATCATCGTATTGCTTGGTGGTACGATGTGGATAAAAGATGCCTTTGCTATTAGTTATGATAACTTGGCGCCTATTCGCTTCTTTGAGATTCTTATTTCTATTATTTTAATCGTTGGAACGATTACTATTTTAGTGACAAAATCGAGGCTTACTGCGATTATCGCGCTTGGAGCGGTTGGTTATACAGTCGCGCTGTTTTATATCATTTTCAAAGCACCCGATCTTGCTTTAACACAATTAGTTATTGAAACAGTATCAGTAGCATTATTTTTAGGGGCATTTTACCATTTACCAAAACTAAATAAACATGAAAAAGGAAAAGAAGATCGTGGATTCCGTTTAGGCAATTTCCTAATTGCCCTTGGAGTAGGGGTAATGGTCACATTAATCGCCATTTCATCTCACTCGCAGAAGCTTATCCCTTCTATTTCACAGTATTACAAAGATACTGTATACACGGAAGCTGGCGGCGGAAATATCGTCAACGTAATTTTAGTAGATTATCGTGGATTTGATACATTATTTGAAATTAGTGTGTTAACAATCGCTTCACTTGGGATTATTGGTATGATTACGCTTCGACTGGTGAAAAAGAAAGGAGATAGAAAGATTGAAAACAAATGATTTAATTATTCAAACGACGACGAAAGTAGTCTTTTTCATCATTTTTCTATTCTCCATCCATATCTTTTTTGCAGGTCACTATACGCCCGGTGGAGGGTTTGTTGGCGGGTTATTAATGTCTAGTGCGATTGTTTTACTGCTATTAGCATTTGATTTGAAAACAGTGAAAGAAATGCTGCCAGTTAACTATACAGTAGTGACAGCCATCGGTTTACTAATCTCTCTTGCAACAGCTGCTGGTTCTATTTTCTTTAATGTCCCGTTTTTTACACATGTGTATGATTATTTTACGCTTCCTTTACTTGGGAAAACTTCTATTCATACTGCGATGTTTTTTGATACGGGTGTTTACTTAGTAGTTGTTGGTGTGACGATGACTATTATTCAAATGATAGGAGGAGATGAATAATGGAGATTCTCATGTCCATTTTAATCGGCTTTCTATTCATGGCAGCCATTTATTTAATACTTTCTAGAAGCTTGCTTCGAATAATTATCGGAACCGGCTTACTAAGTCACGGCACACATTTATTGCTTCTAACAATGGGTGGGCTAGGAGGTAAAGCCGCGCCGGTTTTAACGGAAGGCGTCACAGATTATGTTGATCCCCTACCGCAAGCTTTAATCTTAACAGCAATTGTTATTAGCTTTGGTGTTACCGCTTTTTCTTTAGTATTGGCTTATCGCGCATACAAAGAACTTGGAACAGACAATATGGATTTGATGAAAGGAACTGAAGACAATGATTAACTTATTATTATTCCCAGTCCTCATCCCTTTCCTATTTGCAGCCATATTATTATTTTTCCCGAAAAAAGTAAAAGCACAGAGAACTATCACGATGATCGGATTAGTTATCGCACTTGTGTCTGCGGTTGTATTACTTGCAAAAGTGAAATCGGATGGCGTTCAAACCCTTACATTAGGTAGCTGGGCACCTCCATTTGGAATTACGATGGTATCGGACATGATTTCAGCGTTACTCGTTACCTCCTCCCTTCTCATTGCGTTGTTTGTCGTATGGTATAGTTTTACTTCAATTGGAGAAGAACGAGAAAAGTCATTTTATTATCCAGCTATTCTATTTATGCTGACTGGTGTGAATGGTGCGTTTACAACTGGTGATATATTCAATATGTTCGTATTCTTTGAAGTGTTATTAATGTCCTCTTATGTACTGATAGTTCTTGGAGGAGAAAAAGTACAATTAAAAGAATCAATTAAGTACATACTTGTAAATATTGTTTCTTCGTCTTTGTTTGTAATAACTGTTGGTTACTTATATTCAGTTGTAGGGACACTTAATATGGCGGATATTTCCGTCAAGCTTGCGGAAATAGGTCAGGCGGGAATTGTCACGGTGATCGCGGTGTTATTTTTAATCGTTTTTGGGATCAAAGGCGCGATTTTCCCACTATTCTTTTGGTTACCTGGATCTTATGCCGCACCCCCAGTTCCTGTTCTAACACTATTTGGAGCATTATTAACAAAAGTTGGCGTCTACGCGATCATGCGGACGTACACATTGTTTTTTACAACCGATATCGGCTTTACACATGAGCTTTTAATGATTGTATCTATCTTAACGATCATCGCTGGATGCATCGGAGCGCTTGCATACTTTGATTTAAAGAAGATTATTATTTATAATATCGTAATTGCAGTTGGGGTAATTCTATTTGGAGCATCTGTGATGAACGAGAGTGCGATGATGGGCTCGGTATTTTATTTGATACACGATATTTTGATAAAAGGTGCTTTGTTTTTGTTGATCGGGATTATTATTCATATCACTGGTACGAGCGATTTACGAAAAATGGGTGGACTTATCAAACGGTATCCGATGCTTGGTTGGAGCTATTTAATCGCGGCTTTTGGACTTGCAGGTATCCCTCCATTAAGTGGTTTTATCGGTAAGCTTCTAATTGTACAAGGCGGATTCGAAGGAGAACATTTATGGCAAAGTATTTTCATCCTTGCATCTAGCTTAGTCGTTTTGCTGTCTGCGATTCGCATATTTATCTATGCATTTTGGGGTGAAGAAAAAGGCGTACAAGATATTCCTACAAAGACATATCGCCGTCTACTAGCACCAACCATCACATTAGTCGCACTTACTGTTTTATACGGAGTCGGATCTGAATACTTAGTACCATTTATGGCAGATGCAACTGCTGTTTTACTTGATCCTTCTGTTTATACAGATGCTGTATTTGGAGGGGTGAAATAATGGCTTTTCAAATATTATTGAATGTAGTAATTGCGGTAACATGGATGTTTTTAGCGGTGTCCTTTAAACCGACTACTTTTATCGTAGGCTATCTATTAGGTTTGGTCATGATTTGGATGCTTCGTAAATCCTTTTCCTCACGATTTTATATGGACCGGGTTTGGGCTTTCATAAAGTTAACTATCTTATTTTTGAAAGAGCTTACCTTATCGAATATTTCCGTGTTACTGTTGATCATTAAACCAAAGATGCCTATACGTCCTGCGATATTCGCAATGCCTACCGTCCTTGAAAAGGATTGGGAAATTACTTTATTATCTAGCCTAATAACGTTAACTCCAGGTACGATCGTAATCGACATCTCAGATGACAATAAAACGCTTTATATTCACTCGATTGATTTTGATAACGCAGATGACGCCATCAATTCGATACGTGATACCTTTGAAAAGGCAATACTGGAGGTGAGCAGGTCATGACAGCATTTTTATGGGTAATCGTCGTGTTGATAAGCATCTCACTTCTTGGCTTTGTTTACCGTTTAGTAAAGGGTCCTTCTACTCCTGATCGAGTAATTGCGTTAGATGCCATAGGGGTTGGAATAATTTCCTTAATCGGCTTAATTTCTATTTTGTTTGACACCGGTTTTTTCTTAGAGGTTATTTTACTTTTAGCGATTCTATCCTTTATTGGAACAGTTGCTTTTTCTAAATTCACGGAGAAGGGAGAAATCATTCAACGTGACCGTAATAGCTAATATACTAATTATCGCTACTATATCTTTTGGAACTATCTTTGTATTAGTGACCGCTCTCGGTTTAATACGTCTGCCAGATGCTTATTCGAGAGCACACGCAGCTTCTAAAAGTGCTACACTCGGAGTAATGAGTATTCTACTCGGTGTCTTTTTTCACTTTTGGTTAAACGAAGGATATTTTAACTCTCGTATTTTATTGGGTATCGTTTTCCTTTTTGTTACTGGCCCTGTCGGGGGACATATGATGGGAAGAGCTGCCTATCTGTCTGGCGTGAAGTTGTGGGATAAATCGGTTCGAGACGATTTAGCGGAAGTAGTGAAGAAAAAAAGAGAGATGAATAAATAAGAAAGCTTTTGCAACCGCAGAAATTTGCGTGTTGCAAAAGCTTTTGTTTTGTTAATTAATAATAACCACCATAATAGGGTTGATAAGGGTAATAGTTCGGATATGGATAAGGAGGGTATGGATAATAAGGCTGTCTATAACCACCGAAACCGTAACCTAACGAAGAACCTAAAAGACCTCCAAAAAAGCTTCCTATTAATGGGCCTCCAAAACCTCCAAATCCAAAGCCGGGACCTCTAAAGCCGCCACCATAACCACCTCGATGAAATCTTACCATGCTGTTCCTCCTTTCCCCACAGTGTATGCGGCTCTGGAGTAGTAGGCTGTGCGTTTTCCCTATTCTTCGTCTGCCATTCTTTCAATTAACGTTGCAAGCGTACGAACCATAACACCAGTACCACCTTTTGGTCCAAAGTCATATGCTGCTTTTGTATCAGATGTTCCTGCAATATCTAGATGAATCCATGGTGTATTATCCACGAATTCTCCAACGAACCCACCACCGAAAATCATATGGCCATCTCCACCTGGAGAGTTGTTTAAATCCGCTACATCGCTTTTTCGAATACGTTTTTTATCATTTTCTGTTAAAGGCAATCTCCAAGTGAATTCACCTGTTTCAAGTGATGCTTCCATAAACGTTTCAAAGAATGCTTCATCATTTGTGAGTGCACCTGTTTTATCATATCCTAATGCCGTAATAACTCCGCCAGTCAAAGTTGCAACATCCACGATATAGTTGGCACCTTGCTGTTTAGCGTACGTTACAGCGTCTGCAAGAACTAGACGCCCTTCTGCATCCGTATTTAAAATTTCTATCGTTTTTCCGCTCATAGACGTAATAACATCATCTGGTTTAAATGCATTTCCTGATATCATATTATCCGTGGAAGCGATAACTGCAATGACGTTTTTGTTTGGACGAAGCTCTCCAATGATCTGCATAGCACCTAACACCGCAGCAGCTCCTCCCATATCCCCTTTCATGCCGACAATACCCGTTTTTGTTTTAATCGAGTAACCACCAGTATCAAAAGTAATACCTTTACCTACAAGAGCAACTACATCTTCCCAATTTTCTGTAGCCTGATATTTTAACACAATCATTCGCGGTTCTTCTACGGACCCTTGGTTTACGGCAAGTAACGCACCCATTCCAAGTTCCTCAATTTCTTGTTTCCCTAAAATTTCAACGTCAAAATCATATGTATTACCAAGTTCTCTTGCATACTCTCCTAATTGCGTGGATGTTAATACATTTCCTGGAGTGTTCACTAAGATTCTCGCCTCGTTAACAGCATCCGCATAAATCGTTCCTACTTCAAAATAAGAAACGACTTCGTCACTATCCGCATCCGTTAAAAGCTCGATAGCCGGTAAGTAGTAGTCTGCGGCATTTGAAGAAGTTTTATATCCCTCATATACAAAAGATCCCATTCCAAGCCCTTCAGCAGCCAGATAAGCCACATCCACATCGGAAATGGACTCTGTGCTAAAAGACGGGATCCAAATCGCTAAGGACTCTGGTTTGCTAGATAGAAGTTCTTTTCCAACCAATCCAAAAGTTTCACGTATATTGTCCTGAGTAAGCTGTTTGCGATCACCTATTCCAACAAAAAGAATTCGCTTCACCGCTTCTTTGTTAGCAACGGGTACTTTCACAATCTTTTTAAGCTCTGACGAAATATCCCCACTTTTTACCCACTCTGTAATATGCTCGCCGAAACTGCTTAATAATGCTTCCCATTTGTTTGTATTCTCCGCATGCTTAGATACAGCGACTACAAGTGTTTCGGATTGAATCTCATCGAACGCTACTTCATTAGTACTAATAATCATTATTTTTCCTCCTATTAATTCGACTACAATATTATTATATAGGAAGAAGTTTTATTTTTCGAATAGTACGAATGTGTTATACTATTCTTACTAAAGAAAGGCGGTGTCTACTTTGGCAATCCTCCAAAACACACCATTAATGGCTGCACTTTTTTCTATATTCTTTGCTCAATTCGTAAAAATTCCCATTCATTTTCTCGTAACAAAGAAACTAGATTGGAAATTATTCACTTCTACTGGTGGAATGCCTAGTTCTCACTCGGCTGCTGTAACGTCTCTTTGTACAGCAATTGCATTTGAAACAGGAGTTGGTTCTCCACTTTTTGCAGTGGCAACCGTATTTGCTGTGATTGTTATGTTTGATGCTACTGGTGTCCGTTTCCAAGCAGGACAGCAAGCGATTATTATCAATCAAATGCGTGTCGACTTTCAAACGTTTGTAGAACAAACTAAAGGATGGGCACATAAAAAAAATGAGGAAAAGATAGAAGAATTAAAGACATTGCTTGGGCATAAACCAATCGAAGTATTTATGGGTGCATTGACCGGGATCATTATTTCTATCATCATTTATACGACGATAATATAAAAAAGGATGACTCGCCAATAAAGTGTACCCTTTGTAAAGGACATTTTGAAAAAGGTTAGGCAACTTGTTGAAGCTGCTGTC
>NZ_VEBK01000024.1 GCF_007676755.1 Bacillus sp. FJAT-22090 | reverse complement strand
TATAAAAAATAGAAAGGGTTTCGAAATACGACCATTTCGAAACCCTTTTGTCTACAATCTGAAATAATGCCATAAATGGCATTATTGCAGATGATACTGCTCGATTAAAAAAAGATGTAATTAACCGAACTTTAATATTTTGTGGATAGTTCTTCCAAGTCATGTTGTCACCCCCCTCTGTCTTATGTATATTAAAGTAGACTTAATAGGTATTAAAGAGACACTTTAATAAATTACGTCCACTTTTAAGGGGGTTACTAATGGATAAATACTTATTGGCTTTATGGAAGAAGGTCCCTACTGGTCCTATTAAACAGGGGGAAGTAGCGGAGTTTCTCCAACTGAGCCCAAAGCAAACGACAAGGTATATTCAAAAGTGGGCTACTGAAGGATGGCTAGCTTTTACTTCTGGGCGTGGGAGAGGAAGTGTTTCTAATCTAGAGTGGTTAAAAAATGTGGAAATCATTTTAGAAGGTAGGCTCATGAAAATAATAGAAGAAAAACCTATAGAGGTTAGTAGTAAATATTTACTCTGGGATTGGTCAATTGATAGTAAATTACGATTGATGGAAAAGTTCCGCTCCAAATTTGGTTATATCCATAGTACAAATGACAAGCTCATTGTACCTCGAAAAAATCCTTTTTTGACGATGCATCCTATAGAAGCAGCTGATGTGCATAGCGCTAATATTGTAGCGACGATTTTTAATCGTTTAGTGTCAGTTGATGTAAATGGATATGTCTCTCCTGAGCTTGCTCATAGCTGGGATGTACACGAAAACAAGATTCGTATTTATTTGAAGAAAGATATAAAGTTTCATGATGGTTCTATCTTAAATGCAAATATTGTGGTCAATTGTTTAGAAAACTTACGCAGTCATCCTTTCTATCAGGAACTATGGAATCCAATAAAAGAAATAGTTGCCGTAGATCCGTTAGTTATAGATGTTCACTTCTCTAGTAGCTGCAGTTACTTTTTACAAATGCTTGGTTCTATTAATGCTAGTATTTATAAAACAACTGAAAATAATCTATACGGAACAGGCAGTTTTTATGTTCAAGAAAACAACGATCAAAAAACTATTCTACTAGCTTTTAAAGATTATTATGGAGAAAGAGCATTATTAGATGTAGTAGAGTTTATTCAAGTACCAAAAGATTTTGACGTAATATATAGATCGTCAGCATTTGAACAAGACGCTCAGACATTTCCAGTAGAAAGCGATTCCGGTTTTGGAGTAGTGCTGATGAATATTTTCAGAAACACAGCAATCCAGCAAAAGGATGTACGCGATTATATACATTATGTAATATCGAAATATCGGCATGAAATAAGCCAAGTGGATATGCGATACTCACCGAATCATCAAGGATGCCTGATCGGACACAGCAAATCCTATAGGATGCCCAAAATGAAAAGACCCCATTTTTCCGAACCACTTGTTTTAAAAGTTGTCAATTATACAGAGAATACCTCTTTATGGTTAAAGGAGATTTTGGAAAAAGAAGGTGTTCCAATCATTACAAAGTGGGTTTCATTCAAAGATACAATCAATAAGAGCATTGATAATGAACAAGTAGACCTTTTTATTCACGGGGAAGTATTCGAGATGAATCAAAATTTCTCCTTCTTTAGTTTTCTTCAAAATGGGTATTCCTCTTTAGCTGATATTTTAAAAAAGAGTTCAAATGGACAGGATTTTACAAACGTGTATACCCAAACTCCGTTTCAAGATTGGACAACATTAAACGTAACGATAGAAAAAACTCTTATTGAAAATTCGATTTTGATACCACTTTACTTTTCAAAACGGCAAATTCCCTTCTCCACAGATTTGATGAATATTAAGATGAAACACTTTGGATACGTGGACTTCTCTAAACTTTGGGTACGCCCGGAGATTAAAGATTAAACATTCCAGATGTGGGATCAAAACTTGAGTCTCTTTGGAAGAAGAGAAGCAACATTTTTCTATCCTTACACCTGAAAATATAAGATAGAATCGTTCGCAGAAACAGCAGATTTATGAAACGAAACATAATTTCTTGTTCTTATATAAAAACGCAAGAAGGTCATCCTATACCTCTTGCGTTTCCCGTTAGCTCCGCTTCATCAACCGTATTGCTTGAATCGATAGACGGACGAGCAACACGGCACATAAAAACAAACCTACATATGCAGCACTGTTTAAATACACAGCATATGGTGCCTCGATGAATTGAGCTATCGCTAAAAGGGACACCGAAATTATGCCAAATGTAATTCCAACAAGCAACAACACAAAGCGAGAAAACAACTGCGTGACAAACATTGCATTCTTTTTATCTGAGAAAATATCATGATGCAGCGTAATTTTTCCGCTTTCCACTCGTTGCATGAGTTTATCAACACGGCGTGGTATTTTGCGAAGGGCTGGCAACAACAATGCAAATTCTTCTTCCAATCGCTCCTTTGTTGCAAGCGGTTCTTTAAATGGTCTTTTGATAATAGAAGTTATATAGTGTTTGGAGAATTCCTTTGCTTCTTTGAATAAGTTAAAATCAGTTTTTATTAAACGTAAAGTTCCGTCTAATGTGATAAATGATCGTAATGCTAGACCAACAGAAGGATAAAATGATAAGCCAAAATCTCGGGCAACTTCAAAAAAAGAATGGATAAGCTCTTCGGTTTCTATATGTGGTACATACGAAATGCGAAGTAAAATTTGAGCCATCGCCTGCTCCAATTTTACGCTGTCAAGATGCTCGTGCTCTTCAACGAGTAAGATAAGGGCATCATATAAAATAGTTGCATCGTTTTGCTGAATTCCCATGAGAAATAACTTAATCCCCTCTTGCTGTGGCTCAGCTAATCTGCCAACTGCCCCGAAATCTAACAAAATTGGTGTTCCATCCGACTCATTTATAAATATATTGCCAGGATGAGGATCTGCATGGAAAATTCCTGAAAATAACATTTGTTCAAAAAAAGAAAATAATACAGTACGAGCAAATTCTTCTCTATCTACACCTAAAGTAGCAAACAATATATCTCCTTTTGCAACACTTTGGCCATAAACGAATTCAGATACGATTAATTGATGGTTGCTAAACTCCGAATAGACATGAGGAATCTTCATTTTATATGGACTATTCCTTAGTGCTGTCGCGACTTGCATCGTGTTGCGCATTTCAATATCAAAATTTACTTCTTCCCGTAGACTTGATGCAAATCCAATCGCTAATTCTCGAAATCCTAGGTTTTCTGCCCATGTAGACTTATCTGATACCCACTGCGCAAATTCTACTAATATTGTCAAATCATCTCTCATCATATCTTTTACATCTGGGCGAAGTAATTTGACGACCACTTGCTCATTGTTCTTTCTCAATACTGCTCTATGTACTTGTCCGATGGAAGCAGCAGCGATAGGAGTCATATCAAAATGGGAAAACACGTCCTCCATTTTATAAGGTAATGTTTTTTCCAATATCGTTTTCACTTGCTCACTTGAAAGAGGACGTACATTTTGTTGAAGTGTGCCTAACTCTTTAACAAAAGCTTTCGGAAAAAGATCATTTCGAGTAGATAGCACTTGACCAAATTTGATGAAAATCCCGCCAGACTCTTCCAGCGTATCTCGAAATGCAATAGCCAAATCAAGATCATTTTCTCGATGTCTAGCATACTTTAATGTTCGCGAGATTCCATTTTTCATAGCAATTTGGACAACTTGGCGCAATCTTTTTTGGCTTCTCCACTGGTTCCGTAAACGTAAAAACAGTGACTTCTGCCTTGGTATACGCTCCCCTTTTTCGCCAATCGCCATTGGATCAAACAATTCAAAAAAGAGGTACAGCAACATGGAAATAAGCAGCATACTCCCGATCCAAATAATCGTTCGTACATCCATAAATACATAAACATCTTCTAAATAATCTGTCCCTCGCAAATACGAATACCAATACACAATAGAGGTAAACGCCACACTTATAAAAACAGACATAACCCGTTTCATAAAGTTAATCTGCGAGCCCATTAATCGTCCGCTTACATAAAAAATAAAGAATGCAATAACGAGTATTTGAACGATCATTTTTACATATACCATAACCTCACACCCTTCATTAACCTATATGTACCCAAAAGCATTGTAGATGAATCGCTACTTTTATTCTATTAGGGTAGAAGTTAGAAATGCCAACATGTAAACTCCATATTATAAAACTCTGTTCCAAGAGAGAACAGAGCTTTCTGTGTTGTTATGAATTATATATAACACTTCTAATCCTAAAAATATTTATTTTTTTCTTCCAATATAAAGCAAATGAGATGAAATCCCAAGAATATAGGGATCAGTTCCTTTTTCAATGATTAGTTCTATTATTTTTTCAACTTCTTGTTCTCCTTTGTCCTTCCAGTAATTCCAATTTTCATTGGACAGTATAGTTCCAACGTTAGAACCTATCAACTGTACCGAATCAAAACCTTGGGATTCCATAAAAGGATTAATATCTTCAATGTTGAAATAGTAGGCACCTGTAAAACGCCCTTCCTCTTCATGGTTAAAACACCCCGTTTGAGAAAATTGAACAATTGAATCCATCTTATCATTTGGCTTCCAATTATCAGGATGTAAAAGTGAGGTAAGAATATGTCTAATTCTTGGCATAAAGGCAACAAAGATTATCCCATTCTTTTTAGTTACTCTATGTAATTCTTGAACCGCCTTAATGCGATCTTTTTCTTCCTGTAAGTGATACATTGGCCCTAGCATTAATGACGCATCGAATTGCTCATCTTCCAACATATTAAGTTCTCGTGCGTCCGCTGGATAAAATCCTTCAAACTTGTTTTGTAAACCTAGTTCTTGTGCTTTATCTTTTGCAATTTCGACTAATCTAGGGGTTAAATCTGTTAACGTTACCTGATATCCTTCTTTAGCAAGTTTCATGGAGTATTTTCCAGGTCCTGCTCCATTATCTAACACCCTGCCAGCTTTAGGCAGATACTTTTCTATATAGTGCCAATTTACTCGGAATTCAATTGGCTCCCTATCTAGTCTCCCCCATTCATCAAATTGATTGTAATAGGTTATTATTTTACTCATCAATTGACACCTCGTTTTATTTGTTAAATTCTATTACGATTTATATACTGCGTTTATAGCATCCCAGTCTAGCGGTCTTGCCATTCGATTTTCAATTCTATCTAATGGCTTAAAACCAAATTGTGCATACAAAGTGTGCGCATCATTTGTTGCGAGTTGAAAACTGGTTCCTTTTAACTTTGGATGTTCCGTAATTATGCCTACTAACCATTTGCTAAGCCCGCGACCTCTGTATTCGGGTAGTATAAAAACATCTCCTAACCATGAAAACCGGACAAGATCGGATACGACACGTGCAAATCCAATTTGCTTGGCGGAGCCATTAGCTGGATTTCCTTCATAAACTCCATAACAAAATACTGAATTTTCAATCGACGCTTTTACTATTTCCATCGTCGTCCCTTTCAGCCAGTATGATTCATTACTTAAAAAATCATAAATAACCTCTATATCCAAAAAGCTTTTATCCGTGCTAATAAAAAATCCGTCTTTTTCCAACATTTTATGTCCTCTTTTCTATGAAACTAACTACAAACTATGTTTGCTTAATAGAATATTCTTCACTCGGTGTTTAAAATCCTTTAATGGAATAACCATTTGAGGCTTTTGTAAGTCATGGTTGTTTCAAATCCATTGAAAAGGGGAAAGCTTTTCGCATTGAAAATAAAAACAGAGTGAGCTGAAACTAATGAATGATTTTTTCCTGAAAATGCTAAAGGAGGAACCAACTCCCCCTCACCTCATATATTGTCGGGAATGCGGTCTGTATGAACAAGGAACGCGAATGATTTGGGGTGAAGGAAATCCAAAAGCTCCGATTATGATTATTCTTGATAATCCGGGAGCACGTGAGGACAACAAAGGAGAGTCATTTGTTTGTGGAACACGACAAACGCTTCAAGATGTAGCAAATGAAGCTGGCTTGAAAATAGATGATTTGTACATTACTTTTATACTTAAAAGAAAACCTGTGCGTGCATATGACAAAGAATTGGTACGTTCCATTTGTATGCAACACTTAGAACAGCAGCTTAACGAGAAAAAGCCCGCTATTATTCTTTGTTTAGGCAACGTGGCTGTCCAATCTTTTTTTCAAAATCCCGACGCCGATGTCAAATCAATGCGGGGCAGTTGGTACGATGTGCGCGGGTTTCAAACTACAGTCGCTTACCATCCACTTGCAATTAGACGTCGTCCAAACTTACGCCCCCTATTTTTGGAGGATCTGACTTTTGTAGCGGAGCGCTTTCATAATTTTAGCACCTAGATGATTGATTATAAAAAAGATGTGCACCGATCAGATGCACATCTTTTTTATAATTTACTTTTCTACTGGGCTATATTCATGCACCCATACTTTCATTGTTGGCAACCAAGGCATTTTCGCATGCATCGCAAGGATGGATTGTTTATATTCTTCCATAGAAGTGTAGCCTTCTTGTCGTGCATGTTCGTCCGTCATTTCACCAAGTGTTTGTGAATAAATTGCATCTACTCGGAACTTTTTATCGCCAAGTACCATTATTTCACCAAGATCGGCATAAACTCCATTTCGGCGGGTAGCCGTCTTTTCGCCATTTAGCACTTTTTCTACGTCTTTCGGGATTGTAACTAACTTCTCAATCGTACATGTTTTTTTAGGTAGTATAGTATTTGATTGTTCACTCATATAATCGCCTCTTTTCTTTAACTAACCATTCATTTATCATAACCATTTTTAACACTTATTGCGAGACTTCCTTTTGAATCTAAAGGTAAAAAGAAATCATCCTTTCCCCCAAAGGTTTAATCTTATGAGGGTCGGCTATTTCAGAGAAAACCTAATCAGTTATCTCTGATAGCAATTCACATATAAGCTTTACAGCATGGGGATGTTTTTGCGGGGTCATGTGATCATAAACTTCATTGATTGCATGCATGACTTCTTTGGGAAGTGATGTCTGTAATGTTTTCAACCCCAATTGGGCCCTTTCAGGATTATACCGATGTAATAGCACTCTTGCTAGATGGGTCGAAACTTGATGGAGCATGCTAACTGACCATATATCATTGCCCCGTGCCGCTGATTTTTTATATTGGAAAAGGAACCAGGCTACATCATCCACTGCATCTTGAAATTCTATTTCAGATAAATTTAGATTCTGAGTCTGTTTATATTTCTCCATTTTCAAGTGTGGGTCGTATAGAACTTTTAAAAAGTCCTTTTCGATATATGTATTTTCTGTCACTGTAAACAAGTCTAGGTGCACTAAATTTTCAAAGATAGCAATAATTTGTGGTGCCACGATGAAAATTTCATCATAAAATAGCAGTTCTTTATAGTTTTCTAAATGATGAAGCCTACTACGAAGAAACTCTTCCTCATCTTCTTCATTCACTAAGCAATATAAATCGATATCCGAATGTTCGTCCTGTTCTCCCCTCCCCATGGACCCTTTTAAAAAAATCGCTTGGACCCTTTTATCCTTCTTTATACTACATACAATTGCATCTACTGCGGCTTCTAAAACCATCTTGATCCCCCTCTTACTGTTTGAATTCGACATCTTTCACTCAAACCCTTTATATCCTATGCATTTCTATTATAGTTCTCTTAATAACAATCTATTAAATTGACAATGGTCCTGCACAGGCGTAAGCTATTTCTTGTACAGTTGTTTTAAACGTTTGTTCAAAAAAGAGGTGAGTCTTTTTAACCATAAAAAAATTAACGTAAAAGAAAAGAATAAAGATGTGAAGGATCAAATTTTAAAATCTGCTAAGTTCTTGTTTTCGAGAAAAGGATTCGATGGCACTACTGTAAGACAGATCTGCGATGAGGCAGGTGTATCTCTTGCCTTAATTTCTTATCATTTTGGTGGAAAAGAAAATGTTTTCAATGCACTATTCGAACCACTTCGTCACACTTTCATGAACGCGCATTACGATTTGAGCGATTCACTGAATTCTTTAAAAAGCTTTTGTAGAAATTTCGTTCTATATAGAACAGAAGAATATGAACTGATTGATATTTTACAGCAAGAGTTAGTGATGAATAGTCCTAGATTAGAGATGCTAAAGGATGTCTTTCTTCCTTCATGGGAACAGCTTCGGTCTATTTTGTTAGCATGCAAAGAGCAAAAGACAATCGATTTTGATTCAATCGATGTATCTGTTAACTTTGTGATGGGAACTTTAATGTATTCCTTCAACAATCCATTCCTAAATCGTTCTTCATTAGATCTTACAACCGATCAAGTTGCTAACTTAGCTGTTAGCTATATTTTAAATGGCCTTCGCGCAAAAAATGAGTAAATACAAGGAGAATGAACTACATGAAAGCAGCAAAATTTTATGGAATAAAAGATATCCGAGTAGAAGAAGCAGAAATGCCAGCATTAGAAGATGGTATGGTAAAAGTTAAAGTAGAATATGCAGGTATTTGTGGTAGTGATATGCATGAATATGTTGGAGGTGCATATGCATTTCGCACGCAACCGGTTTTAGGACATGAGTTTGCAGGTGTCGTTGTTGAAGTGGCTAATGGAGTTTCACATATAAAAGTAGGAGACTCTGTTGCAATTGAACCACCTATTCCATGTGGAAAATGTGCGAATTGTAAACGAGGATATTCAAATCTATGTAAACATGGACAATCTTATGGATATACTATTTCTGGCGGATTTGCAGAATTTGCAGTTATTAAAGAAGAAAATGTATATAAATTACCTGAAAATATGAGTTTAGAGCTAGGGGCTCTTGTTGAACCGACTGCAGTTGCAGTTCATGCTGTTCGTCAAAGTCAATTAAAATTAGGAGATACAGCAGCTATTTTTGGTGCTGGCCCAATTGGATTATTAGTATTGCAAGCAGTTAAAGCTGCTGGCGCTAGTGAAATATTTGTAGTAGAAGTTTCGGACGAAAGACGCCAAAAAGCTGTTGAACTAGGTGCAACCCATGCTATTAATCCAATCGATACAGATGCTGTTGCTTTCATTCGTGAAAAAACAAACGGTGGCGTAGATGTAGCATATGATGCAGCCGGTGTTCAAGCAACATTCACAAGTGGCGTCAACTCTGTACATCCAGGTGGCGAATTTAAAATCGTAAGTGTTTGGGAAAAACCAGTAGAATTCAATCCTAATGCAGTTGTTTCACCGGAAGTGAAAATCAGCGGTTCATTTGCCTATGCAAGTATTTTTCCAGAAGTTATTCGTTTACTTGCTAGTGGGGTGATCGATGGTAATGCAGTAATTACAAGTGAAATTTCCCTAGATGATATTGTTGAAAAAGGTTTTGAAGCATTAACAAAAGACCGAAGTCAATGTAAAATTCTTGTAAATATGAATCTTTAATAAAAATAGTGTCTTCTGAAAGGGAGTTATTTTCCTTCAGAGACACTTTTTTTTACTGTTGTGCTTCTTTTGTTGGGCCCATCACACCAGGTACCGGCAATCCTGCTTGGCGTAACAGAACAGTCATTTGACCACGGTGGTGGGTTTGATGGTCGATTAGTTTACGAAGCAGAGCACCTCGAGTCGTTTCTCCAGCAAAGCTTTCCATTTTCTCCGCCAATTTTTCATCTGTTAAATTCGACTCTACTTCCTGCTTAACGGTTTCAACCATTTTTTTATAGGTTTCCACGATATCTGCAACTTTAACCTCTTCTTTGTTTCCTTTAATAGCCGATTCAACATTTAGTCCTACTAAACCAGCGAAAAATGCTGGGCTTGTCGCAATATGCCAACCTAACCAACCTAGGGTACTATGTCCTTCCACAATAGCTTGATCCAGCTTTTCATCAGATAATGAGTTTAGCACTCGAAGTGTTCCTTCTCCTGCAATAGTCCACTCTTCAATAAAATCGTTTACTGTTCTATACATCTACATCGCCTCCTATTAAAATTACATCATGTTCATTGTAATTATTTTCTTGGACATATTCAACTATTGGTACCGGGACCTAATATAGACATATTTCACTTTCTATCATGCATAAAATAAAAGATATGTAGTTACGAAAGGAGATTTACTTTGGCAGATAATACGAAGCATCATTTTTACCAACGCTGGTGGTTTCTAGTGATCATTTTAATTTTAGGAATTGGGATTGTAGAAAATATTATAAAACAAGTAGAGAAGTTGGAAACAGATAGAATGGAAGTTACCTACTCTCCATTCTATAAGAAACTGGAAAAAGAAGAGTTAATGGAGAAAATGGCACAAAAAAATAAGACTCCTGAAGTGATTGCAGCCGAATTAATCATGAAAAATTTCGGAGTAACTAATTTAGAAAAGGAAAAGGCTGTTCTTTCATCTAGATTCGAAAGCGGAGTAGTCGAAGCTATTGCTTTGGAGGAAAATATTAAATCGACTAGTTCCGCAAAACAATTTTTCTTATCCAGAACAGTAGAATTTATGAAAGCGATGAAATCTCATAAGGAAGTTTCCCAGGCCACGTTAATCATTCAAGCCCCCCTTTCTGATCGTTATGGGCATGTAGAAAATGGAGATGTGATGATAGCATTCATGAGCAGAGAAACATTGGATAAAATAAATTTTAAAAACTTTCATGCAGAAAATCTCTCATCTGTTGCGGATAGTTACTGGGAACATCCAGCTTTATCTATAGAATAGCCAAAGTTACTCTGAGTAATAAAAGATCCAGTAACCGTCCCTGTGTGAGACAAACGCTTAGTATTCCAATATTGTTTTTTCCACAGGGACAGTATCGTATAATATAGTACTCTGCCTTTTTGCTTCTCTCGTTGATCATCTGCATATAAAAGTAGTTCTAAAGATACGGCAGATTCGAAAGCTATAACTTATGTTCTCTGGGTTCTCAGCTATTTTAAAAGTTTTAAGCTAAATCTATTTCTTTGAATTAATCTCATAAAGATAGAAAACATAATCAGTAGGTACACTTGAATAGCCTTGTTGACGTATCATCGCCGTAAGGTTACCACGATGGTATGTACCGTGGTTGACAACATGTTGAATCAATTCGGAAAGCTGAGTTTCTAAACGTCCAAATTGAGGATGCACAGGGGAAACATCCCTATCCAAATCACTTTCATCGATAAGAAAACTATGATACTCTTCTGACAGTTCATGGAATAGCCTCTCCATTTCTTCCAGACCTTTACCCTTTGACTTCTCTTGTACTTGACCCAAGGAAGCTTGAATCTCATCCATACTATTCTCCCGCATTACTCCAAGCCATATTGTATCCACCGTATAAATATGAACGAGCGTTTTTGCAATCGTGGGAAATACACTTTGAATTTCTCGATCATATATTTCCTTCGGCAATTCTTTCAATCTTCCAAACATTTTATTGTTCGCCCAAACATGATAATCATACAACTTCACTGCATGATGTTTTTTCAACATTATTCCTCCTCTATTATTCTTCAAATTACATCGAAGTAGTTCATTCTCTCTAACAAATGGTAGCAATATCAGCTTTCTTTTTGTAAAGTGGAGGAACCTTATTCCACTTCAACCAAACCGTACTTTTCAGTAGAGATGAAAAGAACACCCACTCCATGTATTCTCTTTAATCTTCAAAATTCCTTCTCGTATTCTATTATTCAATCCGTTTATTGAAACTTTTTTAAAATTATTGCCAAAATAGAATAGCTCTTTCCTCTTGGAGTTCCACCCAATATAGAGTGTGTGAAATTTATGGATGACAAATCATTTGAGTCTATACTTAAAAAGATTTTATCCAGTTCCCCGTTATCGTTATATTAACGAGCCGTTTAAGGATCCAGCAGCCGAATTAATAGCTCATTATGATTCTATGTTTAAAGAAAAACACCACTGGTTGCACTACCACAAAGTACCTGTATCTATTACATTTCATCTATAGTATTCTAGTTTAGTTCTATACTACTATCAACCTAGAGGTGTACGTAATAAATGAAAAAAATAGTTCATGCTGTAATGATAATAATCCTATTACTAAGTTTCTTTCCAGCTAAAGGAGAAGCCTCTGGCAATTCGCTTTTGATTGGAACTGCTCAAATAAATAATGTCAACGTATTGAGTTTACCCAACCAAGATTCGCCCGTAATTACAACCTTAAAAAAAGGAGAAGAATTTCCTATCCTCTCCACCGATTCAGGAGATTTAACCTCTCCTATTATGCATAGTACAATTTCTGGTGATACACTTTGGAAAATTTCTCAAAAGTTTGGTGTGTCTCTTAATGAGTTAATAGAATTGAACCATTTGAGTTCATCAAACATACTTGTTGGACAACGATTATATATTCCTGATTACTATCTGCAAATTCAGTTGCTAGGCAATAAAAAGGGATGGGTTAAGAAGTCGGACATACTACAAAAGAATCAAGAACGAATCATCATGGGGTGGAAATATAACGGTAACTCTCAAAATTATACACAACAACTGAATCATTCGAATTTAAATGTCGTGTCCCCCCGTTGGTATACTTTGAGCAATTCAGGCAATTTTGTTTCCATCAAAGTGGATACAAAATATGTGAAGGATGCACATAATAAAGGTAAAAAGGTATGGCCATTGTTCGGAAATAAATTCGATCCCATAATGACTGACTCTGTATTAAATAATTTTACTAAACGCCAAAAATTAGTTACTACGCTTAAGAATTCATTAGTTCAAACAAAGAGTGATGGGATCAATGTGGACTTTGAAAATATCGATCCGAAAAACAAGCAAGACTTTGTTCTTTTTATAACCGAACTTAAAAAGGTTCTTCAGCCACATAATATTAAAGTTTCCGTTGACGTTACACGAGAAAATATCGATCCTTTTTGGTCAGGTAGCTTGGACCGTCAAAAGCTAGGGGAAGTTGCTGACTATATTATTTTGATGGGCTATGAGGAACATTGGGGAGGTAGCCAAATACCAGGATCCATAGCGTCTATGCCTTGGACTAAAAAAGGGATAGAGCTTTTGATGAATGATGTACCTTCTAATAAAATCATTCTCGGAGTACCATTCTACACGAGGGAATGGGTAACTAATTTAACGACAAAAAAAGTGAAAAGTATAGATCGAACAATGACTGAGGTCGAAAGAATAATTTCCTCCAAAGCTCTTAAAAAGGTTTGGGATCAAAATACGCAGCAGAACTATATCGAATACAGTACAAACGGAGAGAAACACCAAATATGGATGGAAGATAAACAATCTATTCAGCTCCGAATAAACATGGTGAACCAATATAAATTAGGTGGTGTCGCTGCTTGGTATATTGGCGCAGAGACACCTGATATTTGGAATGTATACCATCTCAACAAATAAAATAAATATATGTCCCTATAATGTTAACTAGTTAAAGAACATTGTAGGGACATATTTAATATTGAGCGATTTTTTATATTATGTGCCACAAAAAGTTTGGTACGGACCACTTGAACGGGCAGGCAATGTAGTGTACTCCTCTTGTTCAGTAGAATGGGCAAAAGGATTTGAAAGCACCTTCAGAAGCCGCTCCATTACAGTAAAATCCCCTTGTTCAGCGGCATCTAGTGCCTCTTCTACTCGATGATTCCTTGGTATTACCGCGGGATTACTATTTCCCATCAGCACATGTACAGTGTCTTTTGATGCCTGTTGTCTATTTAGTCTTTCCTGCCATTTCTTATACCATTGGTCAAATTCTTTCTTGCCGAACAAACCCGTATCCTCAAGTTTATCAAAAGTTAGTGCACGGAAAGTATTTGTGTAATCTGCTTTATACTTTTGCATCAAACTCAGAAGTTCGTCAATCAGTAATTTATCTTGCATTTCTTCATCAGATAACCCCAATTTAGATCTCATTCCCGCTAGCCAATTAGATTGATATAACTTCGGATATTGTTCAATCGCCTCTTGTGCAATCTTTACCGCTTCTTCCTCTTTATCATGTAGAAGTGGCAATAGGCTTTCAGCAAATCGTGCCAAATTCCAACCACCAATTTGCGGCTGGTTGCCATATGCATAACGACCTTGGACATCAATAGAACTAAATACGGTTGATGGATCATAGGTATCCATGAATGCGCATGGTCCATAATCAATTGTTTCACCGCTAATACTCATGTTATCTGTGTTCATCACTCCGTGAATAAATCCAACTAGCTGCCATTTTGAAATTAGCTTTGCTTGTCGTTTAATCACCTCTTGCAGAAGGGAAATATATCTGTTTTGACCTGTTTCAACGTCAGGAAAATGTCGTTGTAATGTATAATCAGCCAGCTTACGTAAATCTTCTACAGGACCCCATTGAGCAGCATATTGAAAAGTGCCTACACGCAGATGGCTAGAGGCGACCCTTGTTAGGATTGCACCAGGTAAATTCTTTTCACGGATTACTGGTTCACCCGTCGTCACCACCGCTAGGCTTCGGGTAGTAGGGATGCCTAGTCCATGCATTGCTTCACTAATGATATATTCCCTAAGCATAGGACCGAGAGCAGCTCTGCCATCTCCTCCGCGTGAATAGGGAGTTCTTCCTGCTCCTTTAAGCTGAATATCAAATCGCTCATTAGTAGGTGTGATTTGCTCGCCAAGTAGAATCGCCCGACCATCTCCTAACATATTGAAATGCCCGAATTGATGTCCCGCATAAGCTTGGGCAAGAGGAGAAGCATTTTCTGGTATTTTATTACCTGCTAGTACTGCTACACCATCTTTACTTTGTAATGCTTCACTGCTAAGCCCTAAAGAAGATGCCAGATTATCATTGAGCATAACCAACTTAGGAGTATGCACCGGGTTAAGGTCAAGGCTTGTAAAAAATGGATCTGGTAGACGTGCGTAACTGTTGTCGAAATTCCACCCAGTCTCTCTATTATTTCCTTTGGTCATCGTATCACCTTTTTCTATTGCCAATATTTTTTCTACTATCTAATAAAGAACAAAAGTCTCTGTAAATTTATTATACCCTTTGACACGCTTTATCCAATTCTTTTGTAAAAATAAAAAAGTACACTAAAGAGAATATTCTACCAATCATTTTGTATCCTTCTCAACTTTCTGTTGCGTCTTCGATAATCCAGTCCGCAGCAGTAACTAGGTCGGGGAAAACGGCATCTGCAATTGGATCACTCTTACCCAAAAAAACACTTTTTGTACCAGCTTTTTTACCAGCAATGATGTCCGTGTCGGTATCACCTACCATATACGAATGAGCTAAATCAATATTATATTTTTCACCAAGATCTGTTATTAATTTACTATTTGGCTTACGACAATCACAGCCCGCTTTTGGCTTATGCGGGCAATAGGACACATCATGAATAGTCGCCCCATCTTTCTTTAGTTCCGCAATCATATGGTCATGTATTTTTTGGAGCTGCGCTTCTTTCATATAGCCTAATCCAACACCCCCTTGATTAGTTACGACAAAGATGTAATCAAAAAAAGCGTTTAATTTTTTTATTGCTTGCGGAACACCTGGTAAGAAATATAATTCGTGCGGCTTATTCACAAATTTAACGCGATTCGTCAGCACTTCATTTATTACACCATCACGATCTAAAAAGACAGCTCTTTTCAACTCTTCACTCCTTTATAAGCTCCAATACATTTTTGTATGTTCAGTACAATAAAAACCTTCCAAATTACTTGCTTCTACTATGCTAGTTATGACGTTCTTAGCCCCACATAACAAGGAAAAGTGACTATCCCAATGCGTCGTTATCAATATTTCGTTCTCATGAGTAAAGAGATTCTTTGGACGTAGAGGAAAAATATTGTGATCTACAATCAAATCATCCATAAAAACTAATTGTCGTTCTGAACAAAACTCATCTCCGTACCAGATCCATTCATGTCCTTCCTTTTTAATAGCGGAAAGTAAATCACTCATAAGAAAGTTTGGGAAACATCCTTCTTCCGGAGCAATAATCTTTTTCTTCTCACACACTACTCGAATCATATTCGCTAGATCTTCATTTGCAAATTTTTTGTTTAATCCTAAAATTAAAGTCCTCAAACC
The DNA here is from genome assembly GCF_007676755.1 of Bacillus sp. FJAT-22090. Classification (GTDB taxonomy): domain Bacteria; phylum Bacillota; class Bacilli; order Bacillales_A; family Planococcaceae; genus Psychrobacillus. The sequence goes on along the minus strand of NZ_VEBK01000024.1, from coordinate 15,437 downwards.
AATATCTAAATGTTGAAAATTTTGAATCCCCGATAACTCTAAAAACTGTTTCCAAGTAATCTTTTCACAGTGTTCACTAATCTCACTTCTACTTGGATAATTTTCCGGCATAAATAATTCATAAGCAATCGTTTTTGGTTTTATAAAAGGATGATAAAAAATGAAAACTTCCTCGAATACATCTTTATAAAACGTCTTTATAGGCATACCTTCGGGTGCACAAACTGCATATCGATGCGGAAGTGGTGCAACTCTCATTCTCAAACAAACATCCCCCTTAATGTTATTAAAAAATGGAATGGCCCTATTTTAACAATTCTTTTATTCTTAGGATTTCCCCAAAAATCTTTAAAATACTGCTTAATATACTCTTTTCTTCAAAAGTTATAATAACCTTTAATTCCAGCAATTTTCCCTACTCTTCAAATGAATTATTTCTGATTTAATTTTTCAATATTATTATTGATTTTGATTAGCAAGTTAATGATGATCGTCAATAAAATAATAAAAATAATACCAACTAGAATGGCTGCACCTTCATAGCCCACAACCGCAATTATTCCTCCAAACATTAAAAAACCTATAATACCGAATGCCAATGCAGTAGTAAAATTCAAAATTGTTTTCAAGAAATCACTCCTTTTTCTCCAATTCTCTAAGAATATATGGAACCGTATTTCTTTCCTGCAGTAATCCCTCAAACCCACTTGCAATATGTATATAATCTTCCGCCTGTTTTACATCCATCCAAGTTACTTCTTCAATTTCTTCCGGAAAGGAAATATTTATTTCTCCACCGATTATTTTTCCGATAAAAGTAAAGAAAACAGCGTGGTGTCCTCTATCTTTAAAAAATGCTTCCCCTATGGAGAAAATACCGTCAACTTGGACATCTAAACCTGTTTCCTCTTTTACTTCACGTACCGAAGCCTCCATAAGCGTTTCGCCCTTTTCCACTGCCCCACCCGGAAGCGTATAGTAAGAGGACTCTGTACCTTTGTTTTTTACCATTAACACATTCTGTTCAAGTTCATCAAACAGAAGGACATATGCAACATCTACTCTTTTCATTTTGATACTTCCCCCTTTAATAAAAAAAGAGCCGACTTAACAGCTCATGAACACTCGATAGTTTTAATTACTTTGTCCCCTACAAAATCTTAATACCAATTCTTCTTGGACTTTATCTTTTATCAAGCCAACTTGTCTACATGTTTCGACCCATTCGTGAAAATATGCTCAATGAACTAATGAAGCTCTTAAATTATTTACTCCATTTTCCAAATAAGCCTTTAAACAAGTCAATGCATACACCCAGCCCTCTTTTTGACCAATCATCTTGTTTACTATGTCAGGATCATTTTCCTTAAAACCAGATTCAGTGACTTCAATTAGGGTACCCCTATTATCCAATTCATTTAATGTTATGGTGACAACTGTTTCTTCGTCATATTCTCCCCATGAGTAAACAATCTTTTTATAGTCAATGACTTCCAAAACATTTATTTCTACTTGTGCATTATACTCATCATATCTCCAAGTAATTTTCTTCCCTTGTTCTAATCTTGCAGTTCCAGATGAAAACCAATAATTTGCTATCTTATTAGGATCTACAATTGCTTCAAATACATCATTAGCAGGTTTACGTATGTTAAATTTTGTTGTTATATTTGTTTCCATATAATATCAACTCTCTTTCGATTTTTTGATATAACTTGTAATATAATATTGCACAAATCGTTACCCAATAAATAGAGGGGATAGTACAATCGATAACACAAGAAAAAATGTAAGAACAGCACCGAGTAGTTTTTGATTGTGATAATTTTTATTGACCTTCATCTTTTCTATTAACAAGACAAGATTCAAAAACCACAATACTCCAAGGACAGGAGCTATAAAAAGAAAGTACAATTTGTGCAACCCCTTTCAACTATTCTATTTCAAAGCAATTACATATTCATTAGTATTGATTTTAAGATAACATAGTTCTCATTAAAAAACTTCTGATGTTTTTCTATTCCTCTTTTTTTACACCACCCTAATGAATTAAATGCATCAGTGAAACGATAAAATGGCAAGACAACTTCTAAATCTATGAGTGGGCGAATTGTTTTGTATCCCTTTTGATAGGCTTCTAGTGTTCGTGGATTTGTCATAAATATATCACGGTTAATTTTTGTAAAATCCATTTCCGTCGATCCAAAGCGTGCACTCTCAAAATCAATAATTCCTGAAACTTGATTGTGTTGGATAATTATGTTTGCCGGTCGAAAATCCATATGTATAAAGCTCGGTCCATCTGGGGGTGGAAGAGATTTGCGTAGCTCTTCAAATAATTCAATGGATTGTTCCAATAAATCCACTGGTATCGCCTCTTTTACTTCTTCTGCAAAACTATAAAAATGCGTTTCAAGAAATGTAGACCATTGATCATAAACATTTGAAATTCCCTGATATGTAATGTTTTCTTGTGGTGAAACGTTGTGTAATTTTGCATGGTTAACGCCTATATCAAAAGCTAGTTTCTCATCAACTATTCGAGAAAGAGGTTCTCCTTGAATCGCTGATAGTAGAAGGGCACCTGGTATTTCATCGTTCCCTTCCCAATATGCTAATAATTTAGGAACTGGTAATGTATCACTTAATATTTTTATCGCTTCATACTCACGTACTAATTTTATTTTAGAGTAAGGAATTTTAAGGTATACGATCTGCTGATTTACTAGCTTTATTTTATACACAGTTGAGCTAAATGAATCAGGTACATCATCAATGGTAAGTAAGTTCAATTTTAATTTCTCTATAATTTGTTTTAACTGGTGCATTTAATCTCCCCCACCATCTCTCATGGTATCATTACTCTATGAAATCATAACGGAACTCCATTCTTAAAAACTCAAATGTGCTACCATTTGTATGTTGCATATAAGTCTCTTTTTCTTTAAAACCAATCCTTTTATATACTGTAATAGCTCTTTGATTAAAAGTTGCTACTGATAAAGTTAGTTTTTCAGGTTGATATTTGGTTTTAATAAATACGAGTCCCTCTTTTAAAAATTCTATTCCCTCTCCTTTACCTGTTAGATCAGGTCTCATTCCTAAACCAATATCAAAAGTTTTATCAGCTACTTTGTTTACAGTAATAAAACCTATCAAGTTATTATCATTTGTTACAGCGAATGTTGAACTTCCTCGAGTTTCAGGAGTTAAAAATTCCTCTAAATCTTCTTTATCTGCTTCCATATTATAAAAGGAATATTCACCCTTATAATGCCAATTAAATGCAATATTTTCTGCCTGCTCTTGTGTCATAGTCCTAAACTGATAAGTCATATTATTCACCTCTCATTTGCCATGTTTCTTCTAAACAGTAATCTCTCCTGAAATCCAACCCTTTACAAAGTTTTCTAACGAAGAGGAGACCCATGTTCTGCTATCGTCTTCATGATTCCATGCGTATATTTCATCATCCTGAATACTCCCGTTTAAAATTCTGTAACCAAATAAATCTCCATTTCCTGCATCCGAAACAAACAGTAAGTGATCAAATGGCATATAGATATCCTTGTAGCCATCGAAATTTCTAAAAAATAAATTGTCCTCTACTATTTGTTTCGTTGACCAAATCAGCGGACATCCATACCTATCAAATATTCCATTTGTTTCACGGAAAAGTTCTAGTAACTTTTCGGATATTTGAATGTTCAATTCATCTTTAATATGCATTATTTCCGCATTGGTTGCTGGTGCATTAACGTGATATTCTGTTGATATAGATTCTATGTATTTTTTCCATTTCATATTGGATTTCTCCTTAGTGGTAGTAAATGTAATAATATATTATCCAATATACTCCATTATGCGACGAACCCAATCTTTCACATACACTTCTTTCTGTATTTCTGTGAAATATATTGGTAAATTGAGCGATTGTAAATTTTGGGGCAACAAATGCATTTTATGTCTAATTTCCTCATTATCTTCTGACTCTGTATCGATGAAAAATAAGTATTGACCTTCTATTGCCTCACGATAAACAGCTAAACAATCCAAGGTTTTATAGACTAGAGTAGAAAACTGTTTGCCATCTAACTGCACTTCGAAATGCCCTCTTATATTGTAGTGACATCGAATATGCCTACCTGTAAGCTGCTTTAGCTCCATTTCAAATTGGATAAATCTACTTTCGTCTACTTTAAATACATTAAAAAAATTCTCGCCTAGGTCCTGATTCTCAAAATTAGCATCATAGGATTCAAAACTTATTTCCATACATGGTTCATTTCGTGTTTCAATTTCTGATGCCAAATGTTTTTTTATTAGTTTGTTCATTAAATCATATTCTAAGTTACATCCATAACTTAAAATTTTTAAACATTTTCGTTGTTTGTTCACAAAATTTAAAATCTCTCTTAAATCTATGATATCCCATCCATAACGGAAATACTTAATATGCTTGCTGCGAGACATTCCTTTTCTCCTTTGTTAAAACACCTCTTGCCTTGGCCCCGCTATGCAAATACTTTTTCCAGTTTCTTCAGTGATTCTATACTGCATATATTGGTGAAAAAGGATATAAGATATTTTCTTGCCTCCGCCTTATCTATATTTATAGTGTCTATTTTATTTCGATTAGCCCAAGAATTATATGTCTCAAAAGCTGTACTACTCCACCCATTTTTTTCACCGGTTTCATTTCTCTTCTCCTGTATGCCTGAAATTACAATATCCATTGATCCTTGCAACTCTAACAATGCGTTCTCAAATATCTTTTTTTTATCACTTTCCTTTAGACCTGCTTTTATCCTTAAGGCCCTTGTATCTATCCCTTCCAGTTGGCTAATTATTTTGTAAATTTCAAACGCCTCTTTTGAAACGTTCCCATTATAATATCGTTGCTCAACGGTCTCATCATAACCTAAGACCTTTTTTACATACGGAAGAAGCTGACGTGAAACTAATATTGATTTTTTCTTAATAAATTTACCGTATCCTGCAACTCCATCAGTCGAGAATTTTGTCCTCCAAATCCAAGGATCGAACTCAGTTTCAGAATGCCAATACTCTGGTAAGGTAATGGTATTTAGTGAAGGGAAGTCAGGTATTAAAGGAGCAAGAGGGAGTATACCAACCTCTTCGATTACTTTTATGGCATCTTCATAGGTTTTTACTTTATAATTCACTTTTTTTATCTCCTTTTATAAATAGACTTATACCTAATTTCTAGATAAAACATGATTCTCCTTCTTGAATTAATTTGTATCGTTAGTTCAAGAAACCTGAAAAATTGGCATGATTCCTTACATTCAATTAAGCAAAATATCAAATTTCTTTATTAAATCTTTAAAAGCTGGTCTTTCATTTCCATCTCTTCCTATTATGGCTTCTGCCGTTACTAGTGAATTCAATACTGCCTCTTCTGTTGCTTCTCCGACAGCTCTAAAAGCCAAATCTATTTCTTCTTCATGAATTTGAATGATTGACTGAAGATGTTCTGGTTTTTCATGCGGAATCTTGCTAGCTGTGGAGAATCCAATGATGACCTCTCCACTTCCATTTGTAATAATAGAACCTGTTCTAGATAAACCTGTCACTGATCTTTTTATAATCCGATTTAATTGCCTCTCCGACACTGGAAGATCGGTTGCAACGATAATCATAATAGATCCTTTATCCTCTTCTTTATAAGATTCGAGGATTGCTTCTTTCAATTCTTGACCGACCGCCTTGCCTTTAACTAACAAATCACTTAATATACCGAAATTCGACAAAACCAAAACCCCGATCGTGTATTTCCCCTGTTCCATTTCCATTATCCTTGAAGCAGAACCAATCCCTCCTTTTAGGGAATAACAAAGCATTCCAGTCCCAGCACCAACGGATCCTTCTTTGAATTCAGTCGAAGTGTTTTCAAGCGCTTGAAGAACGTCTTCAGGCTTCACAAACTTTGCCCTTACATCATTTAAGAACATGTCATTGCATTCACCGACTATGGGATTTACCGTTCCAGTAGTCCGTCCTATTTCAGGATTATTTTCAAGCATATAATCAATTAATACGTCTGCAGTTAGCCCTACACTCAGGGTATTCGTTAACAGAATTGGTGTCTCTAAAGTGCCTAACTCCGACATTTGAATAGTACCCATTGTTTTTCCGAAACCGTTGATAACATGGCTGGAAGCAATCAGTTTTTCTTTAAAGATATTGCCTTGGTGTGGCAAAATGGCTGTAACTCCCGTTTGCATACTTTTTTCGCTCAGCGTCACATGGCCGACTGTAACTCCTTTAACGTCTGTTATTGCATTAAGCTCTCCAGTCTTTAATCGACCAATCTCCACTCCATAATCTCGTATTCTTTTTTGATTGAACATTTTGTCTCACCCTCAATAATTTAATGTTGTAGTTTCATCTAATTATAATGCTGGATCTATTTTATTGTGCTACATTTCATAAGAAAAAAGAGCTGCCTAGGCAACCCAATACCTTAACTATAGTAAGATCTTCTACATTTTTTTGTATCACTGACCGCAGATTTCATTAAATTGCATATCTTCATCCTGTCTTTTTCTCAATGTCTACAGAATTAGAAAACAGTCTATGAATATAAGCGTCAGTGCCAGTTATTGTTCCACTACTTCCTTCCATTTTTTAAAGTTATATATAAACTGAGCCAATCCAATCAATAAAACCAATAGAACAAAGGTTATATAAAATTCTAAACTCCAATTTGAGTAATAATAGATAATAAGTAATGCAATAATTACAATTGGCAAAGAAGTTAGAGATCGTATCATTTTTCTTCTATAAGTTAGTTTAAAATAAATAAATTCAAAGCCTTTATCTACTTTTTCCTTCTCTTTAAATGTTTTTGATAAAATTAGGGAAGTTAACCCGCCAGCTATAATAGGGATAATAATCATTGCATTTCCTAGAAATCCCGACATTATTTCCTCTCCTTACAATTTATATTAATAATTTACAAGATTACATTAATCCGAAATCATATGGCCCAAAGAAATATTCAGCGGTAAATGTGGATTATTCATTGGATCAATTAAATATGAACTGATAATACTAATATCAGATCCAACCTCTTGGTCTAGGTTTCATAGAAACCAGTCCGAATAAAGCCGAGACTAAAAAATCTATTGCTCCTAAAATAAGCGTTATCATTATTTATCAATCATTCTACTTAACCATTTTTATCGCTGATTTCTCAAAATCTCATTTTCCTTGCATCGCTTTCGATTCGTTCTTTACACGTAGGGCAAGAAAATTTTCCTTTCATGTTACGTTTAAACTTTTGATACTGTGGGTCATTGTCGTAAAGCTTGAACTCTTTTTTGCAAAATAAACATGTAACTGTATAAAAAAGCATATAAAACCCTCCACTTTCGTTACTATAAAATAGCTTATGTACATCCGACCTCTGCACTTCTTAATTTAATAATATGTATTTTCATCCATTAACGGCTTTACCATCGTATAATAACTACTGCCCGGTGGGTAATCTTTTATTTCACCAACTACTTTGTATCCTTTTAGCTCATAAAAGGATCGGGCTTGAAATTCGAAAGTAGTCAATAGAGCTTTCTTCGCACCTTTCTCTTTGGCAACCTTTTCTGTTTTTTCTAGTAAAAGTCCACCTAAACCTTGGCCTCTATATTTTTCGCCTACCCAAAAATCATTAATTTCAACCCATTCCCAATAGACCTCTGCCGTTATACCACCAACCCAGTTTTTATCATTATCCGAAACTATTATATTTATAGGTTGTACAGAATCTTTTTTTCTTGCATTTCTATGGTGTACGGAATATTGATTGTTAAATTCTTTAATCTTTGTATTTAAAAAAGTGAAAAATTCATTATTATTGTCCAGCAAAATCTCTATATGGTACGTCATCTTGTTCTCCTTAATTAGTAGTATTTATTGTTAAACTATTTTACAAAAGCAGGCTCATAGATACTGTCCTTGCTTGAAAGCCCATACGTTCATACAATTTAATCGCTTGATTACCAGCAAAAGCACTTAAGCGGATTTCGGTATAGCCTTCTTGTTGTAAACAATCAATCGCTGTTTTCATTAATAATTTGGAAATCCCATTTCCTCTATACTCTTCTAATACAAATAATTCATATATAAAACCAAGCACCTTATCGCTAAACTGGTCTTTACTGCTACCTAACAGAATCCATCCTTTCAAACAATTTTCCTCTGATGCTATTAAGTAGTAGCTCCCCTTCTCCAATAGAGGGGTAATAAGTTGTTCCACTTTTGTATTTGATGGTCTTACTTCCCCTAAAGTACCCTCATATATTGCTTGTGGAGAAAGTGATATAACCTTCTTAAGTTCTGAATCATTCGGCTTTCTTATTTCCATCATTGTTCTATCAATCCTTTTCTATCATTCTGCTAACTTTCATTATTCCGAAGCTTCTCTTGTACCTTTTAAAATAATAAATACCTGCCTGCCTAGTTCGCAAAAAGAAACTCTAATGAAAAGAATAGCAGTTATAATGCTGGCTTTAAATTGTCCTTTCAAAAATCTAATCATAGAATTTTTCTTCAATAAACAATACTTCTCCATTCATCTCTACTTTTCCTGCTTTAAAAGGAAGTTGTGGGGAGCTTGAAAGGCTTCTGATGGTCATTAATTCTACTATTTAAACATATGATTGGATAAACACTATAGGAGGAGCAAGGTGAGAAACAGGAAGCATCTTATAGGGGGGATTGTTTTTTTCATAATAATGCTCGTCGTTTTGTTTATGTCCCCTCAGTCATCCGGATCGGAAAAAGAAACAAGTGGGCATATTTTTCAAATTTCCGCAGAGGAAGCGGTCGCTTTAAATGATTTTCAGGAGTATCTTTATGCAGATGGGGGATTCCTCGAGCAAGTGGGGGTGGAAATGGAGAAAAGGGGATATGACTATTCAATTGCAGTCATGTTATATGCTACGGATGACATTAGACTTGAAATCATTTTAAATAATATTAAGGATGTTTCAGAGTATCAACAACAAGAAATACTACAGATCTTCAATGATATGATGATAAAAAATCATATAGACCAACAGGCTTTTACATTACAGGTCAGTTCGACTGGATGACCTTAATTGACTTTAAATTATTCCCTTCTCTTACATAATGTCTACATAAAGGGAGACAGCTGCTCCCTTTATCCTTCACCAAGCCCTAAATATTTTTTGATTTTCCCATCATATTCTACAATCAATATATCCCCTCGCTCTATAGTAGAGTAGATTGTTGCACCTACTGGTAGCTTGTTTGCCATGCCATTTTTGAACCGATTATTATCTGTATTCGAAATTTCTGCAATTTCTCCGACTAACTCTTTCTTAGTGACTTTCATTTCATCCACCCAGTCAATTTCCGTTTTATAAATTAAACCATCCCACTGAAAAATGTCTGCATTCTTATCTAATCGTAAAACCTCTTCTGCGTCCGGTTTTTCAGAAACTGTCACTTCTATTTCGTCATCCATACAGCCAGTTAAATAGATAGAACATGCAACTATCATTAGACTTATAATAATTTTGCTCATTGCACACCTCCACCCAGTTAGTCGTATGAGGAAAGGTTAGGTTTCACAAGATTCATTTAATACGTACTTCATTTGCCATATAGCTATTCGAAACTAAGTCTTTACGTCGATATACACTTAGCACAACGCCAATTAAAAAGGCATTAAACAGAGTAGGCATCAAGCCGTAGCTCATAAATGGTAGTGACATCGTTATCAAAGGGAAATACCCTAGTGTCATGGCAATATTGGTAATAAGCTGAACTGTGTAAAGAGCCGCCGCACCGATAAGTAGTAGTTTCCCATATGAATACTGTATTTTACGAGTGATTACAATAATTCTTACGATAAATAAAGAGAGGAAGATAACAAGTCCGATCCCAAACAGCCAACCAAAGTAGGAAATGAGATTTGCAAACACAAGATTTGTATGGGCTTCTGTCATCATTACATTGCTCATCGGATTTCCGAACCAGCCTGCGTTAGAGAGCAGCTCTTTTAGGAGCAATATCATATAGCCCTCACTGTCTGGAAAATGTTCAGGATTTAGAAATGCCAATAGCCTGGATTTCTGGTAAGGAGCAGAAATTTGCCAAAATATGAAACTCATAATTAAAAACAAGCTTGTGATTACAACTAGTGTAGATAAAATTGTTTTTGGACTAAAGCGACAGCAACAAAACATGACAATTACCATTACAACAAATATGTAAACTGTTGAAATACTAGGCACCGATAAGAATAAATAACTAGAGATAAAAAACAAAATACACAAATGCCACAGCTTTAATCTTTTGTCGTTGAAAAAAGATGCCCAAGCAAGAAAAAAGAATGGGATAGCCATCAAACTGTCCATTGTTAAAGGCCCTATTTGTACAAGAGGAAGCCCATTTATAAAATGCGTCGGAAAAATTCTTAAAACTAAGAGAATAAATATTCCCACTACATAAAACAACCAGCCGCGCTTTTCTAACTTCCGAAAATCAATCAGCATCATTCCAATTGCTACCATCACACCAAGCAAAACAAATATGAGTTTATGAGTGGAATAATACCTCATATTCATCGAATCATCACTAAAATTATTACCAAGTGATAGCATCGGCAAAAAACTTAAACCCAACGTGATGACTAATAATATAACGGTTATCCAATCTACTTTTGGCCGGTAAAGTTTATTAAGCCTTTGTCCCAGTGTTATAGGGCTTCCCATTTGCCCCACTGCTTTTTCTTCTGCTTCCATCTCATTGAATCCTTTTTTAATCCATTCGTTTCTTACTTCTGTTATATGGTGATCAAGTTCAGCAGAAACAAATTCCTTTGCTTCTTTTGATTGAATTTGATTTTTCACTTCTCTTAAATAAGATCGACTACTATTTTTCAATTCGATTTCACCTCTCTAATAGCTCTTTGAAAGCAAATGGTTTAGTTGTAGATCCCTTTTCCGATTTTCGAAGTAGTTTTGTTCCTTTATTATTTAGTTGATAATATTTGCTACTGGAATCATTCCATCTTGAACATAAGTAACCATCTTGTTCTAGCTGATGTAAGAACGTATATACGATGCCCTCATTCTCTTCGAATTTTCGAATGCCTCTCCCTCTCAAAAACTTCACCAATTCGTACCCAGTTTTTTCTTGGATAAGAAGCTGCATAACAGCTAAAAAGATTGTATCCTCATTTTCTTCATTAAACATTTTTCGACGAATGGCCTTGCGATGTTCTTCCGTAAAATTTATTTCAGCAAATGCAGTTTCATCCATTGTTTTCTTCAAGTTTTTTAAACGTTCTTCCATTACCGCTCCTCCAATCGCTCTTCCAGAAGTTCTTTGGCACGTCTGATTCTTGTTTTAACTGTGTTGACACTCACTTCAGTTAGTACTGCTATTTCCTTGATAAGTAATTCCTCGTAGTAATAGAGATAGATCACTTCCCGGTATTTAATAGGCAGTGACATTATCGCAGAAATTAATTGATCCTCTGCTTCTTTTTGTATAATTACCTCCTCGACCATTTCTTTCTTCGTTTTTATGTATGTTGTATCTTCGGCAATCGACACATGTTTGGTATACCAGCTCTTCAGAAAATCCTTACAATGGTTAATCGCAATTCGCCACAACCATGTTTTTAGCTTAGATTTTCCTTTGAATGTATGAAGAGATTTATAAAATTTCACAAAAATATCTTGCGTTAAATCTTCGGCAACCTCTTTATTATTTACATACGAATAGACAAGCCTTAATATATCTTGCCCATATTCGCTCATCATCTCATTTATTAACTCTTCATGATTTTCAAATCCAAAAACTCCCTCAAATGTTTCTTCCACATTACCCCTCCTCTCTTTTCATTAGACGACGTGCCCTATTGGAAGGTTTGTGTATTCTATGTACTATTTTTGTTCACAATAAAAGAACTTCTACTGTGAAGTTCTTTTGTCTGCTCTATTCGTTAATCGGCAATACTACGATACAATCTTTTTATCGTTTCCATATGCATACCTTCATGATAAAAACTAAACAATAGTGTTTCACCAAATGTGGAAAAAGTTATGCCAAGTCTATTTGTAAAGGGGGTCGGCAGTTTTTCTGCCATTCTTCCTGGAACGAATTCCTTTAATCTTGCTGTTTGTTCCGTGAGAACAGAACAAATCTCTGTTAGAGTAGGAGGAGTTCCTGTCCAATCAGCAGGTATAGTTCCTGGACTAAAAAAATGCTCATATTCACTAGGAAGATTCGTCTTTTCACCTAGTACGCTATACACAAGTTTTTCTTGTACAAATGCAATATGACCAAAATTCCAGCGAATATTATTGTTGAACCCTTCCGGTACAATATCCACGATCTCTTCAAGTATTTTACTAATCGATTTCAACGTTATTCCTCTAACTGTCTCCATATGTTGAAAAATAGTTTGTTCCATCCTAAAATCCTCCCCTAGTAAAATTCTTTACTTATTAAGTCTATTCTCTATGTAACTTCCACATGTTTCTTTTGAAATCCTTTATTTATATAAATTAATACATGGGACCCGATCATTCCATAATAGCAACGTCCACAATTTCATCTAGTGGGAATTCATAGGAACGGGAAGAATCCTCTAGTTCAATCGTTCGCTTACTTAAGTCAATCCATTGGATGGTCCCATTATTATAAAAAAACTCACCATTTTTCCACCTTTTGATGTGGATTTCCACGTTTCGTTTCATCGCGAGTTCGATTTGTTCTTGAATTGCTTCATAGTCGAATACATTTAAATCAGGAATCGGTGCTTTTTTCACCTCGTCATTGTAGTCACGAATCATTTTCACATGCTCTGGTAGCATCATTGCCACCCACTTTTTTGACCCTCTATCACGTACTTTGGATAAGTCTAATCTGCCCCATTCTTCCTCGAAGCTCGCCATTCCATCACTTTCTTTCTTTTCCCTTTATTATAAAGAACATTTGTTCTATTTTCAAGTGGTAGTATATGGCTTAGAGAAAGGAATATTTGCAGAAAGGCCATTTGTCTGTTAAGGTACGCACGGAATGTAATAATTGCAGGATGTTACTCACCAAAAATCAAAAATATATGCCCTCTAGGGATAGTGTGTCTTAAGGGATTTTCCGCTAGGATTTCCGTTGCAGGACGGACGCTTTCCGTGGGGTGAGTGATGAGCCTTCACCGTCCGCTTACGCGACCGCTTGTGAAGTCTCCTCTTACTCACTTGAACCTACTGGAGTCGCCGTCTGTAGCTCCAATCCATCAAAATTGCTAACTAAAATAGCGAATAACTCATCGTTGGTTGTAAAGTAATTCCATCTTATAAATTTGGTTGCTCTCGAGGAGGATTTGGTTGCTTTCCGGGGTAATCTAGTTGCTCCCGGTATCGCATTGGTTGCTCTTCATAACGTTTCTGTTGCGCTAAGCCATTTTTTGGATACGGTTACGGAAAAACCACTCCGTAACAGTAGAATTTAACGAGGAGGTCAAGGAAATTGGATTTTCCCCGACGAAAAAACGGGATAACTTTTTAGCAAGTCGATACTGGAAGGTAAACAATTTTCTTTGATTTTCTCTGCTGGAGGCGACTCCTGCCGAGGCTAACAAGATGTTGGACACGAAGGCGTTGCCACACGATGTGGCGCTCTTAGCCTTTGTTCCGCTGTGGGCAAATGAGACAGCACAACGACGCCTAAGCGGCGGAGGTGGCTCAATCGCTCACCCGGCGGAAAGCGTCCGTAAGCAGAGAAAATCATAGTGGTTACCTGTTACGAAGCATTATTCCTAAAGTGTATTTTACCTAATTAGAATAGTTCACGTGCCAGCAGTCGGTATACATCCAACCGTTTTTGTTGTGAGTGGGGGATGCTACAAATCATCGCTTCTTCAAAACCATAATGAGCCTGCTCTTCTTGCAAAATGGTTGCTACCTCTTTTGGTGTGCCAACTAAATGAATTTTGCGGTTTTCTTGAATCATCATACGGTCCATTTCAGTCAAAGGATAGTTTTGTGCTTCTTCTGGTGTTAATGTTTGGCGAATTTGGCCTCTCATTAAAGACAGTCTCGAAATATCTTGAGGAAGTGCTTCATACTCCGCCTCTTCTTTTGTCTCCGCAACCGTTACCATATATGTCACATTAATCTCCGGCTTCTCCATTAATGCAGATGGCTTGAAATTGCTTCGATAAGTATCAAAAATCTCTTTTGTCATCCCCCCTTGGAAAAACTGGGCAAATGAATAGCCAACTCCTAAACGACCCGCTTGCATAGCACTGTTTCCTGTAGAACCAAGCAACCACGCTTCCGGTAATACAACATTCGCTGGGGTTGCAATAGTTCGGTTATAAATACTATCTTCTGGAACTTCATCATTCAGTAATTGTAACGTTGTCGTTAGCTTTTCATACATATTATTTAGCATTGGCTGACGACCTTCAGAAAGAGCATACATAGCGTAATTATCGCCTCCCGGAGCACGCCCAACACCAAAGTCGATACGACCGGGAGAAAATGCGCTTAATGTTTTAAATACTTCTGCAAGTTTTAATGGGGAATAATGCATCATCATTACTCCACCAGTCCCAATGCGGATATTCTTTGTTTTTGCGGCTAAATGGGCAGCAATTATTTCCGGAGCAGAACTTGCAATAGTACCTGTTCCATGATGTTCTGCCATCCACATGCGATGATAACCTAACTCATCTGCTAGGATAGCAAGCTCCTCTGCTTTTTTTAATGCATCTATAGCAGTATTCCCTGCCGTGATAGGTGCTTGATCTAGAACACTTAACTTCATTCGATGATCTTCCCTTCTTATTTTATTATGTAATTTAGCTACAAATTTTCCTTATGATCAAATTGTATTCCTTAACAATAAGAAGGTAAACAAAAGTGACTTTCTAACCCAATTAATAGAAAAAGAGTTTATAAATCGAAAATAGAGGTACATATAAAATAAGCTTCACTAATTAAAAGGAGGAATTTACATGAAAAGAAAAATACTAGCCCTACCATTAGCTTTATCTGCAACCTTATTGTTGGGAGCATGTGGCGATAATGACGATGATCTAGATGACGTAGAAGTAAACGACCCATTATTAGAAGATGATGGTGAAAACGACGTAGGAGTACCAGAAGAAAACACGGATGAAAATACGAATCAAGATAACGATTCTACTGAAGACTCTACTGAGAATTCTACACCATAACTATATTGTCTTCCAAAAGCACACTTTCTCCTTTTAAAAGGGGAAGTGTGCTTTTAACTTATCCCTGTGCGGGAAACAAACGTGAATGTTTAAACATTCACGTTTGTTTGAATTAACACGAATATTTCTAACACAGCGTTTAATGTTAAATAAGTCAAGTGTTAAATAAATAGATTTTTGGCCGCACAAAACC
>NZ_VEBK01000023.1 GCF_007676755.1 Bacillus sp. FJAT-22090 | reverse complement strand
CTTATTTACCCTGAAAACAATGGTTTTTAACTTTGTTGTCTATCTATTTAACATAGTAGGGACAATGAAAAATCAATATCCCAATTTCTCCACAGTAACTCCCTTAGCCTTGAGTAAATCAGAGTAAAAAGGATCTTTGCCTAGGCAGTAGATGCGGTCGCAACAGGAGGTAATCTCTGTCATATCATGAGACGTATAAATAATCATTTTTCCTTGGTTTTTGGCTAAGCTCACTAAATAGTTTCCAATCTCTTCTTTGGATTTCATATCTATTCCTACGGTTGGCTCGTCCAGTAGGATTAATATAGGATCGTGAATAAGACTAATTGCGAGATTTAGTTTTCTTTTCATCCCACCCGACAGAGATTCTACTGGTTCATCCCATTTGTCTAATTGCATATCGAGACAAAGCTGCTTGCACGCTTCTAATGATCTTCTTTTCCATGATAGCTTTTCAAAGAATAAAAAGTTTTCTGCTACAGTGAATTCCTCCCATAAAGAAATCTCTTGAGGAACGTATCCAATCAGCTTTCGAATATTTTTAATGTCAGTTGCGTAAGACCTCTCTTCTAAGAAAATGTTGCCCCCAGATTGCGATTGTACCGTTGCTAAAATTTCCAATAGAGTTGATTTACCTGCTCCATTCTCTCCTACTAAACCAACAACTTCTCCTGGACTTACTTGGAGATTTACATCCTCTAATATTTTATGCTTATGATATCTTTTTTCTAGTGAATGTACTTGTAGCATGTAGGCTACCTCCTTTAAATAGAACGACTAGTAAAATGACGACGAGAAGACCTAAAAATCCAAAAGCAATTTCTCGATGAATCAATGAATAAACAGGGCTAAATAATTCTATCCAAGGCCATCTTTGCATAATGGAATCGATAGGGATAAAAGCACCCCCACATATGGTTAATAGGAGAGAGACAGCAATAGCACTAATATAGTAAGAAAAGATATTAGTGAAATTCTTGGCAAGTACAACAGCTAACATATTAATCATTACTCGAAAACCGAACAGGGCAAAGAACAGTTGTGTACTTGGAGATACTAGATTCCAGTAATGGAGAACGTACACAGTAATAATATCCATCATGTACAGGAGCACCGTATAAAATAAGAGATTCCAAACAATATAGTTAGTTAACGAAGTCTTTGTGAAGGTCCAACGTACACGGATTAACTTACTATTAGCTTTCACTATCCAATCAAAGATAAATAAAGTAGTAAGTGTTTGGAAAAAAGCCCATATCCCCCAAACGGAAAGTAGGGAGGTGCTTGGATTGATCGTTTCGGAGGGTGTCCATTGAAACGAAAAGTTAGTAGTAATTAGCTGTTTGTTGGCTTGTTTTTCTTTACTTGTATCAACAATTTCTTGCATATCCCATTCTTCACTGGAACCATATTTTTCATAAAGCTCTTTTATTTCAAATGCAGCTTTCATGCGAGTTGCTTCTTCCTGCACATAGGAGCTGATGGACTCTGCAACAGCAAAGTAGGCAAAAGATCTATTAGAAGAGTATGCCTGAAGGAGATGAGACCGACGATTGGACAAAATATCTTCCTCGTATCCTTCTTTAATGACAAATACACTGTCCAGTTCATGTTTTTCCAATTGATCCGTTGCTTCTTGAAGATCTAATTTAGTAACTTGTAAATAATCCGTATCTACTATTCGTTGAACTAACGCATTGGAAAGGTGGGACTCCTCTTCTACAACTAGACCAATGGGAACTTTTGATTCATCTCCCAATTTGTGTAACGTACTAAACGTTAATACTGTCAAAAGGAGCGGTAGTAAGAGCCAGGTCAATAAAGGCTTCCATTCTTTTCGAAGTCTCATCCTTTGTATAGCTAGAATACCTTTCATCATTTCCACCTATCTTTCCATCGGGTAGATATCCACAATAGGATTAGACCTATCAACAATTGAATTCCTAACAACGTAAAGTCCGCATAGTTTCGCCCAACTAGCACAATATCTACAATCCACGTAAAACTTTCAAAGGAAAAGAGAAAGGGAAGTAGTTTTTTTAACAATAAGGGAAAATAAATAGTAGGAACTAATGCTCCACTTGAAACAATTAAGATGAAAACAAAGAAAAACTGAAAGAGTAGTACTGCCTTTTTGGAGCTAATCCATAAGTCTATTAAAGCTAATCCTACTAACACAAGAATTCCGTACAATAAAATGAAGAGAAACAACCGGAAATAATCGAGCATAAATAACTCAACAGCAAAAAACCTCATAATTGGAATAAAAGCGACGCTAGCAAATACGATGCCTACTAGAAGGGAAATGAATATTTGGGAAACAATTGTATGCCAGTGTGTTACACCAAGTAACTTCCAACGAATTCGCAAGGTAATATGCGTATCTTTCCTTAACAATGAATAGCTTCCAAATAACCAGATAGTAAATGCACTAAACCAACCAGCTATCACGTAATAATTCGTAGGGGAAGTTGTTGTTATATTAGTAATGACTTCTTGGTCTAATATTTGACCGCTTCCCAGTGTATATAAAGTAAAATCTATGAATGTATCAAAGAGGAGTTTTTCTAATTCATCTTCTGGGATATATGCATTACTTGCATAATCATAGACGGTGAGTATATTAGCTTGGGCAGAGGAAATATAACGCGTCATACTTTCTGCTAATTCCTTTATAATGAAGCTATCTATCGTTTTGGAAGGGTTACCTACTATCGTTAGCGAAACAGATTTCCCTTTATACAGTTTTTTAGTCATCCCATTTGGGAACAGTATGTACGCACTTATTTCATTGTTTTCTATTTTACGATTTGCAGTCTCTTTTGACATGGGACTAATTTCGATGCCTTCTTCTTTATCTATGGAAAGTGACATAAATTCCAGTAACATATTCGTTTCTTCTGTTTGGTCTTCATCCACTAATGCAATGGAGATAGGTGCCTGTGCTGATGGTATAAAAAGGGAGACTACAATTCCAAGTATGGAGGCTAACAGAAAAATAGGAAAAAGAAAAAGCAGAAGAAGTGATTTCCACTTCTTCTGAATACTCTTACCATATTGAGTCGTAAAGAAGGCAATCTTTTTCAAAGCGATCAAGATGCACTCACTCATTTCTATAAATTAGATGTTGCCTAGTATAATTCTTGCTCTAACTGTTCGGTTATGCTCATTCCCCAACGTTCCAACTCCGGGTAAATATCTTCCATCATTAGTTGTTGTAGGGCTTCCGCATCCATCGTTCCGATATTCACCATTTTCTCTGATTTGGATGGTAGATTTACTTTTTTAATAATTTTACTAGCTTGCTTCATATTTATAATAGCATTCGATCTGTTATCTAATTGAATTGAGAATTCATGATTTGCTTTCATAGAATCTTTTTTATAGGCAGAGTTTCCACTCCATGCAAACTCCATTGGTTGATATTCATCTTCCACTATAAATGTACGTTCAAATGTGCGATCGTCACCAGTTACTTTTTCTTCTCCGTTATAGACAATGCCAACCTTGTTATCGTCTAATAACGAGATTTTATCTTTATAAGTACCATCCTTTGATGTAGTAAGATCTCCTGTAAAATGCAATGGATCATTGTCCATGCTAATTGTATAATCCCAGTTTTGTGCGGAATCCTCTAGTGACTGTGTACCAATAATTTTCAATGCTCCAGCGTCTGCTATTTCCATATTAAACTCTCTTTTAACGATTAAATCAGCATTATGCCAGATAGTAGAGTTAATACCGGCTGGAAGGTCGATTTTATCTACTGAGGTAATAAGATTTTCCATTACTTCATCAAATTTAAAAGTCTCATCTGTCATACTAGTAGCAGTGAATTGTTCGAATGAGCTTTCCAAATATTCCTCAACCATTGCTTTAAATTTTGGGTCTTTCTTTGCTTTTTCAAGTACATCCGTTAAAATCTTTTTCACTTGGGTTTCGGTAAGTGACATTGTTACTTTTTCTGTTTTAGTAGATTTCCCATTTACCTCAATTGTTTCATCTGTTGCGGTAAATGATTCTTCTGGCAAAGATTCATACAGATACATCAAGTATTCTTTTTTCAAATACTCTCTGTTTTCTTCGGATAGCATACTATCTTTACCAAGGAAATTCTCTAACCCGAGCTTTTCGCTGCCAGAGTAACTTGGATCAAAGGTACGCATTAAATTTCCGTAATCTTTATCTTTTAATTGCAGTAGTTGATCATAAAAAGGAAGCTCTAAAATGATTTCTTCCGTCGTGATATATCCTTTAATAGGATCAACATCCACTCCAAGAATTGTTGCATTGATCTCGGTTTCTACTTCTTGCTTATTTGGGTCAGTTGCCATGCGTAAAGCTAAATTAGAATTATTAAGTACTTGTTCTATTTGGGGATTAGTATCTCCCGAATATTCTCCTGAAAACTCATATGTATTATCAGTAGTAGATGTCGTACTTTTCTTTGCCCAATCCATCTCATTTGCATAGCGAGTTTCAATCAGGTCTTGGAAATGTTGAATCGTTTTAACTTCCGAATAAAAATATTGTTCCTTCGGAGTTTTCTTCGCCAGATAAAAAGCAGATGCTCCTCCGGCTAGAACAAAAAGAGAAATAATTGCAATAATCCATGTTCTTTTCTTCATCGTATCTTCCTTTCAATTCCACATATGTAAGTAATTAATGTATTTTCTTTGTTTTGCATCATATGTGTATAATTAAAATTATAGCAGATAAAATATTCCAAAGAACTTTTTTCCATAAAAAAACTTAAATAATGGCAATTTAAATTAATTTTGGTAAAAAAGTTGTGGATTTTAATAAGAAAAAGGTCCTTGAAAAAAGATTGGAAGTTTCCAAATATCCCTGTATAAGACGCAGTTCTAAAACAAGTGGGCTGTTTCCCTGTGTGAGAAACAATTCAGAATACTATCGAAGTTGAGTCTTACACAGGGACGTCAGTGGGAAGGCTCCTTTACGTATAGTCAATTCAATAGTAAGATTGAATAGTTGTAAAATATAGAACAATATTTTTTAGCGACTTACCCACAAAAGAGGAGGAGAAAAATGAGCAAACGTATACTAAAGCAAACAACGGCAGCAGTATTGCTAACTACTTCAGTTTTATCGTTTTCATCAGTGGCATTAGGGGCAACTTCGGTTGAGCAATCCGTAGACAAGGTGAAGACCGAGTTAGGCAAAGCAACAACTCATTATATCAATCCATCACTAAATGGGAAACTTGTACCAAGCAGTGCATTATCACCCGTTTTAAACAGCGCGAAGAAAAATTATCAACTGACTAGAAGTGAGGTATTAGCCTCAAATCTAACTTCTGCGCAAAAGAATACGAAGCTAAAAGAAATGGATGCCCTATACACCGAAAAAGTTACGAATGGATTAATACCATATATCGATGCTTATACATATGCGTCCAACTATTTAACACCAATTATGGATGACATTAAAGCGGCAGAGGCAAAAAAAGATCTAGCTGCTATCGAAAAAGCATATCACCAATTATCGTATCAATTAAAAGATAGAACCGCGATTTTATATCGCTTCTCTGGCAAAGCTGCAAGGGATTTACTATTAGAAGAATACAAGAAACCAGCTGATGCAAAACGCAATGAACTAATGGTGCCAGTTACTATTTACATGAAAATTGTAGCGATTAACGACTTATTGGCTAATGGAAAAAAAGTAGAAGCTCTATCTGAATTTGCTCAGGTTGAAAGCTTGTTAGATCGTTTACCTAGTGCTTCATCCAATACATATTTAGAGACTTTGTTAAACGAAGTTGCTAAAGTGAGAGAAGTAGTGAGTCAAGCTGCACCATCAGAACAACAAGTATTAGACGCAAAAATCGCAAGTTTAGTAACTGAACTGAATAAGACTCAAAGTGACACCGCCACTTTTTCAACAACTGTTTCTAATTCAGTAACTATTACGGTAAAAGAAGATTTAGCGATTGCAAAGTTTTTAGGAACAGGATTCTACCCGACTTTTCTTACACAATTAGGGGTTACGAAAGTAAATGGTTCCAAACCCACTTCAATGGAAGCTATAAAGTATATAGCATCTACATTTCCGGCAGGAGCAGATTCACTTGCGGATTTAAAGGGGAAAACAGCTACATTTCAAATTACTGTTAAAGGTGATTCGGAATTAAAGGTAAACTTTACTCTAAACTTTCAATAGATCAGAATTTTATTTACTCTATTCTAACGCAAGACAATAAGAATCAAACTTTCTAGTATTTTCATAATAGGGAGTTTGTGATCACTCCTTAATTTCTTAATTAAGGAGTCTTTTTATGGAACAAAGCTAAAAACAATTCAGATCCTTATACTGGGATAAAATTTGTCATTACAAATCATCTCAGCATTTGAAGTACCCTTTCTCTTACCGAACATTTATAATTAAAAAAGAGGATGTATCCACTAAGAAAGAAGGGAACAAATTGACTTCGATTAATGAACAACTTTATGAATACCTAATAGATAATTCAAGAAATATTACGGAACGATGGTTTGCAGAAAAAAACAATTTTACTGGGGCTTTTTATTCCAATAATCCGAACCCGCAAATAGATAAAATTTTAATGGAGCAACATGCCCTAACGATCAAGACTGTTGCCTCTGCATTTTTAGAGGAAAAGGGATCCCTAAATGAACAGCTAGTATTATGGGCGGAGACGGTAGCTAAAAGTAGAATTGAAAATAATACCCCGATACATGAGGTCATTGAAGCGCTGAATAAAACCCGTGAAACAATATGGGGATATGTAGATCTTTTTGCAAAAGAACACGATGAGTTGGTGACAAAAACAAATATTATTAAATGGAGTATATTATATAATACGGTTTTTGATAAACTTGTATATCATTTTTCTGAAAGATATTATAAACTTTCCCATAATCGAATGACTGCCCAACAAACTTTGATAAATGAATTGAGTACGCCAGTTATACCCATTTTAGAAAAGGTAGGAGTTCTTCCAATTGTTGGCGATATCGATACAAATCGAGCAAAATCATTGCTCCAGGAAGTGCCGCAAAAATGTTCTGTCCTTGGCATAGAGCAACTTTTTATTGATATATCGGCGGTCTCTATAATGGATACGATGGTTGCCAATGAAATGTTTCAATTAATGGAGATTCTGAACTTACTAGGAATCGAAACTTTTATGTCGGGTATCCGTCCAGAAATAGCGCAGACTTCTATTCAGTTAGGACTGGATTTTAGTAATATTCCTACATTTAGTTCTTTGAAGCAAGCATTATTCATGACTGGTGTCTATAAAAATATATAAAAGAATAAAGAAAATGCACCTCAAGTGTTTAACACGAGGTGCATTTTTTCTTGTCTCTGAAGATTATGCCTTTAGAAAATCGGCATCTAGATAACGAGGATTTGGGTATTTGTAAAAACCTTCTCCCGAACCCTGTCCTGTTTTTCCTTGGTCAAGGAATTCTGTTTTTAGTTTTTCAACAATTGGTTGCTTAGAAGGATCGACTTGTGCCTCGGCTTGAACAATATTGTACGCCGTTTGAATGCCAACAACATCCAGAATTGCAAAAGGTCCCATCGGAGCACCAGTTGCAATCATCCATGTTTTATCGATTGTTTCTGGATCAGCAACTCCCGTAGCCCATAATGTTTGTCCCGCACTTAAAAATGGAACTAATAGAGAGTTTAAAATATATCCAGGCTGTTCTTTTTTAACGTGCAGTGGAATCATGCCGATTGATTTTGCGAATTCAATTACTTGTAGAGCGATATTTTCATCGGTGCCTGCATGTCCCATTACTTCTGCTGTATTGTTTTTCCAAATTTCATTAGCAAAATGGAGAGCTAAGAATTTAGCGGGACGACCAGTATATTCTGCAAATTGACTTGGCACCATCGTAGATGAGTTTGATGCAAAAATTGTATTGGCAGGCGCAACTTTTGCAAGTTCCGTA
This sequence comes from Bacillus sp. FJAT-22090, assembly GCF_007676755.1. Lineage (GTDB taxonomy): Bacteria > Bacillota > Bacilli > Bacillales_A > Planococcaceae > Psychrobacillus. Next base: position 32,875 of record NZ_VEBK01000023.1, on the reverse strand, counting down.
TAAAAGTTCTTTTTAATATCCACAATTTCAGGAATAGCTTCTATTATTAAATCCGCATTTTGTACAGCCTCCGCTAAGCTTGAGCTAAAAGTAAAGCGCGCCATTGCTTCCTCTGCTTTTTGTGAGTCTTCAAAAAAGGTTGCATACACATCTTTTAAACTAGTAAGACGCTCTTTAGCTTTTATCAGCACTTCCTCATTAATATCATAAACACTTACATTGTAACCATGGAATGCTGTTTGGAACGCGATTTGGCTTCCCAACACGCCACTTCCTGCGACCGTGATGTTTTTAAAATGCATTTTATTTCGCTCCTTTGTTTGTATTTCTTCTGTCAAAAGTAATATTACACCTGCATAATTTCAAGTCAACTATTTGGATTTGACTGATACTTAAAGTTGTTTTTCACCGTGTCAAAAGAAGAGTGCGGCGAAAGTCTAAAAGACTATTTTGAGAATTACAAGTTTATTTGTAGGGGAAAGGGGAAAAGGGAGTCGTAATAATTCGGAAAACGATTAAGACGGGAGAAAAGTTTGTTGTGTAAGTTTTTTACATAGAGAACAGGGGGGATAGAATGATTGAGCTCCGTGATGTTCGTAAGCATTATCGCTCAGCTAGTGGAAAGACAGAGATATTGCGTGGAGTGGATTTGCTAGTAGAAAAGGGAGAGTATGTTGCGATTATGGGGAAATCGGGGTCTGGCAAAAGTACAATGTTAAATTTACTTGGTACGCTAGATCTATTGGACAACGGTACTTATGAGCTGGCAGGAAAGCCTGTAGAAAAGATGAGTAAAAGTCGTCGTTCGAGACTCCGAAATGAAGAAATTGGTTTTGTATTTCAGCATTTTCAACTAATCCCGAACTTGTCAGTATATCAAAATGTATTGCTCCCATTAACTTATGGTCGAAAACGTTTAAGAAGAAAAAAAGCTCGTGTGCTTGCTCTATTGGAGGAAATGGGACTTTTACATAAGAAAAATCAAAAACCTAATAGATTATCTGGCGGAGAAAAACAACGGGTTGCCATTGCAAGGGCTCTTGTAAATGAGCCGGGACTAATATTGGCTGACGAGCCAACGGGAAGCTTAGATGAAGAAACATCGGAAAATATTTTAAGCATATTTGACCGCATGCACAAACAAGGAGCAACAATTATTGTTATTACACATGATATAGAAGTGGCAGAGCGGGCGGATCGCATTCTACACTTACAAAATGGGGTGCTAGTATGAGGCTTTTAACCGCATTTAAACTCGCTTGCTTCGGTTTATGGTCAAACCGATTCCGCATCTTGTCTGCGATGATGGGCATAGTAATCGGTATGTTCGCAGTCATTGTGCTAACGGCGATTGCCATTGGGGTAAAAGACACGCTAATGAAACAAATGGGTAGTTTGGGAGCGGAGCAAATTTTAGTGCTCCCTGGTCGAGTGTTAGATACAGCAGACGGACAAAAAGACATACTGAGAGGTTTGACGAGTGTACCTAGTACACTAACCTATGAAGATGCAAAAGCAATAGGGGATGTTCCGAATGTCAAATCAGTTACTCCTCATCTTGAAACTGTAAACTTTACTAAGTATGAAGATAAACAAGTACAATCTGTTTTGGTTGGTACAACGGATCAATATATCCGTATTCAACACGCCAGCCTTTCTGAGGGACGTTTTTTTACAAAAGAAGAACAGACAGCGAAAGCAAAAGTTATTATACTAGGCAATAATATTCACGATGCACTACTTGGAGATCAGGAAGAAGCGATAGAAAACGAAGATGGAAATACTAAAGAGGTAGAACCGAAACCATTTTGGAAACGAGCATTAGATAGATTGCTCGGAGGGAGTGCTTCAGCACAAGAGTTATCGTCATTGGTCGGAAAAACAGTGACGATCAACGATGAATCGTTTGAAGTAATCGGCGTACTCGCACCAAATGCAACCCTAGGGTCGAGTACGGATAATAATGTCATCATGCCAATCGAAACAGCATTAACGACGACAGATATGAAAAATTTAACGAAAATGGTAGTGGAAGCTTCTAATATGGAAGCAGTAGATATAGTGGATGGAGAGGTATTTAACGCTATAAGGGCTCAGCATTCTGATATTGACTTTAGTGTAGTGAAGCAGGAACAGATGCTTGGTGCTCTTGGTAAGGTAACCTCTATTTTGCAGATGATGCTATTTGGAATTACCGTAACGGCACTTTTGATCAGTGGAACTGGTATTATGAACGTGATGGTAATGTCTGTAAGGGAACGTACGAGGGAAATCGGTATTCGAAAAGCGCTAGGTGCCACTACATTTGAAATAATGGGTCAGTTTTTCTTTGAAACCCTGCTTCTTTGTTTGATTGGTGGGATAGTCGGAATGGGACTGGGATACGCATTTATTGAAGTGTGGAACAACAACATAGAAATATTTACACTCGTACTACCGATATGGGCAGTAAAGCTTGCTTTGTATACGTCCTTTGGAATTGGCAGCCTATTTGGTATTTACCCCGCTTTGAAAGCAGCAAGGATGAATCCGAGTGAAGCGCTACGTTTTGAATAAGATATGACCTTGTGTCAGATGCAATTTTACTTGTATCTGACACTTACATATTTGGCTCTAGTCTAGCTTGCTGAAGAAGTTTTGCAAATTCTTTCGCAGGCAGGGGCTTAGAGAACAAGTATCCTTGAATCGTGTTGCAATTATACTTTTGGAGTGCCTTAAGTTGTTCCATTGTTTCTACACCTTCTGCAATCACATCCATCTTCAACTGATGTGATAACTGGATAATCATATTTACGATAAAATTTGAATCCTCTTCATGTGAACCACTTAAATCACGAATAAAGGAGCGATCGATTTTTAGGATATCTAACTTACCTTTAAAGCGATTTAAATAAGAAAGAGAGGAGTACCCAGTACCAAAGTCGTCCAATGCAATTTTAACTCCCAAATCTCTCAACCCATCTAACACAGAAAAAACCACTTCTTCATTTTCTAACAGAGACGTTTCTGTTATTTCAATTTCCAAGTACCCGGCCTCCAGATTTGTTTCTTTCAATGTTTTTTCTATATTCGAGATTAAATCTCTGTCTAAAAAACGGGAAGCAGATAAATTAATCGAAAGAGGAATCATCGGAAGTTTCGCTACTTGCCATGCTTTGTTTTGCGTACATGCCTCGTGTTTCACCCATCTTCCTATCTCATTTATAAACCCCGTCTTTTCTGCCAACGGAATAAATTCGTTGGGCGAAATTATACCCCATATCGGATGATTCCATCGAATAAGAGCCTCCGCACCAATAATTTGGTTTGTTTTTGCATAAATCTTTGGTTGATAATACAATTCTAATTGGTTTTGCTCGATTGCATAGGGAAGACTAGACTCCAATGATAGAGATTTAGATAATGGGAGGGAATGGTTGATATTAGTGCTTTGTCCAAGCGTTGATGGGTTATTCTGACGAAGAGTAGGTTTAGTTTCCATGTTATTTCTCCTTATATGTTTTAGTCTGGAGCCTTATACATTGAAATTCTAGTTGATCTATTTTTTATAAAAGATAGATCAACTAGCTTTCTTTAAGTGGGAAATATGTTTTTCTTGAACTATTTGAAAAATCTAATAAAATTAATAGATGAATGGTAAATCTAAAGCTTTAACTGTACCTTCTACATTAGGCTGAACTGTCTGATTACCTAAATTTGTGTAAAGAACTACAGATAAAACGAAAAGAACAACTAATACCTTTTTTAATTTTTTCATTGTTTATACCTTCCTTTTTCATAATAATATGAGGTGATTTTTTTGGAAATGAAATACCTTGGCCTAGAAATTAGTAAGCTTAGAACTGAACTGGGCATGTCCCAAAATGAACTTGCCAAAAATATTTGTACACAGTCGACGATTAGTCGAATTGAAGCAGGAGAAGTTTATCCAGCAATAGATACTTTATTAAAAATCGCTTTAAAGTTACAAGTCCCTATCGAATATTTTATTGAAATGTTATTTCATAAAAATGTGTTTGAAAGTGAAAGCTTAATTAAAAAAATAGAATTTCACTTGAAAGTGCATAATTATAAAGAAGTTATTGCAATCATAAATAGAAATGAAAAGGATTCAGAAAATATTTGGTTGAACCTTTATTTAGAATACTTATTACATACAGCTCACTATGAATTAAAAATTATCTCTGCCGAAGAATGCATAACAAACTTGAAAAGGATATTGAACTTTTCCAATCAAACTACTATCCAGTTTCGTTTTTTACACATCAAAATTAATAATGCAATTGCAAATATCTACGGCGCGAATGGCGAGAGCCAAAAAAGCTTATATTACTACAATAAAATCTTAAAAGAACATTTAAATAAAAGTTATAGTGATTCAAAAATTTATGAAACGCTTATTACTGTGTTATTTAATAAATGTAAAGTTCAGTATGAATTAAATGATATTGATGCCGCACTTGAAACAGCCAATCAAGGTATACAAAAATCGAAAGAGACATGCTTTTTCATTTTAGCTGGACAATTTTTGTACTATAAAGGGCAATGCTTGGAAAAGAAAAATGCTCCTTTTAAAAATATCCAAGAAGTTTACATGCAAGCTTTGTTTATTTTTGAATTCCTTGAACTTCCTTTTTACATTAACGCGATACAAGAAAATAAAAAACAGTACTTAAAACAGTTTTGATAGGGTTTTCGATTAGTATAAATTCTCTATTGCTAAATTACTTTATCCTTCCTTTCATTCGCATCCAGATGGATGTAACTATGACTAAAATACTTAGAGAAAATCTTCTTTAAATACTTTGTACATATAAAATATACTAAAATACTACCAACTAATCTGTAGGTTATGCACAAATGGATAATTAAATCAAAATAAGGGATGGGAATAGCATATTTAAAAAGAAAGGGTGGTTCTCCTGTTGTATCCTTTGCTTATTTTTTCGTTGAGTGTTTGGATATTAATTGCAACCACTACTTCAGACGCCTATGTTTTTTGGTATGAACAAGTTGTACAGTTTAGTTTTGAGGCATCCCCTAATTTCATGGATTTACTTATTACGAGTGATATCGAGTTAACAAGTCAATTTTATATTATACAAAAGACGGGTCACATGCTTACCTTTGCTTTATTGTACTCATTATATTTTTATTGGTGGAAGAGAGCAGGTATTGCGTTTTTAGTCACTAGTCTGTTTGCTATTTTTACCGAGATTCTCCAATTATACTTTAATCGCAATGGCAGATTGTTTGATGTGGGGATAGATTTGGTTGGAATTATTATTGCTTATTATTTATGTGGTTTTGTTACTAGAGAGATTGGACATAGAAAGAGGAGGTCCTGATTCGTGTGTTACAGGTAGAGGACCAGTTTCAAGGATTACATGCTGCCAGGACGGTGGCAAAGTAGCCGACATTCGGTCTATACGGCTCTAAATTCCATGAATCTTTCTTTTTGGCAAAGTCATAATGGCAAGCAAATTGATTTTCTAGACTTTCTGTGTTTGCCCATTTCTCATTGTTTGAGTAAGTTGTGAATATTTTATCCCAAGCATCTATTTTTTTCACGTTTGCAATAGCAAGATTATCTGTGAGAGTAAGGGATGACTTAGGGATTAAGCTAAGCGTATCTATTCCACTTCTATTGATAAACGCGGTGTCCGAAAAGTAGTTGGAAAGTGTGGAGGCAGTAATTTCTACATGGACTAGAACAGGTTCTGAAATACTATTTGGTTCTATATTTACTAGCAGGGTATTGTTATCTTTTATTTTTGATGTAATACTTCCATTTTTTTTAACGTCTTCTATAAAAAATATTCCAGTAGACTTATGATTTTTGTTATAAATATTTCCTGCGTTATGCGTTTTCTTCAATGCGTCCTCATAAAGTGAAATAGACTCTTCATGCTGAAATTTAAAGGAAAGTTCCATGATCGAGCTATAAAGCGATGTGCTAAAAGAGATAGATTTTTTATCATTTGATAATTGATAGATAGCATTTGGTTGTTCAGATACTTTTGCTGAAGTAATTTCTGGAGCACTGATACCTATTTGAACCCCTTCTTCTGTAGGTATATACGATGTTATTTCAGTGGCACTAACTAACGAAGCTTGAGAGTACCCTGCGGTTAGAAGGCAAAGAAGCCCAATTATACTTTTTTTATATCGATTAATGACATTTTCTCCTTTGATGTTTATTTACATAAAGTGCTCTTTCTAATTTATTAATAAATGTCAGAATCGGTGTCAGAAAGTAGCGGAACAGATTTTTAAAAAATTTTATAAAAAGATGTTTATCTATTTTTAAGCGGGGTATATAAATAGTACAAGGCGGAACTACCGAAGGAAAGGACTGGTAAACTATGAGTTTACAAGGAACTCCAAAGGATGATTTGCACAGCCTTGGCGGAAAATTTGCTTTACTGGCGAAAGGCACTCTCGTCGGGAACCGATATATTTAGGTTCTGATCCAGCGTGATTTACTGCAAGTGTAAGAAAAGTTTTTTGTGGAAGTGCACCTTGATGTCTGATGGTTTCATATCAGACGAAGTGAACTGCACTGACGAGATGTATGATTAAATTGTCAGTAACGGTTAACGAAGCAATATGAACAAATTTTCCGAGTGTATTCCCATTTAGGGGAAAGAAGAAAGCGTAGTCCTTTTAGGATTGCGCTTTTTTCCTGTCTGTTTTGTGTTTGTTTAAAAAATGAATTGGATTGGGTAAGCTATATTTAGTTTGGAGGTTTGCTGATGAACGTTTTAATCGAATGGATTTATAGGACACCAAAGGGTGTGGAAACAACTTTTCGCTCGGAAGAGATGGCGGCCACTCAAGCTGTATTGGTTGGAGAGGACTTGGAGAAAACAGGTCGAGCAAAAAGTATAATTTTCATTGATCGTTTCGATAGTTCCTGGACGCTAAAAGAGTTGAAGGGGTATTTGAAAGGAATCGAAACTGAGCCGCATAATGTAACTGTCTATTTTGATGGCGGTTTTGACCGCGCAACTTACAACTCTGGCCTAGGCTGTGTTATTTATTATGAGCAGAGTGGAAAGTCATTCAGACTAAGACGGAATGCATTCGCAACTGGTCTTGTGTCGAATAATGAAGCTGAATATGCCTCGTTCTATTTGGGTTTGCAGGAGCTTGAACTGCTAGGAGTTCATCATCTACCGGTACGTTTCGTTGGTGATTCCCAGGTTGTTATTAACCATTTGAATGAAGAATGGCCAGTGGTCGAGAAGGATCTTTCTAGTTGGGCAGACAGGATCGAAGCGAAGATGAACGACTTAGGCATTCAGCCGGAGTATGAATTGGTACCTAGGAAAGCAAATGCTGAAGCGGATCGATTGGCTACGCAGGCATTGAATGGAATTGAGATTACCGGGACTAGTGAGATGAATAAAAACTAGAAGAGTAAGTAATAAATAGTTCCGAAAACCCAAAAAACTAGAGGAGATGCAGGAGACAACTTTTGCACCAACTCTAGTTTTTTTAAAAGCAACGTTATGATTAATTGTAACTGTATGTTGATTTGTATTTCCATTTATCTGTTAACGTATAAAATATATCTACATTAAAAACTCTTTGTGTGTCACTTTGGGATATTCGAGACCCTCTTAATAATGGGGTTCCTTTTGTAACTTGTAACTGCTCACTCAAAAATTCATCTGCAATAACAGCTTCAATTGTATCTTCCGCTGTTATCAATCGAATACTAGTTTGCTCTACTAATAGTTGCTGAATAGAACTAAAGTGAAGGTTTTCCTCGAATATACTATAAGGTATATCTATACTAATATAATGCTCCATATAAAAGATAGGTTTTTCGTCTAAGTATCTTATTCTTTGTAAATAAATTACATCATTTGATGTTGTATTGAAAAGCGATGAATACTCACTAGAGTGTTTTATTTGTAAATCGATAGTTTTAGCAGATATTTTACCCCATTCTAAATTATAACTTTCTCTAAAGCCACTCATATTAATCCAATCCTCTTGAGGTTTGCGATCCGCTACTATAGATCCTTTTCCTTGCTGTTTATATATATATCCGTCGTTTTCAAGTTGTTTCAAGGCCTGTCTAATTGGAGTTCGACTTACTGCGAATAACTTTTCCATTTCACTTTCGGAGGGTAAAACATCCCCACTTAAATACTTATTTAAATTAATATCTTCAATTATTGCTTCGTATATCCTTTGATGAGCGGATATCTTTCTCATAAACATCACTCCATTATTAAAATTTTCTAAAAATATTGACTTATCGTATTTTAACTTGTTATTATAAGTATCATAAGTTGTCAAACTTATAATATCATATACAAGGGGAGAATAAAATTATGTTCGAAAACATTTTATGCAATCTTGAGGACGGTATTTTTACAATCACAATTAACAGAGAAAATACTTACAATTCTTTAAGTACTAATACAAAAGTTGAAATCGCACAAGCTTTTCAAAATGCTGATTTGGATAAAGATACGAAGGTAATTATTATTACGGGAGCTGGAAGTAAATCATTCTGCTCTGGTCAAGATTTGTCAGAAAGCCAAGAATTAAATGAAGAAGAGGCAGAAAATTGGATCAATGAATTTGATAATTTATATAGAGTCATTCGCAAAGTAAAAAAACCTATTATTGCTGCTGTAAATGGCTTTGCAACTGGTTCTGGATTGCAACTCGCTTTGTTGGCAGATATTCGTATTTCCTCTGATACAGCTAAATACGGAATGACAGAAGTAAATGTAGGATTACCTTGTGTCATTGGAAGTACAATGTTTTGGGAAGTCATGGGTAAATCTAGAACTATTGATTTAATATTAACAGGACGTCTATTAGAAGCAATAGAAGCAGAACGCTATGGGCTAATTACAAGAATTGTACCAGCCGCTGATTTAACAAATGCTAGTAGAAATTTAGCGAAAGAATTAGCAGATAAACCACCAACTGCAATTGCAATTAATAAACGTAGATTCAATCAGTTAAGTGAACATGAGTTTAATACTTGTATGAATTATGCTGTGGAAGCACACACAATTGGTTATAGTTCAGGGGAACCGCAAGCTAAGATGATTGAATTCTTTGAAAAAAGAAAAGTGAAACAGGGGTCTTAAAATATGAAATTATTTGAATATGAAGGTAAGCAACTTTTGCGTAAATACGGAATACCCGTCCCAGAAGGCTTTTTAAGTAAAGAATTACCTGTTGATATTCAATATCCTTTAATAGCTAAGGTTCAAGTTCTTACTGGTGGGAGAGGAAAATTAGGTGGTATCGTTAAAGTCGATGAACCATCTCAATATGAAAATACAGTTGATAAATTACAATCTATGACTCTAAAAGGGGAAAATGTGGCTGAAGTGTATATGGAGACACCAGTGGATTTTGAAAGTGAAATCTATGTTTCTCTATCAATAGATAGAAACCGCAAAATACCGGTACTATTAATAAGCAAATTTGGCGGAGTGGATATCGAAGTAGTAAATAAAGAAAATCTTTTATTGCTTCCGATTAATCCATTAATAGGATTGCAACCATATATGTTAAAACAGGCGGCGCTATTCACTGGATTGAATGATTCAAAACTGTCGGACCTTTTAACTAAAGTATGGAAAGTATTCAAAGAGCGAGAAGCGAGCTTAGTGGAAATTAATCCGTTGTTTTTAATGTCGAATGGTGATTTTATAGCAGGTGATGCTAAAATTATACTAGACAATGAGGTAAACGTGTCTGATCTCAGATTGTTGGAAAGAAGTATGAATGAGTTCGAAGGAAAGTGTCTTGCACTAAATACTGTAGGTGTCTTATTAGAAGGAGATACGGCAGTAATTACTAGTGGTGCAGGACTAGGGATGGCTACTTTTGATATGCTGAGTGAAAGTGGGCATGATATTCTCGCTTTGGTCGATTTAGGAGGCCATGTCATTCATGATGAAATTGGGGCACAAGGATTATTAGGTGAGTTAAAGAAGCTTAAACCCCGTCGTTATTTTTTCAACTTCTATTTTCAGGTTGCTAGCTGTAGTGTTTTAGCTAATGCAATAGCAAAAGAACTAGGAAATGAGCAAGCAGAAATAGTTATACGTATGAACGGAAGGGATTATGAAAGTGCTCGCAAGGTTTTGGAACAATATAACAATATTTTAGTAACTAAATCTTTACCTGAAGCTAAAAAACTACTGGACATAAAGGTAGGTTAAAACCAATGGCGATAATTGTAGATTCTAATTCAAAAGTAATTATCCAAGGTATTACAGGAAAAGTTGGTCAATCTTTCGCTGAACGTATGCTATTTTATAACACTCCGTTAGTGGGTGGTGTTACGCCAGGAAAAGAAGGACAGGTTGTTTTTGGAGTTCCCGTATATGACAGTGTACAGAAAGCAGTGAATCTTACGGGGGCAGACACGTCATTTATCAGTGTGCAGCCTAAATTAGTTAAACAAGCAGTTTTGGAGGCTGTGGATGCGGGCATAAAAGTAATCGTTATATACTCAGAAGGAGTTCCTGTACACGATAGTATGGAATTTGTTCAATATGCGAAACTTCATGGAACGATGGTTTTTGGACCAAATTCCGCAGGGGTCGTTACAGCTGGCATGACTAATATAAGTGATATACATGATTCCATTCTAAAACCTGGGAATATAGGTATTGTTTCAAGAAGTGGAACTTTGACCTATGAGGTTATCGAAATGTTGAAAGAAAATGGATTAGGAACAAGCACTGTAGCTTGTTTAGGTGGCGATCCTGTGGTTGGTATGCAACATGCAGACGTATTAAGGTTATTTGAAAATGATCCAGATACTAAAGCTGTTGTGTATGTTGGTGAAATTGGTGGAAATGATGAGCTTGAATCCGCTTCAGTTATCAAGCAAATGACTAAACCAGTCTTTTCTTTTATAGCTGGAATGTATGCCCCTCAAGATAAGCGAATGGGACATGCCGGCGCGATTATTAGTAATGAGAGCGAGACTGCTAGTAAGAAACAAGAAATTTTAAAATCAGCAGGAGCAATTACTTTGAATCTAATTACGGATTTAGAGCAGGTAGCAACTAAACTAAGCGTCTCAAGTTCTTAATATAAATATCCAATTGTTTCTCGGGAATTATCAGTGTAGTGCAACAACTTAAATTATTGGCTACCAATCTTAAGGAAATGAATTATCTATAGAACTTTCATGATTGGTAGTCCTTAATTTATTCAGCCTATAAAAATATAGACAGATATAAGAAAAGGGGGGTATGCTATGCGTGAATTACGAGGGAAGATAATAATTTTAATTGCTTTGTGGGCATCTGTTACTGTTTTTTTTCACGTTTATACTGCTGTTTTTGGAACCCTAGAACCTAGACTACAACGTTCTGTACATGTTTTACTATTGTTGCCATTAGTATTTTTAGTGTTTCCTGCTAATAAGAAAAATTCTAGTACCAATCCTAGTATACTAGATTGGATATTTTCTGTAATATCTCTTTTTCCAAGTCTATACTTAATTTTAAATAATGAGAGGATATCTAATAGAATTGAGCAAGTAACAGAATTAACAACGGCTGAGTTTATTTTAGGCTTATCATTAATCGTGCTTGTTATCGAAGCTAGTAGACGAGCAGTCTCTTTATCCTTTGCTATTGTAGTTAGCGTATTGCTTAGTTACTTATTTATCGGACCTTTTTTACCTGGTTCATTTACAACACGTTCACTAGGATTAGAACGTATTGTCGAGATCATGTATTTGTCTTCTCATGATGGCATATATGGATTTCTTACTGGTATTTCTAGTAACATTATCTTTATATTTATTATTTTTGCAGCCATTATGGTTTATTCTGGCGTAGGAAATTTCTTTATGGATGTTTCCGTTTTACTCGCTGGTCGTTATAGAGGGGGACCTGCAAAAATCACTGTTTTTTCAAGTGCGTTATTTGGAAGTATAAGTGGAAGCTCTGTATCCGATATTTATGCAACTGGAAGTTTCTCCATTCCTTTAATGAAGAAAATAGGCTATTCACCAGTAAAAGCTGGTGCAATTGAAGCGGTATCAAGTGCCGGAGGGCCGATGTTACCACCAGTCATGGGGGCAGGGGCATTTATTATGGCTGAAATGACGGCTACTCCATATACAGAAATCATAAAGATGGCAATTTTAGCAGCATTGATCTATTACATAGGTGTGCTCGCTATGGTCCATTTTGAAGCTGTTTCTATGAATTTAAAGCCTTCTACAGATAAATCTACTACTGTTAAGTCAGTATTAATCCAGTTACCTTATATAATTCCATTTGTCGTATTGATCTATTTCTTATTTAATGGAGCCTCACCTTCAAATAGTGCTGCGTATGGTTTAGTTTCGATGCTGATACTATGGTCCTTGACAAAGGTGAATAGATTGAATTTTAAAAAGTTAATAGAAAGTTTTATATATGCAGTTCAAATGGGTACAGTTATTATTTCTGCTTTGGCAGGAGCCAGTATCATTGTAACAGTAATAAACCAGTCTGGACTAGCCTTGACTCTTGGAGGAATAATTACACAGTTTTCGATGGGTTATATGTGGTTAGCTCTTATTCTTGTAATGATTGCTACAATTATATTGGGTGCTGGTATCCCTACAACTGCGGCATATGTAATTACAGCAACAGTTTCAGCTACAGCGCTTACCGGATTTGGTATTGAGCTGACGACAGTACATTTATTTATTTTTTACTTTGCCATTTTAGCGGATATTACTCCTCCAGTAGGTGTAACAGCTTTTTCAGCCGCTAATGTTGCTAACTCTCCACCTATGAAAACCGCTTTATATTCTGTGAAGTATGCTTTCGCTGGTTTTTTAGTACCTTTTATTTTCGTTTATAATCCCGCATTACTATTAAAAGATGGATTTACTTTTTGGGAAAGTGCTTGGATATTCCTAATTGCAGCTTTAAGTGTTATTGCATTGGCCTCCAGTATTATCGGGGTATTCTTCGTAAAATTATCTATGCCATTAAGGTTACTAACCGCATTTGTTGCTTTAGTTAGTATCACACCAAATGTATACGTAAGTGTATTTAGCATCGTTTTACTTATTTGTATATTCATCTTCAACTTCTTGAAAAGTAAGAGAGAGTCAAGTCTGGAACTTAAAGAAAGTAGTTTAATAAAAGCGTAATCTTGGAAGGGGGAGCAAGGATGAAAAGTAAATTATTAATCTTAATACTTTTTGTGTTTTCGGTTATTTTGACTGCATGTAATAGTGAAAGTGCAGAGTCTAGTGGAGGCAAGAGTTTGACATGGGCGTCGGGTGCACAAGGCGGCGGATGGTATACGATGGCTGGGGGGATTAGTTCTCTAATTAAAGAGAAAGATGGGATTAATATTAGTACTATTCCTGGAGGTTCGCTCCAAAATATGCCTTTTATATCTAAAAATGAGGCTCAATTAGCTTGGATGCAGCCTCCATTTATCAAAGCTGGTATTGAGGGCACTGAGCCTTTTGATAAGAAATATGATAAAGTATCGATTATTGGTAACGGCTTTGGAACGAATCATTTCCATTTTGTAATCAATGAAAAGTCACCCTTTAATTCGATTGATGAAGTATTTGAAGATTTGAAAAATGTAAGTATTGCAGTAACACCTGTAAATAATTCAGATGAGTGGGTGTTTAGAAAAGTTTTGGAGTTTTATAATACCGACTATGATGGTATTAAAGCTGCTGGAGGGAAAATTATTCATGGTAGCTATCAGGAACAAACAGATGCATTAAGGAATGGAAATATCGATTCTGTCTTTTCTCAACTGTCTTTACCAGCTGCTTCCATTACTGAAGCTGCAGTAAGTAAAAAAATTAAAATTTTACCTATGTCTGAAGAGCTAATCTCCTATTTAGAACAATTTGGTTTGGACAAAAATACTATTCCAGCCGGTACTTACAAAGACGTGGTAAATGGTGATGAGGAAATCCAAACTGCCTCTATGGGAAATGTATTAACAGTAAATAGCGACTTAGATGAGGAAACTGTTTATAAAATTACTAAAACTATTAATGAAAATACTGATAAGTTAATCAATATTCATGCTTCCCTATCCGTTTATGATCCACAAAATGCTCTTTCCAATCTTACAGCTCCATTACACCCTGGTGCTGAAAAGTATTATAAAGAGAAAGGTTACTTAAAATGATTACACCTAGTCTATCGACAGCTAATTAATACTGTTGATAGGCTTTTTTTCGGTTTCTATTATTTATTTTTATTCTAAAATAAAGTTGTATCTATGAAAGAGAAAAGCTAGTATTAAAACAAATCTCAGTTCAGTTTTTAGAATTGATCTGGTTATACATGCATAGTATAGGATGGATGAAGGAGGAAATAAAGTTGAGGAAAATATTATCGTTTGTCTTAGTTGTTACACTTGTTGTCTTCAGTGTGGGCATTTCTACAGCACAGGCACAGGATAGGAAAATCGATTATGTAGCGTTGGGGGATTCGTTGGCATCGGGACACACGCCGTATGGAGAGAAGGTTGGTAGGGGGTTCACCGATATTATTAGTGAAGAGCTCGCCAAGAAAGATAGATTAGCATCTTTTACAAAAGATTATGCGATGTCCGGTGAAACTAGTGCTGGTTTGTTGGAAACATTAAAACGGTCCGAGGTTCAGCAATCTTTAAAAGGGGCAGAGCTTGTGACGATCATTAGTGGTGCCAACGACTTTATAGATGAGATGTATAACCCCTTGGATGAAAGTATTAACACAGATTTGACGAAAGCTACTACATTGTTAAATAAGGTGGAGGGCAATTTGACTTCCGCTATTCAGCAAGTAAAGTCATTAAGTCCAGAAGCAGACATTTATTTATTTGGTTACTTTTTTCCATTGCCACATTTAGAAGACGGGTCATCTAAACAACAGTTGCAACTTGCTTTTAACATCATGAATAACCGGTTAGCGACAATTGCCAAAAGTGAAGGGATACATTTTGTGGAAGTAGCATCTGCTTTTGATAAAAAGGGAGCTTCTTTTTTGGAAAATCCAAAAGATATTCACCCTAATGAAGCAGGTTATCAAGTTTTGGCAGAACAATTTTTTCTAAATTACACGATTCCCGTGAATGGTTCTTTTCCAAGCTTGACTGGCACTTGGGACAAGCAATTTGATAAAGCCCACCCTGTTGCATCTAATAAAGTATGGACAGTTACGTTAAATAAGAATGCGAATCCAACAAGTGTTGCAGGAGCAATTTATGTAGTGAAAAATGGATCCGAGCTTATTCCTGTGGAAAAAGCAGTTGCAAAAGATAATCCACGTCAAATTATCGTGACACCACCTAAACAAGGTTATAAGAAGGGTTCTTATCAGTTAATGATAACGAATGATTTAGTTGATACGGAAGGAAATTCGCTTAAGACAAAAGTATTAATGAACTTTAAAGTCAAATAAACTCATCTAGGGGGAAAATTTTTGAAGAAAAAACTATTGAAAAGTACGGTAGTAGCAGCATTATTATCAAGTTCTATTTTAGTATTCGCACCTAATGTTTTTGCGACATCAGACAATGTGGTGGACCAATCTATTCATTCATTGAAGATTGAATTGCATAAAGCAGCTACGCAATATATAAATCCATCATTAGAAGGAAAGCTTGCATCAAGCGGTTCATTGAATATTACTTTAAATAATGCAAAGAAAAGTTATGAAACTACTAGAAATTCAATCGTTTTATCTAAGCTATCTGTCAAAGAAAAAGAAAGTAAATTGAATGAGATTGACGTTTTATATCAAGAGAAAATTACTAAAGGTTTAGTTTCTTATATTGATGCGTATAACTATGCGACGAAGTATTTAGATCCTATTTTAACTGAAATTAGAGAAGCAGAAGAAAGAGCTGATTTTGCGGCAGTGGAAAAAGGTTACCATAAGTTATCTTATCAATTAAAGGATAGAACGGCTATTTTATATCGTTTCTCGGGTAAAGCAGCACGGGATTTATTGTTAGAGAAGTATAAAAAACCTGCCGATGTAAAACGTGATGAACTAATGTTACCCGTAACGATTTACATGAAATTAGCTATAATTACCGATCTATATAATGCAGGTAAAAAGGATAAAGCTTTACAAGCCTTCGAAGAAATCACAACTTTGGTAGATAGCTTATCGAAAGCTGGTCCAAATATGTATACTGCGGTATTATTAGAGGAAGTAGAGCAGGTAAGAGCATTAGTAGATCCTCTATTACACGCATTATCGGATCGGAAAGTGGAAGCTCTAGTGGATGCGCTCAATGCGTCGCAAGGTAAATATCTAACAGCTTCATCTACAGCAGCAAATTCTTTAGTGCTTACTATTAAGGAAGACATTAGTATTGTAGAGTTTTTAGGACAAGGATTTTATACCCCGTTTATTAGTAACTTAGGAATATCAAAGGTTAATGGCAAAGATCCACTATCTGTGGCAGCGATTGCAGATTTGAAAAAAGTCTTCCCTTCGGAAGTGAAAACATTGGCTGATTTGAAGGGAAAAACAATCACTCTTCCTTTAACCATAAATAACGGAACTGAAATGGACATTAATTTTGCGATAACATTTCAATAGAATTGCAGGAGGTAAATCATGTTTGCAAAAATATTTAAAGCAAGTTTCCTACTAATACTCACCGTAACATTTGCAATTTCAAGCGTAGTATCTGCGGATGCTGCCACTTCTAAAGTAATGTGGGGAAAAACGGAGCTTAAAATTGGGCAAATTGGCAAAGTAACCATTCTAAAGGATACACTGCTGATGAAGATTGAAAACGATGGATCACTGACAACTTTGCGAACCTTGAAAAAGGGAGAAGAATACCGTGTATACAGCTATAAAGGACAGCAGAATGGCCTTTATGGTTTAGGAGGAAGCGGGTTCGTTCAAAAAAGTAACGCTATTCGTTACGAGACCCCTTCTAAAACAAAGTTAGCGCTTTTGCAGAAAACTACGGAAACTGACGATGTGCAAGTTATAGGGATTGAGTAAATAGATTATTATAAACAGAAGAAAGCAGCTGAGTTTTTTCCTCAGCTGCTTTCTTCTAATTTTCAGCGTTATGGTCTGTATTTTGTTGTTTCGCTGGTGATTGGTTATTAGCATCATGTAAAGATTCTGCTTTTTTAGGAAGTTTTTTCTGTTGGGATTTAGGAAATGCATTTTTAGCTTCCGATTTAGAATCTGGTTCTTGCACTTTTTCATTGAAATATTGAACACTTGTCATTGCGCCTTCTTCGACCATACGATTATCGTCTGGATCATGAGGATCTGAGAATCCGGCTTTGTTCATTTGAGTAGGCTTATGTTTTTTAGTATCAGCATAGGATGCCATTTTTGTTTTTGTATTTTTTAATGTTGTCTTTACTTGTTCTCTATTTTCTAATTTAGTGAAATATGCATAAGATAAAGCGGCAATTCCTCCGACTAATAAGGCATATTTAGTTTTATTTAACATCATTATCACTCCCTCGATGAATTGTTATAATAATACCCTTTTTTCATAATCACCAAACATGCAAGGGGAAGTTTTACTGCAAGGAACTTTTTTATAAAGTTTAAAATAGTGTTATTGGTGGCTGGATCCAGTAACAAAAGGGCGAATGCGAACATGCGAATTACCATTCATAGGCTTTCGGGTATTCTTTGCGTATCATGAAAAGTTTACCTAAATAGTGTAAAATAATAGTTTGACTCATGAAATAAAGGAGAATTACTAGCATGACAGGAAAGACACACATCGTTGGCGGTATGACAGCAAGTCTTGCTTTTGCTCAAATTTCGAATTATGAACCTGCTCTGATACTTGGAGCTGGCATCATTGGTGCACTTTTACCGGATATCTGCCATGGTGGTAGTAAAATTGGGCGAACATTTCCGTTAGTTTCTAAAATTTTTCAAGCCTTATTTGGACATCGTACATTTACCCATAGTTTATTGTTTCTCGTTCTTATTGGCATTATTCTAAATTCGTTTGTCATGAATGAATCAATCACCGTGGGAATTTTGGTTGGCATGATCAGCCATTACATATTGGATATGGCAACGAAAAACGGCATTAAATTGCTTTATCCCTTTAAAGTGACAGTACGGCTTCCGATTACTACGAGAACGGGAGGAACCGTAGAATATGTAGTTTTTGCTGCTTTGTCGTTGTTAACTGTGTATTTCGGGTACGGAGCATTCGGTGAATACTTCTAAGAAAATTATGTAGGGGCTGTCTCCAAAGTTGATAAAAAATCGGCTTTGGGACAGCCCCTTTCTTGTTTTTAAAGATTGTTACGAAACTATGACGGGTGCCAGGCACCTGTAATAATCTTTGTTATAGAGCTACGATTTCTCGAACTGTTATTTGACCTAGATATCTTCCAGGGTTTGTAGAATAAGCTACTACTGTTGGGGAGGTTACTGTTGTGTCCACTATTATGCGACCAACATTACCTAATACGCCCAGTGCTAGTAGGGTATCGGCAGATGCAATTGCAACGTTTTGAGGATTTCCTGCATTCGCATCGGTGAATAAAGGAACTGATAATATAACGATTCCTAAAAGATTCACTACTTCTAAAGTAGCCGTAACTGTAGCGGTCTCATTAGCAGCATAAGCGTAAAATACACTAACAGGTAAACCAACACTTAGAAGTGGTAAAGTACCAATGTCAAAAGTACTGCGAAATGTGACAGTTTGGTCAGATGTAGAATTCGGAGACCAAATATAGGCGCTGCTTCCATCAATCAGTGGAGAAATCATTGCTGGTAGTGTTGGGACCGCAGGAGTTGGAAGAGTTCCTGGGGCTGCTGCCGTGTCTGCGATGACAACTGTATTTGCTGGAGTTGTAAACTCTTGTAATACTAAAACCATATAAATCACCTCCTTTTTATAGATTTGTGTTCCACTACACATGCTTATAGCAAGAAATCACGGACTGTTAGTTGTCCAAGATATCTGCCTTCAGAGGTAGGGGAAGTAACCGTTGTAGAAACTACAACACGTGCAGTACCTAATAGGCCAGCGGAAATTAGGGCATCACCTGAAGCAGTCGCCACATCTTGAGAATCTCCAGTGTTTGAATCATTGAATAAAGGAACTGAAAGGGTCACGATTCCTAGTAGATTTACTACTTCCAAAGTAGCGGTAACCGTTGCAGTGCCATTAGCTGCATAAGCAAAATATGCAGTGACCGGTAGTGCAAGTGACAAAATTGGTAGTGCTCCTAAGTCAAATGTGCTTACAAACGTAACTGTTTGATTTGCAGCTGCGTTTGGAGACCAAATATAAGCACTGCTATCATCCACCAAAGGAGATATCATTCCTGGTGCGGTTGGTACAGCAGGTGTTGGAAGTGACCCAGGAGGAGCTGCAGTATCTGCTGTTACTACAGTATTAGCGGGAGTTGTAAAAGCCTGTGTTGCAAGAGCCATATAAATTCACCTCCTTTTATATTAATTTGCCAATAGATTGGCATAACATAACATATGGTTAGAAAACAAAGAGAGCTGGTCCCATTCATTAGATTATGAAACTTTAAATTTTCTTTTATTATGGGTGAGCCAGGCACCTGTCATAATCTTGCTTAGTAAAAGAAGATAGTTTATAACGAGTTATGCTACTATGTGTTCATAGAGAGGATGCTGATGATGAATAGGTATATGAAAAGAGCGGTAGAATTGGCGATTGACAATGTGGAAAATGGAGGGCAACCTTTTGGGGCTGTACTTGTGAAGCGCGACGAAATAATCGCTGAAGGTGTGAACGAGTTGCATATGAAGCATGATATTAGCGGACATGCTGAGCTTCTTGCCATTCGTCGAGCCCAGGAGCTATTACAGACAAATGATTTATCCGGTTATACGATGTATGCTAGCGGATTTCCTTGTCCGATGTGCTTTGCGGCAATGAAGTTTGCCGGAATAGAAAAGATTTATTATTGTGCAACGCTTGATGAAGCGAAAACAGTAGGTCTTGGAAAATCGGCAATAATCTATGAAGATTTACAAAAACCACAAGAAACACTAGGGATGTTGCATATGAGACTTGAAGATGGAACTGTGAATCCTATGGATTTGTGGAAAGAATTCATTGAATAATTAGAAATGATTCTAGTATTCTTCTACACATTATTTATAGCTTATTCATTATAAAACAAAGGGGATGAACAAATGAGAAAGGCATTGGTATTAGGGGGAACGAGATTTTTTGGTGTGCATTTAGTAGAATCATTACTTTCAGAAGGTTTTGAGGTGACTATTGCGACGAGAGGAAACACGCAAGATTCTTTTTCAACTAGGGTGAAGAGAATCATTTTCGATCGTTTGAATTTTGAGGAGTTTAAGAGACAATGCGGAAGTGAGACTTGGGATATTGTTTTTGATCAAATTTGTTATTCATCGCAAGAAGCAATGGATGCAATTGAAGTGTTTAGAGGGAAAACGAAGAAATATGTTTTTACTTCTTCTAAGTCTGTTTACAATGATGAGAGTGGAGAAAGAGGTTTCGTGGAGGAAGATTTTAATCCATTTAAATACCCTCTTATTCAAGGATCAAAAAAGGACTTTTCGTACAATGAGGGAAAACGACAAGCAGAAGCTGCACTTTTTCAAAAAGCACCATTTCCAGTTGTAGCGGTTAGATTTCCAATCGTATTGGGGTTGAACGACTACACTAAGCGTCTCCATTTTCATATAGAAAAAATACTAGATCATCAGGAGATCCATCTCATAAATCCAGAAGCGGCTATAGATTTTATTACTGAGGATGAAGCTGGAAGATTCCTAGCATGGATTGGCCTCTCAAACTTCTCTGGACCAATAAATGCAACTTCTAATGGGAAAGTAAAATTGCGTGACATGATTGATATGATAGAAGAGAAAACTAAAACTTCTGCAATCATAACTTCTAAGCCAAATGAAATAAATGTTTCTCCTTTCAATATTTCTCACACTTGGCTAATTAGTAACGAGCAGGCTACTAGTTTAGGTTTTCCATTTTCCGATTTAGAAGAGTGGTTACCAGTCCTTGTGGGAGATATCTTAACGTCGCAGAAGGAAGTATAATCCTACCGTCCCATATTGAAGTATAACAAACAATAAGTTTTTAAAATCCCCTTTTTAATACAAACGTCGATTGAATTTTTTGTTAAAAGAAAGTAAAATAGTCACAAGGAGAATGCTTTAATCGAAGGTGGATTGGTCATTTAAACCTAGGATGATTGGATTCTTTTTGATGTATCACTGATTATTATAAAAACTTATTAAATTAGGGGAGATTAAGAGTTGAAAAAGACAAAGAGTATTGCGTGGAAATTATCGGCACTCATCATTGGATTGTTTTTAATCTTGTTTGTCACTTATACGGTGGTAACAAGCGCAACTTTATATAATCAAAGTTTGCAAGATGCGGAGAATTTAACGCTTCAAAATGCACGGTTTTCTGCTTTGGAAATGAGTGACCGTTTTAAGAAAACGAACGATATGTTACAAACTACCAAACATATTTTTGAGACGCTGCAAGCAAGTGGAAACCTTACTACAGAAGAAGTATTGGATGTAATCGAAAATAACTTAGCAAACAATGAAGATTTAATAGGGGTTGCGGCAGTGTTGGAAAGCGGAATGGTGAAAGCCGATGCAAGTACCCCTAATACTCTTTTTGACAGTGAGAATCGGTTCGTTCCCTATTTAAATAAAGAAGGAGATAAAATATCCACAAGTCAAGTAGGGGGATATGAAATAGAAGGAGAGGGAGATTGGTATTTAGTCCCTAAAAAAGAGGAAAGAGCAGTTTTAACAGAACCGTATGATTATGAAATCAATGGAGCATCCATTTCAATGACGACGATATCAGTTCCTTTAGTTACTTCTAATGGAAAGTTTTTTGGTGTTATTACTTCGGATCTATCTATTGACTTTTTAGGTGGTTTAGTTGATTCCATTAAGCCAGAGGGTGGATATGCAAGTATTATTACCGATAATGGAACGCTGACAGTCAATAGTATTAACAAAAAACTAGATGGAACAAATATGGCAGACGCCATAGACTGGAAATCGGTTAAAAATAACTTGGATAGTGGGAAACATGATAGCTTATATGTGGATTCAAAACAACTAGGAGAACAGGCCTTTAATGCATTCGCACCAATGGTTCTTGATGGAATTGATGATACTTGGTCCGTTCAACTAGTGTTGCCAAAATCTAAAATTTTAGAAACGTACAATCACATTTTGTTATTTACAATTGTTTCGGCTATTATAATGGTCATTTTAATGACGATTGCTACGGTATGGTTTATATTCCTACAATTAAAACCTTTGAAATTTTTACGGGAGTCTATTGAGACAGCAGCCGAGGGAGACTTAACTAAAAAAGTAGATGAAAAGCTTATTAAATCCGATGAAATTGGTGCTGTCGCATTAGCGTATAATAATATGCTGGCAAAAACGAACGATGCCATTCAAACTGTATTTAATTCTTCGACACTCTTAAATAAATCATCACATGATGTGCATGAAGCTTTTGACGAAATTGTTGCATCTAGTCAAGAAGTTTCGCTGGCAACAACTGAAATTGCCCAAGGTGCTTCCAAGCAATCGGAAGATACGGAAGAAACGAACTACCGAATGATCGACTTATCCAATCAAATAGATGAATTGACAGCTTTGTCCAATCAAATGGATGAGTTGTCTAATAAAACAAAAGTAACTACTGAAGAAGGAATGAATGAAGTCGTTGCTTTGCGTGAAAATAATAAAAAAACGAATGAAATGAACGAAAAAGTACGAAACCAAATAGAATCATTAACATCGAACATAGCGAATATTAGTCAAGTAATTACTTCTATCCAAAGTATCACGGAACAAACAAACTTGCTCGCACTAAATGCAAGTATTGAAGCCGCTCGTGCTGGTGAGCATGGTAAAGGCTTTGCAGTAGTAGCTGAAGAAGTAAGAAAACTCGCCGAGCAGTCTAAAAGTGAAACAGAAATTATTAAGCGAACAGTACAGGAAATTATGGAAGGTTCCAAACAAACAGTTGCTGTTATTCATTCGAATGTAGAATTGATGCATGCACAAAATGCATCTGTTCATAGCACAGAAACTGCATTTAAAGACAATAACGATTTATCCAATGCTATTGCATCCGCTATTAGCAAATTAGTCATGGAACTTTCCGATATGCTAGAACATAAAAATCAAGCTATGATGTCCGTGCAAAGTATTTCAGCTATTTCCGAAGAGACAGCGGCTTCAGCAGAAGAGGTAAGTGCTTCCGCAGCGGATCAACAAGCGGAATTAGAAAGAGTAGCTGATTCTGTCAACCACATGAATAAGATAGCTCAAGAGCTCCAAGAAGTAGTTACTCGATTTAAACTATCTTAACACTACATGAAATGAATATAAGCCAAGTCATGATTAAGTTCATGGCTTGGCTTTTTTTGACGCTAATATTATGAAAAAACAACCGATTTTGAAAAGAAATAAAACTTATTAGTTTAATGCATAGATAATGGGGTATATGTGGATGTGATGTAATTTCTAGTGAAAGTATAACAATTTTTCCAACGACCGATACAGAAGGACAATGTATTAGTCACTTTTGGTTGATGTTGTTGTAATTTTATTAGAAAAAACTTGGAAAAATATTTATTTAGGTGATTGAGTTTAGTTGTTTTTGTCAATGCTTTTTTGGAGAAGATAGTTTTTGAAAAATATTTTTTAAGGAGACTATGAGTATGTCAGAGGAAAATAAAAATCTTACAACAAGAAGAGACTTTTTAAAAACGTCAGGAGTTGCCGCTGGTGCTTTGATTGGTGGTGGATTAATCGGTGGATTGGTTGGTTATAACGTCAATGACACTAAAACGTCTACTGCCCCAAAAGGAACAAGTCCAAGTGATCATACACAGCATGCGAATGCCGGTTTCCAGTTTTTCAAGAATACTCGTGATTTCGAGGTGCTTTCCAATGCGACTGAGCGTATTTTTCCTAAAGATGATTTAGGGCCAGGAGCAATCGAGTTAGGGGTCCCTTATTTCATCGACCGACAATTAGCCGGGCAGTATGGAAGTAACTCAAGAGAGTACATGCATGGACCTTTTGCAGTAGGAGCTCCCACGCAAGGATATCAAAGCCGTTTGACACGTGCCGAAGTTTTTAAGCAAGGGATTGAGAAGTTAGAAGCAGAGGCAAATAAAAGATTTCAGAATGGATTTTCTAGTCTGGAAGGAGAGCAAATGGATGAAATTCTAACTGCTTTTTCGAAGGATGAAGTAAAAATGTCTGGTACAACCGCTGCTTTCTTTTTTAAAATGCTTCGATCTGCAACATTAGAAGGTGCTTATTCAGATCCAATGTATGGCGGGAATAATAATATGGACGCTTGGAAAATGAAAGGATTCCCTGGTCACCAAATGGCCTATATTAGTGTAATTGAAGACGAAAAATTTCAAAAAATGGAGCCAAAGTCGCTTGGCAGCATGTAAGAGGAGAAAGGGGTACTACGAATGGCTACTACATTACCAAAAGTAGATGTTGTGACAGTTGGATTAGGATGGACGGGTGGTATAATTGCTGCTGAATGTTCAAAAGCAGGATTGAAGGTTGTCGGTCTGGAAAGAGGGGAAGCTCGAAATACAGAGGACTATTTGAAAATTCATGACGAATATCGATATGCTGTTCGATACGAACTAATGCAAAACTTATCGAAAGAGACAATCACGATTCGAAATAATCGTAAAATGCCTGCTTTACCTATGCGCCAGTTAAGCTCTTTTTTGCTAGGTGAAGGACTTGGTGGTTCGGGAACACACTGGAACGGTCATTCATGGAGATTCCTGCCGTATGATTTTCAAATTAAAACGATGACAGATGAAAAGTATGGGCCCAATAAATTATCGAAAGATTATTTGCTCCAGGATTGGGGAGTTACTTACGATGAGTTAGAACCTTATTTTTATAAATATGAACAAACACTCGGTATTTCCGGCGATGATACAAATCCTTTTTGGGGAAAACGAGCACAAGCATATCCAACGCCGCCGATGAAAAAGACACCGATCTTAAAGAAATTTGAAAGTGCAACAAAAAAACTAGGCTATAACCCTTTCATGTTACCTTCCGCAAATTTATCAGAACCATATACTAATCCGGATGGTGCAACGATAAATGCTTGTCAATATTGTGGTTTCTGTGAGCGATTCGGTTGTGAATATGGTGCAAAGAGTTCTCCTGAAATAACGGTAATACCAACAGCAGAGAAGACTGGAAACTTTGAGATGCGTTTCCGAGCAAATGTAGTAGAAGTTATTAAAAACGGTAATAAAGTTACAGGTGTAAAATATTTAGATACATTATCGGGTGAGGAATTTATCCAACCTGCCGAAGTGGTTGTATTAACGAGTTATGTGATGAATAACGCTAAACTCTTAATGGTATCTAAAATAGGTGAACAGTATGACCCTGCTACAGGGAAAGGAACATTAGGTAAAAACTATTGCTATCAAATCCTTCCAGGCTCGGTCGGTTATTTTGATGATCAGATGAATACGTTTATGGGTGCAGGGGCGCTAGGTATGACAATCGATGATTTTAATGGAGATAATTTTGATCATAGTGATTTAGATTTTATTCATGGTGGAAGTATTTCGATTACACAAACAGGATCTAGACCGATTGAAACAAATCCAATACCTCGTGATACACCTACATGGGGAGCAGAATTTAAAAAGAACTCTATTTATAATTTTACTCGCACCTTAGCTGTAGGGACACAAGGGGCGTCAATGCCACATAAAGAAAATTTCCTTTCTTTAGATAGTAATTATAAAGATGCATATGGAATTCCCCTTCTTCAAATGACTTATAATTTTACCGATCAAGATAGAGCTTTGCATAAATATATAACGGGAGTAACGGAAAATATCATGAAGGAAATGGGTGCCAAAACAGTGGAAGGTAAAAACCCGATTACCGACTATGATATTGTTGGTTATCAAACTACTCATAATACTGGTGGAACCATTATGGGTGCAAGTCCTGATAATAGCGTTGTAAATCCGTTCTTGCAGCATTGGGATGCGGAAAACCTATTTGTAGTAGGGGCAGGAAACTTTGCGCATAACGGTGGCTATAATCCGACAGCAACAGTCGGGGCTCTAGCTTATAAATGTTCAGAAGCGATTCTAAAATACAGTAAAACAGGCGGATCGCTTGTTTAATGGGTAAAAGATGTTATTCCACTTGGATGAATATCCTTGGGGAATAACATTTTTCTCTTTTGATTCGACACAAAAACGACAAGTAACTGTATTTTTCGACAATATACGAGTGTGGAAAATTGATTTGTAATGGCAGTTTTGGTATTCTTGAAAACGTGAGCAATTAATATAAATAAGTATTTGGAGGGTTTTATTACATGGCAGAACGTATGGTAGGCAAGCAAGCACCACGATTTACGATGGATGCAGTATTAGCAGATAAGTCTTTCGGTAAAGTAAACTTAGAAGATATTATGAAAGAAGATAAATGGACAGTATTATTTTTCTATCCAATGGATTTCACTTTTGTATGTCCAACTGAAATCACAGCGATGTCTGATCGTTACGACGAGTTCGAAGATCTAGATGCGGAAGTTATTGGGGTCTCTACTGACACTATTCACACGCATTTAGCATGGATCAACACAGCACGTGAGGACAATGGTTTAGGGGAATTAAAATACCCACTAGCAGCAGATACGAACCACGCAGTCGCTCGTGATTATGGTGTGTTAATAGAAGAAGAAGGTATCGCTCTTCGCGGATTATTCATCATCAATCCAGAAGGTGAAATGCAATACCAAACAGTATTCCATAACAACATCGGTCGTGACGTAGATGAAACACTTCGCGTGCTTCAAGCATTACAAACGGGCGGTCTTTGCCCGGCAAACTGGCGTCCAGGTCAAAAAACACTTTAAGCCCAAGGCAAATCTGATATGAATAAAAAATGGTTCTCCATGTATCGAATCGTTCATGGAGAACTTTTTACATGTGTAGAAGGAGGAACCTCAAATGAAATTACGTACACCAATGCCTGAATTAACAGGAGCTACTGCATGGTTAAATGGAGAAGTCTCTACTAGTGAATTAGTTGGAGAAAAACCAACTTTAATCCACTTTTGGTCAATTAGCTGTGGATTATGTAAAGAAGCTATGCCAAATGTGAACGACTTCCGTGATCAGTATAAAGATGAATTGAATGTTATCGCTGTTCATATGCCACGTTCAGAAAAAGATGTGGACCTAGAGGAAATCAAAAAAGTAGCTGCAGAACATGATATTACACAACCTATCTTTGTAGATAGCGAAATGAAGCTAACGGACGCATTTGAAAACCAATACGTCCCAGCTTACTACGTATTCGACAAAGATGGCCAGCTACGACATTTCCAAGCGGGCGGAAGCGGCATGAAAATGTTGGAAAAACGTGTAAACCGAGTACTAGATGAAATGCGCAATGCATAAATAAATTGGTAAGAGATAAAGCCAAGAACATGGATGAAAAAACCAACCAGTTCTTGGCTTTTTTGTGTTACATAATTTGGTCGGTTTAGTAAGATGGTTGTACTTTACTAAAGGGTTTTAGAGTATGATGGAGGAAAGGGTTTGGAGGGATTTGTATGAAACCAGTCATTGGTGTTTCGTCGAATTTGATGGAGAAGGTACTTTCGGTATCAACGGATAATATTCATGCAGTTGCAAGGTTTGGAGGGATTCCCATCGTTCTACCTAATTTAGAGGAGGATATAATCGATTCGATTGTTGAGATGATTGATGGACTTCTTCTGACCGGTGGTGGAGATATTGATCCGACTTTATTTGGGGAGGAACCTCATACACATTTAGGAAGAATTGTTCCTGAGCGCGATATCTTTGAGATCGAGCTTGTGAAAAAAATGTTGGAGAAGAATAAGCCGGTTCTAGGAATTTGTAGAGGTGCTCAAATTTTAAGTATCGCTGCTGGTGGAGATATGTATCAAGACATTTATAGGCAATCCACAGAGCAGCTTTTGCAACATGATCAGCTAGCACCAAATTGGCATGCATCTCATTTTGTCCATGTAATGGAGGGTTCCATTTTACAAAATATTGCTGGGGTGGAAAAATTCAAGGTGAATAGTTTTCACCATCAGGCAGTGCGCAAAATTCCAAATGGATTTATGGTAAGTGGACTTGCGAGTGATGGGATTATAGAGGCATTTGAAAGTAAAAATCATTTATTTATTATGGGAATACAATGGCATCCAGAGAGCTTGCTACAAAAAGATGATATGATTTCAATTGAAATTTTTAAAAGTTTTATCGATGCTTGTTAAACGACTGTTTTTGACGGTCGTTTTTTTAGTTACTTTTGTGGAGAGAATAATTTCTCCCAAAGATAGTGATTGCCCTAATACATTATTTGTTAAAAATACTCGTTTTATTCATTCATGAAATGTCTTTTAGAGGGAAAGCTATTCCATATAGAAAAAGGAGGTAGGTAGATTTTGATTAGCTGGACTAAACTTTCATTTTTTGTATGTGTTTTTGTCTTCAGTTTTTCTTCGACTGTTTTGGCAGCGGAAAACCAATCGAGGAAGGAAGTTTTAGCAAAGCGTATGGACTACTATATTAAATATTCAAGCGATATATTGCCTTGGTATTACTTGGCTGCCATCGATCAATTTGAACGGAATATCCAAGAAGTTCGCAATGATATTCCGAAGCGAGATGGTGTGGTTGCTATTCAATTTTCAGATGATTATTGGACAGGCTTACTGAATCCTTTGCCTGATGATACGAACTTAACTTCGATTGCCTTTTTTAATGGACATGGATTGGATGGAAATCAAGATGGTATAGCGGATAGGCAAAATGACGATGATGTGATGACTACGTTAACAGGATATTTAAATCAGTTTGGGGTTTCTGAGAAAGATTTTGAAACGGCATTAAAGGAATATTATCAACGCGATGAAACCGTCAAACAAATTATGACAAATGTAGAGATTTATAAACAGTTTGAAACGTTAGATTTAGATGATCGTGCATTTCCTCTTGCGATTCAACATAATTATAGCTATCGAAGCACATGGGGGGATTCCAGAGGCTGGGGCGGCAGACGAATGCACGAGGGAACGGATTTGTTTGCTTCGTACAGTGTTCCAGTAAAATCCACGACTTTCGGAAAAGTCGAAACAATGGGCTGGAATGACTATGGTGGCTGGCGTGTCGGTATTAGGGATGTAAATAATACGTATCACTATTATGCCCATTTATCTGGTTATGAAAAGGGGATTAAAGAAGGAGATATACTGGCTCCGGGTGATGTTATTGGCTATGTTGGAAGCTCGGGGTATGGGAAGGAAGGAACATCTGGAAAATTCCCTCCTCACTTACATTACGGCATGTATAAATACAATGGACGAGTAGAATGGGCATATGATCCTTTTCCTTCCTTAAAACGATGGGAACAAGAAGAAAAAAGCAAGAAAAACAAATAGATTTAATCCAGCAGCTTCCAAGTTGCTGGATTTTATATTAATAATGAGATCCAAAAAAGATGCTGAAATAAAACGAAAGTGTAGAGCAAAAGGGTTGCACCAATTAGTATTTGTAAATATTTTTTTGGTTTAAATTGTGCAATAACATACATAAATAGAAGAGGAAGAATAATTTTAATCAAGTAAAAAGAGTAAATATTACGTTCATATATAAAGCGCATTATGGGATTTGCCTCAGAGATATGTCCATTTCTAATACCATAATCGGTAAATAGGGAATCAAAAATAGCTAGTAATAATAATAAGGATGCATAAATGAGCGGTTTATTATAAGGGGTGTCGTACAATTTTTCTTTCACTAATAATAAATTCCTTTCAATTGTCATATAACTCCTTTAATAATTCTATTATGTAGAAATTGGTATTTAATTATACGTATGGACGAATAAAAATATACTTTCACGATTATTTCCGCCTAAGTTGGGAAGTGTAAAAGTAAGATACCAACAAGTTGGAGGAATACAATGACAAAGATGAACCGGGGAATTATCACTGCGTTATCTGCAATTGGTCTAGCGCAAGGTTTAAAACTATTTACGAATAGAAAATTAACGGGAAAATGGGATTTTAAACAAGCTTTCACAACAGGTGGGATGCCTAGTTCGCATTCGGCAGGAGTGGCTGCCCTTGCATCTTATGTAGCTGCCAATAAAGGAGCAAGACATACTGAAACTGCAATTGCGGTAGTATTTGGTGCAATCGTTATGTACGATGCACAAGGAATTAGAAGACATACTGGAGAGATTGCACAGCTTGTAAATGATTTGGAAGACAAAGTGATTACATTATCGGGTGATTTTCCAAGTTTTGAATATGTAAAACGAGAAGAAGAATTAAATGAATTGCTTGGACATCAACCAGTGGAAGTAATGGCTGGTGCAATTTTAGGAACTATATTTGGAATTGTATGTGCGAAGCTAGAGGATTAAGTTTATAAGAAAAGCCAAGTCGGTGTTGGATTCCGACTTGGCTTTTTATTATAGGGTAGTCAGCATCTCCTTGTAAATTTGTGTTAGCTTGAATATTTTTATAGATAGCTTCCGTACCGTTGAATCGGCAAGGTAATCTGCTATAACGAAGTCATTGCTGTCTTTCCGACTTGGTATCCGTTATTTGTCGCTGTCTGAGTAGGTGATCGTTTCGCCATCTTCGTATTCAATTTCAAGCTCAAATTTTGTATAATCCGTCGCATCAAAAGCCATGGCTACTCTCTCAATCACTTCTTCTTTGGTCATGTCCTGTGTTAAATGTAAATCCGTAAAAACTTGTTCTAATAATGTAAATGCCGCATCTCCTTGTACGTCGGCTGCAGCACGCATATTTTTGTAAAGTGCTTCAGCTCTTGATGAGTTTCCATAGTATTCCGCTAGTATGGCATCTTTATTGTCAGGAATATTAATATTTAGATTGAAATAACGGAAGCCAAAATCGTTATCTGGATTTTCTTGTGTTATGGATTCGTCAACTGTCTTCTCTTGTTCTTTCTCGAATGCTGTCCCATTAGGTCCGTTTTCCTCAGGCTCATCATTATTATTTCCGCAAGCCCCAAGAAGAAGTACAGATGTACATAAAGCTGATGTAAGTAAAAAATGTTTTTTTGCTTGCATGTCCATGCTCCTCTCAAGATGATTGGGTATATATATAGTAAATAACCTAAAAGTATTCATATTAAACAAAAGCAAGAGTGATAGTAAATTAATATTGAGGAGTATAGGAGTTTTGAAGGTAGGCATTTTTTTAATAAAAAGGAGGTTTGACGGTTGAAATCTTGTATAATAGTATAAAAGACTTCGATGGAAACGATTAGAAGGGATGATTTAGATGATAAAACATACAGAGATAGTTTTGATAGATCAATGGAAAGATATTTGGGAACAGACTAAAAAGAAAGCGGTTTTAGTATTTAAGCATAGTACGACTTGTCCAGTGAGCGCACATGCTTATAAAGAGTTTACTTCGTTTGATTCACCTGTGGAAACTTACTTAGTGAAAGTGATTGAGAATCGTACGGTATCTAATGAGATAGAAAGTGATTTAGGGGTACGTCATGAGTCGCCACAAGTACTATTAATAGCAGATGGGGAAGCTGTTTGGAGTGCTTCTCATTGGAAGATTACTAAAAAAGAATTGACAAAAGCGCTTATATCTTTATAGAGGACGGTGAGTTTAGATGAAAGACGTACTAAAAGTAGGCCAATATTTAATTGATCATGCGGAAAAAATAACTAGAGATATTACCCATAAGGCAATAAATAACGTAGAATTTCCAGTTTCGGATGAGATGTTGGAGAAGTCGATTCAGCATAATATGGAATTTTTAGTGCTTCTAGCAGAATCATTAGAGGAAACAGAGGAAGCTGCTGCACGCGAACTAATCAAATGGAGTAAACAAATTGGTGAACAACAAGCAGCTATGTTTAGTCAATTTTCTACGATAATTAAACCTATTGCTAAAAATCGATTACTGTATTTAGAATACATCACACAAATCTCGATAGAGCATGGATTATCAATTGAAGATATAATGAAAATAAATAATCGGATTAGCTATTTAATAGATATCAGTATGATTGAAACTATTTCCGCATATGAAGCATATCGAGATTCACTAATGGAAGAAAGACAAAAAGAGATAAACGAATTGTCTGCACCAATTGTACCCATCCAAAAGGGCATTTTTGTATTGCCTTTAATCGGTATCATTGATGCATACCGTTTTCAGTACATAATAAATGATGTAGTACCTTCCATACCGAATCGTTCGATAGAGCATTTGATCATTGATTTTAGTGGTATCTTGACTATAGATTCTGAAGTAGCGGAACAGGTTTTTATACTTAATAGTGTACTTCAGCTGCTTGGGATCCACGTAATGTTTACTGGAATTCGCCCTAATCTTTCAATGGAAGTTGTGCGTGCAGGCATAGACTTTACCTCTTTCCGTACGTTTGGGAGTGTTAAACAAGCAGTGGATAGTGTGAAATAATCGAGTTGATAGATGATAATAACGTAATAAATAATAAGTAATTGCAAGAAGGCTGATTATATTTTAAAATTATTAGTCATTAATGAATATTTTGTATAAAATGAAAGAGCTACAAAGCTATTAATAGAATGAAAAGGAGGGATGATATCATGTTAACTATTTTAATCAAAATTATTATAGAAATTGGAGGCAAATGATTTTAATTTTGAAACATGTTGATTTTTAAAAGACAGGGTACTTTTAAAGTGTACCCTTTGTAAAGGACATTTTGAAAAAGGTTAGGCAACTTGTTGAAGCTGCTGT
>NZ_VEBK01000022.1 GCF_007676755.1 Bacillus sp. FJAT-22090 | reverse complement strand
ATATAAAAAATAGAAAGGGTTTCGAAATACGACCATTTCGAAACCCTTTTGTCTACAATCTGAACCGATTGCAATACCTGCAATCGGTTTTCTTTTTATACCATTGTTTCTACTTTTTCTAGCATTGTACCGCGTTCTGCTAAGTTCGTATGGAAAGAAAATGCTTTTTCAAGCACATGCGGTGTCTGTCCACCTCTTGATAATGCTTCTTTATAATAATTACGTAGTTGTGCCTTATAGGTTGGGTGGACGCAATTTTCAATAATCAGTCCTGCTCGTTCTCTCGGTGCTAGTCCACGTAGATCAGCGTACCCTTGCTCTGTAACAACTACATCCACATCATGCTCTGTATGGTCTACATGTGCTACGAAGGGAACAATACTGGAGATATTCCCATCTTTTGCGATTGACTTAGTAACAAAGATTGCCACTCTTGCATTACGGGCAAAATCTCCTGAACCACCTATCCCATTCATCATTTTGGTTCCAGAAACATGAGTAGAATTAACGTTTCCATAAATGTCAAACTCCAGAGCTGTATTAATCGAGATTAACCCAAGACGACGAATGATTTCCGGATGATTTGTAATTTCTTGTGGTCGTAATATTAATTTATCTCGATACTTTTCTAAATTACCGTAAACTTTCTTCATCATCTCTTCCGATAGCGTAATCGAGCAGGCAGAAGCGAAACTTACTTTTCCTGCATCGATTAGTTCGAAAACTGAGTCTTGCAGCACCTCTGAGTATACTTGCAAATCGACAAATTCTGAATCGATTAGACCATGTAATACTGCATTTGCAATAGAGCCAATACCAGCTTGGATAGGAGCCAGTTTATTAGTCAATCTGTCTGCTCTCACCTCTTCACGTAAAAAAGAGATTAAATGCTGTGCCATTTCTTTCGTTTCGTTGTCCGGGGGGACAATGGTTGATGGTGAATCTAAATTTTTGGTGAAAACAATTCCTCTAATCTTATCCGTATCAACAAGCATACCGACTGTACCGATTCGATCATCTACTTTTGTTAATGGAATTGGCAGTCTTTGTCCTTGTGCAGCAGGTTCATATAAGTCATGTAGCCCTTCCAATAATTCAGATTGGCCTACATTTATTTCGACAATTATATTTTTTGCATGTGTTACAAAAGATAAAGAGTTTCCAATAGACGTCGTTGGAATAATCATCCCATCCTCCGTTATTGAAACCGCTTCCACAATAGCGAAGTCGATTGTAGGCAAAACGCCAGAACGAACCATTTCTGCTGTATGGGATAAATGTTGGTCTACAAATAGATGCTGCCCAGCATTAATACTTTTTCGCATCGTCGCATCTGCTTGGAATGGCAAACGCTTATGAATGATACCAGCTTCTGATAGTAATTTGTCTAAATCAGAACCTAAAGATGCACCAGTAAATACGTTTACTTTAAACTTTTCCTTCTTAGCTCGCTCAACTAATGCAAATGGAACCGCTTTCGCATCACCCGCACGTGTAAATCCACTTAACCCTAAAGTCATTCCATCCTTTATCCATGAAGCAGCGTCTTCTGCTTGTACGATAAGTTCATGTAAACTACTGTCTTTTATACGCTCTAGATTCATTTCCATTAGTTTGTCCCCCTCATTTAAAGCATTTAAATAATTTTACCCCCTTTTGTCACAATTTAGAAAAATCTTGATGAAAACACCTTTTAATTGATTGAAGCAGAGAATAGGAGAACCAAACCAGAAGGAATTTGTTGTTTATAATATCATTTTGTTCTTTTGAAATAACTATTATAAAAAAACGCTTGAATAATAGGGCAGTTTCCCCTTATGCAAGCGTTTAATGATTAGAATCCTAATAATTTTCGGAAGTAACTAGAATAGGATTGACTCACCGATACTTTTTCATCATTTAACATCGCCAGTACAAACGTAGAATGTGTGTCTGGATAAATTTCTTTTATATGATGGACATTGACTATAAAAGCACGATGACAACGTATAAAGGAATCTCTCGGAAGTCGATATTCAAAGTCTTGAAGTGAGCTAGTATGTGTTCCAGAGAATGTCTTTGTAACAATATACGTCTTTCGATCTCTCGCTTCCAGATAGATTACTTCCGCAAAAGGAATCGGTTTCCATCCGTCCTGTGTCTTAATCGTTATCACTGACTTTCCCTCTGTAAAAGCCGGATAAATTGCTAATACACAGCCATCCAGCTCTCCTTCGTGATAAAACGGTACGGCCATCCCATGATAAGGCACACCAAATACTTCTCGGTCGATAAACTCAGATACCTTTTGTTTGCTGCTCATCGCTTTATAGGCAAGCGTCCCTTCTACAACATGATCACCAGGTGCAATCTTCAAATCCACTCGCTTACTAGACCTGTAATAGATATATTTTTCTTTGTCTGAAACTGCAATGGATATTTCATCTGAAAATAATTCGCCAATTACATCTAAAAGCGCCACAATGGACAAGTCTTTCATCCTGCGATCTCCTTTCGTTTAACCTACTCGCAAACAACTATTTCACGCGAAAACTGTTGTTTTGTTGTAATACAGCGATCTATTATATGAAAGCCAACTGACTCTAATCGCTCATCCATTGACTCAATCGTTACAATAACAACCTTTTTGGCTATTCTTCTGGCATGTTTTAGTATCTCAAATTGCGCTTCCCAAGACACATGTGTATACAAATTATAAGGCAAATCTATAATAGCTACATCGTATGTCTCGGTGATATCTTCGATGGCACTCTTTTTTACATCTCCTGTTAAACCAAAATAAGCGATATTTTCCCTAGAGCCTTCGCAAACGAGCGGATTAATATCACGTCCCACTATATCTATCCCCATTGATAATGCTTCTACTAAAACAGTTCCTATTCCACAGCAAGGATCTATTGCACGTATTCCTTTAGGATGAGGAACTGCAATATTAGCGACCGCCCGTGCTACTCGAGTGCTAAGTGCAGTAGAATATTCCCTAGGTTTTTTAATATGCTCAAACCAAATTG
This sequence comes from Bacillus sp. FJAT-22090, assembly GCF_007676755.1. Lineage (GTDB taxonomy): Bacteria > Bacillota > Bacilli > Bacillales_A > Planococcaceae > Psychrobacillus. The sequence continues at coordinate 43,891 of NZ_VEBK01000022.1, read as the reverse complement.
GCTCACTTTTCGTATACATTCCAAAATACCAGCGCCCCTCGTATGGTACTACAGCGTATAGTTGATCTGGATTATGTAAATCGAAATCTCCCTGCATCTCGCTTCCGATTGCTCGCTCTATTTGAAGACGCTCATTATTTTCTACTTTATCTTTTCCTTGTCGATCATTAATTTTTAGAAATATTACTTTGTTTGTTTCTCCTTCCTTACCGAAAGCAGAAGCTTGTACAACTATTTCTTCAACAGTTTCTCCCTCTGCTAAAACCTCCACCCTTCCTTTTATAAAAGGACTTCTACTAGGGTTTATATTCACATGGCTTTTTATAATTTTTAACTCTGTGACTTTTCCAAAAAAAGAGCGCATCTCTAAATGACATAGGGAGCGTTCTGCATCGTTGTATGCAAATGTATAAATGAATGCCGATTGTCGGCTTATATTAGTCAATGTATTCCCTCCAATTAATACTTGTATTATAGCATGCTATATTTTAATTGGCATAAACATAAAATGAATAGATATTCACTTTGTAAAGAAATATAATAATAGTAAGTTTCAGAATTTTAACGCTTATCAAGGGGGAGAGTCTGATGAAATACGATGTAATCGTTATAGGAGCTGGATTAGCTGGGTTAGTTGCAACAGCTGAACTAGCGGATGCAGGTAAAAAGGTATTACTTCTCGATCAAGAACCTGAAGCCTCTCTTGGAGGACAAGCATGGTGGTCTTTTGGTGGATTGTTTCTAGTAGACTCCCCCGAACAAAGAAGACTCGGAGTAAAAGACTCCTATGATTTAGCTTGGCAAGACTGGTTGGGAACTGCCGGATTCGATCGTGAAGATGATGAAGATTATTGGGCCAAAAAATGGGCAGAAGCTTATGTACGTTTTGCAGCAGAAGAAAAACGCGAATGGCTCTATGCACAAGGAATTCGTTTTTTCCCAGTTGTTGGTTGGGCAGAACGCGGAGGTTATTTGGCAGAGGGGCATGGTAATTCGGTTCCACGATTTCATATTGTATGGGGCACTGGACCAGGGATTGTCAAACCATTTGAAACTCGGGTACGAGCAGCAATGGCTCAAGGACTTGTCGACTATAAACCTAGACATCAAGTGGATGAGCTAATTGCGAAGGACAACTGTGTTAAAGGAGTAGGAGGTTCTATCCTTGTCCCTAGCAATGCAGCACGTGGAGAAAAAAGCTCCCGTGAGGTTGTTGGTACATTTCAATATTTTGCTCAAGCCGTTATGGTAACTAGCGGAGGAATTGGTGCCAACCACGATTTAGTTCGAACAAATTGGCCAACTAGACTTGGTACACCCCCTAAACAGATGATATCAGGCGTGCCTGAGCATGTAGATGGGAGAATGCTCGCCATTACAGAAAAGGCTGGCGGACGCCTAGTTAACAAAGATCGTATGTGGCATTACACGGAAGGGATAAAAAACTGGAATCCCGTATGGAAAGATCATGGAATTCGAATTCTTCCTGGTCCTTCTTCTATTTGGCTTGATGCAAGAGGACAGCGTTTTCCAGCACCTGTTTTTCCCGGCTTCGATACGCTCGGTACATTGGAAGCCATTCAAAAGACAGGGTATGACTACTCTTGGTTTATACTAACAGAGAAGATTATTGAGAAAGAATTTGCACTTTCAGGCTCCGAACAAAACCCAGATTTAACTGGGAAAAGTATAAAAGAAGTGTTAAAAAGAATACTCCCTGGACCTACTGCACCAGTAAAAGCATTTATGGACAAAGGCGAGGATTTCGTCGTTGCTAGTAACATAGTAGATTTAGTTGACGGTATGAATAAAATTACAGGTGAAAGCTTACTTGATGTGAATCATATCGAAAGACAATTGAAAGCCCGTGACCGGGAGATGGACAATAAGTTTACTAAAGACCTTCAGATAGCCGCATTAAGAGGTGCAAGAAACTATTTAGGAGATAAACTAATTCGCGTAGCTTCTCCACATAAATTATTAGATCCTAAAAATGGTCCACTAATCGCCGTTCGCTTGAATATCGTTACAAGAAAAACACTTGGAGGATTGCAAACGGATTTGTCAGGACATGTACTGAATGCTTCTGGTAATCCTGTTTCCGGCCTGTATGCCGCGGGTGAAGTGGCAGGGTTTGGTGGTGGCGGTATCCATGGATATCGTTCACTCGAAGGTACTTTTGTGGGCGGCTGTATTTTCACAGGCAGAGAAGTTGGTAGAGCAATTGCCAGGGAATTGAAATAGCATTCCATTATCTTAGAATCTAGCACCCTGACATTCTCCTTTCGTAGGGAGGCGTCATCGTGCTAAATTCTACTATAAACTTAGATAATAGTTCCCTTTATCGCAAATAGTTATATATTTCTTCCCCTATTTCATTTAGAATTCCTTTAGACAATAAATCATCTTCATCTTTTGAAAGCACGGTAGCTATTAATTTCCTACCTTCAACGAAAAAAATGCCGACATCATGGCGGGTTCCTGGAATCCACCCTGTTTTATGAGATAGCTCCCAAGGAGTCATTCCATCATTAAAGTTGGAATATACAGATGGAAGTTTTTCTGGCAAACACTCATTCATTTGTTGTTTTTTCATTATATCTATCATTTGCTCACTAGCATGTGGAGATACTAATGTTCCTGTTGTTAGGGATTTTAAAAGTTTCGCAACGTCGTTCGGGGTGATTTGGTTATACCCTTTTGGAGGAGGAGTACTCAACATTAACTTATTATAAAATGTACTCTTCTCCATCCCAGCTTCTTTCATGGTCTGTGCAATCGCCTCCACTCCTACGAGGTCAATCAATATATTTGTTGCTGTGTTATCACTTTGAATAATCATCAGCATAACAATATCCTGAATTGAAAGAAGTGTACCTGGTGTTAAATGTTGAAGAACACCAGAGCCTCCGACACACTCCTCTTCCTTTAATAAGAGTTGATCAGACAACTTGAATTCTCCCTTTTCAGCAGCAGAAAAAACCGCAACCATAATAGGCACTTTTATAACACTTGCTGCATAAAAAAGTTCCTCGCCATTCAATTCCCATCTTTCGTCCAACTCTAAATCCTCCAAGACAATGCCCCATATGCCCTCTGATCGCTCGATTAAATCTTGTATTCTACTTACAAGCTTTTTCACACTTTATCCCCCTTATTATCTGTACTGCTCTCTTCTTCTCTATTATAATCAAATAATAGGTTATATTATGAACATTTAATAAATTAAAAAGGTGGAAATTACTATTCAACAGGTATTATTACTTCAACAAGTGATTAGCTATATAGACGAGCATATTAAAGAGGAGATTCACCCCGAGAAACTTGCAGCTCTTGTTAGCTATTCTCCCTATCATTTTTATCGACTTTTTTATAATCATACGGGTTATACCGTAATGGACTATGTACAAAAAAGAAAACTGCAATTCGCTTTATACGAATTAGTACAAGGCAAAAAGATTATTCAAATAGCACTGGATTATGGATTTGAAACACATGCCGGCTTTACAAAGGCTTTTAAAAAATGTTTTGGAAGTCCTCCAAGTTTATATAAACTTCATTGCCCAATATCCTTGCCACCAAAGCCTGATTTATTGAGTCTGCGGCAAAAACAGACTGGTGGTATTGTCATGCAACCAAAAATTATAAAGAAACAAGCTTTTACAATTGCCGGTAAAACATATGAAAGTGAAATAGATAAGGTCTCGCACACAAGAGATGCAACTGCTTTTTGGGAACAGAGGATTTCAGAAGATGAAGCAATTGAAGCCACTCTCTATAACCTATTATCACCTGAAAAACATGGAGAGTATTGTATTAATCTAAACAATTCGGCAGTAGACAACAGTTTTATCTATTTTTTTGCAGTAAATTATGATCCGGATACACCACTCCCAACTGGGATAACAAAGTTGCATATTCCTACAGCGACCTATGCCGTTTTCATGTCTCCGCTAGTTGAAGTGGAGCAATTTGTCGCGTCTATTAAAGGAACTTGGCAATACATTTTGGAAGATTGGTTACCTCACTCAAACTATGAAGTGGATGAAAATGTATATGATTTCGAGTATTATGACGAACATTGCCATGACTGGGAATACGAAAAAATATATATGGAAATCTACCTTCCTGTGAAGGAAAAAATTGAATAGATAACGGAGGAATATTAGATGAACAAGAAATTATTAAGAGTAGGAACCATTTACATTCCTGTAACTGATATAGAAATATCTTCACAATGGTATGTAAACAAATTAGGTGCTGAATTAAGTTATAAAGATAAAGACAAAGCAATTCTAAACTTTGCAAATCAAAGTTTTTTCCTTGTTAAATCTAAAGAGGAACAAAGCTCTAACTTCTATGACACGTATGGGGAGGAGCGTTTCTCTATATCTTTCGAAGTAGATGGATTAAATTCTTTAGAAACTATTCATCATGAGTTTATCGAACAAGAAATAAGAGTAGGAAAAATTGAAAATAGAGGACATGACGGAAGAAACTTTGTTTTTTACGATTTAGATGGCAATAAATTTGATGTATGGAGTGAGTTGAGTCAACTGTTTAAAGAAAAGTACTGTATTTCCGAATAAAAGACAAAAAAGCATCAGTCATAGCATAATGCTTTTTTGTTTTCGGGAATTTAGTTGTTTTCTTTTGATTTCTTTAAAACAATATTATATAAAAATAAAACTGGTGTTAATAAAATAGCACTTACAATAATTGCTGTTTTTATAGTAAAACTTGTTGCAATATAACCGATCACAGGACCTCCACCAATTTGACCAATCGCATCTACTTGACCTTTAACCGAGAAAAAGGTTGCGCGGGTAGAAGAGTCCGGGATGATACTGTTCAACCAAATATCTTCTAGGGGATACATGACTTGTCTTGTTACTTGGATAATGACATAAAACACCAATAATCCGGCTATATAAGTAGACACAGCAAAGCCAAGCAAAGAAGTAATAATAACTAAGCTTCCTATCAAAAGTGCCATATAAATTTGTCTAATATTTTGTTGGATTGAGCCTTTATTCACAAAATGTAATGCTATAAAAGAAACTAGAACGACAACAAATTGAATACCTCCCATTAGTAAAACTAAATGTTCGTCTTTCAAAACTGCAATATTAGCTATAGTAAAAAGCTGGGATAGCCATAAGCGATCGAATCCTTCACTATAGAACCCTACAAACAATGCGATTAGAAAAAGCATTCTCATCAGGAAACTAGCTTTCGAATAAAAAATAATCTTAGTCATATTTCCCTTCATATTTTCCCAAGAAGATGTTCTTTTTGTTTTATCCAAAGGTTTGAATTTCTCTTCTTTCATAAAAATAATTAAATACACTGCTAACCCAATCATACATAAACCACCGATAATAATCGGCATATTAATCATGAAAAGCCCCATTAAAATACTCAATGGAATCGCTATAATCTGACCGAGGTTACCAGCCTTTGCTCCGTTTATAAATGCTTTTGAGGCGCGTTCCTCTCCCACTTCATCTGTAATCCACGCTTGCTGTGAACCGCTAGTAAATGTATAACCAATACCCCAGGCAACTTGGGCCAAAAGTACAGTCGTGAAAAAGGGAAACAATCCCTCGATTAAAAACCCACCCCCTATTAAAAAGTACCCGATTATAATGGAGAGCTTCCGGCTTTTTACATCCGAAATTACTCCTGTTGGGATTTCAAATAGGAAAACGGATAATTCTAAAACAGTTCCTACTAAAACAAGTTGCAATGGTTCCAGCATTACAATTTTCACTTGATATAATAAATTTATAGTGAAAATAAATGTAAAAAATAATTGTGATAAAAAACAAGTATAAATGTAAATTCGATATGGATCTCTTGTTTTTAAAATAGACATTTTTCTTCCCCCTCTTCTTGATTATAGAAAGGGACATTATCGTTTTCTTGTCCAAATTTGCGATTATTTAACTATACAAAAATGAGATTATTGGAAGGATAGAAGAAGAGTGAATAGAAAAAGCATGCCGAATCAACTACTCTCGGCATGCTTTTCGCTTATAGTTCCTGATAATCCCTTTGGTATCTTCCGCCATCTTTCACCTCTGAATGATATAGCGCTTTTAAAGCAAAACTTTTTTCTAAATCATGTTCTTTCATTACTTCTTTCAAACGTTTTGTAAGATCCGCACTATGTTTTACCAATTGCTCCATCTTTGTCTTTGAATATTGCATCACCTATTACCTCCTTTCCCATCCATTTGTCTATAAAGTATAACACTATGGGAAGCTTTTTCTTATATTTGCTCCAAATCTAAATTCATTCCTACTTTTTGCTATAATGGAGATACTAGCAAGAAATGAACAGAGGTGACTTCATGTATAAAACAATCGGGATACTTGCACATGTGGACGCCGGAAAAACGACCTTTTCCGAACAGTTACTTTATCACACAAAAAGCATCAGACAAAGAGGTCGAGTAGATCATCAAGATGCCTTCTTGGATAGCCACGATATTGAGAAAAACAGAGGCATTACTGTTTTTGCAGACCAAGGTATATTCACCTATAACCAATCTACTTATTCTATTATTGATACACCTGGGCATATCGATTTTTCTCCAGAAATGGAACGGGCTATTCAAGTGATGGACTACGCCATCATTCTTATAAGCGCAGTAGATGGTGTAGAGGGGCATACAGAAACTGTTTGGCAACTGTTACGGAAACATCAAGTACCCACCTTTTTCTTTATCAATAAAATGGATTATGAAGGAACGGATGCAACAAGCATCTTAGCAGAGATACGAGCTAATTTATCTAAAGATGTTTGTGATATTTCCAAGCTTTTCGACGAGGAATTAATCGAATTTATTGCTGAACGGGATGAAGACCTTCTCGAAAAGTACATGGACACTGGCTTCGATAAAGAACTGTGGGAAGAGACATTCAAACGGATGATACGAAATAACAAAGTGTTTGCCTGTGCCCATGGTTCCGCACTAAAGGATATCGGTATCTCGGAGTTTTTAGAAAAGCTAGATATACTAACAGAAAGCTCCTTTAATTCTAAAGAAGAGTTTGCTGCACAAGTGTATAAAATTCGTCATGATGATACCGGTAATCGAGTCACCTTCCTTAAAGTATTAGGTGGAACGCTAAAAGTACGGGATGAAGTGAAATATAGTAAGCTAACAGAAAAAATAACACAAATTCGACTGTACAATGGGAGTAAGTTTAAAGCTATAGACCAAGCCATAGCTGGAGAGCTAGTTGCAGTAACAGGTCTTACAAATGCATCCATCGGTGACGGAATTGGGGCTATTACAGATAAGACGACGTTTGATATGGTTCCAACTTTAAAGTCGAAAGTGATTTTTGATACTTCAATCCATGTCAAAGAAGTGTTACGCTGTTTTAAAATATTAGATGCAGAAGACCCCTCTTTAAGTGTTTATTGGGATGAACATTTTCAAGAAGTTCACGTACATGTGATGGGTGTGATTCAGCTTGAAGTACTTGAACAACTAGTCTTGGAACGTTTCCATTTTCCCGTATCCTTTGGAGAACCGAGAATTCTTTATAAAGAAACTATCGACTCCACAGTTAAGGGATACGGTCATTTCGAGCCGTTAAAACATTATGCAGAAGTACATCTTTTAATCGAGCCTGCAGATAGAGGCAGCGGAATTTCATTTGCCAATGTGTGCCATGCGAATGATTTATCTATTGGTCACCAAAACCTTATTCATCATCATTTGTTGGAACGAGATCATCATGGATTACTTACCGGTTCTACGCTAACCGATGTAAAAGTTACATTACTAACAGGAAGAGGACATAACGAGCATACGCATGGTGGAGATTTTCGAGAGGCAACTTACCGTGCATTACGTCAAGGATTAGAAAAAGCCGAAAATGTATTGCTTGAGCCATTTTACAATTTCAAGATAAAGGTGGACATGGACCTAATAGGAAGAGTTTTAGCTGATATTCAACAAGCACATGGCACCTTTAATGCTCCTGAAAATATAGGAGATAAAGTAATCGTTACGGGACGAGTACCTGTCGCAACTTTCATGAATTACAGCACAGCATTTGCTTCGTTCACACATGGTAAAGGAACCCTAAACTTGCTATTTGGTGGATATGACCGTTGTCATAATACGAATGAAGTGATTGAAAAAATTGAATACAATAAAGAAGCAGACCCTGAATATACATCCACTTCTATTTTCTGCGCTAGAGGAAAAGGATATAAAGTCCCTTGGGATGAAGCAGAAGAAGCTATGCATTGTCTATAAATAAGTATTGGAGGGAATATCTTATGATCGCAACAATTCAAAAAGAATATGACATCTATAAAGCCCGCTACGAACGACATCTTCACCATTCAGTAGAAGAAGTTTGGGCTATGCTCACGGACAATACTAAACTGCAACAATGGTTCAACGAACTCCAAATTACGGATTTACGAAAAGGCGGGGTTATCCAGTTCGATATGCAAGACGGTACGTTTATTGATATGCAAATTTTAGATTATGAACCTTTAAAGACGTTGGCTTTCGAATGGGATAAAGACATAGCAAGATTTGAATTATCTCCCCTAGCTAACGGTTGTCAATTAACTTTTACTGAAACTATCTCTTCATTCACAGAACAAACTATAAAAGATCTTGCGGGCTGGCATGTATGCCTTGATGTCATTGAAGCTATTTTAGATAAGCGAACAATAGATTCTAGAGAAGATGAATGGAAAGCTTGGTATGTGAAATACAAAGAGCTTCTAGAAGAGTTAAAACAATAATTTTCTTTAGGAAGGCACCCTACAATTAATTCTAAGTTGTAGGGTGCTTATATCTATTCGTATCTAAAAATCATAAACCGTTCATTCTTGTTTTGCTCATATAACTCCGGCACTCTTACCTCTTTTTTCAAATCAAATGACGTGCTTTCCTCTAAAAAGCAAATATATTCAGAAGTAGGATAGTACAGAATTACTTCAACTGGACGCGGATAGTGTTCAACCGACAACAGAATATTATTGATAACCTTTTGAAATACTTGAACAGAAAAGGGATTAAAGAAATAAAACTTATTTTCCATTGCATTGATCGAATATTCCTCTGCCAAACAGCATTCAAACTGAATGGATGCCCGTGACTTTTTAGCACGCTCCATATATCTAGCTAAATTCTCCATTGCCTCCTGATAAAGCTGCCCGCTCATTTCTACACCAGTAGCCGATACATGAAGATGATGGTGAATGTAAAATGGGAAACGACCCTTCCCACAACCGAAATCTACGAAGGTATCAGTGGATTTACAGTCATATTCATCGAACAGGGCTTCTAAAGCCATATAGGGGGTCGCCTCGTACCTGTTATAATGGGCAGATTGATGATGCCATTCGCGGACTCCTTCTGTTTTTATCCGTAGCAATCGATCATGATCTTGTTCTTTCATGGGGACCTCCTTTTATACATTTAACTGAAACACATACACTAGCACATACCCTAAAATGGATAAAAAGATAGAGCCAATAAGTCCAGCTGCAAAAGGTTTTACACCTAACCGTTTAAATGTTCTAACATCGATGTTCAATCCTAATCCTGCCATTGCCATTGCAATTAGAAGATACGCTATCGTTACAAGAAAACTAGCAAATTCTTCAGGTATAATCCCAAGTGTATGAATACCACTCATTATTAAAAAACCTACGATAAACCAAGGGATAGTGGAAACTGAAAATTTACTTTTCGGACTATCCTTTTCTCCTCTTTGCACAATATATCCTATAACTAAAGCGATGGGTACTAAAAGGGCTACTCGAGTAAGCTTCACAATAACAGCAAGGTCCACAGCAGCGCTTCCTCCAGGATCTGCTGCTGCAATAACATGGGCAATTTCATGTAATGTCCCACCAGCAAACACACCATAACCACTAGAAGTTAAATGTAAAACAGGATACAGAAAAGTATAGACTAATGTAAATAGCGTACCAAGAATAGCGATCGTTGCAACACCTATTGCGGTTTCGTCGTCATTAGCTTTTACTTGCGGTGCTATTGCTACAACTGCGGCTGCTCCACAAATGGCTGTCCCGCATGCCGTTAGAATACCTAGTTTCTTATCCACTCCAAACAAACGAGAAAATCCATAGACAACAAACAAAGCAAAGAGAATATTAATCAAGGCGATTAAGAAAACTGGGAGACCTGCATGATAAATATCCGCTAAGTTTAACCGCATTCCCAGTAAAATAATTCCTGCACGCAATAATTTTTTACTTGAAAATGAAACACCCTGTTGATACTGTGCAGGCAACCCTATTGTTGCGCTCCATACTACTCCTATAATAATAGCAATTACTAATTGCCCCATGATAGATAAAAACGGAATTCCGGATAACAGCTTTGCCAATACGGCAATGATCAGCGTAATGCCTATCCCGTAAAAAAATGCTGTATTTAAATTGAATGTATTGACCTCTTTTACTTTCTTTTTCCGCATGAACACTTCCACTCCCTTCCTCAAATTCACTTTACGGAAATTACTATGATTAGTAAAATACATATATATAATTGACACTATTAAGATTTATAATGATTGGATGTGTCCCCATGTACTATGATGCCTTGAATACCTTTATAACAGTAGTCGAAACTAAGAATTTCACAAGAGCAGCAGAAACTCTTCATATTTCACAACCAACCGTAAGTGTGCATATAAAAAATTTGGAAGAAGAGTTTCAAACAGAGTTATTCATACGTTCTTCGAAATTACTAAAGATCACTCCTACTGGAGAGATTTTATATGAACGTGCTAAACAAATTCTTTCTATGTATGAGAAAACCCAAACAGATATTCTCGAACATCACCATGACATTATTGGAAAACTAGTCATAGGTGCAAGCTTTACGATTGGTGAATACGTCTTACCTCCGCTACTAGTGGAACTCCATTCAATGTACCCGAATCTTGAACTTGAAGTATTTATAGGAAATACAGAAGAAATTGTGCAGTCTGTTCGACTACTAAATGTAGATATTGGTTTAATAGAAGGTCAAACAAACGAAAAGGAATTGCGAGTAGAGCCTTTCATGGAGGACCAGTTATTTATTGTTGGATCTATACAACATGAATTGGTGTCAAAAGGGATAGTAAATATGGCGGATCTTCAAAACCAGACGTGGATAATGAGAGAGGAAGGTTCGGGCACACAGGAATACTTAAAACATATGATTCGCTCTAATGGATTGAAGGTAAAATCGATACTCACCATTAGTAGCAACCAAGGGATTAAAGAAACGATTATTCATAGCAAGAAAGGATTGTCCCTCCTATCCATACATGCAATCGACAGAGATATTCGACAACATACTCTTTCTATTCTTCCACTGAACCATCCACCCTTTAAAAGATTGTTTTCTTGTGTCTGCTCTCCAATTATGGAAAACAAGCGACATGTGATGGCTCTTAAGGAGATATTAAAACAAAAACTAAACCCTCCATCTTAAATTGACAGGATGGAGGACATCAAATAATTTTTCTGGATTCATTTAGGCTGGCAGTTGCAGCTAGAAAATATCTGTTTTTGAACCCTCTCATCAGTCAGTCCTATCTTACTTTCAACATTACTCAATCTGTGAATACTGAAAGGTTCTCCTTCCACAACTGCAGTAGATATAAAGTTTGGATTTTCAATAGCTAGTACTTGTTTGCTATTGATAATTTTCCTTAAAATCTTTAACTTTGCAATAACACCGACATTCGTATTCTCCATATTCTGTGCAGAAAAGAAATTCCTAGCGAATAAAACACATGTATTCGGTGACCACTGCTTGTTGTTATTTCTTCATATGGTTGGATAACATGCGGATGGTGACCAAAGATAATATCTACTTGGCATCCGCAATTTTTGATCCAGTGTATGATTATTTGCCATTGAAATTATATCTACACCAACTTTTTTTAAAATCACCAATAATATGAGAAGGACTGGAAAAGTCAGGATAGCCTGATAATCCAAACTTCACACCGGCTGGGATAGATTCTTGGTTGGCTAATAGAATATCTACTAATTCTAATTCTTCTTGGATTGGTTCAAAAGAGGTTATAAAACTATCGTACTTGTACAATGGAGAATGCAACAGGATATCTCCAATCATGCCGATTTCTATCGTATCTTCTTGATAATCCATATGAAATGTCGAAAATTGTTTCCCGTGGAACTTTTCACTACTAGTAAAACCAATGATCAGAGTAAAACTTTGATATGAAACACTTTCTTCTATCGTTTTACTTTCCTGATTTGATTATTCTATTTTACTTTCCTCTAACATTTCTTTTAAAACAATAGCATGATTATATTCCACGTTTTTCGCTCCATATATTAACGTTACATCTTTCTTACTCTCCGTAATCAGTTGCAACAACTCTTTCAATTGAGCTTGCTTTAACTCTTTTTTGTACTTAGTTTTAAATTCATCGAATTTATCTTCCTCATGATTAAACCATTTTCGTAGCTCGTTTGAAGGGGCAATCTCCTTTAGCCAATGGTCAATCCTCAATTCTTCTTTAGTTACACCTCTTGGCCACAACCGATCAACTAGTATACGGATGCCATCTTCCGTAGAAGGTTCTTCATATGCACGTTTCAATTTCACTACCATTCTGTTCACCCCGTTCTTTCGTATATTTTACCAAATTGCTATTGACCAAGTATGCTTTAAATATATAATAATAGTGAGTAATCACTCACTATTTGGGTAGGAGGTTTTTATAAATGATTTCAACAATTATATTAGACCAAGTCAGTAAACAATTCGGGAAAAAAATAGTCTTAAATAACATTAGTTTATCAGTAAATGCCGGACAAATTTTGGGTTTGATCGGTCCTTCCGGATCAGGTAAAACGACATTAGTCAAACTCATTGTAGGAATGGATCAACCTTCTAGCGGGCAAGTACAAGTACTAAATACAAAAGTTCCTAATTTGAAACTGTTACAAAGTATTGGATACATGGCACAGGCAGATGCACTATACAATGATTTAACCGGTCAAGAGAATCTTGCTTTTTTTGCTTCCTTGTATAGATTAAGCAAAGAAGTGCAAAAGAAACGAATTGCTTACGCAGCTGACTTAGTTGACTTGACGCCCCATTTGTCTAAAAAAGTACAGAACTATTCTGGAGGGATGAAGCGGCGACTTTCATTAGCCATTGCATTAATACATGACCCTCAAGTATTAATACTAGATGAGCCAACAGTCGGAATAGATCCCGAATTACGAAAGTCTATTTGGGCAGAAATTCATCGGTTAAAAGAGGAAGGAAAAACAATACTAATCACTACTCATGTGATGGATGAAGCTGAAAAATGTGATCAGCTAGCCATGGTGAGAGAGGGAGAAATAATTTCCAATGGTTCTCCGTCAATATTAAAAAATCTTTATCAAACTGATAATTTAGAAGAGGTATTCTTAAAAGCGGGGGGTGAAAAGGTTGAGAACAATCGCACTAGTTAAACGGGTTTGTATACAAATGCTACGAGATAAACGAACACTTGCTTTAATGATGATCGCACCTTTAGTCATTTTAACTTTGTTACATTATTTACTATCTAGCGACGCAACCTTTCCTAAATTAGGCGTAATAGGAGTGGAGGACTATCTTGTAGAGCAACTAACAAACAAAGATGTTGCAGTCGTTCAATATAATCAAGTCAAGAATGTAAATGCACTTATACTAGATGATAATTTAGATGGGGTTCTTCAAGTAAAAGGAGAGAATATCCGACTTACTCTAACGAATGATCAACCCTCCTCTTCGAAGGTTTTACAAACAAAAATAATGCAGGCTCTTTCTCCTATCAATGTGAGTAGTACAAAAACAAATGGCATTCATACGTCTTATATATACGGAAATGCTGAAACTACGTTTTTTGATCAATTAAGTCCTATTTTAGTTGGTTTCTTTGTTTTCTTTTTTGTCTTTCTTATTTCTGGTATCGGTTTACTTCGAGAACGAACTACCGGTACATTAGACCGCTTAATGGCAACTCCTATTCAGAGAAGAGATATTGTGTTTGGCTATTTAATCGGCTATGGGCTATTTGCTATTATTCAAACGCTGATTGTTGTTATCTATGCTGTCAAAGTGTTAGATATTATGCTTGTTGGCTCAATTTGGAATGTTATTTTGATTAATTTGTCGTTAGCTTTAGTTGCATTGTTACTTGGAATTTTATTGTCCGCTTATGCAAATTCAGAATTTCAAATGATGCAGTTTATACCTATTGCAATCGTCCCCCAGGTTTTCTTTGCCGGTATTTTGCCTTTTGAAGGAATGCCTGAGTGGATGCAGGTTATTGCAAAATGTATGCCCATGTATTATGGTGGAAATGCGTTAGTGGATGTGATGTATAAAGGCTTAGGGATAAATACAATAAAAAATGATCTGTTTGTTTTATTAGGATTTGCACTAGTGTTTGTTGCGCTAAACATCGTTACTTTAAAAAAGTACCGGAAAATTTAAAAGCAATATTGTTTGAGAGGAGTACGCAATGTCTGAAGATGAATTATTGTTGCAACAATTATTTGATGAAGAAAAGTTAACAGATAAGCAAAAAAAAATTATAACTGCTGCCATTGAATCCTTTTCTGAAAAAGGATACGCTGCTACTTCTACAAGTGAAATTGCTAAAAAAGCGGGGGTGGCGGAAGGAACTATCTTCCGACATTATAGAACAAAAAAAGAACTACTTGTTTCTATCGTAGCTCCACTTATGACAAGGCTAATTGGTCCATTCATTGTGAATGATTTCCATAAAGTATTAGATCGTCCTTATGAAAATGTAGAAGATTTTTTAAGAGAAACCATCGAAAATCGAAGAGTAATTATTAAAAAGCTTCTTCCCGTTATAAAGATTATGATTCAAGAGATTCCATTTCAACCCGAATTGAAAGAACAATTTATTGAACAAATCGCCAAAAAAACATATGAACGTATTTTGGCTATTATTAAAGACTTTCAGAATAGAGGACAATTGATCGACATGCCACCTGTTAGCATGGCCAGACTAGCCGTTACTAGTATATTTGGATACTTATTTTCCCGTTATATATTCTTCCCAGAAAGTGAATGGGATGACGAATTAGAAACAGAGCGGACTATACAGTTTATCCTTCATGGAATAGGACAGAAACAACATTGATTTTACTAACGAAATAATAGTCTCCCAAGCCCGTCGGATAATTGTTTCCGAGGGCTCTATTTGTTTTAGATGTTTAATATTTAAATATTGCTTTACTATTTAAAAAGGAAAAAAGCCCTTTCAAGTTCTTAATAATATCATAGACTACTTTACTAACGGTTTCTATGCCGTTAAGTAACTATGAAAGGAGAACTAACATGTTTTTAAAGAAGATTAGATGGTACAACCGAATGTACAATAAACTACAGCCAAAACGGTTAAGAAAAAATAGTAATCTGAGTAGAGACGACAACAAGAATAATAGTAAAGTGGGCATCGTACTACCCGTATATGACCAAGAGAGAAATTATTTAATGGAATGTATACAAGCAATAGAAAACCAAACCTTTCGAAATTTCCAGTTAGTAATTGTAATTGATGGTGCAAATGAGGAAACGGTGAAAGCAATCTACGAGGCATCAGAAATGCTCACATGCAGCTATTCTATTATTCATCGTACAGAGAACAAAGGAATTGCTTATTCTCTAAATGAAGGATATGAGCATTTGCTAGACTGTCCTTATCTAACTTGGATATCTAGTGATAATAGGCAAAAACCTGATTTCCTCAAAAGATTAGTAGAGACGATGAATAACGCTCCTTCGGACACTGTACTCGTTTATTCCATGTATCAACCTATTGATGAACAAGGATTATCTCACTCCTTTGGACTCGCTTGGTATACAGCCTTATTTAACATGATGAGAAGACCCAAAGAGGAAATTATGCTGACTTGTTTCATTGGAGCATCCTTCCTTTTCACGAGAGAAGCATATGAAAAGGCAGATGGCTATGACCCGAAGTATGGGTTGGTTTCTGATTATGAATTTTGGATAAGGTTAATGCCACTTGGAAATTTCCATTTCATACCTGAGTCGTTGATGGAGTACCGGTTAAATGGCAAACACTCTTTAACAACAATCACACCAACAGAAGAATTATTTATCCAAAGCATGGATGCTAGCGTGGACCACAGACAAAAAAACGGGGATATACCAAAAGTTACAGTTATCATCACTGCACATAACCACGAAAAGTATATTAAAAACTGTATACAGAGTGTTTTAGATCAAACCTATTCTAATTTTCATATTGTCGTTCTAGATGTTGGTTCAACTGACGGTACATTACAAGAAGTATACTCTGTCAGGGACTTGAGATTGATTCCTGTTCATCTAGATAAGAGACATAAAGCGGAGGCGCTAAATATCGGCTTACGATATGTACTAGGTAAATATGTACTTGAATTAGACGGGGATGACTGGATTGACTCAAACACTTTAGAGATCATGGTCAATGAAATGGATGCTCTATCCACCAAAGTAGGGATGACTTTTGCGAATCGCCAAATTTGGTTTGAGGAGAATGGGCAATTAGTTGAGGGTCCTGTATATAAAGGAGTTCCTAGTACAAACAAGTATGAAGTATTACAAAACTTCCAAACACACTGCCCGCGTATGTATAGGCTATCAGCTCTAAAAAAATTGAACGGATGGATGACCTCGTTATACGAGGAACCGCTCGTTGCCGATGATTTTATGATGTATTTACGAGTAGCCGAACAGTTTAAAGTTCACTGGATTGATGAAACCCTCTATCATCAACGCAGACACCCTCAGAATATCACAGTTATAGAAAAAGAATTACTGAATCGTCAATTCCGCATGATTACAAATGAAATGTTACAACGTTGGGGAAATGAATATACTGCCGATTTCGAAGAAGTTGATGGTAATATATCTAAAATACTCTTAAGGTAACATGCTGAGAATTGGAAGAAAGAAAGATGTTATGAATGAAAATAACAAATGTTTTCTGAAACCGACCAGAAGAGATTAAGTTTCTCCACTCATACAAACAAGCTCGACAAATACCTGTAGGTCTTGTAGAGGCAGGTTTATATTCAAATTGTAGTCTTTCTACAAACCTGCAATTGAACAGGACAAGTTTGTAGAAGATATCTTATATGGGGTTACAAGTTGACCAAATTATTACCGAAAAAGCTTAAAGGGAATGGTTCTGGCAAACCATCCACCTTCTTTTCGGTAATTTTAATGCTGTCTATGTCGTAAATAAACATACAAAAATCCACCAGCACTTAATAGTCTTAACGCGGAGCTTATATACATCGCCCTATCCATTCCAACTTGACCTAAAAACCAAATACCCACTTGAGGAGCGATAAATGCGACAAATGCAAGTAAAACATTATACGTTGTAATACAATACGTACGAGATGGTTCTGGTGATTTCTCTAACAATAAATTAAATAAAATTAATACGGTACCAGACAAAAAGAAACCCGAAGTTGTTTGTATTAACGTTAAATAATACAAGTTTGTAGAGAGCACAACTAAAAAAGGAGTTGTAGCCATACCAACTGCTGCCCATATAAAGATACGCAAATTAGAATACTTGTCAGCCCATTTCTTCCAAAGCGGGAATGTTAAAAATTGCATAAGCATGCTGCCAACCGAAAACATACTAATCCAAAAGATTGTTGCACCAGCTATGCGTACATTATAAATATTAAATAATCCCCATGCCATCTGCCAGGCAAAGTTAAAAAAAAGAGCGGCTGCTAAAAACCAAACATAGTTGCTATTGCGAAAAATAGTCCAATCCATTGATTTCTTCTTAACTAGACTACTATCTATTTGGACAGCTTCTTCATGTTTTAATAAGAATAGTACTTCTAATAACCCAAAGGCAAAAGCAAGAGCAAATAGTACTTGATATGCAATAATACTTTCTGAAGCATCTTTCATTAAAATCCCTATAAGCAATGTGGATACTAACCCAACCATTGTCAGCAAACGATTGCGGTCACTGAAAAACTGTCCTCTTCTAGATTCCTCAATCATTCCACTTATAAGAGTTTGCCAACCTACATTCGCTACCGTGTTCGGCACACTAATGAAAGCAATAATCCCCAAAAACACCCATGCTTGAAGGGAAAAAGAAGGCAAATAAACGACAACTACAATGAGTAAAAACATGAAACGAGCAAGCAGCACAGATATTGCTACTAACCTCTTTTGAGCATTAGCCCGGTTTAATAGAATTGCTGCAGGAATAGTCATTAACAATGCAAGCAACGGAGGCAACGAACTAATTAATCCAACTTGGTAATTAGAAGCCCCTAATATTGTAATGGCGAAAATCGGAAAAAAATTATTCGAAAAGTTAAGTGCTATGGTTGATGCCATTCCATGATAAATACTAATCTTCTCATTATATGGTCTCATTAACTCCGCCCATTCTATAAATAATAAAGGATATGCTAAAATTATATACTCGCATATGAAGAAAACAAGTACTTCGGGACACAAAATTTTTTGTGCTTTTACTACAGATATTTCTCTTTTTGTATATACTAAAATAGCA
Source organism: Bacillus sp. FJAT-22090 (assembly GCF_007676755.1). Classification (GTDB taxonomy): domain Bacteria; phylum Bacillota; class Bacilli; order Bacillales_A; family Planococcaceae; genus Psychrobacillus. The sequence goes on along the minus strand of NZ_VEBK01000022.1, from coordinate 25,270 downwards.
AAAAACTCCCTTAATCGCTTTTAAAAACGTTTAAGGGAGTTTTATTTGCAGTTTGTAAGAAAACACAGATGTTACTAGGCTTTGTCCGTAATTACACTACCTGCGTTATGTATTGGTATCATCATTTCATACTGTTTAACTAGCTAAGTATTAGCTAAAAAAAATTTATTAGCTTATTAAAGTATGCCAATTATAAATGATGGAAAATACTATTGTAAATGCAAGTAAAGAACCGATGAAATATGTAACTTTTTTCTCTGTCCAGCAAATAACAATAATACTTAAACCGATACCAGAGCCTAATAGCGCAAACCAAGGAAACTCATTATTAGTAATATGTAAAAACAATGCAAAGTCAGCCACTAGAAAAAGAGCAAATAGGACTTGATTTAACATTTTCAATTCTTCTTTATTGTACTCAGTCATTTTATTTCTCCTTTCACCTTATTCAATGATTTAATCATTTCACATTAGTTGTGAATTTACATGCACATAGATACAAAACAACGTCATCCATTTTACTACATTCAATATAGCTTTGTATATATTTAAATATAATTACTCATTAAAAAAGGATATAGTTGGGAGAGTTTATTTTCGTGTTAATCGGTTATTAGGAGTATATAGAGAGTACTTTTATTTACAAATTCATTGGAAAGAGTATAATGTGTAGATGATACAAGACAACAATACTAATTTCTATAAAAAATAAAATAAATAAACAAACTTCACTTGGTTTGAGAAAATGGGGTGGTATAACCTAATGACAACACATGAACCAGAATTGACGCTTGTCGAGCATTTATCAGAACTTAGAAAAAGGCTAATCATCATAGCAACAACCTTCATCCTATCTTTGGCGTTAGGATTTTGGTTGGCACCAAAAACTTTACACTTTATAAAACAGCAGCCAACTGCAGCCCATGTCGAATGGAACGTCTTTGGTTACACAGATGGTTTAATGATTTATGTTAAATGTGCTCTAATCTTAGCTATATTGATTACATTACCAATTGCAATGTATCAAATTTGGTTATTTGTAAAACCTGGGTTACTGGAAAAAGAAGCAAGAGGAACGATTTATTTTATTCCGGTTTCATTCTTTCTGTTTTTAGCAGGGATCAGTTTTAGCTATTTTATCTTATTCCCTCTTATGCTAAATTTTATGTCTAATATTAACGATTCTATAGGTGCATTAGAAACTTATGGAATGCAACAATATTTCACCTTTATGTTTAACTTAATAATCCCAGTGGGTATTGTATTTGAATTACCAGTCATTATTTTATTTCTGACTAAGCTGGGAATAATAACTCCCGATCGATTGAGAAAGATGAGAAAAATTTCATACTTTGTATTAGTAATAGTTGGTGTATCAATCACGCCACCAGATTTTATCTCTGATTTTATCATCGTTGTTCCATTACTATTACTATTTGAAATAAGCATTCTTGTTTCTAGTTGGTCTTATAAAAAGCGGTTAGCTAGACAGGCACTTCAAGAAGAAGGTTTGGAAGAATAAATAGCGAATTAGCTATTTTCTAGCTCTTTATAAACAAATACTCTCGCCACATGATTTATACAGAATATCACTAAAAGGAGGAACACTCTATGCCAAACATCGGCGTCCCGGGATTAATTATCATTTTAATCATTGCTTTAATCGTTTTTGGACCTTCTAAACTACCTCAATTGGGTAAAGCAGTAGGACAAACCCTACGAGAATTCAAAAACTCTACGAAAGATATCGTAGACGAGGTTGCAGAGGAATTTAAGCTAGACGACAAAGAGGCAGATGTTAAAAAGAAAAACTAATACGAAAAGCCGGCTATTCTTCACGAATAACCGGCTTTTTATGTTAAGAGTTAAAAGTTTTTAAAAAATAAACGAATTACATCTGCCCCACCTATTAACGTTCCTAAGGAGCCCACAAGATTTGTTAATACAACAACCAATAAAATACGTGTTACTTTATTGCGCCAAAAACCTTTTACTGTAAAGACATCTTCTGAAAGTGTTTCAAAATCACCAACATTCGGTCTTCGGAAGTAGGCTTGCACAATACCTGAAACCCAACCAGATGCTATTAAAGGGTGCAAGGTTGTAATGGGTGCCGCTATAAAAGCAGATAGTATTGCTAGTGGATGACCTAGTGCAAGAGCAGCCCCTATAGCTGCAAAACTACCTGTCCACAAAACCCAACTTAGTGCTTGATCGAAACCAGCAGTTGGATTTGCTATGAAAGTATACACAACAATAGCGACTAGAAGAGCAGGGATGGCCCACCCAAGAAGCTTCGGCATAATCGATTTAGGTGGTTTCTGGGACAGCGCCTCTAAATCATGTTCCTTATGAATCTCTTTAGTAATACCAGGAACATGTGCAGCTCCTAAAACGGCAATTACTTTATCCCCTGGTGCTTCTTTAATCTTTTGGGCAAGATACTGATCTCGCTCGTCAATTAACGGAGTTTTTAACTTAGGAAAAGACTCTGTAAACTCTGCAAGAACCGCATTTAGCGTATCTTGTGTTTTCATTTTTTCCAGTTCTTCTTCTGAAATAGTTTCCTTACTAAAAATACTAAAGATTACTCCATTAAGCAGCTTTGCCTTTCCCATAAACCCGAGATTATGCCAAATACGAGAAAAGGTAATTTGAATATTACGATCTGCTAAAACGAGGTTCGCTCCAGTTTCTTTTGCCGATTCGATACCTTGGATCATTTCCTGACCTGGCTTAATCTCAAATTGTTTTGCTAAACGATTTTGGAAAGAGGATATGGCTAGATTCATCAAAAGTAAGGTTGCTTTCTTTTCTTTAATTACTTTAAAAATGTCTGTTTCTTTCCACTTGCTTCCTTCCATAACAGATTGATATCTTTGATCATCTAATTCTATACAAACAGAATCTGGTCTTTCCGCCTCAATTACTTCTTTTACTTGTTCTGCGCTTTGTTTGGATACATGTGCGGTTCCAATTAATATTAATTCTTTACCATCTAAGTTTATACGAGTAATATTTTCTTCTCTCACAGGTTTCTTCCTTTATCGGACATATTTCTTTTACCCAAATAACGTAAAAGACTGTCTATTATTAATAATGAATTAGATTAGGTTAAATATCAATTATGTTTTATTAAATATTATAGGAAATTTAAACAAATATAATTAGACATTTATAGAATAGTGCGTCGTAATTAGTGTCCGCTTGGATTCCGCTGGAGTCGCCGACCTTCAGCTCCAATCCATCAAAATAGGCGCTATTATCTGTATATAATATCCATTAAAAGTTAGGAAATGGCTAAGCGAGACCAAATAGCTAGTGAAAGCAACCAATTCAACAGGAAACGCAACCAGTATTGGCGTGAAAGCAACCAAATTGACAACGAGCGCAACCAATTCTTCACGGAAAGACCAGCGGACACTGTTGAACATGCACTTTCCATGACGAATCTGATTAATTTAAATGGATTGGATCAAAATTTTATGCTCGTATGCTACCTCGTTATGCTCGCATAGCAACATTCTTTGCTCGGAGCGGAAGCAACTAAGTTACGACGCACTTTCCCTAGCCTGCGATATGTTTCTATCAAAAAAACATCCATTTATGTGGAAATATAAATGGATGTCCTTCATTATTTTAGAGTACGTTTTAAAAATTCTCTCGTACGTGCTTGTGTTGGATTGTTAAATAGTTGTTCGGGACTTCCTTCCTCTGCAATAACTCCTTTGTCCATAAACACGACGCGGTCTGAAACTTCCTTGGCAAATTCCATTTCATGCGTAACGATCAACATAGTGAGCCCAGATTCGGCAAGTTCTTTCATAACTTTGAGAACCTCTCCTACCATTTCAGGGTCTAGAGCAGATGTTGGTTCATCAAACAGCATAACGTCAGGTTCCATTGAAAGTGCTCGGGCAATTGCAACACGTTGCTTTTGACCACCTGATAATTGTTTCGCATTGGCATTCACGTACTGATCCATGCCTACCACTTTCAAATACTTAGTCGCTATTTTTTCCGCTTCTTCTTTTGATCTCTTCAATACTTTTACTTGTCCCACGACACAATTACTTAATACATTGTGATTATTAAATAAGTTAAACTGTTGGAAAACCATCCCCAACTTTGTTCGATAAGCATGTATATCGTGTTTGTCGTCTAAAATATTTTCACCTTTATAGATAATTTGACCGCCACTTGGTTTTTCCAAAAGATTTATACAACGAAGAAGGGTGGATTTCCCAGAACCAGATGAGCCGATAATACTTACCACTTCCCCTTTGTTCACTGAGAAATCGATGTCTTTTAGTACTTCACGTGCTCCAAAGGATTTGCTTAAATGTTGTATATCAATTACTTTTTCCATTATTGCTCCTCCTTTTTCTTAGCTTTCCTTTGTATTTGTAAAGGTTACTTGTGCTGGTTGTCCGATCATACTGTAGTTTTCTGGGCCGTCTAGTTTTCTTTCAAAATATCTTAATATTAATGTCACGGTATATGTCATAACGAAATATAAAACACATGCTACAAAAAACGATTCAAAGTATCGGAAGTTATTTCCTGCAATTGATTTTGTTTGGAAGAACAACTCGGATACACTAATAACGTTTAACACGGATGTATCTTTAATATTAATAATAAATTGATTTCCAGTTGCCGGTAAAATATTGCGAATTACTTGAGGTAGCACAACATGGAACATTGTTTGTAAATGGTTCATACCTATTGCTTGTGCAGCCTCAAATTGCCCTTTTTCAATAGAGATAACTCCCCCGCGAACAATCTCCGCCATATACGCCCCAGTATTGATGGAAACGATAAATACCGCTGCCATTACAGGATTCATATCGATATTAAAAGCTAACATAGAACCATAGTAAATAACCATTGCTTGTACGATCATCGGTGTTCCACGGAAAAACTCAATATATATGGAAAGAATAATATTGATTATTTTTAATACAATTCTTTTTGCTGCTCGCTCTGGTACAGGAATTGTTCTTATCACTCCTGCCAATAAACCAATCACTGAACCAATTATCGTACCAATTATTGAAATTAGTAACGTAAAACCTGCTCCGCGAAGGAACATTGGCCAGTTATCGGAAACGATTGATACTATCCATTCGTAACTCATCATATTCCTCCTCTATATATAAAAACCGACTGCAATAAAGTTGCAGCCGGTATGTGTAATCATTATTCTGCAGCTGGTTGATTTTTTATTGCATTATCCATCATTTCTTGACGTTCTTCATCTGATATTTTTGCTAGAATTTCATTGATTTTAGCTGTTAGTTCACTATTCTTTTTAAGCCCTACTGCAACTGCCGTTTCTTCTTCCGATGCTTTGAATCCATCTGTGAATTCAATCATTGCAAAGTTTTCATTGGCTGTAGAAGCACTAATTCCTTCAGGACGCTCGGATACATAACCATCGATTTTACCTGATTCTAATGCAACTCGCATTGCTGGAAAATTATCCATAGCTGTTTGTTTTTTTACACCTTCAATTTGATCGATTACTCCATAATGCGATGTGTTTAGCTGACCAGTTACTTTTGCTCCTTTAAAGTCTTGGATGGAAGTAGCACCTTCATAAGGGCCACCTTTTTTTACGACCATTACAAAGTTAGAAGTATAATAGTTATCAGAGAAGTCGATAGTCTTCATACGTTCTTTTGTCGGAGACATCCCAGCCATAATTGCATCAATCTTACCTGATGTTAGTGCTGGTACAAGACCATCCCATTCGGTTTTTACAACAACTAACTCTTTTCCTAAGCCTTCTGCAACTTTTTTGGCGATTTCTACATCATATCCTCCAGCATACTCCGCATTTCCATCTAATTTCACAGCACCGTTAGAGTCGTCCATTTGCGTCCAGTTGAAAGGAGGATATCCTGCTTCTAATCCGATTGTAAATGTATCTTTTTCTGTTGATGAAGATGACCCTGATTTACCTGAATCCTTTGTTCCACATGCTGCCAATAGCAAAATAATAGATACGAACATTGTTAGAGCTACTATTTTTTTCTTCACGTCTGTTTCTCCCCTTTTATATAAGTTTATGTTTTATAAATCTAAAAAAGGACAACTTATAAAAAAAAGACCTGAGATGAACTCAGGTCGCAATTTGTATAGTTGCCCTAAATCCTCTACTTTACCCAAATGAGATAGCACACCACAAAAAACCGGGACGTTTTAAGTGGACAGTCCTGCAGTTATTCACTGCAGACCCAGCATGTAACATGGAGAACTATTACAAACTTCGGCGACATTTCCTTCTTCCTAGAATCATGGCTTCTCAAACTCCACTAGGAACTAATAAATATCGCGCCTCTACCTCACTTACTTAAGTGAGGTTGTATTTAATTATTGTTCATAGTCTACAACAATGGATAATATGTGTCAACTACTCTTTTAAATTATGATTGTTTTTTGATACGGAAAGACCGGTAGTTATGAATAAAAAAGCAATTACATATGGTTAAATGAATGACTAATGTAGAAATGAGGGAGCTTTATATTTATTTATGTAGTTAAAATGGGTGATTCTCTATACTCCATTGCTAGCAAGTATCAAGTTTCAATGGATAGTGTCCGTGAAATTAATGACTTAAAAACGGATAGCTTAGTACCAGGACAAGATTTACTGATCCCAACCAATATGTATACTGTTCAGCCTGGGGACTCACTCTATTCCATTTCACAAATGAGCTTTATATCAATTAATAGAATACGTCTCATCAACGGTTTGCATTCCGATACATTAATGGTCGGAACTCAATTGTATTTACCCCCAAGAATTAAATACAATGCCCAAAATTTTAGTTATCTAGTTCCTTCAACAGCGGCAAGAAACGATTATCTTATACAAAGCTTTGCCTCCATCAACACTTTTCTAGGTGTTTTTGAATACCATGTTTTAGAAGACGGTAGCTTAAGTACATTAGATGATGAGAGGATTATAAGAGTAGCAAGGGCTAATAGAGTGGCACCCCTTGCAGTTATTACCAATTTAACATCAGCTGGGTTTGATCCCCAATTAACACGACAGATTCTAAGTTCTACTCCATTAAGAAATCGTGTTATTAATAATATATACCAGCTTGTCCAAAGCAAGAACTATGCCGGTGTGAATGTTGACTTTGAACAAGTACCAGAAGACTTGAGAGATTCTTATACCGGCTTTTTACATGCATTAAGAGAACGTTTAAAGCCAGCGGGTTATTATACTTCTGTTGCAGTTCCGGCAAAAACAAGTGACAATCTCCCTTGGTTAAAGGGTTATGATTACGGAGGCATCGGAGCAGCAGTAGATTTTGTATTTATCATGGCTTACGACTGGCATGAAGCAACTAGTGACCCAGGCCCCGTTGCCCCTATAAACGAAGTAAGGCAGACAATTGTATATGCACTTAATCATATGAATAGAAATAAGATTATTCTAGGAGTACCCCGCTATGGCTACGATTGGACAATGGATAATGGAGACGTGGAAAGTGCACGCGCTGTTTCTGTATCAACGGCAGTAGCAAATGCAATGAAGTATCAAGTACCAATACAATATTCAACCGAATACCAACAGCCTTTTTATCAATATTGGGATGAAACGGGTAAAAGACATATCGTATGGTATGAAGATTCCAGAGCACGTGCTGAAAAGCTTGAGCTAGTAGTGGAATACCGTTTAAGAGGAGTTGGAGCTTGGCAGTTGGGACTACAGTTCTCTCAATCTGCTGTATTGGTTAATGAATTTTTTAATGTTCAAAAAGTGTTGTAATTCCTAGCACTAGTCTTATATAGGACAGTATGTGCGTCTTAGTTAGTATCCGCTTGGATTTCCGCTGCAGGACGGACGCTTTCTACGGGGTGAGCGATGAGCACTTCACCGTCCGCTTACGCAGCCGCCTGTGAATTCTCATCTATCTCACTTAATCCCGTTTGAGTCGCCGTCTTTTCGCTTCAATCCTAAAAAGGAATAGCTTATCTGTATTTAGTAACCATTACATGTGGGAAAAGAACCAAGCTAGATTAATTTGCTCCTAAAAAGCAACCAATTGTTAAAATGGCAACCATAAAATCCTGTCCGTTTAAAACATTGCGAGTACGTAGGAATATGTTGCGCATTTTTTTGGATGATCGCAGCCGCTTTTTTGCTCCAATCCATCAAAATATCTACCTAAAATAACCGATTATGCGACATTCACTGTAAGTTAATTCCAATATAGAAATTTGGTTGCTCTCGTTATCGAATTGGTTGCTTTCCAGGTTAATCTGGTTGCTCTCAATATTGAATTGGTTGCTCTCCAAGACCATTCTGTTGCTTTAAGCCATTTTTTGGATACGATTATGGAACAATCACTATGAAACAGTTGGATTTAGCACGGCGGCGTGAGACCCCTACGGGAAATGCATTAGCCGAAGACCCGCTAGCTACGCGAGGCGGTTAAGGTAATGCCCGTGGAAAGCGAATGCCTCTGCACCGAATCCAAGCGGACACTTCCATAAGACGCATAATCTCTATACAGCGCTTAAATAATGCATACCCTGCACCAAAAAACCGGCCTCCAAATTGGATAGCCGGTTTTTTAAGTGTTGTTTATATTAATTCTTCCACAGAAGCATGGTAATTCTTATCTTGTTCATTTTTAGGTTCTTCTCTAAATCTACCTTCCCATTTAGCCATAACAACTGTAGCAAGTGAGTTACCAACTACATTTACAACTGTTCGCGCCATGTCTAAAAGACGGTCGATCCCAGCGATAAACGCCAGTCCTTCTAATGGAATACCAACCGTTCCCAAGGTTGCAAGCAATACAACGAAAGAAACACCTGGAACACCAGCGATCCCTTTGGAGGTCACCATCAGTACAAATACCAAAGTGATTTGCTGCGTTATACTTAAATCAATTCCATACATTTGCGCAATAAAGATTGCTGCAAGAGCTTGATATAAAGTAGAACCATCAAGATTAAACGAATAACCGGTAGGAACAACAAACGCTACAATATCTTTTGGTGAACCGAATTTTTCCATTTTCTCCATCACTTTTGGTAAAACGGTTTCAGAACTAGAAGTCGAATATGCTAGTAGCAGCTCGTCTTTCAACAGCTTGATAATGTGGAAAATGTTCACACCAACAAGCTTGGCAATACCACCTAGCACAACAATAATAAAGAAGATCATCGTTGCATAAACAAGAATCATTAACTTCCCAAGCGGCAATAAGGATTCTAGTCCAAATTTAGAAACAGTGACTCCGATCAATGCAAATACACCGAATGGAGCAAATTTCATAATGAAGTTTGTTACCCAGAACATGGCATCTGCTGTCCCTTGGAAAAAGGCAAGTACTGGCTTTCCTTTGTCTCCGATTGCAGCAATACCTAAACCGAATACGACCGAAAAGAAAATGATAGAAAGCATATTCCCCGCTGCCATTGACTGAATGATATTACTTGGAACGATGCCAACAAGAATGTCCATAAACCCGTGACTCTGTACTTGTTCTGTCGTTTGAATATATTGATCAATATTTCCTTTTGTCAGGGAAGACATATCTACTCCTACACCTGGCTTGAAAATATTTGCTGCCAATAAACCAACTACAATTGCAATGGTTGTAACAATTTCAAAGTAAATTAATGTCTTACCGCCTAGTCTACCTAATTGCTTTATATCACCGGTCCCAGCAACACCTAAAATAAGTGTTGAAACAATGATTGGGACTACAATCATTTTAATCATGTTAAGAAAAATTGTACCAATTGGTTGCAAATACTTTTCTACTGCGGGGTTTTCATAAAATACGGCACCCACAATAATACCAAGTGCAAGACCTATTAAAATTTGATATCCCAAAGTAAGTTTGAATTTCTTCTTCATCTATAAGTCACCCCTCAATTCTTGAAAACGCTTTCCTACATTAAGAGTAAGATTAAGAATATTTTATGGCACACTTATATAATCCGACAAAATCCGACATTTATTCATTCATTAGTGACAATTCAAATTATTAATTTATTTGGACTGCTTGTATTTATCTAAAACCTCTAAATACAAAACTTGAAGAAATTTTTTATTATTTACCTTCACTTTAAGTTGATCTTCCATCCCTTCTTGTATATGAATCATTTGATTTCTTATTTCTTGAAAGTCAAAAAAACGTGGTGCATAATACTCAAATTCCGGATTCGTATTATCAATAGCTCCTAAAGATGCCAAATTACTCATCGCAGTTAATATTGTTCGTCGTAAGCGTTGTTCCATTGCTTTGCTTTCTCTTTTAGCATCTATCAAAGAGTTACCTGTTTTTAGGGCTACAGCTTCATATAATTCTTTTAAAGGCGGTAACGGAGTCATTTCATTATGCTCCTCTAATAGAAAATTCATAATCGCAATTATGTCCTCACTTCCCGCCTCTCCTACGATTCCCATATTACTCAATGTTGTAAATACGATTTCTTTTACGGTTGATTTTTTAGGGGTATGCATAGAGGAGGGAGTAATATTTGCCAAAGAGTCTCGGATAGCAAGTAAAGAATCCTTGAGACGATATTGTTCTTCTGTTTTTTTCAAAATACTTTGCACTTCAATACGATTAATTGGCTTATGTATGAAATACTCTATACCTTTTTCATATGCCTCTCCGACCATTTCCTTATTAATGACTTGAGAGATCATTATAAATTGCCCTTTAAAACCTTCTTTTCTTAAATGCTCGATTGTTTCGATGCCGTCTAGCTCCGGCATTAAAAAGTCGATTAATACGATGTCTGGTTGTAAAGTAAGAATCGGGGATATGCAACTTGTTCCTTTGTCTGCATCACCGATGACTAAACCAAGATCCCCTTCTGTAATTATCTTTTTTAGCATTGTTCTACTTGCTGTATCATCATCTACTATAAAATAACGCAGGTTTTTTCACTCACTTTCTTACGTTTTTAGTTGGCACTTTCATTTGGAAAACTGTTCCTAGTTCCGATGTCTCAACTAGTATTTCCCCTTCAAGCATTTGTATAATTTCCTGTACATGGGATAGGCCAATGCCAGTTGCAGCTACCCCTTTTTCATTGAACTTTGTCGTGTAACCTGGTTCAAAAATAATAGAAATATCCTCTTTTGGGATCCCTGCCCCAGAATCCTTTATAGAAAAACAAGTAAAGAAAGAATCCTCATACATATGTATATGTATTTCCCCTTTGCCCTGAATAGCTTCTACCGCATTAGCCATTATATTATTCAATAATGCTAAAAGTGGTATTTGCTGTTTGGTCTCAAAATCGAACGCTGCTGTGGAAGAAAACTGTATACTTTTTTTTAAAAGTTGACTATACTTTTCATTTGCATGTATGACGAGCTGAAATATTTCTGAAACGAAAAAAGAATGTTCTTTTTTTACTTCAGTAATATTCTGCAATCCTGCTAAAATTCGTTGGGAGTCCTTTTTTACTTCATGAATTTCTTGAGCAATATGTAATGCCTGAACACTTAATGCCTGCATGTCATTTTGCTTCAACTTTCGATATAAATCATGACTAGAAGCAGTAATCTTTTCTATATGATCCATCGATTTTTGCAAGTAAAGGGTTTCTGCGTATAGCTCTGAGCCAACTGCTAGCATTTCTTCCATTCGCTTTTTTTGTTCCGCCATTGTAATGGAGCTATATAAACCGACAACAAAATAGCTTCGAAAAACTGCCACTCCTAATAGTAATGCCCATTCTTGCAAACCTAAATTCCCATCTTGCATAAACCAATTACGCAAAAGATGCTCCATCCCATTTGCGATGAATTCTAATCCAACTCCCAAAGCCCCCAAAAGAAACGGAGCAGCTCTGTATTTTTCTATTTTAAACAGTCGAAATCCAAGTGCAAACAAAAAATAAAATAAAAAAGCAGGCGTATGATTGATGACACTAGGCCAAAGAGTATCAGCTGCAAACAATATATCCTCTATAATTCGTGCGACCACGACGAACAATCCCGTAATAGTACCCGTTAAAATAAGCGAAGCAGGAGGTCGAATAAGAATAAGCAGAAAGAAAATAATACTTCCTAAACCAAAACGAAAATCCTCCCCATTAAAGGGAATAATTTTAAATTCACTTGCAAAAACAGTCAATAACGCCGTCATTACTAAATTGAACCAATTACTTTTTAATATCATGGAACTCTCCTAGAAGCGCTTATTTAATAATTTGAGTATAACACCGAACTTTATAGAAGAAAAAAAAAGACGAAACATGGAGTTGTCTGCTTCGTCTTTCCATATGAGATTATACTTTTTTTACAAACTCAGATTTTAGTTTCATCGCGCCAAAACCATCTATTTTACAATCAATATCATGATCGCCATCTACTAAACGAATGCTTTTTACTTTTGTTCCTATTTTTAATGTGGAGGAACTTCCTTTTACTTTAAGATCTTTAATAATAGTGACGGAATCTCCATCACTTAAAATATTACCATTTGCATCTTTTACAACCTTTATATGTTCAGTTCCTGCTGTTTCTTCATCAGTAGTCCATTCATGTGCACACTCTGGACATATATATAGATTTCCATCTTCATATGTATATGCTGAATTACATTTTGGACAATTTGGTAAATTAGCCATTCTTTATTTCCTCCTATCGAGCCAGTACGCTATATGCCTCTATACTAACATGAATAGTTTTTTTGGCAACTGGTCTTTTAACACTTTCCTATACATCATTAACTCACTAATATATAGTTAAAAAAGGTGATGAGATGAAAACAAAAATGTACTTACATAATGAAAAGTTTATAGCAGGAATGACTCTTAAAGATAGTGCTGAGCTCGAACTTAACAATATGGCACTTCATGCATGTATTTCTCCTGACCATATATTGGCTAATCGTAAGAAGTTAGCTGATTCCTTGGATTGTAGGTTAGATGATTTCGTCTGTGCAAATCAAACCCACAGTGCACATTTTCAACGGGTAACGTCTAAAGAAAAAGGATATGGAGCAAATCATACGGATTCCGCAATTGCCGATACTGATGCTCTTTATACGTATGAACCTAATTTGTTATTATGTAGCTTTACTGCAGATTGTGTGCCGGTGATGTTTTACAATGAGGTAAGTGGTCTCGTAGGTGTTATTCATTCAGGATGGCAAGGTACCGTAAAAGAAATATCATTGAAGCTTTGGGAACATCTGAAACATGTAGAAAACTGTAATCTAAATAATCTACATGTTCATATTGGGGCAGCTCTGAGCCAAGAAAAATTCGAAGTAGATGTAGATGTATATAATAAATTTAAAGGTTTAGGATATGCGGATAGTTTTATCTATTACAATGAGCGCACCAATAAATATCATATTGATAATCAGCAAACTGTTAAAAAACAATGTGAGTTAGCTGGAATCCCAGCGGAGCAAATTACGATAGATCGAACTTGTACATTCGTAGATCCAAGTGGTTTCTCCTATCGTCAAGACAAACAATGCGGAAGGCATTTAAGTTTCATCATGAAAAAAGGCGATTAATCGAAAGAAGCCTACTTTGTCAAAGGAGTATCCTGCAAAAGCCCACCGATGTTATACATGGATGGGCTTTCGCGTTATCACGACTCTATAAACTATTCTATTTGAAATATGTCTAAGTGAAATTTTTACTTACCCTGAAATAAGTATATGCTCATACTTTTTAGAAGTTCTTACTTCTATTGTAAGAAATCCATTACCATATATCGCCTTTATCATAAAAGGTGCTTCACTTGTATTTTGAAATCTAAAATCTAACGTGCCATATGAAACAGTTGCATCTCTTCCTTTTGGTACATAGCCCACGTCCAATGAATGATGATTTCTCTCCACATATTCTACTGGTAATTGATCAACTACATTAAAAAGTGTTGAGGAAGTTTGACAAACACCTCCACCGATTCCCATGACAAGTTTCTTATTTATTATTTCCGGTGCAGGCTGGTAGCCATTTTCTTCGTCTCTTGGCCCTGTCAACATATTAAACGAGAAATAGTCCCCAGTTCCAACGACAACATTATTAATAGCTTCTGCTGAAAGTTCAATGTTTTTGTTTCTATCCACGTCCTCGGTATTAAAGTACGTTGTATAAGAAGCAACCATTACATCCTCTAAGTGAGGAAGATCTTCAACCGGATACTTACTTTCTGTTATATACAAGGGAATTTCAACATCCGTTCCAGTAGTTGATGCTTCTAAAATTTTCTCCACCAATTCACTTTCTTTTAAAATAATTCTTGGACTTCCTTTAATAAAGCTTCCATTTTCGTCCATTTTATCAAGAACCATTCTCTTGTCATAACCAGCTTCGGATTTTGTACCCCTTGCTAATACATAAGCTATTTGCTCAATTTGCTTTTTATATGCCTCGAAGTCTGTGTCGTATCCTAATTCTTGTGGTGATAATGTTTTAATAGTTTTTAACGTAAATGGATCTAGAATATTTACAACTAAAGGACTTGTTTCTTCTTCCTCTTTTTCATAAACTACGGGTGTTTTTACCTCCACAGAAGGCAGTTTTTGTACATTGTCATCTGTTTCTAACTCCTCACTTACTACATTCCCTAGACAACCTGCTAGTCCTAATGAACATAAAGTTAAGACTAAAATAAACCATTTTCTCACAATATCGTACTCCTAGCTATAAGATAATTCTCATTGACATCTTATTCGCGAAGTTACGACAATGTGCTACATTTGAATAATTTTAGCCTTAGCCAATAAAGTTCTTTCTTTTACATCAAAAAACCGGGCAAAAAGACACAGCATAGATATACCGTTGATTTCCGCTCCGGGCAGATGCTTTTTCGAGGTCACGGCTTCAATCTCCTCGTCCCTTTGTTCTCGCGATGCTTCCGGCTCGTGCTATACCCACGGGGAGCACCATCCTGCGCTCTAATCAACCATGTTCACTTTACAAAAAAGAATAAGAAACAGTTAAATAAACTAGTATTACTTGAAAAACGTCAAGATGAAATTAACGCTAGTAATAAGGAAAACCTTATCATCTAAGCGATATGCATTGCCCAATCAGCTAATGAAGTACTCCTCATTATTGATTGAAGTGAAAGGTGGCGACTCCCCCTGCGGAACGCGTCCACTTGAATCGGAAACCAGTAGTAAACCCTCACTTTTAACTATTGGAAACCCTAAGTTCACCGTACATTTTTATAAACTTTGGATTACTTGGAGTAAGTCATAAAACAAGTCCCCATTTTATAGTTTCCTTACAGACAAAAAAGCCCTCACTCTATGTAAGGGCTTTGACTACTTTGATATATAAAGAATGATTTAATGATTAGCAGAAACTTCAGCGTTTAAAGCAAGTGCCTCTGCAGTTGAGGCATGAATCTCATGCAGTAGCTCTGGATTTTCCATTAGAGATACACGATAAGAAGGGATCATTTCTTTAATTTTCGCATCCCATTCTTGCATATGCTGTGGAAAACATTTACTAAGTATCTCCAACATCGCGTGAACAGCAGTAGAAGCTCCAGGAGATGCCCCTAACAATGCCGCAATTGAACCATCAGCGGCAGTAACAATCTCCGTACCAAATTGAAGTGTTCCTTTACCACCAGCCTCTGTGTCCTTAATAACTTGTACACGTTGACCTGCAACCACTGTATCCCAATCCTCGAGTTTAGCATTAGGGATGAATTCTCTCAACTCTTCTATACGCTTTTCTTTCGATAACATAACTTGTTGGATCAGATACTTTGTCAATGACATCTCTTTTGCACCTGCTGCCAACATCGTTACGAGATTATCTGGTTTTACCGAAGTTACTAAATCAAGCATAGAGCCAGTTTTTAAGAACTTTGGTGAGAAACCAGCAAAAGGTCCAAACAATAATGATTTTTTATTGTCAATAAATCTTGTATCAAGATGGGGAACAGACATCGGTGGAGCGCCTACTTTTGCTTTTCCATAAACTTTTGCATGATGCTGTTCTACTACATCTGGATTGTTGCAGACTAAGAATAGACCGCTTACAGGGAATCCCCCAATATGTTTTCCTTCAGGAATACCCGACTTTTGTAATAGATGTAAGCTTCCGCCTCCGCCTCCGACAAAAACGAATTTTGCATTGTGGTATTCTATCTTACCTTCTGCTTCATTTTTCACTTTCACTTCCCACTTGCCATCGTCCGTACGTTTAAGATTTTCAACACCATGTTTGTAACGAATATCTACGTTTTTAGTTTTTAAGTGTTCAAGTAACATGCGCGTCAGAGCACCAAAATTAACATCTGTTCCAGTATCGATTTTGGTCGCAGCTAAAGGCTCATTCGACACACGGTCTTTCATAATAAGCGGAATCCATTCCATTAGTTTGGCTGGATCATCGGAAAATTCCATTCCTTTAAACAAAGGGTTATTTGACAACGCTTCAAAACGTTTCTTTAAAAAAGTTACATTTTCTTCACCTTGTACCATACTCATATGAGGTAAAGGCATGATAAAGTCTTGCGGATTATTTATCAGCTTACTATTCACAAGATACGACCAAAATTGCATGGACAGCTGAAACTGTTCATTAATTTTGATAGCCTTACTAATATCTATAGATCCATCTGGCTTTTCGACAGTGTAGTTAAGCTCGCACAGTGCAGCATGCCCTGTTCCTGCATTATTCCATTCGTTAGAGCTTTCTTCCCCTGCATTTTCGAGCTTCTCAAACACTTTAATATTCCATTCTGGTGCTAATTCTTTCAAAAGTGTCCCTAAAGTTGCACTCATGATGCCAGCACCGATTAAAATGACGTCTGTTGTATTTTCTCGATTGCTCATTTTTACCATCCTTATACTCTAAAATTTACACAAAAGGATGCAGGTACTCTTACCTAGGTATCTTACCGAGGCAAAAATACGACCTAGACACACACCTTTTCTGCCTTAATTATAACCATGTCCTAGTGCATTACAGTATTTATAGATTAAACACCTATTATTATAGTACAATTGTAAGTTATTTAAAAGCCGATTAAAGGTAAGAATTCTTTCCCAGGGTCTATAAACTAAATAAAATCACTGAAGACCATTAAGCTTTTCATAAATTTCCGCTAGTTGTTGCTTTTCATCATCTGTTAACTTTTCAAATAGAGTACGGCGTAATGCATGCCCTTCTTGGTTTGCCCTATGCACCGTATCAACACCTTTATTGGTAATTTGTAAATAAATAATACGACGATCGGATTCATCTATTACCCTAATGGCCAATTTTTTTAGAACAAGTTTTTCCGATAAATGAGTGAGGGTTGCGGGGGTTAATCCAAGTGTTTTTGCAAGATCAGATGGACGACTTTTACCATACTCTTTCAAATGTGCAAGTACAAGTACATGAGATATACCAAGCTCTTCATTGAATGTCTTATTCCACTGAACGATTAAATTATTTGTAAATTTATCCATATTATGAATTAGTTCAAAAATTGTCTGTTCTTTCATAAGAATAAATCCTCGCTTTCCATAAGGGAAAGCCCCTAATCAAAATTAGGGGCTTTCTTTAGCATACACATTATTGAGCTGAGAATCCACCGTCTATAACTAGTTCTGCACCTGTGATGTATGAGGAATCATCCGATGCTAAGAACAATGCAGCGTTTGCTATATCCATAGGTTTTCCTAGTCGTTGCAAAGGTGTTGCTTGAATTAAGCGACCAAGAAGTTCCTTAGATGTACTTAAAGTTTGGGTCATTGGTGTTTCAATAATTCCAGGGAAAAGTGTATTTACACGTACACCTTGATTTCCAAATGTTGTTGCAGCTGCTTTTGAGATTGCACGCACTGCACCCTTGGAAGCAGAATAATGATTGAAGCCTTGACCAATTTGGGCTGTATAGGAAGAAATATTGATGATAGAACCATTCTTTTGAGCTGCCATATATGGAGCAACATGCTTCATACCGGCAAATGGACCGAAACCATTAATCGAAAGCATTTTTTGCCAATCATCTAAATCAATTTCTTGAAATGGTTTTTCTGATGATATCCCCGCATTATTTACAAGAATATCAATTTTACCGAAACGATCATTCACTTCTTTGGCTAATGCTTTCCAATCCTCGTCCGATGCAACGTTTAGTTTCATCCCATAGACATTTTCTTTTTGACTTGCTCTTTCAAGTGCCGCTTCATTAATATCAGCAGCAATGACAATTGCACCTTCTTGGCTAAACAAATCAACCATGCTTTCACCAATTCCTGAAGCGCCCCCTGTAATTATTGCTACTTTATTTTCTAATTTTCCCATGATAATCTCTCCTTAACGTAATTTTATAGCCCCACCGTCAACCATGATAGTTTGACCCGTAATATAATTTGAATCATCGCTTGCCAAGAATACAGCTACTTGTCCGATATCCTGCTCTGGATCACCAAGTCGGCGTAGCGGAATCTTATTAATCATCGCATCGTATAGTTGTGGAGCACTTTCACTCCATTGCTCAACTCCCAGTGTCAATGCAATTGGGGAGATTAAGTTAACATTAATACCTTCAGGACCCCATTCATTGGCTGCGACACGGGAGATTGCACGAATCGCTTCTTTTGCAGCAGCATAAGAAGTTTGAGTGACTTGTCCATCGATTCCGGCTCCTGAAGCAAAGTTGATGACCTTTCCTCGAGATTTTTTTAGTTCAGGATAGGCTGCCTGCATAAAGTGAAAGGTAGGATAGAAACCTGTACCAAAAGATAGATCAAGTTGATCTTGTGTTGTTTCAATAAAGGATGCTTGCCTAGAGACATGTGCATTATTTACCATAATATCCAACTTACCAAATTTCTTTATAACATCCGCAACGATTTCGTAAACGTTCTCTTTAATCGAGATATCTTTAATAAAAAGTGTTCCTTCTGTATATTGATTGACCTCAGTAAGAGTTTCTTTTCCTTTTTCTTCATTGACATCAACAATTGCAATATGTGCACCTTCTTTTGCCATTGCCAGTGCAATTCCTTTTCCAATTCCGGAAGCACTACCCGTTACAATTGCAACTTTACCTTGTAACTTCATTAGAATAACCTCTTTCCACATATATTTAGATATCTAAATATTTAACATCTAAATAGTAGCAAATCTTTTAATTGTTTTGCAAGAAATCTGGTTTGGTCATAGGTACTTTTTCTTTATAAGAAAAAATGCACAGACAATCGGATTGCCTTGTACATTTTTGTATTTCTTTATTTAATACCAAAATCTTGCTGTTATTAATTTCTTTTTCTTATTGAAGCAACGATTTATAGCATGTATCAATTGTATAAAAAACAGAAATGAAACTTCCCGTGTAATGCCAATAAATTAATAATAAACGATTACATTAACGGTACTATTAGCTTTGTGCTTTTTTCATAAATTCAGTGAAGTCCGCAATACTTGGGTTGGCGATATAATGACCGCCTTCTACTTGGATTGTCTGTCCAGTTATAAATTTCGATTCATCTGATGCTAAAAATAGCACTGTATATCCAATATCATCTGGTTCTCCATGATATGGTAGCACATTATACTTAGCAAATATATCCAGTACTTCCGGTACCATATTCTTCTCCGCTGCAGGGGTTAAGATTAATCCAGGTGCCACTGCATTACAACGAATCTGATCCTTCCCATATTGGGTAGCAATATATTTCGTAAGATTTACGACTGCGGCTTTTGATGCTCCGTAAGCAGCACGAATAGAATCACCAGTAAATCCAGCCATAGAGGCTGTGTTAATAATCGAACCACCTCCAGCTTCGATCATATGTGGTATAGCAAATTTACTCCCTACTAGAACACTCTTTAGATTTACATTCATAAGGCGATCCCACTCATCTAGATCCATATTAACGACGTCTAAATCCTTTTTCAGATTTGTTAAACCTACATTATTAAATAGAACCGAAATCTTTCCAAAATGCTTAACGGTAAACTCAATAGCTTCCTTAATAGAACTTTCATCTCCAGCATCAAGGAATAAACCGAAAGCTTCTCCGCCTTCAGCTTTTATATTTTCTGCCGCTTCCTTTGCACCTTCCACATTGAAATCAGCAATAACTACTTTTGCCCCTTCTTTTGCCAAAAGCGTTGCTGCCGATAATCCTATACCTGAAGCGCCGCCGGTTACTAATGCAACTTTATTTTCAACTCTTCCCATCTTTTAATAACCCCTTCCTTATAAGAGACACCATTAGCTATTCATGTAATCTCGTTTTATATATTTAGATATTTAGATATCTAAATATTTGACATCTAAATAATAACAGAAATATTTTACTACGGCAATGAGTACGATTTCCATAAGATATTCTTGTTCTTTTGGGTATTCTAATCCTCCAAAATATTAAAATGATATCATTTTACAACCAACAAGCTGTATCTCCGAACTTAATGCCTTTTCTATAAAAAAAGAGCTATTCACGTTGTAAAACAACATGAATAGCTCTTCTCTATTAGAATGCTGGAATTGCAGTTTCATCATAATTTTTTTCTAAAAACTCTCGAACTTCTGGACTTGTCATTGCTTCAGCTAGCTTTTGAATGGCCTCTGATTCTGCATTATCTTTGCGTGCTACTAGCGTAATAGCAAAGTCGTTTTCTGCTCCTTCAGTTAAAAGCGCATCGCTTTTTGGTGTCAGACCAAGTGGTGCTGCGTAGGCAGGGGTCATAATTACTGCATCGGCATCATCATACATTCTCGCTAACATTAACAAATCTACTTCTTCAAACTTAAAGTTTTTTGGATTTTCCACTACATCTGTCTTCGTATAATAAGGACCTGTTTTTTCTTGTAAAGTAATAGCATCATGTTGTGCTAGCAATGCCAAAGAACGGTCTATATTAGAAACATCATTTGCAATGGCAATTACCGCACCCTCTGGTAATTCGTCCATCGAGTTATATTTTTTAGAATAAACGCCATAATTCGCAAAATAAATAGGGACAACTGGGACTAGCTCTGTATCATTGTTTCTATTGAATTGCTCCATATACGGAACATGTTGGAAGAAGTTCGCATCTACCTCGCCCGCTGCAAGAGCACTGTTAGGTTGTACATTGTCACTCAATACAACCATTTCAAGTTTAATTCCTTCCTCTGCTAGCTTAGGTTTAACAAGATCCAAAATTTCCGTCATTGGGGGGATTAGTGAAGCAACCTTCAATGTTACTTCTTCTTGTTCTTTCTCTTGCACTTTTTCCTTATCCTTCACTTCATTCTTCTGACTACAACCTGCTAATATTAAAGTTATCATTGTAAGTAGAACAAGTATTTTCTTCATTTTCTTTCCTCCTATTACTTATCTTTTATCAATCCCTCTGGATACAGTTGTTCCAATAAATTGTAAGAGCTGTACCAATATGACCATAATAATAATCACATAAATCATTAAGTCCGTTTTAAATTGTTGATATCCATAACGAATGGCAAAGTCTCCTATACCACCGCCTCCGACAACTCCCATAATCGTCGAATACGATATAAAACTAATAATCGATGTTGTTAACCCAAGTACAAGCCCTGAACGGGCCTCTACGTAAATAAATTTAAAAACCACTTCCTTAACAGAAGCCCCCATAGAAACAGCCGCTTCTATAACACCTTTTGGTACTTCCAATAAAGATTGCTCGACTAATCGTGAATAGTGAGCTATAGCAATTATAGATAATGGAACAGTTGCAGCTGCTGTACCAATTGCCGTTCCCATAATTAATCTTGTAAATGGGATTAAAAAAACTACTAGCAATAAAAACGGAAAAGAACGTATTATATTGACCAATAAGTTTAAAGTCGAAAAAACAATCCGATTCTCCAGCATTTGACCCTTCCTAGAAAGGTAAAGATACGTACCAACTGGTAGCCCTATTAAAATTGCCGCTAAAATAGACACCCCAACCATTACAAAGGTTTCTCCAATAGATGTCCAAATTTCAGCCTCATATTGAACTAATATCTCAGGCATGGTGGGTCACACCCTCCTTTGTTAATTGTTCGATAAAGTATTCTGGACTATTATGTGATTGTAGAACTCTGTTCGTTTCTATTGATACCGTGTCATATACTTCACCGTCTGACATTACAGTTACACGGTTACATATACTTTTAATCACATCCATCTCATGACTGACAATGACAATTGTAACACCTAAGCTTTTATTTATATTTTCTAATACTGCTAATATTTCAGCGGTTGTATTGGGATCTAGAGAAGAAGTGGGTTCATCACATAACAAAACTTGCGGATTATTCGCCAATGCCCTAGCGATTGCAACACGCTGTTTTTGTCCTCCGCTTAATTGTGCAGGATATTTATCCAACAAACTTTCCAGCCCAACAAACTGAAGGCACTCCAGTACACGGCTTTTGCGTTCTTTTTTCGGAAATCTTGCGAGTTCTAATGATACAACTACATTTTCGTATACTGTTTTATTGGCCACTAGATTAAAATGTTGAAAAATCATCCCTATAGATTTCCGAGCCTGTCGAAGTTCTTTTCTGTTCAGCTTCGTTAGTGTTTGGCCATCCACTATCACTTCGCCTTCATTGGGGATTTCCAACAAATTCATCAGCCGAAGCAGGGTGGATTTACCCGCTCCACTAGCACCGATTATGCCGTGAATCTCTCCTATATTTAAAGTTAAGGATACCGAATTAATGGCTAGAAATTTCGAAAAACGTTTACTGACATTATGTAATTCAATCATAAAAAAACCCCTTTCTGACTAGTTGAAGGGTGATTACAATGGTTTTTATTATAGACTATTATGCTAGCACTGTCATTTTGGCGGAAAATTTCGTGAATAGTGATACAAATGTAAAATAATGACCAGGCCTCCAATATACTAGGAGGACCTGGTCATTAGTAGCATTCACATTTTCAATTAACCATTTCCAGACTAGCTGAATAGACATGTACTCGATTGCGCCCCTCTTCCTTAGCTGAATATAAGGCTTTATCCGCTTTATTCAAAAGCTGAGATAGTGTCTCCTCTAACTCTTCCATTGCTTCAGCCACCCCAAAGCTTAACGTAACAGAGATAATCCCTTCAGTATTAATGAGGGGGTGAATCTCTAGACTTTTCCGCAGTAAATTGCCTAATACTTCTCCTTCTGATGCTGTAGACCCTTTCAGTGCAAGAACGAACTCCTCCCCACCATATCGAGCAAAGAATTGTCCCTCCTCCAGTTGGGATTGGCAAACTTTTACAACATGTACGAGCAATTGATCCCCAACATGATGTCCATACGTATCATTTACCTTTTTAAAATAATCAATATCCATCAATACTATTGTAAATGGAGAGGAAAACTTTTTTGATGCATTAAAGTCTTGCTCACATTGGTGCAAAAAAGCTCGTCGGTTGTAGATTTGGGTAAGCTCATCATAATAAGCTTGATGCTCTAATTTTACTTGGAGTCTTTTTATCTCCGTAATATCCGTAAAAATTAATAACTGCCCTTTTCTATTCTTCGCATGTTCCAACGGAGTACTTCGAATTTGATAAGTACAATCCGCATGATTAGTGGCTAGTTGTAATTCCTGACTATGTTCATCAACATTTTCTAATTTAAAAGGAAATAGATCTCCTGATAGTTCAAACCACACTTTATCAAAATGCTGACCTAGCATTGATTTATCCAGTCGAGGAAACATACGCTTGCAGGATTGATTAAACTCAATTAGCCGATAAGATTCATCTAATACAATAGCACCATCATTTATACTATTGAAAATAGTATCTTTAGCAATTGGCATAATTGCAAACAAACGCGAAGAGCTAATAGACCATAAATATAATAAAGAAGAAAGCCATAAGATTATCGGTACAGGGTCAACGCCTGGAGGAGTGGCCCCAATTAAATATAGAAAAGCCGTAAGCATCGGAACAAGTTGACCACATATTAACGCGATTAGCTGTGGACGATAAGGCTTGGCCGTTTCTTTCCAGCGAGAGATCAATAATAAAAAAGCTACAAACATGCAGGAAAATATGAAAACACCATGAATCATATACCAAATTCCTATTTCCTGATAAACGTATGGAGCCCCCAAAGTTGGATCAATTTGAATTACTCTATAATGAAGATGATGCCAATTATTCGTTGCTACCATGATCAAAGTAACAAAGGGAAGAACAAGAAGGGCAAGACATCTTTTTTTCGTAACTTTAATACCCAAATAATGCATAGTAAACAATAATCCTAAGGGTGGGGAAAATGGCATACCGACATACTGAATGATTGTCCAAAATTGTATTTGTTCAATTGTCGTTGATACTAAGCCCATAGCAGAAGCAAAACAATAAATGCTAATAGCTCCCGTATAAAGAATAAAGTAGTTAGCAATACTCGTATAATTATGACGCTTCATAAACACATATATGCATAAGTACAAATTAAGTACTCCCGATGTACAAACAAGCGTAATATATGCTGTCAATTGCGATTCCACGGTTGATACCCTCTTTTAGATAACATTTTTTCTATTAATGTAGCATATATAAAAAAATAAATGGGGATTTTATTTGCTCACATTAAATCGTCCCTGCCGAGGAGGCAGCTGCTTGGTCTGCCTTAACACAATCAATGGCAACAACAAACGCAATAATAATAGCCTCCATTTCCTCATTCTCTATTTGTACCTTATAACTATCACCCCAAGTGAACCACTCCTTCGTCACTTTACCGATGACTACACCATGCTGTAAAACTTGAAAATTCATATCCCACCAGTTACCATTTACTTTAATGTCTGCTGCATCGATCGTATAGCGTGCTTTAAACAAAGAGAACTCCTTCTTAATCGTTAACACTTCCCGCCCATTTACCTCCACAAAAAACTTCGGTAAAAAGCTGAATACCTTTTTCGTAATAAGAGCAACTTCATCTCTTGTTTCATTCATAATGGAGAATGTCTTTGGAATTTTCATAAAACTGCCTTCCACGTAATATACATCCTTTTCCTGCTGATCCTTTACCGTAAATTTGCCACTTAAACTAAACACTTTTTGCTTTATATATAGAAGTTTCATACTATGCCTCCTTTGATTTCTTTCTCGAATACCGAAGATATTTTAATATTTTTCAATATCACGCAAACTTTAAACTTTCTAGTTAGAAAAGAAGGTCGTTCTATTAGTTAGTGCAATGAAAAACTCCTCCAAATGATATATAGCGAGTAAGTGACAACTTACTCGCTTCAGACTGTAGACAAACTCGAAATTTCGAGTTTGCCTACAGTCTTTTTTGTTTTAAAATAAA
>NZ_VEBK01000021.1 GCF_007676755.1 Bacillus sp. FJAT-22090 | reverse complement strand
GGAGTCGAACCCACAACCTTCTGATCCGTAGTCAGACGCTCTATCCAATTGAGCTACGGGCGCATATGTGCTTTGGTGCGGCCGAGAGGACTTGAACCTCCACGGGGTTATCCCCCACTAGGCCCTCAACCTAGCGCGTCTGCCATTCCGCCACGACCGCGTAGTTATTAATTGGAACAAAGCCTATTTTACTCTCATTGAGTAAGTTTGTCAATAACAATTTGATGAGCCATGTAGGATTCGAACCTACGACCCTCTGATTAAAAGTCAGATGCTCTACCAACTGAGCTAATGGCTCGCAAGAAAAATGGCTGGGGTACCTGGATTCGAACCAGGGCATGACGGAATCAAAATCCGTTGCCTTACCGCTTGGCTATACCCCAACATGGCGGTCCCGACCGGGATCGAACCGGCGATCTCCTGCGTGACAGGCAGGCATGTTAACCGCTACACCACGGGACCTTAAAAACTTTTATTAAAAATAGAAATGACCCCTACGGGATTCGAACCCGTGTTACCGCCGTGAAAGGGCGGTGTCTTAACCGCTTGACCAAGGGGCCATATAAATGGCTCCGAAGGTAGGACTCGAACCTACGACCGATCGGTTAACAGCCGATTGCTCTACCACTGAGCTACTTCGGAATAATTTTTGTCGTTTTGTTCTTCTCGACTTTTTCTATTATAAAGACCCTTTTATAAAACGTCAACTACTTTTATGAAATTTATTTAACTTTTTTTGAAGAAACTAAAATAAGATTTCCCAAACACTTGCCACATCTGTATTTGAGCGTGTTTAAACGAATTTTTCGGTTATATTGCAACGAGCATTTTATACATTGATACGTATAGTTTTTAGTTTGAGTACGCTCATTGCGTTCAACCAATTGAGAGCAAAATCTTGGAGAATTCGTTCTTTTTAACAGTTCTCTAAAATCAGCATCTCGGTGTTTATAGCCTTTTCCTTCTATATGTAAATGATAATGACAAAGCTCATGTTTAATTACCCCAATCAATTCTTCCATCCCATGTTTTTCTAAAACAAGTGGGTTAACTTCTATATGATGCGTTCTTAACATATACCTTCCACCGGTAGTACGCAAACGTTTATTAAAAAATGCTCTATGTTGAAAGTCTTTTCTAAAAACATCTTCTGATATATTACAAATTAGTTCAGTCAATTGTTGATCTGTCATTATTTTTCTCTCCTATTGAGAAGAGTTGTCCAATGACTAGACTAGTCCTGGACAACTCTTAATTAGTTACACTTGTTGTTCTGGTGGAAGCATTGTCAGAGCAATTCTCCCTTTGTTCGCATCGAACTGGTCTACCCAAACTGTAACAATGTCGCCTAGTGAAACCACATCGAGTGGATGTTTCACAAAACCTTTTTTCAGTTTTGAAATATGGACAAGTCCATCTTGTTTAACACCCACGTCGACAAAGGCACCAAAATCAACTACATTCCGAACAGTTCCTTGGAGTTCCATTCCTGCTTTTAAATCTTCCAATTTAAGTACATCCGTTTTTAAAATAGGCTGTGGAAAGGCTTCTCGCGGATCACGTGCTGGTTTGATAAGTGTATCTACAATGTCTTTCAACGTGATTTCACCAATTTCTAATTCTTTACTGACTTCCTCTATAGAAATGTTTTTTAAAGCTTCTTCTGCTTCTTTAGAACCTATTTGCTCTTTTTTCAAGCAAGCAATTTCTAAAACTTGTTCAGCCGCCTTATAACTCTCCGGATGAATTCCCGTAGCATCGAATGGATTTTTTGCATCTGGCACTCTTAAAAACCCTATTGCTTGTTCGTATGTTTTAGCACCTAGGCGAGGAATTTTCTTTAATTGTGCTCTCGACGTGAATCTCCCTTGCTCGTTTCGCAAGTTCACGACGTTTTCCGCAACTGTTTTCGATAAGCCCGAAACATATTGTAAAAGAGATGCAGATGCCGTGTTCACATTTACGCCAACTTGGTTAACAGCAGTTTCTACTATAAAGGATAGTGACTCGGATAATTTTTTTTGTGATACATCATGTTGATATTGCCCCACACCAACCGCTTTAGGATCAATTTTTACAAGTTCAGCAAGTGGATCCTGCAGTCTTCTTGCAATTGATACTGCGCTTCGTTGTTCTACTTGTAAATCAGGAAACTCATGTCTGGCTGTTTCGGAAGCCGAATATACACTGGCTCCAGCTTCGTTAACAATAACATATGCAACTTCCCCGTCCACTTCTTTCAAACAATCTACAATAAATTGCTCCGTTTCGCGAGAAGCAGTACCATTCCCAATTGCAATTAGAGAAATTGGATAATTTTTCAAATAAGAAAGAACTTTCTTTTTTGAACCCACTACATCCATTTTAGGTGCGTGTGGATAGATAGCGGATACCTCTAACAGCTTACCTGTGTCATCTACCACCGCCAGTTTACAGCCCGTTCGATACGCAGGGTCCACGCCAAGAATTACTTTTCCCTTTAGTGGTGGTTGGAGTAAAAGGTTACGCAAGTTTTCTGAAAAAATATGGATTGCCTGTGTTTCCGCTTTTTCAGTAAGCTCGGCGCGAATTTCACGTTCCACAGATGGTTGTATGAGTCGTTTATATGAGTCTTCGATTGCCAGTTTTACTTGTTCTATCGCTTCACTTGATGAATGATTAGGTATCCATCTAATTTGCATAATTGTCATTACTTTATCTACCGGTGTATGAAGACTCACTTTTAGTACATCTTCTTTTTCACCACGATTAAGTGCCAGAATGCGATGAGGTACAATTTTTTTCACTGGTTCTTCATATTCATAATACATTTCAAATACATTTTTCTCGTCTAGTTCTGCTTTTTTTACTGAAGAGATGATCATTCCATCTGTGCGTGAAATATTGCGTATTTGCTCACGGTTTTTTGCATCATCTGCAAATTGTTCTGCTAGAATATCCCGAGCCCCTTGAAGAGCATCTTCTACCGTAAGTACTTCTAATTTTTCGTTCAAGAAGTCTTCTGCTAAAACGGAGAGGGACTCTTTCGGGAAAGTCATCAATAAATTAGCAAGTGGTTCTAAGCCCTTCTCCTTTGCCACTGTAGCTTTTGTTCTACGTTTTTGCTTGTAGGGGCGATACAGGTCTTCTAAACGTTGAAGAACTGTTGCATTCTGTATGGAAGCTCTCAATTCTTCTGTTAATTTCCCTTGTTCATCGATTAATCGAATTACTTCTTCTTTACGTTGTTCTAATTGTTGTATGTAGTTGTAGCGATCTTCTACTGCTTTTATTTGAACCTCGTCTAAAGAGCCTGTTTGTTCTTTTCTATAACGCGCGATAAAAGGAACGGTATTTCCTTCCTCTAATAACTTTATAACCTGTTCGGCCTGTGATGATTTTACTCCTGTTTCTTTAGAAACGAGCTGAAGCATTTTCTTGTTTTCCAAAACAAACACACCCTTTTCCAATTAAATTCCTTGGCAGTATTTTGTCACCATTTCCAATTGAGTTTGATTTGCATCCATCTCAATTCAGTACCTGTGACAACTACCTAAAACTTTACTTTAATTTTAACATAAAAAAGCTTACTCTTATGTTCTAGAGTAAGCTTCCTACTATAAATGTAGCATCATCGCCATGTTCAATTACATTCAGCACAGAATTATAAAGGCATTTGGCATTGTGTGAGTTTTTTATTGTTTGTTTTGGGCTGTTCATGTTCACTCCATCAGAATGAAGTAAAAATAAATCATTTTTCATATAGGAGTAAGTTTGTGTCTTTATTTTTTGTTTTCTTCCAGACAAGTACCCCATAACAGGTAAAGGATATATCATTTTATCTGTTTCTTGTTGGTACATATAAAATTTAATATTTCCTACACAACTATAGGATATAGTTTGCACATTGTAATCTATTTTTACGATGGCGACAGCCGCGCCTCTTTTTTGAACCATTCGTTCGTTACAACGTAATAATAATTCATCTAATGATTCTTCGGGGTATTGCTCTAATATTTCTGGAATAATATCCGCCGACTCTTTTGCAACAGGACCATTTCCTAGCCCATCTGCAATCGCACAAAGCATAAAGTCTTTATTTCTAGATACATAATAGGAATCCCCTGATTCTAAATTACCCGTCTTGGCTTCTTGAAATACTAGCAACTCTACTTTCTCGCTTGAAAAATCCTTCACTTCACTACTCCACCTGACGCTAATATTGCCTCTTGCAATTTTTTTATAGCTTTTCGCTGAATTCTTGAAACATGCATTTGAGAAATACCGAGTCGATCTCCTGTTTCCTTTTGGCTCAGCTGCTCCATGTATGTAAGTTGAATTATTTCTTTTTCTCGGTCAGACAAAATACCAAGGGCATTGGCAACGAGTAAACGTTGATCGGTTTTTTCAAACTCTCCGTCTGCCTTTCCAATTACATCAAATAACGTAATCGTGCTTCCATCTGAATCAGATTCTAGTGAATGATCCATTGATAATGCTTGGTAACTTTTCCCCATTTCCATCGCTTCTAGTACATCTTCTACTTCCACACTCAAGTAGTCGGCGATTTCTGGTACTAAAGGGGAGCGTTGTAATTCAACCGTTAACGCTTCAGCTGCTGCTCTTATTCGGGGACCTAGCTCTTTTATCCTTCTAGGCACATGGACTGCCCACGTTTTATCCCGAAGAAATCTTTTAATTTCCCCAATAATGGTCGGAATAGCGAATGCCTCAAAGTTTTTACCGAAAGTCGGGTCATATCTTCTAATTGCCCCTAGTAATCCTAACATCCCTACTTGAACAATATCTTCATGATGGGACTTGCCGTTAGAGTACTTCCTAGAAATAGATTCGACCAACCTAGTGTAGTTCAAAACCAGATTAGTCTGGGCTTCTTCACTTTCCGTCTGTTGGTATTCACTTATCCATTCTAGAATCTTTTCTTTTGATTGCTTGTTAGGAAGAGATGTGTTTGACATTACCATCCACCTGCTCTACTCCGACATGCTTCGTCATAAATACAGTTACACCTTCTTGGTGATGGACTTTTACTTCATCCATTAACGTCTCGATCAAGTATAAACCAAGCCCGCCTTCCCTTAAAAATGAGATTTCTTCGGACTCTTGATAAGGACCCACTTTTGCTTTCGTTTCTTCAAAGTCAAAACTTTTCCCATGATCTGCTACCATGATTTCCATTTTTTCTTTATATAAAGCGCAACCGATCACAACTTCGCCGTCTTCATCAGCTTTATAGGCATGCTGAACAGCATTAGTAATCGCTTCGCTTGCTGCTATTTTCAAGTCTTCTATATCATCATACGTAAATCCAATGCGATTTGCCAAACCCGAAATAGTTAGACGAGCTACACTTACATACTGTGGCTTTGCCGGCACTCGAATTTCAACATAATCAAACGGTTTCATCTATTTTCACCTCTTCACTAATTGTCTGAATATCCATTATTTCTCCTAAACCAGTAATATCAAACAATCGTTTTAAACGAGATGAAAGACCAGTTAACTCCATATGACCGTTTGATGCGTTTACGCTCTTATAAAAGCCTACAAAAACACCTAAACCGGTACTGTCCATATATGATACATCCGTTAAGTCTAATATCACTTGAAGATTTTCTTTTAAATTAATCTCCGTTAATTTTTCTCTAAGGATCGGTGCTGTAAATGCATCAATCTCTCCTCTAATAATACCTTGTACTTTTTGCATATCTTCTTGATGTAATTCAACCGAAATGTTCATTCATTTATCCCCCGTTTTCCCTATATAGTTTTCTATACCACCAATTAGCCCTCGCTAAACATTTTTACCTTGGCATTTGAACATATTGCTGTTTATAAGGTTAAACTTTTTTGAAAATGACAAGCGTAAAATCATCTCGTTGTTCAAAGTCTTGTAGCTCTTCTAATTTATGAAACACGTATTCTACCATTTCCTGTGCAGATAGATCTCTTACGCTCTCAATAATATCCATGATAGTTTTTTGTTCTATAAAACCTTCTTTTGAACGACATTCTGTTACGCCGTCCGTCATCATCACAATAAAATCACCTTTATCAAGTATGATTGAATGTTGTTCATACTTTACATTCGGAATAACACCCAACAATAGACCTTTTGCTTGTAACTCTGAAAAACTGCATGATTTGGCACAGTAAAAAAGGGGTGGTTCATGTCCAGCAGAAGCATATGTAAACTCGCTTTTTGATGTATCATATTTTCCATAAAACATAGAAATAAACATTGAGTCGCTAACACTTTTCTCTACGATTCGATTGATGACGTCCAACACAATTACTGGATTCGTCTCTGCCCCATTCAAACTGTCCATACCATATTTAATCATAGACATGCAAAGAGCTGCCGGGATGCCTTTCCCGATGACATCTGCTACTGCGATACCTACTGTAGTGTTGTCATGTAAAAAGTGGGTATAATCTCCGTTCATTTCTTTGGCTGGTACGGTAATAATACCAATATCTAAATCAATTACTTTTGGCACTGTGGTTTTGAGTAAAGTTTGCTGTACATTCGCAGCAAGCTCCATCTCCATTTTTAAATCATGCTGCTTTTGTAGTAAAGTTTGATGTTCTTTTAAGGCTAGTCCATAACGGACCATTACCTCTATTAATAAATCAAAAGAATGCCATACATCGCCTGGTAACTCCAACATTAGCTCTTCTAAAGATGCTTTATGGATACTGATGACTTCTTCAGGAGAGATATTCTTTTGGATCAATTGTTTACTAATATTTTGGCCTTCATACAAATTATGCTCAGTTTGTTTCAGAATATACTTTTCTAAAATTTCCTTATATTGCTTCTTAAATTCTTGAGGCATTCTTCATTTTACCTCCTACCTCATCCACTTGGTTGCACTAATTGTCGTACCTTCCCCTAAAATTGTTTCAACCTTAAAGTCGTCCATGAGCCTCTTTACTCCAGGTAAGCCAGCTCCTAGTCCACCCGATGTCGTATAGCCATCTTCCATTGCTTTACGAACGTCTGATATACCCGGTCCTTTGTCAGATGCAATAACTAATAATCCTTTAAGATTGCCTTCTGCAATTTGCTTTATTTCTATGTTACCTTTCCCTGCATATAAATAAATATTGCGAGCAAGCTCACTGATTGCCGTTGTAATTCTCGCTTGGTCAACTGTTCCAAAGCCTACATCTTTCGCTTCATTTCTTCCAAGCTGTCGAGCAGCAACAATGTCCCACTCCGTTATAATATCAACAGAAGACTTAATGTTCATAATGGATTAGTCCTCCAATTCTCGTTCTAATTTTTCCAATCCATTTTCTAAATCTAGGGCCGTTACGACATTTTCTAGCCTAATACCTAGTTCAATCAGCGTGATTGCAACGGCAGGTTGAATACCGGTAATGACAACTTTTGCTCCCATTAAGCCTGACATACTAATTACATCGCCGAGCACTTTCGCAATGAATGAATCAATGAAATCGATAGGAGTCAAGTCTAATACCACCCCTCTAGCTGCTGTGGTATGCAACTTGGCCAACAAGTCTTCTTGAAAAGCTATAGCGGTTTGATCATCTAACTCCCATTGGATAGAAACGATTAAACAATCTCTTAATTTTAAAATTGGAATCCTTGTTATCATGATAAGTCCACCTCTACTATTGCTCTATTCGTTAATGCAAGTGCTTGTTCCATTCCTCTTTGCAAGGTGCTAGTTGTAGTAAAATCATTTAAATTTATACCAAGTGTTACAATGGTTTGTGCAATTTCTGGTCGAATGCCAACAAGCATACATTTTGCACCCACTAACCGAACAGCATCTGCCGCTTGAATAATGTGATGAGCAACCATTGTATCTACCACTGGAACACCAGTAATATCGAGCAATACAACTTCCGCTCGATGTTTTACCACACCCTGCAGTAAATTTTCCATGATGAGCTTGGCACGCTCTGTATCAATTGTTCCAACTAAAGGCATAACAGAAATTTTATCGAACACCGGAATAAGTGATGCGGAAAGTTCTTGCAATGCTATTTTTTGTAAGTCTACTGTTTTTTCCCAAACTTTAGAGTATGCATCTACAACACTATGATTAAGTGGTGTAATCCATTTAGTCAACACTTCTCTAAATGATTTATAATTACTTTCATTTAAAAATCCTACTTCTTCCATTTTTTCGTAAATTACTTCTGTAAAGTTTGTTAATGCTCTTAACACGAATGACATTGACCAGCCATAGCGAACAATTTGGACTGAAAAATCATTTAGTTTGCCATCATATGTCTCTTCACCTTCTGTTAAACTAGAAATCATCAGGTCTCCAAATTCATGCACCGTATTATCAATGACTTGGTTAGACATGACTTGAAAGAAACGATCATCCTTGTCATCCTCCATCAATGCCTTCCATCTTTCTAATATTTCATCAATATTTTCATGAATGTATGCTGCAATCTGTTTGTTCATCTTTACGAGTACATCTCCTCATATAAATATTAGTATCTATATTGTAACGAATAGTGAAGTGATTTACATCTTTTAAACATGATTCAGTAGAAATTACCAACTTTACTAGCAAAAATTAAAAAACACAATGCGTATTTGTCGGTTACACATTGCGTTTTGTCTATGTATTAAAATTTTACTATTCCTAAGCTAATACCTAAAGCATGATCTACCTCACACATGACGTCTTCATTCAAATGTGTAATTTTATCCGTTAACCTAGACTTATCTATCGTACGCAATTGTTCTAACAAGATAACCGAATCGCGTTCAAAATCATACTGCTTCGCGTTGATTTCCACATGTGTAGGCAATTTTGCTTTTTGAATTTGTGCAGTAATTGCCGCAATGATGACAGTAGGACTGAATCGATTTCCTATATCATTTTGTATCACCAAAACGGGTCTGGTTCCACCTTGTTCAGACCCGATTACTGGTGACAAATCTGCAAAAAAAACGTCCCCACGTTTTACGATCAAATTTTCATCCTCCACTTACGAGTCGCTCTGTCGTATGTTGTGCTTCATATTCTGCATGTAAACATTCCGAACAGATGGATAAGTTTATATGAGACATTTCAACATAACCTTTCATCATCGCTTCTCTTATAAGATTTGCCTGGCCTTTCTTAACATATTCATTTGCTTGGACACGAACGATACTTTCACTAGTTAATGATTGTTTAACAATCTTTACTCCTTCATTAACTATTTGCTTCGGAAGCTCTATTATCGCTTCCTTTTTCTTTTTATCACTTACCACAGCAAACACCTCCGACAAAACATTTCCCTATATGACAATATACTTAATCTTACCATTACTAGAGGCATAATAAAAGACATTATAAGAAATGGTTAGACAAATCATGCATTAAGTACGAGTTTTGTCGAATTATTATTTACTATATAATCTAGGGAGTCTGTTAGAAAAGGTACAACAAATTTCATATGGTATTGTCTGCAAAGCGTTTGCCCATTCTTCTATTTTAATCTCTTCCTTCACTTGTTTCCCTAGCAACACAACTTTTTCACCGATATCTACCTGTTCATCCAAACGAATCATACATTGATCCATGCAAATTCTACCTATAATCGGAACTCTTCTTCCTTTTATTAACACTGATTGGCTATGCAGCTTTCTAAGTAACCCATCTGCATAACCAATCGGAAGCGTTGCAATCCATTCATCCGACTTGGCTGTGTATGTCGCACCATAGCCAATCGTAGTACCTTTGCTTACTTTCTTCACATGCACTACCTCTGTATGTAGGGAAAGTGCTTTTTCTAAAGAAAACGGAAGACTTTCATCCATCCAGGGAGATGGAGCAATTCCATACATCGATATACCGTAACGTACAGCATCATAGTTTTGACATGAGTACCTAAGAGCAGCAGCACTATTCGACGTGTGCACGACGGATGGTCTTTTTTCGAACAATTGAAGCAATCGTTCGAATGTTGCTACTTGCTTTTTAAAGTGCTCTTCCCCTTCTTCATCAGCGGTCGCAAAATGCGTATAGACCCCTGTTACCTCTATCCACTCTCTTTCTTGAATAAAGGCTAATGCCTTGAGTAATTCTTGTTCATGTACTATACCAATTCTTCCCATGCCACTATCTATTTTAATATGCACTTTAAAAGAATCTGTAAAATGACGAGTAGCATGTAGCCATTCTAATGAATATGCTGTTAAGGTGATATTTCGTTCTGAAGCTTCCTGTAAAAAAGAAATGGGGGAAGCTCCTAGAACAAGTATATCTACAGTTATTCCTGCATTTCTCAACTGCAAGGCTTCCTCAGGAGAAGCTACTGCCAGGCAGGAAGCACCCGCTTCGAGAGCAGCTTTTGAGATTTCAACCGCACCATGTCCATACGCATTTGCTTTTACTATTGCCATTATTTCTGTGTTCTCCGCCAATGTTTCTTTCAAGCGTTTAATATTGGAGCGAATTGCTTGTAAATTTATTTGGATATATGTTGGTCGGTAGTATGTCTGCGACATGTGACTTCCCTCTTTTTCCCTCAGTTTGATTTAACCTATTATCCTACTCGAAGGAAGCCATCGTCAAATAAAAAATCATTTTAGTCCAGCTATTGTCATAGATGCCGCTACTTCAATCATCTCTTCTTTACTC
Organism: Bacillus sp. FJAT-22090; assembly: GCF_007676755.1. Taxonomy (GTDB): domain Bacteria; phylum Bacillota; class Bacilli; order Bacillales_A; family Planococcaceae; genus Psychrobacillus. The sequence continues at coordinate 37,951 of NZ_VEBK01000021.1, read as the reverse complement.
AAAGTGGAAGATGCAATGAAAAACGACATTCCATCTTGTTCCCAAGAAAGTGATTGGTCTGTTACTGCCCCGATAGCTACACCTAAATCTACTGGGTCACCCGGTGCAAATACTGGAATAGTAGAGGATACACTTGGATCACTTAGCTGTTGAATAATAGTAAATTCCTTGTCACCACTAAATGTCAAAACAACTTGTTTGTCATCTTCTGCATTCATTACTTTTTCATCGATTAAGTGAACATTATCCCATTGGATCACTGGATAATGTGTTTCAAATTCAGGGTTATCCATTTCTGCAGATGCCTCTACAGTGTCCCCCTCAGTTTTACCGGTTGGCGTTGAATCTATTTTGTACTCCCCTGCAGCATGCGTTTTCCCAAGGGATACTTGTTTAAATTTGATATGGATCTGTTCTTCTTTATTTTCATTTAATATCGAAACTTCTTTTGGCAATAAAGTCTTTTTGTCGATATAAATCTTTTGGGAAGGCAACATGTTTTTATGATTATTCGTTGTTTTTGTTTCAAATACATAGTTATTTCCTTCTTCTTTAAACGTAGAAGATTTATCTTTTTTAATGTCTTGCGCAAGAGAACCAATTAAGTATGCTTGGCTATTTTCCGCTGGCCAATTGCTTTGGAACTTATACGTTTTGTTAAGTGCCGGTGTTACAACAAAAACTCCTTCTGTATTACGAACAATCATTTGCGTGTTTTCAGCATTTGCATCGGACACTTTGACTTTGTAAAAATCAGGCTTTGTATGCCAAACTTCCACATCATACACTCTTGGGTCTTGACCAGTTAAAATACTCATCTCCGCAGTTAACTCGTATCCTTTTGCATCCACCCACTTATTACTCAGTTTTTTTAATACGTCTTCTTTTGACTCGGCCCCACATGCAGAAAGTACCATGATCATCATTGCTAATACAAATAACATTTTAGCCACTCGGCTTTTCAATCAGTCCATCCTTTCTATTATCACTGCGTTCGTTCATTGTATGTAGTTGGACGACCGGTTATGATTGGAGAATTACTTGGGCAGCTGCATATTCTTTTGTATGAGTGATTGAAACAAAGCCATTAACCGGGTTTCCTTTAAAATATAAACTTGGTTTCCCATTATTTTCTCGAAAAATTTCAATATCATGAAAGCTACATTCTTTTCCGATTCCCGTTCCTAGCGCCTTTGAAAATGCTTCTTTTGCTGCAAACCTTCCGGCTAAAAACTCGATTTGTCGTTGTTCTGATAGCAATTGCATTTGCATTTTTTCTTTATTCGTTAGTATACGATCCTCAAATTTTGTAGTTTTCTTTTTTATTGTTTTAATTCTTGTTAGTTCTGTGATGTCTAATCCTATCCCAGTAATCATGAAATGTTTCTCCTTTCCAAATGAAGTTATTACAGGCTATACTATTAGTAGAAAATTTGAGGTGAAATAATGTTTACGAGAAGAGAAAATTTTAAACAATATGTTACACTCTATCCAGTCGTTTCTACTTTACTGGCATTAAATATCGTCATTTATATTTTGACCAATATCCCAATTTTAGGAGAGCCTTTATTTAGATTCGGTATCGGCTTTAATCTTCTAATTAGTGAAGGGGAGTATTGGCGTTTAATTACTCCGATGTTTTTACACGCGACGATTATGCATTTGTTATTTAATATGTTTTCGTTGTTCTTATTTGGTCCAGAGCTAGAGCAAATTGCTGGAAAAGCGCGCTTTTTAACTATTTATTTGTTAGCAGGTCTTGTAGGAAACGTCGCTACTTATTTAATTCATAGTTGGGATTATCAGAGTGTCGGTGCAAGTGGAGCTATTTACGGCATGTTAGGTGCATTTGGAGCTTTAGTTTATTATACGAAAAATTTGTTACCTCAGCTCAAACAAATCATTGTTCCTATTATCGTCATTGGTGTTATTATGACATTTCTTCAATCAAATATTAATGCAACAGCTCATATTGCAGGTTTAATAACGGGATTCGTTATAGGAATTATTTATTTTCATCCGAAACGAATTGCTGCGTGGAGAAAACGCAAAAGCAAACTGAAGTCTGTGAAGTAAAAAGAACAGCCCTATTCTAGTGGCTGTTCTTTTTCTATATCGTTTTTTCGGTTCGGTTCATACCAACTCAAAAGCATTTCAGCATCTGTTTTTTCGATATGTGGGATCGTTGTAGATGTACCCGTCACCCCCGATTTAATCGTTGTAATAATAGACGAAACGTTTGCTCTTCTTTGAAAAAATGTTGTGCGTTCCGTCATGGATTGGATTCGCCTTTTTTCCATCCAGACAGTAACTTTGCTAAATAGTCGATATTGTACGACCAACTGATGTGTGTTCATATAAAACCCCGCTGTCCTTTGTTGCCAGATTCCATACCCATAACTTATTGGAAATAACAGCAGCGAGAATAATCCAAATGGATAAAAAAAGTAACTAACAGCTCCTGCAACTGGAATCATCCAAATATAATCCAATCGGTAGAAATACTTTCTTGATCTTTTCGGGACTTTTGTAAAAACAGGCTCAAGTTGAAGCTCTGGGAATATGTTAGCTAAAGTCGGAATGATTTCTGTTTTTTTAATTAGCGGAAGTAGTCGGATCTTTTCATCTTTTTCTGCTAAGGAACCCCCAGCGCTATCGACAATCACAGTGGCATATCCCATTAACTGACGCAGCGGATTTTCCACAACCCGGATTCCTTGAATTCGAGAAAGAGGAATCGTTATTTTCTTCTTCTCTAGTAAACCTCTAGTTATAATAATCTCATCGTCTTCTACCTTAATCGTAAACTGGTAGTAATTAATAAATGTAAGAATGACGGAAAAAATCCAAGCGGTTAACACTACGACAAAAACGGCTAATGCTATAATTAATGCTCCAAACCTAATAAACACTACGATTTCATCGTATATCATTTCATAAGGAATTACATTTGAAAATTGAGAGGCGAACACCGCCAGCCCCGAGAAAAACACTCCTACTCCTCCAGACGTACTTGCTAATACAAATAAGTCCTTTCCTGACATCTTGAAAATTGATCGTTTTTCTGTGTTTACTAGTTGTTCTAATTCCTTTGTTTCATCTAAATCTACCTGTAGTTTATTTTTTGCCTGTAGCATTTCATTTTTAATCTGATCAGCGGCGATTTTCGTAATGGCTGTCAGCTCTGCATCCGCTTCTTTTGTTGGACCCCCACCAGCAGTTTCTACTTTTACCTTTACAAGTCCAAATGGTCTATGGAAAATACCTTCTGTATAATTCAAACTTTGAATACGTTCAAAAGGAATGTATCGCTTTTTCTTTACGAATAACCCATACTCTATACGTAATTCCTGCTCTTCAAACCAATACCTAAATCGTTTCCATTTTATAATCCCACTAACTAACAAAAAGATAAGAACAACTCCGTAAATACCATATGTAATATAAGATGACCAACTACCAGAATCCCCACTTCCGCCGAATCCATTGACCGCGAACACCACCACTAGCGGTATGATCATTTCTTTTAATACTTTTACGAAATTAATAACTGCTGATATTGGATGCAATGTATATTTTTCTTTAGACATCGTCTTCCGCCACCCTTGCAAGCACAGAAATTCTGGCACGAAGTTCATCTGCTTCCGCAGTAATAAGTGCTGGTATCGTATGATTAGTTGCAGCTGTAGAAATTGTAATAGACGCCAAATCATATTTTCTTAAAATTGGTCCTTGTTCCGTATCTACATGTTGCACGCGAACCATTGGGACTAACGTCCGTTTCACAACAAATAAACCATGTTGTAATTCTATCTCTTGTTCACGAACTTCATATCGCCATCGCATCCACCGAACTCTTGGAAATAAATAAATTAATAAATATGCTATTAGTAGCACAACAGCCATCACCACTATGTACAACCATATGTATTCACCGGTAAAGAAATTTACGACACTTATACCTATACCAATCAAAAAGGCAATTAGCGTTTGAAAAACACCATATATCCTCCATACACGCAGACCTTTTTCAGATATTCTATTAATTGGTTCATTTCTCATATTTAGCACCTCTTCTCTGTCATTGTATACGATTTCAACGACAAAATGTTTCAAAAACTGTAATATTATTTTTCGTTTGCTATTCTATTAGTACTCTTTTAGCTGTCTTCGGATGAGGCGAGATGATTATTAGTAAAAGCTATAAAAAATAATTGGTTCATTGTCATTGACGGGGGCCCCAATAGAGCTCTAACAATGAAAAAAGGATGAACCCGCATCGAAATGCGAAATTCATCCTTATACATGTTTGATTAGTTTTCGTTGCGTGGTGAACGAGTTCTAGTGCTACGTTGAGTAGAGCCGTCACGTGGACCGCTGCTACGACGTGCGCCACTTGGACGTGATCCTCCACCTGAACGTGAAGATCCGCGATCGCTTCCTCCGCGTCCTGATGATGAACTACGACCGCCGCCGCTGCGATTACCTTTGTAACCACCGCCACCGCTGCGTCCTCCACCACCACTACGCTCTCTACGAGCTGGTAATGGACGTTCTTCCGAAATAGAGATCGGAGTATCATCTGGCTCTTTTGTCATTGATTTTAAAGCTGCAGCAATTACATCTACCGCTTCAAACTTTTCAAGCATTTCCGCAGCTAGTGTACGGTAGTCGCCTAAATCATTTTTAGCCACAATTTCAGATAATGTGTCAATCGCAACACGTTGTTGTCCGATTAACGCTTCATCTGAACTTGGTGGACGAAGTGGAGTCATACGTTTTTTCGTAGTATCTTCAACGATACGTAAGTAACCCATTTCTCTTGGAGTTACGAAAGTTACAGCGATACCGGATTTCCCAGCACGACCTGTACGTCCAATACGGTGAACATAGCTTTCAGGGTCTTGTGGAATATCGAAGTTATAAACATGTGTTACGCCAGAAATATCTAATCCACGTGCTGCAACGTCTGTAGCAACTAGGATGTCAATTTTATTGGATTTGAACTGTTTTAATACAGACATACGTTTCGCTTGGCTTAAATCACCATGAATTCCTTCTGCAAGGTAACCACGGATGCTAAGTGCGTGAGCTAATTCGTCTACACGACGTTTTGTACGACCAAAAACAATTGCAAGTTCAGGTTGGTGAACATTTAGAATACGAGATAAAACATCAAATTTTTCACGCTCATGCGCTTTTACGAAAAACTGTTCAATATTTTCAACAGTCATTTCTTTTGATTTGATTTTTACTTCTACTGGATCTTTCATGAATTTATCTGCAATTTTACGAATTGGACCTGGCATTGTAGCTGAGAACAATAATGTTTGACGTTCTGCAGGAACACTTTCCAAAATTGTGTTGATATCTTCGATGAAGCCCATGTTCAGCATTTCATCTGCTTCGTCCAAAATAAGTGTTTCCACTTGGTCAAGTTTCAATGTACGGCGATTAATATGGTCAAGAATACGACCTGGTGTACCGACAATTACTTGTGGTTTATTTTTTAGGGCACGAATTTGACGACCAATTTCTTGACCACCATAAACAGATAGAAGACGAACTTTTTTATCGTATCCTAATTTATAAAGCTCTTCCGAAACTTGGATTGCAAGTTCACGTGTTGGAGCGATGATTAGTGATTGTATATTAGGGTTTTTTGTATCAATTTTTTCAATCATAGGGATACCAAAAGCGGCAGTTTTACCTGTTCCTGTTTGTGCTTGGCCAATAATATCGCGGCCTTCCATAGCATGTGTAATAGTACCTTCTTGGATTGGTGTCGCTTCTTCAAATCCCATACGTTGCACGGATTTTAATGTAGAAGCACTAATATTTAATTCTGAAAAATTTGTCAAAATTTTAATCTCCTTTTTCTTTTGTTTTGACAAATGGTTACATTTTCAGATGAAATTGCGGCAAATTCGAGCCTATACGAGGAACGTTTCCGTTACTTAAAATTCTCTGTGGTTTACAGTTCAGAGGGGTCTTATATAAAGGGAAAGCCCGGTCTTTTGCCGAGCGGTTCGTTAATGAGTGATTTAACATACTACTTCAACAAACCGTTATGTTCAAAAAAAAGTACTCTCCAATTAAAGCTGAAGAGTCTTCACACAAAATGTATCCATTGCTCTAAACGTAGTATATCATGCTCTATTACTAGTTGCAATGAATTAGCAACTGTTATAATTATTAGTTAATTGGACGATTCACTTCCCTCCTCTGGGACGCTCAAGAATGCTAATGCAAGACCAAACCAATCTTCACAGTCCTCACTGTAACAAATATGATGTTTACCCGTTTCCGAATAGATGAGCTCTTTTTTCTTAGAGCCAAGTTGATCGTATAAGAATTGGGCAGTAGTATAAGGTACTATTCCATCTTTTTTACCTTGGACTAAACAGACCGGTATTGTAATTTGCCCATAATACGGTTCGACCATACGTACTAATCGGACAAATTCCAATGTTGCATGGATTGGGGTTGCTCTCCATTTATAACTGTATTGCTTGTACAAAATATTGTCTTCAAGCTTTCCCGCAATCGCTTCTTTCGTTATTTCTTTTATATCCTGCAAGAGCTGTAAGGGATAAATATACTTTGCAGCTGCACTTAACAAAATAAGTTTAGCAATTGGATATCGATTGGCTAAATACATCGCAATGACACCACCCATAGAAAATCCCACAACGACAATTTTATCCACTTCTTTTTGAAGCTGTCTAAGACACAACTCTGCTTCCATCATCCAGTTTTCTGCAGTTACGTTATTTAGTTCCAGCGTTTCCCCATGACCAGGAAGTGTAGGGACAACAATCTGCCAGTCTGTCTTTGCCTGTAAATACTCCACGAATGGTTTTACTTCATATGGTCCGCCGGTAAACCCGTGAATACAAAGGACACCTGTTTTCATATTGCCCTACTCCTTTCTACAATTTACTTTTGAAATGGTTGAATGATTCGTTCTAATTTCATTCCCCGTGAGCCTTTCACTAAAACAATCGATTGATCATTTATGTTTTTATCTAAAAATGAGATTACTTGCTTATAATCACTTTCCACCCAAATGAGTTGTTCATCTGTAAAGTTCGTTAACAATTTCTTATACAACCATTCCATTCTTGGTCCAAATAAACAAACCCCAGCAAACACTTCACTCGAAATAAATTCGCTCATGTTCTCATGGTATTGTTTCTCGTTTTCACCAAGCTCCAGCATATCTCCGAGTACTAGCCATTTATTAGGTTTAATCGTAGATTTCTCTATAAAAGAAATAGCCGCTCGCATGGAAGTGGGTGCAGCGTTATACGCATCATTGATAAAAATCGCGTCGTTCTTTGCCTCAATTACTTGCATTCGCATATCTGTTAGAACGATTTGTTTTAACGCTGCCTTCATTTGCTCCGTTGTTAGACCTACTTCGTTTGCGATCAAGAGAGCCGCTAACGTATTTTTAACCTGATGCTCCCCAAGTATAGGAATAGCCATTTCTTTATTTAAAATACCTTCTACACGAAATGCACTGCCTTGCTCCGTAAATGTCACTTCCCCAATGCGCAAATCATTGTCTTTGTTTACACCAAAGGATTTAGAAATTAGAGAAGGGTTACTTTCTACAAACGGACGAAGTAATGGCTCATCTCCATCATAGAAAAGTTGTCCGTGCTCATTTAAACCTGCAATGATTTCAAACTTTGCCTTTGCAATTCCCTCTCGTGAGCCAAGATCTTGCATATGTGCTTCTCCAATATTTGTAATAACTACGTACATTGGTTTTGCAAGTTGGGATAGAAATTCAATCTCACCAAATGAGCTCATCCCCATTTCCAGTACAGCAAATTCTGTATCCTCTTCGAGCGAAAGAATCGTTATAGGCAATCCTAATTCATTGTTAAAATTACCTTCCGTCTTTTTCACACGGAAATACGGGGAAAGTATGCCAGCAACTAAGTCTTTTGTGGACGTTTTTCCATTAGAGCCTGTGATACCGATAAAAGTAGCGTTCAATTCCGCTCTGTATGCTTCAGCCATTTGCTGGAGTGCTTTCTCACCACTTTCTACAAATAGTAGTGGAACATCCTTTGGAGGGTTTGGTTCGTCTTTTAACCAAAGAGATGCAGCCGCTCCCTTTTTAAAAGCATCTTCTACAAAACGATGACCATTTACATTTTCCCCTCGAAACGGGATAAATATGTCACCTGGTTGAATGGTTCGTGTATTAATCGATACCCCTGTCACAAGAGGATCTTGTTCACTTGCTGGGTCTATCCCCAACCAAGTCGCAATTTCTTTTAACCTTTTTTTCAACTTGGTCACTCCCCGTCCTTCGAATGCTCAAGCTGTTGCTTTTCTTCATAACGCTCGATTGCAAGATTGATTAGTTCCTCGATCAAACCAGAATAGGACAGACCAGATTCCATCCAAAGCTTTGGATACATACTAATAGGAGTGAATCCAGGCATCGTATTTACTTCGTTTATAATGACTTCTTCTTGATCTGTTACAAAGAAGTCCGCACGAACTAGACCAGAACAATCGAGCACTTTAAACGCACGAATAGCAGCGTCTTCCATTTTTTTCAGCAATTCATTAGAAACAACAGCAGGGATCGCATAATTTGTAGTGCCATCTTCATATTTTGCCTCGTAATCATAAAAATCTTTTGTCGGCAATACTTCTCCTGCTACTGAGCATCTCGGATTGTCATTCCCTAAAACACTCATTTCTAATTCGCGAGCGACGATTCCTTGTTCTACAATAATTTTACGGTCGTATTTAAACGCAAGCTCGACTGCCTTCACCAATTCTTCTCTATTTGTAGCTTTTGTAATACCAACACTTGAACCAAGGTTAGCAGGCTTTACAAATAAAGGCCATTGCAAACTTTCTTCCATTTGTTGAATGAGGCTTGCCTGATTGTTCTTCCACTCTTTACGAATGAAGTGAACATAAGGAACTTGGGATAATCCTGCTTGAGCAAAAAGTTGCTTCATCACGACTTTATCCATTCCAGCAGCAGAGGCAAGAACACCGTTTCCTACGTATGGTAAGTTTAATACTTCAAGAAGGCCTTGCACTGTACCATCTTCTCCATTTGGCCCATGAAGCAATGGAAAAATAACATCCAGGCTAGCATTCCGTTTTGTTTCTGCCACATCGTTATTTGGTCCTTCTTCAGGTAAAAAGCTTGAGATATTATTTGGTTTATTAGACGCTTCACCAAATTGAAGCTCTTTTACCGTTTCCGCAGGTCCTATTAAAGCCTTTCCTTTTTTCCATCCCCCTGTTTTCGTTATAAATATTGGATATACTTCGTATTTATCAAAATTAATAGCCTGTGTTACTGCTCTCGCTGTAAGTAGTGATACCTCATGCTCTGCAGATTTACCGCCATATAGTAAGCCTAATTTTATTTTCATTTGTAAATAACCTCCACGTTTTGGATAGTTCTAGTTTATCACGGACAGTCTGGTTAGATGAATACTTAAGCAAATAATTTAAGCCCAACCACACCAAAAATAATACAACTTAAGAAAAATAATTTCTTCAAGCTCTTTTTCTCCTGGAAAAAATACATACCAATCACTACACTGCCAGCTGCTCCAATCCCCGTCCACACGGCATATCCAGTACCAACGGAAATCTCTTTTAATGCAAGCGATAACAAGAAAAAACTGAGTGCTGCTGAAATCACTGTGAAAAATGTATACTTACTATTTTTAAAACCATCCGAAAGCTTCATATTGACAACAAAGGCTACTTCAAAAAAACCAGCTATCACTAATAGTATCCATTCCATTATGCACCCTCCCCTTCGTCATCGACTAACTTCAGTCCAACGATTCCAATGAGTAATACACATAAAAAGAATACCTTACCAAAGCTAACCTCTTCATTAAACCAAAGAATCCCAACCATCACTGTACCAGCTGCACCTATCCCTGTAAAAATAGCATATGCCGTTCCAATCGGAATCGTCTTCATCGCTTTGGCAAATAAGAAAAAACTTATGATTAGAAAAATAATTGTCACGATGGAGGGAATAATCTTAGTAAAGCCATTCGCTTCCTTTAGGCCAATTGCCCACACTATCTCTGTTAATCCTGCTATAACTAATAATAACCAAGCCACTCTAAAACACCTCTGTTCTTTTCATCCGCCCATTTTAGCATATTAATGAGTAAGGCAAAAATAAACGCCTTCGCAATATTACATTGCAAAAGCGTTGTTTCAAAGCTCTATTAAGAAATCTGCAGGTTTTTCTAAATGATGTTTTAAATCACCTAGTACTTCATCTGGAAAAATATTTTCAGGCAAACTTCTAATTTCTATCCCATAACTAGTTTTACTCATTTTAAATAAGGACATCAATACACCATCACCGTAATAATCGGAGTATGCTTCCACTTTCTTCGCAGTCAGCTCCGGTAAAACAATATTATTTTTTTTACGCCAAAAGGCTGTAGACTTCGCTTTTTCTGTTATTTGTTGATTAAAAACACTGGCTACAAGATTATGAAAATCCTCCGTATCCCTAAAATAAATTTTGGTTATTTGCTCTCCTTCATCCGTTAAATAGACAAATCTATTTTGAAGATGATGATAGAACGGTAAACGGAATGTCTCCTTCTTATGTGCTACATATAAAAGCTCTGCTTGCTCTTGAGGAGATAGCATATTTAACTTTCTTTCATCTGTGAAATCTAATAAGCATAAAGCGGTAGGTTTTTCTGCAAAATCCTTTAAAAAACGGTTATATTGATCCTGAACGACAAACTCTAATTGGGTATGAATATTAAAAGATGCATCTTCATAACGATGCTTAAGCAATAAAAGAGCGGACAAATCCGAGAAATACCTTATAAATTGTTGAACAGAAATACCACTAAACAATACAAAATGCTCTATTTCATTTACATGCACATATAAATGCGCTAAATACTCTTCTATTTCTTTCTCTTTTTTTGCCACCACACTCACTCCTTTACTCTACATTTTATAATAGCATAATTTTTCCAATGCAACATCTATATTTCTATCATCGTCCTTTATAGCTGCAAGCAAAAAATGTTCATTTAAGCTATAATGATAAAGTAAATTTGAAGGAAATTTAGGTGACTATTATGGAAAACAAAAAAGGCTTTGCCGATCGCTTCGATTGGACTCTTGCTTTTATCATATTATTATTTTTAATCGTTAGCTTACTTGCAATTTCTTCCGCAATAACTACTGGTCAATATGCCGGTACGAACTTTGTGTCTAAACAAGTGTTTTGGTACGTTGTGGGGGCAGTCATTGTCGGGCTTGTTATGTTTTTTGAACCCGAGCAATATAAAAAAATGTCTTGGATTATTTATGGTATTGGTATATTTCTTCTCGCTGTCCTCTTTATATTACCAGGAAGTATGGAGCTTGTGGCACCTAGAAACAACGCTAAAAGTTGGTTTCATTTACCAATTGGGGACATTCAACCTGCAGAGTTTATGAAGACCTTTTATATTTTAGCTCTTGCTCGTTTAATCACAAAGCATCATGAACTATACCTGATGAAAACGATAAAGACAGATTTAATCTTGCTTGGAAAAATTGGTATAACTTTAATTGTTCCATTAGCTTTTATTCTTGAACAGCCCGACCTTGGTACAGCTCTAGTGTTTATAGCAATTACGGCAGCTTTAGTTATTGTAGCCGGCATTACTTGGAAAATAATTCTTCCTCTATTGCTAGGTTCTGTTACGATTGGGGCATCCCTACTTTGGATGGCGCTTTATATGCAAGACTTTTTGGAGGACAAGTTTGGGTTGCAAGCATACCAATTTGCACGTATCTATTCCTGGTTAGATCCCTATTCTTATGCTTCTGATGAAGGTATGCATTTAATCACATCGCTAAATGCTATTGGTTCAGGCGAGATTTTCGGGAAAGGCTATGGCGGACGAGTAGTATACGTACCTGAAAATCATACCGATTTTATATTTGCGGTTATTGGTGAAGAGTATGGATTCGTTGGAACTAGTATTGTTATAAGTATTTTCTTTTTACTTATTTTTCATTTGACGAAAATTACCCTGCAACTAAAAGATGCTTATAGTACGTATGTATGTGCAGGAATAATCGCAATGGTTACCTTCCATGTATTCGAAAATATCGGTATGACGATCCAGCTATTGCCAATTACCGGTATACCACTACCCTTCATAAGTTATGGTGGTAGTTCGCTTATGGGCAATATGCTCGCACTTGGTTTAGTATTTAGTATGAAATTTCACCATAAGACGTATATGTTCGCCAAAAATGAGGATGACTAAGCTAAGCTCAGCTCAAAGTGCTCTTTAAGCGTATCTTAACTTCATTGAATTTGTTAAAGGGCTATCTTCTAGATGAGATAGCTCTTTACTATGTGATTGGTTGCTTTTACAAAATAAGTGGATTCTCTTAGCTATTTCACAACTGTTTTTCATTTTTACACACAAAAAAAGATGGCTGAGAAGTTCGAAAGATACGAACTACTCAAGCCACCTTTTTTTAACTTTGCGTGTGGGGAGTTTGTGCTGGTGGTGCTAACGCTTTAAGTATGTCAAGTCTCGATTTTGTCATTGTAACAGTAACACCCAGCTTTGAAAGATTACTTACAATTTTCTTTAAATCAACTTCCTTTGCCATTCTATCCACCTCGTCCTCTCCATTTATTATTACGATTTAATGTTAAAAAGGTTTCTTTCTTTTATTAAAATTATCATAATGAAATCGAATTTTTCTCTTCTTTATCATACCACTTTTTTACTCATTTTAAACTTTCATTTATGTTACATATTTTAATCTTTTGTAAACCAAGCTAGCTCATAAAGGAGTGATTTCTAATGAATGTGAAAGATGTGATGAGCAGAGAAGTTGTGACGTGCAATCCACAAGATTATGTAAATGAAGTCGCTGACCAAATGCGAACGCTTGATATCGGTTGTTTGCCAGTGGTTAGCAATAAAAAATTAGTTGGTATGATTACCGATCGGGATATTGTCACACGTTCAGTCGCTAAAGACGTTAGAAGTAAAGTAGAAGATGTTATGACGAAATCTGTTATTTCTGTATCCCCTGACGACACAACTGCTGACGCTTCTATTGTTATGGCACGAAATCAGGTTCGCAGGTTGCCTGTAATGGACAATGGATTACTTGTGGGATTCGTATCATTGGCAGACTTAGCTTTTCCTTTTCCCCATGTACAAGAAATTTCGAACGCTTTGGAAAGCATATCCGAACCTCGCAATTATTAAACATAAGAGCTGTCCTCTGTTAATTTTGAGGATAGCTCGCTTTTTTTCCTGTTCATTTCTAATCACCCTTTACAACGTGTCAAAGTAAATAGAAACGTGTAATATATATGTGAGAAGATTTGCAGAAGGCAGGTTTATATATGAAAAAGACCATTTTTATATTGATGTCCATCCAATTCTTAGTTTATCTAGGATTCGGAATTATCATTCCCGTGTTACCAGAAGTTATTTTACAGCAAAATTACCATGAAGTTCATGTCGGAGGTTTGCTAACTGTCTATGCATTAGCATCGTTTTTCACGGCTCCACTTTGGGGAATGTTGTCAGACAGAGTTGGTCGTAAAACGCTTATTTTAGTTGGTCTAGTAGGATTTAGTTTAAGTTTTTGGTTGTTTTCATTATTTTTTGACTCTCTGTTTATGCTTTACTTTTCACGAGTTGTCGGAGGATTATTCTCTGGTGCATTATACGCAGCAGTAACGGGATTTGCAGCAGACTTGTCTGACGAAGAAAATCGTAATAAGTATATGGGCTTCCTAGGTATGTCTATCGGTCTAGGCTTTATTTTTGGACCTGCTATCGGTGGTGTGCTAGGACATGTTAACTTAGCGCTCCCATTCACGGTGTCTGCTCTATTGTTACTTGGGATTTTTGTTTATGCCTTCATTATTTTGAAAGAACCAGAGCGTTCTGGAGAAGCAAACAAACGAGCCCTTCTTCCAAAAGGTGCTGCAAGTCTATGGGGTTATCGTATAAAATATTTGTTCTTATTCTCGTTTATGGTGACTTTTTTGCTTGCTGGACTAGAAGCAACATTCCAATTGTTCCAAATCGAAAGAATTGAAATTACACCTCTGCAAATTGGTTACCTGTTTATGTTTAGCGGATTTGTCGATGCAGCTATTCAAGGCGGTGTAGTTAGACGTATTAAAAATGGTACTGAAACGAAATGGTTATTATACGCTCAGATAATCACTGCAATAGGTTTATTCTTAACCGTATTTACGACAAGTATTTTCTGGGCAGGATTATCCTTATGTGTATTTACAGCAGGTAACGCACTTGCAAGAACAACAATTGTATCGCTAACTTCAAAGGAATCTGGTGGAAGTTACGGTACTGCGGCTGGAATGGCTTATTCGATGGACAATCTAGGCCGCATTATCGGCCCATTATTATTTGCTTGGCTATTTACTGTACAGCCAGATAATATATATATGATATCTGGTATATTAGCGGTTTTGTCGATTGTGCTAATTTTCTCATTCCGCCGTTCAACCAAGTCATTGAAAAATGTAGTGGGAGATTGAGCGATTGGTTCAATTTGCTGTAGTTCACCAAAAATGCCAAGGAGAGATCACACCTCTTCTTGGCATTTTTATTTATTCAATTGTTGCTGCTGGTAATGATGCACCCTTCTTTCCTTGTTTTAACTCAGGATGAGCAGTTCTAACGACAGACGGTCTTGCAAGTATTAACACAACTACTATTAGTAATAGACTGGATACAAGAAGAATACCTGGTGCTGGTAAAACATCGTAGAGAAAACCGAATAATACCGTACCAAGAGGCATCAAGGCCATTGCACAAGTCTCTATTATAGAAAACACTCGCCCTTTATAGTCATCTTCAATCATTTTTTGCATCATCACTTGAATCGGAGTATTTGTAACAATCATCGAGACACCGAAACCGAACATAAGTAAAATGTAAAAACTAACTGTCATGACATAAGACATACTTACTAACAATGGCAAGGAAACTGCACCCATCAATACCCCAAGTGTAACGATACTCCACTTAGAAACTAAGAAAGGATATTTAAGTTCTTTCCTAGCAGAAAAGTAAATAGACATAAGTAACATTCCAATCGCAAATGCACCTTCTGTAAAACCAAAATGCTGTGGACCTATTTTTAAATTATCAATCAATATAAAAGAATAGCCTACTTGAAATGCACCGAATAGAAAATTGATAAGGAGAGAAATCATAATCATTACTTTTAAAATCGGTTGTTGCATTAAGTAATTGAAGCCTGCCTTCATGCTTTGGAGCATTGGCTCTTTTTCTTCCCCTTCCACCACTTCTTTTCGTTTAGCAAATAAAGTAAAATTCATAGTTGACTCCAAAATAACCGCAATAATAGATGCGACCATGTAAATAATTAAAAATACAGGCATAGAAACTGCACCATACAATAAGCCACCTACTGCAGGGCTCCCAATTGCCGCAAAAGAAATAGACATTTGGTTCAGTGACATTGCTTTTTGAATTCTTCCTTCATCTACAAGTCCCGTAATTGAAGAACTAAATGTAACACTAGAGAAAAGCGATGTTAACGAGAGAATTACGGTCGTCGTATAAATTGCTGCTAATGATAAATCAGACGTTAAACTAACGATTAATAAACCACTTATCGCTATAGTTGTAGCAATTTGCGCAATGATCACAATCATCTTCCTTGAATATCTATCTGCAATATACCCAGCTATAGGAGCGACTAATGTCCTCGGTAAAATATTGCAGATCAAATTTAATGCAAAACTTGCGGCAGATCCAGTCAACTGCAAAATATAGAAACTAATCGCAAAAGTATACACCTGCGCTCCAAAGCTTGAAATCAACTTACTAATTGTAAAGGTCCATAAATGATATGTGGCTTTTTTAAGCTTTAAAATTTCCTCCATAGAATATTCCCCTTTTTCAAAATGTTTAATGTAATTAAACAAATAATACCATAATATATCTTCCATTTCAATTAAAAGTTTAATATAATTAAACTAATAATATGAGGTGAATAATATGTCGACATTAGGCGAACGAATACGCAAAATAAGAAAGCAACAAAAAATAACGCTTGAGGCACTAGCAGGCACAGAACTTACAAAAGGAATGCTTAGTTTAATCGAAAACAACAAAGCTAACCCTTCAATGGAAAGTTTAAATTATATAGCAAATCAATTGAATGTTGATGTGACTGAACTATTAGAAGAAGTAAGTACGAAAGAACTAAGGGAAGTGCTAGAAAAAGCAGAGTTATTAGCTAATACGAAATACGATAACCTGACTAACGAAAGGCAACAGATAGTTGATTTAATAGAACCATATGTCCCAAAACTAACCCAAGGATATGAGGCTGCCCGTTTACTTGAGTTGTATTGTAGAGGCTTATCATTTTATAACCAAGAAAAATCGGAAAGTCTTCTAAAACATGTTGCAACGATGTATGAACAATTAAATTTAACAACAAAACGTGGTGAAATAGGAACATTATTTGCAATCATTCCATTTACAAATCACAATTATCAGGAAGCCCTTGATATCCTACTGGTGGAACGTGCAAAACTTGAAGCGAACCCTTTATGGATTGATCCTCTATCTCGTTTGGACTACGACTATTTAGAAGCCGTCTTCTATTTTTCCGTTGGCAAACATGATGATGCTATTCGTGTAATGGAGGAAGCTATTGCGTATTCAAATAAACATAAGATATTCAAACAAGTCGACAACTTGTATAGAATGGCCGCTACTCATGCGATGATGGTTGGAGATG
The DNA here is from genome assembly GCF_007676755.1 of Bacillus sp. FJAT-22090. Classification (GTDB taxonomy): domain Bacteria; phylum Bacillota; class Bacilli; order Bacillales_A; family Planococcaceae; genus Psychrobacillus. Next base: position 21,121 of record NZ_VEBK01000021.1, on the reverse strand, counting down.
AAGAGAAGAAGGATTATTATTTACAAAAACTCCTTGCTTATAGTATGTTTGCAGATGACGAGCATTCGAAGATTTTCACCTATTATATTGAGATGCACTACCTAAATTCTTATAAAAAAATGTTCAAAGAAGCAGATGATTTATATAACACATTGTCCATTAAAAACATAAAGAACAAAATATTTATCTCCTTCTTTTTACTAGAAAGAGGCAAAACCTTATACGGTCTTCATCATTTTGAGGAAGCAATCGAAAAACTGGAGGCAGTTGTAATTCCGGAAGTATTACATTATCCAGTCGATTTATCGATACTTTATGAAAAAGAAGCGTATATTGCATTATGTTATTTAGAGCTAGACCAAAAAGAAAAAGCACTTGAATATATATCAAAAGCTGTTGAGAATATTGCTCAAATGCCCGACACTCCCTATAAAACATTTATCTTAAACACTTATGAAAAAATAAAAGGATAGACATTAGAAAAGCGTAGTACATTCGAAGACACTATCTCGAATGAACTACGCTTCTTTTCAATAATGGTAGTCCTATTTATATAAATAATCACTCATGATAAGTACGATAATTATCCAACCATCCCATAAATTTAACCCAAGCATCTTCAAAATCTGGTTGAATGCAGGAAATCTGAAGTAAGCCTCGTTCTAACAAGTAGTCACTTTTATAATGGAGATCAAAACCAGACATCCTAGCGTCTTCCGCCAAATAAGGATAGTCTTCCTCTTTCCATGTAAAAATCATCGGATAGTTTTGATCTGCTAATAACTCTATCTGATGCTTTTTAACTTCTTCTTTAATAAATTTCATACGATTATGTAATAATGCATATCTAGCCCCTCGTCCATATGCTTTCAATGCATTCTCTAAGCTAAGCACAAATTGAGATGGCATTGTAAATGGAATATTATGCTTAGCAGTCAATCCGATATCTACATACGAAGGAATATTTTCACTAGTAGTTATTTCTGTGTTAGAAAAGACAAATGCCAGTCCACTCATTGTTCCAATTGCTTTGCCACTCACACCAGTAGCCAAATATACACCATCCATTGAAAACGGAAGTGCACCAAAAGAGCTTACGCAATCCGCACAAAGAAGGACATTGTACTTCTTACAGATTCTCGTTAACGATTCTAAATCGTTTAACATCCCGGTTGAGGTTTCACCGTGTGCCATAAGTAACCAACTATAATTTCCGGTTGCAAGTACCTTTTCAATTGCCTCGATATTAAAGGACATTCCCCATTTGTAGGCTTGTACATCATAGGTAAGTCCCCATCTTCCCGCTTGTTTTTCTAAACGTTCTCCAAACGCTCCATTAGTAATGATTACCCCTTTTCCATCTAATACATGTAACTGTGCAATCATTGCTTCATTAGCAAGTGTTCCACTCCCTACTAAAAGATGCACATATGCCGCGCTACTCATATCTAACAGTGCAACTTTTACGCGCTCGAGCATCACTTTAAACTCATGTGATCGATGAGAAATCGGCTTTTCTAGAAAAGCTTGTTGAATAGTTTCCGATTGTTGCACAGGTCCAGGATAAAAAGAATATCTTTTTTGCTTAAAACGCGCTGCAACCGAATAGTCAAATCGCTCTCTTGTCAGCACCATAGGGACGAAAAGTGCATCTCCTGTTCCAACCGTGCCTGCAAAAGGTTCAAAACCTAGCTGATTATATAATTTCTGTTCCCTTATTGTTCCAGATATAACTGCTGCCCCATACCCATTTTCATATGCATAGTCGGATAAGGCCCGTGCTAAATAATAGAAAACCCGTCCGTTTCGATGCGCCTTATCGACAGCTAGCAACCTCACCTCGCACAATTGACCTTTAAGTGCATCTTTTGGTAGCAAATCCTCTACCGGTCCAAGCTTTAAATCTAGCGAAAAAGGACGGACTGCACGAAACGCAACCATCCCCGCAAGCTCTTGATCTTTTAACACAATGACATACACATTTTCATGATGAAACGGATCTATCCTCATCCCGCTTGGATTGTACTCATGTTGTGGAATTTCTTCCACAAATGTTTGATAGTTTAACTTTGCAATTGCTTCAAATTCCTTTTCAGTTCTTGCAATTTTACACCAATACATGTCGAACTCCCCCATCTATTCACTAGAATGATAGCGCTCTGTTCTTTTTTCTAGTAAAGTGATTCCTATTGCTAATAGCAAAACAGCAAATAATATCATCATACTTACATACGTCATAACCCCGCCTAAGGTTTCCCCATAAATGGTAACTCTTTTCAAAGCTTCCATTCCATAAAAAATGGGAGATACCCATTTCATCGCAAGTAAACTTTCTGACTGGACAATTTCAAGAGGCCAATATGCCCCTCCAATCATTGCAAAAGCCACCGCGAGCAATGAAATAATAACACTGCTTTGGCTAACCGTCTTCACAACAGAGATGATAAATAGAGAGAATGCCATCACTAGCAATACATAGAAACCAGCAATTATAACTACTTTCCAAAAACCCCCGTACATATTCGTTCCTACAATAACACGAAAGACTAAAATTACGAGAAGCATCTGAACAAATCCAATAGCATAACTAAAAGATAAGTGTCCGAAATACAATTGGAATCTGCTTATAGACGCAAGCTTTAAACGATTCCATATACCAGAATGCTTATCTTCTAATATAAACTGTACGTTAATTGAGATTGTATAAAAGACAAAATAGAGCATAAATCCAAACAAACTTTGGAGGGCACCGTCATACCTGAATACTTGGGAATCATCCATTGGGGTTATATTGATTTGAAAAGCCTGTTCTTCCACCAAGTTTTTTTCCACTTCAGCCCATGTACTTTCACTACTATTAGCAATTACTTGGTCACGAAATGCAAGATTATTGTATACTGCTTCTATTTCAAGGGAGAGCATTCTCACAACTTCCGAATCTGTACTCGAAATCACAGAATACGTTTTTTCATTGAGTAATACTCCGATTTTATCTTGTTCTTCGTCAAGTATATTTCGCAGTTCTTTTTCGGTTAAAACAGTTGCTATATAATCATCTTCCCCTTGGAGCTTTTTCAAAACTTGTTTACTGATAGACGTATTATCCGTAGCAACTAGAAAAGGGATACTCCCACCAACACTGCCGCTCAATACATACGCAAAAATAATAGTCATGACAGTCATTGACAACAAAACGAGCGGCTTTCTTTTTAAGTTTTGGAGTCTTGCAAGCCATATCCCTTTCATGACGTCACCCCTCTTTTTGGAAATAAAACAATCGAGAACAATACACAAAGACTAAGCCAAATATATAAAACAGGCATATGTGACCAAATAACTTCTAGCTCCTGCCCTCTCTGAATCGATAAGATAGCTGTCATGGTCGCCCCATTCGGTGTTAAGTTTCCGATATTCGCAAGAAGACTAGAGACATCCCCGATATTGAAGAAAGACCCTCCTAAAAAAGAGAAAACAGAAACGATTAGGCCAGTAAATATATTGGATGCTCCCCCTGATTTCGTTCGCAATTGTAATGTCGTCAATAAAGCAGAAAGCCCTCCTATGAATAGGCTGTAAGACAACACAATCACAAGCATTCCTTCTAAACCTATCCAATCAATCCCTAACACAAATTTACCGAAAAGCAGCATAATAATTTGTTGCATAATGGCTACAAACGCACCTGTAACGAAAATCGAAATAGCATATAAAGTAGAGGAGACACCTGCTAATAACAGGCGATCATATACCTTCCACTGTACTTCCTGTAGTGCAAACCCAGCCAAAAAGCTCGGAATATATAGCGCAAACATAACAAGCATTCCGACCGTATAATAAATTGAAGCTGGAATTTTCCGCTCATTTTCTTTTAATGCCTGCTCTACTTTCTCAACTGTTGGATTGTTTTGCATCACTTCATTCGGAGAAATTCCAACTTTGGACAAAGCTAATGACTTTGTATAACCTGCTTGCCACTCATTTATCACAGATTGAATGATCGAGGCACGTATTTCATTTTCTTGGCTTAATAATAAGTCTATATCGGGTATTGAATTGTTATTAAAATAAGCCGACTGTACATATTGTAAACGGAAGTCAGCTGGAATCATTAATATACCATCAATTTCCTTATCTTTTCGTAGGCTATCTAATTCAGTGGATCTACTCTTGTCTAAAGCTATATATTTACTCACATCTGCCTCCGCTAATATAGAGCTTAAAATTTGAATAGGATCATTATTTTTAAGCTCATTCAGCAAATTATCTAGAGCAGATCCACTAACCCCTTGCTCCTTGAGAAACTCTTTGATAGCTCCCTCTTCCTGCTCCCATGCCATGTCCTCTATTAAAACTAGTTTTGCTTGAATAGCAACTTCCCCTCCACTATTCATCACACCAGCAAGGGCAGTGGATAAAATAGTGACAAGCACTACCGGCATGAGTAACAAAATAATAAGAGGCTGTTTGTTGCGTAAAAGCATCTTCATTTGCTTCCTGATTAGACTAAATAACATGAAATATCCTCCCTTAGTCTCTTAAAGCTCTACCAGTTAAATATAAAAAAACATCTTCTAGTGTTGGTATTTTTACGACAGCAGAAGTAATTGTAATTTCATGAACGGCAGCAAGAGCAAAAATAGTAGCAAGGGGCTCTTCGTTTTTAGGTAAAGAAATTAATAATAACTCTTCCTCTTTCCGAACACTTGCTGTTGGAAACTGCTTTTTTAGGGAATCTTCAAATTCAGCAGGTAGTAGATGTGCTTTAAGTTCGATTGTTTGATTGTCCGAAACTAGCGATTTTAGCTCCTCTTTCGATCCTTGAGCAATAATTTCCCCCTGATCCATAATATAAATTTTGTCGCAAAGCAACTCTACTTCTTCCATATAATGACTTGTATATAGTAATGTCATGCCATCCATTACAAGCTGTCTGACAGTATCCAAAATATAAGCTCTGGATTGAGGGTCAATCCCTACAGTCGGCTCATCCATGATTAGAATCGAAGGCTTGTGTAAAAGAGCAGCTCCGATATTTAATCGTCTTTTCATCCCACCTGAAAAAGTTTTCACAGTATCATTTTTTCGATCTATCAGCCCAATTTTTTGTAAAACCTCTTCCGTTCGTTCTGCTAATAATTGTCCTTTCAAACCATATACACGACCAAAGAAGTATAAGTTTTCTTTTGCTGAAAGCTCCGGATACAAAGCAATTTCTTGTGGAACCACACCTAGTGCTCGGCGTAAATCATTGGGATTTTTGTTGATAGACTTCCCCTGCCATAATACTTCGCCGCTCGTCGGCACTATTAAAGAGGACAGCATAGAAATAGTTGTCGATTTACCCGCACCATTCGGACCAAGCAGTCCAACAGATTCACCAGCTTCTAGTTGCATATTCACTTGGCGAACTACTTCTTTTGTTTTGTATTTCTTATGAAGATTAATCGCTTGCAGCATCCACCCATCTCCTTGTTGTAATATTTAGTTAAATTATAGCAAACTATTTTCGAAATTTTTTAAAACCAACTTTAAAGTTTATGTAAAAAGAGAAATAATTATAAACCAAATATAAAAAAACCCTCCCTATGGAGAATTGTTTTCGCGTTATAGGGATAGTACGTCGCAAGGAAGTGACCGCTTGGATTTCCGCTGCAGGACGGACGCTTTCCGTGGGGTGAGTGATGAGCCACCGCCTAAAGAGAAAATCAAAGAAAATTGCTTCCGCTCCGAGCAAAGAATGTTACTATGCGGGCATAACGAGGCAGCATACGAGCATAAAAAGTTCGATCTGTCCCAAATGTTGCGAGTTTGTAGTGAAATGTTGCGCATCCGGTCTATAATGTTGCGAGTAATGACTGGTATGTTGCGTAAATTTTAATGGACGATCTAATCCATTTAAATTAAGAGGATTCTTCATGGAAAGTGCATAATAATTAGTGCCCTCTAGCATTGTCGTGGAGAATTGGTTGCGCTCGTTGTCAATTTGGTTGCTTTCAAGCGCAAACTGGTTGCTCTGCATAGTGAATTGGTTGCTTTCACGAGCTATTTGGTCTCGCTTAGCCATTTCCTAACTTTTAATGGATATTATATACAGATAAAAGCGTCTATTTTGATGGATTGGAGATTGGAGATTGGAGCTGAAGGAAGGCGACTCCAACGGGATGAAGTGAGAAAGATGAGACTTCATTAGCGGCCGGTGAAGGCTCATCGCTCACCCGGCGGAAAGCGTCCGACTGCTGCGAAAATCATAGCGGTCACTTTAAGACACACTATCCATATATTTCGCTACTATAAAAAGTGTTCTCTCTTTTATTTTAAGTAAACATAAAACCGCCCCCGAAAGGACGGCTCTTCATTCATTATTTTTAAGCTTCGACTGTTTGTGTTTCTAGTGGAGCATCGTATACATTTTTGTCTAGTTCACCTGTTATTTTCGCAGTTGCTACTCCTGCTGTCATAGAGCCACTTACATTTACAGCTGTACGTCCCATATCGATTAACGGTTCAACTGAAACTAGTAAACCAGCTAAAGCAACTGGTAGATTTAGCGCTGAAAGTACTAAAATTGCAGCAAATGTTGCTCCTCCACCTACTCCAGCTACTCCAAACGAGCTAATTGCTACTACCGCTATGACTGTCAAGATAAACATTGGATCAAGCGGATTAATCCCTTGTGAAGGTGCAATCATAAATGCCAACATTGCTGGATATATCCCTGCACATCCATTTTGCCCAATGGATAAACCAAATGAACCGGAGAAGTTGGCAATTCCTTCTGACACACCTAATTTATTTGTTTGCGTATTAATATTAATAGGTAATGTACCTGCACTTGAACGAGAAGTGAAAGCAAAAAGTAAAGGCTCTGCAGCTTTTTTCAAGTATGTTATTGGATTTAATCCAGATAATGAAATAATGATTAAATGCATTCCAAAAACAACTGCCAATGCTACATAGGAAGCTGCCACGAACTTCCCAAGATTAAATATTGCCCCAAAATCTGATGTTGCTACTGTTCTAGCCATAATTGCTAGAATTCCATAAGGTGTCAAACGTAATACTATTTTCACTACGCTCATGACAAGTGCATAAACTGCATCAATACCTTTTTTAATAATAGCTGCATTGTCTTTATCTCTACGGGAAACACCTAAATAGGCGAATCCTAAAAATGCCGCAAAAACAACAACAGCAATAGTAGAAGTTGAACGTGCCCCTGTTAAATCTAAAAATGGGTTTGCAGGAAGTAAATCTAATATTTGTTGAGGAAGCGCTTTGTCGGCAACATCAGCGGAATGTCCTTCATAGTATTCTGCACGGGCTGATTCAGCATCTCCTTGTACAATTTGATCTGCATTTAAATCAAAGATTGCAGCCGAACCTATTCCAACTGCTGCTGCAACTGCCGTTGTACCAATTAAAAAACTTAAAATAATAGCTGCCATTTTTCCAAAGTTTTTACCAATCGTTATTTTCGTAAACGCTCCTAAAATCGATATAAACACTAATGGCATTACGATCATCTGAAGAAGTTTCACATAACCAGTTCCAATTAGGTTATACCATTGTACTGAATCGGCCAACACTTCTGAAGTTGCCCCATAAATAAGGTTCAGAGCTAAACCTAACACAATACCAAAACCTAGTGCGGTAAATACTCGTTTCGAAAAGGAAACATGTTTCTTTTGCATAATGACTAAAATTCCCACAAACAACAATAAAGCCGCTACGTTGAGAATTATAAATAATATATTCATATAAATTCCTCCATTTTTAATGCTTAACATATAATATTACTTTTATTCCTATAGGTCAAGTAGGTTTTAAAGGTTTTAAAAAATATATTTGTTTATCGTCTGCTAGAGAGAGGTATGAATGTTAGGTATGTGCTCACTCTATGCAAATAGCTTTTAGAATGTTCCTGTTTTCTTCTTTCTTTTCCATAAATCAGCTATACTGAAGATAAACTTCACATAAATAGGATTGGAGGTGTTAACATGGCAGCGAGTTTTTATAGTCTATTGGTTTCTGGTATTCTTATTTTGAATATTTTCCTTGCTATCGCTTTAATATTTTTGGAAAGACGCGACGCTTCTTCTACATGGGCTTGGATCATGGTCCTTTTCTTCATACCTATTGTAGGTTTCGGTATTTATTTATTATTTGGAAGAAAATTGCGGAAAAAGCATTTGTTTCGATGGGAAGGGAAAAACAAAATCGGGATCGATAAGCTGATAGAATTTCAAATGGAGGCCATTGAAGATGATTCATTCGACTTCCGTTTAGATGACGCCAGTCTCTATAAAGAACTTATTATTATGCATTTACACAATAACCATGCTGTTTTAACGCAGGATAATGATGTAGAGATTTTCACGGATGGCCGCAAAAAATTTGATGCCCTTCTACATGATCTAGAAAATGCAAAGGACCATATCCATATTCAATATTATATTTTCCGTTTAGATAATTTAGGACAACAAATTTATAAAGTTCTTTTGGCTAAAGCAAAACAAGGAGTCAAGGTTCGAATCCTTTATGATGATACTGGTTCCCGTTCATTAAGAAAACGGCATTTTAAGGAATTGATTGCTCTAGGTGGCAGAGTAGAAGCGTTTTTCCCAGCTATTTTGCCGCTCATCAATCCGCGTATGAATTATCGAAATCACCGGAAAATTGTAGTGATTGATGGTCGTATCGGATATATTGGAGGTTTTAACGTAGGAGATGAATACCTAGGGTTAAACAAAAAGTTTGGCTATTGGCGAGATACACATTTACGTATCGAAGGAAGTGCTGTCCATCCGCTTCAGACCCGATTTATACTGGACTGGAACCAAGCATCTGCTGAGCACGACATTGAATACTCCGATATTTTTTTCCCTGCTATTCCCTTAAAAGGCTCAGTTGGTTTACAAATTGTTTCAAGCGGTCCCGACTCTGAATGGGAACAAATAAAAAACGGGTACCTAAAATTAATCATGATGGCCAAAAAGTATATTTATATCCAAACACCGTATTTCATCCCAGACGCTAGCTTTATGGACACATTGCGTATTGCTTGCTTATCAGGTATTGATGTACGTATTATGATCCCCAACAAACCAGACCACATATTTGTTTATTGGGCCACATACTCCTATGTAGGTGAACTCATAAAAGCTGGAGCCAAAATATACATTTATGAAAATGGGTTTTTACACACTAAAATGGTCGTGATTGACGACGAAGCCTCTACTGTTGGTACTGCAAACATTGATGTAAGAAGTTTTAAGTTAAACTTTGAAGTAAATGCATTCATCTATGATCGAGAAACCTCTCATCAATTAGCAGAGACATTTGAAGAAGACATGAAAGTATCGACGGAAATGACGTGGGAAATTTACGAGGAACGGGCAAAAATGATTAAATTCAAGGAGTCATTGGCTCGCCTACTTTCTCCAATTTTATAAAAAAGAGGCTTCCACGGAAGCCTCTTTTTTATAAATCGAAGTATTCTTCTAAAGTAACTCCGGCATCATAAATCTTGCCAGCAAGTTCTTCCCCTACATATCGGAAATGCCACGGCTCATACATATAGCCAGTAATTTTTTCTTTACCATTTGGATAACGCATAATGAAACCATATTTATAAGCATTGGCTGCTATCCATTTACCTGCCTCAGTTTCACCAAAGCTTTCTCTCGCAAAATGCTGTTCAAAATGCTGTTCCCCTATATCAAAAGCTAAACCTGTTTGATGTTCCGAATATCCTGGTCTAGCACTATAACGATCTGCCGCATCTTGACCATCATTATTTACATATCTGTCATATAGCGAAGTTTGATATTCAAACGAGCGATATGTACTAAAAGCCACTAAATTATAGCCTGAAAGCGTAGCTTCCGCTGCCATCTTTTCAAATGCTGCTCTAGCTTCTTTACTTTCTCCTGGAGCATATGTAGATGGCAAAGGATACTTTTTGCTTGCGATTAAAACGCCTTCTACATAAGTAGGTTCAGCCGGCAATGTCTCATGACCCTCGTAACCTTTTGCACCCGATAAATCTACTTCAGGTTCTTCTGCAACGGGGGTTTCAACAACTGGCTCTTCCTTCACAGGAACCTCCTCCGTTTTCTCTACCGCTACAGTATTCTCCTTTTTATCAGAAAGTCCTAAAGCGTTAATACTCTTTTCTATGTTCCAACCATTTATTCCAATCCATCCCACGACTATAACTATCAGTAGACCAACAATAACTCCTGAAACGATGTATGGCCACTTTTTTTTCTTTTTATCTTGCAACAAACTATATCTCGATTGCATATCCCGGTCTTCCTTCTTTCCAATTGCGTTACTACTAGTTTACCATTATTTCATCCATATTTCTTCAAATTATAGCCATCTTACTAAAAATAATTCAAAAGAAAATTTTGACCTAGGGCATAAGAATAATAGTTTGGAGCTAATGATAATGATTGCCAGATTTTGCGATTCAAAGGGCAACTTTCCCAAATAAAGATGCGGCTACTAAAAACGCACCACCCTTTATCAGGCAGTGCGTCGTTACTAAAATAATATTAAGCCTAACACAACGAAAAACAAAACAGCAAAAACAATCGCCATGCCTTTCATCCATTTCGCCTCACGGACAAAGCCTTTTTCTTTAAAACTTATGGCACGATAACCATTACTTAAAGCAAATATCACCGTCATAAAAAGTACAGCTAAATTTAAATTGCCAAGGATAATAAATACCAAAGAAGTAATGGCTACCGCTGTAATTAATAGACCAAAAACCCAATTTCTCTTCATTTCTTACACCTCTCAAGAAAAAAACGAAGCTATAAAAGCTTCGTTTCATGTTAAACAGATTCTTCTGCTTTTTCTGGATGATTCGAGTAAAATTTTCTTCCTAAGTATGTTTGGAATATTAACAAAGCTCCACCAACTGTCCAGTAAAGTGGCAAAGCGGCCATAGAACTGAACGAAATAAACATAATCATAATAGGAGAAATATAAACCATCATTTTCATTTGTTGCTTTTGCTGTTCAGGAACTGTCCATAATGATACTTTTGCTTGAAGGAAATAAACCGCTCCAGCAACAAGTGTCATCGCGATATCTGGGGAACCTAAATTAAACCATAAAAATGGGTGTGCTTTAATCTCAGCCGAATGAGAAATCGCAAAATATAACCCCATAATAATCGGCATTTGAATAAGCATTGGTAAACAACCCATATTCAATGGATTTACACCATGTTTACGATATAGACCCATCATTTCTTGCTGCAAAGCCATTTGTTCTTCTTTAGATTTTGTTTCCTTTAATTTCTTTTGGATCTCGTCCATTTCTGGTTTTAACTTGTCCATTTTAACTTTCATGCCTTGTTGGTGCTTGTAGTTTCTAAGCATTAACGGCATTAACGCCAAACGGATCAGAACTGTTATAGCAATAATTGCCAGTCCGTAGCTACCATTGAACATTTCCCCAAAGAAATGGATTAAAAATTCGAAAGGTCGAACAAATATGTTATAAAATGTACCCTCTTTGTTTTCTACTCCTGAACAACCGCTAAGTAAAACCGTTGCGAATACAAGAATAGAAAGTAAACTAATTTTCTTTTTCAATCCATTCACCTACAATTATCAAACTATACCGAGTATACATCACTATGAAGCTATTTATCAAATTTAACGTGAGGCAAGAACAGTGAAATCTTCATCTTACTTAGCAGGAATTGAAAAGACTACGTATAATTTTAAACGGATTTAGGCTCATTAGGGAACATGTATTTAAAGTTTGGATGCTCTTGGAAATTTCTAAATTGTTTTGGAGTAACACCAGTGTATTTTTTAAAAATACGGGTGAAATAACTTTGGTTACAAAAGTGAAAGGAATTGGAAATCTCCAAAATGGCTTTATTCGTGTGCCTTAAAAAATACTGACACTCTTCTACTTTACGAATATTTAAATATTCTACCAGAGTTACACCAGTATGTTCCCTAAAAATACGCGACAAATGACTTGTACTAATATTGAAGTGGGTCGCAATATCCTCCACCGTCAAACTTGTCTCGATTCCATCGTTTATAAATAGTATTACTTTATTGACTGTTTGATGACCAAAAGAAGGTTTTTTTCTTTCCGTGATAACCATAACAAAAAACTCTACTAACTCATCAGCACATTGTAAAAATTGGGCGTCATTCATTTTTGTTTCTATAATATCCACACTGGCAATATTAAATGCCATCACCTTATCTGTTGGAACTTGGCTTTCATAAAGCTTTCTTGCCATGATAGCGGCTAATTGAATGTAATAATTTTTTACATTTAGAATCATTTGTTTTCCAGTTCTAGCGATTATCAAATCTATCATTGTTCTTAATATTGCTTTTGCTTCTTCTATTTCGAATGAAAACATATTGTGAAATAACTTTTTTTCTAATTCAAAAAACTGTTCTAAACCTTCGACTCTATTAGTAATACCCATCTCTTTGTTATAGGATTTGGAGAAGTACTCCAAAAACATTTTCTCTTTGCTGTACATATAAACCTCATCTTTCTTTCCATAGTTCTTTTGGGTTGGTAGTTAGTTTAGGCATGCAGAATCATTTTATATCATTATACTGGAAATTAAAACTATTTTTATTTAGTATAATTATTTTTTTTACGGATAATTAGTTTTTTATAAAATCTATCCGAAAGATAATAAAAAGTTTAATTAGCACTTGTATTACACTATAGTTTATTTCGGCATTTTCCACTATTTTTCAATTGCTTTAGTCGAATTTCTTAAGATATATAGGATAAGTTTTCTATTTTACCAAGTATCTGCCCATAAATAATTAGGCTATTTGCGAATCTATCTTTATACTATGCTTTTTCCATATTTTTATAGTTATAGTGAAAAATTTTTCTAAATGTTAAACTAAAGAATAGTTCAACAACAGAAATGAGGGGCTAAATTGCGGTTATTCGTTTATATTATTATCTTTTTCTCGTTTTTTGACTTGTTTGCACAGTTGCCGATTATGAGTCCCTTTGCACAAAATCTTGGTGCAACTCCCTTTATAACTGGTTTGGTTGTTGGTATGTATTCATTTTCTAACACAATCGGTAACGTCATATCTGGGTTGTTGACCGATAAAAAAGGACCTTTTTATATATTAATATTTGGATTATTTGCAACAAGCGTTTCTTTATTTTTGTATCAGCTTGTAACAGAGCCGATGGGACTATTGCTAATACGTTTTGTGCACGGATTAGTTGCAGGATTTATCGTTCCCGCAGCTTTTACCTATTCCGCTAATCACACTGCAAGCGAAAAGCGTGGGAAAGGAGTAGCCTTGTCCGGAGCATTCGTAGGTCTCGCTGCAATAGTGGGTCCAGCAATGAGTGGGATTATAGCTAGTAAAAAAAGTGAAGTGTTCGTACTTGGTATTACAGGGTCCATCATGCTTCTCTTAAGTATTCTATCCATTATTCTTTTAAGATCGGTAGCTCTTCATAAAAAAACAATAATTACTAAACCTGTTCAAACAGCATCGATTAAAGATCTTATTAAAAAAGAGGGCCTATTGATAGCTTTTGCAGGTGCTTTTTTCTTAATGTTTTCACAGGGTGTATTGGCGTACATGCTTCCTATAAAAATTATCCACCTTGGATTTGATGCAAAGACTAGCGGATTATTACTTAGTACCTTTGGATTTATAGCAATCCTAGTTTTTATAATGCCGACCAATCGAATTTTTGATCGAGTTAAGCCAATAAAAACGCTCGCTTTTGGAATGGCCCTTATGGGAATTAGTATGCTATTACTTGGACAAACAGAAGCGCTTGCTTTAATGTACATCTGGATGGGATTTTATGGAGTAGGATTTGCTTTTTTATTTCCTTCGATCAATTCACTACTAATTGATTCGACTGATACTTTTTACCGCGGCAAAGCGTATGGTTACTTCTATGCCTTTTTCTCCATTGGGGTTGTCGCTGGTTCAAGTGTAACCGGTTTTTTTGAATTAACGGCAAATGATGGTTTCCTTTTAGCAGGTATTATTTTACTCGTAACATCTTTGTTATCTATTTGGGTGGATAAAAAATAAACGAAGGTGCCTTCAAACAGGCACTTTCGTTTATTTTGTTTCATCTGAAGTTTTTTTTGTTTTGTCCTGCACTTCTTCGTTATAGTATTGGACGCTTGTCATTGCTCCTTCATCCACCATTTTGTTGTCTGGAATGTCTCTAGGGTCTGGGTTACCAGCTGTCGTTAAATCGGAATTATTATGCTTTTGAGCTTCCATATATGAATTTACTTTTGCTTTTGTATTATTAAAAGCTACCATTGCTTTGTCTCTATTCTCTTTTTTTCTGAAATAAGCATAAGCCCCTGCTGCAAGACCTGCTAATAATAATGATTTATTTTTTGCCATTTTAATTACCTCCGCGTTTATCTTAAAATTTTATCTATTATCATATATACCCTTATTTTCTATTTAAAACACCTTTTATTTTTCATATAGGATCATATACACATGGGGTATTCCATCTTCGTCAAATTCTTCGGACACTGTCTCAAATCCAAGTGATCTATAAAACTCTTGCAGATGGCTTTGGGCACAAATTTTAATGGACGTCACATTCCATTCTTTTTTTGCACTTTCTATTGCTCGCACCATCAACTGTCGTGCAAAACCCTTTCCACGGGCTCTCTCATTTACAATGACCCTTCCAATTGAACATATATCATATTTTTCTCCCGGTGGCAGTATACGACAATAAGCCAGCACTTCCCCTTCTTCTAAATACAAACAGTGAAACGAGTTTTGATCGTATCCATCTAATTCAGGGTATGCACAATTTTGTTCTACTACAAAGACATCTACTCGTAACTTTAATATTTTATACAATAGATTTGTATCTAACTCTTTGTATTGCATTAATTTCCAGCTCATATTTTTCCTCCTGCATTATTAAATATTGTTTTCTATTTTATCCTACTTATTTGTAGAAGATTGTTCGTATTTTTGGTATGATAACAAAAAGAATTTAGAGGTGATTTCAAATGATTAGGGCGACGACGTTAGATGATATTTCAACTGTACAACAAATCGCAAAGATCAGTTGGAACGACACATACAAAAACATTATCCCAGATAATATACAAGAACTCTTTTTAGAGAAAGCCTATTCGAATACGATGCTTGCAAAACGAATGGAAAAAACAATCTTTTTACTCGCCGAATATAATGGGCAGCCAGTTGGATTTGCCAGCTTTACATATGTAGATGAAGACGGCGACGCGGAATTGACCGCCATTTATATATTACCCGAATATCAACAGCTTGGTTATGGCAGAAAGCTACTTCAAGCAGGCTTAGAAGAAATGCATACTGGTCGCCAATTATTTGTATATGTAGAAAGCGAAAATAGTGGTGCACGTGGTTTTTATGAACAATTTGGTTTTGAGTGCCTCGAAGAATTTGACGAATATTTTGAAGGTCATCCATTATCTACAGCAAAATATATGTATTTATTGAAAACACCAGCCTATTAAGCTGGTGTTTTCATCTTATATCGTTTTATAATCTAGACATTTTTATACTATTCCATTTTAGTTGATGTATAGTATTCTTGTTCAGCTAATTGCATCGGCGGTTTACGAACAAAGCACATAATTGCTGCTATGTATAATAGAATTGATGTTAAAGAAATAATTCCAGCAAGAAGACCTGCTAGTATAAACATAACCCCTGCAAGCTTGGGTTTCTTGTTTTTATTTATAAACAAAATGCCCAAAATATTTAACACTAAACTGATAACAATGGAAATTATGAATCCCCATCCTAAAATAGTGAACAGATCCAAAAAGACATCTAGACCTTGTGTAATCGCTTCTGCATCTTGAGAAGATAAATTAGGATCACTCATAATTTCTTGTTCAAATAGGTCATTAAATCCTTCTTCTTGGAATACAGTGCTCCCTTGAACTACTGATACAGAAAGTAGAATGATGGCAATTACACTAAAAACTGCACTTATTACACCTAAAACTAATTCACCTATACGCGACATTTTTAAACCTCCATAAAAATCATATTATCTATAGTATTTACGAATAGAATTAATAAAAGTTTCGTCTATTTTAGAATTTCAAACAGTATAGTAAGTTAAACCTG
Organism: Bacillus sp. FJAT-22090; assembly: GCF_007676755.1. Lineage (GTDB taxonomy): Bacteria > Bacillota > Bacilli > Bacillales_A > Planococcaceae > Psychrobacillus. The sequence goes on along the minus strand of NZ_VEBK01000021.1, from coordinate 4,958 downwards.
TTTAGAAGCTCTATGAAATGGGTATAAATATACTATTACCCACTTTAGAAAGGATGATTTGGATGGAGAAAAATTTAATATTTAGCCAATCTGATTTCTTTTATACGTTGGCAGGTGCATCCGTATTAACAGGTATTTTGGTTTTCTTTACGCAAATTTAATGGACATAACATAAAAAGGCAATCCACTTAAAATAGAAGCGGATTGCCTTTTTATTGGATAAGTTTAAGCTTTTACATCATTATATTCTTCAGATTTATTAAAAGCTGCTACGACGTATGAACAAACAGCCTCCATTTTCAAATCCTTTTCACGCGCATAAGAAGCAGCAGCATCAAGTAGTTTTTTCGCTACCCCTTGGCCTCTCAATCTATCTGAAACGTATGTGTGATCCATTACCATAATATCTCCAAGTAATGTCCACGTTATTTCACCAAGCTTTTCACCGTCCTGAACATACTCATATGCAAAAACATCACTGCCTAGTTCTTTGTATTGAAAATCCATTATTACCACTCCTTTTCTGAATCTTAACACATTTATTTATTAATTGACAACGGACGCAACTTGGCTTCAATTTGAGCTCTTTGCCCCTCTAAAAATGGGGGAAGTGCAAGTTTTTCTCCGAGTGTTTGCATTGGCTCGTCAGAATCGAAACCTGGTTCATCAGTTGCTAATTCATATAAAATTCCGTTTGGTTCTCGAAAGTAAATTGATTTGAAATAATAACGATCTACTAATCCAGAAGTTGCAAAGCCTTGGGAACGTAATAACTCTTCCCATCGAGGATAATCCTCCATAGCTGGAACACGAAATGCCACATGATGGACACTTCCTCTACCTGGTCTTTCGATTGGCAGGTCTGTTCGAGTCTCTATATGCACTTCTCCTGCTGGTCCACCTTTTCCTATTGTATACACAAGAATATCAGGCATCCCTTCTATTTCCGATGGATAAGAGCCTGCCAATGTAAAGCCGAGTACATCTTGAAGTACTTTTTCAGTTGGTTCTGATTTTCTAACTGTCAATTTAACTGGACCTAAGCCGACAATAGCATTTTCAGCTGAAATTTCCTCTTTTACCCATGCCTCCCCGTATGGTATCCCTTTTCCATCATCAACTACTAGCATCATTCTTGAACCCTCAAAGTCTTCAAAATAAAGAGACTTTCTACCATATCTTTCTACGACTTGATCATGAGGTATTTCATATTGTTCAAATCTAGCTTTCCAAAATTGCAGTGCTTTATCACTTTTAACACGTAAGCCCGTATTACTAATACTTGAAACTCCAGGATAAGTTCTACCTGCCATAGGAATGTCAAAGTAAGTCATGTCCGTTCCAGGTGTTCCAACTGCGTCTGCATAAAATAAATGGTATGAAGATGTATTGTCTTGGTTCACACTTTTCTTTACTAATCTCATACCTAATATTCGTGTAAAAAAATCGTGGTTTTTGTCTGCATCTGCAGTGATGGCAGATACATGGTGAATTCCTGCTAATTTCATCATTGTTACCTCCTTTAATTATCTTGAATTCGAGATATATTAATCATATAATAACAAAAAAGCATCTAGCACGCAATTAAAAACACCCTATATCCTAAGCCAGATAATTAGGGTGCTCCGTTTAGCTAAAAATAGAACGAATAGAATCAATTAAATTTTTAAAGAAATCTTTTACACTTTGCCAAAATCCTTCGTTATCTACAATTTTACCAATCTTGTCTTCTATTGTTTTACTCAAATCATTTAACTGATCTGACCATTTGCTAAAATCGATGTCAAGCTGACGAATACGGTCCATAATATCGATTAGTAACTGGCGGTCTTTCTCAGAAAGCTCAATTTTCAATTTGGAAAGCTGTTCCGTTACAATTTTTTCTACTTCCTCACGCGATACCGGATTTTGTTCAGCAATTTGCTTTTTAATTTCCGTAAGTAACTCACTTACCTTCGCTTCATCAATCCCAGCATCTTTTGATAGAATTGTTGCTACGGACAACTCATCGCTTGCTACGTCTGTACGTTCAGGATCTAACTTTTCACCTGTTACTTCATACGCCTTATAAATACCAACTAATGCGGAGTGACCAGTTACCGGCTTAGGTGCAGCAATTTCAACGACTGCATCTTGGATTCCAGCAGTTAGCATTGCATTTGCATACATTTCTGTTGTTACTTCTGTAATATTGTTTGGTGTAACGATATTGATGACTAGTCCTTTACCAGCATCTTTTCTCGTAATTTTTGCAGATGAAAACATCCGTGCAGATGCATCTCCATCTTTTAAATACTTTGCTAAGTCTTGCCCTGTTACTTCAATTTCCTGTACATCGGAACTATCTGTTATTTTTAAGCTTTCTTTTACACTTTGCTTTTCCGCTTCACTTAGATTGCCACCATAAACGACAATTGGTGCACCAAATTTTTCATTAATCGCTTCTGTTTCTGTTGATCCATCTGAGTCTGCTAGTGTAATAGATGGAGCAATAAAAACTCCCATTAGAAAAACAACAGCTATTATTGTTTGTAAAAACCTTTTCATTTCATCAAACCCCTTTCCAGTCAGCTCTCCCATTAGTACGTAAAAAGGAGTAAAAAGTTCCGATTAATCGATTCTTTTCACTCCTATTTCCTTATTGCTTCAATTGAGTCCAGCCATCGTTTTGAACAATTTTTCCTTCTTTCATTAATTTACCTAATGCACGTTTAAACGCCGCTTTGCTCATTGTAAACATTTCTTGGATTTCATCAGGTGAGGACTTATCCGTAAATGGCATTTTGCCTCCTACATCATTTAAGTAGCGGAAAATCGATTCAGCATCGTCTCCCAAACGTTCATGTTTGCGAGGAAGCAGCGAACCGTTTAAAGAGCCATCTTCTTTCGTATCGATAATTCGAACTGTTAACTCTTGTCCTAATCTTGGCTCTTCTATTCGTTCCGATTGGTGCACGAAAATGCGATAATTTTCTGGCACGCTTAACAAGAAAGTTCCAATCGGGAGAAGTCTATATGGTCTTGCTTGTACGTTTTGGTTGAACAATGTAGTAGGTGCGTCAATATACAACTCTTCTACACGATCCTCCGTAGCTAAACGTCCAAATAACTCTCCATCTTTGTCCGTACGAAGAGTCATATATAGATGATCTCCATTTACCGGCCAAAGTTCTTTAATTTTCGGTAAGTCTTCTGCTTTTACTTGTACTTCCTTTGAAGTTCCAATATCCACAAAAGCCCCTTCTTTTTCTGACACTTTAATCACTCGTGCCCATCCATACGTCCCTTTTTGAATAGAAGGCAGACCAGTTGTGGCAGATAGATTACCTCTTCGGTCAACAAATAAAAATACTTCAATCATATCGCCTATTTGCAAGTCCTCAGGTGCTTCGGATGCGTTTAATGATATATCCATAGAATTATGGCTAAGAATCCATTTAGAACCCTCTTGGGATGTTACTTGCAATTTTACAATTTCTCCAGATGTTAGTTCTGTCAAATGTATCACTCTCCTTTTAATCTTTTGTCTCTTCTTTCAATGCAATAAGTCTCGATTGCAGTTCTGGATTTTCTTCTAAAAATAATACTAGGTCGGCAATACGATCGATAGAATTCCAGCTCAAATGATGTTCAATACCTTCAACATCCCCGTAAATATTGGCTTCTTCTACTCCGATCAAACGCAAAAAGTCCTCTAGCAAGTCATGTCTTTTCACTAGTTTTTTACCAAGTTTCATTCCTTTTGTTGTAAGGGTTAGTCCACGATATTTTTCGTATATTAAGAAACCATCTTTATCTAGTTTTTGTACCATTTTAGTTACGGAAGATGGTAATACTGATAATGCTTCTGCTATGTCAGACACACGGGCATATCCTTTTTGTTCGATTAATATATAAATTTGTTCAATATGGTCTTCCATGCTTGGTGTTGGCATACGTCTCTTCCTTTCATCACTGCTTTGTTTATTTTACTACATACCGTGCCCTATCACAATTATAGACATTTTTTCCTATAATCATTAAGAAAAGTGCAAGTGCCCTTTAAGATCAAAACCTGTATCTATCGTTTTCGAAGTCCTTTGGAAAGACTCATGCTATAAGATAACCGTTTTTTTAGAGCTGTTGACCATGACTGACGTCATGATCAACAGGGCTTTCTCGGTAATCGTATGGCATTTATCTATCCGTCACCCTTCTCAAACTTTAGGTACTGGTTACGTACTGCTTTAGGGAAGAAGAGAAGCAACACTTTCCTACCTTTTGAAGAAGCGACCGAAGATACAATTTCGGTCGCACCTCACATTCTCTATTAGGAAACACTTACTATTTGCTATTCCGCTACCAATACAACAGGTACCACCAAGCAATACATATATGAATGATTGTAGTGAAAGGCGACTCCTGCGGGATGAGTGAAACAGATGAAACATCACACCGTACCCGCAGGGGCGGTGATGGTTCATCGTTCACCCCGCGGAAAGCGTTCGCCTGGAACGGAAATCAACTGTATAAAAGAATCGTTTTTTCATCGCAGAAACACTAGATTTATGAAACGAAAAATTTTCAAAAAAATAATAAACCTTATCCATTACGCTAGATAAGGCTTACTCGCATTTAATTTTTTTCATAAAAAGGTACTAGATGTTTAATACTATATCTGAAAGGGTAACTTTTTAATAACAACATACATTAATCGAAAGGATGTTTCCAATGGGTAAAATATTATGGACAATTATCGTTATTCTAATTGTACTATGGTTATTAGGTTTAGTGTTAAAAATAGGTGGGGGTCTTATCCACACCCTATTAATTATTGCCGGTATTATCTTTGTTATTCAACTTGTTACTGGTAGACGATCGGTTTAGAAAAAAGGTGTTGCCTGTTGGCAACACCTCAGATTGTAGACAAAAGGGTTTCGAAATGGTCGTATTTCGAAACCCTTTCTATTTTTTATATG
>NZ_VEBK01000020.1 GCF_007676755.1 Bacillus sp. FJAT-22090 | reverse complement strand
CTCCCCCTGTGAGAGTAGGACGTCGCTGGGCACACAAGAAGAAGTCGTTACCGAGTAATCGGTAGCGGCTTTTTTTGTATTTATAGAGTAGTTTAGTTAGGGGAAAAACAGATCTCGGTAGACTAATAAAGGACCAATCGCAGACCAACCTCATTTGGTTGCTTTCGGAGGGGAATTGGTTGTTCTCGTGATCAAACTGGTTGCTTTGAGGTCTAAGTTGGTTGCTCTCCCAGCACAATTAGTTGCGTTAAGCCATTTATTTCAAAATAAGAGCTTCTTTTATTGAATAATTTTACTGCTAATAGGCATTCTAACCTCATTTGCTTGCTCTCCACGATGAATTGGTTGCCTTCGCAGCACATTTGGTTGCGTTAAGCCATTCATTTCCAAATAATCTCTTCTTTTATGGGGAATTTTATACTAGTAGGTAACCTAAGCTTAGTTAGTTGCTCTTGACGAGAAACTGGTTACTCTCGTAGGAACACTGGTTGCTTTGATGTCTAAATTGGTTGCCTTCGCAGCACATTTAGTTGCGTTAAACCATTCGTTTCCAAATAATCTCTTCTTTTATTGGACAATTTTCCTGCTAGTAGGTAACTCCAATCTCATTGGATTGTTCTTCCTGTAAAACTACTTAAGCTAGTCTGCTTACTCCTAAGCAAACTTTACTTTTAATAAGATAGTAGTACATAAATGGTTGTTCTAAATTACGTATTGCAAGCCAATCTCTTCTTTTATTACATAATCGTGTTCAATATTCATGTATAATGAAAGAAGAGAAATTGAATGATAATGTGAGGTAGTACACCATGCAGGAAAAACGGCCGTTAGTCGAGGCATTAGAGAAATTTCATAATCAAAAAGGCATTTCTTTTCATGTACCTGGTCATAAACATGGACTTTTATCAAATTTACCAAACACTATAAAAAAAACGATGCAGTATGACTTAACAGAACTTAGTGGATTAGATGACTATCACCATCCGGAAGAAGCAATTAAAGAGGCAGAGAGTCTTCTTGCTGCTGTATACAACACGCGGAAAAGCTTTTTTTTAGTAAATGGGACAACTGTAGGAAACTTGGCGATGATTTACGCTGCTTGTCATTTTGGGGAGCAGATTATTGTACAAAGGAATGCTCATAAATCTATTTTTCATGCGATTGAACTAGTTGGAGTAGAGCCAGTTTTTGTTACACCACAATGGGATGAGCGAACGAAGACCGCCTCCTATGTTTCATTGGAAGTGATACAAGAAGCTATTAGGCAATATCCTAATGCGAAAGCTGTTGTACTTACTTACCCTAGTTATTATGGAGTGGCATCTTCTGACTTAAAAAATATTGTCCAGTTTTGTCATACGAGTAATATACCGGTACTTGTAGATGAAGCACATGGTGCACATTTCGGTGTACATAGGGGATTTCCAATGTCTGCATTAGCGTATGGGGCAGACGTTGTTGTTCAGTCTGCTCATAAAACATTGCCTGCTTTGACGATGGGATCCTTTATACATGTCAATTCTACTTTAATAGATGCAGATAGGATAAATAAATATTTGAGGATGCTTCAGTCTAGTAGTCCGTCCTATTTGTTATTAGCTTCTTTGGATGATGCGAGAAGTTATGTGGAAAGATATAATGAGGTAGACTTTAAACAGTTCATAGAGAGAAGAAGGATGTTTATCTCTGGATTAAAGAGTATTCCTCTTCTGGAAGTAGTTGAAGTAGAGGATCCCCTAAAGATGTTGATCCGAATAGGAAAGTATTCGGGTTTTCAAGTGCAAAAGGTATTGGAAGCACAGAATGTCTATGTAGAGTTAGCGGATGTACATCAAGTGTTGTTTATCCTACCTTTATTAAAGGTAGAGCATGAATTTCCTTTTGCGGAAATTAGAAAACGTATAAAATATGCAGCGGATGAATTGCGAAAAGAAATTCCGAATAGTCCGAGTGGAATCCAGCTAAAGACTCAATATTCTCTTACCACGTTACATATGGGTGTAGGGGAATTAAGTGAGAAGCGCGGAGAATGGATTCCATACGTTCGTTCTATTGGAAGAATCGCTAAAGGAATGGTTATTCCTTATCCACCTGGAATCCCTCTTATAATAGCTGGGGAAAAAATAACGGTTACGATGCTGACCGAGTTAGAAGAATGGATGGAAAAGGGAGCGGTTTTTCAAGGAGAACATCGACTTGGAGAAAAGTTAATATATGTAGTGGAGGATTAATTGTGCTAAAAAGAGGGTATTTTATTTCTAGTGAAGGTCCAGAAGGTGCTGGTAAAACTACAGTAATGAATTTACTGGGCAATAAACTAAAAGATGAAGGCTATGATGTTCTGATGACAAGAGAGCCTGGTGGAATTATGATTTCTGAAAAGATTCGAAACATAATTTTAGATAATGAGCATACAATGATGGATAGCCGTACGGAAGCTTTACTATATGCAGCTGCTAGAAGACAGCATTTAGTTGAAAAAGTACAACCTGCTATTGCAGCGGGAAAAATAGTTATTTGCGATCGTTTTATAGATAGTTCCCTTGCCTATCAAGGATTTGCTAGAGGAATTGGTATAGAAGAAATTTTAGCTATCAATAAGTTTGCTATTGGTGAGATGATGCCGAACAAAACTATTCTTTTTGATATTGAGCCAAGTGTTGGTTTGGAAAGAATTAATGCTCATAATAATCGAGAGAAAAATCGCTTAGATGTAGAAAGTCTAGCTTTTCATGAAAAAGTGAGGACAGGTTATTTGCAATTAGTTGAACAATATCCTGATCGAATAGAAGTAATTGATGCTTCTCGTTCTTTAGAGACGGTATTAGAAGAAGCATATAAAGTTATAAAAAGGGAATTAGAAATTATTAGATAATTCGTGTTATAATAAAAAAAAGAAAAATAATAGGAGTGAGTATCGATGAAATTGATAGTAGCGGTAGTACAGGATCAGGACAGTAATCGATTGTCTAATGCTTTAACGAAAGCGAAGTTTAGAGCTACAAAACTTGCCAGTACAGGTGGTTTTTTGCGATCGGGAAATACTACATTTTTAATCGGTACGGATGACTCATTAGTGGCTTCTGCTTTAGAATTGATTAGAGATAACTGTAGAGCACGTGAACAAATGGTTGCACCTGTTTCTCCAATGGGAGGAAATGCAGATTCATACATTCCATACCCAGTAGAGGTTGAAGTAGGAGGAGCTACGGTATTTGTACTGCCGATTGAGCAGTTCCACCATTTTTAACCTTATCCAGTAGTATTTTCAACCCCCTACTAATGAAGGTTAAGCCTCCGGCGGGTATTAGAATTTGCTCAAACAATTTTCATCAAGCTATGCGCAGGAGAAAGCTCGACAAGCATGTGTAGTTAGTGAAGGGATAGAAAACATTGAAAATAAATCAAGATTTGCGAGTAGGAATAGATAAAGTAAGAAAAGAATCTATGCAAAATGGTCCGCAATCTGCTAAATTTGGTCAAATGGTTACAAAGCAGGAACAAAGAATGCAGACGGAGACAATGACTAAACTGTTAGGAGATATTACAACAGCAGGCGACCGTCTTGCACGATCTAGAAATTTACGTGATATGGCAAAGTTTAAAATGCTAATAAAAAAATTTTTACAGGAAGCCGTAGATTTTGGTATGGGATTGAAACAATCCCATACTTGGAATCGATTCGGTGAAGGGCGCAAACTGAAACTTGTAGAGACAATCGATGAGAAGTTAGTTGAACTGGCTGAAGAAATACTGGACCAAGAAAAAAGCTCTATTGATCTGTTAGATAAAATAGGAGAGATAAAAGGTCTACTTATAAATTTGTACACGTAAAGTTCCCGTGTTTTCGCCATCGCGAGACACGGGATTTTTATAAAGATAGAAGAATATAAAATATGGAGTTTTTGAAAAAGGTGAGATATATGGAAAACTGGTCAATTGACGGTGTAGATAAATTACAGCCTGTAGCAATTAAGCAAATACAATCAATTGTTGAGAAAAATCGTATTGGACATGCTTATATAATAGAAGGTGCAAAAGGAACAGGGAAAATAAAAGTAATGCAGTTTTTTGTACAGCTTATATTATGTGAACAACCTTCAAAAAATGTTCCATGTGAAACATGTCGAAGCTGTAAAAGACTAAAGTCGAATAATCATTTGAATTTAATGGAGCTTGAACCCGATGGTCAATTCATCAAGAGGGGGCAGATAGATGAACTGATTCAAGAGATGAGTAAAACTGCTATTGAAACTGGACGTAAAATATACGTTATTCATCATGCAGATCAATTAAATGCTAGTGCCGCCAATACTTTACTAAAATTTTTAGAAGAACCTCAAAGTGAAATTACAGCTATACTTTTAACAGATAAAATGCATGCACTTATTCCAACTATTCGTTCGAGATGTCAGCATTTAAGTTTAGCAGCCATGCCTCAATCTGTTTTAAAACAGCGACTTGTAGAAGAGGGAATAACAGACTCAATGGCTTCAACCGTTTGTCGTATGACAAATCAAGTCGAAGAAGCGATTAATTTAGCGAAGGACGAGCATTTTGGACTTGCAAGGAAATCAGTGTTAAAATTGGTTGAGGCGAGTGGTAAAAGTGTTCAAGATGCATTAATGTGTATCCATGAAGATTTTGGACCGTTGCTGAAAGAGAAAGAACAAGCAGAGCAAGCATTAGATTTACTACTATTCGCTTATCGTGATATAGTAGCTATAAAAGCAAGTGCCGTCGCAGTATGTACTTATCCGGATATGACACATTATTGGAAACAAGTTGCTTTGCACACCACTTATGAGCAATTATCCAAGCAATTAGAAATCATTTTACATGCGAAACAAAATTTGCATAAAAATATGAACCGGACGCTGATGATGGAGCAATTAATGCTTAACTTGCAGGAGGTATTTACTTTTGTATAATGTTGTAGGAGTTCGCTTTAAAAAAGCGGGTAAAATATATTATTTTGATCCAGTAGATTTTGCATTAGAGAAAGACGATTATGTTATTGTAGAGACTGCCAGAGGGGTTGAGTACGGGAAAGTAGTCGTACCAATCAAACAAGTAGGAGAGCATGATGTCGTTCTTCCTTTGAAACAAGTAGTAAGACCTTCCACAGAAAAAGATCGTATTCAAGTGGAAGAAAATCGTTTGGAATCTGTACAAGCTCTAGCCTTAGGCACAGAGAAAATTTTGGAAAGAGAATTAGAAATGAAACTAGTGGATGTCGAATATACATTTGACAGAAACAAAATTATTTTTTACTTTACTGCTGAAGGACGAGTAGACTTTCGTGACTTAGTAAAGGATTTAGCATCCGTATTTAGAACACGCATTGAGCTTAGACAAATCGGCGTTCGAGACGAGGCAAAAATGCTTGGAGGAATAGGTCCTTGTGGTCGTATGCTTTGCTGTTCTACTTTCTTAGGTGATTTTGAGCCAGTTTCTATTAAAATGGCAAAAGATCAAAATTTATCTCTAAACCCTTCCAAAATATCAGGTTTATGTGGTCGCCTAATGTGTTGTTTAAAATACGAAAACGATGAGTACGAAATAGCTAGAGAAAAAATGCCGGATATCGGTGATAAAATTGAAACTCCAGATGGTCTTGGAAGAGTAGTAGGAATGAATATTTTAGAACGAGTTTTACGTATAGAGTTAAATGATCCACAACGAGTGTTAGATTACACGTTAGAAGAAATTATTAGCCATGCGGAAAATCCGGTACAATGGTCGGGGCAATGAGGTGAATGTGTGATGGACCGTAATTTTTTAGATACAATTATAGAATTTGAAAAACAATTGGAGTCCACGCAGCTGCAATTTCGCGCATTAAAAGAATTTGTAGCGATAATGCTAGAGGAACGTCAGACGCTGCAACAAGAAAACAATCATCTAAGACAAAGACTCGATGAAATACATGAAAAAGAAGTACTAAACGAGAAAATAAGAGAAGAAAAATTGAGCAAAAATGATATTGGGGAAGGCTATGATAATTTAGCAAGACTTTACCAAGAAGGATATCATGTTTGCCATGTTCATTTTGGAAGTTCACGTAAAGAGGAAGATTGTCTTTTTTGCTTATCATTTTTAAATAAACAAAACATATGATCAATTGACTGATACCACTCCACCAGTGGGTGTCAGTTTTTTGTTTTGCTTGGGGGAATGAATTAATGATGGATCAATGGTTAAAGGACGATGAACGGCTCGATTATTTATTGGCAGAGGATTTACGGATCATTCAAAGTCCCTCTGTATTTTCATTTTCATTGGATGCCGTATTATTATCCAGATTTACATATGTACCTATTAAAAGAGGAAAAATAGTGGATTTATGTACAGGAAACGGAGTAATTCCATTATTTTTAAGCGCTCGAACAAAAGCTGAAATAATAGGAATAGAATTACAGGAAAGATTGGCGGATATGGCAACAAGAAGTGTTCAATATAACCATCTTTCAGAACGAGTTATGATTAAACAAGGGGACGTAAAAGGAATTGCTGCACAAATAGGATCTGAAAAATATGATGTGGTGACTTGTAATCCTCCTTATTTTCCGGCACATGAAGCGAGCGATAAAAACCTGAAAGAACATTTAGCCATTGCTAGACATGAAATTCATCTCACTTTAGACGAGGCCGTACGTTCTGCAAGTGAATTGTTAAAGCAGGGTGGAAAAGCAGCTTTTGTTCATCGCCCTGGGAGGTTACTTGATATGATAACTGCTATGAGGGCTAACCGACTAGAGCCGAAACGTATTCAGTTTGTCTATCCAAAAGAAGGGAAAGAAGCCAATACATTATTAATAGAAGGAATGAAAGATGGAAAACCAGATTTAAAAATCTTGCCGCCTTTATATGTATATGGAGAAGATGGACAATATACAGAAGAAGTAAAAGAGATGCTGTATGGAAGAAAATAAAAATGTCCATACTTTTTACGTTTTAGAATGTAATGATGGTTCTTATTATGCCGGTTACACAAATGACTTATCTCGAAGAATAAATGTCCATAACGAAGGCAAAGGGGCAAAGTATACAAGGGCAAAACGTCCAGTTTTTTGCGTATATAGTGAAGTATTCGAAACAAAGCGGGAAGCAATGCAAGCGGAATACGCATTTAAACAATTATCTAGAAAGCAAAAAATTTACTATATGGGAGGGCATAAGGATGATGAAATCTCAGAAATCGACGGAGTATGAACAAAGTAGCTGCTTGTATTTGGTTGCAACACCTATCGGCAATTTAGAGGACATGACAATGCGTGCCATTAGAATATTAAAAGAAGTAGACTGGATCGCTGCGGAGGATACTCGCAACACGAAAAAACTTTGTAACTATTTTGAAATAACAACACCTCTGATGAGTTATCATGATCACAATCAGCAAGCTGGTGGAGAAAAAATATTAACCCTATTGAGAGAGGGCAAACGTATCGCATTAGTAAGTGATGCAGGTCTCCCTTGCATTTCAGATCCCGGTGCAGATATTGCGACAAAAGCGGTTAGTGAAGGATTTGCAGTAGTTCCCATACCAGGTGCCAACGCCGCATTGAGTGCACTCATTGCTTCGGGACTAGTGACACAACCATTTTTCTTTTATGGTTTTTTAAGTAGAAATAAAAAAGAAAGAAAAGCTGAGATTACGCAGCTTCAAAAGAGACAAGAGACAATCATTTTGTATGAGTCCCCACATCGCTTAAAAGATTCGCTAAGAGATATGCAATCAATTATAGACGGCAATCGTTCTATTGTATTAGCAAGAGAACTGACAAAAAAGTTTGAGGAGTTTTTAAGAGGGACGATTGATGAAGCTGTAATCTGGGCTGAAGAAAACGAAATTCGCGGGGAATTTTGTATTGTATTAGAGGGAAGTCCAGAAGAACAACTAGATGGATCAGAAACTCCGTGGTGGGAAAAAATAAGCATTGAGGAACATGTAAATACTATAATAGAAGAAAAACAATGTACATCAAAAGACGCGATAAAAGAAGTAGCAATACAAAGAGGACTATCCAAAAGAGATGTATACCAAAACTATCATGTAAAATAATAAAACATCCGTATTTGTTAAAAAATACGGATGTTTTATTATTATTTAAGATTGTTTTGAATCTCTTTAATTAGTAATTCTGCACCTTCTGGGCTTAGAATCAATTTACCACCAACAAGACGAAGATTATCATCAGATACCTCACCAGTTACAGCACAAGTCATGTTTGGCATGTATTTTTTAAGGATGATTTTGTCATCATCTACGTAAATTTCTAGAGCATCCTTTTCTGCAATACCTAATGTACGACGAAGTTCGATTGGAATAACTACGCGTCCTAATTCATCAACTTTACGAACAATTCCTGTAGATTTCATAATAATGTTTCTCCTCTCAAGAGTGTATATTTTGCGTCATATTTCGACATAAACACTTTCATATAACTAATCATACCAAGTACTGCCATTTTCGTCAATAATTAAACCACAACTAATCTTGCGTTATATGATAAAAATGTGACTACATTATAGTTTAATAGATAAAAATTTGATCTATAAAATAAGAAATTAGTTATTATTTTGGTATATTAACTAATTTCTTGGAATTTTTAATCGGTTAAGCATCGTTTGATATCTAAGTATTGGATTAATTAATTATTTGAAACAAATACATCGTTTAGATAGAATAGAATATAAAGTAGATTCAGCATTGGAGGCATCTTTACATTGAATGATCAACAGAAAACATTTTATATTACAACACCTATTTACTATCCAAGTGGAAAGTTTCATATTGGTACTGCGTACACAACAGTAGCATCCGATGCAATGGCTCGTTACAAAAGACTACGAGGGTATGATGTCCGATTTCTAACTGGAATGGATGAACATGGTCAAAAGATTCAAGAAAAAGCGCAAGAAGCGGGAATGGAACCGCAGGCCTATGTAGATGAAATTGCAGAAGCTGCAAAAAAGGTATGGACAGTAATGGATATTTCCTACGATGACTTTATCCAAACGACGGAAGAGCGTCATACCAAAACCGTTGAAAAGATATTTCAAAAGTTTTTAGACAACGGAGATATTTATAAAGGAGAATACGAAGGCTGGTATTGTACACCTTGTGAGTCTTTTTTTACCGAAAGCCAATTAGTGGATGGTAATTGTCCTGACTGTGGTAGACCTGTTCATAAAGTAAAAGAGGAATCTTACTTCTTTAATATGAAGAAATACGCAGACCGTTTGTTAGCCTATTATGAAGCCAATCTAGAGTTTATAGAGCCTGAATCTAGAAAAAACGAAATGATAAACAACTTTATTAAGCCAGGTTTAGAAGACCTGTCTGTTTCAAGAACTTCTTTCGATTGGGGAATTCAAGTACCTGGAGATCCAAAGCATGTTATTTATGTATGGGTAGATGCTTTAACAAATTATATTACATCGCTTGGCTATTTGTCGGAGGACGATTCATTATTTAAAAGATATTGGCCGGCAGATGTACATGTAGTTGGAAAAGATATTGTTCGATTCCATACTATTTACTGGCCGATTTTCTTAATGGCGCTGGATTTACCACTACCTAAGAAGGTATTTGCACATGGTTTCATCATGATGAAAGACGGCAAAATGTCTAAATCAAAAGGTAATGTGGTGTACCCAGAAATGTTAGTAGAGCGCTACGGTTTAGACGCAGCACGTTATTTCTTGCTACGTGAGCTGCCGTTCGGACAAGACGGTGTATTTTCACCAGAATCATTTGTAGAACGTACGAACTTCGATTTAGCAAATGATTTAGGAAACCTATTAAATAGAACAGTTTCTATGATCAATAAATACTTTGATGGAAAAATTCCAGTAAATCTAAGTGAACCTACAGAGTTTGATGCAACTCTTCAACAATTCGCAAAAGAAACGGTTGTAAAATACGAAACAAATATGGAAAAAATGCAGTTTAGCGTTGTATTAGGCGATTTATGGGCATTAGTTTCACGTACAAATAAGTATATTGATGAAACACAACCGTGGGTACTTGCAAAAGAGGAGGCACTTCAAGGCCAATTAGCATCAGTTATGACTAATCTAGCAGAAAGTCTACGACAAATTGCTACATTGATTCAACCGTTTATGACGAATAGTCCTAAAGAGATTATGAAACAACTTGGACTAAGTGATGAGTATTTACAATGGGATAAGTTAGGTTCATTTAATGTGATCAAAGACCAAACAGAAGTTATCAAAACAGGGGTTCCCATATTTCCTCGTTTAGATGTGGATGTAGAAGTAGCTTATATTCGAGATCAAATGCGAGGTTCAGTTCAAACTCCACAAGAGGATGTAGAAGAATCGCCACAGTCTGAAGAAATTTCAATCGATGACTTCTTTAAAGTAGATTTACGTGTAGCTACCGTGTATGAGTGTGAACAAATTCCAAAGGCTGATAAACTGTTAAAGCTACAACTGGATTTGGGCTATGAAAAACGTCAAGTTGTATCGGGAATAGCAAAGCATTATAAACCAGAAGATTTGGTTGGTAAGAAAGTAATTGTAGTTGCAAACTTGAAGCCCGTTAAACTCAGAGGTGAATTGTCTCAAGGGATGATTCTTGCGGGAGAGAAAGATGGCTATTTAACATTAGCAACAGTGGATGAAAAACTTGAAAATGGCGCACAAGTGAAATAATAAGTTAAAATAGATCTGTCGCTAAAAAAGTGACGGATCTATTTTTTTGAAGCACGACAGAAAGTATAAAAAAATGTGAAGACATTCGATCAGTATATACAAACTTCTTCAAGAAATGGAAGGTTTCATATCAATAGCATTTCATTTATTAAGTAATAGCAAAGAGTAGGAATAACACTAAAAAATATTGTTATCCTATTCGGGAATAGTATTTTTAAATAGTATTTAAAACTAAATATATTTAAGCCTTTTACTGTATAAAGGGGAAAGTAATTACAAGATGTGTGAAAAAGAGTGCTGTTTTGGTGTAACTATAATAGTATTGTGGTAAATGTAAAACGATATAGATGAGGAGAGAAAATAATGTATATAGATACGCATGTACACTTAAATGCTGACCAATATGACGATGATTTACAAGAAGTGATCGACAGAGCTTTACAATCGGATGTAAAGAAAATGGTGGTTATTGGATTTGATAGAAAAACAATAGAACGAGCGATGAATTTAGCAGAAGAGTATGCGTTCATTTACGCGGTTGTTGGATGGCATCCAGTAGATGCAATTGATTGTACAGAGGAAGATTTAAAATGGATTGAGGAACTTGCTGCACATGAAAAAGTAGTAGGGATTGGCGAAACGGGATTGGATTATCACTGGGACAAGTCTCCAAAAGATATTCAACAGGAACTATTCAGAAAACAAATTCGTTTAGCTCAAAAAGTAAATTTACCGATTATCATACATAATCGAGAGGCAACCGAAGATGTTATCCGCATTTTAAAAGAGGAAGAGGCCCATCTTACGGGTGGAATTATGCATTGCTTTGGAGGAAGTGTAGAAACTGCACAACAATGCATTGATATGAACTTTATGATTTCACTAGGAGGCCCTGTAACTTTTAAAAATGCCAAAAAACCAAAAGAGGTAGCAACTGAGATTCCTTTAGAGCACTTATTGATCGAAACGGATGCACCCTATTTAGCACCTCACCCCCATCGCGGAAAAAGAAATGAACCATCACTTGTAACGCTTGTAGCTGAAGAAATTGCAAGACTTAAAGGAATAACAATTGAAGAAGTTGCGGAAGCAACAACGAAAAATGCTAAACGATTTTTTCATATAGATGACTAAAAAAACGAGACTTTGCAATACTGTTGACATGAATGGTTTCTCGTGTGTTTGAATTGTGCAAAAAAGTATAAACGGTTGACAAGCAGAAAAGTACTCTATATAATCACACGAGTGAACAAGGAGGCGTTTTTCATGTCAAATAATACCATGAAAAACCTGTTCTTTCATTCATTGAGGAGCAAGCAAACACTAGTAACTGTTGTATCATTACTATTGTTTCTTGCAGTAGTTTCTTTCGTATTATTCGAAGGAACAAAGAAAACTGTTGCTTTAACAGTTAACGGAGAACAACAAGAGATTTTAACACATGCAAATACAGTCGGAGAACTACTAAAACAGAATAATATAGTAGTCGCTACCGATGATTTTTTACACCCCTCAGTGAACACTTCAATTGCAAATAATTTAGCAATTGAGTGGGAGCAGGCAAGACAAATAGAAATTACAGTAGATGGAGAAATTCAAACAATCACAACTACTGAAGACTTAGTATCCGAAATACTCGCAAAGGCAAATGTTCCTGTAAATGAACATGATGCAATAACACCTGCTGCAGATGCAGAGGTAGGACCTGATAATAAAATTGAAATCGAAAAAGCGTTTGAATTAACCCTTTTAGATGGCAAGGAAGAAAAGAAGATATGGTCCACTTCGACTACGGTCGCTGACTTTTTAAAACATCATAATATTCAATTGAATGAATTCGACCGAGTAGAACGAGGAATGGAAGAATTAGTGCTTCCAAATTCCGTAATACAAGTAGTGCGAGTAGAAAAGGTCACCGATGTAGTTGAGGAAGCTACAAACTTTGCAGTAGAAACAAAAAAAGATGGCTCCTTATTAAAAGGAAATGAAAAAGTAGTACAGGCGGGTGAAAAAGGGTCTGTATCTAGAACTTATGATGTTATTAAAGAAAATGGCGTAGAAGTATCCCGCAGCGTAGTTAATGAAAAAGTTATTAAAGAGCCTACTAAAAAAGTAGTTGCAGTAGGAACGAAAGTCATGACTGCAAGTGTATCACGAGGTACTTCTAGCGGAGGAAACGAATTTTACGTGACAGCAACAGCTTATACTGCTTACTGTAACGGGTGCTCTGGTGTCACAACAACAGGCATTAATTTGAAGTCCAATCCCAATGTAAAAGTAATAGCGGTGGATCCAAAAATTATTCCGCTTGGTTCTAAGGTTTGGGTAGAAGGCTATGGTTATGCTGTAGCAGGAGATACTGGTGGTGCGATTAAGGGAAATAAAATCGATTTATTTATGTCTTCCAAATCCCGTGCTTATGATTTTGGCCGAAAGAAAGTACGTGTCAAAGTGCTAAAATAACCTAGTTTGGGCAGGAAAATCCTGTCTGTATTTTGAATAGCTTCCCTTTCGTTGATAGGGGAAGCTTTTTTGCGTTATGATAAAGAGTAATAAAATAGAAAAGAGGAAGTATGCTTGCAAATAAAAGAAGTAATTGTTGTAGAAGGTAAAGATGACACAACAGCCATTAAGCGTGCCGTTGATGCAGATACAATAGAAACGAATGGATCCGCCATTTCCAAAGAAACACTTATGAAAATCCAACATGCACAAGAAAAAAGAGGAGTCATTGTTTTTACGGACCCAGATTATCCAGGAAGACGTATTCGTGCTATTATCGAGGAACAGGTTCCGGGAGTAAAGCATGCATTTTTATCGAAAGAAAAAACAATTGCTAAAAACGGAAAAGGATTAGGAATTGAACATGCAAAAGACAAGGATATTCAAAGAGCACTCGCAGATGTATATACTCCCAAGTCTGATAAGGATGAAGCTCCTCCCATACCTTTAGATACTTTGGTTATGGGGAAACTTATCGGTCACCCAAACTCCAAAGAAAGAAGAACGCAACTTGGAGAACTATTAAAGATAGGGTATACAAATGGGAAACAATTACAAAAAAGACTTTCCATTTTTCAAATTAGCAGACAGCAGCTAGAAGAAGCAATTTCTCAGCTCGATATGGAGGATAAATAATTTATGCAAAAAGACATAGCAACCCCAGTACGTACACAGGAGATATTAAAGAAGTATGGCTTTTCATTTAAAAAGAGCTTAGGACAAAACTTTTTAATTGACCCGAATATTTTACGCAATATTGTAGGACATGCGAATCTTACGAAAGATTCTGCTGCTATTGAAATTGGACCAGGAATAGGTGCATTGACGGAACACTTAGCAAGAGCAGCAGGAAAAGTGGTGGCATTCGAAATTGATCAACGACTACTACCGGTATTAGAGGATACGCTTTCGCCTTACGACAATGTGGAAATAATTCACTCAGACATATTAGAAGCGGATGTTAAACAAATGTTTGCGGATAAGCTAGAGGATTATAAAGATATAATGGTTGTAGCAAACTTGCCTTACTATGTAACTACGCCTATCCTCCTAAAATTACTAATGGATCGTTTGCCTATTCGCGGAATGGTTGTGATGATGCAAAAAGAAGTGGCAGATCGGATTACTGCTTCACCTGGAACCAAAGCATACGGCTCACTTTCAATTGCAATTCAGTACTATATGCAAGCAGAAGTAGCGATGGTTGTTCCAAAAGCAGTTTTTATGCCTCAGCCAAATGTGGACTCTGCAGTTATTAAACTTACGCGCCATGAAGCACCTCCAGTTCAGGTAATAGATGAAGACTTTTTATTTAAAGTATCGAGAGGATCATTTGTACAAAGAAGAAAAACGATTATCAATAATTTACAATCTTCTTTACCGAACGGGAAAGAAAAGAAATCAATTATTCTACAAGCGTTAGAAAAAGTGAATATTGAACCAACAAGAAGAGGAGAGACCTTATCTATTGAAGAATTCGGTCATTTGGCAGATGAGTTGTATCCTCATTTCCATTAATGCTACTTGTTACAATATTAGTAATGTTTATATTGAAAAGTATTCCTATAAATAAATAAAAACGTTGACAAGTAGTACCTGCGCTTGTTAAAATATTTTGTTTGACAAAAAAATAAATAGATGATACAATAATATTCAGTGAGGTGTAAGCAGAATGGCAAAAACTTTAGCTGATATTAAGAAGTCATTAGATCATCATTTAGGCAAGCGTTTGCAATTAAAAGCAAACGGAGGACGCAAGAAAACAATCGAGCGAGCTGGTGTATTAAGAGAAACTTATCACGCCGTATTCGTTATCGACTTGGATCAAGATGAAAATTCTTTTGAACGTGTATCTTATAGTTATGCAGACATTTTGACAGAAGCAGTAGAAATCACTATTTTTGATGAAGCAAATAATTTAATAGTTGTAAAATGAGTATTTAGAACTTTTATGTTTATTTTTTATATTTTCAAAAACCCCTTTTCTTTTGAACGAAAAGGGGTTTTTTCTTATTTTCAGGACATACTAAAAAAGCTACTTGTTTATAAGGAGGATTCACCATATGGCTAGAAAAGGTATTATGTCTAAAGAATTAAAAGAAGAGATAGCAAAGGATCTTGGATTTTATGATGTAGTCAAAACCGAGGGCTGGGGTGGAATAAAATCACGTGATGCTGGTAATATGGTAAAGCGCGCAATCGAAATGGCTGAACAACAAATGAAGTCACCAAAGTAAGTGCTGTACATTACCACACTGGTCTAAACCAGTAAGCAAACGAAATCCAAAAATTAATAAACACTTAGCAAAAGAAGAGGCGGGTAATCCGTCTTTTCTTTTTTTATGAATAGGAAAGTACTTAATAGAAAAAATACTAATGCTAATTTCCGTTTCAGATAGGGTACAAAGGCAAAGAGCACCAAATTGTATGGATGGCTATCTAAGACCGCCGCATCTTGCGGCAACGAAGGCATGACACACAACCTGTTAGCCTCCTTCCAGAAATGGAGAGGCACCACAACGACTTACGCATTCGATGTGATGGCTCATTTGTCTTCTCCTTATCTGGCAAGGTAGCCACATTTACCAAATGAAGAAGCGAAATAGCGAAGGAAATTGCATCTAACAGAGCTTACTCAATGGATGTGGAAGTATCTTCTCCATTATACAAACATGTACAAAAACCGTTCCTAAAGTTGTAGAAGGGTGACGGACAGATGAGCGCTTCCGCATTTCTTATATAATGTGGTAAAATAGGGGACAATATATGTTGGAAAAGGAGCAGATGGGATGTACTATGTAAAAGCACCTGCCAAAATAAATTTAACACTTGATGTATTACATAAACGTCCAGACGGCTACCATGAAGTCGAAATGATTATGACGACTGTTGATTTAGCAGACCGCATTGGATTAGAAACTAGAGAAGACGGGGCTATACATATTCTATCTGTCGACCGCTTTGTTCCTAATGATCATCGGAACCTAGCGTATCAGGCTGCAAAGATACTAAAGGACATGTACCATGTAAAACATGGTGTCTCGATCAAGATTGAAAAAAGTATTCCGGTGGCTGCTGGTTTAGCAGGTGGAAGCAGTGATGCCGCAGCAACTTTAAGAGGATTGAACACTATATGGAATTTAGGACTTACCTTAGATGAGCTTGCCCAAATTGGCACAAAAATAGGTTCAGATGTTGCCTTTTGTGTATACGGGGGTACTGCACTAGCAACAGGTAGAGGAGAAAAGATTCTTGAACTACCGTCTCCTCCAAATTGTTGGGTCATACTTGCAAAACCTACACTTGGAGTATCTACAGCTGATATTTACGGCAATTTAAAGATTAGTCAAATCTCGCACCCGGATACAAAGCAAATGATCCAAGCCATTCAGGAAAAAGATTTCGATCTGATGTGTGCTTCTGTAGGGAATGTGCTTGAGGAAGTTACATTGAATTTATATCCAGAGGTTGCTGGATTAAAAGAACAAATGCAGAAGTTCGGAGCAGATGCTGTACTGATGAGCGGTAGTGGCCCAACTGTATTTGGGCTAGTAAATCAAGAATCGAGAGTTCAAAGAGTATATAACGGACTTCGAGGTTTTTGTGATGAAGTGTATGCTGTTAGATTAATCGGTGATAGAGATACACTTGCCTAAACGCGGATGATTGTGATAAGTTTTCTATAAAACATTCGGATTTGGAGGTGATTGTATGAAATGGAAAAGAAGCGAAAGACTTGTCGACATGACACAATATTTAATGGAGCATCCTCATAAGTTAATTCCCTTAACGTTCTTTGCTACTTTATATGAATCAGCTAAATCTTCTATTAGTGAGGATTTAACGATTGTAAAAGAAACGTTTGAAGAAAGAGGGAAAGGATTACTTGTCACGGTACCGGGGGCAGCGGGTGGTGTAAAGTTTATCCCTACAATGACCACGAAAGATGTAAAAGCAGTAGCGAAAGACCTTATGGACCAACTTTCCAAAGCAGAACGGTTACTACCTGGTGGTTATTTGTATATGACAGACTTGCTTGGTGATCCTTCCTTGATGAATAAAGTTGGAAAAGTGTTTGCGTCGGCATTTGCCAATGAAAAAATAGATGCTATTATGACGGTTGCCACAAAAGGAATACCTATTGCACATGCTATTGCAAGGCACCTAAATGTACCGGTAGTAGTAGTTCGTAGAGACAGTAAAGTAACAGAAGGTCCCACTGTAAGTATTAATTACGTGTCTGGATCTGCTAGACGTATTCAAACAATGGTTCTATCAAAAAGAAGTATGGAGAAAGGCCAACGAGTACTCATCACAGATGATTTCATGAAAGTCGGAGGAACGATTAATGGCATGAAAAGCCTACTTGAAGAATTCAATTGTGAACTTGCAGGTATTGCTGTACTGGTCGAAGCAGAACATGAAGGGGAACAGCTTGTTCAAGACCACCTATCTCTTGTAAAATTGCATGAAGTAAATGAAAAAAATGGTACAATAGCGTTAACCGAAGGAAACTATTTTGAGAAAGGTGGAAATTCAGATGAAATCAGTATCAACAACTAATGCTCCAGCTGCAATCGGTCCTTACGTACAAGGCGTAATAGTAAATGGGATGTTTTACAGCTCAGGTCAAATCCCATTAACTCCACAAGGGGAAGTAGTGGAGGGCTCTATTACAGATCAGACGGCACAAGTTTTTGCTAATTTGGATGCAGTGCTGACAGAAGCAGGTTCTTCCTTATCAAAAGTAGTGAAAACGCTCGTCTTTTTAAAAGATATGAACGACTTTGCGGAATTTAATGAAGCTTATGAAAAACATTTTGCAGGGCATAAACCAGCGCGTTCTGCGGTCGAAGTAGCGAGACTACCAAAAGACGTAAAAGTTGAAATCGAAGTTATCGCAACAGTATAAACTTATATTTATCTCGTTATTTTTACTTAAAAGTATGTTTTCATTGAAAACATGCTTTTTTTGTATCCATAAACTATTAAACTATCGACTAGCACCCGCTATGTTTTTCTCTGCTTGCGGACGCTCACCCCGCGGAAAGCGCCCGATTGCAACGCAAATCCTAGCTGAAACTTACTAAGACGCACTATCCCGATGTATGGCTTCACATATTGACCTAAATATATGCCCTAGAAGGAAAATTTATAACAAACATCTATCTTAGTAAACTGTAAAAAAAAGTATTATTAAACTATGATTTTCTAATATTAAAAATATTCTTATAGAAAAGAAGGAGAATTGAAATTCTTGTGGAATAATAATTGAGATAGATTTATGCAACTAGGAAAAGGAGTGGTCATAAAATGGAAGTCACTGACGTAAGATTACGTAAAGTACTCACAGATGGACGAATGCGGGCTATCGCTTCCATTACATTGGACAACGAGTTTGTTGTGCATGATATACGAGTGATAGATGGAAATACAGGGTTATTTGTGGCGATGCCAAGTAAAAGAACCCCAGAAGGAGAGTTTAGAGATATCGCACATCCAATAAATTCTGGAACAAGAACAAAAATTCAAGATGCGGTATTATATGCTTACCATTTAAGCGGTGAAACAGAGGAAATTTTAACGGAAGCAAGTATGTAAGAGAAAAAAATACGAAGCAAAACCATTTCTATTACAGAGATGGTTTTTTTGTGCAAGAAAATTATCTATAATACTTGTTTTGTCATGTATTTGTCAAGAGATATTTCCTTGAAAAATCACTCCATTTCCGCTATAGTCAAAAGAGGAAATTAGCCCATTGGAGGGAAATCGGAAAATGACAAATACTTTTGCGGTTGTATTAGCAGCTGGTAAAGGAACTCGTATGAAGTCTAGTCTATATAAAGTGCTACATCCTGTTTGTGGTAAGCCAATGGTTGAACATGTCGTAGAAAACATGGAGCAATTAGGCGTTGAGAAAATCGTAACAGTTGTAGGACATGGTGCTGAAATTGTTCAAAGCGAACTAGGAGATAGAAGTGAATATGCTCTTCAAGAGGAGCAGTTAGGTACAGCACATGCAGTATTACAGGCGGAAGCCTCGCTTGCAAATCTTTCCGGAACTACCATAGTTATTTGCGGGGACACTCCACTTATAACTGCTGAAACAATGAGCGACCTATTAAAACATCATGAACAAACAGGTGCTAAAGCAACTATTTTAACTGCACTAGCGGATGATCCAACTGGATATGGTCGAATTATTCGTTCGAAAGACGGAAGCGTAAAAAGCATCGTAGAACAAAAAGATGCATCTGTTGAGGAACAGCGTGTAAACGAGATTAACTCGGGAACCTATTGTTTTGACAACGCGGCATTATTCAAGTCTTTAAAATTAGTGAAAAATGAAAATGCACAAGGGGAATACTACTTGCCAGATGTAATCGAGATCTTACAAAAAGAAGGAGAAGTTATTTCTGCATTTGCAGCAAAAGACTTTGATGAAATTCTTGGTGTAAATGATCGAATCGCACTTTCCCAAGCAGAACAGATTATGAGATCTCGTATTGCACATCATCACATGCGCGAAGGTGTAACAATTATTGACCCTCAAAATACATACATTAGTAGTGATGCTGTAATTGGTTCGGACACGGTTATTCAACCTGGTGTCATGATCGAAGGCAAAACTACTATTGGTGAACGATGTACGATTGGGCCAAACAGCCATATTGTTTCAAGTATTATCGGGAGTGGAACAACTATCCATTCTTCCGTTATATTAACTAGTGAAGTAGGAGATCATACGGCAATTGGACCTTTTGCTCACATTCGCCCGCAAACAGAAGTTGGAAATGACGTGAAGATTGGTAACTTTGTTGAAGTGAAGAAGTCGAAGGTAGGTAATGGTAGTAAAATTTCTCATTTAAGCTATATGGGAGACGCTTCGATAGGTACAAATGTTAATATCGGATGTGGAACGATTACGGTAAATTATGATGGAAAAAATAAATTTATAACGACAATCGAAGACGATGCCTTTGTTGGCTGCAATTCCAATTTAATAGCACCTGTTACGATTGGCAATAAAGCATATGTAGCTGCAGGATCGACCATCACAAAAGATGTACCTGGTGAAGCGCTAGCAATCGGTCGTGCTCGCCAAGAAAACAAAGAAGGTTACGTTAAAAAACTTAAACTAAAATAACCCACTATTCAGGAGGATTACCATGTCATCTCAATATGCAGACTCGAAGTTGAAAATATTTACACTAAATTCCAATAAACAATTAGCCGAAGAAATCGCGAAAGAAGTAGGAGTTCCACTAGGAAAAAGCACTGTTACTAGATTCAGCGACGGAGAAGTCCAAATCAATATCGATGAAAGTATTCGTGGATGTGACGTATTTATCGTTCAATCAACTTCAGGACCTGTCAATGAGCACATTATGGAGTTATTAATTATGCTAGATGCTGTAAAACGTGCTTCGGCTCGTACAGTAAGTGTTGTACTTCCTTATTACGGATATGCTCGCCAAGATAGAAAAGCTCGTGCACGTGAACCAATTACAGCGAAACTTGTAGCTAATTTGTTAACGACTGCGGGTGCAACACGAGCAATCGTACTTGATCTACATGCTCCTCAAATTCAAGGATTCTTTGATATTCCAATTGATCATTTAGTTGCGGTTCCGATTTTGTCGGATTATTTCTTAAGTAAAGACATTGATCCTTCCGAGGTGGTTATCGTATCACCTGACCATGGTGGGGTAACACGCGCACGTAAAATGGCGGATCGTTTAAAAGCTCCGATTGCCATTATCGATAAACGTCGTCCACGTCCAAACGTAGCAGAAGTAATGAATATTGTAGGTAACGTAGAAGGTAAAACTGCAATATTAATCGATGATATTATCGATACTGCTGGTACTATTTCAATTGCAGCACAAGCTTTAATGGAAAGCGGTGCAAAAGAAGTATACGCTTGCTGTACCCATCCGGTATTATCTGGACCAGCTATTGAACGTATTGATAACTCTGTTATTAAAGAATTGGTTATTACCAACTCAATTCAATTACCAGAGGAAAAATCATCACCAAAAATTAAAGAATTATCAGTAGCAAAATTATTAGGCGATGCTATTGTCCGTGTTTTCGAGGAAAAATCGGTTAGCACGTTGTTCGATTGATCATAATCAATAAATTCAGCAGGTGCATATGCACCTGCTGAATTGCGTTAAAGCCTTATAAACCTTATTAAGTGGTCTGCAACTACCAGCTAACTTATACTTACACGATGTAATATAAGCTAACAAAGATTTTAAAATGTTTGAAAACTACTGATGGTGGGTATACATAGCTATAGAAACTATCGGGAGGATGAGAAATAGATGAGTACAATCGTTAAAGCAAAAGTAAGGGAACAAAAAGAGAACGCCAAGTTAAGAAAGAATGGTTATATTCCAGCGGTTGTTTATGGTTATCAAATGGATTCTCAAGCAATTGCTGTAGAGGAAAAAAACTTATCTAAAACAATTCGCGAAGTTGGCCGCAATGGAGTCATGAAGTTAGAAGTAGATGGTAAAACTGTTAACGTTGTGTTGAGTGATTATCAAATGAATATATTAAAAGGTCAAATGATTCATGCGGATTTTTTAGCGATTAATATGCAAGAAGAATTAGAAGTAAATGTTTTAGTAAATGCAATCGGAAATTCAGTGGGTGTTTCAGAAGGCGGATTGCTACAACAGCCAAACAGGGAAATGACGATTACCGTCAAACCATCCAATATTCCTGAAGGGATAGATGTAGATGTTTCGGAAATGGCAATTGGTGATACGCTAACAGTTGCAGATATCCGAGGCAAATTGGATTATGCTATTACAAACGAAGATGATTACACATTATTCACTGTATCGGCACCTCGAGCAGAAGTTGAAACAGAGGAAACAGATGATGCTGAAGAAACAACTGGCGAGGCAGAAACAGAAGAATAATTAAACAAAAGGGATTGTCTTAAGGCAATCTCTTTTGTTTATGATAAAATAAAGGAAATACGTATTAAAGGAATGGAAATGAATGAAAATTATTGTTGGTCTAGGAAATCCGGGAAAGCAATATGACGCGACAAGACATAATATTGGATTTCACGTAATAGACGAGCTTGCCAATCGATTAAGTGTGCCGCTCACACAGTCAAAGTTTAATGGAATGTATGGCATCACATATGTAGGTACAGAAAAAGTGATGCTATTAAAACCTTTGACGTATATGAATTTATCTGGTGAATGTATCGTCCCAATGATGGATTATTTTGAGGTTGAAGATGAAGACATTGTTGTTATTTATGATGATCTAGATCTACAAGTAGGAAAGCTACGACTTCGTCAAAAAGGAAGTGCTGGAGGACATAACGGCATTAAATCGATTATTCAACATCTTGGAACTCAAGAGTTCAATCGAATTCGGATTGGAATCGATCGTCCAAAAAATGGGATGAAAGTACCTGATTATGTCTTATCGCGATTTAGCGATGAAGAAATAGCGGAAATGGAAGCAGCAGTGAAAAAAAGTGCAGATGCTTGTGAAGATTGGTTGACGAAAAACTTTTTAGAAGTGATGAATACTTTCAATGGTGCATAAAATTTGATGAAAAGGCCTATACTTCCTAAAAAGGAGGTTTTCATGGCTATGCCAATTCATTATAAATGTCGCCATTGTGAAACCGAAATTGGTCAATTGCCATTAGATAGTATTGACGATCAGTTTCTAAGTAAACATGAAATAACGCCTGAAGAACAACATATATATATTAAAAATGGGGATGAAGGAAATTACACGGTACAGTGTATATGTGAAGAGTGTCAGAACTCACTTGAAAAGTTTCCTAATTACTATGCATTAAAAAAATGGATACAGTAAAGATGCTTTGGCACGATTTTCGTGCACAAAGCCTTTTCTGTTTTTTGTAACTATGAAAAAAGAATAATTCCTTTGTAGAATAGGGAGGGTTGAAATGGAACTTTTAAGCAACTTATTAATCGAAGATACACATATTCAAAAACTAGTGAAAGAATTAGAGAGTGGAAATGACCAGCAGTTAATAACGGGACTCACTTCAAGTGCTCGTGCTGTATTCACTAAGATGTTATATACAGCTCGCAAAAAAGCGGTACTTATCGTTACTCCTAATTTACTGCATGCTCAGAAACTAACGGAGGACTTAGTAAAATTAGTAGGGAATGATTTAGTAAAGCTTTATCCTGCAGATGAGCTTATAGCTGCGGATATATCAATAACAAGTCCAGAACTTCGTGCGCAACGACTTGAAACATTAGATCATATGTTAACGAAAAAAAATGGTATTTATATTATACCGATTGCAGGGCTTAAAAAGCATATGCCAAGTGTTAAGGACTGGCAGAAGAGTACAATTTCGGTCGTAGAGGGCGAAGAAATAGTTTTAGAAACGTTTCTGCAAAATTTAGTGGATATGGGGTACGTTCGACAGCCTATGGTTACTACCCCTGGAGAATTTGCATTAAGGGGCGGTATTGTTGATATTTATCCGCTATATTTAGATAATCCCATTCGTATGGAGTTATTTGATACAGAAGTAGATTCAATTCGTTCGTTCTCCGCAGAAGATCAGCGCTCTTTAGAGAAATTAACAGAAATTCGAATATTGCCAGCAACTGAGTATGTTCTAACGAAAAGTAAAAAAACGGTACTGGCTCAAAAATTAGAAGCTTCCTTAGCAGAAAGTTTAAAAAAAGTTAAATTACCAGAAATGAAAGATCAATTTTATCAAAATATCCAGCATGATATCGAACTTCTAAAACAAGGTGAGCAGCCGAAAGAGTTTATGAAGTATGTATCCCTATTGGATGAGGATAACAGTTTTTTAGGAAACTTTTTCAATCAAGATGGAATGGTGTTATTTGACGAGCTTGGAAGGATTCAAGAAGTAACAGAGACGTTAGAAAGAGAAGAAAATGATTGGTTTTTAGCATTATTGGAGGAAGGGAAGACTGTTCACGATGTAAAGCCTTCTTATAATTTAAAAGAAATTATAAAAATGCTTCCACATGAAAAAATTTATTTCTCTTTATTTTCAAGAACGTTTTCAGGAATATCGATTAAAAAAAATATTACATTATCCTGTAAACCGATGCAAAATTTTCATGGACAAATGCATTTATTGAAAAATGAGATAGAGCGCTTTACACAAGGGAGATTCCGTGTTGTTATATTAGCAGATGGAAAAGATCGTGTACAAAAAATCCATACTGTTTTAGAAGATTATGAAATAGTTTCAAAGATTGGTGCAACTTCAGAAGACTTACAAAGTCACGGTATCTTTATCGTGGAAGGCGATTTGGATGCAGGTTTTGAGCTACCCCTTCAAAGGATTGCTATCATTACAGAAGCAGAACTATTCAAACAAAAGCATAAGAAAAAAGCAAGAGCACAAAAAATATCGAATGCAGAAAGAATTAAAAGCTATTCTGAAATTAAACCTGGAGATAATGTTGTACATATACATCACGGGATAGGGAAATATATCGGAATAGAAACACTTCTTGTTAACGGAGTTCATAAAGACTATTTGCATATTCGCTATCGTGGGGAGGATAAGCTTTTTGTTCCAGTTGACCAAATTGACCTTATCCAAAAATATGTTGCCTCTGGAGAAAAGGATCCAAAGCTTCATAAGTTAGGCGGAACAGACTGGAAGAAAACAAAAACAAAAGTATCTGCAGCAGTTCAAGACATTGCAGATGAGTTAATAAAGCTATATGCAAAACGAGAAGCAGAAGTCGGTTATGCATTTGAGCCTGATGGAGAAATGCAACAATCGTTTGAGGCTGCCTTTCCATATGAGGAGACGGATGATCAACTTCGAACGATCCATGAAGTAAAACAAGATATGGAAAAAGCACGTCCAATGGATCGCTTAGTATGCGGAGACGTAGGCTATGGAAAAACAGAAGTCGCTATTCGAGCTGCTTTTAAAGCAGTTATGGAAGGAAAACAAGTAGCCTTTCTATGTCCAACGACTATTCTTGCTCAACAGCATTATGAAACGATGTTAGAGCGCTTTCAAGACTTTCCGATTGAGGTGGGCCTACTAAGCCGTTTCCGTACGAAGAAACAACAAGCAGAAACGTTAAATGGGTTGAAAAAAGGCATGGTTGACGTTGTGGTGGGAACTCATCGAATCTTATCAAAGGACGTTGTATATCATGACTTAGGACTTTTGGTTGTCGATGAAGAGCAACGTTTCGGTGTAAAGCATAAAGAAAAGATAAAGCAGTTAAAAACCAATGTAGATGTAATCACGCTTACAGCGACACCAATTCCACGTACATTACATATGTCTATGATAGGAGTGCGTGACTTGTCCGTGATCGAGACACCCCCTAAAAATCGTTTTCCCGTACAAACGTATGTAATGGAGTTTAATGGTGCACTTGTCCGAGAAGCGATTGAAAGAGAACTAGCGAGGGGCGGACAAGCATTTTATTTGTATAATCGAGTAGAAGATATCACTAGAAAAGTGGATGAAATACAGATGCTTGTTCCAAGTGCAAGGGTTGGATTTGCACATGGGCAAATGTCTGAAACAGAACTTGAATCTGTGATTATTAGCTTTTTAGAAGGCGAATATGATGTATTAGTCACCACAACAATTATTGAAACGGGTATCGACATACCGAATGTAAATACTCTTATTATCCACGATGCAGATAAAATGGGACTGTCTCAATTGTATCAATTACGTGGACGCGTAGGACGTTCTAATCGTGTAGCCTATGCCTATTTGATGCATCAAAGAGATAAAGTTTTAACGGATGTGGCGGAAAAAAGGTTACAAGCCATAAAAGAGTTTACAGAGCTTGGTTCAGGATTTAAGATTGCCATGCGTGATCTTTCTATCCGCGGGGCGGGTAATCTACTAGGATCCCAGCAACATGGGTTTATAGATTCGGTCGGTTTCGATCTGTATACACAAATGTTAGAGGAAGCAATAGAAGAAAAACGGACAGGAACTAAAAAAGAGGATATACAGGATTTAGAGATTGCCTTATCTACAGATGCTTATATTTCAGATGAATATATTCCTGATGGCTATCAAAAGATACAGATGTATAAACGTGTGAAGGGTATGGAAAAAGAAGAAGAATATTTGGACCTCGTGGATGAGTTGCAAGATCGTTTTGGTGATTTACCACTCGAAGCAGAAAAATTACTACGCATCGCCCGTATGAAAGTATGGGGAAAATCTGTCGGAGTAGAATCGATTAAAGAGGTAAATAAAGTTGTATCGGTACGCTTTAGTGAAGAAGGTACACAAAATATAAATGGTGCGTTACTTGTCGAGAAGTCTATGAAGTATGGTCGAGCCGTAGGGTTTACTATGGACCATGGTCAACTTGTCATTACAATTGATGAACGAAAAACTAATAAGTTTAATCCATTTGATGTATTAGAGGAAATGATGAGTTTATTGCCGGAAGCAAAAAAAGAAATAGCAGAAGCTAAATAGCATTTTGCATATTTTTTGGTAATGTGATGCATACTATGGCAGAAATGAACTTTAGTTTCCAATCTGTCGAAAGTGAGGCAAATTACATGAAAGCAACTGGCATTGTACGTCGTATTGATGATTTAGGTAGAGTTGTTATTCCGAAAGAAATACGCCGAACACTACGCATCCGAGAAGGAGATCCTCTGGAGATTTTTACGGATAGAGAAGGAGAAGTAATTTTAAAGAAATATTCTCCTATTAATGAGCTTGGAAGTTTTGCAAAAGACTATGCTGAGACTTTATACGAAACGCTAGGAACCCCCGTCCTAATAAGTGACCGTGACGAAATGATTGCAGCTGCAGGCCTATCGAAAAAAGATTATTTAAATCGTAGATTGAGTCCAGATGTTGAAGAAATAGTCAGTAAGCGAACTGTTGTTATGGAAAAACACGAAAACTCAGTGGAATGGGTTCCCGGAGTTTTTGAAACAGTGAAATCTTATTGTATTGCACCTATAATTGCGTCTGGAGACCCAATTGGAGCAGTATTTTTAATCTCTAAAGTTCACTTTATCGGGGAAGCAGAACTCAAAGCAATCGAAACTGCTGCAAATTTCTTAGCGAAACAAATGGAAAGTTAAAAAAGTCTTCCTCTTTTTTAAAGAGGGAGACTTTTTTTGTTTAAGCGAGAGTAAAACTTTGTGGACCTTCCATAATAGGCGCTTCTCCATCTGTATTGTATAATAAATGCATTGTTGATGGGAGAAGGATTATAATATGAGCAATGATTGGAATATGAAGACCTATATGAAAGGAGCAGCGATGCTGACCATTGCCGCTATAATTGTAAAACTGTTAAGCGCGGTATATCGTGTTCCTTTTCAAAATTTAGTGGGGGATGAAGGCTTTTATATTTATCAACAAGTTTATCCGTTTATCGGTATTATTACGACTTGGACTTCCTATGGCTTTGCTGTGGCATTGTCTAAAATACTTTCAGATTATAAAGCTTCTGGAAAAGAATATGTGATACCCCAAGTACGGAAAATTGCTTTTATATATATTGCAATTCTATCGATTTTATTTTTTATACTTTTGTTTTTTGGTTCAGGATTTTTAGCGGAAGCAATGGGTGACCCAAATCTTGCTCGCTTATTAAGAGCTGGGTCTTATGTCATTTTGCTAATGCCAATGCTTGCTGTACTAAAAGGAGAGTTTCAATCAGTTGGCCGTATGGGGCCGGTTGCTTATGCCCAAATAGTAGAGCAGGTAGTACGAGTATCCGTTATATTAGTTGGTACTTGGATTGTTGTATCCCAAAGTGTTGACTTATATAAAGCTGGAAGTACGGCGATGTATGGAGCAGTAGTTGGTGAATTTGCGGGGGTATTATTTTTATCCTATCTCTATTGGAGAACGCTACGTCAAAAAAATACGAAAAATAAAATAGAAGGTATATCTCTCTGGCCTATTGTAAAGGATTTAACGATAATTAGTATTAGTGCGAGTATAAGTGCATTATTATTTTTATTGTTACAGTTAGTTGATTCATTTACTGTTTTTCAACTGCTTCTGGAAAATGGCATGGAAAAGCAGGCGGCAATGGAGAAAAAAGGTATTTATGATCGAGGTCAACCGCTTGTACAACTAGGAATAGTAATTGCCTCTACGTTATCTTTGGCAATTGTACCTCTCGTAGCCAATCGGATGAACAAAGAAACAGGAAGAACTGCAATCCCTTTTATGCAATTAACGTTTCGAGTAGCGTTTACATTTAGTATAGCTGCGGCACTAGGCCTCATTGTCGTACTTCCCTTTGTAAATGAGATGCTTTTTCAAACAAGAGATGAGTCATTTACGTTAATGGTATTTTCAGTTCAAATTGTATGGATGTCCTTAATATTAACTTTAATGGCTATGTTGCAGGGGAGCGGGAAAGTAAAAGTTCCGACATTGTTTTTAATTCTGGGAGTATGCAGCAAGTGGCTATTAAATGGTATGCTTATACCAGCTTATGGAGTATTGGGATCGGCAGTGGCTGGAAATATTAGTTTAATATTCGTTTTCGGTTTGATGTTTTATTATTTTAAAAAGAGTTGGAAAATCCGTTTTGCTCCTATCGCCTTTTACAAAGGAATTGCAATTTCCTCTATAACAATGGTCGCTTGTGTAACTATTTATAGTTTAGTTGCCGATACTATCTTATTTGACTGGTTACCTGAGCGGATGCAGTCAGTTGTCATTTCGTTGAGTGCGGTCATGCTAGGGGCAATTATATTTATAGTGAGTTTGGCGAGGAAACGTGTCATTGCAGAAAAAGAGTGGTTTTTGTTACCGTTTGGGAGAAGGATGGCTACCTATCAACTTTGGCTGAATAAAGTAAAGTAAGGTCGTGAGCAGATGAATGAAATTACAATTATTGGACTTGGTGCAGGTGATTTAGAGCAATTGCCGCTAGGTATTTATAGAAAACTAAAAGCAACGCAACATTTATTTGTACGGACAGAGCAGCATCCGGTGTTGCAAGAGCTAAAAACGGAAGGCGTTACTTGGACGAGCTTTGATACTATCTACGAAAAAAATGATCGATTTGAAGCAGTATATGAGGAAATTGTACAGACGCTTCTGGAGATTTCTAGTGAAGCCCCTCTTGTATATGCAGTACCCGGACATCCATTAGTTGCAGAACAAACAGTACAGCTGCTAATCGAAGCAGAACGTCAAGGTCGAGTCAACATTCGTATCGAAGGTGGACAAAGCTTTTTAGATCCAATATTTGCTGCCCTACGAATTGACCCGATTGAAGGTTTTCAATTGTTAGATGGTACAAGTTTTAAGCGGGATGACGTTCAAATGGGTTCGCATTTACTGATCGGACAAGTATACGATGCATTTAGCGCGTCGGAAGTTAAATTAACGCTTATGGAGAAGTATCCTGATGAGTATGAAGTGACAATTGTAACAGCTGCAGGTTCAGCAAAAGAAAAACTAACAAGAGTACCTTTATATGAGCTTGATCACGTTATGGAACTAGACAATTTAACGACATTATACGTGCCGCCAATACGAGATAGGGAAAAACGTTTAAAAGAGTGGCAAACTCTTCGTCAAATTGTAGCGGATTTAAGAGGTCCAAATGGTTGTCCATGGGATCAGGAACAAACACATACAACATTAAAACGGTATGCAGTGGAAGAGGTTTATGAACTACTTCAAGCAATAGATGAAGAAGATGATGATCATATCGTGGAAGAGCTCGGAGATGTACTCTTACAAGTATTTTTACATGCTCAAATTGGAGAGGATAATGGATACTTTAGCATGGAAGATGTATTAAACTCTGTTTCAGACAAAATGATTCGTAGACATCCACATGTGTTCGGGGATGCGATAGCAAATAGTTCAGAAGACGTGCTTCGTAACTGGCAACAAATAAAAGCCGAAGAGAAAACAGAGCATCCAGAGTCATTACTAGATGGAGAATTACGCTCGGATTCCTCCTTGCTTACTTCTTTCAATTACCAAAAGAAAGTAGCCAAAGTTGGTTTCGATTGGCCAGATGTTTCAGGGGCGTGGGAAAAGTTTGAAGAAGAGTTAGAAGAATGGAAAGTAGAATTACAAACAGATACCAAAGATACTCAAGTAGATGAACTGGGGGACGTATTATTTACAATCGTAAATTTAGCACGTTTTTATGGGCTATCTCCGGAGCAGGCAATGATACAAGCAAATGAAAAGTTTAAGAGACGTTTTCAATTTATTGAGTCTAGCGTTAAAAATGGCAAAGGAAGTTTTTCTGACTATGACTTAGGGGAACTTGATGCATTCTGGAAAGAAGCAAAGAAATTAGAAAGGTAGTGTGGAGATGAGATTAGACAAATTTTTAAAAGTTTCAAGATTGATTAAACGCAGAACACTTGCAAAAGAAGTGGCAGATCAAGGACGAATTACGATTAATGGGAAAGTAGCAAAAGCCAGCTCAGATGTAAAAGCGGGAGACGAGCTATCTATCCGTTTTGGACAAAAGGTAGTAACGGCTTCCGTCGATGCGGTAAAAGACTCTGCTAAAAAAGAGGATGCTGCATCAATGTTCACTATTATTAAAGAGGAACGACTAGAAAAGGTAGACCCAGCGTTTATAGATGATGAAGATTAATAACTCATACAAAATAAGAAAAAAAGCGTGACGCATTTGTCATGCTTTTTTTTTATGTGCATACAATGAAATTAGGACAAGAGAGGAGAGAGGATATGCAATTTCAAGCAGAAAACCAAACAATAACTATTCCATCGGGGGACCATGTAATTTCGCTAAGAAATCGAAAAAGAATGGATTTAACTTCTGTAAAAGCAATTGAACGATTTGACCAACAAGAATTTTATGTAAGAACATCGCAAGGTTTACTTCTCATTAAAGGAGAAGAGCTGAAAATTGTCCATTTGGATGTAGATAAAGGACTACTGACTCTGGAAGGGGTAGTTAAAGCAATACAGTACGACGAGGAGCAGAATTTAGACGGTGCTAGAGGGTTACTTCATAAACTATTCGGATGACACTCTCTCTACAATTTTATAGCCTTTTATTAATGGTATTGAGTGGAATAGTAATTGGTGCCATAATTGAAGGGACTCGCGTTGTAATGAATAGTTTTCCAAGGCGTACATTTGTTTTTAAGTATAGTATCGCTTTTGAAATATTTGTTTGGATAGCCCTTGGATTAGGGACCTTTTACATTCTATTTAATGTTCGGGATGGAATATGGAGAATTTATGATCCATTAGCACAATTAGTAGGAATACTATTATATGAGCAGATTTTTCAGCCTATTTTTCGATTTATGGGAAGAGTTTTTTTACGTTTAATCATACAACCAATTTGGTTCGTGATTCGCATATTCATAACACTTATCCATAAAATTTTGCGATTAATCTTTTTTATACTTGTAACAGTAGTGCGACCGTTTCATTTTTTATATAAGAAAATATGGCCTTTGGCTCTTAAGAAAAAACCAAACTTCCGTTATAATAAAAAGTACACGAAAAATTGAGAAATTTTGACGGGAGAGAGCGAAATGGGAGAAAAGCAAAGAAATAGTTCCGCCGAGAAACAAGTTGCATCAATTAACGTAGATTATGTTCGCTCTATTGAACGTCAAGAAAATCATAAAAAAGCAAAAAAGGTTCGTTTATTTAGACGCTTAGCAACTTTAGGAGTAATGACCGTTGTTTTAATCGGTCTTTTAGCTTCTACGTTAGCAAGTAGCAATAATACATTAGAAGAAAAAAGATTGCAAAAAGAGAAAGTCTCCGAGGAACTTGCTAAAGTGCAAGAAGAACAAGAGATGCTAAAACTTCAAATTTCCAAGTTAAATGACGATGAGTACATTGGAAAACTATTAAGAAAAGAATATTTCCTTTCCGAGGAAGGGGAAATCATTTTTACCCTTCCAGAAAATAACGAGAAATAATTAAAAAATGAACTCATAAAAGAGTAGTCTTATTGACACTCTTTTTTTGTTAGCTATAATAAAGATAGGGACGGTATGAAAAAGTCATACTAACTCGCTAAAGAGTCGTTTAAATTTTAAGGAGGAGCATTTTTTTTATGTCAATTGAAGTAGGCAGCAAGGTACAAGGTAAAGTAACAGGAATCACTAACTTCGGAGCATTCGTCGAGCTGCCAGGAGGCTCAACAGGTCTAGTTCACATTAGTGAAGTTGCGGATAATTATGTGAAAGATATTAATGAGCATTTGAAGGTTGGAGACGTTGTTGAAGTTAAGGTGATGAATGTTGAAGCGGATGGCAAAATCGGATTATCTATTCGTAAAGCAAAGCCACAAGCGGAAAGACCAGAGAGACCGGAACGTTCTCAGCGTCCACGTAACAACAATCGCCCAAATGATCGTGATCGTCCAAGTAAAGAGAATTTTGAACAAAAAATGGCACGATTCTTAAAGGATAGTGAAGATCGTTTGTCTACGTTAAAGCGTGCAACAGAATCTAAGCGCGGCGGCAGAGGCGCAAAAAGAGGATAACATGCTGTCTGTTTTATCGGTAGAAAAAATGTTTAATAGATGAAAAGGTGTTCAGCTTTGCTGGCACCTTTTTTTGTACAACAATTTATTTAAAATGCTGTTGGAGGAAAAACCATGACAAAAGAGGTAATACGACAAGCACATTTAGGATATTTAAGTTGGTTAGATACATTATCAAAATTAAGTGAGGACAAAGCCAATACTCCCTATAAAACAGGTAAGTGGTCGCCAAACGAGATAGTCATGCACTTAGCAGAATGGGATCGATTTACGTTGGATCAGCGGATCCCGAATATGAAAGAAGGTGAAAAGCTTGAAGCATTTCCAAATTTCGAAGACTTTAATGAAAAAGCCGCAGCCCGTGCAAATGAACAAACATTTCAAGAAACCCTCTCTTATGCAAAACAACAGCGTCAATCAATCATGGAGCAGCTTGAGGCAATTGCTGAAGTAGAATGGGATAAGGTCTTCCATATTGGAGAGCATAAAGAAACGATTCGCCAATACTTTACTAGTTTTATCGAACATGACAATCACCACCGATTGCAAATCTTTGATAAATAGAAAAAGAAGCATCCAAAGTCACTTGGGTGCCTCTTTTTAAGTGTGTAGGGGGAAAAAGTGCAATCCTTAATAGCTTGTCATTTTCCTAAAGAAAATCCTTCAAATAAGCGACCTCCATAAGGCTGTAATACCTCCTCGACGATGGCAATTACTTCACTTTTCTTTCCAGTTAAATAATAAAGATCAAAAGCTTTAATGAATTGTGCTGCAAACATTTCATCAAACTCTTTTAAGGAACGGATAATCCATTTTGACGAACCAATCCATCTAAAATTTGTACGTAAAATAAACTCACTGATCAGTTCAGCTAGTGTATTAGCGATAAATAATAACTCG
Organism: Bacillus sp. FJAT-22090; assembly: GCF_007676755.1. Lineage (GTDB taxonomy): Bacteria > Bacillota > Bacilli > Bacillales_A > Planococcaceae > Psychrobacillus. Next base: position 18,444 of record NZ_VEBK01000020.1, on the reverse strand, counting down.
GATCTATTATTGCTGCCGATAAAGTCTTCTAAAGCATCTGTTATAAAATAGCGTTTCATGTTGATTACTTCAATTGTCCATGGTTCAGGTCCCGCGGTTAATAGCTGTTTTGCTTCTGTTTGGATAGCTTTCAGGATTCCTTCATTTTTTAAAACAAGGCCCTCTGCAACCATTCTGGGTAAAGAAGGTCTCGCTCTTTTGCGATCACTTTCAAAGAAAGCTTTATAAGAGGTTAAATTATGAACAAAGACTTCGATAGGCCAACCATCGTGGATCAGAGACTCTCTATAGGAGGAATGAATGTTTTCACTAAACACTACGATGTCTAAATCGGAAGTATCTGTCGCTTCTTCTCGTATTACGCTTCCTGCTAAAATGGCACCCTGACAATCAGGGAAGTGAAGAGAAATAAAATGTTTTGCAGCTTCGATGGGTGCAAGTCTATTTGGATACATAGCGGAAGCTCCTTTATTATTTGTTATATGAAAAAAGCAGCTTCAAAAGTTTAACTTTCGAAACTGCTTTTATTAGATGACCCCTACGGGATTCGAACCCGTGTTACCGCCGTGAAAGGGCGGTGTCTTAACCGCTTGACCAAGGGGCCATATGAATATGTATTTAGTTACTTTTCTAACCATTTATATCCTACCATAAAAGAAGTGAAGAGGAAATAGCAATCTAGTAAAAAAATATGGCGGCAGAGGGAGTCGAACCCACGACCTTTCGGGTATGAACCGAATGCTCTAGCCAGCTGAGCTACGCCGCCGTTTTTAACGAACAAATTACATATTACAAGCGTTTAGTCAAAGTGTCAATACTTCTTTTAAAAATTTATAAAAATATTAAAGAGATTGTTTATTCTGACAAAAAGCGTGTAGTTTATTATCTCTAATTTTGATTGTGTAAGAGAAAAATCTAATCTCTTTTCTTTCCTAGTTGGTGATTTTGAAAATGTGGATGACTATTTTTTAATGGCATTTCTTTCGTTAATGCTGTATTTGATAGGTTGGTACGAATTTCTTTTGAGTGGCCTAATGGATTATTTTGGGGTTTTCACTTCATGGCTAAAAGCGTCGAAAACTTTTTATAGGAAAATGTCAGAAAGAGACATACTTTTTGTATGTAGAGTAGGTATACTTCGATCAATAGTTGAATACGAGGAGGTATACGGTTTGAAAACAATGTATGAGCAAGAACAAAAAAGAGGTTTGTCTTTGAGAAGGATTACAGAAGGTTTACAAGCACGTAAAGTATCCATTTTACTTACAGTTACTTTTTTTGTTTTATCTTTTTTCTTGGCACAAGTTGTCCTATTTGAAGCTTCTGTTCCTTTTTTTCTACCCATATGGGCACTCGTTAGCTTACGATATCCACGCTTTTTACCGTGGACACTAGCAGGAGCCCTTCTAGGTAGCTTTACACTAGGACTTGGACAAGTTGTAATTCATGCATTGCAGGCACTTATCTTACCGATTCACTCGAAAAGGGTCATCAAGAAAATACCTATACCACTTTTTATTTTTATAGATGTAATAACTGTACAGGCTATATGGCAATTTGTTTCGTACAGTGGTGATATTCCTGGCTCTGTTTGGTTGGCGATTGCATACGAAGGTGTGCTTGCGCTATTTATGACGATATTTTTGTTTCAGCTTTTTCTTCCGATGCCAGACTTTCTTCATAAAAGGTGGACGGCTGAAAGAATGGGAGCTGCATTATTAATAGGAGCATTAGTGTTAACTGGAATGTCCTCGTATATTTACGGATATGTTTCTATTCCGTTATTTTTTGCACATTTAGTCATTGCGGTTTCAGCGGCAGTGGGTGGCGTACAACTCGCTACAGTAGTGGCGGTACTCTCTGGAACGGTATTAAGTATTTCAAAGCTCAGTTTTAGTGGAATGATTGCTGTATATGCGTTAACCGGTTTTTTCGCTGGGCTTCATAAACCCTTTGGTAGGCTATGGCAGGCTTTTAGTATGCTTGGAGCTACTTTTTTCTTCATTCTATACGATAGGACGTTACCTTTAGATTCCGTTTATATTGGATCCTTAGTCGCTGCCTCTTTGTTGTTTTTTATCATTCCATCTAGTTGGATTCAAACGTTAAAGGATCAACTTTTTCCGGATACTACAAATGTTTTGTTGAAAAGGCAAAAGTGGATGACAGAAAAAGTGAATCATCAGCTCCAAGAGTTTCAACACTTTGTTGACTTTATCACTCGATTTATATCCGATCGGTTTGACCCGAAAACAACGGCTCAGAAAGGGCAGGCGAGGGCATTGCCGGTCTGTCAATCATGCTTCCGTTACGAAACATGCTGGGGGGCAAAATCAAATGGTATTCCAGAACTGATGAAACAATGGGAAGATCAATCTAAAAAGACGAGGGTTCAAATCGAAAAAAGAATGGAGTACAAATGTGTAAAACCAGTTCAAATCATGAAAGAGCTAAAAGAAAGAGAGGCAAAAAAACAATTAGCATACGAAATGCAGCATGGTAAAAAAATGTTTGCCCTAAAACTTCGGGATATGGGAAATCATATGGGTGAACTAATGAGTAATTTAGAAAATGATGTGACATTATATACTTCGCATGAAGAGGAAATAAAACAAAAATTTCAGCAGTGTAATATTCCATACTTTCAAATTGATGTATTAAATGTTGAGATGGGACAAATGGAAGTTGTATGTTGTTTACCGGTAGAGTCTAGAGCCAAAATGATAGGTGAAAGATTAGTTCTTCCGATTTTATATGAATTATGGAAAGAGCCATTTGAAATTACGTCTATGAAGGAAATTCATCATCCTTACGAACATGTTCAAATGACCTGTAAATCATCTGTACGCTTTCAAATAACACATGATATTTACACTTCATCTAGTAGAAATACAATCTATTCAGGGGATGCACACGCTGTTTTCCAACTACATCCGGGTTTACTTGCTGTTATTTTATCAGATGGAATGGGGAATAATGTGGAGGCACACCGTGAGAGTAGAAGAGTGATGCAATTTATGCGCGAATGTCTGAATAAAAAAATGGATCCAGAAACGACGATGCATACACTTCATTATATGATGAGTTTACAGGATGACACAGATAGTTATGCGACAGTGGACTTAGCATTAATAGATTTACAAAAAGGAGAACTTTGGTCATGGAAGGCGGGGAGTATGTCGACGTATTTAATTCGAGGGAATAATATGCGGAAGATTGAAAGCAAGCATGTTCCATTTGGATTTTTACCAACCTTTTCAATTGAGGCAAGGAAAGTAGATATTAAAGATGGAGATGTTCTGGTAATGCTTTCAGATGGGGTCTTTTCTGCAAATACATCGATTGAAAAGCAAGAAATGTATTATAAGAAAATACTACAAGATCCAACGATGGACGCAGAACGATTTGTGAAAAAGCTGGAAGAGACATACTCTTTGCCTGGAGATGATCGAACGGTTATTTTCATGCAAGTTAGACACGCAGTTCCAGAATGGTCTATCTTTTCCCCTCGTCAAGCGGCTAAATACCAAGAAAACATGGTACACTAATAAGAAAAGCGCAGGCACCTATGTCTGCCCCGACAGGCAAGGTGCTGAAGCTGAACATAAGAGAAAAGGTGAGAAGATGCATTCACTCATTCGCAAAGTAAAAGAATATATAGACAAGCATCAACTGATAGAAGAAGGGGAGCATCTTCTTATTGCTTGTTCTGGCGGAGCAGATTCCATAGCTTTAGTTCTTGTTTTAAATGAATTAAAAGAAACATATCGTATGGAATTAGGTATTGCACATGCAGATCATCAGTTAAGAGGAGAAGAATCGGCGGAGGATATGAGATTTGTCGAGCAATTCGCAGCAAAATTAAACATTCCATTTTATGCAGCAACTCTTGAAGTACCAAAAAGGGTTGCTGCGGAAAATGGCAATATACAAGTAATATGTCGGGAAGAGCGTTACACCTTCTTTAAAAATACTATGGAAAAGTATCATTATGGAAAGTTAGTACTTGGACATCATGCAGATGATCAAATAGAATCGGTTATTATGTCACTTACAAGGGGTTCGATTTCGTCTTCTATTACTGGTATACCAAGAACTAGAACTTTTTCTGTAGGTAAGATCATACGCCCATTTCTATGTATTACGAAAGAAGAAGTTTTCGAATTTATTCATTTTAGCGAACAAGATTTTAGACATGACCCAAGCAATGATAAACATACATATACAAGAAACCGTATTCGCCATACCATTGTTCCGCTGTTGAGAGAGGAAAATCCAAATATAAACGAAAGTATTCGTGTATTTGTAGAGAAACAACAGCAAGATGATGACTTATTACAGGTAATGGCTAAGAGAGAGTATGAGCAACTTGTGACGGTCGATCGAGAAGGTGCTTTTTTTCTAGATACAAAGTACTTTTCAGAAGTGCCCATTGCTTTACAAAGAAGGGTGATTCTAATACTATTAAAGTATCTATACAACAACTCCGATATACTTCTTAATGATCGTCTAATCGATTCTATTTTGGCTGCTTGTAATGAGCATGAAGGCAACATAATGATTCATTTGCCAAATGCTTTTTTCCTCGTTCGTCATTACAATAATGTTCAGTTTACCTCTTTTAAACAGCAACCTTTAGTTACTAGGAACGTAGTAGAAGAGAATTGTTGGACAGATATTGGTGCAGGTTATTCCATCTACTTGACGAGAGACTTATCTGAAGATATTTCTGGCGAGAAATGGTTTGTCGAACTAGAGAGTGATTCTTTACCTCTTCTTATAAGGCAAAAAGAGGATGGAGATCGTATCCACATAAAAGGGATGACTTCTCCTAAAAAAATCTCTCGGCTATTTATAGATGAAAAAATCAATGCGCTAGAAAGACTAGAGTGGCCAATACTTGTAACGCAGAAAAATGATATAATAGCAGTAATTGGACTTCGCTATGGAGAAAAATTTTCAAAGAAATTCAACTCGCAAAATTATGTCCTATATGTAATGCGAGATCAATGATTAGAGGAGACTAACAATGTTAGAAAAAGACATTCTTAAAGTATTATTAACAGAAGAACAAATTGAAGAAAAAACACGTGAATTAGGTGCAGCACTAACAGCAGAATACAAAGATAAGTTTCCATTAGCTATTGGTATTTTAAAAGGTGCAATGCCTTTTATGTCGGATTTGATGAAGCGAGTAGATACATATATTGAAATGGATTATATGGATGTATCAAGCTATGGAAATGCTACAGTTTCTTCGGGGGAAGTTAAAATTGTCAAAGATTTAAACACAAGTGTTGAAGGTCGGGATATTTTAATCATCGAAGATATTATTGATAGCGGCATGACGTTAAGCTATTTAGTTGATCTTTTCAAATATCGAAAAGCAAAATCGATTAAACTTGTTACATTGCTTGATAAACCAACTGGAAGAAAAGTGGACCTAAAGGCAGATTACGTTGGGTTCGAAGTGCCGGATGCATTCGTTGTGGGTTATGGTTTAGATTACGCAGAGAAATACCGAAATTTACCATATGTTGGCGTATTGAAGAAAGAAGTTTATTCTTTTTAATTTAATGCTAAACTAAAAGGCTTTTCATTGTACGTTAAAAAATTCGTGTGATAAGATTATCTTTAGTTTTTCTGTTTACCTTGTGAGGAGGCTGGGAATGAATCGAGCACTGCGCTACGCTATACTATACTTATTAATATTTTTTGTAATTGTTGGGATTTTTGCGACGTTTAATTCGGGCAATCAACCAACTAAAAATATTCGTTATGACGAATTTATGACTTCTCTAGAAAAAGGAGAAGTAACAAGCTTTACTATGCAGCCGGAACAAGGGGTTTACTTTGTAGAAGGTAAGATGAAGGGCTATAAAGAAGGCGAAACTTTCTTGTCCAAGCTCCCATATAATAGTGAGCAATTACAAGCTGAAATTCGCACTTTGGCAAAAGCAAATTCAGTTAAAGTTGAAATAGTAGAAGCTCCAAAAACGAGCGGATGGGTTCAATTTTTCACTGGATTATTACCATTCTTAATCATCATCATTTTGTTCTTCTTCTTATTAAGCCAATCGCAAGGCGGTGGTAACCGTGTGATGAACTTTGGTAAGAGCAAGGCTAAACTATATGATAATGAAAAGAAAAAAGTTAGGTTTACAGATGTTGCTGGAGCAGATGAAGAAAAAGCTGAACTAGTAGAAGTAGTAGATTTCTTAAAAGATCCACGTAAGTTCGTGGAAATTGGAGCACGAATTCCGAAAGGGATATTGTTAGTAGGTCCTCCTGGTACTGGTAAAACATTGCTTGCTCGTGCGGTTGCAGGAGAAGCTGGTGTGCCGTTCTTCTCTATTAGTGGATCGGATTTCGTTGAAATGTTTGTCGGAGTCGGGGCATCCCGTGTTCGTGACTTATTTGAAAACGCGAAGAAAAATGCACCTTGTATTATTTTCATTGATGAAATTGATGCAGTAGGTCGTCAACGTGGAGCTGGTCTTGGTGGCGGGCATGATGAGCGTGAGCAAACGCTAAACCAACTGCTAGTTGAAATGGATGGGTTTGGTGCCAATGAAGGTATCATTATCATTGCTGCAACGAACAGACCAGATATTTTAGACCCAGCTCTTCTTCGTCCGGGTCGTTTTGACCGTCAAATTACAGTAGGTCGTCCAGATGTTAAAGGACGTGAAGCAGTACTTAAAGTGCATGCTCGCAACAAACCATTGGATGAGTCGGTGGATTTAAAAGCCATTGCACAACGTACTCCAGGTTTCTCCGGAGCAGATTTAGAAAACTTATTAAACGAAGCAGCACTTGTTGCAGCTAGACGTAATAAGAAAAAGGTTGATATGAGTGATATTGATGAGGCAACTGACCGTGTAATTGCAGGTCCTGCTAAATCAGGTAAGGTCATATCAGCTAAAGAACGTAATATTGTTGCATTCCACGAAGCGGGACACGTAGTTATCGGATTAACATTAGATGACGCGGAAATCGTTCATAAAGTGACAATCGTACCTCGTGGTCAAGCGGGTGGATATGCAGTGATGTTACCAAAAGAAGATCGTTATTTCATGACTAAACCAGAATTGCTAGACAAAGTGGCTGGCTTATTAGGCGGTCGTGTAGCGGAGGATATCACATTTGGTGAAGTTTCAACTGGTGCACATAATGACTTCCAACGTGCCACTGGTATTGTGAGAAGTATGGTTACGGAATATGGTATGAGTGACAAACTTGGACCAATGCAGTTTGGTCAAGCGCAAGGAGGAAATGTCTTCTTGGGTCGTGACTTTAACTCCGAGCAAAATTATTCGGATGCTATTGCATATGAAATTGACCATGAAATGCAAACGATGATTAAAGAGCAATACGAGCGTACGAAACAAATCTTAACGGAAAGACGCGAATTACTAAACTTAATCGCCAATACGTTACTTGAAGTGGAGACGTTAGATGCCGCTCAAATCAAGCATTTGGAAGAGCATGGTACTCTTCCAGAGAGATCTTATGAACAAGCAAATCAGGACTCTCCAGTAAACCTTAAAAAAGAAGAAGAAACGGATGCTGTCGGAGCTTCGGGAGATCCTTCTATTGGCGACTTGCCAAAAGAAATGGAAACACCAAGTATTCCAGATAATCCGATTCAAGAAGAACGAAGAGATTAATAGAATAGGGAAGCTGATTGTTTATCGCATACATGCGAGGCAATCAGCTTTTTTCTTTGATCTTATATATGGTATGATATGTTGGAAAACTTACGAGAGAGTTGAGGACAAGCTAGATGATACTTGTGTTAGATACAGGGAATACCAACATTGTTTTAGGGGTATATGAGAATGACTTATTGATACATCATTGGCGAATGGAAACGGATCGTCTAAAAACGGAAGATGAATATGGAATGCAAGTGAAAGCATTATTTTCACATGCGAATATCACATTTGATCAAATAGAGGGTATTATTATTTCTTCTGTCGTGCCTCCTATCATGTTTTCATTGGAAGCGATGTGCAAAAAATATTTTGGTATTAAACCATTAGTAGTTGGACCCGGTGTTAAAACGGGCTTAAATATTAAATACGAAAACCCCCGAGAAGTTGGGGCAGATCGAATTGTAAATGCGGTAGCTGCTATTCACGAATATGGTACTCCTCTTATTATCGTAGATTTTGGTACAGCCACAACTTACTGCTTTGTAAACGAAAAAGGAGATTATATGGGTGGGGCTATTGCTCCAGGCATTGGTATATCGACAGAGGCGTTATTTACGAGAGCGAGTAAGCTTCCAAGAATTGAGTTAACAAGACCCGATCATGTCGTTGGAAAAAATACTGTATCCGCTATGCAGGCTGGTATCGTCTATGGGTATGTAGGTCAAGTGGAGGGCATAGTCAACCGAATGAAAAAGGCTTCCAAGCAAACCCCGAAAGTAATTGCAACAGGTGGAATGGCCTCTTTAATAGGTGATGAAACGACTGTAATGGACGTTATCGATCCTTTTCTAACATTAAAGGGCTTATATTTAATATATCAACGAAATATAGAGGAAAGAGGTATGAGATAAATGAATGATTACTTAGTGAGAGCATTAGCTTTTAATGGAAATGTTCGTGCATTTGCAGTTCGAACGACTGATACTGTAGGAGAAGCACAACGTCGCCATGGGACATGGCCAACAGCATCAGCAGCACTCGGAAGATCAATGACCGCTGCTGTGATGATAGGGGCTATGTTAAAAGGAGAAGACAAGATTACGGTCAAAGTAGAAGGAAACGGTCCAATTGGTCCAATGATTATTGATAGTAATGCTAAAGGGGAAGTCCGTGGATATGTGACGAATCCACAAACGCACTTTGAGTTAAACGAAAAAGGAAAATTAGACGTTCGACGTGCAGTAGGTACGGAAGGAACGCTTACAATAGTGAAAGACCTGGGTTTAAGGGAATTCTTTACGGGACAGGTACCGATTACTTCCGGTGAAATTGCTGAAGATTTTACGTATTATTTTGCTGTGTCAGAACAGGTTCCTTCTTCCGTAGGGCTTGGAGTTTTAGTTAATCCCGACAATACAATATTAGCCGCAGGTGGGTTCGTTATTCAACTTATGCCTGGCACAGATGATGAAACTATTACGGTTATTGAAGAGCATTTAAATAAAATGGAGCCAGTTTCGAAAATGATTGAAAAGGGATTATCTCCAGAGGAATTACTATTTGAAATATTAGGTGAAGAAAATGTGCAAATTTTAAGTACGATGCCAGTTGAGTTCGATTGTAATTGTTCTAAAGAAAGATTTGGGAGCGCGATCATCAGTTTAGGTGAAAGTGAGATTCGTGATATGATCGAAGAGGATGGCGGAGCTGAAGCTCACTGTCACTTCTGTATGGAGAAGTACCAGTATTCAGTAGAAGAATTGGAGTCATTTATCGATGAAATCAATTCGTAATGACGTAAATACCCAACCAAAACGACGTTTAAAAACTAAACCAGTACTTATCGTACTCAGTCTTCTTTTGCTAGGTAATTTGCTATGGTTCATTGCTTGGTTGATACCAAATCCAAATGAGAAAGTTAGCGAAACAGAAGAGGAAGTCGCTTCAGTTGATGGTAAAGTTATTACGAAGAAACAATGGATGGCAGCGATGGAATCGATGTACGGAAAAGAAGTTTTGCTGGATATGGTGAACGCGGAAGTGATGGAAGCGGCAGCCAAAAAATATAATATTAAAGTAAATGATTCAGAAGTGGATTTGGAACTTGCACTTATTCGATCTACCCAAGAAGGGGCGGATACAACGCTTCAATTTTCCGATGAAGAAGTGATGCGTAAAAAAGTACGCTCCCGCTTAATTTTAGAAAAAGTGTTAGCAAAAGATATTGTTATAAAAGATGACGAAATTAAATCATTTTATGAAAATAATAAAAATCTGTATAATATCCCAACATCCTATCGTACAAGTGTAATTTATGTTGCGACAGAGGATGAAGCAAATGAAGTAGTAGAAGAGCTTAAAAATGGCTCTTCGTTCGATGGATTAGCAAGAGAGCGTTCCTCAGATATAAGCTCCGCTAGTCTAGGGGGGGATATTGGATACATTTCAGAAGGTACAGAATCTGTAGATGAGATGTTAATAAAGGCCTTACCTAAAGTAAAAATAGGAAAATGGAGCAATACTATCCCGTTAAAAGAGGGTCGATTTGCAGTTGCACAAGTAACAAGTGTATTCGAGGGACAATCCTTCTCTTTTGCGGATGTAAAGGATCATATTCGCAGAGAACTTGCACTTGACCAACTGCCACAATCAGTCACACAAGAAGCATTTTGGGAAGAATTTAAAGCAGAGTGGTTTTATAGCGAACAGTAAAAGCGTATTCTAAGGAGTGCGCTTTTTTGTCTATGCATAAGGAAGTATTTTTTCTTTCCTTACACAAACATGTACGAAACCTGTTGCTAAATTTGTAGAAGGGCAGGTTTTGTGCGTAAAGGACGCTTGCGCTTTTTTGAAAGAAAAGAAAGTATATAAAAACGTACAGTGAAAACTGTGCTCTTGGCAATTTTAAAAAAATTATCCTGAAACAATAGAGAAAAACTCTATTCTAAAAAGAATGCAGGCGTACTCTTAACATATACTACGTAATATTATTGACAATCGCTCTTTAGGATTGGTATGATATAGAAAATAAAACCTATTAATTGAGTAGGGATTAGGAGTGGGACTATGACGAAGTTAGCACAATCCGTATTAGATTTAATTGGGAAAACACCGATCGTAAAATTAAACAGAGTTACAAATACAGAAGACGCGGAAGTCTATGTTAAATTAGAGTACTTCAATCCGGGCAGCAGCGTAAAAGATCGTATCGCATTCGCAATGATTGAAGCGGCTGAAAAAGAAGGTAAATTAAAAGAAGGCAGCACGATTATTGAACCAACAAGCGGGAACACAGGTATTGGGTTAGCAATGATTGCAGCAGCAAAAGGATATAATGCAGTTTTAGTAATGCCAGACACGATGAGCCTAGAGCGCAGAAACCTGCTTCGCGCTTATGGAGCTGAGTTAGTGCTGACACCTGGAGCCGATGGGATGAAAGGTGCGATTGCAAAATCAGAAGAGTTAGCCAATGAAAACGGATGGTTTATGCCACAACAATTTAACAATGAAGCAAACCCAGAGATACATCGTTTAACAACAGGCCCTGAAATTGCAGAAGCATTTGATGAATTACATGGATTTGTATCGGGAATCGGGACTGGTGGAACGATTACAGGAGCCGGAAAAGTATTAAAAGAAAAATTCCCGGATATTCATATTGCAGCTGTAGAACCAAAAGACTCAAATATTTTATCCGGTGGTAAACCAGGTCCACATAAAATCCAAGGTATTGGTGCGGGATTTGTTCCAGAGGTATTGGATACTGAATTGTATAATTCTATTATTCAAGTATCGAACGAAGATGCTTATACAACATCACGTGAAGTGGCAAAACTAGAAGGTATTTTAGGTGGAGTTTCCGCAGGAGCTGCTATTTATGGGGCACTTCAGCTTGCAAAACAACTAGGCAAAGGTAAAAAAGTAGTTGCGATTATACCTGATAACGGAGAGCGCTATTTAAGTACTCCGCTATATCAATTCGAAGACTAATAACGATGAACGGAGAGGGGGCAAATATTGCTTCCTCTCTTTTTTGTGTGGCAATAAGTATCGGTTTCAAGTTAAGATGAAGGCAAATCGTTTTTTAGGGGGATTTGAAAAAGTGGATTTAAAACTTCAGACGCATACTTTTCATCTATCAAAAGAAGCTTTTTTTTATGCATATAAAGAGATAGCAGGTGAGGAGTCCCATCATTTGTTTTTTGAAAGTGGACGTGGAGGTTACTTGTCGGTAGCCGCTTGGAATCCGTTAGCTGTAACTAATTCAGTGGATGCGGGTCTGCATATCCAGTGGAGAAATGGAGAAACAGAAGTACGAAAGGGGGAAGCTTTGGAAGAGCTAGAAAAGTTGATAGCTTCTTATAAATTACCTTTTCATGAGGATCTACCAGATTTTCAAGGCGGTGCTGCTGGATTTATTAGTTATGATTATGCTCGAAAGATAGAAATATTACCAACGATCGCAGAAGACGATTTACATATTCCGGACATCTACTTTTATTTATTTGATTTTTGGGCGGTGTTGGATGTTCAAACAGAAATCGTAACACTTATGAAGCTGTCTACGAGTGATGTAGATTTAACGGATTTAGAAGAGCAGTATAGGCAGGCTGCAGAAAATGGTATGGCGTCTCGTACATTTATGCCAGGAGGAGCAACTGAAATTGCAGAAGATCAAACAAAGCTGCATGTATCTGTCAAACCTGCTCAATTTGAAGATGCCGTACGAAAAGTGCAACAGTATATTGCACAAGGAGATGTATTTCAAGTAAATCTGTCTGTCCGTCAATCAAAAGAGTTATCAGTACAACCGATTGACATGTATGAAGCTTTGCGCGCATTTAACCCATCGCCTTATATGGCCTATATTCATTCGCCAGAGTTTGCTGTCGTTTCTGGATCACCGGAACTCTTAGTGAAGAAAAAGGGAGGAGAATTGTCTACCCGCCCCATCGCTGGGACTAGACCGCGAGGCCAAAGCGATGCTGAAGATATTGCATTAGCAAATGAACTAATTGAAAATGAAAAAGAACGAGCAGAGCATGTAATGCTTGTAGACTTAGAGCGAAATGATTTAGGCAGAGTATCAGCGTACGGTACAGTAGAAGTTGACGAGTTCATGGTGATTGAACGATATTCGCATGTGATGCATATTGTCTCCAATGTAAAAGGGACGCTTCGTCCGGGCACATCAAATGCAGAAATTGTACAGGCAATGTTCCCTGGAGGGACAATTACGGGTGCCCCTAAAATTCGGACGATGGAGATTATTGAGGAACTAGAACCTGTTCGAAGGGGCTTATATACCGGATCTATTGGTTGGCTAGGTTTTTCTGGAGATTTAGAGTTAAATATAGTAATTCGAACGGCATTTATTCAAAATGGGATGGCACATATTCAGGCTGGAGCAGGTATTGTCATTGATTCCCTCCCAAGTGCAGAGTACATGGAGTCATTAAATAAAGCAAAAGCATTGTGGCAAGCAAAAGCTATGGCAGAAGGGGTACTAAAATGATATTAATGATCGATAATTACGATTCCTTTACATACAATCTTGTTCAGTATATTGGAGAAATAGGTGTGGAAGTGAAAGTAGTTCGAAATGATGTATTATCAATAGGTGACATCGAACGGTTAGCTCCTCAAATAATTGTCGTTTCACCGGGACCATGCACACCGAACGAGGCGGGAATCAGCTTGGATGTGATAAAGCTTTTTGCGGGTAAAATCCCTATTTTCGGTGTTTGTTTAGGACATCAATCGATCGGGCAAGCATTTGGAGGAAATGTCATTCGTGCAAAACGTCTAATGCATGGGAAAACTTCCCCTGTCTATCATGATGGAAAAGGTGTAAACGAAAATATGCCAAATCCTTTTCATGCAACGAGATACCATTCGCTCCTTGTAGAAAAAGAGTCGTTACCTGCTTGCTTGGAAGTGACTTCTTGGACAGAAGAAGGGGAAATTATGGGACTTCGCCATAAAGAGTTTGCAATTGAAGGTGTGCAGTACCATCCAGAGTCGATTATGACGGAAGAAGGAAAAAGGCTTATTCGGAACTTCATTGAAAAACATATTCTTGCAGTTCAGGAGTCTATATAAATGGATGCTTGGAAAGATGGAAAATTATATCGTTCGGATGAGTTAAAAGTTTCTGCGTATGACCATGGCTTTTTGTACGGACTCGGTTTTTTCGAAACGTTTCGCACCTATAACGGTCAGGTGTTTTTATGGAAAGAGCATTGGGAGCGTCTTTCAAGAGCATTAGCCGATTTTCGCGTGTCGATGCCATATGAGGAAGAGGTGGTTTTGAAAGCTATTGAAGAGTTAACGAAAGCCAATAGTGGGGAAGACGGCTACTTTCGATTAAATATTTCAGCTGGGGTCCATGATATAGGACTCCAACCGTCTCACTATGAAAAACCTACAATGATTTTATTCCGAAAAGCTTTACCGATTGCAAACAGAGGAACGGAAAAGCATGCAGTATGGTTAAAAACGGTCCGAAACTCACCGGAAAGTATGAATCGTCATAAATCTCATCATTACGCAAATAACATTCAAGCAAGATTTGAAGTAGAAACATTAGCAACGCATGAAGGTTTTTTTCTAACATCTGATGGTTTCATCGCAGAAGGAATCACATCGAATATATTTTGGGCGAAGGATGGAAAGGTATATACACCATCGTTGAAAACCGGAATACTTGCTGGAATCACTCGTCATTGGATTTTACGAAGTTCATTAATCGAAGTAGAGGAAGGTTTTTTTACGAAAGATGAAGTAGAATCAGCTGATGAAGTATTCATCACGAATGCGGTACAAGAAATTGTTCCTATTCAACAAGTAGATGAAATACAATACTTAGGTAACCAGGGACCTATATATAATGTACTCCATGAAGCGTATATAAGGTGTGTTCAGGAAGAAGGGATAGGAAGATGAATTTGCAATATAATACGCAAGCTTTTGAAGCTGGCGGAGTCACATTAGACTTTCGAAAAGAAACAATTGTAATGGGAATATTAAACGTCACACCAGATTCGTTTTCAGATGGTGGAAAGTTTAATAATATAGAATCTGCAATTGCTAAAGCAAAACAAATGGTTGCAGATGGTGCGAAAATAATAGACGTGGGTGGAGAGTCGACCAGACCAGGGCATACAGTCATTTCGGTTGAAGAGGAAATAGCGCGCGTTATTCCGGTTATCCGTGCGATCCACGCAGAAGTAAATGCAGTAATATCCATTGATACGTACAAATCAGAAGTTGCCAGAGCTGCGGTACTGGCTGGAGCACATGTTATTAATGACATTTGGGGTGCTAAAAAAGACCCTAATATAGCAAAGGTGGCTGCAGAGCTAGGTGTTCCCATTATTCTAATGCATAATCGGGATAACGAAGATTATACTAATTTTTGGATAGAGGCAAAACAAGACATAGAAGAATGTATCCAAATTGCAAAAAAAGCCGGCGTACCAGACGAACATATTTGGTTAGATCCAGGTATTGGCTTTGGTAAAACGACAGAGCAGAATATTTGGATGATGCAGCATTTACAAGATTTAGTTGACATTGGATATCCAGTTTTACTTGCGACATCTCGTAAGCGAATGATCGGGAATGTACTAAATCTTCCGGTGGATGAGCGGATGGAGGGAACGGGAGCTACCGTTTGCTACGGTTTACAGCTTGGTTGCCATATGGTACGTGTGCATGACGTTAAAGAGATAACACGCATGACAAAAATGATGGATGTGTTGACTGGAAAAGTAGTATACGAGGAGAGTGGGATTTAATTATGGATTATATACATTTGAATGATCTAGAGTTTTATGGATACCATGGGGCGTTGCCAGAAGAAACAAAGCTTGGCCAAATTTTTCGTGTAACAATTACATTAGCCTGCGACTTAAAAAAGGCAGGAGAAACAGATAGTTTAGAAGAAACGGTTAACTATGCAGAGGTTTTTGAATTATGTAAAGAAATAGTGGAGGGAAAGCCCTTTCTGTTAATAGAGGCAGTTGCCGAAAAAATTGCTTCTCGTATTTTAGAGGAATACAAAGCTAAAGTTAGTGGATGTCGCATCCAGTTAGTGAAGCCTAATCCTCCAATTGCAGGTCATTACGCTTCAGTAGCGGTTGACATTGTAAGAGGTTCTCTATGAATATAGCATATGTTTCTTTAGGGTCGAATATCGGAAACCGACTGCATTACCTTCAGCGAGCGGTGCAATTATTACGAGAATCATCCCGTATAGAAGTGGAAAAGGTATCATCGATCTATGAAACTGACCCAGTTGGATACGTGGACCAATCGCCATTTTTGAATATGGTAGTCGAGCTTAAGACATCCTTATCGCCGCACGAATTGTTGAAAAAGTGTAATGAAATTGAAGCGGAGTTAGGGCGCACAAGAGAAATACACTGGGGTCCACGAACTGTAGACCTTGACATTTTATTGTATAATGAAGAGATTATGAAAACAGAGAGCCTACTGATACCGCATCCAAGAATGACGGAAAGAGGTTTTGTGCTCATACCATTGGTGGAAATAAACCCAGTTTTAACAGAGCCAGGGTCAGAGCGTACTTTCGTAGAGTTAGCGAACGTTCAGAGAGAAGGCGTCCATTTATGGAGAACATTCAGAGGGATAGACGCATTCGTGCATTTCGAAGGCTAAAATGGTCAGCTGTACGTTCATAATATAAAGGTAGTAGAATTATTAAAAGTGTACTTGTACTATTTCGCAGAAGAAGCTTCACAACAATATGATTTGCCGATTCTATTCTTGTTTAAGGTACGAGGGGCTGTCACATGTAGTGGCGGCTCTTTCCGTTTTAGCAGGTAACCTGAATAATGAGAAATATCAAAATGCGTAGGAAAAAGATGAACAGAACTCAGAAATTGTGTACAATAAGTTCAATGTAACAAAAGATACTTGCGGATAGTAGGTAGTGGAGGAGTGACAAACATGTCTAATGTAGAAGAATTAAATGATCAGCTTTTGGTGAGAAGACAAAAGATGACTGCAATTCAAGAGAAAGGCTTAGATCCTTTTGGAGGTAAATTCGAACGTACGCATTTGAGTAATCAAGTAGTCGAAGAATTCGATGCGTTTACAAAAGAACAATTAGAAGAAACACCACATGAAGTAATTATAGCTGGACGAATTATGACGAAACGCGGAAAAGGGAAAGCCGGGTTTGCTCATATTCAGGACTTCGGTGGTCAGATCCAAATTTACGTACGTAAAGATGCTATCGGTGAAGATGCATATGAATTATTTAATTCCGCAGATTTAGGAGATATTATTGGTGTACGTGGAAATGTATTCCGTACGCAAGTGGGAGAGTTATCTGTAAAAGCCGTTGAATTTACCTTTTTAACGAAATCTTTACGCCCAATGCCTGAGAAATTCCACGGATTAAAAGACGTAGAGCAACGTTATCGCCAACGTTATTTAGACTTAATGACAAGCGATGAAAGCAAATCAACGTTTATTACAAGAAGCCGCATTATCCAATCTATGCGTCGTTATCTAGACGGTCAAGGATACCTAGAAGTTGAAACACCATTACTGCATTCTATTGCAGGTGGAGCAGCTGCACGTCCTTTCATTACACATCACAATGCACTAGATATGGAACTATATATGCGTATTGCTATTGAATTACATTTAAAACGCCTAATTGTAGGTGGGCTAGAAAAGGTATATGAAATTGGACGCGTATTCCGTAATGAAGGTGTTTCAACACGTCACAACCCAGAGTTCACCATGATTGAACTATATGAGGCGTACGCTGATTATCAAGACATTATGAACTTAACGGAAAATTTAGTTTCTCATGTTGCACAAGAAGTGTTAGGCTCTTCAACGATTATGTACGGAGAGGATGAAATCAACCTTGCACCAGGCTGGAGACGCTGGCATATGGCTGATGCAGTAAAAGAAACTACAGGTGTAGACTTCTGGAAAGAAATGACCAAAGAAGAAGCACACGCATTAGCTAAAGAGCATGGAGTAGAAGTGAAACCTTCTATGGAAGTAGGACATGTACTAAATGAATTCTTTGAACAAAAAGTAGAAGAGACATTAGTCCAACCGACATTTATTTATGGACATCCAGTAGAAGTTTCGCCTCTTGCAAAGAAAAACCCGGAAGACGGTCGTTTCACAGATCGCTTCGAATTATTCATCGTACGTCGCGAACATGCAAATGCATTTACGGAGTTAAATGATCCAATCGATCAACGCCAACGTTTCGAAGCACAGTTAGTAGAAAAAGAAGCGGGTAATGATGAAGCACACGAAATGGATGAAGACTTCTTGGAAGCGTTAGAGTACGGAATGCCTCCGACAGGTGGATTAGGAATCGGTATAGATCGTTTAGTAATGTTATTAACGAATTCAGCTTCTATTCGTGATGTATTGTTGTTCCCAACAATGCGCCATCGAGACTAATAAATTTAATTTGATTAAATAAGGAGAGCTGCTACTATTTGTAGTGTCTCTCCTTTTGTTTTCTTCTATATATAGTATTAAAGAGCGTTGGGTAAAATGTTTTAAAATTTATAGAGAAAAAGGCTTGTCAATCTTATGAGATGGTGGTATAGTTATCAAGTTGTCATTTTAACTACTAACTTCTTAAAAAAATGTTTTTAAAAAGTTGTTGACATTAACAGTGAGATTTGTTAAGATATTAAATGTCGCTAAAACAAGACGACAACATGAACATTGAAAACTGAACATGCAAAACGTTAAGACATATAGCTAGAATGATTAA